>NZ_PJBA01000006.1:0-2027474 GCF_002836245.1 Colwellia sp. Bg11-28
TTACGAAAGTAACGGGCTTTTTGCTGTCTGGGATTTAAAAAACGAAGTCCATATGAGCGTAGTACATTGCTAAGCTTCTCTTTAAAGAAACTTGTAGCTTACGCTACGGATTTTTTGCTTTCTGGCATTTGAACAATCCCACAGATAGTGAAGTGAAACGTAGTTACGCCGAGGGTAGCGTGACTTAGGTTAGTTAAGCCCATGTGAGAGTAGGACATTGTTACATTCTATTTAGAGAAGCCTGATTCGAAAGCGTCGGGCTTTTAGCTGTCTGGGATTTAAAAATGTGGCAATGCGTAGTTTGACTCATACTAAAGAAGACCATGTGAGAGTAGGACATTGCTAAAGATCTATTTAAAGAAGTAGAAAATAATTAAGTTGTTTACTTATTACTACTTAAATAAATATATAATTCATAAAGTTGTTTGTAAATAGTTTTAAGCTTTAAAAGGGTATGTTTTATAATGGGTTAGTGTATAGCTTGATTTTTATTTTAGGAATATATATTCATTTTACTTGCTTAGTTATGCTAAATAGTAATAGTATATGAAAAATAAGCTGTTTGTATTACAGACACTATAAGTTAATGTGAGTCGGTTAATAAATTGTGGTTTACTCCCTAAGCAACAAATTAATAACTGCATACTTATTGGTAAACCTGATCTGTCAATCATTTATCGCGAGTATACATTTCCGGAGTAGGGCAACCTACTCCGGTATTTTCTTTCTATCTTGCGTTTCCCTTCCTATCCCAGATGAATACGATTTTTTACTGCTTAGTGAAATAGAAGAATCAATTAATTAATTTTAGCCATGAAGTTGAATTGTCGTTAGTTTATTGCTTTTCTTATTGTCAATTGATGAGCATTTATAGTTATCCCTTGAATTTTCTTTCCTCAGCCCCACATAGTTTCTAACAACTTTTTAAAAGTACATTAATAATTTTTCACCGGAGATATTTTAGATGTCAGAAACTAATCAAGTACAAAATCATGCGTTTGCATCGGACAATGCCAAAATACTACAATTAATGATCCACTCACTATATTCAAATAAAGAAATATTTTTGCGTGAGTTAGTATCTAATGCCGCTGATGCTGCAGACAAGCTGCGCTTTAAAGCATTATCAGATAATACATTGTACGAAAACGATGGTGACCTTCGTGTTCGTGTTAGCTGTGATAAAGAAAATAATACATTAACAATTTCTGACAATGGCATCGGCATGAACGTTGACGAAGTTATTGAGCATTTAGGTACTATCGCAAAATCGGGTACTGCTGAGTTCTTCTCGCAATTGTCAGGTGATCAAGCATCAGACTCACAACTTATCGGTCAATTTGGTGTTGGTTTTTACTCTGCATTTATTGTTGCTGATAAAGTAACTGTTCGTACCCGCAAAGCTGGTGATAGCGCAACGGATGGTGTCGAGTGGATTAGTGCTGGTGAAGGTGAATTCACTACGGCTAAGATAGAGAAGACTAATCGCGGTACTGATATCATTCTTCATTTAAAAGAAGATGAATCAGAATACGCTGATGACTGGCGTTTAAAGTCTATTGTTACTAAGTACTCAGATCATATTTCTGTGTCAGTTGAAATGTTAACTGCAGAAGTTCCTGCTGTTGAAGCTGTAGCTGAAGTGACAGATGAAAAAGATAATGTAACAAGACCAGCTGCTGATGCAGTTGATGCTATTCCTGCACTTTGGGAACCTGTTAATAAGGCTACTGCTTTATGGACACGTGAAAAAGCTGATATTACAGATGAAGAGTATAAAGAATTCTACAAGCACGTTTCTCATGACTTTGGTGATCCTTTATTGTGGGAACATAATCGAGTAGAAGGTAAAACAGAATATACTTCTCTTTTATATGTACCGACTAAAGCACCATTTGATATGTACAACCGCGAAAAACAACATGGCTTGAAGTTGTTTGTACAGCGTGTATTTATTATGGATGATGCTGAACAATTCATGCCGACTTACTTACGCTTTGTAAAAGGTCTTTTGGATTCTAACGATTTACCTTTGAACGTTTCTCGTGAGATTTTGCAAGATAACAAGGTTACCCAAGCTATTCGTAAAGGCTGTACCAAACGTGTGCTGAAAATGTTAGAAAAACTTGGTAATAAAGATGCTGATAAGTACCAAGGATTTTGGGATGAATTTGGTCAAGTATTAAAAGAAGGTCCTGCTGAGGATCATGCAAATAAAGAACAAGTTGCTGGGTTATTACGTTTTGCCTCTACTCATGAAGATTCTACTACACAAAATGTATCGTTAGCTTCATATATAGAACGTATGAAAGAAGGTCAGGACAAAATTTATTTTGTTGTTGCTGATAGCTTTGAAGCGGCAAAAAATAGCCCTCATTTAGAAGTTTTCCGTAAGAAGGGCATTGAAGTATTATTAATGTCAGATCGAATTGATGAGTGGTTAGTAAGCCATTTAACAGAGTTTGATGGTAAACAACTGCAATCGGTTACTCGCGGTGGACTTGATCTTGGCGATATGGATGATGCAGAAACAAAAGAAGCTCAAGAGAAACTTGAGAAAGAGTATGATTCTGTTGTTAAACGCATTAAAACGAGTTTAGACGGCAAAGTTAAAGAAGTTAAACTTTCTCATCGCTTAACAGATTCTCCTGCATGTATAGTAGCTGATGATGATGATATGAGTAGCCAAATGGCTAAGCTAATGGCATCGGTTGGTCAAGAGGTACCTGATACATTACCTATCTTTGAGATCAATGGTGAGCATGCACTGGTTAAGCATGTAGCTGATGAGCAAGATGATGATATGTTCAACCAATGGGTTGAAGTATTGTTTGAACAAGCGATGTTGGCTGAACGTGGTAGCTTAAAAGATCCAGCGAGCTTTGTTTCACGCTTGAATAAGTTAATGCTAAGTCTTACTAAGTAAAATATGCAATCTAAACGTAATATTTAGCTAGTACTTTAGTCTTAAAAAGGAGGGTTTCATGCATGAAACACCTCCTTTTTTGATCAATCGACCCTTTCACCACTTGTTTGCACATAGCCTAACTTGTATAGTGTCAGCGACTTTATTGTAAAGACAAGAAATATTACCTTTGTTCGATCAAATGAATATTTATGCTATCGAGCAAAGGTAATATTTACTTCCACACTTCAACCATCAATTTAAGGTTACATAATATGCGCATTGTTTTATTGGGTGCTCCAGGCGCTGGTAAAGGCACACAAGCACAGTTCTTAATGGCTAAATTTGGTATTCCACAGATCTCAACAGGCGATATGCTACGTGCTGCTATTAAAGCAGGATCGGAGCTAGGTAACAAAGCCAAAGCCGTAATGGATGCTGGTCAATTAGTTTCTGACGATTTAATCATCGGATTAGTTAAAGAGCGAGTAGCTCAAGAAGATTGTAAAGCTGGTTTTTTACTTGATGGCTTTCCTCGCACAATACCACAAGCAGATGCAATGAAAGAAAGTGGTATTGTTGTTGACCATGTTCTTGAATTTGATGTACCAGATGAAGTCATTGTTGAACGTATGGCTGGCCGTCGTGTACATTCTGGCTCAGGTCGTGTTTATCACCTTGTTTATAACCCACCAAAGGTTGAAGGCAAAGATGATGTAAGTGGTGACGATTTATCCATTCGTCCAGATGATGAAGAAGCGACAGTGCGTAAGCGTTTAGCTATTTACCACGAGCAAACTAAGCCATTGGTAGATTTCTATCAAGCAGAAGCTAAATCAGGTAGCTGTAGTTATTTAACTATTGATGGCACACAAGCCGTTGAAAAAGTTAACCAATTATTATCAGCTCAACTGGCTTAAGTTATAGTCATTTAGTTAATAAAAAAACTCGCGTAAGCGAGTTTTTTTGTTTCTATGATCGCTAGTTATTAGCTAGACAGTCGAATCATAGCAATATGCGGTATGTCGTCTTCTAGGTACATTTCTGATACCTGAGTGAATCCGTGTTGCTGGTAATAGGCTTTTAAATGTTGTTGTGCTGAAATCTTAATATTTTCATTGGGAAAATGTTGCTGACACCGCGTTATAGCTTCTGTCATCAACTGATGACCTAAACCACCCCCCCTTGCTTGAGTTGCCGTTACGACTCGGCCAATACTGACATGATCAGGGTAACTTTGTCCTCTTGGTAAAATACGTAGATATGCCACAAGCTGATCTTCTTGATAACCCAATAGATGTAGTGTTTGAGAATGTCTATCTAGTAAGTCTTTATCACTATCTAAGTCGGGATAAAAACAGGTTTGCTCAACAACAAAAATATCAATACGTAGTTTTAGCACATCATATAATTGGTCAAGAGAGAGCTCTGTGAATTTTTTAGTTTGCCAAGTAGTTTTTATTGTCATAATTATTAAAAGTTTAAATGTTTAGAAGTTTCAGGTAACCATAATACCTACGGTCACTAAGGTAGTCCTTGATTTCTTGTTTGTACTTTCTCATACATAACTCAGGAAATTCAGTAGCAGTAACTTTATTTAATGCACACGAATCAAGAAAGAGTAGGTAACCAAGTGGCAAGTAGTTCGGATTGAAGTTACATTGATAAATAGTCGCTCTGACTTGACTGGCATTATAAAAAGTTTGTTCGCCATAACGTTTTTGCAGCTTAGGTAATAGTTGATTGCCATACTTTTTTATTGCCATCCGCTTTAACATCGCTAGTCCTTAGCTGTTACTTATTATGCTGTAATATGAATACCACTCATTATTCTTGTAAACAATGCTTAGGTTCATTAAATAACTTTATTTGCCAGCATGGTACTACATGTCGAGAATGAATTCGATAAATACTCAGGGGTTAATAATGATGACTTTCTTGGTATCAACAAAAAAGCCTGCTTGTTGATACGCTTTAACAATAGCACCACGTGAGCGGAGTATTTTAAGGCCTTTATTTATAGCAATAAAAGCTTCCTGCCCTTTAGGGTGTATTTTACTAATAACAAAATGACGAGAATCTTTAAGTACAACACCAATATTTTTAACTGGCACTAAATGTACTTTATCCATAATAAAGCTTTGGTCTGGGGTCGAGTTAAATGGCATTAGTATGAAATCGATCCATTCTATATTCACCATACGTACCATAGATAACCAGGAATCATCCCTGGTGAGTTTTTTAAGGGGCAACTGCTCAAGAGTATGCCAGTCAGTGCTCCATTTAGGCGTTGACACAGCGGTAAGATCGTTAAGATCAGTCAGTTTTTTTACCGAGAGTGTTTTTTTATTATGAGGGCTAGTGTATATGCCAGCAACGTACTCACCATTTCTGATAACTTCGTCAGAAATATAAAGCTTGTCGGAGAGAGGGAGTGCATCTTGTTGCCAGTAGGAATCAAAACTAATCAGTAATTGGCCATTTTGTAACATCTTAGTGTTACGAAAGTTAACCTTACCAGGTGCATAAGTGAAACTATGCTTAAAGCCACCAAGCTTGAGGGCTCGCTGAGCAATAATCATGTCGACGACATCACGACGGATGTTTTTGCCGGAGAAGTTATCTATTAAGCTAATATCTCTATCATCTACAAACTTTAGATAGTCAATGTAGACATCGTCTCGAATATAGACAAGAACACTATCTGTTTTAGCATGCACAAATTGTGTGATGAAAAATAGTGCAAAGAGGAGTAGTGCTTTAAGGGGGAACGCTGGATATGAGCGATAAAATGAGTTTTCCATAAGCGAACGCCATCTAATTAAAACCTACTTCACTGGTGTTAGAATAAAAGCATCCCTGTTTTATAAAGATAACAAGGATGCTAGTAATTAGCAAAGTAGCTTAAACGTTCATTAACAGAGTTGGGGACTACTTGTTATGACGTGTTTGCAACACTTCCATAACCTCACTGAGTTCTATTTTTTGATCAGCGAGTAATACCAGGGTGTGATAGAACAAATCTGCACATTCCCCCAGTAAGTCTTCTTTGGTTTCAGCGACAGCAGCAAGTGCTACTTCAACACCTTCTTCACCTACTTTTTGAGCCATTTTAGTAGTACCGCGAGAGAATAAATGAGCAGTGTAACTCTCTTTAGGATCATCATCTTTGCGTTGTTGAATGACTTGCTCAAGTTGGCTAAGAAAGTTTTGTTGAGTAAGCTTTTGCTCAGGGAAACAAGATTCGGTTCCTAGGTGACAACTTGGACCAATGGGTTCACAAGCAATAAGTAAACTATCGTTGTCGCAATCAGTTAACACTTGTTTCACTTCTAGGAAGTTGCCAGAAGTTTCACCTTTAACCCATAGTGCTTGTTTTGAGCGGCTAAAGAACGTTGCCTTTCCCGTTGTTAGGGTTGCTTGTAAAGAGGCTTGGTTCATATAACCTTGCATTAAAATTGCACCTGTAGCGGCATGCTGAATAATTGCAGGAATAAGATTATCCATTTTCTGCCATGCCAAATCATTTATATTATCTTTAGTTACTAACATGGTCTTACCTCAATATTTTGTTCTTTTAAGTAGATTTTTAAATCTTTAATCGGAATGATACCTTTATGGAAAACAGATGCAGCGAGTGCACCATCAACATCGGCTTGTTGATAAACATCACTAAAATGTTCAATAGTTCCAGCACCACCAGAAGCGATTAAAGGCACACTACATTTTGCTCTTGCTTGTTTTAACTGCTCAATATCGTAACCTTGACGAACACCATCTTGGTTCATGCAATTTAGTACAATTTCGCCAGCACCTAAGCTAACCACTTTTTCAATCCAGTCGAATGTGTTCCAACCTGTTTGTTGAGTGCGCTTTTCATCACCAGTAAATTGATAGACCTGATATTCATCAGTCTCTTTGTTATAAAAGCTATCAACGCCGACGATAATGCATTGCTGACCAAACACATCCGCTAAACGTGTGATTAAGTCAGGATCTCGCAATGCAGGGGAGTTGATACTGATTTTATCAGCACCCATCATTAATATTTCTTTGGCGTCGTTTTCGCTTTTTATACCACCAGCAACACAGAAAGGAATATCAATTACTTCTGCGATACGGCTTACCCAGCTTTTATCAACTACACGGCCGTCGCTACTTGCGGTAATATCATAAAAAACTAATTCGTCAGCACCCGCTTCAGCATATTGTTTTGCTAAAGGCACGATATCGCCAATGATTTCATGATTACGAAATTGTACACCTTTCACTACCTTGCCATCACGAACATCAAGACAAGGAATTATTCGTTTGGCTAACATTATTTATCACCTGTATTACTTGAGGTATTACTTTCAGCGTTGTTTGCTGAGGTCTTTGGCCAACAAGCAATTGCTTCTTCAAGCGTGAATTTTCCTTCTAACAATGAACGACCTAAAATAACGCCACTTACGCCAGTTGGTATCAAAGCCTTAATATCAGCTAAGCTACCAATACCGCCTGAAGCTTGCCAATCAATATCAGGATATTTAGCACAAACCTCAGAGTATAAATCAACATTGGTGCCTGTTAACGTACCGTCTTTACTAATGTCAGTACATAGTACGTGCTTGATACCAGCATCTTGGTATTGCGCAAGTAAATCTTCTAGGTTCACACCGCTATCTTCAATCCAGCCATGTGTCGGTAATGTTTTATTGCCCTGTGCGTCAATTTTAATGTCTAGCGCTAATACAATTTTTTCACAGCCGTAGGTTTTTACCCATTGTGTTACGAGTTCAGGTTGCTTGATAGCTAAACTGCCAATAACAACGCGATCTGCACCAAGCGCTAATAATTGTTTTACGTCATCTTCACAACGTACACCACCACCTACTTGAATAATCATAGAAGGGTGGTTAACGACTGTTTTTAAGGTTTTTAGTTGACGTTTAGTGCTGTCTTTAGCACCATCTAAATCAACAAAATGCATAACAGTAGCACCTGATTCAGCATAGGCTTGTTGACGGTCTTGTACCGTATATTGGTAATTCGTTTTTTGAGCGTAATCGCCTTGGTATAAACGAACAACTTCACCACCGATAAGGTCAATTGCTGGGATCATCATAAGTTTACAAGCTCCTGATTAAGTTCTGTAGAGTCTAACTCGAGAAAGTTTTGAATTATTTTACTGCCTAATGCACTAGAGCGTTCAGGGTGAAATTGACAACCGATAAAGTTATCTTTCGCAATAGCAGCAGAAAAAGTACTGCCGTACTCACAACTGGCGATGGTGTATTCACTGATTGGCGCTGCGAAGCTATGCACAAAATAAAAGTAATCGCCTTCAGATATTCCCTTAAAAATAGGATGATTGCTTACTTGAGTGAGCGTATTCCAGCCCATATGTGGCAATCTATTTCCTTGTGCTTTTAATGGTTCAACGTTTGTTGGGATCAAATTTAAGCAAGGGACTATGTGACTAGTATTGTCATCATTATTACCTTCGGTTGAAGACTCAGTCATTAACTGCATGCCTAAACAAAAGCCAAGTACAGGCTGAGTTAACCCTTGCAAAGCAGCCTCTAAATTTTTAGCTTTAATGTTTTTCATGGCATGCTTAGCGCTACCAACACCTGGGAATATAACTTTTTCAGCTTGTTGGATTATCGTTATATCATCAGTGATAGTAACCTCAAAGCCAAGTCTCTCAACGGCAAACTTAACAGATGATAAATTAGCACAGCCGGTATCTACAATGACATTTTTTGCTGAAGTCATTACCTTTGTCATTATAAGGTACCCTTTGAACTTGGCATTGCATCCCCATCAACCTTGATGGCTTGACCTAATGCGCGACCAAAAACTTTAAATAAGCTCTCAACTTGGTGATGACAATTACCTTTACTCGTTGATAAGTGTAATGTTATTAACATTGAATCAGCAAGGGAGCGGAAAAAATGAGGCACCATTTGTGTAGACATGGTACCGACATTGGCACTGGTGAAATCAGCATCAAATTCTAACCATGGACGACCAGAAAGGTCGATAGCACATTCAGCACGACATTCATCCATAGGTATTGTAAAACCAAAACGATTAATACCGCGTTTATTGCCTAATGCTTGTTTAAGAGCTTGCCCTAAAGCTAGTGCAGTATCTTCAACACTGTGGTGTTCATCAATATGATAATCCCCACTAACGTGACACTGTAAGCTAAAGCCGCCGTGAGTAGATATTTGATCTAACATGTGGTCAAAAAAACCTAAACCAGTATCTATACTGCTTTCACCTGCTTTATCTAAGTTAACGGTAACCGTAATATCTGTTTCTTTGGTTGTACGCGTAACAGTGGCTATCCTTGGTTGCTCTAACTGAGTAATTATCTGCTCACTCACTTGCGCCCAATTTAATGTCTCGGGGTCATATTTGATGCCAACGATGCCCATGTTAGCGGCAAGTCCCATATCTGTTTCTCTATCGCCAATAACAAAAGAGTTAGCGAAATCTACACGACCTTGTTGCAGGTACTCACTCACTAAACCAAGTTTAGGTTTACGGCAATTACAATTGTCTTCATCAAAGTGAGGGCAAAGTAATACATCTTGAAAATGTACACCTTGAGAGCTAAAGAAGTCCATCATCTTGTTGTGAGGTAAATCAAAGTCTGCTTGTGGAAAGCTGTTTGTTCCTAGCCCATCTTGATTTGAAACCATCACTAGTTTGAAACCTTTCGCTTGCAACTTTAATAACTCTGCAATGACATTAGGTTCGAATACAAGTTTTTCCAAAGTATCAAGCTGCTTATCGATAGCTGGCTCTTCCACTAAAGTACCGTCACGGTCGATAAATAATATTTTCTCTTGTGTATTACTCATAAAATGCTCTTCATTATGTTTGTTACGCCACACCTATAATGTAGCATTACGTTACTTATAGTGTTTCTAATAGCTGTTTTAGCTGCGCGATTTCGTCTTCACTGCCAATACTTATTCGTAGGCAATTCTCAAGCTGTTGTTGCTTAGACTGATCACGAATTAAGATGTTATGTTCTACTAAGAGGTTAAATACTTTGTTTTTTTCATCGATATTATTACAACGAAACAGTACAAAGTTAGCATTGCTATCAAAAACATCGCTACACCACTTTTGTTGCTTCAGCCATTCACTCAACTGTTCACGTAAACTATTGGCAGAAATTACTCTGGCTTGCATAACGTCTAAATCATTCGTTAATACTTTGCTGGCAATTTCAGCAACAGGTGCTGCGATAGGGTAAGGCGCAATAACCTTACTAAGTAGTGTGATGACTGCTTTACTCGATAAGGTAAAACCACAGCGTAATCCTGCTAAGGCAAAAGCTTTTGATAAGGTTCTTAGTATAATCACGTTATCATATTGGCTAATTAATTTAATATTTACTTGCTCAGCACCCAATTCTTTATTGGTATATTCATAATAGGCTTCATCTACAACAACCATAGCGCTGTCTTTAAAGATCTCAATAGCGGCTTTAATTTGTGCTGATGATAAGGTGTTACCTGTAGGGTTTCCTGGCGAGCATAAAAAGACAACTTTTGCTTTTCCTACTTGTTGCTTCAATCCTTCAAGGTCTAGCTGGCATTTTGCTTCTGGCGTATTCACTAATGGTACGCTAATAATACCAGCACCGTGATTTTCTGCGCTGATAGCATACATACCATAAGTTGGTGGGCAGATAAGGACGCTATCTTGATAAGCACGGCAAAAACTACGAATAATTAATTCAATACCTTCATCTGCGCCGCGAGTTGCCAGTATATTATCAACAGGCAAGTTACAATAATTACTATAAGCTTTTAATAGTGCTTGCGGTTGAAAATCAGGGTAACGATTAATATTCTCGCTGTTTAATTGATACTGACCTTGACCGGGCGCTTCATTAGCATTCAACCAAGTTCTGCTATTGGCTTGCTCATTATCACCGCTGGCAAAAAGACGTCTAGCAGATTGATAAGGAACCATATCGACTAACTCTTCTCTTGCTAACTTATCTATCAAGCTGTCAGTTGTTAAGGTAATACTTTCTGATGCGTCATTTACTGGCGAGGTCATAACTAACTACCTTCTTCTAGACGAATTGTTACCGCGCGCTGGTGTGCATCTAACCCTTCAGCATTCGTTAACTCAATAATGCATTCAGCTAAACTTTGTAAACCCGCTTTTGTTATTTCTTGTACAGTAAAGCGACGAGAGAAGTCCGCTAACGATAAGCTTGAAATAACTTTTGAGTAACCATAGGTTGGTAAAACATGGTTAGTACCACTGGCGTAATCACCCGCAGATTCTGGCGTATAAGCACCGACGAATATCGAACCTGCATTTCGTAATTTACTGAGTAATGTTGGAGCATCTTCTGTTTGAATTATTAAGTGTTCAGGTCCGTATTCATTTGATACTTCAACAGCCTGCGCTAAATCTTTAGTCAGAATTAAGCGAGATTGCTTTAACGCTTGTTCTGCAATTTTACAGCGAGATAATAAGGTAAGTTGCTGCGCTATTTCAGTTGATACTTTTGAGATTAAAGACTCACTATCACTGAGTAGTATTACTTGGCTATCTACACCGTGCTCTGCTTGGGATAATAAGTCAGCCGCGATAAAGGCTGGATTTGCTTGCCCATCAGCGATAACTAATACTTCAGAAGGGCCTGCTGGCATATCAATGGCGAAACCTGCGACTTGCTGTGATAACTGAGTTTTAGCTTCAGTAACATAACGATTTCCAGGTCCAAATACTTTATTTACCGCTGGAATTGTTTCTGTGCCGTAAGCGAGTGCCGCAATGGCTTGTGCACCACCAACGGTATATATTTCTGTAATACCACAAAGATCGGCAGCTACTAATATTTCATCAGCTAATTGGCCATTTTTATCCGGAGGACAAACAAGCACGGTACGTTGACAGCCAGTAAGTTGTGCAGGTACGCCTAACATTAAAACCGTAGAAGGCAATGGAGCAGAGCCAGCAGGAATGTATAAACCAACACTTTCAATAGCTTCCGTTTTTAACGTGCATTTAACGCCAGGCGTTGTTTCAACGGTAATGTCAGAAGCTGTTTGCGCGCTATGAAATGACTTTATCTGCTTGTAAGCGGTGTGAATAGCTTTTAAGCGTTTATCTGTTAATGCTAATTTGGCTTGGGCAACTTGCGCTGAGCTTACGGATAATGTGCTAAGTGCGATACCGTCAAACTGCTCAGTTAACGCAAGAATAGCTTTATCACCTTGATTTTTAACTTGCGATAAGATGTTAGCAACTTGCGTTGATAATAAAGCGCTGTCGGCAATAGCCGGTCGAGCAAGGGCACTATTTTTTTGTTGCGGTGAAAGCTCTTGCCAATTGATAAGTTGATTTATCATAATTATATCTCGGTATTAATATTTTCAATATTCAATGTAATTGTCTGAGAAACTAAGCTAAATAAATGTGACTTCAGCAAAGCTGTCAAGTTGTGAGTTGCCTGAGCTTAGCTTCTTTACTCGGTATTGCTAAGTGATGGCAACGAACAACGCAGACAATGCCGCTGAAGTTTCAAGTATACTGCTTATTTAGCCCATCATCTTCTCAATTGGCATCACTAGGATAGAGTGACAACCTAAAGCTTTTAATTGTTCCATGGTTTCCCAAAAGAATGTCTCTGTTGCGACTACGTGTACAGCGACCATATTGTCACGCTCAGCAAGTGGTAAAATAGTTGGTGTTTCTGTGCCAGGCATTAATTTGCTGACTTCAGCTATCTTATCTTTTGGCGCGTGTAGCATAATGTATTTGCTTTCTTTCGCTTTCATTACGCCATGAACACGTGGCAATAATGTATCTAAAATGGCTTGTTTTTCTTCACACAATGGGTCAGCTCGTTGAATCAGTGATGCTTTTGAACGGAAAACTTCAGCCACTTCTTTTAAGCCATTAGCTTCAAGTGTTGCGCCAGTAGAAACTAAATCACAAATACCGTCAGCTAAGCCAACGCGAGGTGCTACTTCAACTGAGCCTTTTAACAAACAAAACTCTACATTAATGCCGTTAGCTATAGCAAAACGATTTAATAATTGTGGGTAAGTTGTGGCAAAACGTAGGCCGTCTAAACACGCTAAACCTGTGTATTCAAATTCTTCAGGCATTGCAATTGAAAAGCGACATCCGCCAAAATCTAAAGAGGTAGTGCGAATGTACTCAGACTTATTACCTTTCAATTGACGATCTAATTCTTCTTCTTCGAGTGTGTTATCACCAACGATGCCTAAATCACAAACTCCGTCCATAACTAAACCTGGAATATCGCTACTGCGGACACGCATAATATCAATAGGCATATTGCTTACATGAGCTAATAATCTTCTATCACTCAAATTTAGCTTTAATCCACAAAGCTTAAGTAGTTTTTGGGTGTCTTCACTTAGGCGTCCTGATTTTTGCATGGCAATGCGTAAACGTGGCTCTGATGTGCTCATAATGTTAATTCCTATCGTTTTTAATCTTAAAATTCGTCATGTATATACAATTTATTATTCGCCAAAATGCGAAAACCCCCGAGAGAGTCGTGACTCTTTCGGGGGTTTAGCAATTACAATTACTTCTATTAAGAGGATGTATTATGCTTTTTTAAACCACTGAAAGGCCAGTTGCCCTTCAGTAATTTACTTATTAAGTAAACCTGAATGGGCTAGTTGTAGTGATGGTGATGATGTCGGCGATTCAGGTTAATAATCATGGTTAAAAAGTCTCTAATAGTAGGTCATTTGCTGTTAACTTGATGGTAATCTAAAATTAAGTTAGCAGGTAGAAAAATAATTTGTTTTGATGCTGTTTACACTACTGTGTAATTAAGATGCCTGCAAGTAATAAATAAGGGTTTTTTATTATGATTTGTTATATGAATCATACTTAAAGTTATTACTCTAAATTGATTGTGTAGGCCAGTTAAAATATATAGCCTAAAGATTTTAAGCGAATAGTCGATAACATGGTATTGCAATATATACCCAAGCTACCTGAAACACGCATCTTCAAGTAGTTTGGATATAATGATTTATGTGCAACTTTTAAATTGCGGAGGAACTAAGAATGGATATTTTTACTACTCAATTAACGCGTGTAGTCCCTGTACCGATTAAGCCAGCAAACTTGAAGGTTAAGGCATTACTCAAAGAGGCAGCTAACAGTAAGCTTAGCCAAGACCCTGATCATATTGAAAACCATGAGTGTTATTTTACCACGGAAGAAGATCAATACCACTCCAGCCGACAAGGGGGTGAGCAAGAGCAGCATGCTAAGCAAAAGGAAGAACATAAAAATCAAACTGATAGCATCAAGAATGATGTTGCTTCAGAGCAAGACGAAAAAGAGATTAACGTTGAAAAATCTGACAATGGTAATAACGACGATACTAAGCACTTAGATCTTTATGCTTAAGCTGTAGTTAAGTATACTCTCTGCATAAATACTCATTTGTGTCCTCACATTTTACATGACCGAAAACAACGTTAGCCAAGTTAGCCAAGCATTTTCTCCAGAAGGCGCTTTGGCTAAAGCCATCAAAGGCTTCTCGCCACGTCAAGCGCAAACCGATATGGCACTTGATGTTGCCCATGCAATAGACAAACAATCATCGCTTATTGTTGAAGCAGGAACCGGTACCGGAAAAACCTTTGCTTATTTGATCCCTGCCTTTTTATCGTTAAACCCGAAAAATCCTAAAAAAATAGTAGTCTCTACGGGTACTAAGAACTTGCAAGAGCAACTCTTTCATAAAGATATTCCCCTAATTAAAAAGGCGCTAGCGAGTAATGCGCAAGTCGCTTTATTAAAAGGTCGCGCAAACTATTTATGTAACTATCGGTTAGCGCAGTATCAAGATAGTAGAGGTCAACTTGATGCTCAAATGTTGCAAGATCTAGTTAAAGTGAAAACCTGGGCAAATGGCACGCAAAGTGGCGATATTGGCGAATTAGTGAATGTCAGTGAAGACTCCAGTATTTTTCCTTTTGTAACGAGTACCTTGGATAATTGTTTGGCAAGAGATTGCCCAGACTATGAAGCATGCCACTTAGTTCGAGCCCGTCAAAAAGCAAGTGATGCTGATATTATTGTGGTGAATCATCATTTGTTTTTTGCTGATATGGCCTTAAAAGATACTGGTTTTGGTGAGCTTATACCTAAGGCTCAAGTGATGATTTTTGATGAAGCGCATCAAATTGGGGATATCGCGAGTGAATATTTTGGCGAGGCATTTTCTAGCAAGCAACTCGTTGATTTATGTACCGACGTATTACAAGTACACCGTAGTAGTTTAACTGATGTTAAACAGTTAGGTTTAGCAGCCGAAAAACTACAAAAGACTTGCCAAGAGTTTCGCCTGTTATTTAATTATGATCCGGAACGTGGCAATTGGCGGGAAAAGTATAAACAAGTTCAATTTCAGCAAAAATTCGCTAACCTAAAAATTGATTTAGATTTTCTATATCAAGTGATAAAACTGTGTGTTTCAAGAAATGAAGCGATAGATAATTGCTTTGACCGTGCTGTTAATTTACTTGCTCAATACGACGTGATGGCAAATGTTGAGGCATACGGCATGAGCTTTTGGTATGAAACCACTCCGCGGAGCGTGGTATTGCATCAAACCCCTTTAAACGTTAGTGAAAAGTTTAATACCTTTGTGAAAGAGTCGGGTGCCGGTTGGATTTTTACCTCAGCAACATTAGCTGTAGATAATAGCTTTAATCATTTTGCTAAACACTTAGGTTTACAAGATGCTAAACAGTTATTACTTGATAGCCCGTTTGATTACCAAGCGCAATCGCAGCTTGTTGTACCGCGTTATTTACCGCAGGCCAATGATAAAAATCGCGCCTTAAAGTTAGCTGAGTTGGCAGAGCCGTTGATTAAAGCCAGTAAAGGTGCCTGCTTTATGCTTTTTACTAGTTATCGTGTAATGCACCAGGTTGCTGAAGTTCTAGCTGAGAGTATTGATAACCCCTTATTAGTGCAAGGTAAAATGGCTAAGCGAAAACTGCTTGAGCAGTTCGTCGAACAAGATGATGCGGTACTGCTAGCTACGGCAAGTTTTTGGGAAGGTATTGATGTTCGTGGTGATAAGCTCACTTGCGTGATTATTGATAAGTTACCTTTTGCTTCACCGGACGACCCTCTGTTGCAAGCTCGGTGTGAAGATGTAAGACGTCAAGGCGGAGAGCCCTTTAGTCAAATTCAATTACCTCAAGCGGTTATCGCGTTAAAGCAAGGGGTAGGGCGACTTATTCGTGATGTTAGTGATCGTGGTGTGCTAGTGATTTGTGATGATAGGTTAGTGAATAAACCTTATGGTGAAACTTTTTTGAAAAGTTTGCCTGATATGAAACGTAGCCGAGATATTAATAAAGCTGCAAAGTTTTTGGAAACCTTATCCTAGGATAGCGTCTTCAAGGGTGATAATCATAACCCCGTATTTATTAACTATTGGTGAGTGAAATTGATATAAAAAACGAGTGCTCATGGCACTCGTTTTTGATTAGCATACAGTTAAATTAACGTGTTGCTTAATAGTAAAGCAGTCTTACTAAGCACTATTAACTAGATAGACTAGCGGGAAATATCTACCATTAAGTCATCTGCGATTTGCTCTAATGCACTGATAAGGTGATCAACCGATTTATCATCAATAGCAATTTGTACTTTCGCTTTAAAAATATCTTGGCCACTATGGGCCGCGCTATCGTGTGAGCTTACTAGCTTGATTAAGTTACCATTTTGATGATGAATAACAGAGGATACTTCTTGTACAATTCCCGCTCTATCATTAGCAGTAATTTCCAGTACTAAATTACTAATAACGTCGGGCATGTTAGGCTCTGCCACTTCAATTTGGCAACTTAATCCTTTAATAGCTTTTAATGCACTGATTAAGCTTTCACTTTTTTCACTTGCTACGGCAACTTCAATCACGCCGGCGAAAAAGCCTGATAAATGATGCAAACTACTAACTTGCCAGTTGCCTTGATGCTTGGAAATAACTTTAGATAAAGTGTCTACTAGGCCTGTTTGATCTGGGCCAATACAAGAGATGATTAGATGATTCATTAAGACTCCTTAAAGGTTTGGATAGAGATGTTGTAAATTTTTACTAATTTCAATTTAAACTAAAAAACAAGTATAATCAATAGCTTAATCTTAGTTTGTACGTGATAACTGACCCAGTTCTTTATTAAGTTGTTCGTTATTACCTAGATTGAGTTCAACCAAACGACGTAAATGAGTAACACTGTCAATATCAATAGCATTACATTGCAAACCTGTTTCGTTTTTTTCTTCGTGAACAATGGCAATGCTCATGTTCACTTCTGATTCTTTATCTGATAATAAAAAGTGTAAGGTACCGACTTTACCTTTTAACGGTTGTTCACTCTCAATAGCGGTAACTAAAGCACCATTAAGTGATATATCATGAATAGACACATGGTATATATTTTTTTCAATTTTTAGCTCTGCTTTTATTGAAAATAAAATACGAGTAAATTGTCGTCTATCATCCATGTCTATTGTCCAACCTGACTAATGACTTTTGTCATCGATTGGCTTCAGCATAGTCTCATTTTATTGAAAAGTAAAAATTATTGGGCACAAAAAAGCCAGCTAAAATCAAGTTTTAACTGGCTTTTATCGGTAAACTCATTAACAAATCACAGCAAAGTTACTAACGTACTAACAACGGCTGTTTTTATTTAGTGTTTACCCTATTTTTTTGTATTTAATTCTGTGTGGTTCTGTTGCTGCAGGGCCTAAAGTTTTCTTCAACCATGCCTCATAATCAGTAAAATTACCTTCAAAGAAGTTGATTTGACCTTCATCACGGTAATCTAAGATGTGAGTAGCAATGCGATCAAGGAACCAACGGTCATGTGAAATAACCATGGCACAACCAGGGAACTCTAATAATGCTTCTTCAAGCGCACGTAGGGTTTCAACATCTAAATCGTTGGTTGGCTCATCGAGCAGTAATACGTTACCACCCGTTTGTACAAGCTTGGCTAAATGAACTCGGTTACGTTCACCACCGGATAGCTCACCAATGATTTTTTGTTGATCATTACCTTTAAAGTTAAAGCGACTAACATAGGCACGACTCGGAATTTCAAAATTACCAATTTGTAAAATGTCATGACCTTGAGATATTTCTTGATAAACGGTTTTGCTGTTATCCATGTCATCACGGAACTGATCAACACTAGCAAGCTTAACCGTATCACCCAGCACTACATTTCCAGAGTCAGGTTTTTCAGCACCAGACATCATTTTAAAGAGTGTGGATTTACCTGCACCGTTTGGACCAATAATACCGACAATAGCACCTTTAGGAACACTAAAGCTTAAGTCATCAATAAGTACTCTATCGCCAAATGATTTGGTTAAGTTATTAACATCAAGTACCTTATCGCCTAAACGAGGTCCAGGTGGAATGTAAAGCTCGTTAGTCTCGTTACGTTTTTGATGATCTTGGCTATTAAGCTCTTCAAAACGTGCCAAACGGGCTTTGCTTTTTGATTGACGCGCTTTTGGATTTGAACGAACCCATTCAAGTTCTTGCTTAATGGTTTTTTGCAATGCACTTTCGGTTTTACCTTCTCGTTCAAGACGTGCATCTTTTTGCTCTAACCACGATGAGTAATTGCCTTCATAAGGAATACCATGGCCTCTATCAAGCTCTAATATCCAACCAGCAACGTTATCTAAGAAATATCTATCATGGGTGATAGCTACTACAGTACCAGGGTAGTCATGTAGGAAGCGCTCTAACCATGCAACAGATTCAGCATCCAAATGGTTGGTTGGTTCATCGAGTAATAACATGTCTGGTTTTTCAAGTAATAAGCGGCAAAGTGCAACACGACGTCGTTCACCACCACTTAGTACGGCAATTTTTTGATCCCATTCTGGTAAACGTAATGCATCAGCAGCACGTTCTAAAACGTTATCAATATTATGACCATCTTGTGCATTAATGATATCTTCGAGATCGCCTTGTTCTTTTGCTAGGGCGTCAAAGTCAGCATTTTCTTCAGCATATTCGTTATAGACTTGGTCTAAACGTGCCATGGCGTTTTTAACTTCAGAAACGGCTTCTTCAACAGCTTCCCGTACTGTTTGATTTTCATCAAGTTGTGGTTCTTGTGGTAAGTAACCTATTTTAGTTCCCGCTAAAGCAACCGCGTCACCTTCAAATTCAGTATCAACACCCGCCATAATACGAAGCAAGGTAGATTTACCTGAGCCATTTAAACCTAATACACCGATTTTAGCGCCAGGGAAAAATGAAAGAGAAATATCTTTTAAAATAGTGCGCTTGGGTGGAACTACTTTAGAAACTCGATTCATCGACATGATGAACTTATCTGGTAGTGGCTGAGCCATGTAGATACCTTTTTATTTGGAGGAAAATATAATTGCGGTTATTTTAGGGCAAAGCTGGATTGATTAGCAAAGTAAACTTTGTTTTATTGTCCTAAACACTGAAAAAGGAACTCATTAAGTAATAGTTCTTTTAAATAGAGAGATTGAGGTAGTTCTCGTTAGTTATCTAAAATGAAAAAATTAGTTTTTTGTGAACGAAAGTTTAATACTTTTAATGTGGATGACAATTTAAATGATACAATTTATTATATTGATTTAACACATTAAACCTAGATGTAGAGTTGCAATGAAAAATTCTCTGTTAATTATATTTTTACTTCTTTCTTTTACTGCACGGTCCAACGAAGAAGAACTAAAAGTGGTAACAGAAGATTGGCCGCCTTTTATTTTAAAGGGCCAGGAAGTCTCAGGAATAGTTACCAGTAATATAAGGGAAATACTGGCATACACCGATATTAAATATTCGATAGATGTCTATCCATGGGCAAGAAGTTTTCATTTAGCAACAACCAATCCTAATATACTTATTTATTCCATTTATAGAACAAAGCAGCGAGAGTCAAAATTTCATTGGTTTTGTCCCCTCTATAAATCCACCCCAATTCATGTGTATAAACTTGCGTCGAATGAGATCAATATAGATTCTCTAGAGGCATTAAAAACAAGTGTGGTAGGTATCATGCGTGGAGATAACAGCCACAGTTACTTTCTACAACAAGGATTTCAAGAGGGAGTGAATCTAGATATATCTTCTAATGAAGAAACAAACCTGAAAAAATTAATTAAAGGGAGGATAGATGTTGTTATTCAGTCTAAAGAATCACTAAACTATCGCTTAGGTTTACTTGGAGCAGCAGATTTGAATCTTATCTCAGGCTTAGAAATATCAAAAGGTGAAAGTGCTGAGCATTGCATGGCACTGAGCCTTGGAACTAAACCTGAAACAATTAATAAAATAAAAAAAGGATTCGAGCAGTGGCAAAAAACTCAATAATAATGTTTTGATTATTCCACTTTTTTTATTTACTACAGTTCTTTACGCCAAAGTTACGATTTTCAACAGTTACACTATTCTGTGACGCTAAAATGGTAGTCAAAATCAGTACCTAGTTAATGTGAAAAAAAAGTTGTTACATTAACAGTGCTTCAAGACCCAATATCATTTTAAGAAACGACAATGAATTCGTATATTACTATAACTATTACCACTTTATCACTATCGGGTTGCGGCTCTATAGGGGCATACACAGAAAGTCATACGGAAACAAAGGTGAGTTTTTCTGAGTACAGCGCTCACACGAATAATTATCTTAAAAAGCAAACCCGCTTAAAAGTGGCCCAAACTGGTTTGGTTTCTGGCAGTACTTTATTATATTCCGCTCAGGGCAGTAACTCACCAATTAGTACTGATAAAAATAGTTTCAATGTAACTTATCCTCTGTGGATAAATGAGTCAGAAGTTGATGATGTTGAGTATGCTATAGATAAGTACCGCCAATGGCAAAAACAGGAAACTCCTGATAAATACCTATTAACTTTACCAATCAATGAATACGTCTCCCAATGGATGAATGGTGTTACTTTCAAGTTTGGTTTGTATAGCACCAAGCAAGGAAGAGACTTTCTTAGTGTTTGTTATGAATTTAGTGAGTCAGGAACTTGCACTTTTACTTTCATGATTGATGAGCAAAGTGTTGAGCTATTATCTAACGATTTACAGAAATTTAAGTTGCATTCATTTGAGTTAGGCAGCTAATAATATTAGCTGCACAACTCGTTAGGTCATTAAAAACTATAAATAAGTACCGCAGAAGTTTCTGTGTTTAAATTCTCTTTATCATCATCTACTTTGGAGTTGTAATCGATAATAAAACTAAGCTTAAGCTGCAGTGAATCAATTAATTTACTAGTAATTGATGTTTCAGCTTTATAAATACTGTTTTGCCCCTGTTCAATAGCGTGTTTGACCACGAAAAGTTGCTTAAACTCTATATGCTCATTTATTTTTCTTATATACAGGGCTTGTGCTTGTAAAATAAGGGTATCTTGGGTTTTACTCTTCATGCCCGTTTCTATTTCTTCAGGGGTAACTTGGGTAATATCCCTCTTAAAGCCGGGACCTATATCGGCATCAAAACTAGCTTCTTTATTTTCAAACCAACGGCGACCCCAACCGGTTGAGATTGATGCTTGTGAATCAAAACCAGAAAATCTATTTTCTTCATAAAAGACACTGCCATAGATATAGTTTTGTTTTATAGCATCAAGGGTGTAGTTAGTTTGCGAAGTAATACTCCACTTTTGATCGGTCGTTTCAAGGTTTTTTTGAATGACATCGCTACTCACTTCACTCTCAGTTTCAGTTTTTTTCACTAACAAATCAAAAACAAAGAAACTTCGCCAAAGGCCTCTTTCAAAACGTAAGTCTAAGCCTGTTTTAATATCGGCACTGCGGGTATTACCTGTCAAATAAAGTAAACCTAGCTCTGCTGAGGCGGTAAATAAAGTGCCAGATGCAGGTTGTTGGGACTCATCAGCTTTTTCAAGACTAAATAATATGTCTGAAGCATTAGCCGAATTTGTCCCTGCTTTTTGCTCTTGAGCATAAGACAGCGTAGGTAACGCACAATAGATTGAAAAAATGGGTACTAGAATAAAACGAGAAAACATCTTGAAAAAATTACTTAATAGAAATGAAACGTGATTATATTAAGCGATTATACCTAACTACCTTATTTTTTTCGAGCATAAAAAAAGGGCCTAAGCCCTTTTAATTAATAGTTTTTGTAACTACTTTGTATCGATGATGTTACTTGATGAGTGCTTTAAGCTCACCACTTTGGTAACGATCAAACATGTTATCAAGGTTTATCGGCTTGATTTTACTGGCATTACCTACAGTATTAAATGCTTCATAACGCGCTTTACAAATGTCGTACATAGCATTAGTCGATACTTGTAAAAATTTACGTGGATCAAATTCACTTGGATTTTCTGCCAAGAAACGACGAATAGAACCCGTAGCCGCAAGACGTAAATCAGTGTCTATATTGATTTTACGTACGCCATTTTTAATGCCGTGTTGAATTTGCTCAACAGGTACACCGTAAGTTTCAGGGATCTTTCCACCAAACTCATTAATAACAGCCAACCAATCTTGTGGTACAGATGAAGAGCCATGCATTACTAAGTGAGTATGTGGAATACGTTGATGAATTGCTTTAATACGATCAATCGCTAAAATATCGCCTGTAGGTGGACGTGTAAACTTGTAAGCACCATGAGAAGTACCACAAGCAATAGCCAATGCATCTACTTGGGTTTTATTTACAAAGTCAGCAGCTTCTTCAGGGTCTGTTAACATTTGTTCTTTAGTTAATACACCTTCAGCGCCAACGCCGTCTTCTTCACCAGCCATGCCTGTTTCAAGTGAGCCTAAACAACCTAACTCGCCTTCAACAGAAACACCACAAGCGTGTGCCATTTCAACAGTGCGACGTGTTACGTCAACATTGTATTCATAACTACTTGGAGTTTTACCGTCATCCATTAATGAGCCATCCATCATTACTGATGAAAAACCTAATTGGATTGAACGTTGACAAATCGTAGGAGAAGTCCCGTGGTCTTGATGCATAACTACTGGAATATGTGGAAACTCTTCAATAGCAGCTAAAATTAAATGGCGTAAAAAAGGCGCGCCGGCGTATTTTCTGGCACCTGCAGATGCTTGCATGATGACAGGGCTATCAGTATCACTAGCGGCAAGCATGATTGCACGTACTTGCTCTAAGTTATTTACATTAAATGCTGGAATACCGTATTCAAATTCTGCCGCATGATCGAGCATTTGGCGCATTGAAATTAAAGCCATTTACTTACTCCTAGATAAGTTTTTGTTGCTAAGGTTGAAAGTTTTTATTCAGATAACAAAATTATAGCAAATAGCACCTTTATCTGACAGGATAATTTACTTAAAGTTGATTTTAAAACACTAATAGATGGAAAAGCTGAATTTTGTGCGAATATTACAATATACACTTGTTTTACAATCTATATTAGTGGTTTTTCCGAGATTGTGATTGTAAGTTTACTACAATTGCATTGCAAGATGTTTCGATTGTATTTCGATTTTATTTCGTTTTTGTTTCGTTTTGGTCTTACTTGTCAGGTTTGTATTTCGTTTTGCTTTCTTTTTCTTTTAATATAAATATTTTAGCTATTAAAAAACGAGTGCCTTGAAAAGAGACTCGTTTTTTATTTAGTTCCAATAGTCGCTAATTGTTAGCGACCATTAGTCATTAGCAATGTTATTATTTAGCGCGTTGCTCTAATATTTCTACTGCTGGTAATTTCTTTCCTTCTAAGAATTCTAAGAACGCTCCACCACCTGTTGAGATGTAAGAAATTTTATCGGCAATTTCATATTTATCAACAGCGGCTAAAGTATCACCACCACCAGCAATTGAGAAGGCTGAACTATCAGCAATAGCTTGTGCAATCACCTTAGTACCTTCACCGAACTGATCAAATTCAAATACGCCAACAGGGCCATTCCAAACTATGGTACCAGCGTTAGCGATAATTTCAGTTAACGCTTTTGCTGTCTCAGGACCAATGTCAAAAATCATTTCATCAGCAGTGACTTCATTGACCGGTTTTAAGGTTGCAGTTGCAGAAGCTGAAAACTCAGTGGCAACAACAACATCACTAGGTACTGGGATATCACCGTTGTTTGCTTTCGCTTGTTTAGTTAAACGAGTTGCCTCTTCAACTAAATCAGCTTCATATAATGATTTTCCGACGTTATGACCATCTGCTGCAATAAAGGTGTTAGCAATACCACCGCCAACAACAAGTTGATCAACAATGCCTGCTAAAGAATCAAGCACAGTTAATTTAGTTGATACTTTAGAGCCACCAACAATTGCCACAAGTGGTCTTGCAGGATTATCTAAAGCCTTACCTAATGCTTCTAATTCACCAGAAAGCAATGGACCAGCACAAGCAGTCGCGGCAAATTTGGCTACGCCATGAGTACTGGCTTGGGCACGATGAGCAGTACCAAAAGCATCCATAACGAAAACATCACATAATGCAGCTAACTTTTTAGCTAGCGTGTCATCATTTTTCTTTTCACCCAGGTTAAAGCGAATGTTTTCAAATACGACTAATTCACCAGCAGCAACATCTACACCGTCTAGGTAATCAGTGACTAAGCGAACAGGGTAGTTTAATGCTGCACTTAAATAATCAGTTACAGGTTTAAGTGAAAATTTCTCTTCAGGTTGTCCTTCAGTTGGACGACCTAAATGAGACATAACCATAACTTTTGCGCCAGCTTCTAGTGCAAGTTTAAGTGTAGGTAATGCAGCGCGTAAACGAGCATCTGAAGTGATTTTACCATCGGTTACAGGTACATTTAAATCTTCACGAATTAATACGCGTTGGTTGGCTAATGTTAGATCAGCCATTTTGATAATCGACATTGTTGTCTCCTGTTTTCACTGTCGGTGAATTATGTGAAATATTGTCTATAAAATTTAGTAACTTGTTCTTAGTTTTCTGCTTGATGCATTGCCATAGCAGTATCTAACATGCGATTGGCAAAGCCCCATTCATTGTCACACCAAACCAGCATTTTAATTAAACGCTTATGGCTGACTCGTGTTTGATTACCATCGACGATACAAGAATGAGGGTCATGATTAAAATCGACCGAAACCAGTGGCTCTTCGGTATACGATAATACGCCATACAAATCATGGTTACTGGTCGCGGCTTGTATCGCTTGATTGATGTCACAAATGCAAACATCATTATTAACGGTAAGGCTTAAATCCATTGCGGTAACATTGATGGTAGGTACGCGAACGGCAATCGCTTCAAAGCGGCCTTTAAATTTTGGTAATATTCGTTCAATACCCGCAGCGAGTTTAGTATCCACTGGAATGATTGATTGGCTTGCTGCACGAGAGAGACGTAGATCTTTATGATAAGCATCAATGACTTGTTGATCATGCATTGATGAATGTATGGTGGTGATACTACCACTCTCAACGCCGAATGCTTCATCGATGACTTTAATCACGGGCACTATACAATTTGTTGTACAGGAGCCATTTGATACTACCCTATCACTTGACGTTAATGTTTGATGATTTATGCCGTAAATGATGGTTGCATCAATATCTTGGCTGCCCGGGTGAGAGAATAAAACTTTCTTAGCGCCTCGATTAATATGGCTTAAACCATCAGCTTTATTGCCGTACTTACCGGTACAATCAAGGACAATATCAATATTTTGTTGCTGCCAAGGTAGGCTATTTAAGTTACCAATATGCGTTAATGCTATTTCATCACCATTGATAATTAATTGGTTTTCTTTCTCACTAACACTGAAAGGAAATCGACCATGCGTACTATCATACTTTAATAGATGTGCTATGCCAGAAGCAGGTGCTAGTTCATTGATTGAAACTAAGGTGAATAAATCTGTCTTGCCACTTTCATATAGCGCTCTAACTACGCTGCGACCGATACGGCCAAAGCCATTAATGGCAATTCTAATTGTCATGATTTTACTGCATTTATGGATGGTGTTAATCGATAAGCTAGTAATAACTTATGGGATAATGCGAACTAACACTGCTATTTTCAACAGTGGTAGTTCGCTTAACTCATTTGCTTATAGCTTGTTTACAGTATTTACAACATTGTCTACAGTGAAACCAAAGTGCTCAAGTAATACATTACCTGGAGCTGATTCACCAAATGTTGTCATACCAACAACTGCGCCACTAAGACCAACATATTTAGCCCAGAAGTCAACATGTGCTGCTTCAATAGCGACACGTTTAGTTACGCTAAACGGTAATATAGCTTCTTTGTAGTCGCTGCTTTGCTTATCAAAAACATTCGTTGAAGGCATAGAAACCACACGCACTAGTTTACCTTGTTCAGTTAATGCTGTTGCTGCATTAACTGCCAAAGCAACTTCAGAGCCTGTAGCCATTAAGATAACATCAGGTGTGCCAGAACAATCAACTAAAATATAAGCGCCTTTTTCAATATCGCTTACTTGCGTTTGAGTACGACTCATTGCTGGTAAACCTTGACGTGAAAATATTAACGCTGTTGGTGCTTTTTGGCTTTGAACAGCAGCTTTCCATGCAACAGCAGACTCTGTTGCATCACATGGGCGCCAAGTCGTTAAGTTTGGTGTAGTTCTTAAGTTAGTTAACTGCTCAATAGGCTGATGCGTTGGACCATCTTCACCTTGACCAATAGAGTCATGGGTATAAACAAAGATATTTTGAATGCCCATTAATGCCGACATACGAACCGCATTACGTGCATATTCCATAAACATCATGAAAGTCGCACCGTAGTTAACAAAACCACCGTGCAATGAAATACCATTCATTATGCTACTCATACCAAATTCACGTACGCCGTAAAAGATATAGTTACCAGCAGCATCTTCTTGAATACCTTTAGAGCCAGACCATAACGTTAGGTTTGAGCCAGCTAAATCGGCAGAGCCACCTAACATTTCAGGTAAAACGCTACCAAAAGCTTCAATCGCATTTTGTGATGCTTTACGTGAAGCAATGTTTTCACTGCTTTCGTGACACTGTTGAATGAAAGCATTTGCTTTTTCTTCAAATTCAGCAGGTAATTCACCTTTAATCACACGACGTTCATATTCGCTTGCAAGACCAGGGTGTGCTGCTTTATAAGCGGCAAATTTGTCATTCCAGCTCACTTGGCTCGCTTGACCTTTTTCTTTTCTATCCCATTGCTCATATATGTCACTTGGAATATCAAATGGAGCATGTGACCAGTTTAAAAATTCACGTGTTGCGGCAATTTCGTCATCACCTAATGGTGCGCCGTGACAGTCATGAGTACCTGACTTATTTGGTGAGCCAAAACCAATGATAGTTTTACAACAAATCATACTTGGCTTATCAGTGACTGATTTAGCTTCTTCGATAGCGTGAGTAATTGCTTGAGGGTCATGACCATCAACACAAATAACATGCCAGCCGTAAGATTCAAAACGAGCAGGGGTATTGTCAGTAAACCAACCTTCAACTTTACCATCGATTGAAATGCCATTGTCATCCCAAAAAGCGATAAGTTTACCTAGACCTAAAGTTCCGGCTAGTGAACAAGACTCATGAGAGATACCTTCCATTAAACAACCATCGCCCAAGAAGCAATAAGTGAAATGGTCAACAATCGCATGATCTTCACGGTTAAACTGTGCTGCTAACGTTTTTTCAGCAATAGCCATACCCACGGCATTGGCAATACCAGCACCTAATGGACCCGTCGTTGTTTCAACACCTGGTGTGTAACCGTATTCAGGATGACCTGGGGTTTTTGAATGCAATTGACGGAATTCTTTCAAATCTTCAATAGATAAATCATAACCCGATAAATGCAATAGTGAATAGATAAGCATTGAGCCATGGCCGTTTGATAAAATAAAGCGATCACGGTCGGCCCAGTTTGGGTCAGTTGGATTATGCTTTAAAAAATCACGCCATAATACCTCTGCGATATCGGCCATACCCATAGGTGCACCAGGGTGCCCTGATTTTGCTTTTTGTACGGCATCCATACTTAATACACGGATAGCATTTGCTAACTCTTGACGCGATGACATAGTAGCTCCAGATCTTATAGTCTTGAAAGAATAAAAATTGCGCGTATTTTCGCTTACCAGAGCACGTAGCGCAAATTATATTATGGAATTCTTTATATTATTTTGTATAGAGGTTAATTATTCAGATACTATAGTTGAAAGCTAAGATGAATATTTACAATTGATTAACGGACTGACCATGCCGATCTTAAATAATTACTTATGATGCAACTCCACTTACCGCGTATTATTATTTCTGCCATTTTATATCTTGCCGTTTGTTTTGGCGCGATATGGCTAATCAATCCACAATCTCTAGTAAACTTTGTCGGTCCTTCTGCGGCGCTTATTAGTGGTCTACTGCTTATTTGGGGGATCACACCACTTATCGCTGTATTACTGGTGAGCCCTCTATTGGCAGTTGGTCTGGGCTATTACTTTCATCTAGATGCCAATTTATCGGTGATGACTATTGCCGTACTAGCCATCATTTTACAAGGGTGTTGGACTAAACAGCTTGTTTATCGTTTTATTCATTATAAAGAATGGCTAACATCAAGAAAGCAGCTGTTTTTCTTTATATTACGTATAGGCCCAATTGCAAGCTTAGTGTCTGCCAGCTCAGTATTAGTGATTGCTATGCTTGATAATCAAGTAATGACAGGCACTTTCTTCTATACCTTTGTTAATACTTGGTCGACGAGTATGTTAGCTGCGGTATTTTTTATTCCATTATTGTTACTCATTAAAAATGCGGAACGGTTTAAATTGACTAAACGACTCTTTGTCAGTTTTACTTCTATTTTAGGTGGTTTAGCTATTTTATTACTGCTTAAAACCTCCCAGCATGAACAGCAAGACTATAGACAAGCACTTTTTAACCAATCTAAAACAGAGGTAGAACGTTTAGTACTCGCTGAAGTTGATGACGTTGTGAACAACATTAATAGTCTTGCCGCATTATTTAAAGCCAGAGAGAAGGTTTCATTAACAGAATTTAACTTATTTAGTGAAGGTATTCTTGAGCAGGGCTCAAGCGTAAGAGCGTTAGAGTGGGCTCCAATTGTTCCCTTTGCCGATAGAGCCGGCTTTGAACAAGAAAGCAGAAAAGCACTGAAAAAGGACTTTGCTATTATAGAGCTGTTAGCAAATGGCAATACCATACCAGCTCAGTCCCGTACTCAATATGCTCCTTTGTATTACATTTACCCTCAATACAACAACCAGGAAGCTTTAGGTTTAGATGTTTATAGTAATCCTACGCATATTTTGTCTATGCAAGTTGTTGTTAATAGCAAAGCAGTGATTGCTAGTGCACCAATCACTTTAGTACAAGACGAATTAGCTAAGCCCGGTATGTTATTTAGTAAGGCCGTTTTTTTACCGCCTGAGGTTAACGAACTTGCTAGTAACGAAGCTCAGCAGAAGTTATCAATAATTAAGGAAGGTAAATTATTAGGTTTTGTGGTCGCTGTCGCTCAGTTTGATAGTTTTTTTGAGCAACTCGCTCAGCAAAAAGAACAAGAGGTCAGTTTTTTTATTCAAGATGTTTCAGGTAGCCAACCTCTTTCTCTCTTTGGCCAGGCTTTTCCTACGGTAAATCGCCATGTTGATACGATTACGATTGAGGTGTTTTCTCGACTTTGGCAAATTGACATTGCGGAAAAACAACCTTGGTTTAGTCAGGCAAAAAGTTGGCAAGCGTGGGCGGTTCTCATTGGAGGAACATTTGGCGCCGTATTATTTCAAATGCTGGTATTAATGATGGCCGCCTATTCGAGTGAGCTAGGGCAGCAAGTTGATATTAAGACCAGAGCACTTATTTTAGCTAAAGAGAGCTCAGAACAAAAAAGTTTAGCTAAAAGTAATTTCTTACAGAGCCTAAACAAAGAGTTGCGGGTGCCACTATTAGCAGTGAAAGCATTTGTGGAGCAGCTAAAGAAAAAAGGCATCAATAATAAGCAGGTCACAGGAATAAGCCATGCGGGCAGTAATGTTGCACTGTTACTCGATACTATGATGGACTTATCTAATATAGAGTCAGGAAAAATAACAGCTAAAGAAGACTGTTTTGATTTTTATGGTTTTCTACAGCGCACCGAGTCGTTATTAAAAGCAAGCAATGCGTATGAAGGGAAATCCATTTTTTTCTTGATTGATGAGAGTGTGCCTCACTACCTCAATAGTGATGAGTTATATATACAAAAACTGCTCAATGCTCTGATTGAAAGTGCACATCATTTATTGAAAGTCGATTCGCTGCGATTATCGGTTAAGCTTCACAAACATAAATTAGCAGATACTAGCCTGTTTTTTACTTTATCACCGTTAAACCCTGCTTCAACTAATTCAAATGAGCAAACGTTCCATGCTCAAAGTCATGATGATTTGACTGCAGATAGCACCGCATTGGCTATGGCTATTAAATACAGTCAATTACTAGGTGGTGATACCAGTTTAGGCGCTTTAAGTTCTGGCGCAGGAGTTTTAAATGCTTCTATTCGAGTCACCATATCATCAAGTGAACAGCAAGAAATTCAGCAAGGATTAATATTTGATTTAATGAGTTAATTTTATTCTAAAAAATGAGTGAAAAACCTTGTTAACAAAACTTCATGAAAAAACTTGTAAAAAAAAAGTTAATAGTTTAGTGTCATCGTGCCTGTTCATAAATAGTACAACTTAATAATAAATCAAACAGGCAGCGACAAAGGTAAAACAATGAATAATTCGTCTTCGCGAGGTTTCAAATTAACAACCGTGATATTTGCAGTAATTATCATGGCGGTGACCGCAATACTGAGTGGAAACTCAGTCGCTGATGACATGGATGTAGAAATAACACAATCAGAAGAATAGTAATTGAATCGATGTTGATTCCATTGCTATAGAAAATTTAAGCCTCACTACTGATTAAGTAGTGAGGCTTTTTCTTTAAAAACCCTTTGTAAGTTTCTATACTTTCTCGATTGATACCGCAATAGATTTATACGTTGGTGTTCCACAATTCTCAGCAATACTTTCTAATGGCACTAAAGGATTGGTTTCAGGATAATAAGCGGCTACACATCCTGAAGGTATTGAGTACTCGATAATTTTGAAATTAGATAGAGAACGTTCGATACCGTCGTTTGAGATGGTTGTTATTTTTACATAATCACCATTATTTAATGCCTGCTTATTAATATCTTCACTGCTCATAAAGATAATGTTTCGCTCACCATAAACGCCACGGTAACGATCATCCATGCCATAAATGGTGGTGTTGTATTGATCGTGAGAACGCAATGTTTGCAGCGTTAATACTGGTTTATCGGTCAGTGATTGTGCACGTTCATGGGCGAGTTGTTCTGGTAGATTCGCATCAAAAAATGTCGCCTTCTTCGTCGGTGTGCACCATTGACGTTGTGCAGCAGGGTTTTTCAGGTGGAAACCTCTACCTTCTTTTATGCGGGCGTTATAATCTTCAAAGTCAGGAATAACGACACTGATTTCTTGCCGAATGAGTGCATAATCACTCGCTAGTTTATGCCAGTCGACTATTTTATCGCCTACCGATGCCATTGCCATGCCAGCTACAATAGCGGTCTCTGAACGAAGCGTCTCAGAGGCTGGTTCATTTTGCCCCGTTGAGCTATGCACCATACTCATAGAATCTTCTACCGTGATGCATTGCTCACCGCTGACTTGACGATCGACTTCTGTACGGCCAATACACGGAAGGATTAGCGCACGCTTTCCTGTTACCACATGGCTTCTATTTAGCTTAGTACTGATTTGAACGGTTAAATCACATTGCTGTAAGGCTTGATAACTACGTGCTGTATCGGGTGTCGCCGCTGCAAAATTACCACCTAGGGCAATAAATACTTTAGCCTTACCCGCAAGCATTGCATGAATGGAGTCAACGGTATTAAAGCCATGATCACGTGGAACATTAAAAGAGTAGCGTTTTTCTAACGCATCAAGAAAGGGCATAGGCGGTTTTTCATCAATGCCAACGGTACGATTTCCTTGTACATTTGAGTGACCACGAACAGGGCATGCGCCAGCACCAGCCTTACCTATATTGCCTCGTAGCATTAGCACATTAAGCAGTTCTTGTACTGTATCGACAGAATGACGGTGTTGCGTGATCCCCATCGCCCAAGTGAAAATGACTTTATCACTGCTGGCGTATATCGTCGTTATTTGTTCAATTTCTTCTCTACTTAGATTACATTGACCAAGGATTTTATCCCAAGCACTTGATGCTACGCTACGTTGATACGCTTCAAAACCATGGCAATGTTCTTGGATAAAATCAGTATCAAGTACCGATTTGTCCTGCTCAAACCGTTCGAATAAACATTTAGCCACCCCGCGTAATAATGCCATATCGCCGCCTAATCTTGGCGTGAAATAATGTTGACTAATATTTGTACCTGTTAAAAATATCATTTCTTTTGGGCTTTGTGGGTCTGAAAATTTTTGTAATCCACGTTCTTTTAAATTGTTTATTGAAACAATTTTAGCACCTCTTTTACTTGCTTCTCGCAACGTTCCCAGCATGCGGGGGTGGTTGGTACCAGGGTTTTGGCCAAAGACAAAAATGGCGTCAGCTTTAGAAAAATCATCTATGGTTACAGTACCCTTGCCTGTACCTATACTATTTGTCATACCAATACCTGAGGCTTCATGGCACATATTCGAGCAATCAGGGAAGTTGTTAGTTCCCAGCACTCGGCCAAATAACTGATATAAATAAGCGACTTCATTACTTGCTCTACCTGAGGTATATAATAATACCTCATTGGGCGAAGAGAGTTGTTGCAGGCTATTACCAATCACCTTAAAAGCGTCTTCCCAGCTAATGGGTTGGTAGTGATCACTTATCCCGTCGTAAAACATTGGTTCGGTTAAACGACCACTTTTTTCAAGTGAATGACCATCCCATTGTTGCAGTTGAGTTATAGAATATTGTTTAAAAAAATTACTGTCGACTCGCTTACTGGTCGCTTCCCATGCAATAGCTTTAACACCATTCTCACAGAAATCTACTTTGCCGGAGCTTCCTGAATCTCCCCATGCACAGCCAGGGCAGTCAAAACCACCAGGCTGATTTGCTCTAAGTAATGCTTTAACGCTTTTGGCTGCATTTTCACTTTGGATCAAATGTTTAGCTGAGCTTCTTAGTGCGCCCCAACCACCAGCGGGTGAAGAGTAGGCAGGTTTTCTTTTTGAGGAGCAGGCTTTTGATGACTTGTTTTTTGCTGACGTAGACATGTAAGTTCTCTTGTTAAGCGTAGCGTTTTAGTTGCCCGTGTTGGAAGCAAAATAAGGCTAATTGTGTTTTACGGGCCGAACTAACTGCTAAGTCAGTTGGTTGCGCTAGTGTGACTAAGGTTGTTAAAGATAAACGGGCAGCCTTGGCGATTAAATCGTGGCTACAACGACTTGTTATTAAGACAAAGCCCTCATTAGTCGCTTGCTTTTTATTGGATAAACAACCAAGTAATTTATCCAATGCTGAATGTCGACCAACATCTTCTCGAAACGCGACTATATGTGCAGATAAATCAAAAAAGGCTGCGCAGTGATTTCCTCTTGTACCCCCTGAACTTTTCAATAGTCTTGGCAAGGCATCTTTCGCTTGAATGATCACCTGCTCGGACGGTAACTTGAGCGTTTTAGTCGTTTGGTCTTGGGGGAAATTTAATGACATTGCCGCTTCAATGGAGTCAAGTCCACAAAGACCGCAACCACTTGGCCCCGCCATAGTGCGACGTCGCTGTTTAAGTTGGTGCTGAACTCTTGCTAAAACCTGTAGATCAACTTGCCAGCCACATTGATGAGAGTGAACAATGATATCCAACACGTCGTTGCATGAGTTAATCAAGCCTTCACTTAAGCTAAAACCAAGGGCAAAGTCTTTTAAATGCTCTGGAGATGCCATCATTACCGCTTGGCTAATGCCATTGATACTAATCGAAACCGCCACTTCAAACAGTTGTGCTTGGTGTAACTTTTGCTTAGGAGGTTCAGTAATAGGTAAGATACCGCTGAGGGGGGCTATTGCTAGATTATGCAAAATATTGGCACCTTAAAAGGAGGTTTTTATGTCGACAAATACCTTGTATCTGTCGACAGTAGTTAAAGGCCTTTTATACCAAACGATTAATTTATTGGTCACCTTAGAGCTACATTAGCGAGCTTAAAACAAGCAAAATGAGTTAAACATAGTTAGTCTATATTTCATTCATTTTGTGATGTTATCAGTTTGCTAATGAGCTCCCGAAGGGCGAGTTTGAAAGGCTTATAAGTGGCGTTATTGATTTTGACAATAGAATAACTATTCTCTTCAATCAATGCCTTGCCTCTAAGCCTTTTAATTCTCGCTAAGTGATCAATAAATTAGTCCGATTGGTATTAATTACCACCGGCATCTTTTCGTGAACGCTCGGTATTTTCAACTAATACGCCCAAGCCTATTTTATTAATTTCTTCCCAAACACCAGCATCAATTTCAATACCATGTTCAACAGTATGCTCTTTATTGCTTTCAACTTGTTTAGGGCTAATAAAATGACTTTTACTATTTTGCAAAGAAGACGTTAAGTCTACTCGTGAGCTACAAATAATAGTAAGCGCTTGTTTGTCATTTTCACTGCTTGTTAGATTGGTAACCCCCTCACTGTAACTTGGGTAGCGTTGACCTGAGCGGATGGCAGCAGTATGTTCGGTCACGGTATCACTACCGTTTTGCCAATAAGCTGCGGCACTAATACCGCTACGACCACGATCTGTCAGTGCTTTTAGAATAAAAATTCTGTTGTGGCAATTATGCACTGTGACTGTGGCTATACCACTTTCTAATGCTTTAGCGTGTGCTAGGTCTACCGCTGCAGCAATGCAATTAAGGGCGCTACGATGGTGAGCATCAATAATTGCTGAAGTGCTATCTTCATAAATTACATTACTTAATGGTTTGTTTTTATCTTCACCAATATAAGGCAAGGCTAATTTGAATTCACTCAAGCCATTTAAGCCATGCTTTTCTAACCAAAGCACCATGTTGGCTGCATCTTCATAATTACCGACAAAGTAATCACTTGCTTCAAAGCATCTGCGTAGAGCTGCTTTTAATTCATTCATTGAAATATTCACGGAACTCTCCTATTGCTCTGGTGCTAGTGGCATAAACCAGTCGTCATTAAATGATTGGCCAATTTCTTCTAATAGTGGCGCGCCCTGGAACATGGTATTACGTACCCATAAACGAGAACGAGGATCAAACTTACTTACACCAAAAAAAGCTAACTTGGCGCGCAATAAGTGCATCGGTAATACTTCGCGATCTAATAGATTTGCTTGGATATCACCATAAACACAGCGGTTCATGCCCTGAATGCGTCGTACAATCCCACGTAATTTTGGATGTGAAACCATAAATCGAGCTGTGGTGTCATCGGGGTTTTGCGCGATATAATCAATTAATTGGTTATAACATTTACGTACGGCATAACCGACACCCAGTGCCATTTGTTTCTTCTTACCTTCAATATCTGCAACACTGCCTAGACGAGGTTCCATTTTTTCTTCTGAACGGTACCAATAAGTTTCTCTAGCGCCTTCTGCGTCAAAATCTATTGCTAATGCCCAGTCATAACGTTTTTCGATGATATCTCTAAGTTGTCCAGCAGGCATGAGTGGGTCAAGGTCTAAAAACTCCTCTGCACTGTGAAAATCCTCTAATTCGTCGACAAGTTCGGGGTATATTTCTAACATGCAAGACACCAACATTTCTTGGCCCTGCAACGAGCAATGTTGTTCACTATACTCAACTAGCTCGTTCCATGAGTCAAAGCCACCTTCAATACGACTTTTCAGGCAGGCCATATCTTCAATAACCGCTTTATTATTATTGGTTTGCCATTCATCTTCGGTCTGTGTTTCAAGGGTGTGTTGTGCACTGCGGTCAATTAGTTGACTAATGGTTTCACGTACTTGATCATTAACGCTGCCGAGTGCACGAACGCGTGCTAAAGCCAGTTCACGCATTTCTATCCATTGGTTGATAAGAAGCGGATGATTGACCAAATAGGGCGCCATGCCAAGGCCTGTTGAATTACCGATGCCAAAGTAGCGTTTTATCTCAGGCTTCATTGGATTGAATGTGTCGGGTTTTTTATGACGAGCAATATGTTCGACTTGTAATAAACTAAAGTTACGTAGCATCAGACAAACAAACATTTCACCAGCAAATGGTCGGGCAAAATCTTTATGTTTTTCTCTGACTTTTTCCCAATCAGCCATACCGAGTTTACCACTGCCATAAACTGCTGTGGTGCGATACAAATAACCTACTTCAACAATCTTAGCCACATCAGGTTGTTCACCTGCAGCAAGTTGATTGACCACATAATCAAAGTTACGTGCACTGCGGTTGGCTCGAGATAAAACAAAAACACGGGCATCTACGCGTCCGGCTTCTTGTTTAGGGACGTTTTCACGTAATTGTTCAATATAAGCTTGGTCAACCTTACCTTCAACCAGAGCCATAGTAAGGTCCCATTTGGTGGCAATAACACGGTCATTACGTTCATCTGGTGAAAGGTAATCAGAAAATAAAACAAAGCTGAACAAACCATGTGGGGCTTGGACTTCATAGACAACCGTGCCGTAGCCATCATCATCGAGATTAAAAACGGAAGGTTCAATCTTCCAGCGTTCACGAAATATTCGACGTACCAAAGTACGCATAAAACTTAGGCGACTTTGATGGTAAGCGCCAAGGCGTTCCAATTTCATCACCTGACTTGCAGGGCGAAGAGGTAAAGAATTTTCACCCCAAAGCGATGAGTGGATAGCTGCATTAGTTGTCATTTACTGATCCTCATTTGCTATACAAAATATGTTATCTGAATTGACTTCGATTTTCTTGTTGTTCTTGTTCTGGTATAGAAGCAAATTCAAGCATTAACTCGTTGAAGCTTTAATAAATCAACGCGGATATTAATGAAGTCTAAAAAATGACCTCACTGAATGTGATGTTATTTTTCGCCCATTAAGTCACTTTATACAAGGCAATAAGGTCTATCGTCTGATAAGAAAAACTTATATGCCTTGTCTAGTTAATTGAATAGTATAGTTATTATTTTATTTTACTTAAAGGTAGTCATATTGTTTGTTTGAAGAATGTTAAGTTTAATGAAAAGGCAATAGCAGGAGTAGTTGGTGAATTGGTGGGCTAAAACTTCAATGAAGCTTTTTAACTTTAAATAGAGGTAATAAGTTTTTTTTATCATTGTATATTATTTATTAATTTTTATTATCGAAAAAGGCTTACTATAATCATTGCATATCCAACAGCGGTAAATTTTTAACCGCATAAATTGATTGAGGTGCACAATGAATTCACTAACCCATGACGAAAGTAATTATTTAAACGCTACAGGATTAGAGCATAAAGAAGTGGCTGTTAGCGAGAATAAACACCCGGCTAATACCAATACACAACAGCATGTAAGTAAGCATGAGCAAACATTTTGTAATGATGTTAGTACGGAAAGTTATGTGCGTGGTTACAATTGATTTAGTCATTATAAGTCAAGTGAGTATTGTGCAGTTAATCAACTTTTGACAAGTTTTTGAAAGGGCCACTACCTAATAGGAAGTTAAAGCCTTAACTAAGCAACGTTATTGGTCTCTGCATAGGTGCTACAGGAAGGTAGGCTATTAGGGATGCAGGATAAGTTATCCTCACTAATGCTTGCAGTAAACCTGTTAACTGTCGCTGAGTGGCAAATAGTTTAACAGACTTGATATGTACAATGAGTTGGCTGTCAATTAAAAAATCAACAGCCCTTAGGTATTATTCTGTTTTAAAACGTTCAATTAATAGCTGCATTTGACTGGTAAGTTGAGTGGTATAGTCACTTTTATTGGCTGTTTCTTGAGAGCCTTTAGCTGTGCGTTCTACATGTTGATTGATGTTATCCACAGTACGACGTATTTCCTCTATGCTGGCATTTAACTCTTCAGTCGCTGCGGCTATTTGGCTATTAATATCGGTAATTTCTCCTACAGATGAGGTGATTTTAGATAAAGAGTGACCCGCTTGACCGGTATTTTCTACACAATCAGTCGTACGATTTTTACTTTGTACCATCACCTTAACTGCATCCTTAGCACCAACTTGTAGTTTCTCAATCATTTGTTGAATTTCAGACGTTGAGTCTTGTGTACGCTGAGCTAAAGTCCGAACCTCATCAGCTACCACAGCAAAACCTCGTCCCTGTTCTCCGGCCCGCGCTGCTTCAATTGCAGCATTTAAGGCCAATAAATTGGTTTGGTCGGCTATGCCACGGATAACATCTAATACCGAGCCGATATTGTTAGTATCTTGTGCAAGTTTATTGATTACTCCTGAAGCATTATCAATATCTACTTCTAATAAGTTGATATTATTATTTGCTTGGTCCACCACTTGTAAACCTTCTTTTGCTGCTTCATCAGAAAGTTTTGCCTGTTCAAGTCCTTGCGATGCATTAACGGCAACTTCCTGCACTGCGGGAATCATTTGCTCTATAGCAATAAGTACCTGCTCAATGCCAACTTTCTGTTCGATAACTGATTGCTCGGTTAAATTTGCTGTGGTATTCAATTGTGCTGATGAGCTAGAAATTTCACCAATTGCGCTACGTAGTTCAATCACGACTGTTTGAATATAGCTGGCAAATAGATTAAAACCTTTGCCTAAAGAAGATAATTCATCCTTGCCGTGTTCATGTAAACGTTGACTTAAATCACCATCGCCGCCGCCAATATTGTTCATGGCATTAATGACATGTTCTAAGGGTTTAAATAGGGTGACTTTCATAAAAAACATTAGAGAAAGTAATATTATGGCGACGATTACTTGCACGATTAAACTATTGCTTAACCAAAAGTTTGCATCTTGTTGTGAACGAAGTAAATCATCTGCGGTGCGTTTATCTAACGCATTAAAAAACGCGTTTACAGGCGTCATTATTTTCTTAACATCTTGCTGATACGCATCACTGAAGACTAAACGTAAAGCAAAGTCATTGATGCTTTCATTAGGGGGTTTTTGGAATGGACCTTGCGCTACTTCTCCGTTTTTAATAGTTTGCATTGCTTGCTCTTCTGTAGCAATCAAGGTGTTAGAGTAACTGTTGGCTTTTTCTAATAAAGTGAACTCGTTCGCTGAGAAATTTAACTCTTTCATGATCTTACTTTGCTTAATGCGCTGATCTGGATATAAATTATTATCAACATTATTAGGACGCTCAACCTCGCCATTACGCCAATTAACAATGAGCCAATAAGCATCCCAATATTTTTGTTCTCCAGTAGCAACAAATAATCGGCAAAGACGGGTTAAGTCTATCGAGCTTTGTCTAAATTCATCGGCGATCAAGTAAGAAAGATAACGCGTATCACTACTTAGGGTTTGATGTTTGTTTTTGTTGGTGGCTATTTTTTGTGAGGTTATTGCGGTAGCGAGTAAAATAATCATTACAATTAATATGGCAGTTAGTCTAACTTTAATAGTCATTTGATAGTCCTTTAAATAATACTATTACTCTTAACAGAAGTACTGCTAAAACTATAATGTAGCAGTAATTTTGAGAGTTGCACGTTTGTAAATGTAAAGTTTAGTGAATTGCTATCTGTTTTAACTAAGAGTTAACTGATTGTTGAGTAAGGTGACTTATCCCAAGTTGAGACTATCTAACATACCGATGAGAGTCAGTAAGGTCAAAAGCTATCCTTGCTTTTGATAGTAACGGGTATGATTGTTTCAGCAGGAGTTATTGTGAAATTTTTCCTTGTAGTAAGTCGCTGTCAGAGTGATCGTTTCCAGCACTTATTCAGGGTTAAGGTCACTAGTCTTTTTTTGGTTAGTATTTTTTAAAATGAAGTTTGCTAAGGCTTCTGCTGCTGGGGATAACGATTTGTTTTTGAGTTGAACTATGCCGATATGACGGACAATTTTAGGCGTTGTCAGTGGGATAAAACGAAGTTTGCTATTATTTTTAGGAAAAGCAAACCAGGGTAACGTGGTGATGCCAAGACCTTCTTCAAGCATAGCGATTAATGACAACATATTAGAAATAAGAAATTGCGAGTCGCTCAATAACGGCTCTGCTTCAGTATCTTCGAGCAAGCGAGAAGTCCCATTTCTGATCAGTCGTTGTTTACGTAATTCTTTCCAATGCAGTTCAGTCATTTCCGCAAAAGGGTGATCTTCACGACAAACCACACCAAGCTGATCTTCCCAAATAGGCGTAAAAGTAATATCGGCATGTTCATGTCCATGAGGCAAACTAGCGATACCAATATCTACTTGTTGTTTTTCAACCTTTCTTAAGACCGCCTCGGAGTTATCATCATAAAAACTGATATGAAGCTCGGGCACATCAGCGATAAATTTTGACAATAATTCGGGCAACATCCTACACGCAATAGAAGGTACTGAGGCGAGGCGTAAATGACCTGTTTTATGCTCACTCATCAAGGCCATATCCTGAGCAACGTTGTCATGGTGGGCAATAAGCTCTTTCGCTTTAGGTAGAAAATATTGACCAAAAGGCGTTAGTTCAGTATTTGAGGTTTTCGCATTGCGCTTTTCAAATAATATCGTACTGAGTTTATTTTCTAGATCTCGAATTGATAAAGATATTGCCGGTTGAGTTCGACAAGCTTTTTCTGCTGCCGTATGAAACCCCTTTAATTCTGCTACCCAGACGAAGTGACGTAACTGGGCTATTTTAAATTCAGGTAGTGCCATAAGGAATCCTTATCAATAGATATTTTTTATTAATTTTTATTATTAAAACATACTGCCTATAATAAATTCAATTATTTTATGGAGGTATTTATGTCTGAATCAATTTTTTTCAATTACATCAATGGTGCATGGGTAGAAGGCGAAAGCTCACTTGCTAACATCAGTCCAGCGGACATCAGTGATGTTATTGGTCACTATGCACAAGCTAACCAAGAACAAGCCGAAGCTGCTTTAGATGCAGCAATAAAAGGCCAACTTGAATGGCAAGAAAGTGGCTTAGAACAACGCTATTCAGTATTGATGGCCATCGGTGATGAGCTGATTGCACGTAAAGATGAATTAGGTAAGTTGTTAGCCCGAGAAGAAGGTAAAACGTTACCTGAAGGCGCTGGCGAGATTTATCGTTCTGGTCAGTTTTTTCATTATTATGCCGCTGAAGTATTGCGTCAAATGGGTGAAACAGCTGATTCAGTTCGCCCAGGTATTGAGATTGAAACCCGCAGAGAGCCAGTTGGCGTTGTCGGTATTATTACACCGTGGAATTTCCCTGTAGCAACCGCTGCTTGGAAAATAGCACCAGCATTGGCCTTTGGTAATTCGGTTGTTTTAAAACCAGCGAATCAAGTGCCAGCGAGTGCTTGGGCATTAACTGAAATCATCTCACGTCAAGGTTTGCCTGCAGGTACGTTTAACCTGGTAATGGGCCCTGGTGCAGAAGTAGGTGATTTGTTAATTAACTCTAAAAAGATTAACGCACTAACTTTTACTGGTTCTTTAGAAACAGGTCGTAAAGTTGCAATAGCAACGGCAACAAACTTAGTAAAATGCCAATTAGAAATGGGCAGCAAAAATGCACTAATCGTACTAGATGACGCTGATTTTGATAACGCTGTTGAGTGTGCTGTTGGCGGTGCTTTCTTTGGTACAGGTCAAAAATGTACTGCTTCATCACGTTTAATCGTGACTGAAGGTATTCATGATCGTTTTGTTGACGCGGTTGTTGCAAGAATGAAGCAACTTGTTGTCGGTCATCCATTACGTGAAGGCGTTCATATTGGCGCGGTAGCAGATGCTCGTCAAATGAAGCAAAACCTTAACTACCTTGAAATAGCCAAAAAAGAAGGTGGCAAGTTAGTCAGTGGCGGTGATGTTATCACTGAAGAAACTGAGGGTTATTACTTAACGCCAGCTTTATTCACTGAAACTACCAATGCCATGACGATTAACCGCGACGAAGCTTTTGCGCCTATCGCTTGTGTGATTAAAGTGAAAGATTACGACGAAGCGTTAGCCACACTGAACGACACCAATTATGGTTTGGTTGGCGGTATTTGTACGCAATCTCTTAAATATGCAACGCATTTCAAACGCAATGCTCAAACAGGTTGTGCAATGGTTAACTTGCCAACAGCAGGTACTGATTATCACGTACCTTTTGGTGGCCGTAAAGATTCTAGTTTTGGCTCACGTGAAATGGGTAGCTACGCAAAAGAATTTTACACTATCGTAAAAACCACTTATATCCGTTCATAAATCGAGTAGTCATTATGCATAACGATCTTATTGTCATTGACGGCCTGCAGTACTCAAATTGGAACCGGGCTATTTTTCAGCAGCTTAAAGAAGGTGGTGTAACTATGGTGCATGTCACCGTTGTTTACCACGAACAAATTAGAGAAACATTATTGCGAATAGGTGAATGGAATCGCCAGTTTGAGATCCATCATGATTTGATCATGCCGGTGAAAAGCGCGGCGGATATTCGTCTTGCCAAACAATTAGGTAAGGTCGGCATCATGTTTGGTGCGCAGAACTGTTCACCCATTGAAGATGATATTGGCATGGTTGAGATCATGCGTGAACTCAACTTGATGATTATGCAGCTTACTTATAACAATCAAAGCTTATTGGCTTGTGGTTGTTATGAAGCAGAAGATAGTGGCGTTACTCGCTTTGGTAAACAAGTAATCAAGGAAATGAACCGTGTTGGTATGGTGGTAGATATGAGCCACAGTGCAGAGCGCAGTACTTTAGAGGCGATAGATATATCAGAGCGTCCTATTGTGATCTCACATGCCAACCCGAACAGTTTTCATGAAGCCAAGCGCAATAAGTCGGACACAGTGCTAAAAGCATTGGGAGAATCAGGTGGGTTATTAGGTTTTAGCCTTTACCCGTTTCATCTTAAAAATGGCCCTGATTGTAGCTTGGATGATTTTTGCGACATGGTGGCTAATACCGCAGATTTAATGGGCATTGATCATATTGGAATCGGTACAGATTTGTGTCAAGAACAACCCTTATCTGTACTTGAATGGATGCGTAATGGACGTTGGTCAAAGGAAATGGATTATGGAGAAGGCTCAAAAGCAAATGCTGATTGGCCTCGTCCGTTATCCTGGTTTCGTGATAGCCGTGACTTTCCAAATATTACAAAAGGTTTACAAAACCGAGGCTTTAGGACGGAAGATATCGCCAAAGTCATGGGCATGAACTGGTTGAACTTACTCGATGAGGGTTTAAAACCACAAGTGTTAAAGCGCTAGTTTGTATTGAGCAATACCAAATAGATTGAATGATTGATCATGTAAAGTTGATCAAAAAAGTTAGTTTGTTTGGTATGAAATCAATATAGGGATAGTGACATATAAATTATAACGATAAGAGATCTATCAGGAGACTATAATAATGAATACTTCTAAAGCTATTGTGGAAGAGAGCGAGGTAAAAATGCCTAAAATCAAATTTCTAGAAGGGGTAGATATACCCGTATTTTTGATCAGCGGTGGCGCGCTTGTGCTGTTTTGTATCCTCGCATTGTACGATATCAAAATGGTGTCAAACTGGGTTAATTCAACCTTTGCAGCATCAACTAAAATTTTTGGCGCATACTGGCAAGTACTTCTGCTCCTGACTTTTGTTATTGGGATCTTTATGGCAGTAAGTCGTACTGGTGGCGTTGTCTTAGGGGGACTAAAGTCGCCTGAGATGTCTACTTTTAAATGGATTTCTATCATCATGTGTACGCTACTTGCAGGTGGCGGTGTCTTTTGGGCTGCAGCTGAGCCAATGGCGCATTTTACTTCACCATCTCCTTATTTTGGTGGGGAAACAGGCACAACAGAAGCGGCTTATAATGCGTTAGCACAAAGCTTTATGCATTGGGGGTTTTTAGCTTGGGCCATTCTGGGTAGTTTGACTGGCGTAGTGCTTATGTATTTGCATTATGAAAAGGGCTTACCGTTAAAACCGCGTACTTTGCTTTATCCTGTTTTTGGTGACAAGGTGATGAAAGGTGCTTTTGGTACTATTGTTGATTCTTGTTGTGTACTCGCTGTAGTGGCAGGTACGGTTGGACCCATTGGTTTCCTTGGTTTACAGGTAAGCTTTGGCTTAGAAAAACTGTTTGGTATCCCTGATACCTACGTAACTCAAGTGTCCATATTAGTTGGTCTTATTTGTATCTACACTCTTTCAGCTGTGAGTGGTGTTACAAAAGGAATTCAACTGTTAAGTAGTATCAATATTGTTTTAGCCATTTTCTTAATGGTATTTATTTTAATATTTGGCCCAACTGCTTTTATCTTTGATAGTTACTTACACTCTTTTGGTCTTTACCTAAATAACTTTATTCCAATGGCGACTTATCGTGCAAATACTGCATGGCTTGACTGGTGGACTGTGTTCTTTTGGGGATGGTTTCTAGGTTACGGTCCGTTAATGGCGATGTTTGTTGCGCGTATCTCTCGCGGTCGTACTATCCGTCAGATGATATTAACTATTTCAGTGGTTGCGCCGGTTATCACCTGTTTTTGGTTCACTATTGTAGGTGGCAGTGGTTTAGCGTTTGAGTTAGCGACACCAGGTGTTATTTCAGAACCTTTCACTGGTTTTAATTTACCAGCAGCATTACTGGCTATTACAGAGCAGTTGCCATTTGGTTGGATAATATCATTCTTGTTCTTGATATTAACGACTATCTTTGTAGCGACAACGGGCGATTCAATGACATTCTCAGTATCTATGGTAATGACTGGTACTGATTCTCCACAGAGTTCTTTACGTGTGTTCTGGGGCGTTATGATGGGGGTTATGGCAGCTTTGCTTATCTCTATTGGCTCAGGTGGTATATCGGCATTGCAATCCTTTATTGTAGTAACGGCAGTACCTGTATCCCTGGTCTTATTACCGTCCTTATGGAATGCACCGCAAATTGCTCGCAAGATGGCTGACGAGCAAGGGTTATAAGTCAAATTAATTAATCATGGTAGGTACCTTAATTTAAGGGGGCTTATCATGATGGTTAATCCCCGCATTATGAAGACAAACGCTTCCTACGCTAATAAGCTATTTATTGTTAAAGCGTTACGTTATCGATTAAATTTAATTACAGAGTAAAATTATGAAAACACCAGTAAAAACAGAACTATTTGCTTCGAAAGCACCGTTAGAATGGGCAATTATTGCTAATAACACTTTATCAACCGCTCAGATCCCAATTAATGCAGAAGGGCAGGTAGTTGAAGGTGGTATTGAAGCGCAAGCACGTCAAACAATGGAAAACTTTAAGCACACTATTGAAGCTGCCAATTTGACTATGGACGATGTGACGCAAGTACTTATTTATGTCACTGCGCGCGACCAATTACCGGTGTTTAACAAAGTGTATGCTGAGTACTTTCAAGCACCATATCCTAACCGAGCCGCAATGATTGTTGCCGGTTTGGCACGTGAAGAAATGTTGTGTGAAGTTGTTGCTTATGCGGCAGTACCACAATAAGTATCTTTAAAAAGTGTGATTAATATTTTGAATCGCACTTAGATTAAAATAAAAAGCCGGCACTTGCCGGCTTTTTTGTTATTAAAATCACAAGACTCAAGGAAGATTTTTCTTAGTGTCGAACTTTTTATATCGCTGTTCTGTTAGGTACAGTTTGGTGCAGTTTAGTTTTTATCAGCTTAGCTCTCTGTGTTTCTCAATTGTTTTTCTTGCTACTGTATTTATCCCCTTTGTGGAAACAGTCTATTCAATTCGCCTTTAATTACTTACTTAATAAAAATATTCTTTAGTCCTCCCTTTATTGAAACCTTCGTAAAACCTTTAGTAAATGCTTCAATAAAAGAAGGCTTTCAGCAAAATAATGCCACAGGACGTCAGCGATAGCGTAGCAATTAATGGCTTTAAATAACGCTGCCCTAAGTACTTATCCAAATAAAATGAAGATGCAAACCCTACAAATAATGCAGGAATCAAAGGCAAGGTCAGTTGCAGTTGAGCATAATTTATATTGCCTGATGCGAGTAACATAGCCAGGGATACCAGTGTTCCAATAAGAAAAAATAGTCCAAGTTCTGCTCTTAGCGTACTGAGTTTACTCTTTTGGTAAACCAACGCAATAGGGGGGCCACCGACTGACGTTGTGGTGCCCATGAGTCCTGAAAAAAAGCCTGCTAACACTAAGTTTCTCGGACAATGGTGGATATCTACACGCCGATAAGTCAGTAGCACTGAGAGTATTATAAGGAGGGAGAAACCGACAGAAAAGAATATTGACGGTAATAAAGCTAATAATACAATTCCCAGTAGTGAACCAGGAATTCGCGCCAAAAGCGCTAGTTTTATATTGCTAAAATGTAATTGCTGCCGATAACGAATGCAATTTAACAGTGATAAAATACAACCTAATGCCAGTATAGGCGCAGGTAAGAATTCAGGATTAATGATGACTAAAATAGGTGAGGCGATAACCGCTAATCCAAAGCCTGACATACTTTGAAGAGCAGAACCTGCTATAACGGCAATTAAAGCTACTACTAATAAGGATGGTTCAATGAGCATGGTGGTATTTTAGAGGGTAAGTATTACTGTTAGGCATGATGCAAGTATAAATCCGATAATAAAGGAAGGTATCAAAGGGACCTTCCAATCAAGAACCCTATGGAAAATCTAGTTAGTATTAATTATTGGATCATCGCAGTCTAATGAAAATATATTACTGGTTGATAAGTATTTTAAATTGTCTAATTAATCCACTAGTAGCTTGCCCAATAATCTGAACTGTGAGTATTTTAAAATTAGTGCTAATAGATCATCTTAAGATCCTGCTACAAATAATTCACGGACGAAGTAGGGGTGCTTTAGCGGATGTTTTTGTTTGAATATAATTTATTTTTCTCATTTTTTAATTACTTATGATGTAATGATTTTGTAACTATATTGTTTAATAACAATGTGTTGATCGGTAGTTGAACGTTTGTTTTTTTTCTTGATATAAGATTCTCTTATTAAGTGATTAAGTTAATTGACTACAATGTTAGTTGATATCTCCTTAGTATTATTTTGGAAGTTAACAAGAACATATTGAAGCAGCTTTAACGCTGTTAAGTATTCTGAATATGTTCTAAGAAATAAAAATATAAAAATAATAATATAAAAACAAATGCAAATTATCTTTTGGAGAATAACAAATGAAAACATCCATCCCATTACTTGGTTTATTGTTAGCAAGCTCAACAACGGCTTGGGCGGCAACAGAAAACACTAAAATTGAGCGACTAGAACAACTTGAGAAACAAGTTGCTGAGCTTAAAAAAGAAGTTAATACCAATACAAAAACTACTACAGATTTAACTCCTAAAATCAAAATTGGCGGTGCTGTGCGTTTTCAGTATAGCTATGAAGACTATGATGATGATAATAAAGATCGTGGTGGAGATTTTGATTTTGACGTCTTTCGTCTAGATGTAAACGGCAGTATTGGTGATGTTAAATTGTCAGCTCAATATCGCTGGTATCAATACATGAATGTAATTCACCACGCCGATGTAGGCTACCAATTCAGTGACAACTGGGAAGGAAAAGTAGGTATTACTCAAGTTCCTTTTGGTAACTTAAACTATAACTCTAACAACTTCTTCTTTAGCTCTGGTTATTATGCCGGTTTAGAAGATGACTATGACGCAGGTTTATCATTTACAGGTAAGTATGACAAACATGATATCCGTGTTGCCTATTTTTTAAATGACGAAAAAGGTGGTGTTGACGGTTATTCAGGTGACAAAACTCACCGCTATTCTTATGATGTAGTTGGTATCCGCGACTTTGCTGCTGGTGAAGGTATTTACAGTGCTCCTGCTCAACAAATGGGTGAGAGTAATACGATAAACTTAAGATATACTTATAATTTCTTCTCTAATACTGAAGTGGGTGTCTCATTATTATCAGGTGATCTTGAAGGTGGCTCAGGTGTTGGCTCTGTGGGCGATCACACTGCATACGCTTTTCATGTAAAAAGCAAAATTGAAAACATCGGTATTATGTTCCAAGCTTCAGAGTATGAATATGACCTAGACAACGGCTCTGATGCTGTTGCTGTAGGCGCTTGGGCATTCTATGACACAATTCCAACGGAAGCTACGGCATATAACCTTAACCTATCTTATAGCCAGTCAGTGTCTCTTGGGCCTATCACTAACCTGACTTACTATAACGATTACAACTTAATAACTGATAAATCAGCCGGATTAGACGATACAACAATGAATGCAACGGGCGTTGCAATTAGTGCTGGTGGCGTCTACGCTTATGTTGACTTTGTTATTGCTAAAAACCAGCCATTTCTCGGTGGTACTTTAGTTGGCAATGCTGATGATTGGAATAAGCGATTGAACATTAATATCGGCTATTACTTCTAAGCCGTTTCTAAGCCTAAACTTGGCACCTTCTATATTAAATAAAGTGCTTGAGGCGATGAAGGAGAAGCAGTATATGCAGCATCTGATAAAGTCGCATTAGGTTACAAACTTAATTTCTAAGACAATGTAATGTCAGTACTTTGCTATAAAAGAACTGACGTTACTATGATGACGACATAAAATACTCTGTTATATATTTAAGCCATGGATGGCGATTCTAAATATACTCTTTATGCTTTCCCCCCTCATTATCTTCTTTATTCAATAACCGATAACTGTCATATAAAAGTAATACTCTCCAGCTAACCTGAACGCTATTAAACAGTTAATTAAGGGACGACGTTATTTCATATATCACTATTCCTTAAACGCCTAAACTAAACCCGTTAGATTTCATTGATAATAGACAGTGCTTTTTCAAGCGCTTTTATTGATCTATATCGTGGTCTTATTAAGCAGAGGTTTTACAATGAATTATACGGTAAACCCCCTCATTACTGAAAAAGGAGTTCAACTATGAAAGCAGCAGTTAATCATCAATTTAAGGGTAAACTTGAAATTGAGCAACTCGATAAGCCAACGATTTCAAGCCATGAAGTATTAGTTAAGATCCATGCCTGTGGCGTTTGCCATACCGACTTGCATGCGTGTCACGGAGACTGGCCGGTAAAACCTAAAATGCCATTAGTGCCGGGCCATGAAGGCGTTGGCGAAATAGTTGAAGTAGGAGATCAGGTCAGTCATTGTAAAGTAGGCGATCGTGTAGGCATTCCTTGGCTTTATAGTGCGTGTGGTCATTGTGATTACTGTTTAACGGGTGATGAAAACTTATGTTTATCGCAACAAAATGCTGGTTATTCAGTGGACGGCAGTTATGCCGAATACTGTAAAGCAGATGGCAATTATGTGGTGAAAATTCCAGATGGTATTAGTTATGTTGATGCCGCCCCCTTATTTTGCGCAGGTGTTACTACGTATAAAGCACTTAAAGTTTCTACCGCAAAACCGGGTGAATGGGTCGCTATTTTTGGTATCGGTGGTTTAGGACATTTAGCGGTACAATATGCCGTTGCCATGGGGTTAAATGTTATTGCGGTTGATACAGGTGAGGCCAAGTTAGACCTTGCTAAAAAATTGGGTGCTTCACTTTGTTTAGACTTTAAACGAGATGATGTTGTTGCTAAGGTCCTCGCTGAAACCGGAGGCGTTCATGCCAGTATTTGCACTGCGGTAAGTAAAAGCGGTTTTGAACAAAGCTATAAAGTTATTCGTCGCGGTGGTAAATGTGTGTTAGTTGGCTTACCCCCTGAAGATATGCCATTACCTATTTTTGATACTGTGCTTAATGGCGTTAGTGTTGTTGGCTCTATTGTTGGCACACGTAAAGATTTGATTGAATGTTTAGACTTTGCTGCCCGCGGAAAAGTAAAAGCTATTACTATTGAAAAGTCCCTTGAAGATATTAATGATATTTTTGAAGAGATGATAAATGGTGAAATTACTGGTCGTGTGGTAATGAAGTTCTAATTTCCAAATGTTATGACTGTCAGTGTTAACAGTGAGTTATAAAGCCCTTTATCGATAATGTCGGTAAAGGGCTTTTTTATGTGCAGATTTTCATGCCACAGTCTTTATAGAGAGGTGTTTGATATCTGCAATAAAATGAACAATATAAAAAGCATGATTAAAAAAACATTAAATTTTTTCAAACTATTTTGCTAACCAACACTACTTTATAGTTGAACCCAAGTAGCAATGAAGCTTATGTTGTTAACAATGGCATAATCAAAATATTACTAATAATTATAAAAAAGGAGCCTTTGTGTTTGAAAGAAGCGATGAAACGCTCATAGCGCAAGCGCTAAAAGGTAAAAAATCTGCATGGTTAACGCTGGTAAAGCGTTATGAGAAAAATCTCTATAACTACGCTTTACGCATGGTGAATAATCCAGCAGATGCCATGGATTTGATGCAAGATATTTTCATCGCATTATTTCGAAATTTATCTAAATTTCGCGGTGAATGTCCTTTTAAGAATTGGCTATTTAAAATTGCTCATTATCGTTGTCTCGAATATTACCGACGAAAACGGCCGATGCAATCACTTGATGATGTGCCAGAGCAAGAGGATGAAGAGTCAGTCTGTCTAGAGAAAAACTTACAAATTCAGCAACAAAGTAGTGCTTTGTTAGAGGCTATGCAGCATTTACCCGTTAAACAGAAATTAGTCGTTGAGTTAAAGTTTTTTCAACAATGCACTTTCGAAGATATTAGCCAGCAGTTAGGTATTTCAACCAATACAGCAAAGTCACAACTGTATAGCGCACTCGACAAATTAAAGCTGCACTTAGTCGATAATCAAATTATCAAGGTAGAGGTGGAGTATGTCTAAGCCAAAATCAACGAATGCTCAAATGAGTGAAGATGAACGAGCATTATTTAGTGAAAGTCTTGCCCATCAAGCAAGTGTTGAAGCTGAGCAAGAAGTGCCTGATTGGCATAGAGCACAAGCATTTGAACAGCATTTTGAGACGGAAAATAACAAGACTAAAGGTCACTCCATTAATTGGGGACTGTGGTTAGGTGTTCCCTCGTTATCAATGGGGTGCTCAGCAGTTGCTATCACCATTGTAATGACCTTTATGCAGGATAAAGGCTTTGATCAACAAGCATTTGATCAGCAAGTAACAGCGATGATTGATCAACAAGTTCAGCAAAAAGTAGCTGCCCAGTTAACCAGCACTTTAGCAAACAAAGACAACAGTGACATCGAAAGATTAGTAAATTTAAAATTACGTGAATTTGCGGCGGAGCAACAAGTTATTTTAGCTAATTACCGTACTGATATTAGCGAGCAGCAACAAAGTAATAACCTTGCTTTGGTCGGTTACGTGATTGGCGCGTCTAGAAAAGAACGTAAAGAAGATATGAGTGACTTCATCAGCTTTTTTAATGCACAGCGACAAGATGAACAATTAGCACAGAAAATTAAATTTAAACAACTTGAACGAGAAATTAGTTTTCAAAATATCAGCCTAGAGCAAAACGGAAAAATAGATAGCAGCACAACTCAACCCGTTAACACTAAAGGTTAGGTATAAAGTCTTGGTTTAGAAAATCATCACCAATTAGAACTAAGTTAGCTTTGGCTAACTCAGGCATATAAACAGATATCAGTACTATCTATAAAGAGGAAATTTATGAAAACATCAGCAACATTTTTACCAACGCCAAATTTTCGAAGCAACGTAGCTAACCTAAAAGCAAAAGTTGCCGTGGTAAGCGCCACATTACTACTCGCGTTTAGCGCTCAAAGCGCAGATAAAAACTATGACCATTTGCACAAGCAACTATCGATTATGAATGACATTATATTGTCATCGGCCAAAGCGACACAAAACTCGCATCAATCATTGATTCGTTCAATTGATAGCGTTTATTTACAAGGGCAAGGGGCTATTTTTACAATCAATTCTGCTCATAGAGGGTCTTCGCATCGTCAGTTTTTTCAAACGGTGGCGCCATTAGAGTCACTAGCACCTTTAGCGGCATTAGAAGCATTAGCACCAGTGAGTGGTGCAGATAGAATTATAATTTCAAATGATGAAGAAATGGTTATTGATTTTGGCGATGTTGATTTTGAAGAGCATGAAGATGAAATCGAACGAGTCATTGAAGTTTTTGAGCAACAACGAGAAGGGGCTAGAGAGATACGTAGTGAGCAACGAGAAATTGCTTACGAAATGCGTGATATTGACCGACAACGTAAAGATATTGAGTATCAATTACAACGTGCTGAGAAAAAGACTCAAAATGAGTTAAAGACTGAACTTAAAAAGCTTGAAGTAAACCGCGTTGCTTTAAATAAAAATAAAATCAAGCTTGAGCAAAAAGTCACTAAATTAAACAAGCAGCGAGAAGCGCAACAAATTTCTCAAACCAAAGCTAGAAAAGAACATTTTTCGGCATTGAATAATGCGCTAGTTGAAACTTTATGTTTATACGGTAATGGCTTACGAGAAGTACCGAGTAAAGAGTACGTTAGTTTCATCATTAAAGGTGCAGGTAAGCAGCAGGACCGAGGTTTCAAAGATCAAATATTGGTGTTTAATAAAAAAGATATTAATGCATGTGCTAACAGTAAGTTGACCGCTAAAAAATTATTAGCCGCAGCAGAGCAATATCAATTTTAATTAAGTTAGCTAACCACTAGTTAACTTTAACGCCATAAATAGCCTAGATAACATCTGCTATTTATGGCTTTTTCTTTACTACTATTTCACCTTCCAGTGGGCAAGTTTTTGATTGATAAAATAAAAGCGTAATGTTTGAGTATAGGTTTTTGTTTCATCATTATTACTATTCGCGGCTAAAAGATATTGCTGCTGGTAAGTAAATTCATAAATCGTATTTTTCATATTGTCTGAAGCGACGACCATCTCGGGAAATTGTTTAGCAACATAATCGATATAGTCACCAATGTGTATATTAGCTAATTCATCTGCGTACTGTTTTTGGATACTGGTTAACTCAACATTAGGGTCATCTATCGTGGGGAAATCAGAGGTGCTGGTACAGCTAACCAGTAGCATTACGGTCAGCGCTATAACTATATACTTCATGTTTTTTAATCCATTAAAATCTTACCTTTAAGCTCATTAATTTAGGCTATCTTGATGTATTAAGCAATCTACTAAGGTTGACCTTAATCAATAGAAAGGCAAACAAGTTAATAAGCTAATTTGAAGCTTTTGAACTAGTAAATTAGTGAAGAATTAAGTAGCATGCATTTTTACATAAGCGACTCTACAAAGGAGTTAATAAAGGTGTTATTAAATGAGTAAATTTATATTATTAGCGATTGTTATTGCTATTGTTGTGTTCAGCTTGATGCGATCAAATAACAACAAAAAAGCGGCCCAATTAAATGCAACTTTAGGCAGTGATTTTCTTGTGTCTAATAAGAGTGAAGAAGGGGTATTAGAAACAGCTTCTGGCTTGCAATACAAAGTGCTAACTGAAGGCAGTGGCACTGAGCACCCAAGTGCTTCTTCAAAAGTTACAGTGCATTATCACGGGACTTTACTCAATGGAAAAGTATTTGATAGCTCGGTAGATAGAGGTGAGCCAATTGGCTTTGGTTTACAGCAAGTCATCAAAGGTTGGACTGAAGGTGTTCAGTTGATGGTTGTTGGTGAAAAAACACGTTTTTATATTCCATCAAATTTAGCTTATGGCGATAGTGCGGCAGGAAAAATAGCGCCAGGTTCATTATTAATTTTTGATGTTGAATTGTTAGCGATAAACTAAGAACTATTGTTTCCGTTCTGTTTTATCACTATTTCAGCGCTCGCGTGATATCAGTGATAAAGATCAAAAAAGTCATTGTTAAATATAGCTTAACAATGACTTTTTTATTACAAAACTTATTTATTCGATATGTTACCTAGACCACATTGGTAACATATCTAACTTTCTTTAAGTTTAAACAATCCTGATAGGACTGCTTAAACTAACTTAAAAGCTATAATCGAAGTTGTAACGCATACCTACGATAAATTGATTGCTGTCTTCTTTACTACCTGCAACTTCATCATCATAGCTATTGTTTTGAACTTCAGCAAATAAGTAGAAATCTGGGCTACCGTGCCATTCTACCGTGGCATTGATGCGAGTGATTTCTTTACTAGCTACAGGTACTAAATCGTCTGAAAATATAGAATAGCCCATTTTAACTTTGTAGATTTCATTAATTTTGTATGCACCAACTAAATCAATAGTCGTTCTATCTTGACCATTACCACCACGGTCAATGTCTTGATAAGCTGCGGCAACATATAAGTCACCAAATGATTTTGAACCAGATACACCTACTGTGTTTTCATCAGTACCAGGCATGTCTCTAGTTAGGTAAGCAGCAGCTAAAGTAAAGCTATCACCAGAATATTTAAAACCACCGTTAACTAAATCACTACCTTCAATATCTGTTTCGCCTTTGAATTGACCTTCAATGCGAAATTCTAAGTTACCAAAGTTCTTTCTGTAGCTAACCATTTCTTGTTGACGGAATGGGCTAGCGTCATCATAGGCAAGTGGTGTTGATGCACGGTTGAAAATATCAACTGGGTCACCAATGATTGCGTATTGAGTTGTATCCTGTTTACCAATGGCAACACGACCAAAATCACCCTTTATACCAACATATGCTTTACGTGCATCGCCAAAACTCGCATCACCTTGAATTTGAACTTTAAACTCACCTTTTGCAAAACCAGTCATACCATTGCTTAATTTATGCTCTGCTGCGATACCGATACGTGATAATGCATCACCAACATCCCAGCTATCAGCAGAATCAGTGCTTGTTAGACCAAAAGTAGGACGTAAAGAACCGTAAAAATTAATAGAGGTATTGTCTGAAGTAGCCGCTGGCTCTTTAGACTCTTCTAATTGTGCTAAACGCGTTTGAATTTCAGTAAGCTGTTTTTTCAAGTTTTCTTCAGACGTTTCTGCATAAGAAGCAAAGGCTGGTAAAACAAGTGCTAAAGCGATTAATGATTTTTTGATTTTAAAGTTATTCATGGTTTTCCCCGTATTCATGTTGTAGTTGTAGTTATTTATTCAAGCGAATAACTTATATTAGCTAAGTTACGCGCTAGTTTATTATAGATACTTATGTATCAGTTGATTGGTAGCTCTCAATCGGAGGACAGCTACAAATTAGGTTTCGATCCCCGTAGACATTGTCAATACGGTTAGTTGTTGGCCAAAATTTTGGTTGGCTCGGACAACTACTCGGATAACAAGCGGTTAAGCGTGAATAAGCACGAGGCCAGTCACTCCCGGTCAGATCGTTTAATGTGTGAGGTGCATTGACTAGTGGGTTATCGGCAAGTGTCCAAGTTCCCTCTTCAACTTTCGCTATTTCATGGCGAATCGTAATCAGTGCATCAATAAATTTATCTAGTTCTTCTAAAGACTCACTCTCAGTTGGTTCAATCATCAAGGTGCCAGCGACAGGAAATGACATGGTTGGTGCATGAAAGCCAAAATCCATTAAACGTTTCGCAACATCTTCTTCACTGATACCGGAAGACTCTTTCAATGGTCTGAGGTCAATAATACATTCATGAGCAACACGTCCTTGCTTACCTCTAAATAATATAGGGTAGTGCGGGCTGAGTTTTTCCATAATGTAGTTAGCATTTAAAATAGCGAGCTCAGTGGCTGATTTTAGTCCTTCAGCGCCCATTAAAGCAATGTAGGCCCAAGAAATAGGTAAAATAGAAGCACTACCTAGTGCGGTTGCTGATACTGCGCCTTCTGTATTAGTAACACTGTGCCCTGGCAAAAAGTCGGCTAAGTGTGATTTAACACCTATAGGTCCCATACCTGGGCCACCGCCGCCGTGCGGAATGCAAAATGTTTTATGTAGGTTGAGATGAGAGACATCAGCTCCAATGAAACCAGGCGAAGTTAACCCTACTTGAGCATTCATATTGGCACCATCAAGATAAACTTGACCACCAGCTTCGTGAATAAGCTCGCAAATTTCTTTGATGCTTTCTTCATAAACGCCATGTGTTGAAGGATAAGTGATCATCATTGCAGAGAGTTGATCACGATGAAGGTTTATTTTTTCCTTCAAATCATCTAGGTCAACATTGCCTTCTTTATCACAATTAACCAGCACAATACGCATTGATACCATGGAAGCACTGGCAGGGTTAGTACCGTGTGCAGAGCTAGGAATTAAGCAGATATTTCGATAATCTTCACCGCGAGAGGCATGATAACGTTGAATGGCGATAAGTCCGGCATATTCACCTTGCGCACCAGAGTTTGGCTGTAATGAAAAAGCGTCATATCCAGTGATTTCTATTAGCATGTCGCTAAAGCTTTCAGCTAAGGCTTCATACCCTGTACATTGCTCGCTTGGTGTAAAAGGGTGCATGCGTGAAAATTCAGGCCAGGTAACAGGGATCATCTGTGCAGTAGCATTGAGCTTCATTGTACAAGAGCCCAGCGGTATCATGCCGTGAGTTAATGAAAAGTCTTTATTTTCAAGACTTTTTAAATAACGCAACATACGCGTTTCACTGTGATAACTATTGAATACTGGGTGACTTAAATACTCACTAGTACGCTGACAATCTGCAGGTATGTTACAAAACTCTGCACTTAGCGTTTGTTCAATATCATCAACGCTAAAAGATTGCTCAGTGATAGCTAACCATAATGCTTCAACGTCAGCAGACGTTGTGGTTTCATCTAAACTGATACCAAGTTGATCAGGTAATAAGCGCAAATTAAGGTCTGCAGCTAATGCGCGTTGATAAATCGCATCAGTTTGTTCATTTGTTTGTAGGGTAATAGTGTCAAAGAAATCATTATGTGCCAGTTCAATACCTGCTTTTTGCAAACCTGCAGCGAGCACTGATGTTAAACGATTCACGCGTCGACCCATTTTTTTCAACCCTTGCGGGCCATGATATACGGCATAAAATGATGCCATATTGGCAAGTAATGCTTGCGCGGTACAAATATTCGAATTGGCTTTTTCTCGCCTAATATGTTGTTCTCGAGTTTGCATCGCCATACGTAAAGCAGGTTTACCCTTTGAGTCAATTGAAACACCAATAACTCGACCAGGGATAGTACGTTTATACTTTTCTTTAGTGGCCATGAATGCAGCATGTGGACCACCGTAACCCATTGGAACGCCAAAACGTTGAGCACTACCTATAACAACATCCGCGCCCATTTCGCCAGGGGCTTTAAGTACGGTTAACGCCAGTAAGTCAGCGGCAACTGCAACTAAGGTTTTTTTGCTATGGGCTTGTTCTATGATTTTTTCTAAATTATGTACTTGTCCTGTTGTGCCGGGATATTGCAACAAAGCGCCAAACACATCATGATTTTCTAGTTCTGAGTAGGGTGCTACCACAACCTCAAAAGAGAAGTATTTTGCTCGGGTATTGATGACGTCTAATGTTTGCGGGTGAACATCGTCACTAACAAAAAAGACATTACTTTTATTTTTACTGGCACGCTTACATAAGCTCATGGCTTCTGCAGCTGCAGTGGCTTCATCTAGCAAAGACGCATTGGATAATTCCATTGCGGTAAGATCTGTGATCATTTGTTGAAAATTAAGCAGTGCTTCTAAACGACCTTGTGAAATTTCTGGCTGATAAGGCGTATAAGCGGTATACCAGCCAGGGTTTTCGAAGACATTACGTAAAATAACGTGAGGGACATGGGTATCATAATACCCTTGTCCAATATAACTTCTGTTTACTTTGTTTTTTGACGCTATAGCTTTGAGTGTAGCTAACATTTCAATTTCGCTTTGCGGTTTTGCTAATGCCATTGGCTGCAAAAGGCGAATATTATCGGGCACTGTTTTATCGATCATTTGTTCGATAGAGTCTACTTTCAGCGTGTCTAACATATGCTGTTGTTGGGCTCGGTCAGGGCCATTATGTCGACTGATAAAATCTAAGTTATCATTCAGTTGTGCTAATAAATTATTGTTAGTCATGAAAGCTCCAGTATAACGTCTAGTAAATGTTAAGCATGTGCAGATATCTAATTATTCTTCGATACCGGCATTATATGCCTCATAACTGAGTAAGTTTTCTAACTGCTCAGGCTCTGAAAGCTTAACTTTTACAATCCAGCCTTCAACAAATGCCGATTGGTTAATTGACTCTGGTGAGTCTTCTAGTGCTTCATTAATTTCAATGATTTCACCCGAAACAGGCGCATATACGTCTGAAGCGGCTTTTACTGATTCTACGAGGGTAAATTGTTCGCCTGCCGTTATTTCATCGCCTTGTTCTGGTAATTCAATGAAAACAACATCACCTAACAATTCTTGCGCGTGGTTTGAAATACCGATAGTAACAGTACCGTCGTTGTTATTTTTAACCCACTCGTGACTTGGGGCAAATTGATAATCTTTTTCTACTGTGCTCATGGTAATAATCCTATTTTTATAGTTGAACTTATTGTGGAATTAATTAGTTGCTTAGCTATATAAAGGGAATCTCAAGCACAGTTGTTGAACTTGCTGTAAAACTTTTTGTTCTGCTACGCTATTGTCCTCGGGATTTGCAACTAAACCATCAAGAACATCACCAATCCACTGTCCAATTAATTCAAACTCATCATTACCAAAACCACGGCTAGTACCTGCTGGTGTACCTAAGCGAATACCAGAAGTTACCATAGGTTTTTCTGAATCGAATGGGATACCATTTTTGTTACAGGTAATACCTGCTCGTTCTAAACTTTCTTCTGTGGTATTTCCTTTCAATCCTTTAGGACGTAAGTCAACCAGCATTAAATGGGTGTCAGTACCATCGGTAACTATGTCACAACCTCGTTGTTGCAATGTGCTAGCTAGGACTCTAGCGTTACTTAATACTTGTTTAATATAGGCACCAAAAGAAGGCTCTAGTACTTCGCCTAAAGCGACTGCTTTTGCCGCAATAACGTGCATTAATGGGCCACCTTGCAAACCAGGGAATACGGCCGAATTAATTTTCTTCGCGACATCTGGGTTGTTGGTTAAAATTAAGCCGCCACGAGGGCCTCTTAATGTTTTATGCGTTGTTGTAGTAACTACATCTGCGAAAGGGAGTGGATTTTGATGTGCACCCGCAGCGACTAAACCAGCAATATGGGCCATATCAACCATTAAGATGGCACCAACTTGATCGGCAATTTCACGGAACTTAGCAAAATCTATTTGACGAGGAATTGCTGAGCCACCAGCAATGATCATTTTTGGCTGATGTTCTATAGCCAGGGCTAATACTTGGTCATAATCGATACGCATATCATCTTTGCGCACGCCGTAATGAATAGCATTGAACCACTTGCCTGATTGGGCAGGTTTAGCGCCATGGGTTAAATGGCCGCCAGCATCAAGTGACATGCCTAAAATTGTATCGCCCGGCTTAACTAAAGCGAGCATTACTGCGCCATTAGCTTGTGCGCCTGAATGAGGTTGTACGTTAACGAAATCAGCTTTAAAAATAAGTTTGGCTCTATCAATCGCCAATGTTTCAACTAGATCAACATGCTCACAACCACCATAGTAACGACGGCCAGGGTAACCTTCAGCGTATTTATTTGTTAATACCGTGCCTTGAGCTTCCATAACTGCTTTTGAAACAATGTTCTCTGAAGCGATTAATTCTATTTGTTGATTTTGACGTGCTTCTTCAAGGTCTATAGCCACTTGAACTGCGCCATCAGTAGAAGATAGATCGCTTGAAAAAAATTGTTCTAGTTCACCAGATGTGTAAGTGTTTTTCATTGTTGTATTCCTCAATAGTTAAGCGTTATGAATATGCATTCAGTAACCTAATGATTATGTTTGATAGTCTTTATTTACAGGTTACTGCGTTTATTGCTAAACCACCCTGAGACTTTTCGTTATATTTATTTATCATATCTATGCCTGTTTGATACATCGTAAGACTGCTTTATCAAAGGCGGAGATATTGTCGGTGCTATACCTTTTATCTATTAGTGTTCACGAATCAACTACCTTTCTAGTACTGATTTTCTATTGATTGAATTTCGAACACGTATAAAACATAACAGGCAATATTTATAAATGCAAATAAAAGTTTCCTATAGGAAACTTTTTTTCAATAAAGTCTAGTTAATGTCGCACTATCCCCTTGATAGTTTCCTAAAAGAGTTCTGTATAGGTTGTTAATGTGCCACTATTGTTGAAACAAAATATTATAGCTAGGTGGTACGATGAGCGAGCAAGATAAGGTTGATAAGTATCCTTCAATGACTATTGGAGACCATGAGAACAATAAGCGAGTAGTAGAGAAAGCTACTATAGGCGTGCAGCTTAAAGCTATTCGTACTGAAAACAAATTGACGCTTGAAGAAGCAAGCAAGCGTACGGGATTGGCGCGCTCTACCTTGTCTAAGATTGAAAATGAGCAAATTTCACCAACCTTTAGTGTCATGCAAAAGTTGGCTTCAGGGCTTAATATTGAATTACCTCAGCTATTTACCAAACCCAAAGAAACGAAAGTTACTGGTAGACGAGACGTAACTTTAGGCGGACAAGGCAGACCTCATGCCACGTTAACTTATGAGCACGAGCTGTTGTCTACACAGCTTAGAAACAAGAAGATGATGCCCTACAAGAGTAGGGTGCATGCGAGAAACTTTGAACACTTCGGAGAGTGGGTTCGTCATGAAGGTGAAGAATTCCTGCTGGTTTTAGAAGGTGAAGTTCAGCTATTGACCGAGTTTTATGAGCCTGCAGCCTTAGTGGTGGGAGATAGCGCCTATTACGATGCGACCATGGGACATCTAGTCATATCTACTAGCAAAGAGGATGCACTGATATTGTGGATTACTGCAGAATAACTCTTGCCCGCCAGATTAAGTCAATTGTCTTTAGTCTCTGCTAAAGTCAATTGAACCCCACAAAGACACATCTCGTAATACCTTGTATTCAAAGTTATTAATGCTTTTTTTAGAACAAGTGTTTTATTTTGTAATCACTATAATTACAAAAAATAAAGCTCAACTATTCCAATTTAAAACTTGCAATTCCTCATGTTTTTAGCTAGCTTGTTTCCTATTGGAAACTTTTGTTCATCTTCTTTGAAAGTCTTCGATTATTTACTAAATAATAAAATCAACACTAGGTTGATACATAAATATAAACAAAATATTACAACAGAGAGAAATTATTATGGAATTTTTAACGGGTTTAATTTCCAGTCTCAATAGCTTGGTTTGGGGCGTCCCAATGCTAGTTATGATACTTGGTGTTGGTTTATTCTTAATGGTCGGTTTACGATTTATGCCAATCCTTAAGTTAGGTACAGGCTTTAGATTACTTTGGACTGGCCGTATCCCAGATGAAGATAAAAGTGCAAAAGGTGAAATAAGCCCTTTTAATGCATTAATGACCTCACTATCTGCAACTATCGGTACTGGTAATATCGCAGGTGTTGCAACTGCAATATTCCTAGGTGGCCCAGGTGCTCTATTTTGGATGTGGTGTACTGCCTTAGTAGGTATGGCAACTAAATTCGCTGAAGCGGTACTTGCTGTACGCTATCGTGAAGTAGATGCTAACGGAAACCACATTGGTGGTCCGATGTACTACATCAAAAATGGTTTATCAAGCAGATGGGGTTGGTTAGGTGGTGCATTCGCACTCTTCGGTTCTATCGCCGCTTTTGGTATTGGTAACACAGTACAATCAAACTCAGTTGCCAATGCACTTGAAAGTAGCTTTGGTGTTCCGCCTGTTGCTACCGGTATTATCTTAATGGTACTTGTAGGTTTAGTGCTTATGGGTGGTATTAAACGTATTGGTGATGTTGCTGGTAAACTTGTTCCTCTAATGGCAATCTTCTACATCAGTTGTGGTATTGTTGTGTTGATGGTACATGCCGCTGAACTTCCTGCTGCTATCGCTCTAATTTTTGAAAGTGCATTTACAGAAACTGCTGCTGAAGGTGGATTCGCCGGTGCTGCTGTTTGGGCTGCTATTCGTTTCGGTGTGGCTCGTGGTGTATTCTCAAATGAAGCTGGTCTAGGTAGTGCTCCTATCGCTCATGCCGCGGCTAAAACTAATAACCCTGTAGCTCAAGGCCTTGTTGGCATGTTAGGTACGTTCATTGATACATTAGTTGTTTGTTCAATTACTGGTTTAGCTATTGTAGTTTCTGGTGAGTGGACATCTGGTTCAACGGGTGCTGAATTAACATCCAATGCTTTCGCCACAGCGATCCCATATGGTAACTACATTGTAGCTATTGCTCTTACTGTTTTTGCATTTACAACTATCCTAGGTTGGAGTGTATACGGTGAGAAATGTGTACAGTACTTCTTTGGTGTTAAAGCGATTATGCCTTTCCGTATTCTTTGGATTTTAGTAGTACCTGTTGGCGCTATTGGTTCATTAGAATTCATCTGGTTACTTGCTGATACAATGAACGCGTTAATGGCAATTCCTAACTTAATCGCACTAGTATTACTAAGTCCGATAGTGATTAAATTAACCCGCGAATATTTTGTTAGCGGCGGCAAAGCTCCTGCTGAAATGACAAAACAAGTAGACTAATTACCTGCTATTTCAAACTATACTTTGGACCGCCCTTTATGGGCGGTTTACGGAGATCTTATGACTGAATCAAATCAAGAACTGCTCAAAACTCCATGTTATGACCTTCATATTGAAGCTGGTGGTAAAATGGTACCATTTGCTGGTTATGATATGCCGGTACAGTACGAAATGGGCGTTAAGAAAGAGCATTTACATACACGTGCTCAAGCAGGGTTGTTCGATGTCTCTCATATGGGGCAATTAAAACTAGTTGGAAAAAATGCTGCCGCCGCATTAGAAACATTAGTGCCGGTTGATATTATCGATTTACCTCAGGGTAAACAGCGTTATGCACTATTTACCAATGATCAAGGTGGTTTGCTTGATGATTTAATGGTGAGCAACTTTGGTGACCATTTATTTGTTGTCGTCAATGCCGCCTGTAAAGCGCAAGATATTGCGCACATGCAAAAACACCTACCTGCAGATGTAGAAATAGAAATACTAGAAGGCCGCGCTTTATTGGCTTTACAGGGACCAAAAGCGGGTGAAGTATTAAAACGCTTATTACCTGAGTCTGCTGATATGGTATTCATGGATTCTCGTGTGGTAGATTTCGCTGGCGCTCAATGTATTATCGGCCGAGCTGGTTATACCGGTGAAGATGGTTTTGAAATCTCAATTCCTGGTGAACATGCAGAGCGTATTACTCGCTTAATGTTAGCTGAGGAAGAAATTGAGTGGATTGGTTTAGGTGCACGTGATTCTCTTCGTTTAGAGTCAGGTTTATGTTTATATGGCCATGATATTGACCAAACAACAACGCCAGTAGAAGCAAGTTTGTTATGGGCAATTAGCAAGATAAGACGCACTGATGGTGCACGTGCTGGTGGTTTCCCAGGCGCAGATATCATTCTTGATCAAATCGCAACAAAAGACGTTGCGCGTAAACGCATCGGTATGGTTGGTTTAGGAAAAGCCCCTGTACGAGAAGGCATCAAGTTATTCAATGCCCAAGGCGACGAAATTGGCGTAGTAACTAGTGGTACAGCAGGGCCAACTAAAGGCTCTCCTATTGCCATGGGTTATGTTCAAACTCAATATGCAGTATTAGATACGGAAATTTTTGCCGAAGTTCGTGGTAAAAAACTACCAATGCTAATTCAAAAAATGCCATTTGTTGAGCAGCGCTATTTTAGAGGCTGAAGTTAGTGATATAAGATAACGTCCACAGTTAGCCTATCTTAATTCAAGTTCTAAACAGGATTGAACGATATTCATCGTTTAATCCTGTCAATTTTTCTCATCATACCTGTTAAACCAATCAAGTTTTAAGCACCTATAATATTCGTTAACTTCTCAAGCTTCATAGCAAATAATACAGCACTGATGGCCAGTAAGAGAATAGAGATGAAATTATACTTAACTATAGGTAATCTTTGACTATACTTAATTTTTGAAATATCAATTCAATTGTTTTTACCTCGTATACTAGGATGTTTTTATAAAGCAAAGGAAGCAAATTAAAAATGACAATTGATTGTTTGGTTAGGGCACTTAATGAGCCTACAAATAACTTATACCGAATGGATCAATAAAGACGTCCGACTGGTATTACACTCAGGCAATTTTAAATGATAAAATTTTTAACTGGTTTAATACTATTATTATTCGCTTCATCAACCTTTGCGTGTACAGAAAGTAAAAGTAAGTTATTTTTATCTAAACTTCATTGGGTAACAGAAGATTATCCTCCCTATAACTATCTTGATGAATCAGGTCGTTTAGTGGGAGCTGTACCTGAAATTTTAGCTATGATCTACAATGAACTTAGCATAAAAAAAAGAGGTAATAATATCATTGTTTTACCCTGGGCTAGGTTGATAATGTATATGGAACGTTATTCTGATTATGGTGCTTTTTCTATGGTGACAACACCAGAGCGAGCAAATAAGTTTCAACTTGTGCCTCTACCTATCACTACAAAAATATCTGTTTTGGCTTTAACGTCAAATATTGACACCTTGAAAAACAAAACTTTTGATGAATTAACTATTGCTGTTGTAAGAGGAGATATCGGTCAAAAACTACTAAATATTCAAAATAACCCTGCGAAGCAGGTTGAAACAATATCTGCTATCAGTATGTTGGAAATGTTACTACGTAAGCGTGTAGATGCCATTGCCTATTCAGAAGATGTCACATATTACCAACTAAAAAAATTAGGCGTTGAAAAAAGCACTATTACGTCTCTTCATTTACTAAAAGATGATTCAGATGTTAACTTCGTCTTTCACAAAGATACATCAAACTGTGTCATTGAACTATTTACAAAAGAGCTTGCAACACTGAACAAAAATGGAAAATTGCAACCCGTATGGAAAAAGTACATTCAGGACTAAATTATTTTGCGTTGTCCTAAACCTGAATGTCGTTTATAAAAAAAATTAATCGAGAGTTATAATATGAAAAAAATGCTTGGATTTAGAAGTGCTCTGATTGTCTCAATGAGTGGCTTAATCGTCTTTTGTTTATTAGTCTCCAATTGGATGTCTTATAATGAAATTCGAAATAATACGGTTGAAAACGTGAATGAAACATCCCAAGGCATGATTCGTTATGAAGCCGATAAAGTTGAAACATGGTTTCAGTCTAAAGCTAAATTAATTGATGAATTGGCTAATAATTATGTTAATGGCTCTTATCAAGATAATTTTGTTGGTATTGCTAAATTAGCGCAAACTGCAGGTGATGTTACTGCAATATATATTGGTTTTGATGATGGTAGAGCATATTCAACATCGGTTGGTGATGCGTGGGTTGATGGTGTTGCAAAACCCGAATTATATGACCCAACAAAGCGTCCTTGGTACAGTCAAGCTAAAGTCAGTAATGTATTGGATATAACAGCAGTTTACCCTGATGCAACTACAGGGAATGATGTTGTTTCAATTATTAAAGTGATGAATGATGGTGTCGCTTTAGCAGATATTGAACTTACTATTTTAGGTGATACTGTCAAAGGCATTAACCAGCCGGGTGCGATATCAGTTATTACTGATGAAGAAGGAAATGTACTGGCTTCGACTTCTAAGATTGTGGTCGTGGGAACACCTTTTCGTAATGCCGGCATGGCAGAGCTTGAAAGAGAAATGCTGTCACAAGATGAAATGATGAAAGACTACACCTTGAATGGTGTTGATAAAATTGCCTTTACTAAATCAATAGAGCTGGTTAATGGTAAAAAATGGTACTTGTTCGTTGGTATTGATAAATCGGTTGCTTATGCTTCTTTAGACACCGCGCTTAATCAAGCCGTGATCTCTTCTATTGTAATGATTATTATTGGAATTGCAGTACTGCTACTGGTTTTACAAGCGCTGTACCGACCTATTTTATTGCTTAAAGAAATGGTTCATGACTTGTCTAAAGGTAATGGTGACTTAACGTCTCGCTTACCTGTGAAGAATAATGATGACCTAGGTCTTATTTCTGAAAATATAAATTTATTTATTGAAAAACTACAACGACTAATGCTTGATGTTTCGCAATCGAGTACAGAAATTGACGTTAGTATAAAAAAACTTAGAGATGAAGTTGATTCAAATGGCACCATTCTCAATGCACACATGATTGAAACAGATCAAATCGTTTCCGCAATCGAAGAGATGAGTGTTACCGCAAAAGATGTTGCTCAAAATAGTAATGATACAGCAGCGTTTACGCAAACAACCAATACTCAGGCATTGAAATCTAAAGAATCGGTTGGAGAAGCCACAGCAATAGTCGCAAGGTTAGTTAACGAAGTTGAAAATACGGCCAATAGCATTTCAGAAATTGAACGAAATACCTCTGATATCAATAATGTATTGAAAGTCATAGGAGATATTGCTGATCAAACAAATTTATTAGCGTTAAATGCAGCCATTGAAGCCGCTCGAGCGGGTGAATATGGCAGAGGGTTTGCTGTGGTGGCTGATGAAGTTAGGGCTCTTGCTGCTAAGACTCAAGACAGTACAACAGAAATTGAGCATACTCTTTTACAATTGCGAGAAGGCTCTAGTTCTGCCATTTCGACCATGGGTTCAACTAAGTCCACATGTTTAGAGGTTGCTAAATCAACAGAAGTGGTTGCGGGTGATTTAGGCTCAATTAATGAATCAGTAAGCCAAATAAACGATTTAAATCTACAAATTGCTACGGCGGCGGAAGAGCAAAGTTGTGTCTCTGATGAAATAGCCCGAAATATGACGGCGATTAGTGATATGGCAAATGAACTCGTGGTAAATGGTAATAATAGTCTTGATCAAACGATAGAATTAGCCAATGCCAATGTTAACTTGAAAGCGTTAGTTGCTCAGTTTAAATTAAGCTAACGTGACGTAAGCATTAATAGTCGTTGAGCGTACAACCAAGTAATTTTATTTGCTTGGTTGTACCTATTGTTCAAAAGTATTTTTGCTCTCAATTACTTAGCTATTTAGGTAATCTTACCCCTCTCTTGCTAGCCATTCTCTTATACTACAGTCACTACCAGAGATACGCTGTCAGAACAGCTGCTCAATGAACGTCATTTTTAATCGTGACTTAATGATATCTCAACTCCTGCACCTTTCCCCAAAATACACGATATGAAAATACGGTATAACTGATGATCACAGGGACTACTATGATTGCTCCCCAAAGAATAAAGCTTAGTGACTCGGGCGCTGCTGCAGATTGCCAAATGGTTAACTTACCCGGCACAATGTAAGGGAAGAAGCTAAAAGCTAAGCCAAAAAAGCATAAGGCAAAAATAATGACAGCGGCAACAAACGGTCGCCAGCAACCTTTATCATTTTGAGCTGGTAAGAGTTTTAGCTGCTGTTGACTATAAACAAATAAGGCAAAGCACAGTATTGGCAAAGGTAAAATATATAAGGTTGTGGGCCAAGCAAACCATTTCGCGTAGACATCAGGGTTAATTAATGGGTTTACTGCAGAAACCGCTACTACGCCAATAAAACATAGAATCCCAGTCCTTTTGGCCCAGTTAACTGCTTGAACTTGTAACGCGCCCTCTGTTTTCATGATTAACCAACAGGCACCAATATAAGCATATGCTGCAGCGACACCAAAAGCACTCAGTAAACTAAAAACATAAGCAGCTAGTGTGTCTTCAAAGCCCATCACATACATACCAAGCATATAACCTTGGCTCATGGCAGCAAGTAATGAGCCCACCTTAAATACTTTGTTCCAGGTAGGTTTGTGGCTAAATGCCGCCTTAGCTCTAAAATCAAATGCCACGCCGCGCAATACTAAGCTAATTAATAAAACCGCGGTTGGTAAATAGAGTTCTTTAAATATATGACTATGGGCTGCAGGAAAAGCAATTAATAACAAACCAATTGCTAGTACTAGCCAAGTTTCGTTAGCATCCCAAAAAGGCCCTATTGAGGCGATCATAGTATCGCTATCATCTTTTTGTGTTAGTGGCAGCAGTATACCAACCCCTAAGTCATAACCATCTAAAATGGCGTATAACAAGATAGAAAATCCCATCAGTGAAACAAAAATTACCGCCAGTGAATTAGCTTCAAACATAATTATTCTCCTTTGCTGTCATTGAGATAATCACAGGTTTAACTTTTTCGTCATCTGTTATTTCTTCAATTTCAACCGCACGATTTGCCATGGTAAATAGTGTGTGTAAATAAGCGGTCATTAACACCACATATAAAATGAGATATAGGGAGAGTGATAAAGCAACATTACCTGGTGCTATATCGGTGGCGGCATCTTTCACTGTTAAAATTCCCGTCACTAGCCAAGGCTGTCTTCCTATTTCGGTTACATACCAGCCAGCTAACGTCGCTAACCATCCCGAGAAACTCATGGCCACTAAAACTTTTAATAACCACCGTGGCAAAGGTTTATTCCGCCAAAGTTGTATGCGACCCGCCCACGAAATTATTAGCATTAACATGCCAACACCAACCATAACTCGAAAGGCATAAAATAGTGGTGCCACCGGTGGGTGATTACCTTCAAACTCATTTAAGCCTTTAATTTCTCCTTGAAGATCATGGGTTAAAATGAAACTTGCCATGTTGGGTATTGCTAGCTCGAAATGATTAGTTTTTTCCTGTTCATCTGGAATAGCGAAAAGTAATAGCGGAGCCCCTTTTTCGGTATGCCACACGCCTTCCATCGCTGCAATTTTTTGTGGCTGATGCTCAAGTGTATTTAACCCGTGCATATCACCAATAAAAATTTGTAGGGGCGTTAAAAACATTGCCACTGTTAAAGCTATTTTTAGTGTCAGTTTTGGCGCTTGTTTATCGTCACCTTTAAGTAATCTATAAGCACTGATGCCGGCGACTAGAAAGGCTGCAGTTAAGCCTGATGCAACAACCATATGCGATAATCGATAAGGAAATGATGGGTTAAAAATAATAGCCAACCAATCGACAGGAAAAGCAACACCATCGCGCATTTCATGACCTTGAGGGGTTTGCATCCAAGAGTTAAGGGCCAAAATCCAAAAGGCAGACAAGGTTGTCCCTATGGCAACAATAAGGGTCGCTAAAGTGTGTACTCTTGCTGAAACCCTATTCATACCAAATAACATAATACCGAGAAAACCAGCTTCGAGGAAAAATGCGGTTAATACTTCATAACCTAATAACGGGCCAGCAATATTCCCAACCGTTTCCATGAATTTAGGCCAGTTAGTACCAAACTGGAACGACATAGTAATGCCAGTAACGACACCAATGGCAAAAGTGATGGCGAATATTTTTACCCAAAATCGATAGGCGCGCATCCAAACCGGCTCACCAGTTTGAACAAAACGTAATTTGAAAAAAAATAGAAACCAACTTAACGCTATGGTGATTGTTGGAAAGAGAATATGAAAACTTATATTGGCGGCAAACTGAATGCGTGACAGCATTAGCGTTTCAAGCATAACGGACTCCATTAGCCCACCACTTATATGTTTATAAGTATTGGGCTGTAAATTGAAAATGTTCTTTGAATGGTGACAATAAAGTTAAGCGGACACTTAACTTTTATTAATTAATTTGTCTTTAAGGTTGATGACTTTACTTACCCCAGCACCTAATTTCATCAGGGTATTAAGCTTCTCTGGACTCATGCTTTGTAACTCACCAGCCCAATGGGTGACGGTCTCTAGTAAGTCATGAATTTCATGCATCTTCTCTTGTGCGTACACTTCTTTTTGATTGGCGGGCTCATCCAATAAATTATCGCGTAAGAGTGAAAGGGTAGGGTCAATTTCGCGTTTACGACGTTCTTCAAATACTCGGGTAGCCATCTCCCAAATTGTACCTGCTGGAGAGTAATACTCTTTTCTATCTTTAGGCTTATGCTGAACTTGCACTAAACGCCATGATTGCAGTTCTTTGATTCCCATGCTGACATTGCCGCGAGATATATTAAGTGCTTCAGAAATATCTACAGCGGTTAATGGCTCTTGATGAATAATAAGCAAGCCATACATTTGACCGACAGTACGGTTAAAGCCCCAACGGCTGCCCATTTCGCCACAATGCATTACAAAGGATTCAATTTTTGAAGTAAGTATCATAATAGTGTTCTGAAGTTTCAGTAATTTCTGAAAGTTTAAACTTATATTGATATAGATCAAGTTTTAATTGTATTTATTTTTGTTCATCATCAATTGACTGAGTGATAATGAGGGAAGTCTGAAAAAGGTTCTCTTGCGATTTTTTATCATTTTCGATGATAAAGAGCGAATAAAGCAACACGATTGCAGAAAATAAAGTGATAAGAATGTATTGAAAGAAAGTGGTTGTTGAAGGGGGGAACTTTTATAGGTCAAAAAAAAGCATGCCATCAAGACATGCTTTTAATCATTTATTTGGAGCTAGATAAGTCGCCGTTAAACTAATAAATCCTGAATATTGGCTAAATCTTTTTTACCATTGATGATTTCATCAGGTGTTAACCCTGATAATTCATGCGGGAAAACTAACCATTCATCAGAAGTATGAATGTAGTAGTCAGGAGCAAAATCAACTCTTGAGTTTTGAGGCTTATACCAAGGGCAAGCAACACGAACATCGAGTGGCATATTGTTACGCATGTTTTGCTTTAACTGTTTAATTAAGGCATCAATACTGCGACCAGAATCAAAAACATCATCAACGATTAATAAACCATCGCCTGAATTAGCATTTTCAATAATGTAATGTAGGCCGTGAACTTTGATCTCTTTACTTTGCTGGTTAATGCCGTAATAAGATGAAGTACGAACAGCAATGTGATCCGTTTCTATTTTTTTGAAATCGAAATACTCTTGAACAGCGATACCAATTGGTGCACCGCCACGCCAAATACCTACAATAAACTGAGGGCGAAAGCCATCTTCAAATACTTTAGCGGCTACACGAAAAGAATCTTCTAATAATTCTTGCGCAGTAATAAAACGTTTTTCCATTGCCGAGGAAACCTTGTTAACAAATTATAAATTAAGGACTGATTATAACCCGACAATTAAAAATAGTGTACTGCTTGAGTGCTTATAAATAACAAGGGTATCGATTATATCAAACTGAAGCGCTTTAAAAGGGAAGTACTGAGCTAGTTTTTTAAGCTGTAGGCGAAGAGGAGGATGCTCTGAACATAATTTTATTCGTTCTTAATCGTTTGTGAAAAAGGAATAAAAACTCCCGCTTATTCTTCGGGATTAAATGATATCCCAACCCTCATAAAGTTCATTAATCAATGATTAGCTAATGCATTCAAGATCCTTCAGGGTTACAAATGATCACAATGCATAACTAGACTGACTGATTTATTTTGGATGTAGTGTTATTGTTCTTTTAGGGAATTTAAGCAAATAACTATTTATTTAAGGGATATTATGCCTAACCGTTTATCAATCGTACTAGCTGGCGCGACTGGGCTTATTGGTAAATCAGCTGTAGAGATAGCACTAGCCAATGATAGTGTTGAGCATATCTACTGTCTTTCACGTCGCCCTATAACAATAGCCCATAGCAAGCTGACTCAATGGTTGAGTCCTGATTTATCAATACTCTCTGAAGGTGATGTAACTAACTCGCCAATTATCGGTGTGATCACATTAGGAACAACTTTGAAAAAAGCAGGAAGCAAAGAAAAACTTAGAGTGATTGATGTCGATTTAGTGGTTAAAGTCGCCAAAGACATGTACTCGTTCGGGGTGAAACATATCATTGTTGTCTCTTGTTTAGGTGCCTCTGTTAGCTCTCGTTCGCACTACCTTCGTTGCAAAGGTGAAATGGAGGCAGAGTTACAACAACTTGAGTTTGAAAAAATCACATTTATGCACCCTGGCTCATTAGTCGGCTCTCGTGAAGAAACAAGAAAAGATGAGAAAGTACTTCAAGGTGTTTTGAATATGGTAAATCCTTTAATGATTGGTGTGTTGGCTGATTTTAAACCGGTAAAAGCACATGATGTCGCAGAGGCTATTATTCAGTTAGCGACTCAACGAAGTAATAATATTAGCAAACGGATAGAACACATAAGAACACCTCAAATACTTAATTTATGCATGTAATTAGATCCCACTTCATACTTTCAACAAGAAGTTGAAAGAATAACAAGCGTTAACCAAAATTGGGCTCTTTATAAAAGAAGGAGCTTTTAGTTATTGCGGCCTCCCTAATTGCTACCATGATATTTCCAGATAAGTCTGCTCTTTTGGGGTTGGCTTTGACGCCAATTTTGATCGGTCTTCCTCTCGGAATTTTAATTGCTGTACGCCTAGGCACTACCAAGCATAAGCGCGCAGTGACCGTCTTGTTTATGTCACTTTGTTGGTCAAGTTTAGCCTACATTGTGACGTTAAATGGAGTGAAGCAACTAGGCATATAAACGACCGATGTATGACGATGTGGCTTATCACTTTCAACGTTGGCTATTACTTCGTTTTGTTTTTTAACGTGTCAGCTTTTGTTTTTATAGTTGAAGAAGGAAATATTACTCACGTTTAGTAATACGGGGGTAAATTTTTTCGGAGTGCTTCTGTAGGCTTTAAGTGCCAAGACTTACAGCGATTTGTCAGTTTTAGGTTTGTTCTTTTTTAGCGAAGCGTTAAGAAAAAAACAAACTGCACTTAACGAGCGCAGCGAGTGCACTTCTTCTTGTATTACTTTATCTCTTGTCTTTTTTATACATGTGATCAAATTACTTTTATTAAAGGTTATGTCACTGTGGCTTTTTTGGAGGCTTTGTGTCTAGAATTTCTGATTATGAAAATATGATATATCTAAAATTACTTGTAGATAGTACGAAATCTTTCGTTTTGTATGCTATAAAAGGTAACAATATTAATTTAGATACTTAATTTACTATAAGGTTAAAAAGGGAATATGAGACGAACTTCATCAATTTTAAAAAAACATAGATCAGGTGAGCGAGTATATGTATCAAGTAACTCTCGTGATAATCAGTATATTTTAGCTGAGATCCCACTAACGGATAATTTAATAGACTTAGTCTGCGGTGGTATTGATAAAACGTCAGAAAAACCCTATCAAAAATTTTATCAATCCTTGTCTTATAAAGTTTTTGATATCGTCGAGGAACATGGACTTTCACACGTAAACTTTGTTGCCAATAACCGTTTAGTTAGGGTTCGTTATAGTGGTGAACAACAAGTTTTACATACAGAACAACAGTCATTTTTCTTTTACTGCCCTGAGCATAATAGTACTTTTAAGGGGTATTTTGATGGCGCTGTACGCGCTAGAAAAATTAAAATACTTTTCTTAGCCACAGGACAAGAGTTAAGAGTAAATTCAGGTAAATTCCATTCTAAAGTTTATCAAGCAATAAAAGATATCTCGAAAAAAATTGGTTTAGCTGAAAATGAAATTAAGCTGCGAGATCACCAACATTTAACCTTTGATGTTTTTGCCAAAGAAAAAGGCGAGACTAACTCTATTAGTCATACCTTTAGAGAAATAGCTGACAGGTATGAAAGTCAAAACCAGAGTATTTCCAAAGATCATACTTCTATAACTTATGTAGTTGCGAGTATACCTATGGCACGTCGTCTATTAAAAGGCGCAGACATTGATTATTTGTCGGATGAACCATTTAGCAAGCTTTATCAAAAAATTGAAAGTGCTTTTAATAACTCCTGTAATGCCAATCAAATTAACCAAGCTGCGATGATAGCTAACGGTGTATCACCCTTTGTTCGTTATGATGAAGATGAGACAACAAACGTTGCCGGTGAGCTAATATCGATAGGAGTTAATCCAAACAATGCTGAAAGACGTTTTTGTGTGCATTGGGAAGCTGATCGGTTAGTTGATACCTTACGCTTTGTATTTTTTGCTGATAAAAGTGATGAAACTCACCATAATTATGGCAAGTTCGTCAATCAAGCTATTACGGCAGTAAGAGCATTTTCTGATGAAGTAAATTGGAAAAAAGAAAGTGATGATATTATTGTTCGAGTACACCAACATATTATGTTGAATGTTTAATTCATCTCAGCTCGGAATAAGCAAGGTTACTCAATAAGTTAACATAGTGCCTGCTTAAGTTAGCTCTGTTAATGAATAAATAGCTAACAAACAAAAATCCAACACAAGTGTTGGATTTTTTATTTTTAGAGCTCGAATAGTCTTAAATCAGGGGTGTTTTATGGGTATTCTTTGCTTTACCCTTTAGATAACTCCAATCAAAACCTTTTAAAATAAAGGCCTGTACGGCATATTTCAGACAATAAAAAAGAATGCCGAAGCATCCTTTTATTTTTCTTTTTTTTATCTGTACTCATTACGCTAGGGTACTAAATGGGTACTTGATAAAACGAACCATTATAACTAGTTGATTTATAAGGGTTTTCTTTGGTGGAGCGGGGGGGAATCGAACCCCCGTCCAAAAAGCCTACGTTCTCGGTACTACATGCTTAGTCGCTCATTTATTTAACCAATTAGACGCCAAGCGACAGGCTTCGTCATGGTGAGCTTGATACTATTTCGCGGTTCAGCCTCAAGCGTGCTTCCCTCGCTATCCTATTTGGGGTGACCATCGATCCTCTAACCAATAGGAGAGATTTCAAGGCGATGGCTAGCCTAAGCGGCTAGTGCGAACGTATCGTCGTTAGCAATTATAGTTTTGCGGCTTTTTACCAGGCAAACCGCCCCTGGGCATGCACCTTGAGTTTCATGAATCTTGTCGAATCCTAGATCCGCCCCAAAGTTTAACATTTCTACATTTTCTATTATTTTTACAGTTATAGGTTCGATATACCTATGGATCGCATTATACAACGCTTAAGTTAAATAGACAACGTGGTATTTTTTAACCACTTACCTAACAAACAGCCTAACAAATTATCGATCTAAGTTTTTATTCTTCATTAAACGTCCTTTATCAACAGCCCATTCTCTGTCTTTAATATCGGAACGTTTATCGTGATCTTTCTTACCTTTACCCAAGTAAAACTCGAGTTTCACCCAACAGGCTTTCCAGTACATAGCCGTTGCAATCAAAGAGTAACCGTCACGTTCAACAGCAGCAATGATTTTATCTAGCTCTCTACGGTTAAGTAATAATTTTCTATCACGGTTTGGATCACATACAACATGACTAGAAGCAGCATTCAGAGGAGATATTTCAGCTCCTAATAAGTAAGCTTCACGGTCTTTAATATGTACGTAACAGTCAGAAATATTTACTTTGCCACTTCTAATACTCTTAATTTCCCAACCTTGTAAGCTCATTCCGCCTTCAAACTTGTCCGTTAAGCTATAGTTGTGCCTCGCTTTTTTATTTAAAGCGATAGTATTACTGTTAGAGCTTTTTGATTTTTTCTTAGCCATCTTTATCATCCATTCCTTTGCCGCAATAAGCAGCAAACGCGGTGATTATACTGAGAATAAATTTCTTTTGCATGAGAAAATCCTATTTAGGATGAAAATTTATGGAATGGTGCGCTTTTTGTGAGGTTTTGCTATCATGTCGGGCATTGAATGGGGGCAACATGCGGAGTAGTAATGCCAACCATAAGTCGTAGTGCTTTAGTTATGTACAGTGTTGATCAGATGTACCAGTTAATAAACGATATCCCAGCCTATCCTAAGTTCTTACCAGATTGTAATGACAGTAAGGTTATAGACCAAGATGAGCAGTCAGTAACAGCAGCGTTACTTGTCTCTAAAGGTGGGTTAAGTAAGTGGTTTACAACTAAAAACACTTTGATATCTAATGAAAAAATTCATTTGTCACTTGTTGATGGCCCTTTTAAAAAACTTGAAGGTTATTGGTTACTCACGCCTTTATCAGACGAGGCTTGCAAGGTTAGTTTAGAGTTAGAGTATGAGTTTTCTAATAAACTCGTTTCTTTGGCTTTTGGTAAAGTATTTGGCCATTTTAGTAATAGCTTAGTGCAAGTTTTTACCCAGCGAGCAAAAGAAATTTACGGAGTTAATGTGTAATTATGACTTTCGAAAACAGCGAGTTAAGTAGTCTTGATGATTCAGTGAACAATGACAGGGTAACCATAGAAGTTGTTTATGGTGTTCCACACAAACAAAAAATATTAACCTTATTGGTTGCAGAAGGTTCTACTGTAGAGCAAGCCATTCTGGATTCGGGCGTTATCGCTTTATTTCCTGAAATTGACCTTAAAGTTAACAAAGTAGGTGTTTGGAATAGAGCAGTAAAACTATCTGAAGTCGTTAACGATCTCGATAGAATTGAAGTCTATCGTCCATTGATAGCTGATCCTAAGGATGTTAGAAAGCGTCGAGCGGAAAAAGCGAAATTAGAAGGGCGAGCTGATAAAACAACAGGTGGTCGTGTAAACCCTTTGAGAGTTGACGCCAATAAATAGCTCTACAAATATTTAGTGTGTTATAGATATAAAAAAACGGCATTTATGCCGTTTTTTTATATCTAAGTTTTACCAAGGTAAAGAGCTCATTAACTGTTTTTTATCTATTTACCGTTAATAGTCTTACTTTTAACAACAGTATTTGCTTCTTCATTGAGCTCAGTGTTGTTAGCAGGTTCGGTTTCCACTAAAGGAGTATTGAAAGGGGTATTAAATATATCAGATAACTCAAAGTCTCCTGAAGCTGAGACTAACTTGTCATTAGAAAAGTTAATAATAAATTGCTTTTTCATGTCGAAATCTTTGCTTCGGCCAGACTTCAACTTGTAGACATAATTCCAAGTATCATTATTGAAAGCATCTACAACAACAGGGCTACCCAAAATAAATTTAACCTGTTCCTTGGTCATACCTACTTGTAATTTATCAATGCTCTTTTGTTCAAGGTAATTACCTTGGGGAACATCGTAACGAAAAACCCAACTAGAACAGGCTGATAAGGTTAGGGCAGTAATAACAATGGCAACGCGAAAATACATAAAATCTATTTACCTTTAAGTAGCTCAAAAAAACAGGCTAAAAGTGTGAGCAGGGATAATACCCAAGCCCAGCACGGATTCAAAGCTATTTATTACATCAGTTAAAAAAACTCTATTTGCATCACGACAATGAAAGTAGGTAGTTCACCTGTTATCGGATCCCTTTTTACTAAAACGGTGTGTGTAAATGAGCTTAGCTGGCTAATAGCTCTTGCGCATTTGCTAAACTGTGTTGAGATATTTTATCTCCTGCAAGCAAACGAGCAATTTCTTTGACCCGATTTGATTCACTTAGTTCACTTACTTTAGTTTCAGTGAGTTCGCCATCAGTCAATTTGCTCACAAAGAGTTGTTGATGTCCCTTACATGCCACTTGGGGTAAATGGGTAACACAAATTACTTGAGTATTTTTAGATAGCTGCTTTAACTTTTTACCTACCATAGCCGCTGTGGGGCCACTTATACCGACATCAACTTCATCAAATATTAGTGTTGGCGTGATCACTTTATCGGCCAAAATAACCTGCATAGCTAAACTGATACGAGATAGTTCACCACCGGAGGCAACCTTATGCATAGCTTCAAGCGCTTGCCCTGGGTTAATGCTAACTTGAAAGCTAATAGTATCACTACCATTGGTATTGATAGTTTCTTTGCCATTTTCTTGTTTTTTATTATTATCAACGGCAATAAAAAATTGTCCGTGGGGCATGTTCAGTTCTTGCATACTTTTACTGATCAGTTTACTCAGGCTTTTACCTGATTTTTCTCTTGATGCTGATAACAGTTCAGCGCTTTCATTATAATGAATTCTAGTCTGCTCTAATTCTTCAATAATAGTATCAATGCGGGTTTCATCATTAGATATTGAAGCGAGCTGTTGTTTTAATTCACTATGGAAGTTAACTAGATTTTCTGGTGACAGTTGGTGTTTTTTGGCCAACTGCACTGCGGTAGAGTAACGCTCTTCAATGATCGCATAATTTTGAGGGTCTAGTTCTAATTGCTGATAATAGTGCGTTAAATCGTTATTTGCTTCATCTAATTGAATTAAGGTATCTGATAATATAGTGGCTACATCAGTTAATTGATTATCAACGCGTGCGATTGAATTGATATTTTCGCTACATTCTCTAAGTGCATCTAAGATATTAAAATTATCATTTTCTGATAAGCTTTGTAATGTGCTTAGCGTTGAGTCCAATAAATCTTGCGCATTACTATGGCGTTTATAATCTTTTTCTAGTGTTGAAAACTCATCAGGCTGTAATGAAAACTCATCGAGTTCAGTGACTTGATATTGAATGAGTTGCTGTTCAGCTTCACGCTGTTGTTTGCTTTGCTGCAGCATCTCTAATTCTTTATTAAGCTTATTCCACTGCTGGGCATAATGTTTTACTGCACTTAACAAAGGTGAGTGGTTGGCATAATTATCCAGTAAACGACATTGTTGATTCGCTTTAACGATAAGCTGGTGATCATGTTGACCATGGATATTAATTAACAGCTGTCCAATTTCTTTTAATTGCACTAAAGGCACTTGGCTGCCATTGATATATGATTTTGAGCGGCCTTCAGCGGAGATAACACGGCGAAGAATACATTCGCTATCATGCTCAGAAACGAGTTCATGTTGTTTTAGCCAAGCGCGCGCCATTTTATTTTTCTTTATTTCAAATGTGGCGGCTAAATCAGCCTTTTTGCAGTTTGGTCTAACCACATTAGTGGTTGCTCTATCACCTAAACATAAGCCCAGTGCATCAATAGCAATTGATTTTCCCGCGCCAGTCTCACCGGTAATTGTCGTCATACCTGATTGCCAATCAATATCTAATGAACGGACAATGGCAAAATTTTGAATGTTAAGTTGCAGCAGCATAGTTAACCTTTGGCAATAAGCATGAATAAAAAACCAGTAACTGTTAATTTATACAGTAAATGGGTTTTATTCAAGTTTATTTGAAACTATTTGCTTATTTTTTGATAGTAATGCTGGCTACTACTCATAGTTAAGTAGCAACAGGAGGTTAATAAAGTTTGTTACCCCAGCTTAATTTATTTCGTAATACGTTAAAGTATTCATGATCTAATGGGTGGATTAAACGAATGCTGCACTCACTCTTTTTGATGATAACTTCGTCACCAGGCATTACCGTTAAAATAACATGACCATCACAACTCACTTGCAAGTTTTCATGGTTATCGTTGGCTAGTATCAATTTGATTTCACTATTTCCATCAACAACAATTGGTCTACTTGTTAAGGTATGAGGAAACATAGGTACGAGCGATAGTGCATTTAAGTTGGGCGTTAAAATAGGTCCACCAGCAGACATCGAATAGGCCGTTGAGCCAGTAGGTGTGGAAATAATTAACCCGTCTGAGCGCTGGCTAAACATAAAGGTGCCATCAATATAAACTTCAAACTCAATCATGCTGGCAACTTTACCGGCATGGAGTACCGCTTCATTAACCGCGCTATTTGAACTTTTTAGTTTTCCGTGACGATAAACTTCAGCCTCTATAATAAAGCGTTGTTCACTACGTGACTTGCCTGATAATATTTGCTCTAAAGGTTTTATGATTTCAGAAGGAGAAAGATCGGTTAAAAAACCTAGGTTACCGCGGTTTACACCAATGACGCCAATATCGAAACAGGCGAGTACGCGCGCTGCGCCAAGCATGTAACCATCACCACCAATAACAATGGCGAGATCTGCTTGTTCGCCAATATCAGTTAATGTGCCGGTTTTCATCTTTTTGATATCGAGAGATTGCGCTACTGAAACTTCGACAATAACTTTATACTCATTCGCTAATAAGTATTTGTGCAATGTTTGTATGGTGGCACTGGCGCCATCATGATTAGGTTTGCCAATAAGGCCAATAGTTTTATAGTGTTGAGCCATAACGGTAATTTACTTATTTTGCTAGGGTTAATAGCAGTTTCGCTGGATTTTGCTCACTTGTAAAGTTCACTTTTTACAAAATGTTTTTAAATCAAGCTTGAATCATTTTAGAGAGTCCCCATAATGTCACCAAGAGTTATAAAATTGAGGTTTTTCCATGACAACAGAATCAACAAGTAATAAAGAAGAGTTAAGTGCTGAGCAATTAGCAGATGACATAGTACAACAAGCTGAAGAGCAGGTAGAAGATCAACATGATCATGCCCATGAAGTGATTAGTGCTGAACAAGAAAAAATTAACGAGTTAGAGCTAGCATTAGCTACAGCTCAATCTACCGTTGCGGATCAAAAAGATTCAGTTATTCGCGCTAAAGCAGAAGTAGACAACATTCGTCGTCGGGCTGCTCAAGATGTAGAAAAAGCACGTAAGTTTGCTTTAGAAAAATTTGCTGGTGAAATGCTAACAAGCGTTGATAACTTGGAGCGAGCGCTTCAAAATATTGATAAAGAAGATGAAAGTAATAAAGGTGTTATTGAAGGCGTTGAATTAACGTTACAAGGCTTAATTACTTCTTTAGATAAATTTGGTGTAAAGGCTGTTGATCCACAAGATCAACCTTTTAACCCTGAACTTCATCAAGCAATGTCAATGCAAGAAGTACCTGGAGTAGCGCCAAATACTGTTATTGCAGTAATGCAAAAAGGTTATGAGTTAAATGGTCGTTTAATTCGACCTGCAATGGTTATGGTATCTAAAGCTGCACCAACTGTTGATGCTACCGCGTAGTAAATAAATCAAACTGACAATGATTGAATAAAAAAGTAAAGAGCTTAGCTCTTTACTTTTTTTTTGCCTGAATTTTGGTCTTTTTGAAAAAAAGTTTCTATTTTTGAAATAACTTCGGGGAAACAAGGTCTTTTACAATACCATTCTTTTATTTATCCCCTGTTTATTATGAATCATATTTTTAGAACGATGTTTTTTGTTTTTGTTAGCCTTATTATTGGGGCAAGTTTTACGGTAAACGCAAATGAAACAGCTAAACCTTGGCAATTAAAAACTCAAAATGGCGAAGTGATTAGTTTAGAGCAGTATAAAAACAAGCCAGTCATTTTACATTTTTGGGCAACTTGGTGTCCTTATTGTAAAAAACTACAACCGACGTTAGTTGCCTTGCAGAAAAAATATCAAGCACAAGGTGTAGAACTCATATCAATTAGCTTTAATGAAGACGAGGGTGCAAAGCCTCAAGATGAAATTAATCGCAGAGGTTACTCTTTTTTAACAGGAGTAATGGGGGAAGAGGTTGCTAAACTTTATGGCGTTAGAGGAACACCAACAACATTTTTCATTAATCGTAAAAATGAAATAATTTGGAAAACATCAAGTTCAGACAAAGCTGATCCTCGTTTTGATCTAGCGCTACAAGAAATAATTAAAAATAATTGATAATGTAAATTTCGAGTCAAAACTCCACTAAAGGTAATGTTCTCTAGTAACATTGCCTGTTTCCCTTCATTTTTTGCTTAAATCTTAACAAAAAGCCATTTTTTTTAAATTTATCTATTGAAAAGCATTTTGCTGACCCCACTTATTATTCAACAAACAATTTAATCAAAATTACTTTATCTATGTAGATAAAGTTAAATGAATAGGAGCTCCCAAGATGGGCAAAATTATTGGTATTGACCTAGGAACAACTAACTCATGTGTTGCTGTTTTAGATGGCGACAGTGTACGTGTTATTGAAAATGCAGAAGGCGATCGTACAACTCCTTCTATTATTGGTTATACAGCCGAAGGCGAAACATTAGTAGGTCAACCTGCTAAGCGTCAATCTGTAACTAACCCAGAAAACACTTTATATGCAATTAAACGCTTAATCGGTCGTCGTTTCGAAGATAAAGAAACACAACGTGACATCGATATTATGCCATTTGGTATTGTTAAAGCGGATAACGGTGATGCTTGGGTTCAAGTAAAAGGCGAGAAAATTGCTCCGCCACAAGTTTCAGCTGAAGTTCTTAAGAAAATGAAAAAGACTGCTGAAGACTTCTTAGGTGAAACCGTAACTGAAGCTGTTATTACTGTACCTGCTTACTTTAACGATTCACAACGCCAAGCAACGAAAGATGCTGGTCGTATTGCTGGTCTTGAAGTTAAACGTATTATCAACGAACCTACTGCTGCTGCCCTTGCTTACGGCATGGACAAACAAGAAGGTGACAAAGTTGTTGCAGTTTACGATTTAGGTGGTGGTACATTCGATATTTCAATCATTGAAATTGATGAAATGGATGGCGAACACACTTTTGAAGTATTAGCGACTAACGGTGATACTCACTTAGGTGGTGAAGATTTTGATAACCGTTTAATCAACTACCTTGTAGCTGAATTCAAAAAAGACCAAGGCATGGACTTAACGTCTGATCCTTTAGCAATGCAGCGTTTAAAAGAAGCAGCAGAAAAAGCTAAATGTGAACTTTCTTCAGCACAACAAACAGATGTAAACTTACCTTACATCACTGCTGATGGTTCAGGTCCTAAGCACATGAACATCAAAGTGACTCGTGCTAAGTTAGAATCACTAGTCGAAGATATGGTTAAAGCAACATTAGAGCCGCTTAAACAAGCGCTTAAAGATGCAGACTTATCAGTAAGCAAGATTGATGATGTTATTTTAGTTGGTGGTCAATCTCGTATGCCACTAGTTCAAAAAACTGTTACTGATTTCTTCGGTAAAGAGCCACGTAAAGATGTTAACCCTGATGAAGCAGTAGCTTCTGGTGCGGCGATTCAAGCGGGTGTTCTTTCTGGTGATGTGACTGACGTTCTTTTATTAGACGTTACACCACTATCATTAGGTATCGAAACTATGGGCGGTGTGATGACTAAGGTTATCGACAAAAACACTACTATCCCAACTAAGCAATCACAAACATTCTCAACAGCTGATGATAACCAAGCTGCGGTAACTGTTCATGTTTGTCAGGGTGAGCGTAAGCAAGCTTCAGCAAACAAATCTTTAGGTCAATTTAACCTTGAAGGTATTGAACCAGCACAACGTGGTACACCACAAATCGAAGTAACTTTTGATATTGATGCTGATGGTATCTTGCACGTTACGGCTAAAGATAAGAATACTGGTAAAGAGCAAAAGATCACTATCAAAGCCTCTTCTGGTTTATCTGATGAAGAAGTAGAGCAGATGGTACGTGATGCAGAAGCTAACGCTGATGCTGATGCTAAATTTGAAGAGCTAGTAACTGCACGTAATCAAGCTGATGGCATGATTCACGCGACTCGCAAGCAAGTTGAAGAAGCAGGCGAAGAGTTACCAAGCGAAGATAAAGAAAAAATTGAAGCAGCATTAACTGAGCTTGAAGAAGCAGTTAAAGGTGATGATAAAGAAGTAATTGAAGCTAAAACTCAAGCACTTATGGAAGCATCAGCTAAGTTAATGGAAATTGCTCAAGCTAAAGAACAAGCTCAAAGCGCTCCTGAAGGTGCTCAAGAAGCTGACGCAGCTCCTGCAGACGATGTTGTTGATGCTGAGTTTGAAGAAGTTAAAGACGACAAGTAATTTTTGATTCGCTAAGGTTAGGTTTTATTACTTAATCTTAGCAAGCAAAAGAGTTAGACTATGTCATCAAAATAAAGCGTCGATATTTCTCGACGCTTTTTGTATGTAAAGTATTCGAACATAATTTTAACTTGGTGCTAATTTTCTTGATTTTTATTGTGTAGCTCACCAAAAAATGAAGAAAATTAGTCTCAATCAACTTGAAGTAAAGAAACCGATTTATGTCAAAACGTGATTATTATGAAACATTAGGGGTTAGCCAAGACGCCTCTGAGAAAGAAGTTAAAAAAGCCTATAAAAAATTAGCAATGAAATATCACCCAGACCGTACTCAAGGTGATAAGTCTAAAGAAGAAACGTTTAAAGAAGTTAAAGAGGCCTATGAAATCCTCAATGACGACCAAAAGCGTGCTGCTTACGACCAGTATGGTCATGCTGCTTTTGAACAAGGTGGTAACGGTGGCGGCGGCGGTGGTCATGGTGGTGGATTTGGTCAAGACTTCGGCGATATTTTTGGTGATATTTTTGGAGGCGGCGGCGGTGGTCGTGGACGTCAGCGTCAGCAACGTGGTTCAGATTTACGTTATAACGTAGATTTATCACTTGAAGATGCGGTTAAGGGTAAAAGCTTAGAAATTAAAGTACCGACGTATGTTAGCTGTGAACCTTGTGATGGCTCTGGAGCTAAGAAAGGCACTTCAGCTAAAACATGTAGCACTTGTCATGGCCACGGCCAAGTACAAATGCGTCAAGGGTTGTTTGCTGTTCAGCAAACGTGTCCTACTTGTAGTGGCAAGGGTAAAGTTATTGCTGATAAGTGTACTTCATGTCGTGGTCAAGGGCGTGTTGAGAAAACGAAAACGTTATCAGTTAAAATTCCAGCGGGCGTTGATACTGGCGATAGAATTCGTTTATCAGGTGAAGGTGAAGCCGGAGAACATGGCGCACCAGCAGGCGATTTATATGTACAAGTAAATGTACGAGACCACGAAATATTTGTTCGTGATGAAAATCACTTATATTGTGAAGTGCCTATTAGCTTTGTTACTGCTGCCTTAGGTGGTGATATTGAAGTACCGACGCTTGGTGGTAAAGTTAAGCTGAAAGTGCCTAAAGAAACACAAACAGGTAAGATGTTCCGTTTGCGTGGTAAAGGCGTTAAGTCTGTACGTAGTTCTACTACCGGTGATTTGATGTGTAAAGTCGTTATTGAAACGCCTGTTAACTTATCAGGTGATCAGGCTGACTTATTACGTCAATTAGAAGAAAAAATGGCGAGTAGCAGCAAGAAACACAGTCCAAAAGAAACCGGTTTTTTTGACGGTGTTAAGAAATTTTTTGATGATCTTAAAAGCTAGTACTTATAGCTAATTAGAGCGTCAAAATAAAAATCCCGCAGTTATTGTTAAATAACGCGGGATTTTTTATGAGGCACTTTTAACAATTATGGGTTAATAGTTACTCGTCAAAATTGGGTAAAATACCACTGCGACTGTGTTCAAAGACTAATGATGTTTCTACGGTCGTCACTTCATCACGAGAAGTAATATTTTTAAAAACAAACTGACGTAAATGCTCACTATCTTTTACTGACATATGAATGTAGTAATCATAACTACCACCCATGTGGTATAAATTGAGTATCTCAGGGTGCATTAATAAATCGTCACGCAGTCCATTAACAATCTGCTCAGAATAGGGTTGTAAACGAATTGCTGCAATTGCTTCTATATTACCGCCGATAGTTTTTAAATTAACATCGATAAACGCACCTTTAATTACACCACTTAGTTTTAAGCGCTTAACTCGCTCTAAACATGTAGATGGGGCAATACCTATTTTGGCTGCAAGTTCTTTATTCGTAATATCTGCATCATCATATAGTATGGTCAATACTTGTAAATCGATGCTATCGAGCTTCTTCATTTATCACCTATAAGTTTATTACTGCTTCATTAAAGTAAATACTACACTTAATGCAGGTAGTGCGACTAGTGAAATAAGTGTATTATTTGAATTATTGACGTAAATAATTAAATTATCCGAATTATTTTTAGACTTAAGTCTAAAATCTTGTGTTATGTCGTGATAAAGTCGTTACAAAATTTCACATTTATAATGTTTGCCACTGCTATGTAATTTGACATATTATGGCTACATCTCTCGATACGATTACTTCTCATTATAAAAACTATAAGGTTTACTCTATGACTTTGCTTTGGATACCCTTGCTATCCTTACTTGGCAGTATTATTTCTTCAATGACGGGTAAATTAACGCGTAATCAATCGACTGGTTTGACCATGTTAATGCCGATCATCGCATTATTAATGACGATTAGCTTAGCGCCAGCAGTTTTTTCTGGTGAAGTTATTCGTCAAACTATTTCGTGGATCCCTTTACTGGGTATAGACATCGCCTTTCGTTTAGATGGCTTAGCGCTGTTGTTTGTTTTTATGATATTAGGCATAGGCATATTAGTTATCTTTTATGCTCGTTATTACCTAAGCAGTAAAGACTCTATGCCCAAGCTTTATGCTTATCTGATGCTGTTTATGACCGCGATGCTTGGTATTGTCATGTCAAACAATATCATACAGCTGTGGTTTTTTTGGGAACTTACCAGTATTAGCTCGTTTTTGTTAATTAGTTATTGGTGGCATAAAGCTGAAGCACGTAAAGGTGCAATAATGGCCTTAGCCATAACTGGTGGTGGCGGTTTGGCATTACTCGCTGGTTTGCTTTTATTGGGTAATATCGTTGGTAGTTATAATTTAGATATTATTTTAGAGAGTAAAGACATTATTCAAGCACATGCTTGGTATGAAGTAACCTTGATATTAGTACTGCTAGGTGCTTTTACAAAGTCAGCACAATTTCCTTTTCATTTTTGGTTGCCACATGCGATGGCCGCGCCAACTCCGGTAAGTGCTTACCTGCATTCGGCCACCATGGTTAAAGCGGGTATCTTCTTATTAGCACGTTTTTATCCTGCTTTAGCTGGTACAGACCTATGGTTTATTCTTGTCAGTTTAACCGGACTAACCACCTTATTATTTGGCGCTTATGTAGCGTTATTTAAACATGATTTAAAAGGTTTATTAGCCTATTCGACCATCAGTCATTTAGGTTTAATCACATTATTATTAGGATTGGATACTCAGCTTGCAGCAGTAGCCGCTATATTCCATATAATTAATCATGCAACATTTAAAGCCTCTTTGTTTATGGCGACCGGTATTATTGACCATGAAACAGGTACGCGTGACATGCGAAAACTCAACGGTATGTGGCGATTTATGCCTTATACTGCAACGTTGGCAATGGTGGCAGCGGCGGCGATGGCTGGTGTGCCATTATTAAACGGCTTTTTATCTAAAGAAATGTTTTTTGCTGAAACGCTACATCAACAATTACTTGGGTCTATGTCTTGGCTTATTCCAGTTCTTGCTACTGTTGCAGGTGCTTTAGCGGTGGCTTATTCGGCACGCTTTATTCACGATGTTTTCTTCAATGGTGACCCGATTGATCTACCAAGACAACCCAGTGAACCGCCTCGTTATATGAGAGTGCCAATTGAGATACTGGTTGCTTTATGTTTAGTCGTGGGGATATTTCCAAATTTTATTGTTGACGATATTTTAAAAGCAGCGTCCTTTGCTGTAATTGGTGGATATGTACCTGAGTTTAAAGTTGCTCTATGGCACGGTTTTAACTTACCACTCTTGATGAGCGCCATCGCAGTAACCGGTGGTGTATTACTGTATACACAGCGACGTTATTTATATCAATATCATGCTTCCTTGCCTAATTTGGACGCTAAAAAAGCCTTCGATAGCAGCATTTATGTCGTGACAAAGTGGTGCCAACGTAAAATATGCGCTATTGAAAACGGTTCTTTACAACGCTATTTAATCTTAATGTTTGTTGTTGTCTTGTTTTTCGCTGGTTGGCCATTATTTGAAATGAGCCAGTTAGGCGGACAAAAACAACTTACTCCAATTGATGTTCATAACGCAATTGGTGCTTCATTGTTAATGATTGGTGCTATTAGTACTGTGATTTGGTATCGCACTCGTATGATATCGCTGTTGATGATTTCGGTTGTTGGTTTAATGGTGTCTGTCGCGTTTACTCGTTTCTCAGCACCTGATTTAGCATTGACCCAATTAACAGTTGAAGTAGTCACCATTGTTTTACTGATGCTGGCATTATTTTTCTTACCGCAACGCTCGCCAAAAGAGTCTAGCTCGATTCGTGTATTACGCGATTTAGGCATCTCAGCCGGTTTGGGTATCGTGGTTAGTAGTATTTGTTATGCCTTAATTACCCGTCCTCTCGAATCTATCTCTGATTTCTTTTTAGCGAATGCTAAAACAGGTGGCGGTGGGACTAACGTTGTTAATGTTATTTTGGTCGATTTTCGTGGCTTTGATACTTTAGGTGAGATCTGTGTACTAGGTATTGCAGCATTAGGTATTTCAAAACTGTTAGTCAACTTACCATTAATTATGCCAAGTCATGATAGTGAAGGGCGGCCTTGGGCGAAAGAACGCTACCCTATTTTATTAGCGAGTATTTCTCAGTCATTACTGCCGTTGGCATTAATGGTGTCGTTTTATATTTTCCTACGCGGACATAATCTGCCCGGTGGTGGATTTATCGCAGGTTTAGTGACCGCAATCGCTTTTATCTTGCAGTATATAGCGCATGGTTCAAACTGGATTGCAGAGCGCTTAACCATTAATTACCGCAAGATTATTGCATCAGGGATTATTATTGCGTTATTTACCGGGGTTGGCAGTTGGTTCTTTGGAAGACCTTTCATGACAACGTGGTTTGATTACTTTGATATTCCTTTCATTGGGGAAATAGAACTCGCTAGTGCTTTGATATTTGATGTAGGTGTTTATTTTACGGTCGTTGGTGCGACATTAATGATTTTAGCAAGTCTAGGTCAATTAACGACTAATGCGCCTAAAGAAGGGGTGAAGATTTAATGGAGTTACTTTACGCATCTTGCGTTGGGATTTTAGTGTCTTGTGGCGTATTTTTAATATTACGTTCTAGAACTTTCCCTGTTGTATTAGGGCTAACTATGCTCTCTTACGCGGTTAATTTATTCTTGTTTTCTTCAGGGCGACTTAGCCTTAATAAAGCGGCTGTACTAGGAACTAGTCCTCAATATGCTGATCCACTGCCACAAGCTTTAGTGTTAACTGCGATTGTTATTGGTTTTGCTATGACGGCCTTTGTGGTTATTTTAGCCATCAGAGGGCGAGCAGATTTAGGAAGTGATCATGTAGATGGTCTGGTACTCGATAAGAATAGTGATAAAAATAACGATAAAAATAAAAAGGGTAAAGTATGACCCAGCATTTGACATCTTTCCCCGTATTATTACCGATGTTTGCAGCGGTTATTTTATTAATGCCGCCCTGCGGTAAAAGTATAGCTATCAGAAGAGTTGCCTCGGTCGTATTAAGTATAATTACCTTTTTAGCATCGTTGGCTTTGTTATTAAAAGTTCAAGTTGACGGTACGCAAGTTTATGCAATCGGTGATTGGAGTGCCCCTTTTGGTATTGTTTTAGTAGCCGACCCTTTATCTACTTTGTTAGCTTGCTTAACCGCACTATTAGGTATTGTATGTGTTTTATATGCATGTGCAGGAGATGATGATAAAGGCAGTTTCTTCCATCCACTGGTACATTTTCTAGTTTTAGGGGTAAATGGCGCATTTTTAACGGGTGATGCTTTTAATCTATTTGTATTTTTTGAAGTATTGCTCATTGCCTCGTATTCATTACTAATGCACGGTGGAGATAAAAAGAATACCCGTGCGGCTTTACAATATGTGATTATGAACCTTGTTGGCTCGGCGGTTTTCTTGATTGCGTTGGGTATTCTATATGGGGTCTTAGGGACTCTGAACATGGCTGATATGGCTCAGAAAGTTGCACTTTTACAAGGTGATGATGTTTACCTAGCTAAAATAGGTGGCTTGTTGCTGTTGGTGGTTTTTGCTTTAAAAGGCGCCTTGTTACCGCTACATTTATGGTTACCGAATACTTACGCTACAGCGATGCCTATTGTCGCTGCATTATTTGCAATAATGACAAAAGTTGGCGTGTACTCAATGATGCGTGTTTATACGTTAATCTTTGGCGATGAAGCCGGTGAATTGAGTCATATGGCGCAAAGTTGGTTGTGGTGGTTAGCACTCGCTACTATTGCTATGGGTACCATAGGGGTTATAGCAAGTAAGGATTTAAGGAAATTAGCCGCCAATTTAGTGATTGTGTCGGTGGGAACCTTAGTCGCTTTAGTTGCTGTTCAAACCGTTGAGGCCAGCTCTGCAGCTATTTATTACTTAGTCCACTCAACGTTGGTCACTGCAGCACTATTCATCTTAGCTGACTTAATTGGTCGTCAAAGGGGTAACGTTGCTGATCGCATTACTGCTGGTCCTCCTCTCTCTCAACCAAGGCTTCTTGGTGTTTGCTTTTTGATTGCCGGTATTGCTGTGATAGGCATGCCACCATTGTCTGGTTTCATTGGTAAAGTATGGCTGCTTAAAGCTACATTAAATGCTGAATATACCTTTGTATTTTGGCCACTTTATTTACTGGCAAGTCTTGCGATTCTGATTGGTGTGTCTAAAGCCGGCAGCACTGTGTTTTGGCATCATCAAGTTCAAGCGACAGAGAATATAGGGCAAGAGCGCGTTCATCCAGCGCAGCTAGTAGCATTGATTATTCTTATTTCGGGAGCACCATTGATGAGCTTTTTTGCTGGACCTTTAAGTGAGTATGCAATTGATGCAGCTACCCAGTTACATGATTTTAATCACAACATTAAAGTTATCCTTTCAGGAGGTCAGTGATGCGGTTAGATACACGGTTTAAATGGCTACCCGCTCCAATATTGAGCATTTTACTATTTCTTGTCTGGTTATTATTAAATAACAGTGTATCGGCTGGGCATATTGTATTAGCTGTTATCTTAGCCATATTGATTCCATTGGCGACTAGCCCATTTAGAACTAAGCAGCCATTAATTATCAAGCCAGGTTTAGCGATACGTCATCTACTGTTGGTTTTATATGACATTGTTACTGCGAATGTACAGGTTGCTATTTTGATCTTAGGTCCGACCAAAAAACTGACTCCTGGCTTCATCAAGGTGCCGTTAGACTTAACACACAGTATGCCAATTACCATTTTAGCTAGTACTGTGTCATTAACACCAGGCACAGTCAGCGCAGAGGTGCTGCCTTGGACAGAGACTTTCATCGAAGGGCAGGATTCGGAACAACGATTTTTACTGATACACGTTTTAGATCTTAAAGACGAACAAGCCTTAATAAACACAATTAAGCAACGTTATGAAGCCCCTCTTATGGAGATATTTCAATGCTAGAAACTGTGATTTTAATTGTGTTCGCTATGATAGGTTTGTCATTATTACTAAATATATGGCGTTTATTGGTAGGGCCTTCTGTACCTGATAGGATACTTGCGCTCGATACTATGTATATAAATAGTATCGCATTGATTATTTTGTATGGCATGAGTATGGGCACAGCATTGTATTATGAAGCTGCACTGCTAATCGCTATGTTGGGCTTTGTTAGTACAGTGGCAGTATGTAAATACCTGCTACGCGGCGATATTATAGAATAAGGGTTAAGTTATGACTGAATGGATTATTTCAATATTATTATTAGTTGGCGGTTCTTTTGTACTCGTTGGCTCTATTGGTTTAGTGAAAATGCCTGATTTTTTTATGCGTCTTCATGGGCCAACTAAAGCGACAACACTCGGCATGGCAGCCTTGTTAACTGCGGCAATGATCTTTTTTAGCACTACAGAAGCAGGATTAAGTGTAAAAGAAATACTCATTTCTCTGTTTCTATTACTAACGGCACCGATTAGTGCCTATATGATGATTAAATCTGCGATTCACCATAAGCTTGAAAGTATAGAGCGAACCACGGGTAAAGATAACATTGAAGATGATGTTTAATGTTTTGCTAATATTTATTAGAATATAAAAAATCCCTAACGGTTTTAATCGTTAGGGATTTTTTTAAAGCTAGTGTTAGCCAAAGTATGAATTTATACCCGGCTAACCTTCTATTAAATAACGCTTAGAAGTTAACAGTTACTTCATTTGAACAAGCTGATGTTGCATCACAGACTTGGTAAATGAATTGGCTAGCTTCAGTGCGACGTTCACGGTCACGGTAAATACCGGCATTTTCAACGGTATCTATTTTTACACCATTTCGGAAGATATCTACCATATCTGCAGATGTCCCATCCCAAGTAATATCGACACGTAAGCGACCTAAACGAGACTTATAGGCACGTTTAACTGTTGCCTCAATGCTGGTTGATGAAACACTTACCATCATAGTTTCGCTACTGTTTAAACCTTCACTATCAGTCACTGTAAGGGTAACTTCATAGTTACCAGTTTCTGCAAAAGTATGAACAGGGTTCTGCTCACTCGATATTGCTTCGTCACCAAAGTTCCAGGCCCAGTTAACAATATCGTCATTTCTATCTGAACTACTATCAGTAAAATTAACGTTTAGTTGGTCTGCTTCATAAGTGAAACTAGCGTCTGGTGCACTAGGTAGTTCTTCACCAATACCAGTAATGGTAATTGCCCAGTTGTTTAATGAACCAGTATCATCTGCTGCATTATCGGTAACGCTCAATACCCAATCACCAGTGGCTACTTCGCCATTGAATGCAGATGAACTAAAGGTACTATCAATGTTATCGGCGCCGCCTCCTGAGGCATTGTGTAATGTTGCTGAAGTACCAGTCGGGGAGGTTAACATTACTGTTAAGTCACCAATCCAAGTATGGGTGATATTTACATAAACATCAGAGGCAAAGACCGTAATATCATCTGCAATGTTAATGACTGAAGTAATGCCAGCATCATCGTTATCTGGAATATTAACTACGGTATCATTACTGTAAGTAAATTCGTTCAAGCCTTGTGGATTAACCATTAAACGAACGGTCGCTGTTTTAACTAAGTCATCACTGGTTGCAGTTACATCAAAAGTATACTCGCCCCACTGTGTTTCGTCTGTGGTTGGTACGGTAAGTTCAAACGTTGCACCCGGCGTTGCCGTATTAGTTGACAGTGTTGCTCCACCTATTGAGTCAACTAAAGTTAAACTAACTTCACCATCCCATTCGGCAACTGAACCGACATCAAAACTGTAAGTTGCGGTTTCACCTGCTACAACCGTGCTTGAACTTGGTGTTGCTTTTAGTGTAAATCCTGGTGTTGGATCGGCATTGTCTAGCGCATTCTTAACGTTTAAGCGCTTACCTGATGCCGTTTTCCCCGCTAGCGCGGCGTTATCATCACCAGAGTTCATTAATAGCGCTTTCATTTCAATGGCGCTAAGGTCAGGGTTCACAGACCATGCTAATGCTGCAGCACCAGTAACATGCGGTGTGGCCATTGAAGTACCTGAATATGATGAATAGCCACCACCAGGTACTGTCGATAAAATGTCAGAACCTGGTGCGCCTAAATCAACTGTGGTTAACCCCCACTGTGAGAAGCCGGACATGCTATCAGTATGCGTTGTACTTGCTACTGCTAAGACTGATTCATGTGGGTAACCAGAAGGATAGCTACTTTGTGCGTCGTTATCATAGGCATCGTTGCCGGCGGCAGCGACAAATAGAATGTTAGCTTCTTCAGAAGAGGTGATTGCGTCAGAAAGCGCTTGGCTAAATCCTCCTCCGCCCCAACTGTTGTTTGTGGCACGTACATTTACGCCATTATTCTTTAAATCAACAAAGTAATCTATACAGGTTAAGGCATCAGAAAGACTACCTGAGCCAGATGAATCAAGGAACTTACAACCGATAATTGAAACATTGTGGTTAACCCCAACAACACCTATGGCATTGTTGCCCGTTGCCCCGATAGTACCTGAAACGTGGCTACCGTGACCTGCATCATCCATCGGGTCACCGACACCAGTAATAGCATTGATACCATGAATATCATCGATAAAGCCATTGCCGTCATTATCAATACCGTCACCAGCAATTTCTGCTGAGTTAGTCCAGATATTTGTCATTAAATCCGGGTGACTATGATCAACACCGGTATCAATAACACCAACAATCACATCATGACTACCCGTTGAAATATCCCATGCTTCAGGTGCATCGATATCAGCATCTGCAACACCACCGGTTTGACCTGTATTGTTCATGCCCCAAAGATCAGCGAAGCTGCTATCGTCTGGCATAACGCTCGCACTGACAATATAGTCAGGCTCTGCATATAAAACTGCTGGATTTTTCCGCAGTTTTTCAAGCGCACTTTTTACAGAAACACCATTAAGGCTAAATTTCGCAATTCGGCCTTTTTTCAAGTTACGGTATTTATCATCGACTTCATCGTTGTTTAAATCAGAAATTCTCGCTTGAACAATGTTACGAGCATTGCGGCGGTCGAGTTTAGATGCCCCGTCTTTATAGACAACAATAACAGAGTCTGATTTATAACTAGGGCTTTTGATTGAGCTCAGTTCTATTGATGCATTCGCCAATACGGGTATTAACGCTAATGTTAAGGCTGATAATTTTGCATTCATTTTTTGCTCCACGTTTTAATTAATATCATATTTAAAGTATTTTTAGCCTAGCGGTAATTACTAGACTGCATTCTTTTATTTTAACTTTTCTATTTACTATGGATTTTTGCAACCTTATTACTTTAATCATAAAAATATGTTGTTGACTATAGAAAGGCGATAAACACGACTTTTTCATGACTTAAATTATGATTATTAATGGTTTTTACGACTTTTTTACTACTTTTTTCTGGGGTGGCTTAACTAGTCCTTTTGTATTGCTTTTGACTTATTTATCTGTTTATTTATCTGTTTATTTATTTAAAAAATCACCTTTTTATTTTTATCTTGTTGTTTTTAAGTGTTTAATTTTAAATGCTAAAATAGGGTGATTTTTATTGTAGAGAAAGTGTTGTAGAGTTTTTAACGCAACGTATTAAAGTTCATCAAGCTTATTTATGGAATGTTTAGGTTTGTGGGAACAATCTAAGCGAAGTGCTTGTTTATCATTGTTTACTGATGGTAATAAGGCGACGTAATACGAGTTAAATTAGTATTACATCCATTGATAAGGACTGTTGAACGTAGAAACCTTTACCGTTAAGTCTTTAAATAGCGCTACAACATTATTTAAATAATACTACTGGTTTTTTTAATCATACTATTCGTTATTGTTTCTAAAACTACTATGGAAAGACGAAAACACCACAAGCAGTTAAGACAATACAATGAACTGCTTATCTATTAATAATAATCTTTGTGAGTTGAATTTTTGCTTACATAAAACAAAAAAATAGGGATATATTGTGAAATTTAATAAATCAATAATCACTTGTGCTGTTGTTATGGCACTCGGTTTAAGTCAAACAGCTTTCGCAGCTGAAGAAACTAAAGAAGAAAAATCAGCAGTAGTTATTCAATCAGATCTAATGGTTAATGCATTAGGTAATGTGATTATGTTGTCACAAACTTCTATCGAAGGTACTAATGTTGGTAATGACACAACTATCTTCCAAGAGGGGGATGTAAACGGTGCTGGTTTTACTGTCATTGGTGAAGGCAATGTAGCTGAAATAATCCAAGTAGGCTCTGAAAACTTAGCTGTTGGCACGTATATTGGTAATAATAATGCGCTGTATGTTGAACAAGACGGTGAAATTAATGAAACAGAAAATAACGTAACCGGTGATGAAAATAGTATTGAAGTGACTCAAATTGGTGCGGGCTATTTAGGTATCGGTAGTCGTGCAATCAATGAAGTTGTTGGTGATGGTAACGAAATTATTATCGACCAAGGTGAAGGCGGTCATTGGGCCATTAACGCCGAAGTAGCAGGATCTGATAATACTATTGAGGTTGTCCAAGATGGTCTTTGGAATGAAAGCTACTTAAATAGTATTACCGGTGATAGCAATGCGATTGAAGTTACCCAAGATGGCTATTGGAATGTAGCGACTATCTCCGCGATTGAAGGTGATGCTAACGAATTTGCTATTGAGCAAGACGGCGATCGAAATAAAGTGACTATCGATTCAGTTACGGGTGATGCTAACGAAATCTCTATAGATCAAGAAGGTAATACCAATATCGTAGAATCAGCTATTTATACGGGTATGGCTAACTCAGTAGATGTTATACAAAACGGTAATGACAATAGTGCCAGCTTTGATGTTATCGGTGACGATAACGAGTTTAATTTTACTCAAGTAGGAGACAACAACAGTAGTTATATTGCCACTATCGGCATGAACAATGAATACAGCTCTGTGCAAGTGGGTGACTTAAATGAAAGCCACGTGATCAACTTTAATGGTAATGACAACGACATTGATGTAATGCAATCAGGCTCTGAAAACGTTGTTGTTTTACAAGCTTCAGCTGATAACAATGAGCTGATTACCAGCGAAAATGACATTGATATTGCTCAAACTGGTTTTGCTAACGACGCTGTTATTATGTTGAGTACAATTATTGATAGCAATGCAAATACTATTGATATTGCTCAAAACGGTGAGTTGAACTCATTAGATATCTTAGTTGAAGGTAGTAACCATCAAATTGGTATTGAGCAAATAGGTGATGAAAACTTAATCACTGGCGAAGGTGGTGACACTATGCTCATCGGTGGTGAAAATATTGCATTCAATATAAGCCAAATTGGTAATGGCAATATTGTTGAGGGTTCATTTATCAGTGATTCTGGTGTGGTTTCTATCACACAAGTGGGTGATTGGAATAGTGCAGTAATTGTGCAGCAATAATTACTTATTAATAGACGTTTGAATAAGGGGGGCTTAACGCCCCTTTTTATGTATCACACTATGCCTAAATATATATGTTTATGGGTGGTAACACTCACAATGCTTTTAACCTCTTTGTGTCAAGCGACTAGCGAAGTCGAAATTGGTGGTTTGCTACTTGATAATACCAAAAGTCGATTAGGCCATGATTTTTATTATGAATTTAGTCAGTTATGGCGGGACATTCCAAATAAAGAAGGAATTAATGCGCAAATAATTGAGCAAATTGTACCCAGGGCTGGCACTAGACTTAGCCTGAGACTAAACGGGCAAGTCATTTATGTGACACATTTTGGTCGCCGACAATCATCCGTTAAAGAAAAAGTAGAACAAGCGATTTTTATATTGATTGATGCCATGAAACGCTCTCAATACCGCCAAGATAATCTTGATATGGTAGGTGATGGTTGGTGATGGTTGCTAGGAATATAAACAGTAATAAAGGAAGTAATAATGAAAAAATTAATTTTAGTTTTAGTTATTCATCTTAGCGTCAGTAGTTATGCAATGAGCTCTGAATTGGTTTATAAACCAATTAACCCAAGCTTTGGTGGTAGTCCGTTAAACGGCAATTTTTTATTAGGTAAAGCGCAAGGGCAGAATAAACATAAAGCCCCTCAAAGTACCAAAAGCTTTGGTGAAAAAGTAGCTAATGCCATTGAACGAGCCACCATCAGCGATATTGTCCGTAAGTATAAAGATACTGTGTTAGGCGAAAGTGCGACAGTAAATTCCCCTGAAGACAGCACTTTTATTAGTGGCGACTATCAAATTGATATTTTATCGTCTAATAGTGACACCATCACTATAGAAATAATTGATTTGTTGACAGATAAAGTGACCATAATCGAAATACCGAAGTTTGGATAACCCAATGAAAATAATTATGGCCATGGGCCTTATCGGCCTTTTGTCGGCCTGCAGTGCGCTTAATTCACCTAGCAATCTATTTCCTCCTGATAAGTCGTTAGCAACGAAAATGATGCCATTAGAAAGCTTTAAAGAACTCAAGGCATTACCCAAACCTAAAGGCGCAATACCTGTTTCTGTTTATGCTTATCGAGACCAAACTGGGCAATACAAACCACAAGCGAATGTAAGTTCATTCTCCACCGCGGTAACACAAGGGGCAACGTCTATTCTGATGCAAGCGTTAAGTGATTCAGACTGGTTTTTACCGGTTGAACGCGAGGGTTTGCAAAATGTATTAACTGAGCGAAAAATTACCCGTGCAGCTAATCAAGCAAATAAAGCCACAGAAAATATTGAATTACCCCCATTAACAACCGCCAAAATACTACTTGAAGGTGGCATTATTAGTTATGATTCTAATACTAAAACTGGTGGTTTTGGTGCTGAATATTTTGGCATTGGTGCATCTGAGCTTTATCGTGAAGATCAAATCACAGTTTATATGCGGGCGGTTGACGTACGTACAGGACAAGTGCTGGTATCAGTATCAACCAATAAAAAAGTATTGAGCCAAGAATTACGAGCTGGGTTTTTCCGTTATGTCAGCTTTAAACGTTTAGCTGAGGTCGAAGGCGGTTTTAGTGACAATGAGCCTATGCATGTTTGTGTGCAACAAGCGATTGAAAAAGCTATTACGGAATTAGTGATAAAGGGCATAAAGAGAAACGTTTGGCGCGCTGATACTTAATCTGTTTGGTATTATTTTAGTTGAGACTCTCCCTAATGTTCATCGTTTTAGTTAAGTCATATAAATTAGGAGCTAACACTAAAAAAGCCAGTGACTAGTCACTGGCTTTTTTAGTGGTTTGCTTTTGTATTAATTGATACAAACGGCATAATTTTGTGTCCAACTGATCAGTTCTATACGGTTTCGGGAACTGGTTTTTCTAAAAATACTGTACAGATGGGTTTTTACCGTATTGGGGCTGATGTGAAGTTGATCGGCTATTTCTTGATTTTTTGCGCCACAGGATACTAAGCCAATTATGGTGTTTTCCCGTCGAGTGAGACTAGGTAAGTTTATTGAACGTTGAAGGGGGCGAGCAGTGAGTGGGTTTGAGCGGTTATCTTTAATAAGTAACTCACTCAATGCACTATTCATCGTTTCTCGTTTAAACCATCGTTCATTTTTTTGTAATTTTGTGATACCACGTAAGATAATATCAAGACCTTCATTCAGATAGAAAATGCCAGCAAGGCCAGATAATAATAACTGCTTTTCATCGTATTTACTCTTTTGAGCATTAAAAAAAACAGTGCGTGCGTTACAAACTATTTTTTGAATTGCTAAAGGAATTTCATCACCCCAAGTGCAGTTATATAAATCAATAAAAATTAAATTATAACTCTTGATTTGGGCGACATCAGGCATTTTTTCTTCAACGGTGGTATCAATGTTACAGCTTTTAACTAAGCCAGTAAAATGATCAATGGAATGATGAATATCTCCTGTGGTGATATTATTTTCTCCACCACTGATTAAAAAAAATGCTTTGAGTTTAGCCTTATTAATTAAGCCCATATATTATATCTTCCTTGATGATGATTTTTATTTTTTAGAAACTGAGACTACTGTTAATTAATAGCATGATACATTCCTAATAAGCTATCTATATTTACATTAAATTAACAATTAATGAGTGATGCTTTCAAATAAATTGTTTTACCTTTTATGCAGTGTTGTTGAGCGGCTAAAGTATTTTAATCTCAGGCAGAACCGGAGTCAGGCTGTAACCCCCAATATCTAAACTTGCTGATCTCTTATGGTCGTTATCAATTAATAGGTTTTAGCTTCAAGTGGCTTTATAAAAATAGCCAGTGCAAGCATCGAGGCTTTTAGTTAGAATACGTTTTTAATTTTTACTTGCACCGCGCATGTCACATCAATATCAAGATTTAATCCGTATTTTTAATCACACTTTTAGTGCCAGCATGAATACTCAGTTGGTAAAGGGAGGTGATGAACCGTTATACGCACCTGCCGATGATAACTGTACTTTCCATCAAATAATTTTTGCTCATGGTTATTACGCCAGTGCCTTTCATGAAATAGCGCATTGGTGTCAAGCGGGTGAGAAAAGACGTCTGTTAGAAGATTTTGGTTATTGGTATATTCCAGATGGTCGCAATGAGAAACAACAAAAGAAATTTGAGCAGGTTGAAGTTATTCCCCAAGCGATTGAATGGGCCTTTAATGTTGCAGCACAGAGAAAATTCCATACCTCAGCTGATAATCTCAATGGATATCAAGGTGACCTGAGTGGATTCAAAGCTAAGGTTCATCAACAAGTATTAATTTTTATCGAGAATGGCTTTCCATCTCGAGCACAGCAGTTTATTGAAGCACTAACTAACTTTTATCAAACACCTTACCCGTTAACGGCATTGCAGTTTGGTGAGAATGTAGGAAATAGTGAAAAGGAACATGAATATGAAACATTTTAAACTGGGGTTTATCATCAATCCTATTGCAGGCATCGGTGGTAGTGTTGCACTTAAGGGAAGTGACGGCATGGCAATGCACGCATTAGCCCTAGGAGCGAAACCTCAAGCAAACGCGAGGGCTACATTAGCGCTTGAGGTATTATTACCTTACAAAGATGACATCGTTATTTATACCGCCAATGATCTTATGGGTGAGCAATGCGCCCGTGATTTGGGTTTTAAAGTAGAAGTACTTTATCAAGCAAAGCAAAAGCATACCGAGAGTAACGATAGCCAATTAACGGTAGAAGCGTTATTAGAACATGGCGTGGACATTATTTTATTCGCCGGTGGTGATGGTACTGCTCGAGATATTGCCAATGTAGTGGCTAGTGATGATGATTACCAGCAAGTACCCGTTTTAGGTATACCAGCAGGTTGTAAAATTCACTCTGGTGTTTATGCTATTACGCCAAAAGCTGCAGGCCGTATTATTGAATTGATGGTTACCAAGGAATTAGTCACCTTAACTACTGGTGATGTGATGGATATAGACGAAAGTTTATTTAGACAAGGCATCGTCAAAGCAAAGCGATATAGTGAGATGAAAATTCCAAGTGAGCTGCGATACGTGCAAGCAGTTAAATCAGGCGGAAAAGAAAGTGACGAACTGGTGCTACAAGATATTGCTGCCAATGTTATTGAAGAAATGAATGAGTATGATGATCGACAGTTTATCATTGGATCTGGCTCTACCACTGCTTTTTTAATGAGCGAACTAGCCTTAGAAAATACTTTGCTAGGTGTTGATATTGTGAGTGAACAATCACTTGCTGCCTCTGATGTAACAGAAGCTGAACTCTATAAAGCTATTACAGATTATGACGGTTTAAGCAAACTTGTCATAACCCTCATTGGTGGACAGGGACATGTTTTTGGTCGCGGTAATCAGCAACTAAGTCCTCGTATTATTCGTACTATTTTAGCTCAAACCGGTGGTAGTGATAATATTACTATTCTGGCGACTAAGGCTAAATTAGAAGCTTTGAATAATAAGCCATTAATTAGTGATACTGGTGATATTGAACTCGATCAAGAGCTTTCTGGGTTTATGCCCATAACGACCGGTTATAAAGACCAAGTGCTTTATCCCCTTGCTAGTCCTCAATAGTAATTAAATAATAACTCAACATTTTTAAAGTGATTTACATGACAACAAATTCAAACACTTCAACTAAGCAGCTTACAATAGTTGCTGATATATACTTATATTTTGATGGCTTATTTGAGCTAGATGATACCGACAGTGATACTTTATTTGCCAGCAGCTATTTACGTGGATTGATTTCCCTAGTTGCTACTGAATTTGGCGATGAGAGCCAAGCTATTTCTGTCATGTTAATTGAAGGGGTAACGCAAAAAATTATCCAGGCTAAATCTGAATTAGCACCCCAAGATTACGCCATAGTGAATAACTTCTGGTTGGGCATGCAAAAGAACGTTTCATTAATGTAAAAGATCACAAAGCAAACGCTCACTATTGTGTGAGCGTTTTTTTAGTTTATTTATGCATTAATTAGCGGATGTGATCCAGGTTGAATATTTAGCTTGCGCCATACTTTCTACTTCATATAACTTAGTGATACTGTTCATTTCTTTTAACAGAGATTCACTAACAACCTTAATAGTTTTCGGTGAAAAACGCCCCTTATTTGAACCATCAAACTTAGTCTTATAAAAGCTCCATTGATCATTCACATCTTGTAACGCCTCATTTATTTCAGCGTTGTTCTCTTTAGCAACGATAAGCTCTGCTAATGCTTGGCCAAACTGTCTAGCGGTTTTGTGCATTTCTTGTTGGAATAATTTTTCCTGTGTGCCTGAATGACTTGCGTAATAAAGCATAGCTAAACGTTGTGATAGCATGCGTTGTCTACCTGAAACATTAATAAGATGATCGCTTTGGGAGCGAGAATTTTTTTCTAGGCTTAATACCAAAGCATGAGCCGACTTTAACAACAAGGTGCTTCTATCAACAACTTGCGCAGTTTGCGTTTTATTTGCATCACTTAAAACAAAGTGGCGAAAACCATACCAGCTTTGTTTTAGTTTTTTCAGGGCAAGCTTAGATTCAGCATCACGAATTGAAGCTTTCAGCTTAAACAGGTTTTCTTCAAACAATGCAGAACTTTCATCGAGTTCGTCAGCAGCGGCTTGGCTATCAATATTTTGGCTGAGTAAAATATAATTTTTTGCCATGCGTTGAGATAACATACGTTGTAAACCAGCTTGGTTTATTGATTGCGATAGGTTTAACTGTTGTGCATGCGCAGTGTTTGAAACGCCGGTTAACAATAGGGATGATGCCAATGATATGCAGAGTAAAAAAATGACTTTCATGTCAATGATTCCTTTTGATTAATGTAGTCGTACCATAGAGAATTAATGAGCAAGGAGAGTTGATTTAGCTCAAACTTGTATGCTTATTTTTGTATTAGTCCCAAATAATTACTTATTGATAACTGAGTGTTTTGATATTCTTTTGAAATATTTCAAATAGCTTTATCGAGCATAGATTTTATTGAGCGTTATGTGTTTTAACAGTCATAGTTTAGGCAAAGAAACTGTTGAACTTTACCTTCACATAGATGATATTTATTGAGGAACTTTTCTTTTGATAATATCCCTGATGATAAAACGGTTAGGACTTAAGTTGAATAACATTTGGCTATCTACAGGGTAAGGGGTATTACATAACTCTGCTGTTAAAATATCAGCAGCCAAAGGTGCTGAACACAAACCTCGAGCACCAAGCCCAAGTAAGACGTAAAGGTTATCAATACACGGTGCTGCTTGGCTATATTTCCAATTTTTATCTTTGGCTAAATGAGAGTAAGTAGCTACATGTTCTTTAATATCAGGCACTGCACCTACAAGAGGTAAATGATCTTGTGACATACAACGTAGTCTTGCTTTACTGGATGAAATATCTTGTTCTTGCCAATCAATAGTTGACGATAACTCTGGTAAGCACTTAGTTAACATCGTTAAATTATAGTCATCATCAGCTTTGTTCGTGGTGATATTAGTATCATTTTTCTGGAACGTTGCCCCAATGCAATGGATGCCGTTATTCTCAGGGGTTAAATAACCCTTATGGCAAATAATGGTAGAAAGTTTATTTATCTTCTTATTACTCTTCATACTTGTTACTTGGCCACGAGTAGCCGTAAGCGGCAACGATTTTAGCTGTTCGATTTCAATCGCATCAGCACCTCCGCATATTACCAATACACTGGCGTTAAATTCACCTTGGTTACTCGTTAAAGACCAAGACGTGCCATTTTCATTTGAGCTGGGGTTAGCAACTTGTTGTATTTTAGTGATATGAGTGTCGGTCATTATTTTTAAACGGGTAGTTGATTTGGCCGCATTAAAAATTTGTTTGACTAAGTCTTGAGGTGACATCCAACCAGCGTTAGGCATAAAAAGACCACCATAAGGTAAATCTATATTTGCAAGTTCGCTGGCTTGCTTTGCATTGACTCCATGGATGAGCTCATTAGGCCAAGTATTCAAGCTTTCAAATGCCTGTTGTCTCTTAATCAATGCTTCCTTGTAGGATACTTCTAATAATCCACACCATTGGTGTGCGAATGAAAAACCTTGCTCGGCAATCTCTGTATATAACGCTTTAGCACGCCAGAAAGCTTGCTGGTAAAAAGAGCTTATATCATCTTCCTGTTGGTGTAATAAAGGATATAAAGCGCCAATCGCATTGCTAGACCCACCTTGCGCAAGAGAAGTATCTTTACAGTATAAAGTTACTTTTACTCCTTGCTTAGTTAATGCATAAGCAGCACAAGCAGAAGCGATACCACCCCCAATAATACTTACGTGTTGGGGTTTTGTAATAAGAGGTCTTAAATAGTAGCCTTTATTCGTTATCGGGTTACTTTGCATGACAGCAGACAGCATTTCTTTCTTTTTACCTTTCGCTAATAGTTTTTCAAGTCGAAAGCCGATATCACGCAATTGTCTTTTTACAAAGCCAGCAACAGTAAATGTGGTCAGTGTGGCTTGATCTTTAGAAAGTCTGCCAATTTGAGAGAATAAATCCTTACTCCACATGTCAGGGTTTTTTGCTGGAGTAAATCCATCTAAATACCAAGCATCGACTAAACCTTCTTTTGAACAGTTTAATGAAGAGAAACCTTGGGCGGCATCATCAAAGATAAGAGTTAACCGTACTTGGCCATTGAAAAAGGTTGTTTTAAATTCTTGACCAAACTCTTCGACAGGGCAATCAGGGTAACTATTAATGAATGTTAAGGCTAACGATTGTAGTTGCGGTAAAATAGACAAAGACTGGACTAGTTGCTCTTTTGTTAGTGGGTACTTTTCTACGCTGATGAAATGCAAAGGTGCTAGCTGGAACGATGAAACTTGTTGTGCTTTTTGGTACGCCTGTAAGGTTAATAAAAAATTTAACCCAGTGCCAAAACCTGTTTCTGCCACGGTAAATGTTTGTTTAGCAATTTGTAAACGTAATCCTATTTTATTTTTTTGAATAAAAACAAAATCACTTTGCTGATAACCTGACTCACTTTCAAAATAAATATCATCAAAGCGCTGGCAATAAGGGGTTCCATCTTTTTGGTAGGATAATTTATTGCTATTATTTGTTTTATCGAGTTTTTTCATGAAAAATTCTTTAGGTGAAGTGACAGTGTTAGAGGATAGTTCTATTCGCTTACCTTGCCTATTTTACGCGAAATATAGGTTTTGATCAGAAATAAAGGTAGATAAATTAAAATGTCATAGATATATTAGAATGGATATCATATTATAGTGTACAAGTGTACGCTGGTTTTTTGTTGTGATAAGCAACTAGTAATACCAGTTCAATCGCTATTACTTGTATAATAGCGCAAAATTTCATAATTATAGATGGTAGTTAAATGAAACGTGTCGTAATAACAGGCTTAGGTATAGTCTCAAGTATTGGTAACAATGCGGATGAAGTATTAGCCTCATTAAAAGCTGGTAAGTCAGGTATCTCTCATTCTGAAAGTTTTGCAGAGCAAGGTCTACGTAGTCAAGTTTGGGGTAAACCTGATATTGAAACTAAAGATCACATTGATCGTAAAGCCATCCGTTTCATGGGTGATGCTGCAGGTTATGCTTATATTGCTATGGATCAAGCTGTTAAAGATGCAAAATTAACTGAAGATCAAGTCTCAAATTTCCGTACTGGTATTGTTGCTGGATCTGGTGGAGCTTCATCTGAAAACATCGTTGCTTCAACTGATACGCTTCGTAACCGTGGTATTCGTCGTGTTGGTCCTTATGCCGTACCAAAAACTATGGGCAGCACAGTATCAGCTTGTTTAGCAACGCCTTTTAAAATTAAAGGTGTTAACTACTCAATTAGTTCAGCTTGTGCAACAAGTGCTCATTGTATTGGTAATGCGATGGAGCTTATTCAATTAGGCAAACAAGATATCGTTTTTGCTGGTGGTGGTGAAGAAGTTCATTGGTCACTTGCTATGATGTTTGATGGTATGGGGGCTTTATCAGCGGGTCGTAATGATACACCTGAATTAGCTTCTCGTACCTATGATGCAGACCGTGATGGTTTTGTTATTTCTGGCGGCGGCGGTATGGTTGTTGTTGAAGAATTAGAACATGCCCTTGCACGTGGCGCACATATTTACGCTGAACTTGTTGGCTATGGCGCAACCTCTGATGGTTATGACATGGTAGCTCCAAGTGGTGAAGGCGCAGTTCGTTGTATGCAACAAGCCATGCAAGGTGTTGAAGGTAAAGTTGATTACTTAAATACTCATGGAACTTCTACACCGGTTGGCGATGTTAAAGAATTAGGCGCAATTCAAGAATTATTTGGTGAAGATTCACCAGCTATTAGTGCTACTAAAGCAATGACAGGTCATGCACTTGGTGCTGCTGGCGTTCACGAAGCTATTTACTCAATTTTAATGATGGAAAACAGTTTTGTTGCACCATCTATCAATGTTGATAATTTAGATGAGAAAGCACAAGGCTTAGATATTGTTACTGAAAAACGTGATGTTGAATTAGACCTTATAATGTCTAACAGCTTCGGTTTTGGTGGAACTAATGCCACTTTGGTAATGAAAAAATATAAATAAGCTTATGTTCTGGAGTTAAGCTCCGACTTAATGCGCATTTTCTAAGTAATAATAAACCACGCTAAATAATATTTAGCGTGGTTTTTTTATAAATAGTGACAAGTTTTTTAGCACTGTTGGGTTAATTTTAGTACTTATGCTCTAAAATGAGCGTATAATTGAGTGCTTCAATGTCTTTAGTTACATAGTTAGAATTTATGAAAATATATTTTGATGAAAACATGCCATTTGCCAAAGAGTTTTTTAGTGAACTCTGCCACCTTAATAACGGCATCGCTGGCGAAGAGCAGGGAGAGTTAGTTCCTTTTTCAGGTCGGACGTTAACCGCAGCACAAGTTGCTGATGCAGATGTGCTCTTAGTACGTTCAATTACTCAGGTTAATGAACAACTACTCCATTTGAATGATAAAATTTCTTTTGTTGGTAGTGCCACTATAGGTACTGATCATATCGACTTAAGTTATCTCGCTAAACGAAATATTACCTTCCATTCAGCGCCAGGTTGTAATGCCATTTCAGTGGCTGAGTATGTGCTCAGTGCATTAGTCGTTTTAGCAGAGCGGTATTTGCTCACTTTATCTTCATTGACCGTCGGTATTGTTGGCGGCGGTAATACGGGTACTCGTTTAAGTGAAAAACTCACTGCATTAGGTATTGAACATAAAATCTGTGATCCCTTGTTAGCAGAAAAGCAAAAACAAGATAATAGTCAGAACCCTACTGACCAACGACATTATGTACCCTTGGTGGATGTTTTAGCGTGTGATGTTATATCTTTGCATGTGCCTAAAGTTGTAGGCGGTGAACACCCGACAAACAAATTGATAAATGCAGAGAACCTCGCTTTACTGCGTGAAGACCAAATATTAATCAGCGCTTGCCGTGGTGATGTTATTGATAATCACGCCTTATTAGCCCTTAAAGTGGCTGGTCATGGCGTAAAAGTTGTACTCGATGTTTGGCAAGGAGAACCTGACGTTCTTGAAGCCTTAATTCCTTATACTGAAATAGCCACAGCACATATAGCAGGTTATAGCTTAGAAGGAAAAGCTCGTGGTAGTGAAATGCTCTATCAGGCATTATGTCAACAGTTAACAATATCGCCTAAATATCAGTTAGCAAACTTTTTACCGTCGGCTAGTATCCCTGCAATTGAAATTAATCAAGATTTTAATCAAATATTACTAAACCAGTTAGTTAAAATGGTTTACGATGTTAGGCGAGACGATGCAATATTTCGTCAACAATTATTTGTACAAGGTTTTGACAGCTTAAGGAAAAATTATCCCGTTCGAAGGGAGTTTTCTGCTGTTACGGTCAACTTATCATCTACTGCTTATAGCGATGTACCGCATCGTTTAGGTTTTAATAAAAATTAATTTAAACTATCGAGACGACTCATTTTTTTGAGAAAGTCTAATGAAGAGAGAGAGGAACATGGCACAAAAATTTGATGTATGCATACTTGGCGCAACAGGGTTAGTTGGCAAAACTATTATGGAGATTCTTGAAGAACGAAAGTTTCCAATTAATAAATTATATCCCTTAGCCAGTGCTCGCTCTGCAGGTGAAATTATTGAATTTAATGGTCAGAGCATTGAAGTATTAAATGCAGATGATTTTGATTTTAGCCAGGTACAAATTGGTTTCTTTTCTGCCGGTGGTTCTACTTCAGCTAAATTTGCTCCAATAGCTGCTGAAGCTGGCTGTATTGTTATTGATAATACCTCTGAATTTCGCTATGACGCTGATATTCCTCTTGTTGTGCCTGAAGTTAATCCTGAAGCGCTGGCTGATTACCGTAATCGCAATATAATAGCTAACCCTAATTGCTCTACCATTCAAATGTTGGTAGCGTTAAAACCAATTTATGATGCTGTTGGTATTAGTCGTGTAAATGTTAGTACTTACCAATCGGTTTCTGGCGGTGGTAAAGAAGCGATGGATGAATTAGCGAAACAAACTGCTAATCTATTAAGTGGTAAGCCAGTAGAGAGCAAAAAGTTTTCACGTCAAATAGCATTTAATGTTATCCCACAAATTGATGATTTCTTAGAAAATGGTTACACCAAAGAAGAAATGAAAATGGTTTGGGAAACTAAAAAGATTTTAGGCGATGAAAACGTACTTGTTAACCCAACAGCTGTTCGTGTTCCTGTGTTTTTTGGACATGGCGAAGCCTTGCATATTGAAACGAATTCACCTATTTCAGCTGATGAAGTTAAAGATTTATTAGAGCAAGCTCCTGGTATTGTTGTTTGTCGTAATGATGAAGACTTCCCAACTCAAATTGGAGATGCGAGCGGAAAAGATGATACTTATGTTGGTCGTATTCGTGAAGATATTAGCCATAGTTGCGGCATTAATATGTGGATCGTTGCGGATAATGTTCGCAAGGGTGCGGCAACGAATAGCGTACAAATTGCTGAACTATTGGTAAAAGATCATTTAAGCTAACTTTTACTACAATAGTTAGTATATAAAAACTCGTCAATGATGGTAAATATACCGTTGTTGACGAGTTTTTTAGTTTTTAACTTTTAATTTTACTGTATCAGTCCTTTAAAAGCCCAATTGACTTTATAACAGGAATAAAGTTAATTAGTAGTATATTCCCCCTCAAAACAAAGTATAGATTTACACAAGAGTTACAATAAGAGGAGACTTATTGATTGAATTTGCTATTATCTTGTTAGTTAATGGTTTTTTGGAATAATTATTGCATTTTATCTTCCTGATAAGCTTTATCTCTTAGTCAGGTAAAGTAATGCGGTATTTTTTTGGCGCTATAAATATAATGAACAGTGCCATAACTTAAATTAGTTTATTAGGACATCCTTATGCAACATTTATTGCGCCTGTGCCTATGGCAGGCGGTTATTATTGGCATACTTACGGCTCACTTCCCCGTTAATGCAGAGGAAGAACGCGGCATTCGCATGCGAGGACCTAAAAGTAGTGATGTTTTTCCTTATGATAAATACGGCCCAATCACCTCTAAAGATACTTTATGGAACATCGCTACTCGAGTTCGCCCTGATAATCGCTTGAGCGTTTATCAAGTCATGCAGGCGTTATATCAAGAGAATCCACAAGCGTTTGTCGATAGCAACATCAATTATTTGGTTGAAGGGCAATATTTAAAAATACCATCGTTTAATAACATGATGGCAATAAATACTAACAGTGCGAAGAAAAAGTCTGAAAGTGATAGTAAAGCTTGGAAGAAAGCACAGCCAAAAACACCTAAGATACCAGTATTTATAGAGCCTAGCGTTAAGAAAAAAGACTTAGAGACGGTAAAAACTGAGATTAATGACCAATTGCAAAAAATTGATGGTCAGCAGCAGGAACGATTAGAACATATTCAAAATGATATCTCAGACTCAATTGATGGTTTACAAGCTATTTTAAAAGAAAATGATGATTTACGTCAGCAACTTACTTCCTTTAATGACAAGCTTGGCATCATGCAGGATGAGGTAGCGAAAGGTAAAGAAATCAAGCTGCAAATGGACGATATGATCAAGTTGCAGCAAGCCCTATTAGCAAAAGCTGAAGCCAGAGAAAAAGAACTTTTATTAGAGAGACAGCAGGCTGCACTTGCGGAACAAGATATCATGTCAAGCTTGTGGTTCAAAATTGCCATGGGCACTCTGCCAGCAATCCTGATACTACTTTTACTGGCTCTTTTGTTTAAACGCCGAAAACAGGCCTCGGATGAAGTTTTCTTCAACGAATTAGACAGTAAAAAACAAGAACCTGTCGCCAAAAAAGAGAGCACATCTGAAGAGTTATCACTTGATGATGAGTTAAACTTGGACGATGAGCTTGATTTATCACTTGATGGTGAGTTGAACTTGGACGATGAGCTTGATTTATCCCTTGATGATGAATTGAATTTAGACGATGAGCTTGATTTATCACTTGATGATGAATTGAATTTGGATGATGACCTGTCTATAGATTTAATAGAAAGTGATGATGACGTTATCCATTTGGATGAAGACGATAGCTTAGATGATCTTGAAGACATCCTACTAGATGATGAAAGTGACGTTGATATTCTTGATGGTGGTGAGTTGGATCAAGATGACTTAGATTCATTATTATCAGGTTTAGATGATGAAGCAGAAAATACAGAAAGTGAAGAACTTGAAGGGGGAGAGTTAAGCCAAGATGATCTAAATGATTTACTTGGTGGCTTAGACGATTTCGATGATGAAGACCTAGTACTTGAAGAATCTTCCGAAGAAAAGAACGAACCAGCAGAGATAACGGACCCAGATGATATTGATGCGCTGCTTGATTCGGTAAGTGATTCAGACAATGAGCCAGCAGAGGTAACGGACCCAGATGATATTGATGCGCTGCTTGATTCGGTAAGTGATTCAGACAATGAGCCAGCAGAGGTAACGGACCCAGATGATATTGATGCGCTGCTTGATTCGGTAAGTGATCCAGACAATGAGACTGCAGAGGTAACAGACCCAGATGATATCGATGCGCTGCTTGATTCGGTAAGTGAATCAGTGAATGAGCCAGTCGATGTAACAGATCCAGATGATATCGATGCGCTGCTTGATTCGGTAAGTGAATCAGTGAATGAGCCAGTCGATGTAACAGATCCAGATGATATCGATGCATTACTTGATTCGGTAAGTGAGTCCGTGAATGAGCCAGTTGATGTAACAGACCCAGATGATATTGATGCATTACTTGATTCTATAAATGATACCGCAGAGGTAACAGATCCAGATGATATCGATGCGCTGCTTGATTCGGTAAGTGAATCAGTGAATGAGCCAGTCGATGTAACAGACCCAGATGATATCGATGCATTACTTGATTCTATAAATGATACCGCAGAGGTAACAGATCCAGATGATATTGATGCGCTTCTTGATTCGGTAAGTGAACCAGTGAATGAGCCAGTTGATGTAACAGACCCAGATGATATTGATGCATTACTTGATTCTATAAATGATACCGCAGAGGTAACAGATCCAGATGATATTGATGCGCTTCTTGATTCGGTAAGTGAATCAGTGAATGAGCCAGTTGATGTAACAGACCCAGATGATATCGATGCATTACTTGATTCTATAAATGATACCGCAGAGGTAACAGATCCAGATGATATTGATGCATTACTTGATTCTATCAATGATACTGCAGAGGTAACTGACCCAGATGATATTGATGCACTACTTGAATCAATGTCGGGTAATGCTACAACACCTCAACACGTTGTAAAACAAGATTCATCAGAAGCAATAAATCCGTTGGAACTTGATGTGGGAAAGGATGAAAATAGTACTATTGATAAGGTTACTGATAGTACATTAAGTCCAGAAGACCATAAAATTCAAAATGAAAAAGCAGAGAATGAAGCTAAAATATCCGCATTTACCGCTGAATATGTAACACCATTTCTTACCGCTGACTTTACCGATATTATTGCTAAAGAAAGTGACGATGAGCTAGCTTCAGAAACACTAATAAGTAATGAAAGTAATGAAAGTAATGAGTTAGATGATGAACTAGATATTGATGCACTTATTGCTGATACCATCAGTAAAGATGAAGCAACAAGAGACTTTCAAGAAGATAAAAGAGACGACGTTGGTGATGAGTTAACTGATTCATCAATTGATGAAACGTTCAATACTCAAATCGATGGTGGTTTTACTGAGGCTGAATTAAGTCAATTATTAGCAGATGATTCAATGGAAGATGATACTGAACAAGCGGAAGGTATTTCACCTGAGTCGATAGTTCTATCACCTGACTTTACCGATGAAGATGTGCTAGCTGGTTTGTTATCTGAAATGGCTGACGAAGAACCACTTGAAGAAGCTGATGAATTAGACGTTATAGATGAGTTAGCTAATGTTGATTTTGATGAGCTATTAGCCAATATTGAAGAGGAATCAGCGACTACGCCAACGAAACACGATGAGATTGAACTGATCTTTGAAGGTGATGACATAGGTGATGATTTAATTGATGATAGCCTTAGCGAAGAAAGTGTTCAAAACTCCCGGGAAACAGAGCCAACAGAAGATTATGTCTCTGTCGATGAGCTCATCTCTGATAGTTTAGATGAGGGTGATGCGTCAGAGCCTTATGAGAAAACCAATATTGACGTTGGTTTAGGTAAATTTTCTCAAAATGATAGTGGTGTGGATGTTGATGAAGATGGCTCAATGTCGAGTAAATTAGATTTAGCGAAAATGTATATAGAAATGAATGATGAAGAAAATGCCCAAGTAATCTTGCAAGAGGTAATCTCCAAGGGAGATAAAACTCAGCGAGCAGAGGCACAAGCATTATTAGATTCATTGTAAGGCGTTGATATATACCCGTGACCATTCAAAATGCATATTTCAGTGGGAGAAAAAACGATTTAGGCAAGGCATTGATTGTAGGGAATGGTTGTTCCATTCTCAAAATCAATAACGATGTATAAATCGTTTTTAGCCCCATGGTAGAAGCGCTTGATCAATCCCATTTTATTGTTGCGTCAAAGAAATAGGGAATAAGCCTAATTTAATTGACGCGCCTCAAACTGAAATTGCTCAAGCACTCTGAATCGAACATTTTGAATGATTACGGGTATAAACTAACAAGCAATAGCCTAACGCTATAAAATAAAGGATAATGCGCAGCGAAAATAATCTCCTCATTAGAAAAGGTAGACTTGTATGCGTTATGCGTTAGGCATTGAGTATGATGGTAAAAACTATTGTGGCTGGCAACGCCAAAATAATGTTATCACTGTACAAGAAAAGTTAGAAAAAGCATTATCTAAAATTGCGGATGAAAAAATTGAAGTGGTTTGTGCCGGGAGAACCGATACAGGGGTTAATGCAACCAATCAAGTGATCCACTTTGACACCGAAAAAAAACGCAAAGATACCGCTTGGACTTTAGGCGTAAACACTCACTTACCTTCTGATATAGCTGTTGCTTGGGTAAAGAAAGTTGATGATGAATTTCATGCTCGCTTTAGTGCCACAGCTAGAAATTATCGTTATATTATTTACAATAAACCCCTTCGTTCAGCAATATTGAGTCATGGTATTAGTCATTGTCATTTCGCTTTAGATGAAAATCTTATGCAACAAGGCGCTGATTATCTTCTCGGTAAACATGACTTTACCTCGTTTAGAACGGTGCATTGTCAATCTCATTCTGCGGTTCGGACTATAAAACATTGTCGGGTGACACGACAGGGTGATTATCTTGTAGTTGATATCAAAGCCAATGCTTTTTTACACCATATGGTGCGAAACGTTGTTGGTAGCTTAATGCGAGTTGGTCAATCACAAGAAACACCACACTGGATGAAAGAAGTTTTATTGGCTAAGAATCGTTGTGTTGCAGGTGTTACGGCACCACCAGAGGGGCTATATTTTGTCGATGTAGATTACCCTGAGAACTTTGAGTTACCTAAAAGCCGTTTAGGGCCATTGTTTTTATAGATAGAAAGTTTAATCAAATCACAATTATTTACTGAGCAGACCAGTTTTTTCTATATTCTATAGGTTATACTATGGTCTAATGTGCGGTTTAGAATAGAGTTTGATGGAGTGTCTCCATCAATAAACCGACAGATATTTCGTTGCAACAGGCCAAAATAAAATTATGAGCTGGATAGAAAAAATTCTCCCGAAAGCAAAAACGACTCAAAAAAGTAGCATTCCTGAAGGTGTATGGAGCAAATGTTCTTCATGTAATGCCGTGCTTTATAAAGCTGAATTAGAGCGTCAAATTTCAGTATGTCCTAAGTGTGATCACCATATGCGTATCAGTGCTCGTAAACGTATTGATAGCTTTCTTGACCATGATAATCGCATGGAATTAGGTGAAGAGTTTGAAGCACAAGATATCTTGAAATTTAAAGATTCTAAACGATATAAAGATCGTCTTAGTGCTGCGCAAAAAAATACCGGTGAGAAAGATGCTCTCGTTGTAATGAAAGGTGAATTACACGGCATGCCAGTTGTTGTTGCTGCGTTTGAATTTGCATTCCTTGGCGGTTCAATGGCTTCTGTAGTCGGTGCTCGTTTTGTTAAGGGTGTAGAGTATTGTTTAGAGCATAATCTACCCTTTATATGTTTCTCTGCTAGTGGCGGTGCCCGTATGCAAGAAGCACTTTTCTCTTTAATGCAAATGGCAAAAACTAGTGCTGCGCTTGCTAAAATGAGTGAAAAAGGTCTTCCTTACGTTTCTGTATTAACCGATCCAACGATGGGCGGTGTATCAGCAAGTTTAGCTATGTTAGGTGACATCAATGTTGCTGAGCCAAAAGCGCTAATTGGTTTTGCTGGACCACGTGTTATTGAGCAAACCGTTAGAGAAAAATTACCTGAAGGTTTCCAACGCAGTGAATTTTTATTAGAAAAAGGCGCAATTGATATGATTATTGATCGCCGAGAAATGAAAATTACTTTAGCGCGTATGTTAGGTAAGTTTATGGGCCAAACTAGCGTTGTTTCGTAATTAGTATCAACGAATAATCGCTATTGTCTATTTAACTCAAATCACTTGTTGATGAATAAATGTCAAAATACAATTCAAGCCACTATCAAGATTTAACTAATCTCGATCAGTGGCTTTATTATTTAGAAAACTTACATAGTACTGAGATAGATCTTGGTTTATCTCGTGTTGGCAAAGTTGCGGAACGTTTAGCTATAAACTTGAATTTTGCTAAGGTTATTACTGTTGCGGGCACTAATGGTAAAGGTACCACCTGTGCTTTTATTGAAAACGCCTTACTCAATAGTAAAGAACTTGCTTCACAGCGAGGTGTTGCCGTTTACTCATCTCCTCATATTGAGCGCTTTAATGAACGTCTGCGGATAAATAAGCAAGATGTAGAAGATCAGGCCCTAATCAATGCTTTTAAACGTATTGAAGTTGCTCGAGAAGATATTTCGCTTAGTTACTATGAGTATACAACTTTAGCTGCATTACTCGTGTTAATGGAAACTATGCCAAGCTTTATTATTCTTGAAGTTGGCCTAGGTGGTCGGTTAGATGCAACTAATATTATCGATGCTGATATAGCTGTCATCACAACAATAGATCTCGATCATCAAAGCTTTCTAGGCAATGATAGAGAAAGTATTGGTTTTGAAAAAGCAGGAATCATGCGACAAGAGCAAGACATTATTATTGGTGATACTAATGCTCCCAAGTCAGTGATAAATCATGCTAACGAGTTACATAAAAACCAAGTTAATAGGATATTTTTACGAGACCAAGATTTTATCGTTCAAAATACTCAACCTCATTGGAACTGGAAAACTAAACAAACGCAGTTAACAGAACTAAAAGCTCCCCATATTCCACGCGACAATGTCGCAACAGCACTCATGGTATTAGAAAAGCTTAATTTGACGCTGACACCTGATTTTGTCAATGAAGTTATTGCTAAGACTAAGGTTGCAGGGCGGACTGAGTTAATCAAGCAGAAGGGTCTATGTGATGTTATTCTTGATGTCGGTCATAATCCACAAGCTACTCGTTATCTCGCTGGATATCTTAAGCAGATAAAAGAGCAAGCTAACTATCAAAATATTTATGCTGTGGTTGCTATGCTGGGCGATAAAGATATTAGTGCAAGTTTAGAATCACTAAAAGATGATATCGATTTTTGGTATACCGGTGCGTTAAGTGTACCAAGAGCTGCTACAAAAGAAACAATGGCAAGTAAGTTAGCGTTATTTACAAATTCAGTTAATTGTTTTGACAATGTGGATGAGGCCTTTAGAATGGCGAATAAGCAGGCTAATTCGTCTGACTTAATTCTAGTCTTTGGTTCATTTTTTACTGTTTCGAAAATCAGAGCACAGTTAACTATTAGTTAGCTGAGTAGTATTAATTAGGAGTGTCTCTTGTCTACACCTTTTCAAAATCGCCTTGTCGGGACTATTATTGTTGCAGCCGTGGTTATTATTTTCTTACCAGATCTACTTGATGGAGAGAAAAAATCACACCAAGATGATTTTGAAGCTATCCCAAAGGCAGAGGTGTTTTCGGGTAAATTGACCAATAAACCATTCCCTGAAGATAAGCTCATACGACAAAAAGTGACACCCATCTCTAATGAACAAGCAATTGATGAACATGGTATTGATAACCCTGCTTCAAAGCCAACTAAACAAGTTGATCAAGTAACAAAGAAAGTATCAAAGCCAGCAGTAAAGCCCCCAGTAAAAGTAGTTAGCAAACCGAAGAAGACGTTGCCTGAAAAAGCAGTTGCTAAAGAAGCCTGGGTTATCCATTTAGGTAGCTTTAAAAATAAAGACAATGTTGCCCAGTTATTAAAAAAATTAAAAGCTAAAGGCTATATCGCCTTCACCAAACCAATCAAAACTAAGCAAGGCACATTAACTAAGGTCATCATAGGACCGGAATTAATAAAGACCAGTATGGTTAAAAAGTTACCCGCTTTAAAAACGCTTACTGGCATCCAAGGTAAAGTTGCGTATTTTGAACCAAATAAGTAGCTGGCTTTTATAAAGTGCTAGGCATTATTTGGCTAATTCTGATAGAATGCGCGCCTCTAATTTAGATAAACTCAACGAGACATTCAAGTTATGGTTTGGATAGATTACGCCATTTTGGCCGTTATAGGCGTTTCAACACTAGTCAGTTTAATACGAGGTTTTGTAAAAGAAGCAGTATCTCTAGTTATTTGGATCAGTGCCTTCTTTATTGCCAGCACTTTTTACGCAAACCTTGCCAATCTTTTAACAAATATTTCTGATCCATTTTTGCGTAATGCCGCAGCCGTCGCCATTCTTTTCATATCAACCTTAGTGCTTGGTGCTTTGGTTAATTATCTTATTGGGCAATTGGTTAGCAAAACAGGACTATCTGGAACCGATCGTGTTTTAGGGCTTGTTTTTGGAGCACTTCGAGGTGTACTCATTATCAGTGCAGTGATATTTTTTGTTGATGCTTTTACCGGAGCAGAAAATACACAGTGGTGGAAAAGTTCAGAATTGATCCCTGAGTTTAAATTGGTAGTTGAATGGTTTTTTGAATACCTTAAAGGGTCATCAAGTTATATAACTTAGTTGTTACTAATAACGACTAAGTCCATGCGGAGTCAATCCGTATACGATAATTTATTAGATATTATTTCGATATCTTATAATTCAATATTTATTAGATGGCTCACACCATCCTAAGTTAATAATTTAGTGAAAATAAGTATTGTAAATATTTTTTTTGTGGAGAGAATTTCATGTGTGGTATTGTTGGTATTGTCGGTAAAACTCCTGTTAGTCAGCATATATATGATGGACTAACTGTACTTCAGCATCGTGGTCAAGATGCTGCTGGTATTGTAACAATTCATAATAATACTTTCAGGCTAAGAAAAGGCAATGGGTTAGTGAAAGATGTTTTTCATACCCGCCATATGCTTCGCCTACAAGGTAATATTGGTATTGGTCACATTCGCTATCCAACAGCGGGCACTTCTAGCTCTTCAGAAGCACAACCTTTTTATGCCAACTCACCTTTTGGTTTGTCATTGGCACATAATGGTAACTTAACCAACGCTGAAGAATTAAGAACATGGTTATTTGATGAAGCTCGTCGCCATGTGAACACAACTTCAGATTCTGAGGTTCTGTTAAATATCCTAGCGCATGAATTACAGCAAAGTGAAAACATTGCGCTAACACCGGAAGATATTTTCACTGCAGTTGCTAAGGTCCATAAACGTGTTCGTGGCGCATATGCTACTGTAGCGCTTATTGTTGGTCACGGTATGATTGCTTTTCGTGACCCTAACGGAATTCGTCCTTTAGTCTTTGGTAAAAGAGAAACTGAATTGGGCGTTGAGTATATGGTTGCGTCTGAATCAGTTGCGCTAGATGCATGTTCTTTTGAATTTGTACGTGATGTTGCTCCAGGTGAAACTATATTTTTCTCTGAAGATGGCCTAATTCACAGTCTGCAATGTGCTGAAAATCCTGTTTATAGCCCATGTATATTTGAATTTGTATACTTTGCTCGCCCTGATTCAACCATGGATAAAATGTCTGTTTATGCCTCTCGTGTAGAAATGGGAACTAAGTTAGGCGAGAAAATTGCCGAGGAATGGCAAGATATTGATATTGATGTTGTTATTCCTATCCCTGAAACATCTTGCGATATTGCCTTACAAATAGCAAAGCAGCTTAACTTACCTTACCGACAAGGTTTTGTTAAAAACCGATACATCGGTCGTACTTTTATTATGCCGGGTCAAGAGCAACGTAAAAAATCAGTTCGTCAAAAGCTTAACGCTATTGCAACGGAATTTAAGGGTAAAAATGTTTTACTAGTTGACGACTCTGTTGTTCGAGGCACTACCTCAGAACAAATAATTGATATGGCGCGTGCCTCAGGTGCAAAAAATGTCTATTTTGCTTCAGCAGCACCTGAAGTAAGATTCCCTAATGTCTATGGTATAGATATGCCAAGTGCTAATGAACTCATTGCACATGGTCGTGAATTGGATGATATTTGTAGTTTAATTGGTGCAGATAAATTAATATTTCAATCTCTTGAGGACTTAATATCTGCAGTTAGCGTTGGCAATCCAGACATCAAAACTTTTGATACTTCTGTATTTGATGGTAACTATGTCACCAATGATATCGACCAAGCATATTTAGAAAGATTAGATGCATTGCGTAATAATACGAGTAAAGAAGAATCAGACAAAAATGCTGATTCTATTATTGATATGCATAATGAAGGTGCAGAGTAGTACTTATACTTATTAGGTAACTACTGAGTTACTTATACCTGTTTCAAAATATAAAACACAAAAAAGCCTTATTTCTATTTTAGAAATAAGGCTTTTTATTTAACTATAAATTAATTCAGTTGTTATATTTTAGGTAAGTTATGCAACAAACTCAGGACCAAATCCCATAGTCCACATTACGGCGGTAAATGCCATTAAGCCAACTAACAAGACTAATCCGCAGGTCACTACTGAGCTTGAGTAGATAAAGCCTTTTTCCTCAGGGATATTCATCATAATAGGAACACCTGAATATAACAGATAGATAGAGTAAGCTACCGCAGCAATTCCCGCTAAAGCAACAAACCATAACACTGGAAATAATGCGGTAATGCCTACCATAAGTAGTGGTGTCGCAGTATATGCAGCAAGCTCAAGTGCTTGAACAAAGTCAGGTTTTGAGTCAAATGTTTTTGCCATCCACTGAATCAAGTAAGCTAAGGCGAATACGCCAAAAATTAGAGCGAAATACATGCTAACAGCCATGATTTGAGCACTTTCTACACTTATTTTAATTGGGTTACCTACACCAATAGTCCAGCCAATATGGGCAGCTGCATAGTAAGAGCATATTGTCGGAATGAGCGCTATGGTCAAAATGTGCATCAAACTATAACTTAAACTTTCATGGCGTTTTTCAATAACATGCCATTCTTCTTTAGGGTGAGCGTACAGCCCCCATATGTGATTTAGTATCATAATCAATCCTCTCGCACGTTAGTATTCGGAAAGTACTTTTTAGTCTAAAACAACAACAATAAATGATTAAGTCATTAGTACTCTTATTATTACACCCTTATTTATGCGAGATATAAGATGATTCGTCAAGTGTTGGTGGAAAAATAAACAATAAAGCTCTATAGAAAGTGTTTTTAATATTTTTATGCGATAAGGAGCTTGTTTATCTTTGGAATTCTAGCTGACTTTGACTCGTACCACTGACATAACTTCAATACTAAAGCCGGCAATAGTTTCAACGTCAGGATAATAAGTAAGGTTAATTCTTTGTCCTTGTAAACTTTGGTAAAGCTTCTTACGTTTGTATTTAAAGGGAACGTCGAGGTTATCAAGTATAAGTGTATTAATTATCCAGTCATCACATTCTCGTTGTACATGAGAAACCACTTTCATGTTTTCGCTATGCACCAGCTTATCGTGTTTTTTAACAAGTTTTTGGGCTGCATTTTTACTTGTAAGGTTTTTTTTTATTATAGAAGGCATAAATTTGATCTATGTATGGTAAAAAACAGATTATGCTAGTATCTCAAGAAATAGACTTTTAAAATAGCGCAATAATTTAAATTACAATTCACTTAAAAGAATTTACTCGTTATTTAGCACTGAGATAAACAGATGACAGAAGCAGAGACGTTACTCATACCTATATTAAAATTTTTATCCTGTGAAACGCCTGATGCGTGGGTAAATAAAGCAAAGAAAAAAGAAAACTTACCGATAATTTTACGAGACCATTTAGCCTGCGAGCTTAAAGCAGGGCAAACCGCTATGTATCTCATTCGAAAATATGCCGTTGATAAAGACAGTACTAACGTATTACTTGAATGGTTTGAACCCTATGAAGATTTTTTATATCGAAAGAAGGGCGATTTAGCGTCACTTGCTAATAAAAACAATCTATCTAAAGCAATTTTACCTAAAAGCAGTAAGTCTCAGGGAACGTCGCCATTTAGCCAAAATCTTATTGATAAAATGGTGCTTTTAATAAAAGAAGAGTTACATCATTTTTATCAAGTATTAGAGATTATGGTTAAGCGAGATATTCCTTTTGATGGGATCACCGCGGGTCGTTATGCCAAAGGTATGCTAAAACATGTTAAAACTTTTGAACCTGATGCCTTGGTAGATAAGTTAATTATTGGTGCTTACATTGAGGCACGATCGTGTGAGCGATTTGCTAAGTTGGCACCGCATTTAGATGATGATTTGAATAAATTTTATGTGTCTCTACTTCGCTCAGAGGCTCGTCATTATCAAGATTATTTGACACTAGCTGGGCAAGTTGCGGGGAAGGACATTAGTGAACGGGTCGCTTACTTTGCTAACGTTGAAGCGGAGTTAATTTTATCACCCGATGAAGATTTCAAATTTCACTCTGGAACGCCAGTTTAATCTATTGGAATAGCTATAATTTTTTTAATAGTAACGGGCAACTTATGTTGTCCGTTATATTTTAGATAGGAAATAATAGTAAGGCATACAAACGTATATTAGGTTAACGATTGGTTGAGTAATTCAATAGAGTTAGCAGTTACTTTTAACCAAGCACCTTGCTCATACCAATCGCCTAAGACGATACGTTGAGCATTATCACCATTTACAGAAATTTCATGGATAGCTGGTCTGTGTGTATGACCATGGATTAACAGTTGGCTTCGATATTTTTGTAGACACTCAATTACCTCGCTTTCGGTAACATCCATGATCGCTTGTGATTTCACTGCCGTTGCAGTAGCACTTTTCTTTCTATAGTCAGCAGCTATCTTTTTGCGTATAAATAACGGTAGACTTTTAATGGCTGCTTGCCACCACCAAGAACGAGACTTTTTTCTAAACACTTGGTAGTCGACATCGCGAGTACATAAGGTATCACCATGCATAATGACTACATGTCGACCATAAAGGTCAATAGTCTCCACTTCAGGGAGAAGCTGCATACTTGCTTGTTTCGCATAACGCTTACCAATTAGAAAATCTCTATTACCATGAATGTAATAAATCATTGTCCCTGATTTGCTTAGCTTAGTGAGTGCATCAGCGATAGTTTTAAGGAAGGGACTATCATCATCATCACCAACCCAAGCTTCAAATAAGTCACCTAGGATATAAAGCTTTTCAGCTTGTACGGCATCACTTTCTAAAAATCGTAAAAAACAGGCACTGATATCAGGCCTGTTTTCGCTAAGGTGTAAATCAGCAATAAAATAAGTTATTGCTGTTTTATTATCTTCAATCATTACTGGCTGCTAAGGTTATTCAACAATCGCAGATTCAATTAAAATGTCGTCTTTTGGAACGTCACCATGACCATACATGTTACCTGTTTCAACTAAAGCCATTTTATCGACTATATCCATACCTTCAACTACGTTACCAAAAACACAATAACCCCAACCTTGCATAGACTCACTAGTGAAATCTAAGAAGTTATTATCAGTTAGATTAATGAAGAACTGCGCAGAAGCTGAATGAGGCTCTTGAGTTCGTGCCATGGCTAAAGAGCCTAGTTTATTACTTAAGCCATTGTTTGCTTCATTCTTAATGCTTGCGCGAGTTTCTTTTTCTTCTAAGCCTGGAGCAAAGCCGCCGCCTTGTGCCATAAAACCTTTAATCACGCGATGAAAAATAGTGCCATTGTAATGTCCATCTTCAACATATTGTTGGAAATTTTTTGCTGTAACAGGAGCATTTTCAAAGTCTAATTCAATTTTAATATCGCCAAGGCTGGTTTTTAGTATGATCATAATTGTCTCTATTTAAGTTCTGATAAATTAATTGGCATAATTGTACGCTAACTTGCTATAAAGTGCATCAGTATTGATGATCCTTTAGATTTGTTCAGGTACAATCTACTCTTATTCAATCGAAACTATTCAATAAAAACTACTCAGTAGGAGTCATAAAATATCATGTTGCAGATTTACAACACGTTAAGTCGTCAAAAAGAAACCTTTACACCAATTAATGCAGGTAAAGTAGGCTTATATGTTTGTGGTTGCACGGTTTATGACTTATGCCATATAGGCCACGGTCGCACTTATATTAGCTTCGATAATATTGCTCGTTATCTTCGATTTTCTGGCTACGATGTTAACTACGTCCGTAACATCACTGATGTTGAAGATAAGATAATCAATAGAGCCAATGAAAATAATGAAACGACTGAAGCGTTAACTGAACGAACAATTGCCGCAATGCATCAAGACTTCGATTCACTTAATATGGCTAGGCCTGATTTAGAGCCGAGAGTCACCACACATATGAATGAAATCATCGCGATGATTGAAACCTTAGTGACCAAGGAACATGCTTATGTAGCGGGTGCTAACGCAGCATCTACAGGGCAGGGTGATGTACTGTTTGATGTTTCTAGCTACAATGACTACGGTAAGCTTAGTGGGCAAAATCTGGAGCAATTACAATCGGGTTCGCGCGTTGAAGTTGACCAGAATAAAAATAACCCGCTTGATTTTGTACTGTGGAAGTCAGCAAAACCGGGTGAACCAAGTTGGTCATCTCCTTGGGGAGAAGGCCGTCCGGGTTGGCATATTGAATGTTCAGCCATGAACGCTAAAGAGCTAGGTCATCATTTTGACATCCACGGTGGTGGTTCTGACTTAACTTTTCCTCATCATGAAAATGAAATAGCACAAAGCTGCTGTGCCCTTAATACTCCTTATGTTAACTACTGGATGCACACAGGTATGGTGCAAGTCGATCAAGAAAAAATGTCTAAATCATTAGGTAATTTTTTTACGATACGTGATGTATTAGCGCAGTATGATGCCGAAACAGTAAGATTCTTCTTAACAACAGGTCACTATCGTAGTCAGTTAAATTATTCTACTGATAACTTAACGCAAGCAAGAGCGTCTGTAGAGCGTATTTATACTTCACTACGTGATGTGAACATCGAAAGTGATTATGTCATCAATAAAGACTCAAGCTTTGTTAAACAATTTTGCCAAGCAATGGATGATGACTTTAATACGCCACAAGCATTGGCGGTATTATTTGAAATATCGAAAGAGTTAAATGTGGCTAAGGCTGCAGCTAACAATGCCTTAGCGATTGATTTAGCTTCAACATTAGTTACTCTGGGGGAGATTGTTGGTTTATTACAACTTGACCCCGCCGCTTTCTTACAAGGTGATAATGATAATGATGAAGTTGCAATAATTGAAGCACTTATTGTACAACGAAATCAAGCTCGTATTGATAAAGATTGGGCGATGGCTGACGATGCACGTGACAAACTAAATGCCATGAATATCGTTTTAGAAGATAGTGCGGGTAAAACTACGTGGCGTAAAGCTTAAAATATGGTTTAAGTACTTTTAACAAGTCATGATAATAAAAAAGGGTGAGCACTAAGTGCTCACCCTTTTTATTGTTTAGCTCTAAATTTGATTAAGCTCTAAATTCTTTAATAGTGCTATTATTGAGATGATTGCTGACATGCAATTAGCGTATTCTCAATTAGGCTTGCTACTGTCATTGGACCAACACCTCCGGGAACAGGAGTGATGAATGAAGCTCTTTCTTTAGCCGCTCCGAAGTCAACGTCACCAACTAACTTGCCATTGTCTAAACGGTTAATGCCTACATCAATTACTATAGCGCCTTCTTTAATCCATTCTCCTGGTATAAAACCAGGCTTACCAACGGCTACTACAAGAAGGTCTGCATTTCGCACTTTACCTTCTAAATCTTTAGTAAAGCGATGTGTTGTCGTTACAGTACACTTAGCTAATAACAGCTCTAAACCCATAGGTCGACCGACAATGTTTGATGCACCGATAACAAGTGCATCTAAGCCTTTAGGGTCTATACCGGTTGATTCAATTAGTGTAACAATGCCTTTTGGTGTGCAAGGTCTCAAACCTGGCTGTCTTAACACTAATTTGCCAACATTTGATGGATGAAAGCCGTCAACATCTTTAAGTGGGTTAATGTGTTCAATAATTAGATCAGAATTTAAATTTTTTGGTAAAGGTAGCTGTACTAGGATACCGTCTATAGAGTCATCATTATTTAATTCACTTACCAAAGCTAATAGTTCTTGCTCAGACGTAGTGTGGGGTAAATCATAAGAGCGAGAAATAAACCCAACTTCTTCACATGCTTTACGTTTACTTCCAACATAGACTTGAGAAGCAGGATCGCAACCCACTAAAATAACAGCTAAGCCAGGTACTCTTTGGCCATTACTAATACGTAAATTAACTTCTTCTTTAACTGAATCTCTAAGCTTTTTGGCAATTGCTTTGCCATCGATCAATGATGCTCTCATAACTCTACTGCTGACCTTGGTTTTAAGTGATAAAAAAAACACCGCTATTTTGCCATAAACGACACTCGTATTGTAGGTTTACTTTATTTAAAGGCTAAATGCTTTTTTATATAGATAAAATAGTAATAAAACTTGGTTTGCTTAAATAAACTACAGACATTACTGTGACTAGAAGAAGAATGCAGCTACTTGTGTTAAAAATGACCGAACAGTTATTTATTTAAAAAAAAGGTTTGACTGAAGTTAAGCAACTCGGTAATATCCGCATCCGTTGAAACGAGGCAGTTTACTGTTAGTTGAAACAGCATAAATCGGTGATTAGCGCAGCTTGGTAGCGCACTTGGTTTGGGTCCAAGGGGTCGCAAGTTCGAATCTTGCATCACCGACCACTTTTATTTTTTAGTTTAAGTGGATATGCTTTGTAGGAAAATGCGCGCCCTTAGCTCAGCTGGATAGAGCAACGCCCTTCTAAGGCGTGGGTCGTAGGTTCGAATCCTACAGGGCGCACCATACTTAGGTATGGAAAAAAGAAAAGTGTTATGGTGGCTATAGCTCAGTTGGTAGAGCCCCGGATTGTGATTCCGGTTGTCGAGGGTTCAAGTCCCTTTAGCCACCCCATCTTTACTTTATTAATATCTCTTATTAATAAAATATTGAGAGAATATGTCGGTGATTAGCGCAGCTTGGTAGCGCACTTGGTTTGGGTCCAAGGGGTCGCAAGTTCGAATCTTGCATCACCGACCACTTTCTCTTCAATTAGTTATAACTTCAAAAATCTTCAGTTATTATTACAACTATCTTCATCTGCAATAAATTATCCATCTAAATCTATATTTATTTTTGCGATCTATTCTTTATTGTAAAATTTTATTTATAGCATCTTGTTTATTATGTGAAATTTTCCGTGCATAAATTCATTATCTATGTAAAACAATCCTAATAACCACTACCAAATCAAAGCTAAATTTACTCAAATGTTGTCAATGCAACTGAATAACGAAATAAATTATTCACAGGTTAAACTTACACCTTGCAACTTTTTTTTTGTCTCGCTATAATTCGTCGTCATAATTTTTGTAACAGGGCATCATATTGTCACCAATTTGGTAAGTTTTATCAAAAGTGTTGACTGTTAATTGATGCGTAAAAAGCGTAATACGCTAAGTTTTTGAGGTATTTAAATGCAAGTTTCAGTTGAGACTACACAAGGTTTGGAACGTCGTCTGACTATTTCTGTTCCGGCCGAAAAAGTAGATGTAGAAGTAAAGAATCGTCTTCGTCAAATCAGTAAAACACAGCGTATTAACGGTTTCCGTCCAGGTAAAGTACCACCGTCAGTAGTTCAAAAACGCTTCGGCAAATCAGTACGTCAAGAAGTTGCTGGTGAAATCATGCAGCGTAATTTCGTTGATGCTATTGTTGCAGAAAAAATCAATCCAGCTGGTCGTCCTTCATTTGTTGCTAAAAGCAATGAAGATGGTAAAGCATTAGAGTTTGAAGCAACTTTTGAAATTTACCCTGTAGTTGAATTAAAAGATTTAGAAAAGATCGCTATCGAACGTCCAGAAGTTGACGTGACTGATGCCGATTTAGATGAAATGTTTGTTACGCTACAAAAGCAACATCAAACATGGAAAGAAAACAAACGTAAAACTAAATCAGGCGATAAATTAACACTTGATTTCACTGGTCGTGTAAACGGTGAAGAGTTTGAAGGTGGTAAAGCCGAAGGTTTTGAATTAGAACTAGGCGCTGGTCGTATGATCCCTGGTTTTGAGAAAGAAGTTACTGGCATGAAAGCTGGTGATGAGGCAACTATCAAAGTTACTTTCCCTGAAGATTATCATGCTGAAAATCTTAAAGGTAAAGATGCTGAGTTTGATATCGTTATTCATAAAACTGAAGGTCCAATTTTACCTGAAATTGATGAAGAGTTTGCAAAACTTTTTGGCATTGAAGAAGGTGGTGTTGAAGCTTTACGTGTTGAAGTAAGTAAAAATATGGCACGTGAATTAACTCAAGCCGTTAAAGCTAAAGTTAAAACACAAGTTATTGATGGCTTATTAGCTGGACATGAAGTTGATTTACCTTCGGCACTTGTTACGCAAGAAGTTGATGTTTTACGTCAACAAGCTATGCAACGTTTCCAAGGCCAAATGGATCCTAAAAACTTACCACAATTACCTGCTGAAATGTTTACAGAGCAAGCAGAACGTCGTGTTAAAATCGGTTTGCTTTTAGGTGAAGTAATTAAAGTAAATGAGCTTAAAGTTGATGAAACTAAAGTGAATGAACTAATTGCTTCTGCGGCTTCAGCTTATGAAGATCCTAAAGAAGTTATTGAATACTATGCTAACAACAACGAGCTTATGCAGCAGATGCAAAATGTTGCTTTAGAAGAGCAAGCTGTTGAGCTTTTAGTTGAAAAAGCTAAAGTTTCTGATAAAAAAGCTAGTTTCAATGAAATAATGAACCCAGAAGCTAAGTAAAGCTTACTTTTCATTAGTTTTACATTGACAACTAACTAAGCAATCGCTTAAATTTAATGGCTTGTATGGCAACATACAGGCCATTATTATTTATTAAGGGAAGGTATACTCTTGTTTAATTCTCAAATTACATCACAAAGATCATCTCAAGTTTCATCACAAAGCAGTGCGACAGGTATTGAAAGCGCGTTAGTGCCTATGGTTGTTGAACAAACAGCTAAAGGTGAACGTTCGTATGATATATACTCAAGGCTGTTAAAAGAGCGTGTAATCTTCCTTTGTGGTCAAGTTGAAGATCATATGGCTAATCTTATCATAGCGCAGTTATTATTCTTAGAATCTGAAAGCCCTGATAAAGACATATATTTATACATAAACTCACCAGGCGGTTCAGTAACTGCGGGTATGGCAATATACGATACCATGAAGTTTATCAAACCTAACATTAGCACTGTGTGTATTGGCCAAGCGGCAAGTATGGGCGCATTCCTACTGTCAGGTGGTGAAAAAGGCAAACGTTATTGTTTACCAAATGCTCGAGTCATGATTCATCAACCTTTAGGCGGTTTCCAAGGGCAAGCGTCAGATTTTGAAATTCATGCGAAAGAAATATTATTCATAAAAGACAAACTTAATAAATTAATGGCTGAACACACAGGTCAAACATTGGATAAAGTTTCTCAAGATACAGACAGAGATAATTTTTTAAGTGCAGAAGCAGCAGTTGAATATGGATTAGTTGACTCCATATTAGAACAACGTAACGATAAATAGGATTTCGGTGTATACTTAACGGTGTAGATTGAGTAATAAATGGATTTACTGGTATTAAAAGTTTAGAGGTAGGGCATGACCGATATTAAAAGTGGTGGCGATAATGGTAAATTACTTTACTGCTCATTTTGTGGCAAAAGCCAACATGAAGTACGTAAATTAATTGCTGGCCCATCAGTCTTTGTTTGTGATGAATGTGTAGAGTTATGTAATGACATTATTCGCGAAGAAATTTCTGAAATTTCGCCAAAAGAAAGTAAAGAAGCATTGCCTTCTCCTATCGAGATCCGTGAGAGCCTCGATGAATACGTTATTGGTCAAGACCATGCGAAAAAAGTTTTAGCAGTTGCTGTTTATAATCATTATAAGCGATTACGTAATGGTGATAATCATAATGGTATTGAACTTGGTAAAAGTAATATCTTGCTTATTGGGCCTACAGGTAGTGGTAAAACATTATTAGCGCAGACCCTTGCACGATTATTAGATGTTCCATTTACAATGGCAGATGCAACCACGTTAACTGAAGCTGGCTATGTTGGTGAAGACGTAGAGAACATCATTCAAAAATTATTACAGAAATGTGATTACGATGTTGAGAAAGCTCAACGTGGTATCGTTTACATTGATGAAATCGATAAGATCTCACGTAAGTCAGACAATCCATCTATAACCCGTGATGTTTCAGGTGAAGGTGTTCAACAAGCTTTGTTAAAGCTTATTGAAGGTACCGTCGCTTCTGTGCCACCTCAAGGTGGACGCAAGCATCCGCAGCAAGAGTTTTTACAAGTAGATACGTCCAAAATACTCTTTATTTGTGGTGGAGCGTTTGCAGGTTTAGACAAAGTTGTTGAGCAGAGAAATCATACTGGTACTGGTATCGGTTTTGGCGCTGAAGTTCGTGGTAAAGATCAAGAGATATCATTGACGGATCGTTTAGCTGATGTTGAGCCACAAGATTTAGTTAAATATGGTTTGATTCCAGAATTTATTGGACGCTTACCTGTTTTAGCAACATTACGTGAACTAGATGAAGCTGCCCTTATTCAAATATTACAAGAGCCTAAAAATGCGCTAACTAAGCAATTTACGGCATTATTTGATATGGAAAATGTCGAATTGGAATTCAGAAGTGATGCGTTACATGCTATAGCCCGTAAAGCGATGGACCGAAAAACAGGTGCTCGTGGTTTACGCTCTATTGTTGAAGCTGTATTGCTTGACACCATGTATGAATTACCATCGATGGAAAATGTTAGCAAAATCGTTGTTGATGAAAATACAATCAAAGGTGAGAGCAAGCCGATTGTTATTTATGATAGTAAACAAGAACAAGCTGCTTCCGAGTAATTTCATCATACTGATGTAAAGCTTAGTTTTAATTATATTAGCCTCAAACAGTCAGTAATTATTAAGAACAATAATTACTGACTGTTTGAGGCTTTTTTGATCCTTAGATACAATTAATTACTTAATAATTAGTGAGTTTAGCGCTTTATTTATTATCTAATGTTGAAAGTTAACAGCCTAGCCCCATATAGATTCTATAGCTTTATTTTTTTCAATTAACACAATTCCCAAGAAGAGAAGCCAATGAGTAAAGAATTATCTGGTGTCGTTGAGATCCCCGTTTTAGCCTTAAGAGATGTTGTTGTTTACCCGCAAATGGTTATTCCACTTTTTGTTGGTCGTGAAAAATCAATTCGCTGTCTAGATTTAGCCATGGAAAACGATAAGCAAGTATTTCTTGTTGCACAAAAAGATGCTGCTATCGATGATCCTACTGCTGAAGACGTATACAGTACAGGTACCGTCGCCACTATTTTACAGATGCTAAAACTTCCCGATGGGACCGTAAAAGTATTGGTGGAAGGTGCCCAGCGTGCAACGATAAACAAGTTTGTTGAAACAGAAGAATACTTCAGCGCAGAAATTGAATATGTTGGTCCAACTGCTGAAGTTAATGACGATATTGAAGTATTAATTCGTTCGGCTATTTCTCAGTTTGAAGGATACGTAAAACTTAATAAAAAAATCCCACCTGAAGTACTGACTTCTGTTTCGGGCATTGATGACGCTGAGCAACTTGCTGATACGATGGCTGCTCATATGCCTTTAAAACTAGCAGACAAGCAAAAAATATTAGAAATTATTGATGTTAATGTGCGTTTAGAGCATTTGATGGCTCTAATGGAAGGTGAGATAGACTTACTGCAAATTGAAAAGAAAATTCGTACACGTGTTAAAAAGCAAATGGAAAAAAGTCAACGCGATTATTATTTGAATGAGCAAATGAAAGCCATTCAAAAAGAGCTGAATGAAGGTGAAGACACCCCCGATGAGCTTGAACAAATGGCTAAGCGTATTGAAGAAGCGCAAATGCCTGAAGAAGCTAAAGATAAAACTTTAGCTGAGTTTCAAAAGCTTAAAATGATGTCACCTATGTCTGCTGAAGCAACAGTAGTTCGTAGCTATATTGATTGCATGATAAATGTGCCTTGGAAGAAGCGTAGTAAATTAAAACGTAATCTTGCGCTTGCTCAGGAAGTACTAGATAAAGATCATTATGGTTTAGATAAAGTTAAAGAGCGTATTTTAGAGTATTTAGCCGTACAGCAACGAGTAAGCCAGTTAAAAGGTCCTATTCTCTGTTTAGTTGGACCTCCAGGAGTTGGTAAAACCTCACTTGGCCAGTCAATTGCTAAATCTACCGGACGTAAATATGTTCGCATGGCCTTAGGTGGTGTTCGTGATGAAGCTGAAATTCGTGGGCATAGACGTACTTATATTGGCTCACTCCCAGGTAAACTCATTCAAAAAATATCGAAAGTAGGCGTTAAAAACCCACTTTTCTTATTGGATGAAATCGATAAAATGGCGTCTGATATGCGCGGCGATCCTGCATCAGCTTTGCTTGAGGTATTGGATCCAGAGCAAAATACGACGTTTAATGATCATTACCTTGAAGTTGATTATGATTTATCGGATGTGATGTTTGTTGCCACCTCTAATAGTATGGATATTCCAGGTCCCTTGTTAGATCGGATGGAAGTCATTCGTTTGTCAGGTTATACCGAAGATGAAAAGTTAAATATTGCGAAAAGCCACCTTCTTGACAAACAAATCGAACGTAATGGCTTAAAAGCCAAAGAAATTCAAATAGAAGATAGTGCTATTGTTGGTATTATTCGTTATTACACACGTGAAGCGGGTGTACGTAGTTTAGAGCGAGAAATATCTAAATTATGTCGTAAAGCGGTGAAGTCTATTTTACTTGATAAAAAACTAAGTAAAGTGACAATTAACCAAGAGAATCTTAATGAGTTTTTAGGTGTACAACGTTTTGATTACGGTAAAGCAGATGATAAGAACCGAGTTGGCTTAGTAACTGGTTTGGCTTGGACGCAAGTGGGTGGAGAATTACTTACTATAGAAACAGCTTCTGTACCAGGTAAAGGAAAATTGACTTATACCGGTTCTCTAGGCGATGTCATGCAAGAGTCAATTCAAGCTGCGATGACCGTGGTGAGAAGTCGTACTGAGAAACTTCGTATTAATGAAGATTTCTATGAGAAGCGTGATATTCATGTTCATGTACCTGAAGGTGCAACACCAAAAGATGGTCCTAGCGCAGGGGTTGGTATGTGTACCGCGTTAGTGTCAAGTTTAACTGGTAATCCGGTCAAAGCAGATGTTGCCATGACGGGTGAAATAACGCTTCGAGGTGAAGTATTAGCTATAGGTGGTTTGAAAGAGAAGTTACTTGCAGCACATCGCGGCGGTATAAAAACAGTCATAATACCGCATGAAAATGAACGTGATTTACAAGAAATTCCTGAAAATGTGAAAGCTGAATTGTCTATCCACCCAGTGAAATGGATAGATGAGGTATTGGCTCTAGCGCTTGAACAGCCTGTAGAACAATGGAAAGTAGAAAAATAATTTGCTTAAAGCTTGGCCTATTTTGATGATTTATATCAAAAAAGGTCAAAAAAGCTAAAAATATTGCAAAAAAAAGCAATTTTCGCTTTTCAAACGCTGAAACTATGGTAAGTTAACTACGCTTATATCGCTAGACCCCTTACTCTCTATGTTATATAGATGAATTGGTGGGAACTAGGGAGCATAATATTTTCTAAACTCAACGCTTCAAGTATTCAATCAAAATTTAATTTAGATTGAATACATTATTAAAAAGGATAGCGTTGCATAATAACAATTGAAGGGGTATACACTGTGAATAAATCTCAACTAATCGAGAAAATTGCTGCTGGTGCAGACATTTCAAAAGCTGCTGCGGGTCGTGCATTAGATTCATTTATTGGCGCTGTAACTGATGAATTAAAAGATGGCGAGCAAGTTGCTCTTGTTGGTTTTGGTACTTTCTCTGTACGTGACCGTGCTGCTCGTACTGGTCGTAACCCACAAACGGGTGCTACTATCCAAATCGCTGCTGCAAAAATTCCATCTTTCAAAGCTGGTAAAGCATTAAAAGACGCATGTAACTAGGCTCCAATTTGGGCTAAGTTATACCGCGTATTAGAAACCACCTTTTAGGTGGTTTTTTACTTTTATCTCCCAAGTAAAAATAAAAACATCATAATAAATTTGCATTTAGCTCATGTTGAGCTTCAAGCAATGCTATACCAATTGCACTAATGAATTGGCAACTTAGAGTTATATAAGCGAGCTTAGAACAAACAAAATTACTTAAACATAGTTATTCTATATTTTATTTATTTTGTGCTTTTATCAGTTTGCTAATAAACTCCTAAGGGCGATATTAATAGGCTTACATGCGGCGTTATTGACTTCGACAATGGAATAACCATTCTCCTCAATCAATGCCTTGCCTCTAAGCCTTTTAATTCTCGCTAAGTGGTCAATAAATTAATGCACTTGGTATTATCATCTGCTAAAATCGCGAGCAACTTTACTTTAAAGACACTTAAGTCTAGAACTTTTAGGCATAAAAAAAGAGAAATAAATGTTAGAAGATATTCGTGAAAAATCGCAGGGATTAACTGCCAAAATTATTCTTGGTTTGATTATCCTAACCTTCGCTGTTGCAGGTGTTGGAAGTTATACCAACTCAGTTGATACTTCAGTAGCAACGGTAAATGGTGAACCAATTAGCCAACAAGCATTTAATAAAGCTTATCAAGCACAGCGTGGTCGTATGGCGCAACAGTTTGGTGAAATGTTTGATACCTTATCAAATGATGCTAATTATATGGCTAACTTTCGTCAGGGCGTTTTAGATAACCTAATTAATGAAAAATTAATTGATCAAAACAGTGAAGCGCTTGCGATTCGTGTTTCTGATCTTCGTTTGAAAGAAACTATCCGCAAGATGCCTGAATTTCAAGTTGACGGTACTTTTGATAACAATCGCTATTTAGCCATTATTAATCAAGCTGGTTTCTTCCAATCATCAGACTTTCGTGATTATTTACGCGTTGAAATGACTCGTCGTCAGTTAAGCCAGGCATTAATTGCTACTGAGTTTAACTTGCCTTATCAAGAGAAATTACAACTTGCGTTGCAAAACCAAACGCGTGATATCCGATTCGCTACAATTTCTGCAAAGCAGTTTAAAGCAACTGTTGAATTAACGGATGAAGAAGTGAACAGCTACTACCTAGCTAATCAAGCTCGCTTTCAAAACAAAGAACAAGTTAAAGTTGACTATATCAGTTTAAATGTTGCCGACATTGCCAAAGGTATTAATGTTGCTGATGAAGAAGTCGCTAAGTATTATCAAGAAAATTCAGCGAGTTTTACTGAATCTGCTCAGCGTCGAATCTCTCACATCCTTATTGAATTTAATGACGGCAATGCTGATGATGAAGCAGCGAAAATACAAGCACAAGCAGTACTAGCTCGTCTTGAACAAGGTGAAGATTTTGCCGTACTTGCCAAAGAAGTATCTAATGATACCTTTAGCGGTGAAAATGGTGGTGATCTAGAGTGGTTAGAACCAGGTGTAATGGAAGAAACTTTTGATGAAGCAGCGTTAGCCTTGGTTAATATTGGTGATACTAGCCAATTAGTTAAAACTAGCTTTGGTTATCACGTACTGAAATTAACTGATTATAAAGAAGAAGTGGTAAAAGCTTTAGTTGATGTACAGACTGAATTACGTAGTAAATTAAGTAATGATCAAGCACAAGAAAAATTCTTTACTTTACAGCAAGAAATGGCCCGTATTAGCTTTGAATTTCCTGACAGCCTAGAAGATGCCGCAGCAGAGGTAAATGTTACTATACAAACGTCTCCTTGGTTATTACGTGGTGGTAACAGTGCTCCTTTTGATCAAGCTAAAGCTGTTGAAGCCGCTTTTTCAGATATAGTTTTACAAGACAACATGAACTCTGACCTAATTGAAGTTAATGATGATGTTGCCCTTGTTCTACGCCTTAATACTTTCCAAGAAGCTAACGTTAAGCCTTTATCTGAAGTTGAAGCACAAATTAAAGATATTTTAGTTAACCAAAAAGCGACTGAAAAGGCTCAACAGACAGTTGATTCATTACTCGCTGATTTTAATGCAGGCACCGATATTTCTACGCAACTAACGGCACTAAACACAAGTTTTGTTAGCAAAGAGAAAGTTGCCCGTTATAGTCCTGAAATTGACCAAAGTATCAGTCGTGCAGCCTTTGTTTTACCACACCCAGTTAGTGGTGTTATATCGGCGTCAACAGTTGCGTTGAGTAATGGTGATCTTGCTCTTATTGAAGTTACAGCAGTGGATGTGAACGACGTTGCGGCTACTCCTAACTTAGCTCAGCAACAAACTTCCCAGCTAGCGCAGTCAGCTTATCAAAGCTTTGTAAACTCATTAAAAGTGGGTGCTAAAATTACACGTAAGCAAGTTGCTGAGCCAGTAGCTGCTTATTAGTAATTCGTTATAGAAATTGAAGTAATGAATTGACTAATTTATAACTTCAATAGAATTTTCGACTAAAAAAGCCAATCGTAGTAACCTGCGATTGGCTTTTTTGTGTTTTATATCTTATGGAAACTTAAGTTGATTAAATTAGTATGCGGGAAAAATATAGCGACTTAAAAGAAAAGTTGCAGTTTATTTTAACTGGAAGTTCTGGCTCATCATTAATTTCTGAGTCACTTTATGCTGAGGGTTACGCATTACCTCAATGGTTTTTCCTGATTCAACTACCTCACCTTGAGACATTATCATTACATCATCACTAAAGTGACGAACAATGCCTAAGTTGTGAGAAATCAATATATACGCTAATCCCATCTGCTGTTGCAAGTCGAGTAACAAGTTAATCATTTGCGAGCGTAATGAAGGGTCTAACGCTGCTAAGGCTTCATCTAGGATGATAACCTGAGGTTGCAATATAATTGCTCTAGCTAGTGATATTCTTTGCTTCTGGCCTCCAGAGAACATATGAGGATAAAAATTCATGTGATCGCCAAGCAGGCCTACTTTTTGTAGGGTAGTACGGATAAGCTGTTTACGCTGTTTTTCATTTAATACCGTATTAAGTACTAATGGTTCATCGAGTAACTCTTGAATGGTTAAGCTAGGATTCAAGGTCGTGCCAGAATCTTGGAATATCATCCTAATATGCTGGCATCTTTGTTTAAAATGTTGGTTTTGTAACAACTGGCCATTTAAATATATTTTCCCTGTGCTGGGCGTTTCTGCACCGACTAATATTTTTGCCAAAGTTGACTTACCTGAGCCTGTTTCGCCAACAATTGCTAGGGTCTTCTTTGCTTCAATGGCAAAAGATAACGGTGACAGGGCATTAAACTTACGTTTATGGTACCAGTGTCCTTTGAGTTTGTATGATTTTGCTATGTCCTTAACGTCTAATAAAACACTCATCTTAATTAGAACCCTTTATTTTTTTTCCTGTATCCCTAAGTAAAGGGAAATGACAACTTACTTTATGACCATGGTAATTACTCACTGTAGGCGCAGCTACACAAGTTTGTTGTGCTCTAGGGCACCGAGGGCCGAGTCTACAACCTATAGGTAAATGTTGAAGAACGGGAATACTACCAGGTAAAGTCATCAGTCGAGATTTGGTCGGAAGCTGTAAATTGGCCTTGGTACTACTATCGACTAAAGCGCGAGTATAAGGGTGCATAGGTTTGTTAAATATTTGCTCAGTGCTACCAGCCTCGACAAACTGACCGCTATACATAACGGTAATGGTGTTGGTCCAATGGGTAAGGTTTTCTAAGTCATGGCTAATTAATAGGATAGACATGTTCTTTAATTGGTTTAAATTAGCAAGTAACCTAAATATTTGCCCTTGGGTTGTACTTTCCATTGCTGCAGTAGGTTCATCGGCAATTAATAGAATAGGTCTACCCGCAAGCGCAATTGCTATCATAACACGTTGACAAATTGCTTCAGTCAGTTGATGAGGGTAGCTATTAATACATTGAACATGCTTCTTAATACCTACTTTGTGCAGTAACTTTATTACCGCTTCTTTACGTTGTTTCTTGCGTTGCCAAAAGAAGCCAGACAATTGCGAGGTATCAATGGCTTCACTTAACTGCTCACCTATCAACGTTGTGGGATCAAGGCAGCTCATCGGTTCTTGGAAAATCATCGCGATATCACGACATAATAAGGCCCTACGCTCATCTATGGATAGGCGCAATAAATCGATTCCTCGCCAATGGAATCGATCAGCATGAACATGCCACTTATCTTCTAAAACACCTATAATAGCTTGCGCTAACAGTGACTTTCCTGAGCCAGATTCTCCGACTAATCCGCGTACTTCACCTTCTTTTATCGATAAACTGACCCTATCTACTGCTAATACACGTCCGCTGGGTGTATCAAGCTCAATGGATAAATTTCGAATGTCGAGTAAATTCATAAGCTCTACTTACGCGCTCTTTTTAGGGGGATAGTTAATGTTAAAAAAGATAAATCAACATTCTCTGTTACTACCGAAATGGTTAATAATACCATTAATTTTCCTTGCGCACCTTGAGTGCATGGCGAATACCTTCACCCACTAAATTTGTCGCAACAACGGCAAATAAAATGGCTAAGCCAGGTAAGTAAACTGTCCAGGGAGCTATGTAAAAACGCTCAAGACCATTGGCTAAAATAGCGCCCCATTCAGGTAAGGGGATTTGTGCCCCTAAGCCTAAAAAGCCTAATGTCGCTATATCTAATATTGCAGCAGACTGTGCAAGAGTAGCTTGGCTCATTAAACGTTCAACAATATTAGGAAATACTGAGTAGTACAAAATACGGAAATTACTGGCCCCATCGAGACGTGATGCTAGCACATAGTCTTTTCTAAACTCTTCTTTTACCGCATACCGGGTAATGTGAATAAATTGCGGGATAAATACAATCGCTATTGCCCAGACGGTATTACTAATACCAGGCCCTAGAATAGCAACAATAATAATCGCGAGTAATAGTGAAGGAATAGATAACACTACATCGAGAAAGTGATTCAAAAAGCTCGATTTAATACCCCTAGTTAACGCAGATAATGAACCGATAACCACGCCAATTACTAGAGAGAAAATGACGACTATAAAGCTTAAGCCAAAGGTTAGCGATGTACCGTACATTAGCCTAGATAACATATCACGGCCAAGTTCGTCAGTACCTAATAGATAACTAACATTGCCATCTGAATGCCACGCTGGTGGTAATAAAATCATGTCCAAATTACCATCTACTGGGGTGTAGGGGGCTAATATTGGCGCGAACATAGCTAATAAAATTAAAAATATGAAACAACAAAAACCAATCATGGCGACAGGCGTTTTACGAAAAATGCCCCATAATTGCATGAAAGGGGAGGGAAATACCTCCTCAAGGTATATTTTTTCACGAGCCATGATTATTACCTCGCGCTAATGGATTGAGAGCGGCATAAATAAAATCTGTTAAAATATGAACAATAAATATAAAACAAGAAAGCACTAACAAGCCACTTTGAATAGCAGTGTAATCACGCTGGTAAATACTATCTATAAGCCAACGACCAATGCCGGGCCAGCTAAAAATAACCTCAGTTACCATAGCAATAGTGACCAAATTGGCAAACTGTAAACCTACGTGGCGTATTATTTGTATTAGTGCATTTCGTATAGCGTGTCGAAATATGATCTGTTGAAAGCTTAAACCTTTAGCGCGAGCTGCTCTGATATAACTGGCGGCTAATACTTCAATCATAGATGCCCGTGATAAGCGGATGAAAATAGTTGCAGGTGCTAAGGCGATAACACAAGCGGGTAAAATCATATGGGCGCTAGCATCCCTAAATGCTTGCCATTTATAAGGACTATCGCTAAGTAAAATATCAAAAAACTGAATACCCGTGACAAACTCTATTTCAAACAGAAGACTGATTTGACCTGCTGATGGCAACCAACCAAGACCTATTGAAAATACCAGAATTGCTAGTAGACCCAGCCAAAAAACAGGAATGGAATACCCAAGCATGGCGAGTGATAAAATGACATTGTCGCTGGTTTTATTATGCTTAATTGCTGCAATAAATCCTAAAGGAATACCCACTAACATGGCGATAAGCAAAGCGACTAGGCTTAGCTCTATGGTCGCAGGCAATAATTTTATTATTTCATTACTAATCGGTGATTGACTCGCCATAGATTGACCAAAATCACCATTAAGAATATGTGTTAAATATGCACCGTATTGATTAAATATACTTTTATCCATCTGGTAAACTTGATTCAGATGAGCTAGTTCTGTTGCTGATGCATTGATCTGGCCTGAGTGATTAATGACAGTATCACCGGGGAATAAAAAGCTTAAACTAAATGATAAAAGGGTTAATACCAACATGGTAAAAATGAATAAACTTAAGCGGCGTAAGGTAAAGGTAAGCATATTAGTTACTCGCCTTATCAGCTATCTCTGGCTGAACTTCGCTTTTAGCTTCATTATTTATCGCCTTTTTAGCCGCACTATAAAAACTGATACCGCCAAAGTTTGACAATATATCTCCTTCGACATCTATTCCGCGAGCTTGAAATCGTTTTGAATGGGCAATAGGCAATAAAGGCATTTCTTCATTAATGATTGCCATAGCTTTAGCATAATAGCTTTTTCTTTTACTCATATTTGTCGTTTTAAGCGCTTTTTGCAGTAGTTGATCATATTCTTTATTACACCAAAATGTCCGATTATTGCCGAGATCACTCGCAGAGCAACTGAGTATCGGAGTAAAAAAATTATCAGGATCGGGATGATCTGCAGTCCAGCCGAGTAAAAAGCTTTGATGCTCACCCTGTGACAAACGACGTAAAAAAGTGCTCCATTCATAGCTAATTATCTTCACTGTTACGCCAATTTTCTTTAGGTCAGCTTGGATTAGTTTTGCCATCGTTACGGCATTTGGATTGTATGGTCTCTGCACAGGCATTGCCCATATATCCATCGTGAATCCTTGGGGATAACCAGCCACTTCTAATAAAGACTTTGCACGAACAGGATCATAACCTAATTCAGGTGTGTTTTTGTCATAAGCCCATGATGTTTCTGGTAATATAGATTTTGCCCATGCGGCTTGCCCTTGGTAGACTGTTTCAATTAATGCCTGCTTGTTAATCGCTAAACTGATGGCTTGGCGAACGATTTTATTATTGAATGGTTCTTTTTGAGTATTAAAACCAAAGTATCCGACATTTAATGAGGTAATCGACTCTAATTGTAAATCAGTTCTTTCTGCTATTTTTGCATGTGCTATAGGATAACTACTGACGTCACACTCTTTTGCTAAGAGCTTAGTCAAACGGCTGGTTTCTCTGGGCGATATATCATAAACAAGCTGTTCTATTTTTGCTTTTTCTTGCCAATATGAATCATGGCGATAGAAACGGATTAATGAACCAACACGATAATCTTTAAGCTTAAAAGGGCCGGTACCAATAGGAAATATATCAATTTCATGCTCTGAATTTTTCTCTTGGAGTATTTGTCCGTATTCTTCAGATAAAACTACCGCAAAATCAGTAGCTAAATTAGCTAAGAATGAACTATCGTTACGTTTTAGAATAAAACGCACAGTAAAGTCATTAATTTTTTCTATTTTATCAACAAGCTCTGAAAACTTTACACTTTGAAAAAAAGGATATTGATCACCAGAAACATGATGAAAAGCGTGATCTTTGTCTAAAATACGGTTAAAGCTAAATAAGACATCATCGGCATTAAGTAATCTGGTTGGGGTAAAGTAGCTTGTTTGATGAAAGCTAACATCTTGGCGTAAGTAGAAGGTTATTTTCTTACCATCACGGGTTACATGCCAAGACTTTGCTAAAGCAGGTCCTAACGTATTGCTTTTACCCTTATAAACAATCAGGCTGTTATATAGCTGCTTCGCGGTGGCATCAGACGTTGTGCCTGATGTGCTGAGTTGAGGGTTGAATGTTTCAGGAGAACCCTCAGAGCAATAGATAATACTACGCTCACTTAACGATAATTTATTACCCTCATTACAACCTGTTAAAAGGCTTACGAATGCTGCTACGGTTAACGAGAGTATCGATTTAAAGTTCATCGGTAATACTACCATCAAGCAAGTTATATTTTTTTAGATAGCCCCTTAATTGATGATATGTTAATTCGAGTGCTTCTGCGGTTTTCTTTTGATTAAATTGGCAATGAGCTAATGCTGTTTGTATTAATTCTATTTCATATTCTTGTGATAGTGTTTTTAATGACTGAGGGAATTGTTGAGTCACAACTTTCGGTGCTACTTTAGCAGTGTCGACTGCTGAAGGTAATTCTGTAGCGCTATCATCAACTACATTATCACTCGCTGAAATATTATTTTTATTGAGTTCATTGACTCTATCATGAGTTTTAATTCGTTGGTTCGGTCTAAAAGGTGACTCGAACGGGTCAATGATTAGTTCATGTACGGGTAAATGTGGATTGTTACAACGATATACACTTCGCTCAACGACATTCTTTAACTCACGAATATTACCTGGCCAGTGATATTCAAGCAGGCTACGTTTAGCTTTTTCGGTAAAGCCACTAAATAATTCAAACTCAAGTTCGCGGGCCATGTTCATAGCAAAATGTTCTGCGAGCATTATTATGTCGTCTAAACGTTCTCTAAGTGGGGGGAGGGTTATAACATCAAAGGCTAAGCGGTCTAATAAATCCGCTCTAAATTGGCCTGATGCTGCTAACGTAGGTAAGTCTTCATTAGTTGCAGCGACCAAACGAACATCGCTATTAATTGTTCTTGAGCCCCCAACACGTTCAAATTCACCGTATTCAACTACGCGCAGTAACTTTTCTTGAATAAGGCCTGAAGTATTGGCAATTTCATCTAAAAAGAGTGTGCCTTTATCCGCACGTTCAAATCGTCCTTCATGACGTTTACTGGCACCAGTAAACGCGCCACTATCGTAACCAAACAATTCTGTTTCGAGTAAGTTTTCATTTAATGCGGCACAATTAAGCTTTAAATAGCTCTGTTCCCAGCGTTTCGATAGAAAGTGTAAACGTGCGGCAACAAGCTCTTTACCTGTACCTCGTTCACCAATAATAAGTACTGGTTTACTCAACGTTGCAACTTGGGATATTTGCTCGAGTACTTCTAAAAAGCTATTTGATTGGCCAAGAAGATTATCTTGTTGGTTAAAACGCGCCATAGTAAATTCAAATGTTGGTTTATTTCACTAACAAATAGTGTATTTTATTACTTGGAAGGTTGAAAGTCTTTTTTTAATAAAAAATAAATCATTTAAAAACAGTTGGTTAGGTTTGTTTTGAAAGTTGGCGTGAAACATGAATGTCTTAAAGAAGTAATTCAACGCTAAGTTAATGCTTAGTTTAAGCAAAGTAAATACAGTTTGGCATGATTTAGCCATTAGTTGAGGAAGTTGTTATGGGTATTTTTTCAAGATTCACCGACATTATTAATTCTAATATTAATAATTTATTAGATAAAGCTGAAGATCCAGCAAAAATGGTACGCTTGATCATTCAAGAGATGGAAGATACCTTAGTTGAAGTGCGTTCTAGCTCAGCAAAGACATTGGCAGATAAAAAGGAATTAGCTCGCCAAGTGAGCCGTCTTGAGCAAGATGCTGAACAATGGCAAGCAAAAGCTGAACTGGCTTTGAGTAAAGATCGAGAAGACCTAGCTCGTGCTGCTTTAATGGAAAAGAAAAAGAGCAGTGAGAGTGCACAAGCGTTAGTCGATGAGTTAGCACATACCAATGAACATCTCAGTAAATTACAAAGTGAAATCTCGCAATTACAAGATAAGCTGAGCGATGCCAAGGTACGTCAAAAAGCTATTGTTATTCGTGAGAAATCTGCGAGCTCTCGGTTAAAAGTAAAAGAGAATATTCACAGTACTCGTGTTAATGATGCCCTAAGTCGTTTTGATCATTATGAGCGTAAAGTTGATGATATTGAAGCGGAAATTGAATCATATGATCTAGGTAGCAAGTCATTGGCAGACGAAATAGCAGGACTTGAATCAGATGAAATGGTTGATGATGAATTAGCGCAGTTAAAAGCTAAGATGAAAACCAAGCAAAAATAACATCACAACATCAAGAAAACACAAATAAAACTATCGGTAGAATAGAATAAAGGAGAAGTATTGTGGAAGAGATCATTGTCGCACCCGTCATTATTTTTATGATTATTGTTGCTCCAATATGGCTGGTTTTGCATTACCGCAGTAAAAAGCAAGTTAGCCAAGGTTTAAGCCAGGAAGAGTATATTCAATTATCAGAATTATCCGAAGTTGCAGATACCATGGCTGATAGGATTCAAACCCTCGAAGCGATTTTAGATGTGGAGACCCCAAACTGGAGAACCAAATTATGAATCGAAAAAGAGGTGAATTATATCGTAACGCCGAGCAAGGAAAGATAGCAGGGGTTTGTGCTGGCATAGCAGATTACTTCGGTTGGGAAACTTGGTTAGTTAGAATATTAGTGGTATCAGGTGTGTTGTTTGGCATGCCGTTTCTTATCTTAGGATATGTAGCGGCTTGGTTTATTCTGGATAAAGCGCCAGAGAAAGCAACGAATGCTAATCACGAACCAGGTGAAAGCCAGTATGCAAAGCGCCATCAACAAGGAAAGAAAAACGTTGATGTAAGCAATGAGTCAATCAAAGTGAAAGCTCGAATTTGGCAAGCAGGTGAACCACCTAAGCAAGCTCTCTATGATATTCGTCGTAAGTTTCGTTTGCTAGAAGGAAAAGTACAAGCGATGGAGCAATATGTTACATCAGCTGAGTATACGGTTTCTAGGGAAATTAATAAGCTGTAGATGTTAAGAAAGCTGTCAGTAGACAGCTTTTCTATTTATGAATAGTATACCCATGTTACCTCAAGATGCAGGATTCAGCTGGAATTAGAAACGCCTTTAGGCAAGGCATTGATTGAAAATAATGGTTGTTCTCTTATCGAAATCAATAACGTAGCATAAAGCGTTTCTAAACCAGCCCTACGGGGATGTCTGAGCAAATCATGCGCTTCGTTGCATCTACTTTTAAGGGAACAACCCTTAATAAAAAGAGGCGCCTCGATCATGAATCGCTCAGGCGTCCTGAAACACGCATCTTGAAGTATCATGGGTATAAGGCAGTTCATTCCTTTAGCTAAGCGCTATATTTCTAATAAAAATCAATCAATCAGGTGTAATTTTAATTAAAAGACCTTATTATAAAATTACGTTCAAAGCAGATCTAAATTTATAAGTTATCAATTCGTTATGGCATTAATAAGTAAATCAACACTGAAAAAGCGTGGCTTAGATAAGCTAAAGCATAAAGCAAATGAGTTACTCAATCGCACTCTCGATCAGCATGTAACTTTGGCAGTTACTGGGTTAAGCCGTAGTGGTAAAACAGCCTTTATTACTTCGCTGGTGAACCAATTAATCAATGAAGGTAATGGCACTAAACTTAGCTTTTTTGACCCTGTACATAATGGTAACTTTATTGCGGCTAAGCGTGTGCCACAAAAACACTACCATGTGCCAAGGTTTGATTATGACTCAGCAATTTCCGCTTTAACGTCAGAGCCTGCAACTTGGCCTGAACCGACTCATGGTATCAGTGAATTGCGCCTAGCTATTCGGTATCAGCCTAAAAATTCAATACTAAAATATGCCACGGACATGGCCACACTGACATTAGATATTACGGACTACCCAGGTGAGTGGTTACTTGATTTACCCATGCTCAAACAAACGTATCAAGAATGGTCACAGCAAACCTATTCGTTAATGATAAGTTCGCCACGGGCAGATCATAGTAATAGTTTCTTAGCTAAGCTAAATGAAATAGACCCTTTTGCTTGCGCTAGTGAAGAGCTTTTATCGGAATTAGCGCAAGAATATACCGCGTTATTGCACACTTTTCGTCATCAACTTGGTTTGTCAGTTATCCAGCCTGGACGATTTATATTGCCCGGCGACTTAGCAGGAGCACCTATTTTAGAGTTTTTCCCTTTCCCTGGTTTAGATAAACTTGATGCTAATGACTATCAAAATGCCCCTGATGATAGTTTTATTGGCATGCTGCGGTCACGGTACTTGGAATACAAAGAACAGGTTGTACGTAAATTCTATCGTGAGCACTTTCTTCGTTTCGATCGACAAATAGTACTTGCTGATTGTTTAAAGTCATTGAATAAAGGGAAAGAAAGTTTTGCCGATCTAGAGTTAGCGATGTCGATGATTTTAGAAAGTTATAATTATGGTAAGTCTGGCTTTTTTTCTCGTTTATTTTCACCAAAAATCGATAAACTACTTTTTGGTGCCACCAAAGCTGACCACGTTACTCCTGAGCAACATGGTCCATTGGTGGCATTACTAAATCAATTGATTCACCAGAATAAGCAGCATTTAAACTACGAGTCAGTACAAGTTAAAACGTTAGCTATTGCTTCTGTTAAAGCAACCCAGTCAGGTATGAGTAAACATAAAGGAATCGATGTTCCTGTCATTCAAGGTCAAAGTATAGGTCACGCTAATTTGGAAGAATCGGCAGGAATATTTGGTCAAAAAATCACTGTGTTTCCAGGCGCGGTTCCTAGTCAGTTACCTAACGATGATTATTGGCAATCGAATAGCTTTAATTTTATAGAGTTCGCACCATTAAGTGGACTTAATAAACAACAATGTTTACCACATGTACGAATGGACCAAGTCTTACAGTTTTTACTAGCAGATAAAATGATATGACCACTAAAGATAATGAAAACTTACAACAGCAGCAAATTCTTTTTAGCGAAAGTGATTCTGTCACAGAGCAAAGTAAAGGCCAGTTCAAAGACGGGGAGGCTGGTGCTACTTTCACCGAACAAGTTGTTTTTGATAACGATACCTACCTGCCTATGTCGCTTGATGAAAATGGACTCGATGAAGTAAGAAAAACTGAGCTTGACGATGAGCAACTTCATCAAGATATTGATGTTGTACAGGGCGGTAAACGTTCATGGTTGTGGCGAACAATAGGGACTTTATTTGTCATTTTACTCGCGATTGAAGCGGTTGATTTTTTTATCGTAGGATTCGAACAATCGCCAATAATTACTAGTCTTTATGCGTTGTTATTAGCTTCGTTAACCTTAGTAAGCACAAATTATCTATGGCGTGAGTTCATAGGGCTGAAACAATTTAAAAATCGTCAAAAAATGAAACAGCAAGCAACAGAGCTGCTGTTAATAGATTCAGAACAATTAACGGAGCATTCAAATAAACGAGGGAAAGATTTTTGTGAAAACATTAGCAATAACTTACCCTGCGATTTGGTTTTTGACTGCCCCAAAGAACAGCAAGTTTGGCATGATGCGTTAGCAGCTGATTATAGCTCTAGTGAATTAGTTCAACTGTATTCACGAGTGGTATTAAGTAAAGTTGATGAAAAAGCATTAAACGAAGTTGCAAAATTCTCTACCGAAGCGGTTGTTTTAATTGCGCTAAGCCCCGTCGCTTTAATAGATATGTTGATTATGTTATCGCGTAATTTACGTATGATAAATAAAATTGCAGGACTTTACGGCTTAAAATTAGGGTATTGGAGTCGTATTAAGTTAATAAAACAAGTCTTTGTTAATATGGCTTATGCTGGCGCTAGCGAGTTAGTTGCTGATTTTGGCAGTGATATGTTGGGTGCTGAGTTGTTAGGTAAGTTATCTGCCCGGTTTGCCCAAGGATTGGGTGCTGGAATGCTCACTGCAAGATTAGGCGCTAAAACAATGGAGCTATGCAGACCTATACCTTTTAAAGAAAAACCAAAGTTAACACAAGTCCGTAAAAAAATTGCTCAGCAAATTAAAGCTTTAGTCAGCCCATCAAAAAAATAACAGCACAATAATATTGTGCTGTAATTAATCATGTAACCTTTCATGTACAACAAATGCCTTTGTTTGTTTTTTGACCGTTTCGTGTTGCTTTATTTTATCTCCCTAGATGTTTTAAGATGAATACAGTAACAAAACAAAAATTTAATTCGTTAACACCTCAGCGTAAAGGCGTTAATGATAAAAATTATTATATAAAAACGATCACAACGTCGCTTAAGAAGAAAGGTAAATAACATGGCAAAAGGAACAAAGTATGTTTCGAAGGTACCTGATGAACATGGTTTCATAGAGTGGTCAACCGAAGAAAACTTAATTTGGCAAGAGCTATTCACTCGTCAAATTGCATGCATTAAAGATAAAGCGTGTGATGAATATCATGAAGGTTTAGCAAAATTAAACTTACCAACTGACCGCATACCTCAACTTGATGAGGTAAGTAAGGTCTTAAAAGTATCTACTGGTTGGGAATGTTACCCTGTGCCTGCATTAATAGGTTTTGGCGAATTCTTTAGATTACTTTCTGAAAAGAAATTTCCTGTAGCTACTTTTATACGTAGCAGGGAAGAAATGGATTACTTACAGGAACCCGATATTTTTCATGAAATATTTGGTCATTGTCCATTACTGACTAACTCTTCATTTGCAAATTACACTGAAGCTTATGGAAAAATGGGCTTGAATGCGACTAAAGAGCAACGCGTATTTTTAGCACGCTTGTATTGGTTTACTATTGAATTTGGTTTACTTGATACACCAAAAGGCCTACGTATATACGGCGGTGGGGTGCTATCTTCTCCTGGGGAAACCGATTACGCCATGAATAATACTGACGTTGACCGTAAGCCTTTTGATATATTAGATGTATTAAGAACACCTTATCGAATAGATATTATGCAGCCAATTTATTATATGTTAACCAAAGTTTCTGATTTAGATGAGATTCGAAAATTTGAAGTTGATGACATCATGGAACTGGTTACCCAAGCAGAGGCACTCGGCTTGCACGATGCTAAATTTCCGGTGAAACAAGCCAGTTAATATTTCTATAAAAAAATGTAAAAAATGCCAACTCAGTGATGATTAAATAATAATTATTACTATAACCAAACTACATGAAGATGCAGGTTTTAGCTGGAATTAGAAACGTCTTTAGGCAAGGCATTGATTGAAGATAATAGTTATTCTATTGTCGAAATTAATAACGCAGCATAAAGTGTTTCAAAACCAGCCCTGTGAGGGATGTCTGAGCAAAACATGCTCTTCGTTGCCTCCTTTTTTAAGGGAATAACCCTTAATTAAATGAGGCGGCTTGATCAGGAATCGCTCAGGTGTTCTGAAACACGTACCTTTAAGTAGCTTGGGTATATAACCTAAAGAATTTATTAAGGATAAATAATGACTGTACAATCAAACAACAAATTAGCGAGCCAAGTTTGTGAAGCTTGTCATGTTGATGCGCCAAAAGTTAGTGACGAAGAACTCAAAGAGCTTATCGGATTAATTCCTGATTGGGTGCCACAAGTGCGCGATAATGTCATGATGCTTGAACGTGAATACAAGTTTAAAAATTATAAGTTAGCATGGGCGTTTGCTAATAAAGTTTCTGAGTTAGCAGAAAGTGAATTTCATCATCCGTCAATATTACTTGAATGGGGTAAAGTTACCGTCACTTGGTGGACACACTCAATTGGTGGTTTGCACAAGAATGATTTTATTTGTGCAGCAAAAACAGATCAGTTGGGTGATTAAATCATTCTAGTAGAATAACTAGCCAAATAATACCACAACATATTATACAAAATGTAACTTGGTTAATGTTGTGCTTTATTATCGTAAAAATTAGTTTACAATAGCCCTTTCTTTAAACTCTAGATTTAAATTCTTGAGTTGAATTCTTGAGTTAAATTCTTGATTAAGGGCTATTGAATGCGTTTGGAAATTACTTGTCATGACCGTGTTGGCATGGGACAAAAAGTATTAGGTATATTTGTCGAACACGGCATTAATGTACGTGGCATTGAGTTAATGCAGCCTGGGCGTATTTTTATTAATATTCCCAGTTTAGACTTCTCTGATTTGCAAACATTTATGCCGCAATTACGCTTGCTTGAAGGAGTAGGTGATGTAAAAACGGCCCCTTACATGCCATCTGAGCGTGAAAGAAATGAACTTGCTACCTTAATTAAAACCTTTCCAGACCCCTTTATCTCAATTGACAGAAAGGGCAATATCCGAATTGTTAACACCATCGCCTCGAGTATTATTGGTGAGAGCGAAACGTCTCTAGTTGGTCAACACATTAGCTTGTGGTTGAAAGGTTTCAACTTTAATCGTTGGTTAGATGCCAATGATGTACTTGCTCAAACTCGACGTTTGAAATTCCAAGGCGATGACTTTGTCGCTGATATTATGCCAATTCACGTTGCTGATGAAGAACACAAGCAAGTACTTGCTGGCGCTGTGCTAATTTTAAAGTCTGAAGCACGACTTGGCCAGCAAATGAATGTTTTTAAACAGCCTAATGAGAATACTTTTTCAGGTATTCAAGCAAGTTCAAGCGCAATGCGAAAAGTCATTCGCGAAGCTAAACGTATGTCGTCACTCGACTCTTCAATTTTAATTATGGGTGAAACGGGTACCGGTAAAGAGTTATTAGCAAGAGCGTGTCATGGTGCTAGTGAACGCGCAGAAAATCCTTTTATGACGTTAAATTGTGCCGCATTGCCTGATGATGTTGCAGAGTCTGAATTATTTGGTGTCGGTGAAAAAGAGCAAGAGTCAAGTAAGCGTGGAATCTTTGAACTTGCCGATGGCGGTACTGTATTCCTTGATGAAATTGGCGAAATGTCAGCCAAATTACAAAGTAAATTATTACGAGTAATTCAACACGGCAGTTTTAGACGTGTGGATTCTGAGCAAGAAGTTACGGTGAATGTACGTATCATTAGCTCTACCAACAAAGATCTACTTAATCTTGTTTCAATAGGGGATTTTAGAGAAGATCTCTATTATAGATTAAACGTATTTGGCCTCACATTACCCGCTCTTAGAGAGCGTCGTAGCGACATTTTACCACTTGCTGAGTTTTTTATTATCAAAGCCGCACAGCAAATTGGCCGTACCCATCTGAAGGTAAGCGATGACTGTCGTGATTTTATTGAACATTATCCATGGCCAGGTAATATCCGTCAGTTAGAAAATGTACTGACACGTGCTGCTTCGTTGCTGGAAGGGGATGAAATTGAAACTACACACCTACAGCTACCAGCTTATACCCGTGAACACGGTTATTTAGAACAAGAGTTCGAAGGAACACTAGATGCTGCAGTTAAAAGCTTTGAAGCCGATTTATTGCGTAAATTGTATCCAGCTTACCCAAGTACTAGACAACTCGCTAAAAAGCTTGGCCTTAGTCATACTGCAATTGCAAACAAGTTACGTGAATATGATATTAATAAAAAGACTGTGAAAATTTAATTTTAATTAATTGAGTTGGTATAACTTGGCATAAATGCGTGTGTTTTCGGCAGTTTGCTAGTGTAATAAAAGCCGTAAAGAAAATTTTCCGTATTGTTTTTACTAAGCTGCCACTATTGCTTGGTTGTCAGTGAAAAAATTCGTACCATACTTTTATGCTTTAAATGTATCGATAACTATTAGAAAGGTTTAAGAATGAAACTAGCAACACTTAAGAATAATACACGCGACGGTCAACTGGTAGTTGTTAACCGTGCTCTGGATAAAGCGGTAGTAGTTAGTCATATTGCTGCAACATTACAAGCTGCTCTTGACAATTGGAGTGAGATTTCACCAAAATTGGCTGAAGTTTATCAATCGCTAAATAATAATGAAATTACTGATACTTTAGTTTTTGAACAAGAAGCATGTGAATCACCGTTACCTAGAGCTTATCAATGGGCTGATGGTAGTGCTTATGTAAACCATGTTGAATTAGTACGTAAAGCAAGAAATGCTGAAATGCCTGCAACATTCTGGACAGATCCTCTAATGTACCAGGGCGGCTCAGACGCATTTATTGGTCCACGTGATGATATCTCAATTGCTAGCGAAGAGTATGGCATTGATTTTGAATCTGAAGTGGCTGTGATCACTGATGATGTGCCTATGGGGATATCGGTAGAGCAAGCAGCGAATCATATTAAGTTACTAATGTTGGTAAATGATGTTTCTTTGCGTAATCTTATTCCAGGTGAATTAGCGAAAGGTTTTGGCTTTTTCGCATCAAAACCTTCAAGTGCTTTTTCTCCAGTAGCAGTAACGCCTGATGAACTTGGCGATGCGTGGGATGGCAAAAAATTACACCTACCATTGACTACACATCTAAATGAAACGCTATTTGGCCAACCGAATTGCGGAGTAGACATGACATTTGATTTTCCAACGATTGTTGCCCATGCTGCAAAAACACGTCCACTTTCAACTGGTTGTGTTATTGGATCAGGTACGATTTCAAACTATGACCGTTCAGTAGGGTCAAGCTGTTTAGCTGAAATACGTATGTTAGAGATAATCGCGGATGGTAAGCCAACTACCCCGTTTATGAGTTTTGGCGATACTGTTCGCATTGAAATGTTTGATAATGAAGGCGCAAGTATTTTTGGCTCAATTGATCAAAAAGTGGTTGAGTATAAAGCGCAGTAATTTTTAAGTTGCCGTAAGCTTATACATAGACTTAAAGTCAGCTTTTTAAAAATAATAAAAAAATGCTAATTATCAACACAGGGTTAACTATAGTAGTTAACTAGGTCAGGTAATTAGCATTTTTGTTTGTAAAGAATAATAATCATATGAAGGAAACACTATGAAACTTTATGGCTATTGGCGCTCAACAGCAGCGTATCGTGTCCGAATTGCACTGCACTTGAAAGGTATTGCCTTTGAGTCAATCTCAGTACATCTTGTTAAAAATGGCGGAGAACAGCACCATAATACCTACAGTGAGCTCAACCCAAATCACTTAGTGCCAACCTTAGTTGATGGTGATTTTTCATTAAACCAATCTTTGGCTATTATTGATTATTTAGATCAAACCAACAGCGAAAACTATTTATATCCCAAAGAGGCAAAAAGTAGAGCGAAAGTACATGCTTTAGCGTTAGATATAGCTTGCGAGATTCACCCTCTCAATAACTTACGGGTGCAGCAATATTTAACTAACTCATTAAATATAACAGAAGAAGCGAAGCAGTTATGGGTTGAATACTGGATGAATGTTGGCTTTATCGCAATAGAAAAGCAATTAGCGAGCAGTGCAGGGCAGTTTTGTTTTGCCAATACCGTGAGTGTTGCTGATATTTGTTTAGTGGCGCAAGTTTATAATGCGCATCGATTTAACGTTGATATGAGCGCTTACCCGATAATTAATAAAATAGTCAAAAACTGTAATGAATTGCCTGCTTTTATTAATGCTTTACCAGAGAACCAGTCAGACGCACAGTGATAGGGCTCAAGTCTCGTAGATACTTTAAAAATATTGATATTAAATGGCCTTCCGTAAAGAAGTCGGCTATTTTTAAGTAATACATATTCTGAAATAATAAATAATACAAAAAACCACATAAAAAACAATAAAAAAACGTTTTGATGGTTGCATCACAAGACAAAAAGCGTTGCAATAATACCTACTCAGCATTAACAAAAATAATTCGGATGGCAATGGACAATTCAGAACCTACACAACAACTAGAGCAGGGCAAGAGAGAGAGAAACTCGGGTCCACTTATTATTTTTATTGTTACTTTAATCTTAGTAGCTGTCGCTTTATGGCAATTTTCAGGCGGAAAAATTGAAAAGCGTCCTATAGATTCAAGTGAATTATTAAAACAAGAGCCAGTGATACCTGCTTCTCAGTCAACACAAAAGCAGGAAGATGATGAAGCGCTTATAGAGTCACCGGTTACAGTCGTTGTCGAAGATGTGGAGCCGATAGAACAAGAAGTGACTATCACTTTACCAAAATTAGATGAAAGTGATGATTGGTTGCAAACGAAATTACCTGATTTAACTTGGCGAAATGAATTGTTACCACTGCTGATTACGGAAGATATTATTCGCCGTTTTGTCGTTTTTACTGATAACTTTGCCCAAGGACAGCTGGCCTATGAACATAGCCTTTTTATTCAGCCTAAAGAGAAGTTCTCTGTTGATGAGCAATCAATCAATGTTGATAGCGAACAAAATGTATGGCAATGGGATAGTAAGACAAGCAAGCGTTTTGATCTATACGTTGATCTGCTCCGCTCTGTGGACAGCACAACGCTAGTTAATTGGTATATTGATATGAAGCCATTGATTGATGAGGCATACAATGAATTGGGGTATGAAGAAGATTTTACCTACACACTGCAAGATGCAATAACCAGAGTACTTGATATGGATTTGCCTAAATCAACCATGGATGTAACTCGAACCAGTGTAATGTATAAATATAAGGATCCTCAATTAGAAGCATTAGAGGATAGTGATAAACTTCTGTTGCGTATTGGCAAAGAAAATCTATTGATTATTAAGTCAGTATTATTAGAAATTAATGAAAAACTAGCTAAGCGAGTAGAAAAGAAAGATTAATTTCGATAATAAGAGTGAAAAACAATCAAGTAGTCGCTTTTTTCTAACTTCTACTTGCATCTGTTCGAATGATTAGCGATAATTTGCGCCGCTTTAAGGACAAGATGTTTTTAAAGCCTCTATGGTGACCCTTTCGGTCCCCTCGCAATGATACTCTGTGAACTCGGCCAGGTCCGGAAGGAAGCAACCGCAGCAGACGACTCATGTGCCGAGGTGTGGCTGTTTGGGTTGCCACCCAATTTCTATATATCCCTCTATTCTGTTTACATCAAAAATACTTAAAAAATACAGTAATAATTTTACTCTTCATATCAGAAAAATTCTGAGTATGGTGAAAAATTCTATGTCGACTTTAATGTCAGATATGACGTTTTGGCATCGAGTTAAACCACAGATGTTACATCAACAATAAAATTAAATCGTAGTTTTGTTCAAAATTAGCCAAGATATCATTTTGTTTAATTTGTTTAATTTGTTTAATTTGTTTTACATAGTGGTTATGAACATCATCTGAAGATTAGACAAAACTTCTTTAAAAAACCATTGAGCTAATAATGCCCAATCGAGATAATAGCTTTTCTAAACTATTTAGCTCGTTTTTCGTTTTCAAAGCCCATCTATTAAATCCCCCCCCCCTTTTCAACATATAGAAAACCCCATCATTTTCAGTAGTAAATAAACTTTGTAATGCATTAAAATGTTACCTTTGTAATTAAAAGTTTACGTGGAATTCTTTTTGTTAGGTTAAGCTTTTGTTTTTATTATGTATTTTTTTATTTTTTATTTGTCCGTTAATTAGAGTTTTAGATCTCACTGGTATTTTTCATAAGACCTAAGCTCATGTTTTTACTGTTTATTATTTTAAAAGTTGATACTTGTTACTTAATTGTAAATGCATTAATGTTTTTTTTACAGTTGTTTCAGGCGCTTTATTATAATATCAATAAAAAGAACTTTTTGTTATTTAACTTGTTGTAAGTAAAGTTTATTTTTATTTTTGTTCGTTGTGTTTAATTGTTTCTGATATGAGTGTTAATGTATCTAAATGTTAAAATTATTACTATTTTGTTACAAATAGTGTTGACGATTCCGCTAATCCCCGTTTACTATCTTAACTGACTGGTCAGGTCTTACGACTTGATAAGAGATAAACGAGGCAGTATAGCCTTGAGTCTTTTCGTAATAAAAACAAACAAACAAATAAACAACCAATCACTTATGTGATCCAGGGAGTAAACATGTATAACAATAGTAAAGTAGCTAAAGCAATACGACTAGCTATGATAGTGAGTGCTAGTGCAGCTGCAACAATATCAGTACCAACTTTTGCAGCCGAGGCGGAAGAACTTGAATCAGTAGAGCGAATCTCTGTTACTGGTTCACGAATTAAAAGAGCAGAACTATCAACACCATCTCCTATATTAACAATTGATGCGCAAGAGTTAGTGCGCTTCGGTAACCCAGATCTTGGTAGTATGTTAGCCGAATTACCAGCACTTGGCGCAACAAGTACTATTATTGGTAATAACAATGATGGCGCTGAAGCTGGTGTTAGCTCTGTTGATTTACGTCGTTTAGGAACTAAACGTACTTTAGTATTAATTAATGGTAAACGTCATGTTGCGGGCTCTCCTGGCTCTGCTCAGGTTGATTTATCAACAATTCCTGCAGCACTAATAGAGCGTGTTGAAGTTATTACCGGTGGTGCTTCTGCTGTCTATGGTTCAGATGCTGTTTCAGGTGTTGTAAACGTTATCTTGAAAAAAGACTTTGATGGTTTAGAGTTTAATTTGACCGGTGGTAACTCAACTGAAAGTGTTGGTAATGAAAACTATACTTTTAATGTGTTAGGCGGTACCGATATAGCTGATGGTAGAGGTAATATTACTTTCTTCGCTGGTATTGAAGATACCACTGAAGTGATGTCTTCAGCTGTTCGCCAATGGGATAATTGGGGAACTGTAAATAACCCTGATAATACGGGCGAAGAAGATGGTATTTTTGATAAGTTCCGTCGACCTAACGTTGGCTCTGAAATGATCAATGATTTCGGTGTCATGAATCCATTCAGTGGCGATCGTTTTACGTTTGATAAAGACGGTAACAGACAAGATGCTTGTTCACGTGGATTAGATAATAGTTTTGCTTTTGGTGAAATGGAAGCAGGTTGTGGTGACCGAGGTTTCTTCACTGAGCAATACGAGAACTATATTCCTGGCGTGCAACGTACTACAATCGGTTCAACCATAAACTATGAAATCACAGAGAATATCAATTTCTTTGGTGATGTTAAATATACCAGAGCTGACATTCAGCAGCAGTTTCAACCTAGCTTCCGTTTCGGTAGTATAGATATTAATGTTGCAGATAACGCTTTCTTAAGTGATGAAGCAAGAGCTGAACTTGGTGGAACTGGTACTGCTTCTATGGCTAAGTTCTTTGGTGAACTTGGTAATCGCTCTTCTAATCATACTCGTGATCTTTTCCGTTTTGTAGGTGGCTTCGATGGTTTCTTCTCATTAGGTGATACTGATGTAGATTATGAATTATTTTATGTCTATGGTGAAACAAGTAACAACCGTGTAAGTGAAAATGATCTGATTCCGGGGAACTTAGCTGCAGGTATTGATTCAGTTATCGACCCTGATACTGGAAAGGCTGTTTGTCGTAGTCAGCTAGAAAGCGCTCAAGATGCTGATTACAGTGATCCTGCTACGGTTGATGCTGGTAGTTGTGTTGCTTATAACCCATTTGGTTTTGCGCAATCTTCTCCTGAAGCATTAGATTGGGTTTCTGCCGATGTAACGCGTAAAGATGTTATTAAGCAAGAGGTGATTGGTGGTAGTTTAGCTGGTGATACTGGTGCGTTCTTCGAACTACCTGGTGGTGCTGTTGGTATAGCCGCTGGTTTTGAGTACCGTACTGAATCTTCATCAACGATTACAGATGAATTAACTAAAAGTGGTGCAACTACTAACTCTGCAACACCAGATGAATTTGGTGAGTATGACGTAACTGAAATGTTCGTTGAAGTTAGCTTACCGCTTTTATCAGGAAAGTTTTTAGCTGAAGAGTTAACACTTGATGGTGCATACCGTTATTCTGATTATTCTCATGCGGGCTCTGTTGATGCATGGAAAGTAGGCATGGTATACGCTCCTATTGCAGACTTACGTTTCCGTGGTACTTACGGAGCAGCGGTTCGTGCGCCAAACATTTCTGAAGCCTTTAGCCCAACATCACCAGGGTTTGCACGTGTAAGCGATCCGTGTGATGCTGATAACATTTTTGACGATCCAGATCGCGTAAGTAACTGTGCTGCACTAGGTATTCCTGTAGGATTTGAGGCAAATGATAATGTGAGCATCGATACTTTATCTGGTGGTAATGATGCGTTAACACCTGAAGAGTCAACTTCACTTACTATCGGTACAGTATGGACGCCTAGTTACTTAGAAAACTTCTCGGTTACATTAGATTTCTACGATATTGAAATTGAAGATGCAATTATTGAAGTAAAAGCACAAGATATTGCTGATAACTGTGTCGATGCAACTGGCGGTCCTGATGCGGTTTATTGTGGTGCTGTTGATCGTGACCCAACATCGGGTGATATTGACTTAGTTCGTTCTGGTTTCTTAAATGCATCTGCCTATAATACTTCTGGTATTGATGTAGAGATGCGTTATAACTTTGCACTTGATAGTTTGGGTGCTCCAGGTGAGTTATATTTAAAATTATTCGTAAATAAACTGCTTGAGTTAGAACAATTTGAGTTCCAAGACCGTCCTGATGAAATCAATGTTGAAGTTGGTGAAACAGGTGATCCTGAATGGCAAGCAAGTATTTCAGCGACTTATAACTTAGATGATTTATCAGTTACTTGGCAATCACGTTATATTGATCGCGTAGTAACTTATGATGTATCTCCTGGTGGTGATATTGCTGAAGACCAAGAGTTTGGTTATATTCCTTCAGTTACCACCCATGATTTATCATTTAACTACATTGTTAGCGAAAATGTAAAAGTGAATGCGGGCCTTCGTAATATTTTTGATAAATTACCGAAAGGTTGGACTAATAATCCGATGTATGACCTAGTTGGTCGTCGTGCTTATGCAGGTGTAACTGTTAATTTTTAACAGTACTTTTCAATTTATTTAGCTATTTTTAAAGTCTAAATTTATTGTTAAAGCGAAGTTCGTGTCTGAACTATGGACCGTACTTCTATCTAGATAATAATCCCTAACCTCCATAAGGTTAGGGATTTTTTTATGTTTACAAATAAGCGGGTATAACAATTGAATACTTTGAAATCGAAGCACTACTTAACTGTTCATTTTTGGCTCTCGATACACAATGGATTGGATGGGTATTATGTTATGCGTGAGGAGATAAACTACATCAAGAAAATAAAAGAGGAATTAACTTAATAAAGTATGTCATAGAAAAGGTGAGTCAGGATTATGAAACAATACTAGGACTAAGTCATTGCTCGCTTAACAGCTACCACTCACCAATAATTTCAAACTGTAGAATAAGTCAGTATATCTAACTTTGGGGGTATTCATATGTGTCGAAGTGTGGCTGATTGGGTTGCCACCTAATTTCAGTATTCTACGTATTAATTCTATTTACATCCATAAATTCAAGGGCTTTAGCTATAGCTTTTTTTACTTTATTTTCCATCTCGAAACGTTCTGAAGGTGGTAAATAAAATGCCATGTCGACTTCATGTCGAATGTAACGAGTTGGCAGTTGATTTAAAACCACACAAGTTAAATCTGCAATAAAATCGATATCATACTTTTCATCAAACTTTGCCGAGACAAAATGTTGCATAACTAGTTTTTCATAATAGTTATGAATATCATCTGAAATTTTCATAAAACCTCTTTTTAAAAATGATTGAGCAAGTAATAGCCTATTTGAGCTTATACAAAGAGTAACCTTAGTTAAAACAAAATGCGAGTCTATAAGGTGATGATGTTGTTGCTATCTGAGTTTAGATTTCTCTGCTTGCTCAATACTTCGTTCAATTGAAGAGATAGCTTTACGACAGCGACCTAAACGCTGGTGTAGAGCAAGTACTTCCTGTGAAAGTTTTTCAGTATTTGCACTTTTAGAGCGAATTCGTTGTTGCTCGCGCTCGGTGATCATATCCCTTAATCTTCTTTCGAATTCATGATGTTCACTTAACTGTTGATATAGCTGATGGCTTGTGAGTAAAACTGATTTAGCCATTTTATTATAGGCATCGTTTTGCTTTAATTGAGCAGCTTTAGCCGCTTTTACTCGAATATTTTTTCTAGCGTCAAAGCTTGCTTGTGCTGCTTGATGCATAGTTTGGTTAGATTGAATGGCATTCATTAATGCTGAAATCTGTTGTTCTATTCGTTGTAGGGACGACTTTGCAAACTCAGCTTTGTTGCTATTGTCTCCACTTAACGCATATAACCGGGAAAATTCATTCAATCGCTTTTTTACTTCCTCAACATATATAAAAATTTTATCACTTTCAGTAGTAAATAAATGCTGGGAAAAAAGATTATTATTTTCGATCAATCGATGAGACTTTTGTTTACTGTTTAATTGATCCGTTTGTTTTGCTTGAACAGATATATGTTCTAGCAATATTGATAAACGACTAATAGCAATTTCATGTCTATTTTGAGGCATATGTGGGGCAATAAAGTTATGTTAACCGTGATTATACCGTAGTTCTAAGCAAAGAAAAAACAGTAATAAGCGGATACATCAGTAGCCTAAAGTAACAATAAATGAAATTTGTCAGATAGCAAAAACTATAACTTTGTAATCATAAATGTACATAGCTATTGTATATTTATTTTATGTCATTGTTTATTAAGAGTAAAATAAATTGGTTATATGTGCATTTTTATTTAGCATAGTGACAGGGGGAGATCTTGATACTTAATTAAGTAATTGTAATTAATGATCTTTTATGTTTGTTATGAATTTGTAAATATTTATAAGGTGTATTTTTTACATTTTTTAATAAAATAAATATTATCATTTTACTGAAATACTGAGTTTTAATTTAAATCATTTTAATTCAGTGGCTTATTGTTGTTTTGTCATGGGATTAAATGACGTTAATGTATGTCAGAATGTATGTCAGAATGTGTCCAGATGTTAAAAATATTACTATTAGGTTGCAATTGGTGTTGACGATTCCTGCAATTCCCGTTTACTATCTTAGCCGACAGATCAGGTATACAACTTGATAAAAGATTAACGAGGCAGCATAGCCTTGAGTCTTTACAAAATAAAAAACAAACAAATAAACAACCAATCACTTATGTGATCCAGGGAGTAAACATGTATAACAATAGTAAAGTAGCTAAAGCAATCCGCGTAGCGATGATGTTCGGAGCTGGTGCTGCTGCAGCCATTTCAGCACCAACTTTTGCAGCTGAAGAAGGCGTAGAAGAAGTTGAGAAAATTGAAGTAACTGGTTCTCGTATCAAACGTACTGATATGGAAGCAGCTAGCCCAGTAAGTATTTTTTCTGCAGCGGATATCGCAGCATCTGGTGTTACTTCATTAGAAGGTTTCATTAAACAAATCCCAGCAATCAACGGCGCGCAACTAGGTTCTAACGTAAACAACGCGAGTGCAGGTTTTGCTACAGCATCACTTCGTGGTTTAGGTTCAGGCCGTACATTGATTCTAATCAATGGTCGTCGCTTCAACTCTGGCGATTTGAACTCTATCCCTACCTCGTTTATCGAGCGTGTTGAAGTTGTACGTGATGGTGCTTCTACTGTATATGGTTCTGATGCTATCGCTGGTGTTATTAACTTTATCACTAAAAAAGATTTTGAAGGCCTTGAAGTTACAGCACAATATGATGTAACGGGTGAAGGCGACGGTGATACAGCTAAGTTTTCAATCGTAACTGGTGCCTCAAATGATAAAGGTAATGTTGTATTCTCAGTAGATTACACAGACCGTGAAGAAGTTACTCAAGCAGATAGAAAATACTCAGAATGTCCACTTTGGGATGATGGCGTAGGCTCTACAACATATTGTGGTGGTTCATCACATTCTGATTTTGGTCGTGTTAACGTTCCTGAAGTAAACCCTTTAGGTCTTGACGCTGGTCGTTATGTAACACTTGATGGTAAAGCTGTACCATTTAGCACTGCTGATCATGGTTATAACTATGCTGCAACGAGTTACTTAGTTACTCCAGTTAAAATATTCTCTGTAAATGCTGCATCTACTTATGAAATATCTGACTCAATCACAGCATTTGCTGAAGGTGGTTATTCAAACCGTCAATCAAGTCAGAAAATGGCACCTGCAGCTACATTCTGGAGTGCTCCAGTACCAGAAGCTCATCCTGACAACATTTACGGTGTAGATGTTTCAATTAACCGTCGTATCACTGAAGGTGGTGGTCGTGGTTTTGAACAAGATACAAATGATTACCGCGTTGTTGGTGGTTTAGAAGGTGAATTTGACAATGGTTGGGGTTGGGATGTTTCATACAACTACTCTCGCTTTGTTGATACACGAGTTAACACCGGTGAGTTAAACCGTCCAAATACTGAGCTGTTGTTAGACCCAACAGCATGTGCGGCTGATGATGGTTGTGCAGCAGTTGGTTATTGGAACCCGTTTGCTAAAGAGACTATGACAGCAGAGCAAAGTGAATTTTCTTCAGTAACCTTCTCTCCTGTACGTAAAGGTACAACAACACAGTTTATGGCTAACTTATCTGGTGACTTTGGTGAACTTGAATTACCAGGTGGTGCTATTCAGTGGGCAGCTGGTTATGAGCGTCGTACTGAGTATTACTTAAATGAACCAGATGGTGCTGAAGCATTAGGTCAAGTATATGGCCAAGCTGGCGTGAGAACAGAAGGTGATTATTCAGTTGAGGAAGTATATGCAGAATTTAACTTCCCAATTTTATCAGGCGTACCTTTTGCTGAACGTTTAACGTTTACAGCAGCGGTAAGAGCTTCTGATTATAGTAACCTAGATGATACAGCTACTAACACTAAGTTTGGTTTTGAGTGGGAACCAGTTGATGGTTTATTAACTCGTGCAACATTTGCAGAAGGCTTTAGAGCACCAAGCATTACTGAGTTATTTGATCCTCAAGAACAGTCAGCTCTTAGCTATACTGATCCTTGTTGGAGTTATGGTTCAAGTACAAACGCAACATTAAAAGCTAACTGTGCAGCGGATGGCCTACCAGCAGACTTTACCTCTGATACGCAATCAAACGCTATCGTTGGTGGTAACCCTGATTTAGAAGCAGAAGAATCAGAAAGTATTACTGTGGGTATTGTATACTCAGGTATTGAAAACTTCTCGGTTGCTTTTGATTACTTTGACATCAAAATTGAGCAAGGTATCGGTACTGCTGGTGTAGATAATATTGCTAATGAATGTTACAACAGTGTTGCTTTCTCAAGCCCATTATGTGCGTTAATTAAAGGTAGTAAATTCGGTCCTTTAGATACTCCTCCTCATCCAACATCACCTCGTCGTAATGTAAGTGAAGTGCTTTCGGGTGTATTAGTAGCTAACGCTAACCTTTCAACGTTTGAAACATCGGGTGTTGATTTTGACTTCAGCTACAATATGGACCTTGCTGGTGGTACATTTACTACTACCTTAAATGGTACATACTTAATGGCTTATGACTACACGCTTACTGCTGGTAGTGATACTATTGAAGCCGCAGGCATGGTTGCAGCTGACCAATGGGAAGGTAACCCAGCAGTATTCGCTGAATGGAGAACTAACTTAGGTTTTAACTTCGCAACAGATGACTACTCAGCTAACGTGACTTTCCGTTACCAATCTGAAGGTGATGATATTAGTGCAACAGATACTACGTTAGATACAGTAGCTGATTCTGTAGTTTATACTGATATCCAAGGTACTTATTACATCAATGATACTTACACCATCTCTGCTGGTGCACGTAACTTGTTCGATGTTAAACCTCCTTACCTGTCTAACTACGATGATTCGAATACTGTAAACTATTCTTATGATTTAGCGGGTCAATATTTATATGTTAAAGCTACTGCTAGATTTTAATCTCTAGTTCGTATGATTTAACCAATAAATAGTGAAAAAATTACTAAGCCCTACTAAATAGTAGGGCTTTTTTTTGTGATTTATTCGGTTTTTGTAAAGATATCTTTATAATAATAAGTTCATAAGAACGGATGTTTTGGTCGTTTATCGAGCGTTTAACGCAAATAAATTTGACTTACTACGAAGATGTTAGTAAAACATACTTCTGCAAAATTTTTGTCCCTTAAATTATGGTTTCGACTAATCTATATTTAAGTAATTTTGCTAGTATTTAAGATATATTTTTTTATTAGTCTATTACTTGCAGTAATTTGATAATGCTAAGTTATCGGCTTTCTTCTAAAGATAGTTTAATAAAAAACACATAATATCGTCTTTTGAAGTCTCACCTTGACAGCACTGCTGTCATTTGGGATTATTGATTTGTTGTATTCATAAAAATTTACATATAAAAACGACAGACTTTTATATTTGAGGTAATCAACGGATTTACAAAATTTGTTTAATTCGGGTTATCAAAATTAAAATAGCAATGGTTGGGAACTATGTCCAAAGTAAGTAAGAAAAGCCTTATCGCAACAGCGATGGTTGGCGCACTAGCACTAGCTGGCAGCAATATAGCTGCTGCTGATGCACTAACAGACCTTCAAAAAGCTGAAGCGAAAATCTTCAAGCAATCTGCAAAGTCACAAGCTAAAATAAATAGCATTTACGAACAAACGCAAGACCTTCTTGCTGAATACCGTAATACTGTTGATGAAGCTGATGTATTACGTGGTTATAACGACCATGTTCAACGTATGGTTGATGATCAAAAAGCTAATGTTGTTTCATTACAAAGACAAATTGATAGCATCGATGAGTTCAAACAAGGTGTTGTACCATTAATGTACAAGATGATTGATACGCTAGAAACATTCATTAAATTAGATGTTCCAATGAACATTGACCGTCGTAATGCTCGTGTTGCTAATCTTCGCGCTGTAATGGATGATTCAAACGTTACAACGTCTGAGCAATTCCGTTTAGTACTTGAAGCCTATGAAATTGAAGCCGGTTACGGAACTATCTTTGACGCTTATCAAGGCGAGATTGATTTAGGCGGTCGCACACTTACTGCTGATTTCGTTCATATGGGCCGTATTGCATTTGTTGCACAATCACTAGATGCTAAGCATTCTTGGTTATGGAACAATGATACACGTGCATGGGAAGAGTTAGGCGATGAATACTTAAAGCCTGTTACAGATGCTATTCGTATGGCACGTAAACAACTTCCAATGGATTTAACTAAATTACCAGTATTTGCAGCAGGGGCAAAATAATGAAAAAAGTTATTAATTTTGTATTGTTAGCAGCGTCTTTGACGACTGGTTTTGTAGCAACAACTCAAGCAAATGAATTAGATGATTTACTAAAACAAGTTAAAGCTGACCGTGTATCAGAAGCTAAACTTGATAAAAAACGTGAAGCTGAATTTTTGTCTGCACGCGCTGATAAAACTGCTTTATTAAATAAAGCGAAAAAAGAATTATCAGATCAAAACGTACGTAACAAACGTTTAACTAAAGAATATGCTGCTAATGAAATTACGTTAGCACAAAAAGAAGTTGAATTAGATAATGCGACTGGTACTTTAGGTGAAATGTTTGGTGTTTCACGTGCTGCTGCTGCAAATGCATTTGGTCAAATCAGTACTTCAATTGTAAGTGCTGAATTTCCTAATCGTGGTGAAGCGCTTAATCGCATCGCTAACGCTAAAGAAATCCCAAGCATTGCTGATTTAGAAGAACTATGGTTTTCTTTACAAACTGAAATGACAGAATCAGGTAAAATCTCACAGTTTAGTGTTGATGTTACTAATCTAGACGGTACTAAATCAACTGAAACGATCACTCGTATCGGTACGTTTAACTTAGTATCAGCTAACGGTTACTTAACTTATAACGATGAAGTTTCTCAAGTTCAACCATTACCTAAGCAACCTGCAGGTTATATAACTGAAACAGCATCAAACTTCTCTGGTGTAACTTCTGGTTATGCAGCTGTTTACGTGGATCCTTCTCGTGGCGGCATCTTATCTCTAGAAACACGTAAGAAAACGTTAGAAGAGTTTTTCCACGAAGGTAAAGAAGTTGGTTATGCCATTACGGTATTATTAATCTTTGGTGTTATCATTGCACTTGAACGTTTAATCGTTTTAGGTGGCATGAGCTCTAAAATTAAATCTCAAGAGAAAAATCTTGATAAGCCAAATGAAAACAACCCTCTTGGTCGTTTACTTAAAGTTTTCTATGATAACCAATCAGTAGATGCTGAAACGTTAGAGCTTAAACTTGATGAAGCTATTCTTCGTGAAACCCCTAAGGTTGACCGTGGTATTAACTTAATCAAAATGTTTGCCGCAATAGCTCCTCTAATGGGTCTATTAGGTACTGTTATTGGTATGATCATGACTTTCCAAACAATAACTTTGTTTGGTACTGGTGACCCGAAAATTATGGCTGGTAACATCTCTCTTGCTCTTGTAACTACAGCATTAGGTCTAATTTGTGCACTTCCACTTATCTTAATCCACTCAGTTGTTGCTGGTAAGAGTAAGTCAGTGTTACAAAAATTAGACGAGCAGAGCGCTGGTTTAATCGCTGCTATTGCAGAGAAGGGGTCTAAATAATGTTATTCCTGATAGAGCTTTGGGAATCTGTCAGGGGTTTTATTGCGACGGGTGGTAATGTACTTTATGTTGTTGCCTTCGCACTCTTATTGATGTGGATTTTGATGATAGAACGCTATTGGTTCTTAGCATCAGTCTACCCAACTATGAGAGATGATATCATCGCTCGTTGGGATGCACGCCGAGATACAACTTCTTGGTATGCACATCGAATTAGAGAGACTTGGATCTCCGAAGCAGACGAGTTACTTGAACAGCGAATGATTACCATTAGAACCTTAGTGGCAATGTGTCCTCTTATCGGCTTACTGGGAACAGTAACAGGTATGATTGGCGTATTTGAAGTTATGGCTGAACAAGGTACTGGTAATCCGCGTCTAATGGCCGCTGGTATATCGCAAGCAACTATCCCGACTATGGCCGGTATGGTAGCTGCATTATCAGGTGTGTTCTTTAGTTCAAGATTAGACGCTAAAGTTAAACTAGCAAAGGCTAAACTGGTTGACAGTTTACCTCACCACTAGAGAGATATATTCATGGCACGTAAACGTATTCGTGAAGACGAAGAAGCAGTAATTGATATGACACCGATGCTCGACATCGTGTTCATCATGCTGATCTTCTTCATCGTAACCACTTCTTTTGTAAAAGAAGCTGGTATTGAAGTAAATAAACCTAAAGCGGCTAATCAAACTAAGCAAAAAAATGCCAATATCTTTGTTGCAATCAAAGATAACGGTGAAATTTGGTTAGATAAAGGTCGAGTAGATATTGAGCGTGTTGGGGCAAGAATTGAGAAATTACTTGCTGAACAACCTACCGATGTTGTAATCATTCAAGCTGACAAAGATGCCAAACATGGTGTTGTTGTTAAAGTAATGGATGCAATTAAAGAGGCTGGTATAGATCGAATTTCTATCGCGGCTGCGAAGGGGTAAGATATGGTTCGCTTTTTAGTATCAATACTACTAGGCGTTGTAGTTACCTTTGGCTTATTTGCTTTTATGGCCTTTCTTGTTTCTAGCGGTGATAGAAACAAGGAAGAGCAACAAGAAAATATTATTGTAGAGGTAAATACTACTCCGCCAAAGTCTGCAGCAGAACAACGTCGACGTGTACCGCCGCCACCACCTCCGCCGCCAAAAGCTCCACCGAAGCAGCAAACACCGGAACCTGAAGCCAACAATAATACTGGTGGTTTAAACTTCAATATGCCGGGTGTTCAAATGGCAGGTGCTTCAACTGGCTTGTCAGCTCCTGGAGCTGGTATGGGACGTGATGGCGATGCTACACCGATAGTTCGTATCGAGCCTAAGTACCCGATTCAGGCTGCTCGAGATGGTAAAGAAGGTTATGTTATTCTTTCTTTTACGATCAACAAAATTGGTGGTGTTGAAGACGTTAAAGTACTTGAAGCTCAGCCTAAGCGTGTGTTTGATAAAGAAGCCAAACGTGCACTTAGAAAGTGGAAGTACAAACCTAAAGTTGTTGAGGGTAAACCTCTGAGACAACCAGGTTTAACGGTTCAACTTGACTTCAAAATGGGAGGTTAATAGTTATGTTTAATAAATTAGTGTTTAAAAATTTAAAACTTAAAAAATTATCAACTTCTCTTGTTGTTGTTGCCTCACTACTTGTTGCGCAAGCACCTTTTGCAAATTATGCAGAAGCTGCTGGTGCCGAGAAGGTTGAGAAGAAGAAGAAACGTCCTACACAATTAGTTGGCCCTCGTGTTGGTAAAAAAGTACAAAAGGCTTTTGAAGCTTATAGTGCTGATGATATCAAGGGTGCTCTAGTTATTTTGTTGGATATTGAGGCTTCAAAACCATACGACAAAGCTTATGTTTCGCGTATGGTTGCTGTTATGTATGCAACGTTAGGTGACAATGATCAAAAAACTATTGAATATCTTAAGAAAGCCTTAGAACCAGATATTCTTAATGAAGTTGATCAAAGTGAATCTTTAAAGTTATTGGGTGATATGCAGATGCAAACCAAAGACTATAAAGGCGCGCTTAAAAGTTTTTATGCCTGGATGGATTTCTCTGGTAAAGACGATGGTCCAACCTACGTCAAAATTGCAAATGCGTACTACTCATTAAAGCAATTAGATAAGGTTATTGAGCCTGCGGATAAAGCGATTGCTGCTTTTGGTGATAAACCAAATCAAAACCCATACATCTTAAAAATTACTTCTTACTATGAACGTAAAATGTATAAAGAAGCTGTAAAGGTTTTAGAAACAGTAATACAAGTTTTTCCAGAAAATAAGCAGTGGTGGACACAATTACCAATGTTTTATTTGCTGATTGAAGATTATGATAAGGCAGTTCAAACGCTGGATTTAGCTTATAAACTTGGTCACTTGGATAAAGAAAGTCAAATTAAAACATTAGCGAGTTTATACTCTCAAACTGAAGCGCCTTATAAGGCTGCCCAGTTGTTAGAAAAATACATCGCTTCTGGTTTAGTTAAACGTGATGATAAAAATATCTCTACGTTGGCTAATGCTTGGCATTCTGCACAACATATCGATAAAGCGGCAAGTTATTATGGTGAATTAGCCAAAATGACTAGTGATGCAAAGCATTATCGCAAACAAGGTATGTTGTTAAAGCAAGATGAGCAATTTTCTAAGGCAATTGTTGCTTTGAATAAAGCTATTGAACTTGGTGTTTCTAACCAAGGTCGTATTCATATGAGTATTGCAGAATCATATTTCTATTTAGAGAAGTATAAGAAGGCATACGCAGCAATTCAAAAAGCAATGAAAGATCCTAGTGCACGTAAGTCTGCAAAGGGTTGGAAAAGCTTTATTGTTGATACAGCAAGACGCAAAAACGTCACTATTTAGTTATTATCAACGAAAATAGAAGTGATTAAAAAAGCCAGTTATCTTTTTAAAATGATAACTGGCTTTTTATTGCATAATATACAAGATAGTTGAAATTTTTATTAACACTTGCAGGTCTATGTTAAAAGTCATATAACTAAATCTCAATAATAATGAGATCAATTCAAAATAAGCACAGATAAAAGGAAATAAATTATGAATATAGTTAAGAAATCATCAATTGCAGTGGTAATGAGTTTACTTGCCTTTGGCCTTTTCACTAGTAATATTGCTAAAGCAGAGTCAAATCCATTTGCTTCAGGTGAGTTAGTCACTATAGTTACTGACCATAAAGATGGAAAATGTGGCGAAGGAAAGTGTGGTGAAGGTAAAATGAAAGACGCCAAAAAAGCTAAATGTGGCGAAGGAAAATGTGGCGAAGGTAAAATGAAAGACGCCAAAAAAGCTAAATGTGGTGAAGGAAAATGTGGCGAAGGCAAAATGAAAGACGCCAAAAAAGCTAAATGTGGTGAAGGAAAATGTGGCGAAGGTAAAATGAAAGACGCCAAAAAAGGTAAATGTGGTGAAGGTAAATGTGGCGAAGGTAAATCAAAAGATAAAAGTAAAAAATGTGGTGGTTAATCAACCTCTCATAAATGACTAAGATTCAAAAAACGGGCCATTGCCCGTTTTTTATTGCCTGCTAATGTCTTAATGTTTATTTATCTAACTTGAGCTAACTATTTATATTTTGACGTAGGCCTGTCCTAGGTAAGTATTTTAATAACATATAGGTTAGCCATTGCCTTAGCGTGTATAATGGCTTCATTGTGCTTATGTATTGGAAATTACCGTGAATAATAATGATGTTTTACGCAAGTTGCGTTATACCTTTAACTTTAATGATAAACAAATGGTAGCGATCTTTGCCTCTGCTGGTGAAGAAGTAAGTCGTGAGCAAGTCAGTCAGTGGCTGAAAAAAGACACCGATAGTGATTTTGTCGCCTTATTTGATACAAAATTAGCTGTATTTTTAAATGGTTTTATCAATGAAAAGCGCGGTAAAAAACCTGGACCTTTGGCGATACCTGAAAAACGTTTATCAAATAATATCATTTTGACTAAACTAAAAATTGCACTAAACCTACAAGCTGAACAAATAATTTCATTATTAGAAAGTGTTGACTTTAGAATCAGTAAGCCCGAATTGAGTGCATTTTCACGTAAAGTTGACCATCAGCACTATCGAGAGTGTAAAGATCAAGTGTTACGAAATCTTTTACATGCTATAGATAAAACTTATCATGTTGAAAGAACGGGTAAAATAGCGAACCCTACTACATCATCAGCTCCTAAAGTAACGGCAAGTAACTCAAAACCGAGTAATAACAAAAAAGACTTCGTTAAAAAGAAAGCCAATAAAGCTGCACCGGCATCACCTTGGGTTGAAGGTGCAAGACCTAATGCAAGTAATATTTATGTTAACCCAAAGAGTACTACCGATTCCAAACGTCAAAAGCTTAAGCTGTCCAAATAAATATCGTATTGGCATCTAAACAATACGTTTGTGCTAATTTGACGTTACATTAGGATCATTTTGTTACGTAATATATCTACGTTAGCCCTATATAATCAAATAATTATAGGGTAATATTCGCGCCAAATTAGCTTCGAAAATTTAAAAGTTGTATATGAATATATTAGTTGTAGATGATAATAAAACTGTTCAAGAAAAGCTTGCAGCGCTTATCATTTCACAAGGACACAATGTTGATTTAGCCATTAATGGTTTAGACGCATTAGGGAAAGCACAACAAGGAAACTATCAACTCTTTGTCATTGATCATTTAATGCCGTTGATGAATGGTGTACAACTTACTAAAAACCTAAAGGCTAATCAGTTATCCTCGTCGGTTCCTGTTTTTTTTATGACCACACAAGGTTCTCACACACTTAAGGATTTAGTTGAATTTAGCCTTTTCGATAAGATAATTGATAAACCAATTAATGAAGAACAGTTCCTTACCATTTTATCTGAATTTTCTGGTACTCATTTTGAGAGTGATACACGGCAAGCTAATTCATAATTTTGCCTGACTAACCGTTTTATCGCTATAAAAAGTAGGGAAATTGTTTTATGCTCAGCATATCTATCTATTAACTTACTTTTAGAAACCAGCACCACTGGTTTTACCTCGGTATTATGAATAAAACACAGCAACAACTACTTATCAATGCAATCCACACTATTCCAGATTACCCTGTTGAAGGCATCATGTTTCGTGATGTTACTAGTCTATTAGAAGACGCCGAAGCTTTTAAGCTTGTAATGGAGCTTTTAGAAAACAAATATAAAGGTAGAGGCTTTACTAAAATCGTTGGCACAGAAGCTCGTGGTTTCCTTTTTGGTGCGCCGTTAGCGTTAGCCTTGAATATTGGTTTTATTCCGGTCAGAAAGCCAGGGAAGCTCCCCCGTCCTACCTACTCTCAAGCTTATCAGTTAGAGTATGGTGAAGATATTCTAGAAATTCATCAAGATGCATTAACCCCTGAAGATAATGTTTTGATTATTGATGATTTATTGGCGACGGGTGGTACCATTGAGGCGACAACTAAACTAATTCGCCGTCTAGGTGCACAAGTGCAAGAAGCAGGTTTTGTTATCTCTTTACCTGATTTAGGTGGAGAGGAACGTCTTGCAGAGCTAAATATTACTCCTTATTCTTTGATACAATATCAAGGTGAATAGTTTATCCAAGCATCTAAAAGTAATTTAATATGAGTTATCAAGTCCTAGCAAGAAAATGGCGCCCAAAGAACTTTCAGCAATTGATGGGGCAAGAACATGTCGTCAATGTACTTGCAAATGCTTTATCTCAAAAGCGTTTACATCATGCTTACCTTTTTACGGGTACGCGAGGTGTTGGTAAAACGACTATTGCACGGATTTTTGCTAAGAGTCTAAATTGTGAACTTGGAATAACAGATAAACCCTGTGGAAAATGTGATGCCTGTATTGATATCGACCAAGGGCGTTTCGTTGATCTTTTGGAAATAGATGCGGCTTCTAAAACGAAAGTTGATGATACCCGTGAAATTCTAGATAACGTCCAATATGCACCTAGTAGGGGCCGATTTAAGGTTTACCTGATTGATGAGGTACATATGTTATCTCGTCATAGCTTTAATGCGTTACTAAAAACGTTAGAAGAGCCACCTGAGCATGTTAAATTTATTTTAGCGACTACAGATCCTCAAAAATTACCTATTACAGTGTTGTCACGGTGTCTACAATTTCATTTAAAAGCGTTAACTGTCAAACAAATTGAAGATAAGCTTGCTGAAATACTATCTCATGAACAAGTGAGTCACGAGCAAGGTTGTCTGACGTTATTAGCTAAAGCTGCTCGTGGCAGTATGCGAGATTCATTAAGTTTAACCGACCAGGCTATTGCTCAAGGGCAAGGTCATATTAACTTAACTAATATTCAACAGATGCTCGGTGGTATAGATCAAAACTGGGTTTACCAGTTGGTGATTACTTTACTAAAACAAGACAGCCAAGCGTTGATGACTTTATCTCAAGAGATAGCCTCTTATGCGCCAAGTTATAGCCGTTTATTTGCTGAATTAATTCAACTATTTCATCAAATAGCTCTAATGCAAATAGTTGAGCAACCTTTTGATTTACCGGCAGACTTATTGGCTTTATTGAAAAAGTTTAGTCAAGCCATGTCAGCTGAAGACGTTCAACTTTATTACCAAATAAGCCTTAATGGCCGAAAAGATTTACCGTACGCTTTTGACGAACAAGCTGCTTTTGATATGACGTTGTTGCGACTATTTGCTTTTAAACCAATGCAAAAGTCACAGCTTATCAATGAGTCTACTATAGATAATATTGAGCAAAACACAGCGATTAGCTTCGATGATGATAACTTGTCAAAAACCACTGAAACCCTTTCAAATAATGCTGACATAGCTAAAGCAGCTGTTACAGAGGCCGTTGTTGAGAGCTTAGCTGAAGTGGATATTAGTGACTCCGCTGCTGCTACGGACAATACTCAACAAACTGAGTTAAATGAGCAAATGCTTGCCATTGAGCAACAAGCTGATGAACTCAAACAGAGTGAGAATAATTCATTAAATCAAGCCCCAGCGCAGCATGTGGCTTCTCAAGAAGTTAAAGCTCCACAACAAATGCCTGTGGTAGAAAGTTATAAAGAAAAACAAAATACAGCGCCCATTGTGCCCAATGAGCAAGTAGGGCAACTTAGTATCCATAGTCCGGTAGGCTCTGTGCTCGCGACTCGGAATATGCTACGTAGTCGAAAGAAAGAGTTGGAGAAGCAAACAAAAAAGTCCAGTGACGCAACTCTGCGTCAACCTAATAGGGCAGACAATAGTAAAAATAAAACTCAGGACAGTGTTAACGCTACAGCTAAGCCTCAAGTTGTATCAACTGAAAGCTTGGTCATTGCGCCAGAACCTGACTTACCGTTTCATCAAGATAGTATAGATCCCGCAAAAGTAACAAAAGCGAATCAAGTTGATAAATGGGCGCATATGATAGATTCAATGCAGCTTACCGCGCGTATTCGTCAATTAGCAATACATGCAACAATCAGTGAAAAATCTACTGATGATCATTTGATTCTTAAACTAGATCAGGCAACTAGACATTTAAGTACTGAAATCGCTCATCAACATTTACAGAGCGCTATTTGTGAATTCTTAGCAAGACAAATCACGGTTACACTTGATATTGTGGAAGAAACGGTTGCCGACCCATATCAAATTCAAGGTCAAATTAATGATAAGCGTCTAGAGTACGCTAAGACTTTATTAAAAGAAGATGCCGTGGTTATTGCCTTGCAAGAAACTTTTCAAGCAAGTTTGAATGAAGAGAGTATTTCACCTCGCTAATGTTGAATGATAACTTTGAACGTTTCTTTTGGAACTGCCATTATTCTTTTAGAATAAATTCATTTCAAAACTTACAGTGTTTCAGGTAAAATACTTACATTGAGCATTTAAATATAATTTATAAACAGTCTACTTAGAAATATTGGAGAATAAATGATGAAAGGCGGAATGGGTAACTTAATGAAGCAAGCCCAACAAATGCAGGCTAAAATGGCTAAAGCGCAAGAAGAACTAGCGCAAATGGAAGTTGTTGGTGAAGCAGGCGCAGGTATGGTGAAAGTAACAATGACGGGTAGTCATAGTGTTCGTAAAGTTGAACTTGATGACAGCTTAATGGAAGATGATAAAGACATGATTGAAGATTTACTAGCGGCTGCTGTAAATGATGCTGTACGTCGTGTTGAAGAGCAAAATAAAGATAAAATGGGCGCACTTACTGGCGGTATGCAATTACCACCAGGGATGAAAATGCCGTTTTAAATATAAATCCATTATATAACAGTGGTTTAATAGTTATTTAAAGCTAAAAAGTGGAAGAGGGGACAATATTAAGTTCATTTCAAAAGTTCTTTCTAACCCAATATAAAAGCTCGAGAGGTTCTTGAGTTTTTTTGATGGAAAATCTGTAGTAACAATCTAATTATTTTAGTTGGGCGAGTTTATTAGTTATCTGATTAATATAATCTGGTTCGTCATCGTCAATCGATTCCCCCGTATATTTTTTTATTAATCCTCTGCCTTTATACCCCATTTACTGTGCCAAAATTGTTTCCTGCCATTTTCATTGAACTTGGCTCAAAATAATAATTTCATATTGTTCAGCATCATTGAACAGTAGCTCTTTGCTTGATTTCAAGTTGATATGAATAAATTTTGCATTAATAATAAAAATAAATGCCGATTTCTTTGGTACATTTATTTTTTGAAATATTCTACTTGAGAGTACGCTGTGATAATAAGGTGAAATAGGCATGCAGAGCTATTCCTTACGTAATTATAAGAAATAATGTTACCTATCTCTTTAGAGATAAGCTCTCTCCCCATTCGTTTAGCAAAAAGATCTACCATAGATCTTACTGCCAGTGTCCAGTTTTCCTTAGGCATTAAGCAGGTTGGTGGTACTTTGTGACATGCTCCACAATATTGATTTACAATATCGGGATTATTGGCTTATTTTATTAGTGCTTTAGAGGTTGGCATTAAGTTGTCTCTGACAACGATCTTTTACTTGATTTTAATAATGTAATCCAAAACCTTGAGGGAATAGTGGCAAAGAGCTTGTTACGGTGTTTTTAGGCCAATCAAAGGATAGTTTACCTTGAAAATTAACATCTCCAAATATAACATCACTAATTCCTTGTCCTTCAGTACCAGGCAACCAAGCGACAACAAATGCTGCTGACTCTTCAAGTTCTGAATTAATAATTAGTGTTCTACCCGATATTAAAATGACAACGACAGGTAATCCTTTATCAGTAAGTTCTTTAATTGTTGCATAATCTTCCGAGTGTAAGCTTTGTAATTCTATCGTGCTTCCATAAGGCTCTGAAACATTAATTTGACCATTTATTTGTGATCCTGCTTCTATAATAAGATTATCGTCATTTCTAATATCACCAAATCCTTCAGCGTAGGGGGTTTCGCCAATGACTACAATAGCAACATCGTGATCATTTGCATTTACATGTTCAACTTGTTCTTTTAAAAACGCATTAGGTGCAATTTTTTTAATACCGTGCCATATCGATGTTGCTTGCTCAAACTCATCATTTCCTGAAACACCTTGCCAAGCTATTGTAAATCCACCACATTGATGACCAATGTTATTAGCATTTTTTCCTGTTACTAAAATACGTGCCGCTTTATCTAAAGGTAGTGTGTTTTGATGGTTTTTAAGTAAAACGAGTGATTTTCTAACGGCTTTACGTGCAACTTCTCTGTGCTCCATAGAGCCAAAGCTATTATCATTTGCCCATTTTCGTTTACTTGGTTTAGGGGCTTCAAGTAAGCCCATTGCGACTTTTACTGTAAGAATTCTACGTACAGCGTCATTAACTCTTGAAATTGATACTGTCCCTAATTCTACGTGGTTACTTAAGTATCGAATAAATTGTTTCCAGTTTTCTGAAACCAAAAACATATCAATGCCCGAATTTACGCCTTGTGCAATTGATAAGTAGAAATCGTCTGAAAGATAGTCAATGCCGTTCATGTCGGAGACGACAAAACCAGAGAACTTAAGCTGTTTTTTTAAAATATCAGTAAGTAGAAACTTATGGCCATGGCATTTGTCACCATTCCAGCTATTGAACGATGCCATGACCGTCATCACTCCCGAGTTAATCGCTGTGATGTATGGACTTATATGAGTTTTATTTAACACTTGCCACGAAATTTTGGCATCACCTTGATCAATACCGTAAGACGTTGCTCCGTCGCCAACCCAATGTTTTGCACAAGCGAGAATACCTTCGGTGTGTAGTTGATTTTGCAGTCCCGTAATAATGTTATTGACATATTTATTAGTTATATCGGGTGATTGTGAAAAACTTTCGTAAAACCGACCCCAATGCTGGTTTTTTGCAACCGCAAGATTTGGTGCAAAGGTCCAGTCAAGGCCACTGGCCAATACTTCTTTACGGGTAATGATGGCTATTTCTTTAATCAGTGCGGGATCGTTAGCAGCGCCTAAGCCGATATTATGAGGAAAAATAGTGGCTTGACAAAGGTTATTATGACCATGAATAGCATCTACCCCGAAAAGTAAGGGTATGCCATGATGACATGCATCTTTTACTGATGAGCTTTGCCAATAGCTGTCAGCCATTGTTAACCAATCTTTAAGTTTGTTTTCCCCAGGGGTAGAGCCCGCACCACACATAACTGAACCTAAATGAAACTTTTTTGCTTCTGCGGGCGTACAGCTTTGCCGTTCAGCTTGTGTCATTTGTCCAATTTTTTGCGCTAATGTCATATTTGACATTAGTTCATCCACTTTAGTTTTTACCACTAAGTTATTAAGTAATGAGTGCATATTATTTTTATATCCAGTAATTTCTCAATCTGTCACTTCAAATTCTGTTTTTAGCGTCGTGCTTGAATCCCCGCCGATCCAAACATGGAATAGTCCGGCTTCGGGTTTATATTCCATTTGTTGGTTATAAAACGCAAGTTCATCAGTGTGTAGTTTAAATGTGACTACCATGCTTTCACCTTTTCCTAAAGTGATTCGTTGAAAACCCTTAAGCTCTTTTATAGGGCGAGTTACATTACCAACAATATCTCTAATATAGAGTTGAACTACCTCTTCTGCATTATAATTACCAACATTGTTAATCGTTGCACTTACTTCAACAGCACCCCCCATAGGAATCACTTTATTATTTAATTTGATCTTTGTATAACAAAATTGACTATAGGATAGGCCAAAGCCAAAAGGAAATAATGGAGAGAAATGAGTATCTAAATAGGTTGCAGTCATACCAAAGGAAGTTTGTGGCGCTCTCATTTTAATATTATCTATATTAATATATTTTTCATCAATGGGGGGTCTGCCAGAATTTTTTTGTGCATAATAAAGTGGAATTTGACCAACCGTTCGAGGAAAGGTAACCGGTAATTTTCCTGACGGACTTTCTACCCCAAACAATAAATCAGTGATAGCAGGACCTGCCATTGTTCCTGGGTGCCATGCAAACAAAATGGCATCTACTTTTGAAATGATTTTTTCCAAAGTAATGGGCCTTCCAGCCATTATCACCAAAATAATAGGTGTCCCCGTTGCGTGGATTACATTAATCAGTTGTTCCTGAGCACCGGGTAAATCGATGCTCGACCGACAATGAGCTTCTCCCGATAAAATAGCTTCTTCACCTAAAAACATCAACGCTATATCTGCATTTATTGCTGTATCAATCGCTTCAGCGAAACCGTCGTGATGGTTGCAACGCGTGGTTTCCATCCCTACAGCATAGTTTATATTAAATGCGTTTTTGGCTACTTCTTTTAATGCATTCAAACACGTATGGCTTTGGTTTTCTTTACCATCAAAAGCCCACGTGCCCATTTGTTCATAACCATCATCTGCAAGAGGCCCTATTACCGCAAGGGTATTAATTGCCGATTTAGCTATGGGTAATATTTGATTATCATTTTTTAACAAGACACAACTTTTTATTACTGCTTCTTTAGCAATGCTTAGATGGTCTGTATTTAAACTATTTGATGGTTGATTTGGGGATGTAATGGCAGATTCAAAAAGCCCTAAGTTAAATTTCAGTGTGAGTATTCGTTTTACAACACTGTCAATTTTATCTAGGGAGATAACGTTATTATTCATTAAATGCTTCATGTGTTTCAAGTAACAATCACTGGCCATTTCCATGTCGATCCCCGCAGTACATGCTTTACCTGCAGCGTCATAATCATCGAAGGCAAATCCATGTGTGACTAACTGTGGAACGGCTTCCCAATCACTGACTACAGGGCCAGAATAGTTCCATTCGTCGCGGAGTACAGTCGTTAAAAGCCAGTTGTTTCCTGTGACTGGTACACCATTTAAATCGCTGAAAGATGCCATAAATGTGGCAACTCCGGACTCGGCTATCGCTTTAAATGGGGGGAGATAAACGTTGCGTAGCTCGTTTTCTGGAATATTAGTTGTGTTGTAATCTTTTCCACCTTCACTTGCTCCGTAGCCTGCAAAATGTTTAGCACAAGCAGCAATTGAATTTGTGTCTGATAAACTGTCACCCTGAAACCCTTTTACCATTGAGTTTGCAAGGGTCTTACATAAATATGGGTCTTCTCCTAGACTTTCAGCAATTCTCCCCCAACGAGGATCTCGAGCAATATCGATCATGGGTGCAAAGGTCCAGTTTATACCACTACTTGAAGACTCTATTGCAGCAATCTTAGCGCACCGTTCAACAATTTTTGGTGACCATGTTGCGGCTTGAGCAAGTGGTATGGGAAAAATGGTGTTAAAGCCATGAATCACATCTCGACCAATTAATAATGGTATGCCTAGTCGTGATTCTTGTATAGCAATCCGTTGTAACTCGTTAATTGTGTCAAGGTCAACTTCATTAAGAATAGAACCTACATGTCCAGCTATGATCGCCTTGCGCAAGTTTTTTGACACAATACATCCATCTCCAGAAAGTTGACTCATTTGGCCAATTTTCTCTTCGATAGTCATTCTCGATAGCAGTGTAAGTACTTCAGATTCTACATCCGAAAAATTTAACTCATGAACTTGTTGACACGATTTTGATAGCATTTACTTCCCTTAAATTTATTTGTTGGATTGCGTTGTTACGGATGAAAATATTATTCCGTATGTAAGTATGTTAGGAGAAGCTATATACCTACATTATTACTAATAATTCAGGATACAAGTTAAATACGACAAGGTGGACTTATCAGTAGATTATCTGGACTTTAAAAAGATTTTTTAGGGATAGTGGCGTTACGTTTCTAGGTGTTCATATTTGTATTAAATAGCATTATTGACCATTTCACCGTTTTTTGAAGGTCATCTCATCGTTTTAGTATTGAGTATTTTTCTTATCTATATAATGTGTTTTTTGTTCAATTATGCTCGGAGAACAAGGTGTAATTTTAGCATAGCACTCATAAAAATTAATATTGGAATAAAAATATGGCCCATACTGTAGAAACAAGTGATAGAGATAAGATTCCGTTTGTTCAAAAATTCATATATGGCTTAGGGGCATTTGTTAATAATTTATTGGGTGCTGCGATTGGCGGTATGCTTATTGTCTTGAATCTTGGTTTAGGGATGAACCCTGTTTTGGTAGGTCTGATTGGTGCCTTGCCTAGATTAACTGATGCGATAACAGATCCTTTAATGGGCTATATTTCTGACCACACTAAATCAAAATGGGGTCGTCGCAGGCCTTACATTTTCTTTGGCGCTATAGCAGCTGCAGTCATTTTTGCTTTACTGTGGCAACTTCCCCGAGATCAAAGTGAAAATTTTTATTTTTGGTTCTTTTTGATTGGTTCAATCATTTTTTATTTAGCTTATACCGTATTTGCAACACCTTGGGTAGCTTTGGGGTATGAGTTAACGCCTGATTATCATGAACGAACTAGGCTCATGGCGGTACAAAATTTCATGGGACAAATGGCTTGGTTAGTGGCTCCTTGGTTCCTATGGTTTATGCAAAATGATATGTTATTTGAAGATATGATTGAAGGAGCAGGGTGGTTAGCTATTATTATTGGCGTTTTTACTGTCTGTGTTGGGATTTTACCCGCTATATTTTTGAAAGAACGTTCAAAACATCAAGAAGAAAAAACAAACAAAGAAAGTTTGAATGTCAGCTCAAGTGATAAAAATGAAGCTAACGAAGAATTCCCAGCTGGCTTCAAGGACTTTATCAAGGGCTTTTTAACAACCATTAAATTTAAGCCATTTCTTTATTTATGCGCTGCAACCTTTCTAGTATTTAACGGTTTTATGTTGGTCTCTTCGTTTCAAACTTACGTCATTATTTATTATGTTTTTGGTGGTGATCAATCATTAGGTGCTGAATTTGCTGGCTGGGCTGGAACGGTGTCAGCCATATCAACATTTTGTGTTATTTTTCTTGTCACTAAACTATCTACCATAATGGGAAAACGTAATGCCTTCTTTTTCTCGACAGGTGTTTCTATTATTGGTTATGCACTTAAATGGGTTTGCTATACACCAGAAAGTCCGATGTTGTTGTTAATCCCTTCAATTTTTATTGCTTTTGGTCTAGGTGGATTGTTCACCTTAATGGGATCTATGGTTGCAGATGTATGTGATCTTGATGAATTGAATACCAAACAAAGACGAGAGGGAATGTTTGGCTCAATTTATTGGTGGGTTGTAAAACTCGGAATGGCTGTAGCACTCGCTGCAGGTGGTTTTCTTCTCAATGCGACAGGATTTGATGTTGCATTAGCAGGCCAACAGTCAGCAGACACTATTTTCTTCATGCGTTTATGCGACGTGATTATCCCGATAATAACCTCGTTAATCGCTATTTGGATGATAATGGCTTATCCATTAACTGAAGATAAAGCGCGTGAAGTGCGAGAAGCTCTAGAAGCTCGACGTGGAAAAATGACCGTCGATGATGACGAACCTATACAGAACGTTGAATTAAATCCTTCATCGTAAAGCTTCTTATATAATGCATACTCAAAGTCACTTGGGTATGCAGTGATAACTATCACACTAACTATACCCGTTACCAATCAAAGTGCAGGATTTCAGTGGGAATTAAAATGACTTTAGGCAAGGAAGATAATTTAAGCATAGTCATTCTATGCTTTGATTATTTAACGACGTATAAAGTTATTTTAAGCCCATCATAGAAGCGCTTGAGCAACATCACTCCATCGTTGCTGTGACTTATAATGGAAATTGCTCAAGCACTCTGAAACATGCATCTTGAATGGTAACGGGTATATGTATTCATTCCTACTTGTTCAATAGAACAATCACTGTGTTATCTCTACTGAAACACTCATAAACTCTGTCCCCATAATACATTCAAAATGTATTGAAAAGCTTAAGCGTAAACTTAATACCCCCTAAGTTTACAGCGAAAACATTCCATCTAACCTCAATATTATTCACCATAGTACTAACATTGGCACGATCCTAAAAAGTATTACCAAAGATAATCAATGACTTTTTAAATTTAACTACAGGGATAAATATGGGGCTTAATAGATGTAAATGCCCTTTTTTTAACTAGTCCACTTTACCTTGTAAAAGGGGGCGTTTGAGCGTAAAGGCATAGGTTTTCTATTTTGAAAGAGTAGTATCATATTTGGGCAATATGTACGATTTATTGTATTAATGACTATTATTTGATTAAAAATAGTGTCAGCTCAGAGAACACATTCGTTTACGCATAAATTATAAGGTGTTGAATAAATAGCATCAAGGGGAACTAATATGATCCAGAAAACATTTACTAAAACAAGAATTGCAACGAGCTTGTCACTGATACTTGGAGCAACTGCTTTACCTGCACTATCAGCAGAAGAAGTAAGTTTAAAAGATAAAGAAAATGTTGAAGTAATAGCTGTCACAGGTATCCGCAGTAGCTTAGTCAAAGCGATGGATATCAAACGTAGCGCACAAGGTGTTGTGGATGCTATATCATCAGAGGATATGGGTAAATTTCCTGATTCTAACTTAGCTGAATCATTACAGCGCATCTCTGGTGTATCGATTGACAGATCTAACGGTGAAGGCTCTAAAGTTACTGTTCGTGGTTTAGGTCCAGACTTCAACTTAGTCACTTTAAATGGCCGTCAAATGCCTTCGTCTAACCTTGAATCTACCGTCATTAGTAACTCTCGTTCATTTGATTTTGCTAATCTTGCTTCTGAAGCTGTCAGCGGTGTAGAAGTTTATAAAACTGCTAAAGCAGAAGTGTCAAGTGGCGGTATCGGTGCAACTATCAACATTTTGACAGCAAGACCACTTAATACACCAGGACAAAAAGCGTCTCTTGGGGTCAAAGCTGTGATGGACCAGTCAACTGACGAAGGTGATAGCGTCACCCCTGAAATTTCAGGTCTTTATAGTAATACTTTTGCCGATGATACCATTGGTTTTGGTATTTCATTTAGTCACCAAGAAAGAAATGGTGCAACTAAAGAGGCTGTTGTTCCGCAATGGCATACTCAAGCCATTGCCCCAGTTGACGGCTGGAATGGCGGTATCAATAATACGGACTGGGAAGATGGTGATACATTCAACCGTCCACAACAATTTCGTTACAACTTTACCGAATTTGATCGCACCAGAGATAATGGACAACTTGTTTTTCAATATGCTCCAAGTGACCGCATCACTATTACTGCTGATTATACTTTTTCAGAACAAACGGTTGAGTCTACATCAAACGGCATCGGTGCTTGGTTTTGGGAAGGTGAAACTATTGATGGCAGCTTAAATGAATTTACAACAGGCACAAACCACTCTCCTGTTGTTTGGCATTCAGGCGCAGGTCCTGATTTATCATTCTCTACGTCATCAGATGCTTCAATAAATAAAAATGAATCAATTGGTTTAAATCTAGAATGGCAAGCTACTGATAACCTAAGATTTGAACTTGATTATCACGACTCTTCAGCAAAATCGAAAGCAGATAGCCCTTACGGTAATAGCTCAACTATGGAGTATGCCGTTAACTCTCGTCAGAGTACCACGATTGATTTTAGGCCTGACTTCCCTGTAATGTCTATTTCACAATTGGACGGTTTAACAGGCAGTCCCGCTGAATTAATTACAACAGGTAGTTCTTTAAGAAACAGCCAATTTGAAAATGATTTGTCTCAAATTCAGTTAAGAGGGCAATACGTTTTTGATGAGGGTGTTATCACGAGTGTAGATTTTGGTATCTCAAAAACTGAGAATGATATTAGAGCTTCGATTATGACGGCTCAGCGAGATACTTGGGGCGGTGAAGGCAGTGTAGATGATGTTACCGATAGTTTGTTTACGCCGGGTAGCAGCTCCTCTCAATTAGATAACTTACCAAGTACAGGGACTAACGCAGCAGGAGAAACAATTGACCTTTTTGACTTGTTTTACAATTTTAGTTTTGTCGATGCATCGAATGAAGTAGCTTCTTATGCTGCGCCAGCTAATAGTAATAACGAAGTTTCACCAGGTATTTGGCCATGCGCAGATCGTTTTTGTGTGAATGATCAATGGACAACTGACGAACTTATATCAGAAGAATATACTGCTATTTATGCTCAAATAAATATGGAATTTGAAATTGCAGATATGCCCTTAGATATATCTGCGGGTTTCCGTTATGAAGAAACTGATGTTAAAGCAAGTGCAATGGTACCTGCATACACAGGTGTGGATTGGGTTTCTAACAATGAATTTGCAACAGTTGATACTGGAGAAAGCGCCTTTACTAACTTTGATGGCGATTATAATAACTTTTTACCTAACCTTGATATCAGTTTAGAGATTGATGATGATTGGGTAGCAAGAGCCTCATTCGGTAAAACACTTTCAAGACCTACCTACAATAATATTCGAGGTGGTGTTGGTATTGGTGAAATCAGACAAGGTTTTGCGACAGCTAGCAGTGGTGATCCGGGCTTAATTCCTTTTGAGTCTGTCAATGTTGATTTATCATTAGAATGGTACTTTGATGAAGGAAGTTATGCGTCTGTAGGTTATTTTAGAAAAGATATAGAAAACTTCATTGGCACAACGAAAAATAAAAGTGAATTATTCGGCCTTAGAAGTCCTACAAGTGGACCTCGCTTTGATGAAGCTATGGCTGCCGTAGGTAGTAGTGACAATACTGCCATTAGACAATATATTTTTGATAACTATCCAGAGTCAAGCACCATAACCGGCGTAGACGCAAGCGGAACCACAACAGGGCAAATACACTCTGTTGCCGAAGATGAACTAATTCAGTTTGATGTCACGGTGCCATTTAATGAGCGTGATGCTACTATCGACGGTTTTGAAATAGCTTTCCAACATGCACTTGAAAGTGGCTTTGGTATACAAGCCAACTTAACTTTCGTAGATAGTGATGCTGAATATGACCCAACCGTTTTTGACAGTCAATTTGCCCTTCCTGGCTTAAGTGATACTGCCAACTTAGTCGCATTTTACGATAAAAATGGCATACAAGTTCGTATCGCTTATAACTGGCGTGATGAATTCTTAGTGAAAACAGACAACAACCTTAATAACCCGCGCATCAATGAGTCATACTCACAAATTGATATCAATGCGAGTTATAACATCAATGAAGACTTAGTTGTGTTTTTTGAAGGAATTAACATAACGGATGAAACTCAACGTATGTATAGCCGTAGCAGAAACGAACTGTTAAATGCTATTCAATCAGGTCCTCGTTACAATATCGGCGCTCGCTATACTTTCTAACGACGTCTTTATAATTTAAAAAACCGCCATTGGGCGGTTTTTTATCAATTAAAACTAAATATGTCTATGCTTTAATGTATATAGATAATTGTTTATGCGTAATATTTCAAATAAAAAAGAGATAAATTATGTCAAATCATCAAATGTTGAATAATGAACAACATAGAAACTTAAAGGTTGATACACAAAGAAGCTCTGAGTTAGGCGATAATATAATGCTTACACTTACCTTTCCTAATGAGTTTTATGATATTCAAGCTTATTATCCTATTGTTTTTCATAAAGATGAAGCAACAGAAAAATTTCAATCATACGCACTACTTGGCTTGGAAAAGAAAGAAAATTTATTTTTAACTAATGGCGATTGGGATTGTGGTTACCTTCCTCATACAATTAAGGCACAACCTTTCTTAATTGGTTTTCAGAACCAAGAAATAAATGGCAATGTACAAAAACAAAGAGTTATCCACCTTGATGTCGATAGTCCTAGAATTAATAAAGAACGAGGTGAGAGCATATTCACAGAGTTTGGTCAAAACACTCCTTTTATAGAGCATATAGGCGACGTTTTGGGAGAGATAGATAAAGGTTTTGCAGAGAGTCAAGATTTTCTAAACTTCTTAAATGAGTATAACTTACTAGAAAAATTTGTTTTTGATATAGAACTTAACGATAAAAGTCATAATAGATTATCTGGATTCTATACTATCAATGAAGAATCATTAAATAACTTAACATCTCAACAGCTGGCTGAATTAAGTCAGAAAGGCTTTTTAAAACCACTCTATATGGCAATAGCATCACTTCTAAATATGGGTGATTTAATCAAAAGAAAAAACAAGTTATTACAAACAACGTAGAGAAATAAAATGTTAGGAACTCTTAAAAAAATTGCCAGTGTAGAGGGTATATCTGCTTGTGATGTTCCTTCTTTTATAATCGAATCAAAACAGCCACTTATTTTAAAGGGCTTTATTAAAGATTGGCCCATGGTTAAAAAAGGGCAAGAATCTGAAACCGCATTACAACGTTATCTTTTGAAATATGCTAGTGGCCAAGATTTAGTCGTTGGTTGCGGAGCACCTGATATTGACGGGCGCATATTCTATAACAAAGCACTCACAGCGCTTAACTGCAAAGCCTATAAAATGTCATTAGCAGACTTGTTTGGACAAATAAAGAAGTCCCAAGGTGATACACCTCCTTCTCTTTATTATATGGGTACAACACCTGTAGATGCATACTTCCCCAACTTAAGAAAAGAAAACAATATTCATATAACAGGTAAATCACCCGCTATGAATATGTGGATGGGCAATGAAAGTACAATACCTGCCCATTACGATGTACCTAATAATATAGCCTGTAATATCTATGGCAAAAGACGTTTTACGTTATTCCCACCAGAACAAATTGAAAACCTTTATATTGGCCCACTTGATTTCACCCCTGCGGGACAATCAATAAGCCTAGTTGACTTTAAAAAACCCGATTTTATTAAATACCCTAAGTTCAAACAAGCATTAGCACATGCCCAAGTTGGGGAATTAGAAGCGGGTGACGCACTATTTTTACCCAGTATGTGGTGGCACCATGTTGAAGGTTTAGCACATTTTAATTTGTTAACCACATTTTGGTGGTCATCCACCGACCATCTTACTGATGAGTCTGGTAACGCTTTGCTTTATGCCGTTATGGCGCTTAGGAACTTGCCAAAAGATAAAAAAGATATTTGGTTCAATTTATTCAAACATTATATTTTTGAAGCGACGCCATTAGATCACATTCCAGAACATGCAAAAGGGATGCTCAATCCTCAAAGTGAAAAAGCATTACGAAAGTTTAAAGATTACCTAATTAAACGTTTACGCTATTAGTAAGGAATTACAAATGAATAATCTATCAGAAGTAAAAAATGTTGTTATTGCTGGCGGAGGAACCGCTGGCTGGATGGCTGCAACAGCATTAGCAAAACTTATTGGTAATAACTTAAATATTACCTTAGTTGAGTCCGATGAAATATCAACGGTTGGTGTTGGCGAAGCAACAATTCCCCCTCTGTTAACATTTCATAAAATGTTAAAGATTAATGAAGCTGAATTTATGAGTAGTGTAAACGCAACATTTAAACTAGGCATCAATTTTGAAAATTGGAAAGATAACGATAGCGAATATTTTCACTCTTTTGGCACTACTGGTAGGGATTGTTGGGCAACAACATTTTTACAATTCTACAATCGAAGTAAAAAAGAAGGCTATCAGGCAAAGTATGAAGAATATTGCTTAGAACTCCAAGCTGGACTAAATGAAAAATTCGCTCACCTGCCAAATAGTGGCTTGAAATACGCTTACCATATGGATGCAACATTATACGCAAAATTTTTACGTAAACTATCTGAAAAAAATGGCGTAAAAAGAATAGAAGGTAAAATAGAGCAAGTAAATATCGATGAGAAATCAGGTTTTATAAAATCTCTTACCTTGCTTTCAGGCGTAACTATAGAAGGTGATTTATTCATTGACTGTACGGGCTTTAGAGGTGTACTGATTGAGCAAGCTTTACATACTGGCTACGATGATTGGTCACACTGGCTGCCATGTGATCGCGCTGTTGCAGTGCAAACAGAAAGTACTGAAGAGCCTAAACCTTATACGCGTTCTATTGCCCATGAATCTGGATGGCAATGGAAGATTCCATTACAAAATAGAACAGGAAACGGCCTCGTCTATTGTAGTAAATATTTGAATGATGAAAACGCTGAGAAACTGTTGCTTGAAAATGTTGAAGGTAAAACATTAAAGAAACCTTTATTTATTAAATTTACCCCCGGCCAGCGCCGAAAACATTGGAATAAAAACTGTGTAGCCTTAGGTTTATCAAGCGGTTTCATTGAGCCTTTAGAGTCTACCAGTATACATTTAATTCAACGAGGTATTATTAGACTGATGCAAATGTTCCCTAAGATGGGGATAACTGACTCAGTAATAAATGAATATAATTATCAATCTGAAGAAGAAATTCGATACATTAGAGATTTTATCATTTTGCATTACCATGTTACCAATAGAAACGATTCAACTTTTTGGCGTTATTGTAGCAAAATGGATGTTCCAAGTTCATTGAGTCATCGTATTGAGTTATTTAAAGAACATGGTTATGTCTTTAAAGCACCATGGGATTTATTTGCTGAGAATTCTTGGGTTCAAGTCATGTTAGGGCAAGGTTTGTCCCCACAAAATCACCATCCAATAGCTGATATGATGTCAACGAATGAACAAGACATGTTTTTAAATGGTATTAAAAATTCGATAGAGCAAACGGTCAAATCACTACCTACGCATAAACAATACTTAGATCAATATTGTAATTCTAAAGCCTAATTGATGTGTTGATGAACACTGAGACCTGCGCTACTTCAAGATGCAGGTTTCAGTATTTAAGCAGTATTGCTGAAAAATAGAGCAACAACAGCTTGATGCTTAATCTCTTCCAGTGTCAGGGCGAACAGTGACAATAATGATAAAAAGACAACAGTATTTTCAGCTTTACCTTTCATGGTAAATAACCGAAAAAAGTATGATGGTAATATCACCCAAGTATTGAATTCATTAATTCAACTATCATCATACCAAAGAATTAGAAGTGAGATTTTATGTTAACAATACGAGAAAAAATTGCCTATGGCTTAGGTGATACTGCCAGTAATATCATTTTTCAAACAGTGATGATGTTTTTGCTGATATTTTATACCGATGTCGTTGGTCTTTCTCCCGCGCTGGTGGGTACTTTATTTTTAGTGGTTCGACTTTTTGATGCGATTACTGACCCCTTAATGGGGGCTATGGCAGATAGAACTAAAACCCGATGGGGACAGTTTAGGCCTTATATTTTATGGTTAGCGGTGCCTTTTGGCATCATCTCAGTCATGGCATTTACTACACCGGATTTTTCCTATAATGGAAAAGTTGTTTATGCCTTTGCCACCTACACTTTACTTATGATTGCGTATACGGCGATTAATATCCCGTATTCTGCATTAGGCGGTGTATTAACAGCAGAGCCTTCTGAGCGTGTTTCTGTGCAATCTTATCGCTTTGTTTTAGGCATGTTAGGCGGGCTTATTGTCGCAGCCAGTACACTTCCGTTAGTTGAGTGGTTTGGTGAAGGTGATAAAGCTAAAGGTTATCAATTAACCATGATGGCGATGAGTCTTTTAGGTGTGGTGTTATTTTTATTATGCTTTAGTGGCACTAATGAAAGGGTCTCCACGCCCGCAGAGCAAAAAACGTCATTTTTTGATGACTTAAGATCACTTTGGAAAAATGACCAGTGGCGAATCTTATGCTTAGCGGGTCTCTTTTTATTAACGGGACAAGTATTAAGAGCGACTTTAGCTATTTATTATGTGAAATATGTTCTTAATCTCGAACAGTATATAACTTTGTTTATTACACTCGGAATGATTGGTAGTATTTTAGGGTGTGCTTTGGCTCAACCCCTGGCCAAAAAAGTTTGTAAGATCAAAGCGTATATAACGCTTCAATTAATCGCAGCATTCATATGTGTCATCAGTTATTTTGTCCCTAAAGAATATGACATCATGGCCTTTGCATTGTTTTTCCTTTGGAGTTTCTTTTTACAAATGGCGACACCATTGTTATGGGCCAAAATGGCCGATACCATTGACTATGGCCACTGGAAAACTGGTGTTCGTATTACGGGAATGGTTTATTCTGCCGTGGTGTTTTTTATTAAGCTGGGTGTCGCTTTTGGTGGCGCTTTTGCCGGTTGGTTGCTTGCTTATTATGGCTACCAAGCCGATGTTGAACAGACGGAGGCGACTCAGCAAGGGATCTTATTGTCCTTTACTCTTTATCCTGCAATTGGCTCAATTCTAGTAGCTTTAGTGATGCGTTGGTATGTTCTTGATAATAAAAGGGTAGAGCAGATTCATGGTGAGCTCAATGAAGCACAACAAGCGTAATATATACCCGTTACCAATCAAAATGCAGGATTTCAGTGGGAATTAAAAGGACTTTAGGCAAGGAAGATAATTTAAGCATAGTCATTCTATGGTTTGATTATTTAACGACGTATAAAGTGATTTTAAGTCCATCATAGAAGCGCTTGAGCAACATCACTTCATCGTTGCTGTGACTTATAATGGCGCTACATGGATGGTGTTATTAGAGAATGCAGACGGTACAGGAAGTACCTTATTAGATAATGCAGGAGCAATTATCCTGAGCATATTCTCCTGAATAACCATTATTTCATCACAGCGCCTTGAATTGAAATTGCTTAAGCACTCTGAAACATGCATCTTGAATGGTAATGGGTATATAGCTACTATTTATAAGGTTTAAACTTGCAGACGTATCAATAGCTATATTTTCATGAGTGTTAGTAATCAAGTTAATTATACCGAGGAAATGGCTACAAACTGGGTGTTATAAAATGTTAGCAAGAGTGGCGGGAAGATATTGACTATATACTTAAGCCTCAATTAATTAATTGAGGCTTGGTCTCGGCCTGTTAATTGAATTCATTATGTTGATTGGTTTTTGTATCGATAATGACTTTTGTTGCACTTAAAACTTGATATTAAGGGGGGTAAATTTCCCGAGTCTGCATACATTCATGAAATAATTATTCCATGTTACCTACATATTTCATCAAATTTATATATGAATCTACATAATAGGCATCCTGATTATTCGCTAAGAAAGTTAATAACGCGGCATGAGCCTCGGATGAAACAGATAAATAATCTCCCCCCACACCATGAAAAATAATATTCACTAATAATATTTCAGCAGGGATATTTTTAATATAATCAATTAGTTCCTTTCCTGTTGAATTTGTTGGATCCCAGATAAGTGTAAATCTTTTATCAACCCCGTGACCTTTAATCGCAGTAAAAAGATGATTTACTTTACTGAGGTACTCTTCACCACCGATGAGTAAATCACCACAGGGAACGGTATAAGTACGTTCGGTTTTACCATCAATAGCTTTAAGAAAGGTATTAGCAATTGTCAGTTCCTCAACCATCTGTGAGGCGCTGTAATTATCAAGGTCATGATGTTCTTGAACCCACTCCCTATTTGGTAGTGAGGCACTGCATGGATGATAGATACTATGATTGCCTAGTTCATGGCCATTTTTTGCTGCTGCTCTCCATTCCCCCATTCGTGCATTCATCACAGGGGAGTTTGGAATGACATAAAAGGATGCTTTTAGATTATATTTATCCAGCTCAGGAATCACATTGTCCAATTGGCTGTTTAGGGCATCATCATAGGAAAGACTCACAGCTAATTTATTCCCTTTAGGCCAAGTGAAATCATTATTTTTAGCTTGAGAGTTACTAGATACTGAAAATAATAATGCTAAAAGTAGAAAGGCAGTTTTTATCTTAAAAATCATTTGAATTTCGCTCCAAAACGTAAAATATTATAGTGCAGGTTTTTAGTCGTTGTAGTCTCTACTCAGTGCTCTAAAGTTGATTAGTTTTTGTATTGATGACGTCCAGTTTTTAGAGCATTATTTTATGATTAGACTTCCATCTTCATTGAACTCCCAACAATCACCAAATGCTATCTCCCATAAATATCCATCTGGATCTGAAAAGTAACCACTATAGCCACCCCAAAAAACATTTTGAGCTGGTTTTTCGATATTACCACCAGCAGTCTTGGCTAATTCCAATATAGAATCGACCTCTACTTTAGATCGAGTATTGTGAGCAAATGTAACACCTGAAAATCCTGAAGGATTTGAATTAAGACTAGGAAATACATCTTCTGCTAGTTCATCTAAAGGGTATAAAGCTAAACACACACCACTAGTTTTAAAAAAAATAATACCATCTTCAGGCTTTCTCGATGATGGAAACCCAAGAGTTGTATAAAAATCAAAAGACTTTTTTAGGTTTTTTACACCTAACGTGATGATGCTGATACGTGGTTCCATGACTCTATTCTCTTTTAATAACTTAAACTATATAAGCTTTAACATTTCATTAAAGTACGCATTTTTCACTCGTTTTCAGTGATTTACTAATCCGGTTGAGTCCAAATCTAAACACTAAACATCTTGTGCCGTTAAAGGACGTGGTTGCTCTCCATTGATGTCAGTGAAACCATATTCTTGGGCAAGCTTTGCGGCAACCAATACCCGTCCCGATTTTTTCATGATATCAGTATCGCTAGCAAGTGCTACAACTGCCCGTCCAATAAATTGTGGTGATTCAGAATTGGATAAATCTAAATGCTTTGCAGCTTTCATTACCGACTCAGTACGTACAAGGCCAGGATACAGAGAAACAGCAGCAATATTATGTTCTCGTAACTCTTCTGCCATACACGCTACCATATGATCGGAGGCGGCTTTAGCAGTACCGTATGCTACTCCTTTGTCATTACGTTGAGCGACGAAAAATGAAAGAGTAATTATAAGGGAATCGTCTTGCTGCATTAATAGCGGTACAGCAAGTACGCTGGATATATAATTGGCTCGAACTCCAGATTGAAACATAGCGTCCCAACGTGAAATTGGTACAGTCCAAAATCCTTTTTCATGCCAGAATTCGGTACCATCAGTATAATGTTCGTAACCACCCCAAACATTATTAACCAGAATATTCAGTCGCTTATTCTCTGCATTAATACGATTAAACGCGGCTTCCACTTCAGAATCAATGCTATGGTCACATTGAATAGCCACACATTCTCCCCCTAATTTAATGACCTCTTCAACTGTCTGGTGGATTGTTCCGGACAGGCATGAAGCAGATTTCCCTTCCTCGACAGTTCTTCCCGTAATATAGACTTTCGCGCCTGCTTCGCCCAAGCTAAGCGCAATACCTTTTCCAATACCACGGCTTGCTCCAGTAACAAGTGCAACCTTACCGAATAGAGGTTTCATTCAAATTCCTGAAAATTAATCCTTTTGAATAGTCGGATATTACTAAAACAGAGGTCTCAAAAAGACAGTGCCAATAGCCGAGCTAAAAGGAGGGGTGATATGGATACAAGCAGACATCAACACATGTTCAGTGCCATTAGAATATAGGTAATAGCAACCGGCCATAAACAAGGCGATTCACCTGTAAATGATCAAGGGATGCGATAAAGGTATCCCTGTACATGGTTAATGAAAAGCTACTATTAATACCAGGCTTCGTGCTTCACCCAATCGACTTCCATAACCCAGTTAGCTGTCATGGCTGAATCATTGATCTTGGCAAAATTCAAGATGGCGAAGAAGGGCTCAGCAAGTTTATCTGCTTCACCAGGGAGTCGATATACTTCAACTTCATCTAGGCGGAAAATAACATCATCGCCAACCCATTCCACTGAATAATCATGGTATTCGTCTAGCTTGGCTTCTTGTACCAACATCAGGGCTTGCCAATCACCGTCTCCACACTTGCCATTACTTTTAATGGCTCGTGCTGCATAATGATCTGGGCCGCCATCACTGTGATGCTCAAAAATATCAATTTCACCCGAGCCGACCATAGGCCAACACACGTTTTCATCAGGCTGTTGTACGGGGGGCTCATTATTTTGAGCACCGAGGAGCCACCAAGCAGGGAACATGCCGGATTGACCACTGTTTTCGACTTTTAAGCGAGCGGTCCATTTGCCTTTAACAAATTCCTTAAGATTTTTAGAAGCTATACGACCTGCAACATATTGGGTCTCCGGATGTTGCTTGCCATGTTTGTCAAAATTATCACAACTGCGTTTCTCGCCAGTATCGATAACTTTCAGCTTGATGCTGCCATTGCTCACTTCACGCGTGCCAAACTGGTTGTCTGGAACATAACATTGGGTCTCATTATTAACCCAGATGCGCTGATCTTGCCAGTTGTCGGGGTTGAACGTATCGAAACCATCGAAAAAATCAACGTGCCAATTGCTCACTGTGCTTTGTTGTTTTGTTGACTCGTTAGTTGTTACTTCGCCAGAGCATGCAATCAATAGTAATGCTGATGCAAGTGGGATCAGGGGTAAAGTAGACTTCATATATTCTCCAAGAGTTTAAATTGTTATATTCTGTTAAATTGGTTATTTCTGGTTAAGTAAAGGCGTTTTACCGACGTTAATAATCTTGTAAACCATAGCCAAATTTAAATAAAGCATGTTCTGCGTTCGGTGCCAGTGGTATATCGGTCACGGCAACCGGCCATGAATAAGGTGACTTACCTGTTGGTTTGAAGCCATTGGTGGCAAACAAGAAATCGGCAACACCAGCACCTTCAGAGCCGGGTAACCAAGCTGCTATAAACGCATCACTCTTGTCTAAATCTTCGCTAATCGCCAAGACCCGACCTGAAATAAGTATCACAATGACTTTTTTACCGAGATTTTTGCAGCCAGTAATGAGTTTTTTGTGGGCATCACTTAGCCATAACTCATCACTATCGCCAAGAGCCTCGGCATAAGGGGCTTCTCCGACAACCACAATGGCTTTGCTTGCAGGCATATCCGGATAGCAGCCATGTTCAGCATATTCAACCTGTGTTCCTTGCGCTTTGATACCGTCAAAAATGGTCGTTGCCCCGCGATAACTTTCTGCTTGTCCCTGCCAGTGAATAGACCAACCACCACTTTGCAGACCACTGTTGTTACCATGGCTACCAATCACGGCAATCGAATCAGATGAGCTTAGTGGCAATGCATCATTGTCGCTTTTCAACAGCACCAATGATTCTCGCACCGCTTGTCGGGCAACCGCTCGATGGGCAGGGGAACCAACACTTTCGGCGAATTCTTTTTTGGCAAAGGGATCTGAAAACAGGCCAAGGTTAAATTTCATGGTTAAAATTCTGCGCACGGCATCATCAATGCGGCTCATTGGGACAGTTTGATCAAGCACCGATGCTTTAAGTTTTGCCATGAACTCATTGTGATTGCCCGGTTGCATGGCTATATCAATACCAGCGTTGATAACGGTATGGGGATCTCCAAAGCGCAATCCGCCATTCCAGTCGCTAACAACAACGCCTTCAAAGCCCAGTTCACCTTTTAATACATCGGTGACTAAGTGAGTATGTTGATGCATATTATGGCCATTATAAGAGTTAAACCCAACCATGATAGACGCAACGCCCTCGTTAACGGCCGCGGTGTATGGGGGTAAATAGTGTTCGCGCATAACTTGGTCAGTTATTATCGCATTTCCGCCTTCAACCCCGCCGTCAGTGGCGCCGTCACCGATAAAATGTTTTGCGGTGGCTGCTACCGTATCACGGTGGGCAAGGCTCGTTCCTTGATGTCCCTGAACAGACGCGATAACGGCCGCTGTGGTTAAATCTCTGTCTTCAGTATATCCCTCATAGACCCGGCCCCAATGCTCATGTTGCGGCATGGCAATGCAGGGAGAGAATGTCCAGTTAAATCCCGTTCCGGCTACTTCTAGTGCTGTGATTTGAGCGGCCTGCTTGATCAGGTTCAGGTTTCTGGTGGCAGCCATACCAATGTTATGAGGAAAAATTACCGCACCCTCAAAGGTATTTTGACCATGAACGGCATCGACTGCAATCAGTAGCGGAATACCCAGACGGGTTTGCAATGCACTCGCTTGAAATTCATTAAATTTATTGACCCAGTCCATGGCATTGGGCCCTGGTGTGGGGCCTTCAGTATGAATGATAGAGCCGATAGCTTTATCACGGATGGTTTCAGGAGACACATTATTGTGCCAAACCGACTGAGTCATTTGGCCAATTTTTTCGTCCAGAACCATCGCCAGTAACAGCGCATCAATCATCTGTTCCTGATTTTTGTATTGGCACAAATCAAACTGCTGTGTTCCCCATTTACAGATCACATTTACGTCGACTTTAGTATTGTTTGTCCCAAAGGTTGTGCATCCAAAGATCACTAAAGATAAAACTAATAACCACAATGTTTTCATCTCTGTCCTTTTTTATACTTTTCTTTACAGAACTTTGTTCTGGTTTCATTTTGTAAGATCAATGTAGACTAATCCAACTGACTTAATACTTTTTGTCGTGTTCTATCTACATTAAATAATCCCCAATGCTTTTCTGCACCCTTTAAATTATCCGGCTTTCCCTTCCATGGTTCATCAAATGCCTCGAAAAAGAAGAAAGTGGTGTTGCTTGATTTAGCTCATTGTTTAATTTCATCAAAGTACTGTTTTTAATTTGCTTCGCTGGCGTGTTCACCAAATTCATTTGCACTAAGTGCCCAACCTCTTTCAGTAATGCTAAGCAGCTTGGCTAAAGCGTTTTACGGCGAGAGCTGTAGAATTATCATCAACCCTATAATTAATAGCGATATTAAATTTTTTATTTAGTAAAAATGTTAGCTGTTTTTTTGTTATAAAACGGATTAAGTTTCATCAGTTTTTTTCATATAAATTAAATTTTAGACCTAGCTAAGGGAATATCGACAATAGGTAACATATTGTTTAAATATTTAGCGCTGTTGGGCCTGCTATATATCAGCATTAATAAATAACACTAATAATTATAATTTCAGGGTTGGTGAAATAATAATAGTTAAAAGCGGTCAAGCGGACTATCTGGAGGATGAAACGAACTACTGGCCCTGTTCTTATCTTATATTTCAATTGTATGGGTCAAAGGACTATTTTACTGGCTTCATAGTAGTAATTTCTTAGATATATATTCTCGCTGAAAATAACTATTTGTCGTATTTACCGCACCCTCAGTCCGTTTTAACTCGTTTTGATTGTCATTATTTCAGGCTACTTTATTGTTGAATGTAATTATTTAATACCAAATAACAAATGTATTGTTTATTTACACTTGTTTAAGGTTTGAGAACAAATGAAAAAAAATTTAAACATTAATCGCTTGAAAAGCACTTTGCTTTCAATGTCAGCCATCCTAGTTTTATGTGCATGCACTTCGGAGGAAAGTATAAAAACCATCCCAGCAACTAAACAGTCTTCTCAGCTATCCACTGAAAATGCAGTTAAAGAAAAATCGAACTCTCATGCTTTTAATCGCAATATTGTCTGGGCCGTTAATATCGGTGGAGAGCAGTATCAAGGTTCTGATGGGATCACATATCAAACTGACAGCTTAGTGTTAGGAGACAATAAAGGCACTATATATGAGGCAATTAAAGGATCGCAAGATAGTGCTCTGTTTCAAAGCTATCGCTTTGGCGATTTAACCATACAACAGCCAGTAGAAAATGGCAGCTATGAAGTTACTTTTAAATTTGCAGAGCCAGAAAACCCTGCTATTGGAGAGCGCGTTTTTGATGTGTACGCTCAGGGGCAGTTAGTTATTGATGAGCTTGATATAAAACTGGCACGCGATGGTAAAAATAAATCTGAGCTGGTACGTGCTGTTCATGATGTCACCGTCACTGATGGATTGCTTAATATTGAACTAAAGGCATCTAAAGGGCAGGCTATTCTAAATGCGCTCGTAGTACGTAAAACCACCACCACCTCAGTTGACATACAAACCTCAAATGATTGGGAGTTAGTTTGGAACGATGAGTTCGACTATGAAGGTAAACCGGATCCAAACAAATGGAGCTATGACATCTGGCCTGCTGGTAAGGTAAATGATGAAGACCAAACGTACACTGACCTTCTTGAAAACGTTCAGGTTAAAGATGGAAACCTTATTATTACCGCTCACAAAGAAGACTATGGTAATGCTAAATACACGTCGGGCAGAATTCATTCCCAAGGAAAAGGTGATTTATTATATGGGCGTGTTGAAGTAAGAGCCAAACTGCCTAAAGGGCAAGGCACATGGTCTGCTATTTGGATGTTACCTAGTGATCCCTTCAAGTACGAAACAACTTGCTCACAAGATGAAGACTGGCAAGGAAATTCAACTTGTGATGCTTGGCCTAATTCTGGTGAAATTGACATCATGGAACATGTTGGTTACGACATGCAAACAATTCATGGCACTGTACATAATAAGGCATATTATTGGGTTAATTCGGAACAAAGAAAAGCAAGTTTTGAAGGTGAAACTGTTGACCAAGCTTTTCATGTTTACTCCATAGAATGGACACCAGAACATATTATTGTGTTCTTTGATGAAACCCCATATTTCTTTTATTCAAACGAGTCAACTGGTTGGGAGGCTTGGCCCTTTGATCACCCTTACCACGTTATTCTCAATCTAGCGATTGGTGGTTCGTGGGGTACGGCTGGGGGACCAATTGATGACAGTATTTTTCCTGTATCAATGGAAGTCGACTACGTGAGAGTTTTTAAACCATTACCTTGAAAGAATTAACTTTGAATCCATTAACAAAATAACGAGTAGATACAGACGTAAGAATAAAACTGTACTGACTAATTTAAATATTTAAGTAGCACATAGGCCGCTAGTTAAGGTAGGAATTAACATGAAAAATTGTAAAACAGATAACAATCAAACAACCGGTGAATTCATTATGTTAGATGATGAGCGATATTACGCCATCAATAATGTTAACAACATGGCACCCTTTTTTATCAGTGTCATTTCAAATAGTGATCATTGGTTATTTGTATCATCAACGGGTGGATTAACTGCCGGAAGAGTTTCTCCAGAAACAGCATTATTTCCGTATATCACAGTAGATAGAATACATGAAAGTGATCTTCATACGGGTTGTAAAACGCTATTACGTGTTGATCACAAAGGCGAGATTGTAAATTGGGAACCCTTTAACCGAGAACATGACAATCGTTATAAAATCACGCGTAATTTATATAAAAACTTATTGGGCAATAAGCTTTGTTTTGAAGAAATAAATAATGATCTTCAGCTTAAATATAAATACACATGGGCGACAAGTGAAGAGTATGGTTTTGTTCGTCAATGTGAATTGGTGAACTTATCAGACAAACCTGCAAATGTTGAACTTATTGATGGTTTTCAAAATATCCTACCTGCAGGCACGCCACGTTTTACGCAAACTAATTCAAGTAATTTAGTTGATGCATATAAGTGGACTGAATTGGATGAAAGTTCAGGATTGGCATTTTTTACTGTTTACTCAGGTATTACTGATAGAGCAGAGCCTTGTGAGTCATTAAAAACAAACACGGTATTTTGTTCAGGTTTAGAGCAGTCAAAAATATTACTGTCGTCAGAACAGCTAGCTAATTTTCGCACAGGAATGCCAATAAAACAGGAAACACATAAACGTGGTATTCGTGGAGCATTCTTAGTGAATTCAACTATAACACTAGAGCCGCTTAAGAATAAAACTTGGCAATTTGTTGCTAATGTTGAACAAAGCCAAAGTCAAGCGACAGAACTGCGTAGTCAATTATCTAGTACCTCAACATTGGAAAATAACATACTTTCGTCTATTGCGCAGGGCTCTGATGGCTTAGCCCGCATTATGGCAACAGCAGATGGCTTTCAAGTAACTGCAGAAGAAAATGTTTCTGTACACCATTACGCTAACGTGCAGTTTAATGTGTTGCGTGGTGGTGCTTTTGATGAACATTATCAAATATCGTCAAAAGATTTCTCAAGTACAGTTAACTTGTTTAATAGTGATGTTTATTTACGTCACCAAGAGTTTTTTAGATGTTTGCCTGAAAGCATCAATATTGAGCAATTACTTACACTGGTTAAGCAACAAGAAGATCAACAGCTTGAACGTCTTTGTTATGAATATCTGCCGATATTTTTTGGTCGAAGGCATGGAGACCCAAGTCGTCCATGGAACCAATTTGCCATTAAACTAAAAGATGACAACAACAATAGTTTGTTGACCTATCAAGGTAATTGGCGAGACATTTTTCAAAATTGGGAAGCGTTAACATTCAGCTACCCTAAGTTTATTGAAAATGTGATAGCCAAATTCGTTAACGCTTCCACCATTGATGGCTATAACCCTTACCGTATTACTAAAGAGGGAATTGACTGGGAAGTTGAAGAGCCAGATGATCCGTGGAGTTATATCGGTTATTGGGGTGATCATCAGATCATTTATTTACAAAAAATGTTGGAACTTTCAAAAGCGTTTCATTCAGAAAAACTGAGCGAATTGTTACGTCAACCACTGTTTAGTTACGCTAATGTGCCCTATAGAATAAAACCATTTGATGCCTTAGTTAAAAATGCTAAAAGCACCGTTACTTATGATGAAGAGTTAGCTGAACGAATTGAAAAACGTGTTAGCAAAATAGGTGCTGATGGTAAATTGATGCTCGACTCAAGTGGTGAAGTTTATCAAGTTAACTTGCTTGAAAAGTTAATGGTACCACTACTTTGTAAGTTGGGTAATTTAGTGATAGACGGAGGCATTTGGTTAAATACCCAAAGACCTGAATGGAATGATGCCAATAATGCCTTAGTGGGTCAGGGGGTATCTGTCGTGACTTTATATTATTTACGCAGATATGTTTGTTTCTTGCAAAAGCTATTAGCGAAAGAGTCAGAATCGACCATTATTTCTAAAGAAGTAAACGATTGGATCGTTGAAACGGCCAATGCATTTAAGAAAGTGCGTCCGTTATTAAATAATGCACCAATAAGTGCTGATGAACGTTATCAATGTGCATCTGAACTAGGGCAGGCATCAAGTCGATACCGCGAAACAATTTATAGTCAAGAAGCATTCTCTGGAAAAATGTTGCAACCAATTGAGCAAATTAAGTCAATGCTTGAAGATGCGTTGGTTGCAATTGAGCATACTATTCACACCAATGAGCGTGAAGATGGCCTTTATAATGCCTATAACTTACTTGCCTTTGAACAGGAAAGTTTAACTATTGATGATCTTTATCCTATGTTAGAAGGGCAAGTGGCAGCGTTAAGTTCCGGAGCATTTAGCTCAGAGAAAGTTATCTCTGTAGTAGAGGCATTGTTTAAAAGCGATGTTTATCGTAAAGACCAAGATACCTTTATGCTATATCCAGACAGAAAGTTACCTAGCTTTTTGCAAAAAAACTGTGTTGATACTAATAAAGTTCAAACAAATCCATTGTTAAAGCAAATGCTTAGAGAGCAGGATGAACGCATCATTTTGCAAGATAGTGATGGCGTATATCGCTTTAATGCAGACTTAACCAATGGTGATGATTTAATGACACAGTTAGATGCGCTGTCTGGTGTTTATGGCGATCTAGTTGAAATGTCGAGATCTCCCTTAGTCGCTATTTATGAAGAAGTTTTTAATCATCAGGAGTTTACTGGGCGTTCTGGTGGCATGTTTGGTTTTGAAGGTTTAGGTTGTATTTATTGGCATATGGTCGCTAAGTTATTACTAGCGGTAGAAGAAAACTTTTTCACTGCGGTAGATAATGGTGAAGATGAAGGTACTTGCAGCCATTTAGGTAAGTTGTATTACCGAGTGCGTGAAGGATTAGGCTTTAATAAAACACCGAGTGAATATGGTGCATTCCCTGCGGACCCTTATTCTCATACCCCAAAACATGCAGGCGCTCAACAACCAGGGATGACTGGACAAGTTAAAGAAGAAATCCTTGCCCGTTTTGGCGAGTTGGGGATTAGGGTCAAAGCAGGCACAGTTCAATTTCAAACTAATTTACTACGCCCATGTGAGTTTGTTAAAGAAGTAACCCCATTTACTTATTTGGATGTTGATGATAATTGGCAAGAAATTACAGTACCTGAATCGGGGTTAGCCTTTACTTGGTGTCAGGTTCCCATTGTTTATCAAGTCAGTGATCGTGAAGAGTCAACATTGACGATTACATGGGAAGATGGGAGACAGCAAATCTTAAATCAATTGACGTTACCAGAGAAAGAAAGCTCAAACTTGTTCTTACGCAATGGTCATATTCGTCAAATTTCACTTAACCTAAATTCAACTCAGCTCTTCTCTGAATGAGATTGCTGAGTAAATAATACTAATAAAACGTTATTTGAATAATAAAACGAAATTTTTTGGAGTACAAAATGTCGAGTAAATACAATAAGTATATGTCATTGGCAGGTGTGAATTTTTCAAACTTGTCAGTTGATGAATTGCGAGCTTTAGCAAGCAATATTTTAACTGAGAAAATTCATGGCATATCTTTTAGTCCCTATGTTGAAGGACAAGGACCGGGTACACAAATTGAAGCGGAACAAATATCTGAGCGTTTAAACATAATTAAGCCCAATATAAATTGGGTACGCTCTTTTTCTTGTACAGAAGGTAATGAAAAAATCCCCGCTATTTCAAAAGCCAATGGCCTTAATACTATGGTAGGTGTTTGGTTAGATAGCGATCTAGAAAACAATGAAAAAGAGCTCGCTAATGCCATTTGTGCTGCAACAGAAGGACATGTAGATATTTTGGCGGTAGGCAATGAAGTACTACTGCGTGGTGATTTATCGGAAGAGCAATTGTTGGACTATATCAATCGCGCCAAACAAGCCTTGCCGAATGTTGAAGTGGGTTATGTTGATGCTTACTTTGAATTTGAAGATTACCCACGGATAGCCGATGCCTGTGATGTTATTTTAGCCAATTGTTACCCATTCTGGGAAGGCTGCTCAGCGGATTATGCGTTACTTTATATGAAAGATATGTATCGACGTGCCGTGAAAGCAGGTAAGGGCAAAAGAGTCATTATCACCGAAACCGGTTGGCCTAATGTTGGTACTGCTGAAAGAGGTGCAGAGCCATCGTATGAAAATGCCTTGAAGTATTTTATAAATACTTACTTATGGGCGGAAGAAGATGGTATCGAAATTTTCTATTTTTCATCATTTGATGAAACATGGAAAGTCGCTGATGAAGGCGATGTAGGTGCTTATTGGGGACTTTGGGATAAAGACGGGAAAATGAAATATGTTTAAGAAACACAGTGATAAAGTAGCAACAATTAGTTCAATGAATTTAAGCCATGCCAATGCTATTTGTTATTCTGGCTATCGTGATGGACAAAATCCAAGAGAGGGCATTTATCCAACGTATGACGAAGTTAAGGAAGACTTACTTATACTAGCAAGCAATTGGAATTACCTTCGTATTTACGATTGTGGACCACATGCTGAAATTGTTTTAGATGTTATTCGTATAGAAGCATTACATTTCAAAGTAATGCTCGGTGTTGATATGGCTGCTGAAATGAGTAACCCTCATTGTCCATGGGGTGCTGAATTTAGCGAAGAAACTCTTAGTGCTAACCGACAGAATAACTGTAATGAAATACATAAAATGATCGAGTTATCATTAAAGTATGATGACATTGTTTTCTCAGTATCTGTCGGTAATGAAGCTAGTGTTGAATGGACCGATCATATGGTGCCAGTAGATAGACTAGTGAATTATGTTCGTCAAATCAAAAAAGAAATTAAACAACCTGTTACTTTTTGCGAAAACTACGTTCCATGGACGTACAAATTGGAGCCTTTGGTTGCTGAATTAGATTTTATTTCCATTCATACTTATCCTGCATGGGAATTTAGAACGATGGAAGATGCGCTCGAATATACCAAACAAAATTATTATAGTGTGGCAAATCATTACCCTGATAAGCCAGTGATTATTACTGAAGCGGGTTGGACAACGGCATCAAATGGCAGGGGTATAGAACCGTGGAATGCTAACGAAGACTTACAGGCTCATTATTATGAACAATTGCTTGCATGGACAACACAAGAGAAAATATTAACGTTTGTCTTTGAAGCTTTTGATGAACCATGGAAGGGCTCGTCAGATCCACTAGAGCCAGAAAAACATTGGGGATTGTTTTATGTTGATCGCACACCTAAGTTAGTCATGAAAGACATATTCCCCAGAAAAACAACTCATGCAGATACAATCGTTAATATTAATACAAAGGATGAAGTGGCCTAATTTCATTTAGCGGTGTAGCTTATTTAATAACCCTCGTTTTTTTAAACGGGGGTTATTGCTTTTATAGACTAAGATAATGACTTAATGGTATTTATTATTATTTACTGTTTGCGTTAAGGTGGGTCATACATGCGACGGATAGGAATTTTACGATCGATCCGGTTGATAATAAGTTGTAACATAATAAGTTGAAACGCCAGGAGACACTATGTCCGAACATTTTTTACAACAAAAATACAACTCTATATCAGAAAATCCTATCTACCTATTTTGGTTTTTACAGTTCTGTTTTTGGTCTTTTGTTTCTTTAATCAGTCTAGTTTCCTTAACACTTTGGTATGTTCAAATAGATGTTGCACACCTAAATCACACCTTTTTACAATCTTTTGTTGGTGTAGTATTCTCACTGCCCTTGTATTGGGTTTTTATGAGGTGTTGGAATACCTCCATTTTTATACGTGTATTCGTTAGTATTACTTCGGTATTATTGATTTCTTTTATCTGGACAGTTATTAGGGTAGAACTCTACATAAGACTGACGGGCACTGATGAAATTTGGACTCAATTTGGCGGTTGGTATTTTAGTAGTATCTTTATTTATTTTTGCTGGGCCGGTTTTTATCATGGTATTCGCTATTATCAATTGTTGCAATTTGAACATGAAATTATGCTTAAAAAGGAAGCTGAAGCAAAAACAGAACAATTAAAAAGGTTAAGTGCACAGACCGTTGCAAGAGATGCCAAAATCAAAATGCTTAGGTATCAGTTAAATCCACATTTTCTTTGTAATACATTGAATGCGATAAACTCTCTGATTGAATCTGAGTTAGCAGAAAAAGCACAGCAGATGACGGTTCAGTTGAGTAAATTCTTACGTTATTCACTAGATAATGACCCTGATACTAAAATAGCGTTAGAATTTGAATTAAAAGCATTAAAACTTTATTTAGAAATAGAAAAAACTCGCTTTGGAGAGCGACTTCAACTAGATTTTAAAATATCAGAAGCAGCAAAATCCGCGTTAATTCCTAGTTTATTACTGCAGCCTCTTATTGAAAATTCGATGAAGCATGTTATTGCACAAAATGAAGAAGGTGGAGTCATAAGTTTATCGGCTGATGTAATTGATAATATGTTGGTACTAGAATTAAGTGATACAGGGGCAGCTAAATGTGTTGATATAAATAAAATTAAGAGTAAAACAGGCCGAGGTGTTGGACTGCGTAATATCGATGAACGCCTTAAAGCGTTATATAACGATAATTATGTATATAATCTTAATGTTAGACCTTCTGGTGGTTTAAAAAATACCATTAAATTACCACTGGATATCGGCTGAACCTGATATAGTTAATCAAGCATATAATTCAATGAAGGTTAGTTAGCTTTATGCCTAAATTAAGAACAATAATAGTTGATGATGAGCCATTGGCACTTAATTTATTACGTGCCAAATTAAGTAAAGTTCCTGAAATCGAAATAATTGCTGAGTGTAAGAACGGTAGAGAAGCAATTGAGAAGACAATGGACTTGGCACCCGATCTGATCTTTTTGGATATTCAAATGCCGGGTGTTGACGGTTTTGGTGTTATTAAAAAACTCCAATCTGATATTGTACCCTTGGTCATTTTTACAACGGCCTTTGAGCAATACGCATTAGATGCTTTTGATGTGCATGCTGTTGACTATATTCTTAAGCCAATAGATGAAGAACGAATTACTCGGGCAGTTAGTCGAGCGATTGTCCGCTTTGAAACCGAAGAAGAAACTGAGCATAAATCAAGAATTATTGGTGCAATAGATACCATTAATGAAAGAGAAAATAGTGCTAGTTCAAGCCAAAGCTCACAAGGGCAAAGTTCATTAGGCCAAAACAAGGGTAACCTTGAGCATAAAATAATCATTAAAGATAGAGATGATATTACTTTGCTAAAACAGGCTGATATTGAGTGGGTTGACGCCGCAGGTGATTATTGCTGTGTTCACGCTCAAGGTGTTACTCATATTAAGCGAAGTACGCTAAAAAACTTGTTAGATGATTTAGATCCATCAATATTTAAACGAGTTCACCGCTCAACAATAGTAAATCTTAACTATATTCAAAAAGTTATACCTCATACCAAAGGCGAATATTTTCTAAAGCTTGGAGAGTATGATCAAGTCAAAGTTAGTCGAAACTACCGAGACGTGATCAAGGACTTTTTATCTGACTGGTAGCGGAATATCCCTATATTTCGCAATCGATGACAGTTATTAAATTGAATTATGACCCGGTAATTCAACTTATGCATCTAGCTTTTACCGCTTGTCCTTAAACTGTCATACCCATATTCACCTTACTCCTTATAAAAAGTAATCATTACTGCGGTTAATTATTTCATAAATTGTGAATATTTGAAATTTGAGCCTCACTGTATCCTTTAATTGATGTCATCAATTTCCCATTCATCGCTGATAAAGTCCATGTTGGCGCATTGTCATTTTAACTTATCCGATTCGTCTTTGACAAAGTCCATGTTAGCGCATTGTCGTTGTTTAATTAATCACCTAATAAGATGATTAATTGTCGTCTATATTTCAGGATTTATTGTCTTTACTTGATTGATTTTAATAGGCGAACAGAAAACCAGTACTGTGAAAAAATACGATTAGTACGGTCATGCTCAAAAACATTCAAATTATTCCGATAACGTTGAATGTCTATTTATCAATTATAAAGCTGGAATGCACTAACAAAAATATTGAGGTAAATGATGAATAAAATAATAAAAAGTTTAGCGTTAGTGGGGATGTTTGCGGTAGCACCACAATCGCTTGCAATGCCCAATACCGTTGGTTCTGTTCAAAGTAATATCGGTACGGATAATACTCAAAAAATAAGCAGCGTTGATAAAAAAAATGAAAAAATAATCAAGAAAGCTAATAAACAGATTCGAAGATCAGAAAAAGAAATAAATAAACTAGAAAAGATGATCGTTAAAGAAGAAGGGAAAATTGCTAAGTATGAAGAAAAGATCGAGAAACAAGAAGAAAAAATAGCCAAGGCAAAAGGTAAAAATAAAGAAAATAAAATAGCGAAAGCTATGAATGAAATTGAAAAATCAAATAGAAAAATTGAAAGGTCTATTGAGAAAATTACTCAAGCATTGAGTAAAATAGAAAGTGAAAAAGAAACAATTTCTGTTGCTAAAGCTATAATTGAAGACTTAAATACTCCCATTCTACAAGACAGCGACAATGATGGTGTCGTAGATGATTTTGATTCTTGTCCAAATACTTTTGTTGAAATGTTAGTCGATGCTAATGGTTGCTCACTTGGACAATTAGATAGTGATAATGACGGCGTAAATGATGACATTGATCAGTGTCCAGATACTGCTGTAGATGCTGTAGTTGATACCAATGGCTGTCTTTCAATTCCACCTACAAGCGATAATGGTCTTCCAATTATCAATTTTGAGGTAGGTGGTACCGGCGAAAGCTTTTCTTGGAACGTATTTGAAAATGTTGATAACCCCGCAGTACAATTTGTTACTAATCCAGAATCTTCAGGTGTAAATTCTTCTACAACAGTCGCTATGTTTACCGCGAGAGTCGATGGTGCTCCATGGGCAGGTGCTGAAACGGCACACGGTAATATTGGACCAATTACGCTAGATACCACTAACAGCATCATAAAAATAATGGTGTATAAAACCGTTATCAGTGATGTTGGACTTAAACTGGCCATTGCCAATGGCGGTGCTCAACCAGAAATTAAAGTGGCTAATACTTTAATCAATGAATGGGAAGAATTAACCTTTGATTTTTCAGGTAACATCGGTTTATTTGAGTCTATTAATGTAGATCAAATCATCGTCTTCCCAGATTTTAATTTGGCGGGTAGAGCACAAGAGAATGTGGTTTATTTTGACAATATTACTTTTAACGGTAATGGTGCTGATACAGGTGGCGGTGATACCGGTACGGGTGGTGATGGCGACACTAGCGGTACTATTGAAACTATCACTTTTGAAGCTAGTGGCACAGGCACGGCTTATAGCTGGAATGTTTTTGAAAACCTCGACAACCCAGCAGTAGAAATTGTCACTAACCCTGATGCAACGGGTACAAACACATCAACCAGCGTAGCTAAATTTATCGCTAGACAAGGAAGTGCTCCTTGGGCAGGTGCTGAATCAGCACATGGCGATTTCGGACCATTAACGTTAGATGCTTCAAACAGCATTGTAAAAATTATGGTTTATAAAACAGTCATCAGTGATGTCGGACTTAAATTTTCTATCGCTAGTGGCGGTGCACAAGGTGAAATTAAAGTAGCGAATACCTTAGTTAACCAATGGGAAGAATTAACCTTTGATTTCTCAGGTAACATAGGTGCAGTCGAAAGCATTAATATTGACCAAATCATCGTATTCCCTGATTTTGACTTTGCTCGTAGTCAAGAGAATGTGGTTTATTTTGATAATATTAGCTTTTCAGACGGCACAGGCGGTGGTAACACTGGTACTGGCGGTGGCGATAATGGCACAGGCGGTGGTGACACGGGTACTGATGGCGGCGATACTGGCACTGAAGGTGAGTTATTAACGAACAGCTCTTTTGACAACGGTACTGAAGGTTGGAGTGGAGGAACTGTTATTGTTGAAGGTGATAATAATATCTTTACTGCAGATGTTGCTGCACCAGGTAACCCTTGGGATGTTAACTTAAGCCAAGTAATGACACTCGTTCCAGATGCAACTTATGTTTTAAGTTTTAAGGCAAAAGCATCAGTGGCACGTACTATTATTGCAGGTCTTGGTCTAGCGCACGACCCATGGACTAATACCACTGAAACAGCAACATTATCTACACAATGGCAGAGTTTCACTTACACTTTGACCACATCAGGTTTTGGTGATGATAACAGTCGCGCACTGTTTGATATGGGTAGCGAAGCTGGTACGGTTTATCTAGATGATATCAGTGTAATCCTACAAAATTCTGATGGTGGCGACACTGGCACTGATGGAACCGCGCCAAGTGAAGATTGGTCGATGGTATGGAACGATGAATTTGATGGTAGCGACATTGACTTAAGCAAATGGGAACATGAAGTTAACTGTAGTGGTGGTGGTAATAACGAGAAACAATGTTATACCAGCAACCCTGAAAATTCATTTGTAGAAAATGGTGCTTTAAAAATTGTTGCTAAACCAGAATCTGGTCAAGCATTACCTTATAGTTCAGCACGTTTACGTACTAAATATAAAGGTGACTGGAAATATGGCCGAGTTGAAGTAAGAGCTAAACCTCCACGTGGTCAAGGTTCGTTCCCAGCAATATGGATGTTACCAACTGAAGACGTTTATGGTGGTTGGCCACATTCAGGTGAAATTGATATTTTTGAATCTGTTAATTTGAAAACAGTTAACAGCCAAGGTATTGAAGAGGCAGGAGTACATGGTAATCTTTGGTATGGTCGTAGCTGGCCAAATCAATCAAACAGTGGTGCTCACTTTAGTTTACCTGGAGAAGCAAACCCTGCTGACGGCTTCCATACTTATGCAATAGAATGGGAAGAAGGCGAAATTCGCTGGTATGTCGATGGTTACTTATATCAAACACAATTAAGGTCACAGGTGAATATTGACAGTGACGGCGATGCTAATGGTTTATTACACCGTGGTTGGTTTGCTGACTATGCGAATGAATTCCATTGGGATAATTCGCCATTTAACCAAGACTTCCACTTGATATTAAACTTTGCCGTGGGGGGAAGTTGGTCTGAAAATGTTAATAATGGTGGTATCGATGCCTCAGCCTTTAATGCTGACAATGCTTTTGAGTTTGATTACGTTCGCGTTTATGAGTGTTCAGTTGACCCTATAACTGGTCAAGGTTGTGCAAGTGTTCGTGATGGTTATTTAGATCCTATTAGCGAGGGTGGTTCATTAGTTGATGGTGATGCACCAACACCAATAAAACCTTCAACAGGTGAAGCAATTGATCTCGTTGTATTTGATAATGCTAATAATGAAAGTTGGCCTGCATGGAGCAGTAATGAAGAAACAACTTTTGCTATTGTTACCGATGATGTCGACCATGACCAAGTGGTTGAATTTTCAATGGGAGCAGCGCCGGCTGTCGTCGGTTTTAATACCTCTCAAGCGGATATTCCAGTAGCGTATGACGGTTCACCGATGTTAAATAACGGTTGGTTGGAATTTGACATGAAATTGGTGACGCCACCAAATAATGCCAATGCCAACTGGAATTTGAAAGTTGAACAAGGTGGTACAACGACTGAAGCGCTTATTCAAATATCTACACCCACCGCAGAATGGCAGCATTATGCAATATCACTAAACGATTTAAGTAATGCTGGTTTAGAGCTAAACGGTATTGACGTTATCATGATTTTTCCAGATTGGGCACAAGGTGAAGGTGCTGTCTTTAGAGTAGATAATATCACTATTTTGCAAGGTGAAAACACTGGCGGCGATAGCGGCTCTGGTGGAGACACAGGTGACGGAGATTCTGGTCCAGTTGCAGGTGAAGAAATTCTAAGCAATGGTTCTTTTGATAATGGCACTGAAGGTTGGATAGGCGCTGTTGCTGTTAATACCGAAGGTGATAATACTTTCTATCAAGCGGATATTGCAGTAGCAGGTAACCCATGGGATGTTAACTTAAGTCAAATAATGACTTTAATTCCCGGTGAAACTTATGTTTTATCGTTTAAAGCAAAAGCATCTATAGCGCGGAGTATGATTGCCGGTCTTAGTCTTAATTCAGATCCATGGACAAATGTTACGGAAACCGTAGCATTAACGACGGAGTGGCAAACCTATAACTATGTGTTCACTATTGCAGGTTTTGGTGATGATAACAGCCGGGTGTTGTTTGATTTAGGCGCTGAAGCAGGTTCAGTTTATATTGATGATGTTAGTGTTTCTATTCAAGCTAATACCGACGGAAATACTGGTGGTGGAGATACTGGAGGTCCAGTAGTTGACGATGAGTTTGTTATTATTTCTTCTACGGATGACACTGATGTTAGCCTTACCCCAGATACTATTGGTGAATGGAGCACTGGCACGGTAATTCAAGCTGACGTTACTTTTGATGGCTTAATGGGGTGGGAGCTTACTTCTAGTGCTAACTCACCAGAACAAGGTAACTGGGGCACTGTATTAGCTTTCCAAAACGGTATTTTGGGTGACTTTAGTTTATTCAACCGTGTTGAATTAACACTAGCGACTAGTGGCGGTTATGATGGTGGCTTTAAAGTGGCGATATCAGCTAACGGAGTTAGTAAAGAAATTAGCCTTCCTCTAGATCAAAGTATTGCAACTTGGCAAACAATTTCAATTGATGCTGCTGATATCCCATTGAACTTATCATCAATTGATTGGATTGCCGTCTATGGTATTGGTGGCCAAACAGGCGTTTCAACTATTAATGTGACTGACTTCTCGCTTATTAAAAATGAAGCCATTGCCTTTGATAGTGAAACGAATGATGACTTTGTCTTTATTTCATCCGATGCAGATATCACCAGCGACTTAATTGTTGATGATGACAACAATAGTGCTGCTGGCAACATTATCTTTGGTGAGTGGAGCACAGGTACGGCAATAAGCGAAATTAACTATTCAGGTTTAGATGCTATTCAACTTACCGCTGGTGGTGGTTGGGGTGCAGTACTTGCCCTACAAGGTGATATTTCTGATGGCGTAAATGTTGATAACTATGATGTTGATATGGCTAATTATACTAACATTAAGTTTAAAGTCGCTTCACAAGGGACTTTCGAGCGTTATGCGTTATCTATTGTTTCTAAAGTCGGTGCAAATGAAACTGCTCAAGAAGTTAGCTTTAGCTTAGCAAATCCCGCTGATTGGAATAGCATTGATATAGATTTAGCACAGTACGGTGTTAATTTATCAACTGTAAATCAAATGGCAGTGTTTGGGGTTTATGCAGGCGGCTCTGCTAGTCAAAAAATCTATATCACCGATATGGTGCTTTATGACACTGGTAAAGTTACGCCAGCAAAAGAAAGCTCAGATGATAAATTTGTATTCTTCTCATCTAGCGGCGAGAGTTCAGATATGATCTTTGATGGAGATGACTCAGCGCATAATGGCAATACCACTATTAGCGAATGGTCAACTGGCACCACGCTAACATCTGATGTTGTTTACAATGGCTTAAATGCTTTTGAATTAACAAAAGGTGCAGGTTGGGGCGCGGTACTTGCGTTAATGGGAGATACTTATGGAGGTGTGCAAGAGTACAAATTAGATGTGGCTAAATATAGCACCATTAATTTCAAAATTGCTGCTCAAGGTGCCTTCTCTGCTTATTTTATCGATTTTATTGTTGATGGTGCAGAATTCAAAGTACCGGTTACGGTTAATAGTAACTGGACAGAGGTAAGCATCAATGTGGCTGATATACCACTTAACTTATCTAAACTTACACAAATAGCGATATTTGGTGAAGGTGGTGGTGTAGGTAATAAAATTTACATTACTGATTTAAATATTTCAAAATAAATAGCTAATTTATTAACTTCCTAGCCCTACTTACCTTTTGGTCAGTAGGGCTTTTTTATGTCTATACACATAACTACCTGCATACTTTCCAACTTACCGCAGCATTAATCCGCTTTAGCGTAATACAGTTGTCTTGTTGAAATCATCATTAGATGATGAATCATCAGGTTGTTAATTTCAGGGATTGTCTTGGGGATGAACTTCCACTAAAAGAGAGAATAATAATGACAAAAATAAAAGTTCTAAATGTTAGTTTAACAACACTTTTTATGTTGTTTGTTTTTCAGGCTCACAGTGCATATTCCAAAGAGTCTCATGCTCCTGAACGAACAGAATATTTTGCTCCTTACGCAGGAAAAGCGATTAAAGTTGATGGGATCGCTGACGAAAGTATATGGCAATCAGCTAAATGGCAAAACTTAGACCAACGTTGGTTAGGTCCAGAGTTTTCAAAAGAAGACTTTCAAGGCCGCTACAAAGTTGTTTGGAGCAAATCCAAGTTATATATTTTGACTGAAATTGTGGATGATATTTTAATTGATACCCATCGTGACCCATTAACTCAGTATTGGGATGATGACACGTTAGAGATATTTTTAGACGAAGATTTCTCTGGCGGTGATCATCAGTATAACCATAATGCTTTTGCCTACCATATGTCTTTGGACAATCAAGCGATAGATATAGGGACAAATAAACTTGCTCAAAGTTATTCACACCATGTTGAAAGCCGTTGGTTACAGCAGGGTAACAAGCTGTTCTGGGAGCTAGGCATTGAGATCTATCAAGATAATTACCAGGACGTTCTACAAGGAAAGGACGATAACAATAAAGCTATTGAGTTATTTGCAGGTAAAGTCATGGGCTTAATGGTTGCTTATTGCGATAACGATGGCAGCGAACTAAGAGAAAATTTTATTGGATCTGAATCAGCCGCAGGTAAATCGCCTGACCGTGGTTGGAAAGATGCGGGCATGTTTGGCAAGTTAATTCTATCCAAGTAGATAGGTTAACTAAATTACCCATTAATAAATCTTTAAATAGTGGAAAGTGAGTCATGAAAAACAAAGCGATACTCATCGGGCTCATATCTTCTATAACGTTGACTGGCTGTATGTTTCAAGATCAAGGATCTCAAGTGAATAACAAGACGAAAGAAATTAGTTATCATTTATCAACAACAAGTGAAATTCTGTTAACGAGTGAGGCGGGTGCTAAAGTTTCACCACAGCCAAACTTGACCTTTCAACAAGGTAAAGCTCAAGGCAAAGTGATTACCATTAGACCTGATATTATTAAACAGAACATATTGGGTATTGGTACTTCTTTTACCGAATCTTCTGCTTTTGTTCTTGCGCATTTAAGCAAAGAAAAAAGAGCAGAAGTCATGGAAAATATTTATGGTGAAAAAGGGGCTAATTTTTCCATTGCTCGAACTCATATTGGCGCGACAGACTTTGCTGTGGATGGTAAGTATTCTTATGCACCAGTTAAAGATGATGTAGCACTCTCGTCTTTTAGTATCGCTGTTGATCAAGATGGTTTTAAACAGCAAGACCATGCAGGTATTAAAGATGAGCAATTCGATTTATTGCCAATGATCAAACAAGCCTATGAAATTAAAAGTAAACAAAGTGATAAAGATTTAAGAATAGTAGCATCAGCATGGACAGCACCACCATGGATGAAAGACATTGAAGACTATTATATTAAACCTACAGCGAAAAATAACCATCAGGGAACAGGTGGGGAGTTAAAGCCGCAATATAGAGCAACGTATGCTGATTACCTTATTAAATACCTTGATGCCTATAAAAAAGAAGGCATTGATATTTGGGGACTAACTCCGGTAAATGAACCTCATGGTAATAGTGGTCAGTGGGAAAGTATGCATTTCACGCCTAAAACACAAAGTGCTTTTATTAAAGATCATTTGGGACCAAAATTAAAAGTAAGTGCTCATGAGCAGGTAAAATTACTCATTTATGATCAAAATCGTGATGAAATGGAGCATTGGACAGATGAAATATTAGCGGATAAAGAAACGGCTCAGTATGTTTATGGTACGGCGGTTCATTGGTATGAAAGTACAAATAAGGTTAACGAAGAAGTCTTTGACCGCGTTCATAATAAATTCCCCGAGTTTTCGATTATTCACACAGAAGGCACCATTGATGATTTAGGTAAAGATGCACCAGAAGGTATTTTAGATCCCATCCGATTTAAAGAGTCTAACTGGTTTAATAATGATAACTTTTGGTGGAATGAAAATGCGACCGATTGGGCATATACCGCGACATGGGCACCAAAGCCAGAAGAACACCCAATTTATACACCAGTGCATCGTTATGCCCGAAACATTATTGTGAGTTTAGATCACTGGCTTGAAGGCTGGATTGATTGGAACATTGTACTCGATAGTAATGGTGGACCTAATCATGTTGGAAACTTCTGTGGTGCACCGATTATGATAGATACTGAAACGGGAGAGGTGTATTACACGCCAATTTATCATGTACTGGCTCAGTTTAGCCGAACGATCCGCCCTGGCGATAAAGCATTGCAAGTAGAAACTCAATTAGCTGGGCTAGATAGTGATGCATTGCATGCAAGTGCGGCCATGAGTAAAAGCAATTTAGTTAGTACACAATTGTTAAACACAACCAAAGCAGCTATTAACTTTTCACTACAAATTGGTGATCAATTTGTAGAAGTGTCAATTCCTGCTAATTCTGTTCAAACAATTCAAGCTCAATTATAAGTGCTTATATACAAGAGCATACTAAATGCTCTTGTATATATTAAATGTGAGAAAATTTAATGAATATACATCCCTTCGAAACCTTAGCACTGTCAAATGGGGCAAAGCTATTATTTACACCTTGCCCCGGAACTAAAGCTGTTAACCTTGAGCAGTCAATACTGCAACTCAAGCAACAGGGCGTATCTATGTTGCTTACCCTAATGTTTGATAAAGAAATGCTAGAAAATAATGCCATTAAGCTGCCACTGCTTTGCCATAAATATAAGATCCAGTGGCTACAACTCCCCATTATTGATGATGAAGCCCCGCAAGAGGCGTTTCATCAAGAGTGGCAAAAGAAGAAAGATCGAATCCTGAATGAGATTAAGAATAAAGGGGTGGTAGCTGTACATTGCAAGGGGGGGACAGGACGAACAGGCACTGTTATTTCTTTATTACTATTACAACTTGGCTGGTCAGCAGATGAAATTAAACAAGAAGTACAATTAATAAAACCCAAAGCATTAAGAATTCAAAAGCAAATTAACTATTTAAATAGTCAGTTGAAAAACTCGGCAGATAAGTTTTGATTACTATTAAAAAGGTTTTTAATAGTAAAGGACAGTAACCGCGTTAAGTTAATTAAGCGTAGTGCCAACTACGCCATACTTTCAGCGGTTAGGTTTTTTAACCAGTGCCTAGTTTTCATTCTGAAAATAAACATAACTGCTTTAATTATTTCCTCAGAGTAAGCGATGAGAGCGACCCAATATAGGGGTAACATAAAGTAGAATGCTGCCATAAATGTTAATGGTATGCTTATTATCCACATCCCCGATATATCTATGAACATACAATACTTATTATCACCTCCAGCACGCAATATCCCCATAGCAATAGTCATGTTGAATACTTTTAAACAGGTTCCAAAGCAAATCAATACCAAAATTTCTTGGGATAATGTGATTGTTTCTGATGATAAATTACTGAATGGCATAAAGACCAAATATTGATATTGGAGTAATATTAACGCAAGTAAAAAGGTAATGATTGGCGCACTAATAGCGTAGTTCTTGGCTAAAGACCATGCATTTGAAAACTCATTTTTACCTAAACGCTGACCAACTAAAATTGCGCACGCGGAAGCGAAGCCGAAAAAGAACGAAACGAGTAAACCTTCGATAGGGGCTAATAGACTCATGACAGCAAGCTCTTGTGTACCAATTCGTCCATATATCAGTTGATATACAAAAGTGCCTAAAGACCAAACGCCAAAGCTCAACATCATTGGCCAAACTAAGGTAAGTAATTTAGTCCACGCTTGTTTGTTATAAAAATCAGCACAAAAGAACGTTGTTGGAAAAATACTGTGCTTAACTTTTGCTAAGTAAGTAAGTATTAATAAAGCATGAAGTGCTCGAGCAAGCAGTGTGGCTAAAGCAGCCCCAATGACACCCATTGGCTCTATACCTAAGCCACCTTTGATTAACCAATAGTTTAAAATAATATTAGTAATAATGGCGATGATACTAATAAACATAGGGAAAATTACTTGCCCAAGTCCCCTTAAGGCATTTTCAAATATCATCACAACGACAACAAAAATCAAACTAGGCATTGTTAACCACAAATAGCTGGTCCCTGTGCTTATAACGCTGGGATCTGTTGTGGCAATACCCATTATATTGCCAGCGAATAAGAAGGTAATCAGTAATATTGGCAGTAATATTCCGGCAGCAATGACAAGCGTTTTAACAATTATTTGTCTAATCACACCTATTTGCCCTGCACCAAAGTGCTGCGCAGATAAAGTGCCAACACCAGAGGCAAGTCCCGCTAAGATTATTAAAAAAACAAATTGAATTCGGTTACCAAGCCCAACAGAAGCGACGGCAGTATCACCTAAGTGGCCCACCATCATAATGTCGCTCATACCTAGCATGGTGACCAATATGCTCTGTAAAGAGATAGGCCAAGCTAATTTAATACTTTGCTTTAATGATGAAGGTTCATTATTACTCATTGGTTTTAGTCATTATAGTTTACTAGAATATTGCATAGAATTATAAAATATAGTGATAAAATAAACATAAGTGAAATTGTCATGTATCATGTTTAAAACTATCCTTTTGGTGATTTTATGTGGCAAGATATTTTAAATATTCATCCTGATTGTATAGAGGATTTCATTAATTTTGATAAATTACCAGGCCAAGCAGCTAGTCTTATAGCCTTTGCAGGAATGTCGTATTTACAAACAGAGTATAAAATTGGAAAAACAGGTAAAGGAAATATTTGTTTAAATAATGAAAATAACAGCGGACATGTTCATTACTTAATTTCTACTCATGCAGGAGAGGGAAATATCAAGCTTGGTAATAACGAATATTTAGTTAAACCCGGTAGTATTGTTTTACTGCCAGCAGGAACTCCTTTTTTGTATGAACTTTCGGGTGAATATTGGGAAATGTGTTGGTTGTTATTGCATGATTGCTCTGAATATAAGTTTGTTCATCAACTACATCCTTCAGTTTATTCCAGTATAAATGCGGAACGACTGTATCAAACAATGTCACTTATTAGAGAATTCCAACACGGTGAAAGTATTTATCAGTCAGATATTATATTGCGCTTAGTAGAAGTCTTAGTTTATCAAATTGCGCAAACACTGAATATGGGGCAACAACTAACAAAGCAACAACAAAAGTTTCACTCCCTAATACGACGTGTAAATAAGCAATTACAACTGTCTTGGACTGTTAAGCAATTAGCTGCAGAAATGCATATGTCTGAGCCGCATTTTTTTCGTTTATGTAAGAAAGAAATGGGAATGACACCAATCAAATTATTAACTCACACTCGCTTAGAATATGCTTGCTACTTACTTCGTTATACCCAATATAATTTAGACCAAATAGCTGACACAGTAGGCTATGGCGATAGTGCAAGCTTTGCTCACCGTTTTAAGAAAGACTATGGTTTAAGCCCTGGTCGCTGGCGTAAGGAACAGATTAATAATTTTCAATCTAATGACATTGAAAATGGTGAGAAAAGATAATTTTTATGTATAACAATCATTACTATAAGAGCTCTTAAGTTCTATCTCGTAAAGGGAAATGTCATTAACTTAAGGTAAAAAATGCCCTTATAAGTGGGTAGAAAGTTAGGTGATTGTTAAATCAAACTCTGCTGCGGTACCTGTTAGTTCATCGCAATAATCCTGACTACTAGTTTAGCTGTCTTGGCGAGATCCATACATAGAGGGTCCCAACTTGGAAATTGAATTTGTTTCATATTATATACTCCACTTAGTTGTTTATTGTGAGCCACTTTTCATCAGACTGATGGTTTTCAATCAGCCCTTCAATTATTGCCATACCGTGTACGCCGTCGTTTATACCCGGATAATCGAATGTATGAGGGCTCGCATCTTTACCTTGTTGATAGGCTCTTACCGCTTGTGAAGAGTTATGTTATATATCAGCGAAGCGTCTAAATATCCTTCAGGGTGTCCCATAGGCGTGCGAATATTAGCTAGTGATAATGAGGTATGATTACCACCCGTTCTTAGTATTTGTATTGGCTCCTTTAACCATTTTAGTATCACGCTTTTAGGTTCTTGTTGTTGCCATTATACGCGGTATTTTTCACCATAAATACGAATCGTTAAGTTATTCTCTTTGCCAGTAGCAACTTGATTTAAATAGTTTGAGCCGTTTTTTTAGGGGACAAATAGGGGGGCATTTGCAGATTAATAATGATGAAATTTGAATACCAATAATACTTTTTACATCAATGAAAACGAGATCTAATGATAGTTAATAACAAATAATCAAGGTACCTTCATTTGGGATGAAAATGCCGTTTTAAGTCGCTTTGACAATCGAGTCTTTGTAAGAAAAAAGCTCAAGTAATCTTGAGCTTTTTATTTTTATAATTCAACTGCTTACTTGAACTATGGGAAAACTTGATTAAGGTAAGCAGCCGCACCGAGTAATCCTGGTTGGCTTTCGGTAATGATGTAAGTAGGTATCTGCTCGTTTAAATGAGACATACGTCCTTTAGTTTCAAACCTTGCTCTAAACTCACTGTTTTTCAGATAATCGATAAACCTAGGCACTATGCCACCCGCTATGTACACGCCACCAAAAGAGCCCGTGGTTAATGCTAAGTTACCCGAAAAGCTTCCTAAAATTTTGCAAAATTGTGACAACGCTTGTTGGCATATAGGACAAGTTCCAGCTATTGCTTGAGTACTAATTTCTTTAGCGGATAACTTACTTTGCTCAGCGTTTGTCGCTTCTTGATTATTGATTATTACTAATGCTTGGTATATTTGTTCTAATCCATAGCCAGAAAGTAACTGTTCATAAGAGAGTCGTTTTTTAGTTGTTTTTAATTGTTGAAATATTTTTACATCAAGTTCATCTACCGGTGCAAAATCGGTATGTCCCCCTTCGCCACCTAAACAGTACCAGTGATTGTTAATGTTTACTAAATTAGCAACACCGAGACCAGTTCCTGGGCCACATACCGCAATAGGCTGTTTATTTTCGGCTTCGCCGTGACCAATTTTTACTTTTTGCTTATCACTCAATAACGGAATAGCCATTGCAATAGCAGTATAATCATTTATTAGCGTTAAACTATGTAATTTAAGCTCTTCCTTAAGCTGTTTTTGTGAAAACTTCCAGGGCAAGTTTGTCATTGAGATTGAGTCTGTATCAACAGGACAAGCTATAGCTAAACAAGCATTAACTTGGGAGTTAAGTAAGCCATTTTCCTTTAAATAATGATAAATCACATTACTTAAATGTGGAAAGTCCTTGCATTGATAAGTCTTAATTTCGTTGATATTATTGTCTTTATCAGTGATTGCTAGTCTGATATTGGTACCACCAATATCAGCCACTAAATTAATTACTTGAGTATCTTGTGAATTTTTCATTTTTTGTGTTACTTCTCTTTCAAATGTATTTATTTTTTAACTGTAATGACCGTAGCGCTAAGTTTTGGAAATAATGGAATCTCTAGTGATAAGTGTCGGCTCAAAGAAGTGAGTAATAGAGATATTCTTTTGTTGATAAATATTTTTTAACACCAATTTCGCAGTCATATGCCCCATCGAATTTACCGGATTGTCTATCGTCGTTAGTTTGGGATAGGTATGGCGTGCAAAAATGATATTATCAAAGCCTATTATTGATAGATCTCTAGGTAGAGAAAGTCCTTGCTCTCGGGCATAAGTTATCGCGCCTGAAGCCATTTCATCATTGGCACAAATTAATGCACTAAATCCTTTGTTACTCTCATTGAAGTATTTTAAACCGTCACTACCACCTTTTTCTTTGAAGTCACCTTCAAAATATAAGGTGTCATTAAAAGAAATATTATTTTCTGCTAATGCTCGTTTATGACCTACTAATCTGTCTTTTGAATCGGCTTTAAATTGTGGTCCACCGATATAAGCAATAGCAGAGTGACCTAATTCTATTACTGATTGGGTGGCAAGATATCCACCTAATTCATTATTTAAGCTAATACAATTTTCACTGATCTCATCGACGTACCGACTCATTAAATAAACCGGTGTGTGGCCTTTACACAAATCAATGAGGTATTCATCGCTAACCGCTTCTACATGCAAAATAATAGCATCGCAATTTCGGCTAATTAAAAACTCGATACCGTCTTTCTCTTTATCTTCTTCACTGTGCCCAGTGGTAATAATGACATGTTTGCCCGCCGCTCTTAACTCGGACTCTATGCCAGCCATCATTTGGCCAAAGAATGGACCATGTAATTCTGACACTAAAATTCCCACACTATTGGTTCTGTTTGATGCTAATGATTGCGCAATAGAATTAGGACGGTAACCAAGCTCTGCCATCGCATCCATAACTTTTTGGCGTGTTTTATCGCTAACTTGTGGGCTTTTATTTATCACACGAGAAACGGTTGCTAAAGAGACTCTAGCAAGTTTTGAAACTTCGTATATTGTCGCCATGTTATTCCTAGGTTGTGCAATTAAATTGTAAATAATTTGAGTAGTAACGGCAAAATTCTAGCATATTCGTCAATAAGTTACTTAGTCTCCGTGCTTAATTCTACCTGTATTTGAACGACTCTTTGTTCGGTTAAGGTATATTTTCGCATTACCCAAGCTACAGCAAATGAACCTAATGCAGGTAAAACGGTAAATGATAATAATAAACCTTGCTTGGTAGCCTCACTCTGTTCTAAATCAGCTTGGTAACCGTAAAAAGTTAATAACCATCCAGCAAGTGCACCACCAATAGCAATACCCATTTTGATAAAAAATATTACGCCAGAATAAACAAGGCCTGTTACCCTAATACCTGTTTTTTTATGACCATAGTCAATGGTATCTGCCATTTTTGCCCACAGTAGTGGTGAAGCCATATCAAGAAAAAACGTCCAAGCAATAAAGGCGACAAACGCAAGAATAATTTGGTCGGGGGAAATAAGAAAACTCGCTAGGCATATAACTGCGGATAAACTTTGCAGTGCTATATAGGCTTTTATTTTACATACACGTTTAGCGAGCGGCTGTGCTACCGCGCAACCTATCATACTTGCCACTACGCCTAGTGTTAAAAATGACGTGATTAAATCTTCGCGCCCGAGAAAGTACTTAACATAATAAACAGCAAGGGTAAGGCGTAAAACTTGCCCCGTGAGTAAATAAAAAGAAGCAATACATAATATACGCCATTGGTCATTCTTCCATAATGATTGCAGATTTTCTTTCATCGATGAGTCTTGGTTTTCTGGTGGTTTTACTCGTTCTTTTGTTCCTAAGAAACATAACAAAAACAAGACGACGCCTAAGCTGCTCATTGCGACCATTGTATATTGGTAGCCTTTTGCAGTATCGCCTTGGCCAAACCATTCCACCATTGGCATAGTTGCGCCTGCAACAATGACGCCGCCTAACATACCAAATACAAAACGATATGATTGTACCGTGACTCGCTCTTTTGCATCAGCAGTAATAACACCGCCTAAACCACAATAAGGAATATTGATTGCCGTATAAGCAATCATAAGAAGGGTATAAGTGACAAAAGCATAGATAACTTTATTATTACCGGTTAAGTCGGGTGTGGTGAAAGCTAATATACTGATCAAAGCAAAAGGTAGCGCTAACCACAGCAGATAAGGACGGAACTGTCCCCTCTTAGTGCGGGTTTTATCGGCTAAGTGGCCCATGATTGGATCGGTAACCGCATCGATTAGTCGTACGAATAAAAACATAGTACCAACCACAGCAGGAGATAAACCAACAACGTCAGTGTAAAACAGTAATAAGAACATCATTACCGTTTGAAAGATTATATTACTGGCAGTATCACCTAAACCATAAGCAATTTTTTCTCTTACACTAATCATTAATATCCCACTTTTTTATCATCTAAATTTGTTCATGTAAGCTTAAAATAAAACTATTGAAAATTATTAAGCTGCAGCTAAAGGTGTTCTACGTAGGATTAATTCATTACCAATTTGTTGATTTTGCTTACAAGTTAGCGGGTAAAAAATCATTAAGGCAGCGCCAGCAAAGGCAAAGGAAGCTGGAATCCAGCTCATTAGTAATTGCATGCCAGGCAGTGACGCTGCGATAGTTGATTTGTCCATGCCATCATAGCCATAGCCAGCAAGCACAACCAATACTAATGCACCAGCAAAACCACCACCGGTTTTTTGCACAAAAGTCCCAGCAGAATAAATGAGGCCGGTTGCACGGCGACCATTTTTCCATTCAGAGTAATCCGCTGAATCACCTAGCATGGTAAAGAATAATGTTGGCATTATGGCCGCAAAAAATTCAGCACTACAACCTAAAGCAAAAATAGCACTAACATTGCCCTTAGGTACCCAATAAAAAGCAGTAGTAAGCAAACCACTTAGCAGAAGTGAGACAATAAATAATTGTCGTTTACCTAACTTTTTTGATAAATAACTTGTTGATAATGCGCCTAATATAGAAACGAGTAATAAGGCAATAAAGTATTTCCCTGCCATGAGTTCATCACCCACTTGGTATTTGAAATAGTAGGCAATAGTGCCGTATTTAATGCCATTAAACATCATAGTTAGAAAACCAATGCCGAGTAATATTAACCAAGGTTTATTGGTAAGTAAGTCAACCATATCTCTTTGAGTACCACCTAAGTTTTTAGGTGTTTTTTTGATTAACCTCTTAATGAGAATTAACATGGAGCCCATGATAATAACAAAAAATATGCCGCTATAAATATCACGGTAATAGAAGAATAATGTCATCGCTAATAGTGGAAGAACAATAAAAGGTAGGTTTTTACTTAAATCGAGCAAGTCAGATTTTAAATTACTTGATTCATCAATGTTTGGCGTAACACGTTCTTTGGTACTCGCAAAAGTAATTAACATTAAGGCTATCAAAATTGCGGCAAATAAGTACATGCTATATTGATAACCTATGGCATCATTACCCTCACCAAAATAGGCAACTAAGTCAGGTAGAAAACCCATTACAAGCAAACCACCTGCAAAGGCACCAGCAAAACGAAAGCCAGATAAACTAGTACGCTCTGTATCACTTGGCGTCATCACGCCCATTAACGCCGAATAAGGTACGTTGTTTACTGTGTATGCAAGCGTCAAACCGATATAGGTTACATAAGCATAAATAAGTTTGTTGCTATAACTTAAGTCAGGAGTAGTGAAACTTAGTACCATAAACAAGGCTAAAAAAGGTGTTGACCATAATATCCAAGGGCGAAACTTTCCCCAACGAGTATTCGTTCTATCGCCAATCATACCCATTATTATGTCGGTTACACCATCTGATAAACGTACCACCAAAAATAGCATGGCGGCAGCGGCAGCGGTTAAACCAAAAGTATCAGTATAAAATACGGCTAAGTAAGCTAAAGCACCGCGCCAAACTAAATTAGCTGCAGCATCGCCCATGGCGTAACCTACTTTTTCATAAAAGGGGAGTTTAGTCATTTGGTTTCCTGTCATTTAACTGCAATTCTTAGCTAATACATTCAGTTATCTATTCGTTATTAACGCTTTATAAGCAAGTCCGCTAGCTTTAATTGTTCTTACTTGTGTTTCATAATCGACATAAACAATGCCAAAGCGTTTCAAATAACCTTCAGCCCATTCAAAGTTGTCCATTAAACTCCAGGCAAAATAACCATCAACTTTTACACCCTGTTCAATAGCGTCATTAACGGCATTTAAGTGTTGTTGATAATAATCTACTCTATCTTGATCATTTACTACACCATCGATAATCTTGTCAGCCATTGCCGCACCGTTCTCAGTGATATAGACAGGGGGGAGTCTGTATTTTTCATTAAGAGAAACTAAGAGTTCGGTAAAGGCTTTGGGATATATTTCCCAACCAATATCTGTACGAGGTTCTGGGGGATCTATTTGTAAGAAGTGCTCATCAACATCGGCGCGATAAATCGCTCGTGTATAGAAATTGACACCTAAATAATCCATAGAATGAGCAATGATTGCCATATCCCCCTCATGAATATCAGGTTGATGGGCAGCTGGCAGTGTCGATAAGATTTCTGGATACTTGCCATCAAACAATGGCTTTATATACCATTGATTAAAATAATCATCTGCAAAGGCTGCAGCATTTATGTCAGCTAAAGATTCCGATTCAGGATAACAAGGCGTAAAGTTAAGTACGATACCATTTAACGTATTAGGACTATTTTTAGCTAATACTTCCATTGCTAAGCCATGAGCAAGTAATAAATGGTGCGCTGCTTTTTTGCCAAATTCTTTTCCGATTATACCCGGTGCATGAGTACCTACTTCATATCCTAAAAAGGCACTACAAAAAGGTTCATTTAGTGTTGCGTAAGCATGAACACGATGACCAAAAACCTTTGAAATTAAATTAGCGTAATTTCTGAATTCATATGCGGTTTCTCGATTTAACCAGCCACCTTTATCTTCAAGATGCTGTGGCAAATCCCAATGATATAGTGTAACAAATGCTTTAATACGCTTGGACTTTAGCGTATCTAAAATGTTCATATAGTAAGCGACACCTTCTTGGTTTAGCTCACCTGACTCTGTTATTACGCGTGGCCATGAAATAGATAACCGATAGGCATCAACACCTATTGAATCAATTAATTCAATATCGTCTTGCCAACGATTGAAATGATCACAAGCCATTTCACCATTTGACCCATCAGCAATTGTATTTGGTGTGTCACAAAAAGTGTCCCAAATACAGGGAAGTCTTGATGCTTTTCCACCTTCAATTTGAAATGAAGCGGTTGCTACACCGTATACAAAATCTTTTGAAAGCATTTTAGATTGAGTGGGTAGAGTCAGTTTGACAGTCATTAACTAAATACCTATTTCTTAAGCCAATTAATTTTGGCAATTATCTTTTTTTTATGTGAGCGCTTACAAAAAAGGTTGATAAATGTATCTGGATGCTCTTTAATATGGATGTAAGCGCTTACATTTAGGTTAGAGCTTTATAAGACTTAGGTCAACCATTTTCATAGTGTTTCAATTTAAATTTATTTAATACACTGAAATATAACGTTTTATTTATATTTTATTAGTCGGTGACAAGTTAAGTAATAACAACAAAGTAATTTAAGAAGAGGGAATTATGGCAACGCATTCAAATTCAGGTACTTTTAATCAGGTGAACGATATGCCAGACAATAAAAATTTTGCATTCGCTCTAACGTCATTAACATCGTTATTTTTTATGTGGGGGTTTATAACCTGTCTAAATGATATTTTAATTCCGCATTTGAAAGGCGTTTTTGATTTATCTTATAGTCAGGCTATGTTGGTACAATTTTGCTTTTTTGGTGCATATTTCCTTTTTTCATTACCCGCAGGCGCAATCGTGAAAAAGCTGGGTTATCAAAAAGGTATTGTTTTAGGGCTGCTCATCGCTGCTATTGGTTGCTTATTTTTCTATCCTGCTGCATCTATGCATAGTTATCCCGTTTTCTTGATGGCTTTATTTATATTGGCTAGTGGTATTACCTTACTTCAAGTATCAGCTAACCCATATGTAAGTATGTTAGGTGATGCTAAAACTGCATCATCTCGTTTGACCATGACACAAGCGTTTAACGCTTTAGGCACAACAGTAGCACCATTTTTTGGCGCCTTTCTAATTTTAAATGAAGCAGCTGATGCCCTGTCGCCACAAACGTCAGCAGAATCAGTTCAAATGCCTTATGTTTTTCTAGCAGCTATGTTATTAGTTCTGGCTGCCGTTTTTGCTTGGTTAAAATTACCCAATTTATCCTTGGTCGAAGAAGACGCTCAAAAAGATGAACAAGAGGATAGTGGCAGTGCATGGCAATATCGTCACTTGGTACTCGGTGCTGTTGGTATCTTCGTCTATGTTGGTGCTGAAGTTGCTATTGGTAGCTTTTTAGTCAGCTTTTTTGCCGAGCCTTCGATTGCTGGTTTAGAAGAATACCAAGCAGCAAAGTATATTGCTTATTATTGGGGAGGAGCTATGGTAGGACGTTTTATTGGTGCTGCTGTTATGCAAAAAGTTGCTGCGGGTAAAGCACTATTTTTTAACGCAACGCTCGCCGTTATATTGATTTTAGTTGCTGTATTCTCTTCAGGTACACTTGCCATGGTGGCAATTTTGCTTGTTGGTTTATGTAATTCAATTATGTTTCCGACAATTTTTAGTTTAGCCATTCAAGGCTTAGGTAAGCATACCAGTCAAGGTTCGGGTATCTTATGTTTAGCAATTGTTGGCGGTGCAATTATTCCTCTTTTTCAAGGTGTTTTAGCAGATAATATTGGTGTACAACCTGCCTTTTTATTACCTATATTCTGCTATTTTTTTATTGCTTATTACGGTCTATCAGGCAGTAAAGTAAAAGCGATTGCCAACTAATAAATTGTTATCTATTTAACCTTTTGATTAAAAATTCAAAATTCAAAATTCAAAATTAGAAATTAAAATAAACAAGAAACAACATAATGAAAAAAAGATAAAAATAGTCCAGGTGCCAGCATACTTTGCATGGCTATGGCATCGTTATTTGTTGGTTGGTTGGTTGGTTAGTTGGCTGGCTGTAATGGAAATAAACAAAAACAAGTAACGGACATAAAGCAGGATAAAACAGCTGGGTCATCACAAGTCTCAATAGCTTCATCTAACATTGATATCTGGCCGACACTTGATATAGCCGTTAAAACTGACGCTGATAATGAAGGAAAATAGTCTCGCTATTAAGCACAATGACGCTTGAGCAAAAAGTAGCATAAATGATCCAACCCGAAATACGAGATATCACGGTTGAAGATATGCGTAAATATGGCTTTGGGTCTTATTTAAATGGCGGTGGCGCTTTTCCTAAAAATGATAAATATGCCACGCCTGATGATTGGGTCAACCTAGCTGAGACCATGTATCAAACATCAATCGATGATTCTTTAGATGGTAATCGAATTTCTACTGTGTGGGGCAGAGATGCTGTGCACGGACATAAGAATGTTATTGGTGCTACTTTGTTCCTTCATAATATTGCTTTAGGGGCGATCAAGGTAATACTCTCTCATCGGAGCAAGAATTACTTGATGTACATGGCCAAGGTTATGTAGGTGGTTTAACCGCTGGCGCTCAATCTGTGATGGCTTCATTCAACAGTTGGCATGGTAAAAAATCATGGCTATAAATATTTATTAACGGATTTTTTAAAAGATAAATGGTTTTTGACGGTTTTGTTGTTGGTGACTGGAATGGTCATGGACAAATGAAAGGCTGTTCAAATGAAAGCTGTCCACAAGCGATAAATGCAGCTTTAAATATTTTTATGGTACCTATGGATACTTGGAAAATACTTTATGAAAGTACTCTTGCACAAGTTAACAGTGGTGAAATTGCACAAACGCGTATTGATGATGCCGTTAGCAGAATTTTGCATGTTAAATTCAGAACCGGCCTTTTTTGAAAAGCCAGGTCCGTTAAATATAGACTTTACTGATGTTTATATTCGACCTAATAGCCTTGAACAAGCTAATATTTCTTGTCAATAACGCAATAAATTGTAGCTAACAAAATAAAAATTAACCGGTAGGTTTATTAAAGTTTATCGATATATTGCTCTAATCCATTTTTAGACAAGGCAACTGCTGCTAAAGAACTCATGCCATTGGGGTATACATCTTGCTCAACAACTATCCATTTTGTCCCGCCAACATTTATATTAGCCTTTAACAGCCTCAGCCAATCAATTGTATCTCGACCAATAATAGGTTGTTTACCTTTAACTCCTTCGGGAATACATACTCTATAATGCGTGGTAAAGCTTCTATTAGGGTACTTATAAACATACTCTACGGCATCTTTACCTGCATATGTTGTCCAACCTACGTCCTGTTGTAATACGACGGAATCCTTAGTATTCATGGCTAGATAGTCCCAGTAAGTAGTGCCTTTAAAGTTATCAAATTCGTGTTCATGATTATGAAAACCGGTTTTTATATTATAAGGTTCTAGCTTTGTATCAAGTTGATTGAGTAATTTTACCACCTCTTCTATACCTTGCGGATGCCAAGATCTGTCATCCAAACCAATGATCAAGGTATCAACTTGCAATTGATGATAAAAATCTACAGTTTTTTGAAAGTTGTCTTGATCCAATTGTTCAAAAGATACGTGAGCGCCGCTGGCTTTTAGGTCAATTGAATCTAAAAAGAGTTTTAATGCTTTAGCATCATTCGCATATGAGCCTAATTCACCGGCGAACTCAACACCGTCAAAACCCATGTTAGATAACGTCTTAAGTGTGCCATTAAAGTCTTGGTTAATGGCATCTTTGACAGACCAAAGTTGCACACTGAGTTTAGGTGTTTTTTTCATAGACTTCTCAACTGTGTGAGTGTTGATATTAACTAGCAAAAACTATTAACAATACAATGCTAGTCGCTTGTACATAAGCAGTATTTTTTAATAGTCTGATTTACAATAACTTTGTATAAATTCTGTGTGACTAGGTAATTGTTCAACAGCATTAGTTATCGATGCTTTCAGGTTACTCATGAAGTTCTCCAGCTCTTTATCATTCATTATTTCAGCTATTTTGTGGTACTGCGTTGGCATAATGCCTTGGCCGAGCATTACTTGGGTCCAAGAGTCTACGCGGAAAATATCGCCATCATCTAAAAAGACACGACCTGTATCTTTAAATAATTGCATTTTATGCACTAGGGAAGGGGGGATTTCCATATTCTTACAATGTAACCAAAAATTACTATCTTCACGCTGAGTTGCTTTGTAATGTAGTATGATAAAGTCACGAACGGCGTTTAATTCTGAATCGAGTTTGTTATTGTATTCATTAATAGCTGATTGATGGATGCCATCAAAAGGAAATAAACGTAATAAGCGGATAATTCCAGACATAATTAAATGAATACTTGTTGACTCAAGAGGTTCGATAAAACCACTTGATAAACCTAAAGCTACACAGTTTTTATTCCAACCCTTTCGACGGCGGCCGGTGTTAAATTTTATGATTCGTGGCTCTGTAAGTAACTCCCCTTCGATGTTTGCTGTTAACGTACTTATCGCTTCTTCATCTGAGCAATATTTACTACAAAAAACCAGGCCATTACCAACACGATTTTGTAATGGTATTCTCCATTGCCAGCCACTTTTCCGGGCTATTGAACGTGTGTAAGGTAAAGGTGCTGCAACCGCTTTGGTTTGCACTGCTACCGCTCTATCACAGGGTAACCAGTGTGACCAATCATCAAATCCAGTGTGAAGAGCTTGTTCAATTAAAAGCCCCTGAAAACCAGTACAATCTATAAAAAAGTCACCTTCAATGACTTGTCCTGAAGCTAGTGTAAGTGAGTTTATTTCGCCTGTTTTATTACCTTTATTTACCTGTTGAATTTTTCCTTCGACACGAATTACGCCCAGTTTTTTACTAAATTCTTGTAAATATTTTGCGTAGCGTGTGGCATCAAGGTGATACGCATAATTAATCGGCGTGTTCTTTGATAAAGCAAACTTATTTGCTTTCGCTGCTTGCAACTCATAACAATAATCACCAAAGTCGGCTTTAATGCCCTTGCGAAGACCATGTAACCAAAAATGATGGAATTCACCTGCCCAACATTCTTTACCTGTGACGCCAAAGGAGTGAATGTAATGGTCACCTTGTTGTCCCCAGTTTTCAAATCCTATACCGAGTTTAAAAGTGGCATGCGTGGCTCGCATAACTTCTTGCTCATTAATACCGAGTAATTTATGGAATGTTTTTATCGGAGGTATGGTGGCTTCACCTACGCCTACTGAGGCAATGTCATCTGACTCAACTAAGGTGATATTTAAGTTCTTCCCTAGTAGTTTTGAAAAAGCTGCTGCCGCCATCCAACCAGCGGTACCGCCACCAGCAATAACAATATTTTCAATTTTATCTTTCATAATAACTACCTTTCACTGATGTTTATCTTATTACTTCTCTTTTAACTTATTGAGTAATTCTCTATTAGTGGGCAAACCCGTAAGATATTTATCTATTTTTTTTTGTGTCTCTGCAATCGTTTTTTCCGCTAGGGGATTAGCCTCAAATTTTCTTGGGTTAGCGCGTTGCTCTGTTTCAAACCCCATACCATAGAGTACATATTGATAACTTGCTGAAGGAAATACTTCTTCATTTTGAACAAAATCATAACGGCTTGGAGGTTGATATTGCCATAATTTTATCAGCTCCTGAAGTTCTTCACTAATGCTGTTAGGTTGTTGGTTATCTCTCCAGTAGTGGGAATCAGTGCGTTTACTTAAAATGTAATGTAATTTTAAAAAATCGATAATACGCTGCCAGCGATAGTTAAACCTCTCATTGAATCGCTTAGCAATAATATCCATATGGGCACGCGTCACGGGTAACTCTTCACTGACCATAGTTGATGATAATTCAACCATGGCTAAGGCAGAAGCTTCAAGAGGCTCAAGAAACCCTGCAGACATACCTATGGCAACACAGTTTTTATGCCAAAACTTTTCTCTATGACCGGGTTCAAAAATTAATTTTTTGGGCTTGAGTAAATTAGCTTGCTCTTCGCCAACGGAATTGACTAGATATTGTCTTAATGATTTTTCAGCCTCAGCATCGCTGATATACTGACTCGAGTAGGTGTAACCAACACCTCGTCGTGTCTGTAAACCAATATCCCAAATCCAGCCAGCACTCTGTGCTGTTGATAACGTGGCTGAATTTATTGGGTTTACTTGATCAGGGTAGGGAACTTGTACAGCAAGGGCGGAATCATTAAATAAAATGTGCTGTTTATTGATAAAGCCAATATTAAAATGCTTTCCCAGCAGCAATGATGCGCTACCGGTACAATCAATAAATAAATCACCGGCTATATGACCATGTTCTTTGGTACTTATGGCGTTAATATCACCATTGTCTGCAGAAATAATACCGTCCATATGATCAACAATATGTTGAACATTTAATTTCTGAGTACAGTGTTTATGTAGAAGTGAGGCAAATTTCTTTGCATCAAGGTGATAGCCATAATTGGTAACGGCAGCGTAACTTGGTGTTGCCAGTTGTTTAGGTGCGAGACCTGCTTGGCAAACATGGCTTTGAATATTAACCGCATCAGCAAAAGCTTGCTCTGAATGGTTAGCTTGCCATGCGGCATGTAAATCTATGTGGCCATAACCATCAGGTGTCATAAAGGGATGATAGTAAGAGTCGGTGTCATCACCGGTTGTCCAACCTATAAACTTTGACCCCTGTTTAAATGAGGCATCACATTGTTGCAAAAACTCTTTTTCATCTATGCCAATTTTTTCTAAAGTATTACGCATTGAAGGCCAAGTGCCTTCTCCAACACCGATACTATTAACCTCAGGTGATTCAATCAAAATAACTTCTATACTACTCGCTGCATTGACGCAATGTTCTGCTGCGAGGCTTCCGGCGGTAATCCAACCCGCTGATCCTCCACCAACAATAACAATTTTTTTAATAGCTTTGCCCATGTTAGCTCCTGCCGAATAGTAATAATACTATAAAGTGTCATGTAATAAATGCCGTGCAAGAGCACGGCATTTATAAGCATAGTCTACTCTCTACTTTGAATTAGAAAGTATAACGACCACCTAAAGCATAACGTGCTTCTTGCTCTGATAAATTCCACAATTGTGCTGTGGTACGACCGTGAGTTCGAGTATCTTCACCAGTAATATTAATACCTTCGAAGAAGACAGATAGCTGTTCAGTAACTTGATAAGCCACATTAAAGTCTACCTGTGCGTATTCTTCTGTATAACCAGGCTCATTTATATATTGAGCTTGTGTATTTAAGAACTTGTCTCGCCAGTTATAAGCAATACGTGCTTGGAAGTCATCGTTTTCATACATTAGTATTAGGTTAGCTGTATCACTTAAACCCACTAGGGCAAACTGAGTTACTGAGGGGTCACCGTTGTTATCAAAACCTACATCACCATTAACAGTGGTGTAGTTCGCTTGAAAACCAAAACCTGTTTCGCCAAAAAAGTGTTGAACAGCAAATTCAAAACCATCGATTTTAGCTTCTTTATTGTTTACAAACTTAGTTACCGTAAAGTCCATTAAGGGATCTTCACCATTAGGTAAAACATCATATTGAACTTCAAAATCTTCAGCTGGCATCGAATAGAAATCAACATTATTTTCGGTTGCAGCAACCATAGCAAATAAGTTGGTATCAGTTATTTCTTCACCTAATGCAGTTAACGCTAAAGCGGCCGCTTGAGCACGAGGGCCTGCAGTTGCATCACGTAAACCGTATACATTTTCTTCAACAGGTTGACGACCAGCGAAGTTATTAACACGCTTTTCATAATAACCAATCGATACATAACTCGTCTCTGCAAAGTACCATTCAGCAGATAAATCGATATTATTTGACTCTAATGGTAATAAACCAGGGTTACCATTAGAAGCCGTACCTAGTTGAACACCTGGCAAGCTAGTTGGGCCGGTCGGTCCGCTAACATCAGAAGCGGCAGCACTTAATTGATCATAAGTAGGTCGAGCAATAGTTTTACTGAAAGAGAACCGCGCTACAACATTATCAACAACTTCGATGTCAAAATCGAAACTTGGTAATGCATGGTCATAACTTGCATCGGCAGAGAAGTCTTGCATTCCATTACCGAAACGTACGTTAAAGTCATTATTACCCTCCCATGCAACCGCATTAGGTAGTGCTACATTAGCTGAAGAAGTGACGTCAGTACTTTCAAGACGTAGACCCGCAGAAATGTTATATGGACGACCGCCTAACTCACCTGAAAGGTCAAGTTGAAAAAATGCGGCGGTAATATCTTCTTTAATAGTACGGTTAGTCGCGGACGCTCCATTGGCTACAAAATCAAAGCCATATTCGCCAGCAGCCCAAGCACCAATTTGTGAAGCACTACCAGTGAAACCTTGATTGAAGGCACCATTTTTATCAAAATCATTAATTTCTTTGGTGAAGTTAACAGGAGTTAAGAAATCAGCAGGTAACTCGCCAGGGTTTTCAACACCCCAGTTACCCATAGTGTGCCGTGTTAAGCTTTGTACAGAATGACTCTCCATAGAACGAGACTCAATACCAAATTCGATACTGCCTTCCTCGAACTCATAAGCACCAATCAGGCGAAATTCATTAATATCGGTTTTTTGAGATGCATAGTTCATATCAAGAATTGATGTACCCACATCATCTTGATCAAGTATGCCGTTACAATTTAAACCTCTTCTTGGGTCACAATCGTCAAAATCGACTCGCATAGTAGGGTAGTCATTACTAAAATCAACACCTTGACCAGCAGAAATGTTTGCACCTAACCCTGCATTAACCCAACTACCATATTCTGCATCAGGAGAGCTATCAGCTGTTGAGCTATGACCATCAAAAGTGATGTTAAAATAGTCATTAACGTCGTAACTAATGTTTAAACCAATTGAATCATTTTCATTTACTTGGTTTAGCTCTTGTTGCGCTAAACCTAAATCACGTGGGGGTTGATCACCACGATCTTCATTATAATCGATTGGAGTGGCTGTCGTTTCATCGTCAAAACCTAAACTAGATTTGTAGGTGTCCATCCAAATAGATTGTTCAGCGCGTGCCTGAAAAGTATCCTGTTTTGAATAGGTGTAATCAAGCGTTGCAGTTAAAGATTCGACAGGTCTGAACTGTAAGGTAAGTTGAGCATTAGTACGCTCACGTTCTTGGTCGGTAATAAAGTAGCGTAAATCTGATGGCATTGAATAAAGTTGACCAATATCAGGTGCATTGTTTAATTGAATATCATCAGCTGCTTGTGGGATTGTGCCATCGAAGGCACCGGTTCGCCATTGATTAACAAATGCACCAGAGGTAGAACTATGTCGTTCTTGTGTATTAACTGTTAATGAGGCGCCAAACATCTCATCATCATCAGTCCAGCTGAATAAACCGGATAACTCAGGTGTAACATCATCACCTACACGGTTACTTGTATCCATGAGTGCTTTTGCACCAACACTAACATGCATGCCCGGGTTATCTAAGGGTTTGCCTGTTACTATGTCAATAACTGCGCCAATACCACCAGTAGCTATGTTGGCTTTACCTGTTTTATAGACAGAAACAGATTTAACAGCATCAGATGCTAAATTTGAGAATTCAAAGGCTCGTGAATTTGCGACACCACCACCAGCAGGTAAGCCAGATGCTGGCATTGTACGGCCATTGAGGGTAACCATATTAAAGTCGGGACCAAAACCACGTACGGTTACTTTACTACCTTCACCATTAGTACGATCAATTGATACACCCGTAATGCGTTGTAAAGATTCTGCTAAATTGGTATCAGGAAATTTACCAATATCCTCAGCTGAGATAGCATCAACGACACCAGAAGCATCACGCTTAATTCTTGTCGATTCTTTAATACTTGAAAGCATGCCAGTTACGGCAATGATTTCAATTTCATCACTGTCTTTCAAGCTTGCTTCTTCTGCTGATATTGCTGGCAGTGCTGTTACTCCAAGTATCAGTGATAAACTTGTCGCTATTCTTGTCTTAGTGAATATTTTCTTACTCATGTTACATCCCCAGTCGAGTGGACCATATTATATTATAATTATGTGTTGGTGTAAGCGCTTACATAATGATACAAAAAAATAAAACAAACCAGTATTTTTTAACAAGTTACAAATTAAAGTAAAATGTAAGCGCTTACATAAAGGTAAATTAATAATAAAAATTGGTCAATAAATATTTCAATTTAAATTAAAGTTTATACACTAAACGAAGGTTTTACATACAATCGCATTTTTAATTTTTTTATATTAAAACTGTTACTAAACAAATCTTTATTCATTACTTTTTATCTTTAGACAAAATTCACATTGAAAAAATTATAAATAACAGTATATTTGTAAGCGCTTACATTTAATTGTGAAATGGTTAAAAAATAAATGTAATACGTTTTTTGTGCCTTAAAGAATCAATGTGAATTTTTTCAATAACAGCGAACCTATAATGATAAAAAAAATAAAACAGCATCAACTTAACTTAGGCGAGAAAATGGGTTACGCCTGTGGTGATATCGCCTCAAATTTTTATTGGCGGGTCTTTGATGTATTCCTGTTTATCTTTTATACCGATGTATTTGGCCTTTCTCCGGCTGCTGTCGGTACTATGATGCTGGTTACCCGGCTTATAGATGCTTTCTCTGATCCACTGATGGGCGCAATAGCTGATCGCACTAAAACAAAATTTGGTAAATTCAGACCCTATTTACTTTGGGGAATTATCCCTATGGTGGCCGCAGGCGTACTTACTTTCACCGTACCCGATGTCAGTGATGGTAATAAGTTAATTTGGGCTTACGGCACTTACATCTTTATGATGTTGGCTTACACCTTCATTAATGTGCCCTATGGCGCTTTATTGGGGGTTATCACCCCTGATAGCCAACAAAGAACTACGTTAACAAGCTTTCGTTTTATTGGTGCGTTTTCAGGAGGAAGTCTCGTTGCTTATATGACGCCTGAATTGGTCAATTATTTGGGGCAGGGCAATGAAGCCTTAGGTTGGCAGTATACTATGTTGGTTTATGGTTTAATTGCAGCGGTACTTTTTGTAATTACCTTCTTATCCACTACTGAGCGTGTTTCCCCGCCGGCAGAGCAAAAAACACCGGTATTGCAGGATTTAAAAGACTTAACGCAGAATAAACCTTGGAAAGTCTTGTTTGTTTTAGCCCTTATTATCATGATGACCATTTCATTAAGAGGTAGCACGGGCACTTTTTATTTTAAATATTACGTTGAACGTCCTGACTTAATTGGCAGCTTTGCCATGGCTTATATGATTGCGTTAGCCATTGGTGCAGCATCCACGCCCCTATTAACCAAGTTTGTTGATAAACGTCGCTTGTTGATGACTATTGTTGCGCTACTTTCGATCATTTTCTATTTTGTACCAAACGACAGTATTACCTTGATGTACGTTTTACAAATAATGATTGGTTTAGCATTGGGACCAAAGTCACCGTTAGTTTTTTCTATGTATGCCGATACGGCGGATTACTCGCAGTGGCGAACAGGAAGACGGGCAACCGCGATGATTTTTTCAGCGGCAGCATTTTCTCAAAAGCTTGGCGGTGCCTTGGCTGGGGCTATGATTGGTTGGTTACTCGCCTCTATGGGGTATGTGGCTAATCAAGTACAAACGGGTGTCTCCCAAGAGGGAATTGTGTTGTTGATGACTTTGATCCCTGCAATTTTTGCTGCTATTGCCGTACCGTTAATCTACTTTTATCCGTTAGGTGATCAACAATTAGAAAAAATTCAGCAGGAATTATTAGCTCAACAAGACAAATCTAATACTGATGATGGTCAGCCAGCTATAACAGGAGCTGTTAATGTCTAAATTACCTTTATTCAGTATTGATACTGCAGTTGATGGCTTGAGCAATATAAAGCTTACCAGTCCAACGACGTTACCTAATGCAACCGGGTTTTTATGGAACCGCGCCATGGTTATGCAAGTGAATTGTCGGGGTTATGTCAATTCACAGTTTATGCAGCCAGAGCCTGCTAAATACTCTTACGCGCCGAACATGGAAGCTAAAAGCTTTATTCAACCAGAGCATAGTTATTTCAGTCATCACCCAGGGCGATTTTTTTACCTTAAGGATGAAGACAGTGGTGAGATCATTTCACTGCCTTACGAGCCGATGCGCGTTCAACTTGATAAGTTTTCTTTCGAGTTAGGCAATAGTGATATTATTTGGTCAATTGAACACCATGGTTTGAAGATAACCATTAAAGTTAATTTAACAGAGGATGATTTAGTTGAATGCTGGTTTTTTTCGGTAACCAATTTAACGGATACCGTTAGAAATATTAGTCTCTATCCTTATTTCTCTATTGGTTATATGTCATAGATGAATCAATCGGCTTGTTATAACGAAGCGTTAAATGCCATTGTTGCTGAGTCTGTTACGCCCTATCAAAAAGTGGCGGATTACTTTACTAATAAGCAGTTAAAAGATAAAACCTTTTTTTTGAGTGATACCATTCCTACGGCGTGGCATGCCAATCAAAAAGACTTTGAAGGAGAAGGTGGGTTACATCAACCGAGTGCATTACAGGCTGCGCTATTAGAAAATGTTGAAGCGCGTTATGAAACCCCAGTTGCTGTTATGCAGTTTCAACAGACGTTATTACCTAGTGAACAGAAAAACTATCAATTTCTCTTTGGACCCGCAAAAAATGAGTTAGAAATAGCTGATATTAAAGAAAAGTATCTGGGTCATCAGCAACGAAATAAAGCGGAAAGATCCTATCGAGATTACATTGCCCAAGGAAAAGCGTGTTTAACCATTAACAGTGGTAATGACGGCTTTGATGATTTTTTTAATCACTGGTTACCAAGACAGATGTTTTATCATGGTGAGGTTAACCGATTAAGCACGGACCCTCAAACGAGAAACTATATCCAAGATAATATGGGCATGGCTTTTATTAATCCAGAGCGAACTCGTCAAGCTTATATCTTAGCGGTTTCCCAACAAACCATTAATGGTGCTATGCCAGAGGGGGTGTTGTTACACGCAGATGCGAAGCTTAAATATATTAATCAAGTACCGCATGCGGACCATGGTGTTTGGTTGCCTATATGCCTGTCAGTTTATTTAAACGAAACGGCTGATGTCAGCTTACTCAGTGAAATGATTACTTTTGCTGATTCAGCAGAGATACAATCTTTTGCTCGTCATGTCGAGTTAGCATTGGATTACCTGATTAATGCTACCGATCATCGAGGTTTAAGTTTTATTGAGCAAGGTGATTGGTGCGATCCAATGAATATGGTTGGTTATAAAGGCAAGGGCGTTTCTACTTGGTTATCTTTAGCAACAGCCTATGCACTAAAAACTTGGTGCGAACTTTGTGAAGAATACGACATTTCCATTAGCCGACAAAAATATAATGAATATCGTTTTGCAGCCAAAGCCATTAATAGCTCAGTAAATAAGCACTTATGGCATGGTCAATGGTTCGCTCGTGGTATTACCGATGATGGCCGTGTTTTTGGTACTGATGAGGATGTTGAAGGAAAAATATTTCTTAACCCTCAAAGTTGGGCCATGCTCAGCGGGGCCTCAAATGAGTTTCAGCAAGTCGAGATGATTACGGCTATCGCTAAGCAGTTAATTTCACCGCAAGGAGTAATGATGCTGGCGCCAAGTTATACCAGTATGGTGGAAGATATTGGTCGTATTACGCAAAAACATCCAGGGGTGTCTGAAAATGGCTCCGTTTATAATCACGCGGCAATATTTTATATTTACGCGCTTTATCAAGCCGGGCACAATAATTTAGCGTTTGAAATGCTCAGTAAAATGTTGCCATCCCTTGATAATGCTGAAGTAACCGGGCAGTTACCTATCTATGTACCTAACTATTATCGCGGGGCTTATCACCAGTTTCCGAAAAAAGCAGGTCGTTCGAGTCATTTATTTAATACCGGTACCACATCTTGGTTATATCGTTGTTTAGTGGAGGAGTTGTGTGGCTTAAAGGGCTGTGCTCGCGGTTTACACCTAGCGCCGAAAATGCCAGTAACCTTGCCAAATTTATCTGGTCAGCGGTTGTTTAGGGGAGCAATGGTAAATTTTGATATTGAGCAAACCAGCGATATTAGCATCATGGAAGTATTACTCGATAAGCAAGTCATCGTTGGCAATATATTAACTGGCTTACAGGCAGGACAACATTATCAGTTACAAGTGAGGGTTCCCATGACCAATGAGGATGACGTTAAATGACAAAGTCCTCACAGCCGTTGCCGTATTTGTTTATTGTTATGGGCGTTAGCGGCACGGGTAAGTCAAGCTTAGCCAAACAAATCTCCGATGAATTTTCATTGGTTTTTATTGATGCAGATGACTTTCACAGCGCTGAAGCTAAAAAGCATATGGCAGCAAATAAACCTTTAACAGATGAAATGAGATCTCCTTGGTTATCAAGTATCACTGATCACTTAGTTTTGCTTTCACAGCAAGGTCAGTCGATTGCGCTTGCTTACTCAGGGTTAAAATCGGTCCACCGAAACTTATTTAGAGACTTGCCTTTTTATTGCCATTTCTTCTATCTGATTGCTAATAAGAATGTTATTGCGAACCGAATTTCTCAGCGTAAAAATCATTTCTTTTCATCCGATCTTCTTGATAGCCAATTTGAGGCAATGGAACCACCCTTGTTAAGTGAACTAGACGTTAGCACTATCAACATAGAACGACCTTTTGTATTGGTTTCTGATGAAATTAATAAGCTCACCAAGCAAATCACTAGGAAAAAGAATAATGCAAAAATATGTTAGTTGTTTTACACCGTTGAAGTTTATCACCGCAATATTAGTGGCAATCTCACTTAATGTGTCTGCCCTTGAAGCGCTCAAATCATCAGAAAAAATGCTGATTGATGGATTAGCTGATGAGGCCAGTTGGCAGCTAGCTAAATGGCAGCCAATAGATAAGCTTATTCTGGGCATGCAACCCAGTGCTGAGGATTTTTCTGGGCAATTTAAAATTATGTGGGATGAAAAGCAATTATATTTACTGGTAGAAATCACCGATGATATTTTATTCGATCAACATGCCGACCCACGACATTTATATTGGGATGATGATTGCTTAGAAATTTTTCTAGATGAAGATGCTTCCGGCGGAAATCATCAGTTTAATTTTAATGCCTTTGCATACCATATAGCGCTTGATAATCAGGCTGTAGATATTGGCGAGAAGAACGCCGATGGCTCAGATAACTTTGTGTTATTAAATGATCATATTACCAGTGTGTGGCGACGTAACGAAAGTGCACCAAATAAAGTTATTTGGGAAGTGGCTGTGCGAGTTTATGACGATAGTTTTACTATGGCGATTAAAAACCCAGTGGCAGTGACATTATTTGAGGGTAAAAAATTGGGTTTCATGCTGGCTTACTGTGATAACGATGGCAGTAAAGAACGGGAACATTTTATCGGTTCAATAGATATCAAAGCAGTAAATGGTAGTAAAAATTTAGGTTATATCACCGCTGACGTATTTCAAAAGCTGACCCTAATAAGGTAATTAAATTTCTTACTGAAAACTCTACAGATATTCCGGTAATAACAAAACAGAGGCGCTTACATTTAATTGTGTGCCCAAAATTAACAAGTTGAAAAGGTTAGGTAATGAACAATACATTTATGACAAAAAAGCTGAAAAACAAGTTAAAAAATACCCTGTTGGTTTCTGTAATACTCACGCTTAGTGCTGGCCTTACTGCGTGTGTTAATGACAATAAAACCTTAATTACAAAGCAGGATGTTGCAGCGCCGGAGGATCGTTTAGTGACAGTAGAGCAAGATGTGGAAACGCTCCTGTCAAAAATGACGCTGCCAGAAAAAGTATCTTTGGCGCATGCCAGTGGTAAATTCCACGTTAACGCAATTGAGCGTGTCGGCATTCCTGAAATGTGGTTGTCTGATGGTCCTCATGGGGTGCGTCATCAAATTGAACGTCATACTTGGGCATCGGCAGGTTGGACAGATGATCATGCTACTTATTTGCCTCACCTTACCTCTGTTGCGGCCAGTTGGGATGTTGAAATGGCTCGCTTACACGGTCAAGTCTTGGGCGCTGAAGCACGCGACAGAAAAAAAGATTTTATTCTAGGACCTGGCGTTAATTTAGCGCGTTTGCCTTTATATGGCAGAAATTTTGAGTATATGGGGGAAGATCCAATCTTAGCGGCAAAGTTGGTAGTACCTCAGATTAAAGCTATTCAAGCAAATGATGTGGCCGCTACTGTTAAACATTATGCGTTAAACACGCAGGAGTTAAATAGAATCGGCGTCAATGCTAAACCAGATGAGCGTACCTTAAGAGAAGTGTATTTACCTGCCTTTGAAGCCGCGGTTAAAGAGGGCGGCGTGCTTGGCATGATGGGATCATATAATCAATACTATGGCACTAATGCTAATCAGAGTAAGCATTTGGTGATGGATATTTTAAAAGGAGAATGGGGATATCAAGGGGTATTACTTACCGATTGGCATGTTGATATTAATACCTATGATGCTGCTATTAACGGTTTAGATTTAGAAATGGGTACAGATGTTGCTGATTATCAAGATTACTTTTTGGCGAAGCCTTTTTTAGCAATGATCCAAGCAGGAAAAATTCCTGAATCAGTGGCAGATGAAAAGGCTAGACGTATTTTAAGAGTGCAACATACTATAGGTATGTATGACGATAACCGTTCTCTTGGGGCAAGGAATACTATAGTGCATCAAGCTGCGGCGCGTAAGATTGCTACCGAAGGTGTGGTGTTATTAAAAAATGAAGTTGTCGGCTCTAAAACGGTATTACCGTTAGATAAAAAACAAGTCAAAAATATTTTAGTGCTTGGTCCTAATGCAGATAAAAAACACGGCACGGGTGGCGGTTCATCAGAAGTTAAATCTTTGTATGAAATCACGCCACTAGAAGGTTTAAAAGCAAAGTTTGGTGAAAATGTAAATATTACCGTGATGCGAGCACGTAGTAGTGAACTGTCTGCAATTGCCAGTGATTATGTTGTGAGTCGTCACTGGACTGGAACGCCAGCCTGGAATATAGCTTACTTTAATGAATCAGCAAGGGTGAATTTACAGGAGCAATCTTGGATAGTTGATTCTAACTTTACGGCCAAAAATTCAGCCAATACTCAGTTCATTACGATGACGGCAACAATCAAACCTTTAACTACAGGTTCACATCAATTGAACGTTGAAACATTAGGTGATTTTCAATTAAAAATAAATGACCAAATTGTCATTACTCATCAAGTTGATGATACTGATTCAACATCATCAACATCATCGACTAATGAAAGTAAAGTTACCGAGTTGTCGCATGATATAGAGTTAACGGCGGGTGAAAGCTACTCGTTTGAAATTGAATATGATGGTAGTGAACATTTTACTTTAGGTTGGAATGCGCCAGGTGAATTATTCAGTAGTGAGGCCGAGTATATTGCTGCTGCTAAAGCTGCCGATGTTGTGATCTATTTTGGTGGCTTGAGTCACGGTGACGACAGAGAGTCAATTGATCGCGTGGATATGAAGCTACCTAACTCGCAAGATGAAATTATTAGTAAGTTGATTGCAGCCAATAAAAAAACAGTCATATTCCTTGTCGCTGGCTCAGCCGTTGAAATGCCTTGGGCAAAACAAGCCAACGCGATTGTTTGGGGTTGGTATGGCGGGATGGAAGCGGGCCATGCGTTTGCTGATATCTTAACAGGTGATGTTAACCCGAGTGGTAAAATGCCGATTACCTTACCAGCTCATTTGGAAGACACCGCACCCATTGCGCTTAATGATTATAATGCTAAAGAAAGTTTATATAGTGAAGGAGTCTTTATTGGATATCGCTGGTTTGAACAACAACAGATCAAACCAACCTTTACCTTTGGTCATGGTCTTTCATATACCCAGTTTAGGTTAACTAACGTTAACTTATCAGCATCAACGATAGTGGCTGATGAAAGTATTACTGTGACTGTGGAGGTTAAGAATACTGGTGTTGTCGCTGGTGCTGAGGTGGTGCAGTTATACCTACACGATAAAAAGGCTAGTGTCTCAAGACCGATAAAAGAGTTAAAAGGGTTTGCCAAAGTTTATTTAGCGCCAGGAGAAAGTAAGCGAGTTAGTATTTCCTTAAATAAACGTGACTTATCTTTTTGGGATGTTCACACCAATGACTGGTTGGCTGAAGTGGGGGAATTTGAAGTACTGTTGGGAACTTCACTTGATAACATTCGCCAAAAAGCGACTTTTACTTACCAAAATAAATATGAGCAATAGTTACTGGTGTTATAGCAAATGGATTCATGGTGCTAAAGACTGGACTAGTTAAGTTTAGCTAGTCACGAATGATGTGTATATATTTCAAGAAGTCACTACTATTTACCGGTTAAGTTGATTAAAATTAGCCATTAAATAGTGGTGAATCATTAATTTTTGTTTGTGTTTGCGAATAAGTTTTCAGATTCACGTATTACAATATAAAATTAAATGGTTAGTTATGAAATTTAGTCCACTGGTTCAAGAGTTAATTGATTCATTAAAATGTTTACCTGGCGTTGGCGCAAAATCAGCGCAGCGCATGGCATTTCAGTTACTTGAACGTAATCGTCGTGGTGGTAGTAAGCTTGCCAATACCTTAGCGAAAGCCATGACTGATATTGGTCATTGTCAGCAGTGTCGAAACTTTACTGAAGAAGCACTATGTGAAATATGCCAAAGCCCAAAGCGACAACTTTCAACTACTTTGTGTATTGTAGAAACGCCGGGTGACGTTATTGCTATTGAACAAACAGGTGAGTTCTTTGGGAAGTATTTTGTCTTGATGGGGCATTTATCTCCTATTGATGGCATAGGACCAGATGATTTAGGCTTAGATATATTAGCGAAGCAATTTGCTACAGGTCAGTTTAGTGAAGTTATTTTGGCAACTAATCCGACGGTGGAAGGGGAGGCAACAGCACACTTTATTGCTGAGTTGGCTCAGCAACATCAAGTGAATATCTCTAGAATTGCCCACGGAGTCCCTGTTGGGGGGGAATTAGAATATGTAGATGGCAATACACTTTCACATGCTTTATCTGGCAGAAAAAGCTATCAGATCTAACACCTTTATTCAGACATCTATTGATATAGCTTACGTTAAGGAAAGCGTTAACCGCCGGTAAATTTAACTTTAAATCCGGCCTTTTCGAGTACTTGCTGTATAACGTCGCGTTTGTCGCCTTGAACTTCAATGGTTTCATCAACGACGGAGCCACCGCTACCGCAAGTTTTTTTAAGTTTCTTTGCTAACTCTTTTAATGCTTTATTATCTAAGCCTAAGCCACTAATAACAATAACGCCTTTACCTTTTCGGCCCTTAGTTTCGCGCCTTACTCTGGCAAAACCATCACTTGGCGTAATGCTCTTTTCTTTTTGTTGGTTGATGCGGCCTGATCCTGTTGAGTAGACTAATGAGTCATCACTCGCGGGTGTAGGTTTATCCTGCTCAATTGGCGCTTTACCAAATGCAGCAGCTAAATCACTTAAACTCGATAAATTATTTTTCATAAATCACTCAATACTCTTAACTTTTGCTATTAACTAAACCCGCTTCACAAATTTTAGATAAAATAAAACCACGTCTTATTTTCATAAGCGTGGTTTTATTATATCAATATTACTTTGTGCTTAGTACTGTTTAAAGGACTGCTTGAAAGTAATGACTAATGATTGAATTATAACTTGCTCTCTAACTCTGGTAACGCATCAAATAAGTCAGCAACAATACCATAATCAGCGACTTGAAAGATTGGTGCTTCAGGATCTTTATTGATAGCAACAATAACCTTTGAATCTTTCATACCCGCTAAATGCTGAATAGCACCACTAATACCTACCGCAATATATAAGTCTGGAGCAACAATTTTACCTGTTTGGCCAACTTGCATATCATTCGGAACAAAACCTGCATCAACAGCAGCGCGTGATGCGCCAATAGCTGCGCCTAGTTTGTCGGCAATACCGTCAAGTAATTTAAAGTTATCGCCATTTTGCATACCACGACCACCAGAAATAATAACGCCTGCTGCGCCTAAGTCAGGTCGCTCAGATACGGTTAATTCGTCGCTTACATGGCTTGAAATACCAGCATCAGTTACCGTGTCAAGGTTAACTACTTCAGCTGTACCATCTGTCGCAACGGCATCAAAGCCAGTAGTACGAACAGTGATAACCTTTTTGTTATCTAAGCTTTGTACTGTTGCAATAGCGTTACCTGCATAAATAGGACGAACAAAAGTATCACTACTCTCAACGTCAATAATGTCAGAAATTTGAGACACATCTAACAAAGCAGCAACTCTAGGCATAAAATTTTTGCCGGTAGTTAGCGCTGTTGCTAAAATATGTTCATAGTCAGCGGCTAACTCAGTAACTAACAAACTAACATTTTCAGCAAGTTGATGTTCATAAGCGGCATTGTCACAAACTAAAACTTTGCTTACGCCATTTACTTTTGAGGCAGCTTCAACAACATTTTGGCAATTAAAACCAGCAACTAGTAATGTTATATCACCACCAATTTTTTGTGCTGTGCCAACTGTTTTTAGAGTTTCAGCTTTTAACGAGCTGTTATCGTGTTCAGCAATTACTAAAATACTCATGAGATCACCTTGGCTTCATTTTTTAATTTTTCAACTAATTCATCAATGCTTTCTACTACAATACCTGCTTGACGCTGTGCAGGAGGAGTAACTTTTAATAATTTAGTACGAGCTGTTAAATCAATGCCAAAATCTGCTGCAGGTTTCACTGCTAATGGTTTACGTTTAGCTTTCATAATATTAGGTAATGAAGCGTAACGAGGTTCATTTAAACGTAAATCTGTGGTCACAATAGCAGGTAAGTTAAGCGCAACAGTTTGTAAACCGCCATCTACTTCACGGGTAACATTAACTTTTTCGCCTTCAACTTTTACAACTGAAGCAAATGTGCCTTGTGGCATACCTGTTAAAGCAGCAAGCATTTGACCTGTTTGGTTATTATCACTATCAATAGATTGCTTACCTAAAATTACAAGTTGCGGTTGTTCTTCTTCAACAACTTTTTGTAATAATTTAGCAATATTTAGTGCGTCTAAGCTTTCATCAGTGTCAATTTGTATGGCGCGATCTGCACCTAAAGCTAATGCAGTACGCAACTGCTCTTGACAAGATTTATTACCGACAGAAATTGCAATTACTTCTGTTGCTATACCCGCTTCTTTTAAACGAACAGCTTCTTCAACGGCAATTTCACAAAAGGGGTTTATAGCCATTTTTGTATTGGCAAGATCTACATTTGATTGATCGGGTTTTACCCGAACTTTGACGTTATAGTCAATAACACGTTTTATCGGAACTAATACTTTCATCGTAGCCTCTGAAAAGGGTTGTTAATTTAAAAATAAATAATAGTTAAAAGATACTCTTGCTTTACGTCAACGTCAACGTAAACTTGGTTAAAACTTTTAAACTAAGATACAATCTAACGAAATGCTTTAACAGTGTCTTGCTTGGACATCTGTTGTAGGATACTATCAAACACTTGTTTGAATATCAAACGCACGTTTGAAATTTAGTATAGACTTTTAAGATATAAATTAAAATATAAATATAATCACACTGGGAGATCTTATGGAACGCGAATCGATGGAATTTGACGTAGTCATTGTTGGAGCAGGGCCCGCAGGTCTATCAACTGCTTGTCGATTAATGCAATTAGCACAAGAAAAACAGCAAGAATTAATGGTTTGTGTTGTTGAAAAGGGATCTGAAGTTGGAGCCCACATTCTTTCGGGTGCTGTGTTTGAACCAAGATCTTTGAATGAACTATTTCCGGATTGGCAAGAACGAAATGCGCCATTAACGACTAAAGTTACCGGCGATGATATTTATCTATTGAATAATGAAAATTCAGGTATCAAATTACCTAATTTTTCTGTGCCTAAAACTATGCACAATGACGGAAATTACATTGTTAGTATGGGCAATGTTTGTCGTTGGTTAGCTGAACAAGCTGAACAGCTAGGTGTTGAAATTTTCCCTGGTTTCCCGGCACAAAGTGTTATTTATAATGACGATGGTAGTGTCGGTGGTGTTATCACTGGCGACATGGGTTTAGATACTGAAGGCAAAGAAAAAGATTCGTTCATGCCGGGTATGGAATTACGCGCTAAATACACGGTTTTTGCCGAAGGCTGTCGAGGTCATTTGGGTAAAGAGTTAATCGAAAAATTCAACCTTGATGAGCAAAGTTCTCCACAACATTATGGTTTAGGTTTTAAAGAAATTTGGGATATTGACCCAGCAAAACATCAGCCAGGACTTGTTGTACATACAGCCGGTTGGCCATTAGATAAAAAGACTAATGGTGGTGGTTACCTATATCATGCCGAAAACAACCAAGTTTTTGTTGGTTTAATCATCGACCTAAATTATAGCAACCCACACTTAAGTCCTTTTGATGAATTTCAACGTTACAAACATCATCCTAAGATTAGTCAGTACCTTGAAGGTGGTAAACGTGTTTCCTATGGCGCTCGAGCTATGGCCAAAGGCGGTTTTAATTCTTTACCTAAAATGACGATGCCAGGTGCATTATTAGTAGGTTGTGATGCTGGTACTATTAACTTTGCGAAAATTAAAGGTAATCACACAGCGATGAAGTCTGGCATGATTGCCGCTGAAGCTATTGCTCAAGCATTGATTGTTGGAGAAGCTATCGCAGGAGAAGGTAAGCAAGATTTAACTCAATTTACGCAGCTATATAAAGACTCTTGGTTATATGAAGAGTTATACAATACCCGTAACTTCGGTCCAGCTATGCATAAGTTTGGTACCATGTTGGGCGGCGCGTACAATACGTTAGACCAAAACTTTTTTGCTGGTAAATTACCGTTTAATTTTAAAGATGATAGTGTAGATTATGCTCAATTAAAGCCGGCTGCCGATATGCCAGTTATTAATTATAGTAAGCCAGATAATAAATTAAGCTTTGATAAACTCTCTTCAGTTTTTTTGTCAAATACTAACCATGAAGAAGAGCAGCCTTGTCATTTAAAACTTAAAGATGCAGATATTCCTATCAGAGTTAATTTAACTAAATACAATGAACCTGCACAGCTTTACTGTCCTGCTGGTGTGTATGAGGTTGAAAAAACTGAAGACGGCGACAAGTTTGTCATCAATGCTCAAAACTGTATTCACTGTAAAACATGTGATATTAAAGATCCAAGTCAAAATATTACTTGGGTTACACCTGAGGGCACTGGTGGTCCAAACTACCCGAACATGTAATATTCGCTAATCAACTGATTATAAAAGCCCAATGTACCTTACTAAGTATCTTGGGCTTTTTGCTGCTAAGATTTGATAAATCAGAAGTGCACTATTTGAGAAGTTATAGTCGCTATAAAATAAAACAACCTGTGTAAGGGAATCCTTACTTATAAAGGTTGTTATGAGTTAAATTGTGTCGATGTGAGGGGATAAATATATCGAGCTAGTTCGATGATTCGATTAGGTTATACTCTTTTAATGCTGGTATGGCTTGGTGAAGTTTTGTTTCTAGTTGATCTAGGTAAGTCAGTTGTTGACAAAAGTTTTCTGCTTTTTTATCTAATGCTTTAGCTCTTTCTGCGACTTCTAACTCCAAACCTTTACTGAGTGTTGTTAAGCGTTTATCAAAAGTGGTTATACGTGTTTCACCATCGAATTCATTGCTATTATCATTAGCTAAAATTGATTGGCCAACCGCTTCTAATATTGTACCGATAGATGTTGAAATCATTGCTTCAATTTCTTGTTCAAACTCCCCAGTAAACATTTCATCCAAGTTATTTAAATCTTGTGGGGCTATATAATAATTATTAGCACTTTGATTAAATCGCGCTCGAATTCGCCATTTTAGTTCTTCAAATTTGGCCTGTACTTTTTGTTGTGAAGCGCTATTTTCACCTGTTAAGCCGGCAACTACTTCGTTTACTGCTTTTAAGCCGATATCAACGCCTTCAATAGCAATAGATACAATTTCAGGTACTTGTTGACGAATGCCAACACTAAAGCTAGTCAGCAATTGCTGTTGCTCACTAGATAAGGCGATCTCTCTACCTTTAATGAACAGTTGTGTGGCATTATTTATTTGTACTTGGGTTTTCGCTTTATCGACAATCCGGATATGTTTAGGGTCAATGATGACCCCATAATTAAGGTTGATAGAGCATTGTTGAGCGTATGCTTGCTGGCTGAACGGTATAAGTGCTAGCGCAAAGAAACTGGATTTAAGTACAGATTTGTTAGCCATAGCCATTATGTATTCACTATTGGATCAATCAGTATTTTTCGCTCTCGATATCTCATTTTGCTTGGACCATATTCACGACGAGATCTGTCATTATAGTCGCCAACAATTAACTCTACGCCATGATAAAGCTTCTCCGTTGCTTCAAGGTAAATACTGGCCATGTATTCTTGGAGGTTTTCTTCGTGGATTAGCTTTTCGTTGAGTATTTCACCCATTTGATTAGCATGATATTGATAGGTAGGTATAATTTTAGCTACTAATTCTGGCCTAGCTTTTTCTTTTGGTAATTTCTTTAATTTATTGATTGCTGCTTTCAATTCGTTTGTTTTATCAGACTCAATTTTAAGCCGTTCTTCTGATTGGTGAATTTCATCTTTAAACTTGAGTATTTTATGCTCAAAATTGATAATGGTATTACTACCCGCCGTTGCGCCAATTATACCAGCATGAACCGAAGTACCTACTTTGGTGTAGCCACCAATTAGTTTTCCGTTAGCTTGCTCATCTTTTCCTATCCATAACCGGCCACTTATATCTAAAATGCTGTGCAATAATTGATTTTCAATACGAACATCTTGGTAACAAGTAATTTGGGCATATTGACCATACTTTGCATAAATACTGCCTTTTGCACTGATATTGACACTCATGGTAATGTTAGTTATATGTTTTTTTTCAACATCATGTTTTCGGCCAATAATCCCACCAGAGATAGTGATGTCGCCACCCGCTTCAAGCGTTGCTGACTCAACAAAACCACCTACCGTAATATCACCTGAAGCAGTTACTTTCATACCTTCAGTAACATCACCATCAATAATAACACTACCGGTAAAGTTGATATTACCCGTGGCAACAGTGACATTTTTAATCTTATAAACTTCATCAACTTCCATACCATTATTAATGAGTTTAGGTAAGCCTACTTTTTCAGAAACCAGAATATTAGTATTTTGCGGACTTATGTTTGTTCCTTCGCCAGCGACGAGTTCAACATCATTACCAGGCTCTGGCGACAGTGGGGTAGCAGTTACAGTATAGCCTTGCTTCCCTTGAGTTAAAGGCACTTTTTTTGCAATAGCATCGCCTATATTTACACAGATAATATCGCCTAAATCTCGCATGTCGACACTACCATCTTCACGTTTTTTTGGCTTTAAAATCCTTGCTTGGGCACTTTCAACTAAAGGCTGTATTAGAGCATCTTTGCCATTAACCGCTATTTTCCCAGTAGCAATTTGCATATCAACCTGGCTATTGGGAATTTGTTTTGCAGCAAGTTGTGCAAGTTGAATTAAATGCTCTTTACTAAAGCCTTTTTTTACACCTGCCTCTTGTGCGGCGTTTAATATCGCTTTTGCAGAAAGATGTTTACCACCTTGAGCGCTAGTAATTTCAGCGGTAGCCCCCATCTCATCTGATTCTATAGTGATGCTAATTTTCGCATCAACCCGTTCGAGTACTTGATAGCGAATTGTTCTGCCTACTTTTTTATCTTGTAGGGGTTTTAAAACATCATTTAACTCAGCAACAGCATTTTTAATATTACCGTTATTAATGCGAAGTTTTGCAAATTCTGATGCATCAATTAATTCTTTGATACTCAAGGTGGATATAGTGTCACCACCTTTGATTGGCTCTAAGACTAAATCTATATTATTTTTTTTATTACAGATTAAACTGGCTTTGGTCATTGCGCGGGCTCCCCCAAACCGTTAAGTACTGCTGAGCCAAATAACGGTTAGGTGCTGTTCTTTTACTATATAATTATTATGAGTATGTAGTTTATGGACTTTGTTACATATAATGATTTTGATGAATTTTAATGAAGCTGCTAGTACCTTCTTTAGAGTAATCTATTTTATATTCAATGCCATCAAGTGCCTGAACAAACAAAAGTGTTTTTTCTTCACCAAATAATTCTGCAGACGAAATATCCACAATATCTTGGTAAGCTTTCTTAGCAATAGAGCGTTTTGCAGGTATTTCACCCTTATATATGCCTATACCGCGGTGGCTAATAATAACAACGGACTTATCACCATTGATGATAAGTAAATCGAACTTTTTTACTTTGTGAATAACGGTATTTCGACCACTGGTTATAAAATTTCTCTCTATCAAAATAGGCTCCTGAAATTAATCTATCATTTCTATTTGTTATTAGTCTTAATATATAAATTTTTACTAAACTAAGCAATGGATAAGCAGGCTTCTATCCGGCTATACATTATTCTAGTTCATCAATTTGTTAACTTTTTGTCTATCCTTGTTGACACTTCATTGATCGGTAAAGGCGCGCTCTGTTATATAGTTAGGAATCGACGTTATGTTTTGTTGATAACGGCGGAGTAAGTCTAAGCCAATGGCCGCTACAAACTCTTGAAATTTAACTCTTTTGTAAGGTAGAAGTAAACATTGAGTTTTGATGTTATCAATGCTACCCCAAGCAAGCCACACGGTACCTACCGGTTTTTCTTCAGTTCCGCCGTTTGGACCTGCGACACCTGATACTGCAATAGTAAGATCTGCAGTAGATTTTATCAATGAACCTTTTGCCATAGCAACAACCACCTGCTCACTCACAGCACCATATTGGTCAAACAGCTTCGCGGGGACATCAAGCATGGCTGTTTTCATTTTATTACTGTAGGTCACATAACCTGCTTCAAAGTTCATGGATGAACCGCTAATCTCGGTTAACTTACTAGCAATCAAGCCACCAGTACATGACTCTGCGGTGGTGACCTTTAAATTATGTTGTTGTAATTGATGAAGAAGATGTTCTGCAAGCGATTTGGGTTTGTCTTGAATTTCAGAGATTAAATGATCTCCAAGAACGTCGGCTAGTTTGTTGTGCCATATTGGCTTCAACGCTAAACCTTTTTTAGTATTTGTTGTGAGTTTAACTTCAAGTAACGGCATTCCTGCGCGAAAGCCTAAATCAATTGCTGTTGGCCATTGGGGGAGTTGTTCATTAATTATTTTTTGCAAACTAGATTCGCCAAGGCCAAAAATCTGTAAGCGCGTAACGTCAGTGATCAAATCGCTTGGTAAGTCTGCAGAGATAGCAGGTACTATTTGTTCTATAAGCATTGTTTCTAGCTCATGAGGAACGCCCGGTGTGCAGTAAATATCACAATGATTATAACGTACGTAAAAACCAACAGCACTACCATTTTTATTCGCTATTATTTGGCAACTTTTAGGTAATATAGCTTGTTTTAAGTTAGGGCCATTTAACTCCGCGCCCCGTTGTTGACACCAGTTGGTTAAATGAGTAAGCGCCTGTGGGTGTTGGCTTAATTCGTCTTCAATGGCTAGTGCTAAAGCTTGTGCGGTTAAATCGTCCACCGTTGGTCCTAAGCCACCGTTGATAATTAATATATCACTGGTACTAGCCATGTAAGTTATCTCATTAACAAGGAGCACTAAATCATCAGCTACCGTCACCTTACGGTTGACCTCAAGTCCAATGTCTTTCAGTACTTGTGCCATCATAGCTGAGTTACTGTCAACAATATCGCCTGTCATCAACTCATTGCCTGTTAATAATAACTGTACTTTTGGGGCCGACATAGTTCATTTTCCTAAATGGTTTAATTGCTGATAAATTTAAACCTTTTTTAGTTAAACTTATATCTAATTTTTCTGTGAGGATCATGAAAGTGTCAAATGGATTAATTTCAGGATATTTCAGTTTGTTATTGAGTTCCCTAAATGAAACTTGTCTAATAAGAAAATACAGTGTTATCTACTTTGACAATATAATAACTTTTCACAACACCACTTTTTACATTAAAATAGTCACAAACTTGTTGATAAGAAATGTGGTTTTTAGATGGTTAAGTAATAACTTAATCTTTTAGTTCCACATTGCAAAATATTAGGAAAACACATAGTGAGTAAATCTAGTTATCCCCGAGCCTTGCTCTTTGGACGCTGGTATCGAAATGATATTGATGAGCATGGCAATGAAACCGTTGAATATGCTCAACTTAGTAGCGATGGTAGTTTTGAGTTTACCTTTATAACACTTGATAAAAAAGGGAATGTTATTGAACAAATCACTGAGTTGGGTGATTGGGGACTCGTGGCAGACATTCATTTTACACTTACTAAGAATGAACTTATTAATGAAGAACTCTATGCTGCTGATTTAAATAATGATGATAATTATCAAGCATATAAGGTATTATCATTAGACCATCAGATATTCCATTACCAGCATAGGTTAACGAATGATGAATATATCATGAGACGGGTTGTTGATAACCCCGGTCATTGCTAGAATGTTCGACAAGAATTTACTGATTTATACCAATCGGACTCATTTATTGGTCACTTAGCGAGAATTAAAAGGCTTATTAGGCAAGGCATTGATTGAAGAGAATGGTTATTCCTTTGTCAAAATTAATAACGCCGCATATAAAGCTTTTAAACTCGCCCTTCGGGAGCGTATTAGCAAACTGATAACATCACAAAATGAATGAAATATAGAATAACTATGTTTACATTATTTTACTTGTTATAAGCTCGCTACTAACACTCTAAGTTGTACAATAAACGAATCCGTTTGGTATTACCCTATTGAAGTTAAATAAAAGAATTAGAGATAGTTAATGAAACGATTAAAAGCAGCAAGTTTAATGACCGCAATAAAAACTCCTTACACAGATAAAGGAGAGGTTTGTTTAAAAACTTATGATTTCTTGATAGAACAACAAATTTCTGCTGGTGTAGACGGCATAATTGTTGGCGGTACTACCGGTGAAGGGCATTTACTTAGCTGGGAAGAGCATTTAATGCTAATTGCTCATTGTGTAAATAACTTTGGTGATAAATTAATTATTGTTGGTAATACTGGCAGTAATAATACCCGCGAAGCAATAAAAGCCACTGAAAATGGGTTTGCTATGGGTATGGATGCCGCTCTACAAATTAATCCTTACTATGGTCGTACTTCAATTAGAGGTGTTAGCGAGCACTTTAAACGTGTTCTTGATATAGGCCCTGCCTTTATCTATAACGTGCCAGGAAGAACAGGACAAGATTTAACACCAGAAATTATCGAACCTTTATCAACGCATAAAAACTTTATTGGTGTGAAAGAATGTTCTGGTAACGATCGCATTGCCTATTATGAAAAACGAGGTATTGCTTGTTGGTCAGGTAACGATGATGAATGTTATGTAGGACGTCATGTGCACGGTTCTCATGGCGTTATTTCTGTTGCTTCTAATATCATTCCTGGTTTTATGCGCCAATTAATGGATAAAGATAATGTAGAAGAATCAGCTAAGCTTAATGATAAATTGCAAGGGTTAATGAAATGGCTATTTTGTGAGCCTAATCCTATTGCCATTAACACCGCCATGATCATGACTGATGCTGTTCCAAATAACTTCCGTTTACCTTACATCGCGCTTACTAAAGAGCAACGTGAAGTTGGCCTTGAATTATTAAAAGCGATAGAGACAAAAGACTTAGTTGGTGACAGCTTGTCTTTACTTGAAGACAGTGATTTTAACTACTGTATTTAGTCGTTATACCCTTGTAAGTTAGTTATACGTATAAAGTTAAAGCCTCAATCATAATTGGGGCTTTAATGTTTCTGGCAATTCAAATAAACGTTGTTGTTCTATTAGTGGTTTGTCACTTGCGGGCGAAATTTCGGTGGCTAGTGGGCAAACAAAGCGTAAGCTTACTGCGCACAATTGCAAATTACGCTGTTCATCTTTATCAGCTATTCCATGTAATCTATCGCCAACTACGGGCATTGCAATACTTGCAGCATGTAGTCGTATTTGATGTTTTCTGCCGCTGTCAATTTTAACCTTAATTAATGATTGGTCTGTCATTTCATCATAGGCCAAACACGTAAAAGTACTTAGTGCTTTTTTACCATCAACGTCACTATCAATAATGTCTGGTTGGGCTCTTTTGCGGTGATCACCATGGACAATAATTTGGTAATGCTTTTCAAGTTGATGATGCTCAAACATATGAGACAACGCCCTTGCTGCGCTTTTACTATGGGCAACAATAATTAAGCCAGTTGCCGCTCTATCTAATCGATGCACAATAAAGGCAGGGCGTTCGTTCGGTAAGTTTTGCTGAGCGAAACGAGCGATGGTGCAATGGTCACTCCATTTAGAGCCTTGTGACAACATACCGTAGGGCTTATACCAGACACTGTAATCAATTAAATCGGCAATTAACAATGCTTGTGGAACAGGTGATGAGAGCACTTCACTATTAAAATAAAAGTGCAGTTCATCACCGTTTACTAACTGCTTCTTAACGCGGCGTAGTCGCTGTGTTTGTTTTTTATTTTTAGCAGGCGTTAACCATAATGCGCCTTTAGTTATTGCCTGTTTTAGCTGCGCCTTTGACAAAGAAATATTTTGCTCATAACCATAGTTTTCTAATAATGCAATGGCAGTAGTATTAACTTGTTCGTCAATTTTAATATGCCATTCAAACTTTTTATGGCTTTGAGTCGGGTTTTGACCTTGGGTGTCTGAACAGTTTTGATCTACGGGCATATTTCAAATGAGTAACGTGGGCTTTGCACTTATTTTACTAGGTTTATTCACTTAGCAAAGCTAAAATATCCAAATGAGGATAATAATCCTAAATAATATTAAATATAAATAAATGAGAATAACTATGACACGTGATTTAGCGCTTTACCCTGAAGATGAAATTGGCAATACCCTTTGGCAGATGCAAGAAAGTGGTGAAGATTTACTTAGTGAGCGTGAAATAGAATTCTCAGTATTATTTCCCAATCAGGAGCTCGCGCTTAAGTTCGGCCAGTTATTATTAGAAAACAATCAAAAACTGTCTTTTACGCCATCAGAAGCACATGCCGATTTACCTTGGGAAATTACCGCTTACCCACAAATGCCAGTGAGCTATGAAAATATTACCAGTTATCAAGAGCTGTTAGAGTCAAGCGCTGCACCTTTAAAAGGGCAGTTTGATGGTGTTTACTTTGTAGGATAGTGTCAACAATTCTAAATAGGTCAAAGCCACTACCTTTTCGTTTAGTTACTTTATTCAAGTTAAATAAATAGGTTGTTGGCTTCATTATATATGAGTTTGGAAGGTTATGAATATAGATCTTAAACAGTTCGCAGCGTTACAAAAGGCGAGTAAAGAGTCATTCTTTGAGCAAAGAAAATTGCTTAAGCAAGTCATGTCAGGAAGAACAGTCCCGTGTAGTACTTGCAAGCAACCATTAAAACTTTATACGCCAGAGCAAGGTGAACTTACTGGCATTCGTTGCGCAAAAGGTTGCACTGATATTGCGTTAGATTTTGCTTAATTGATTATTTTATCAGGCATTATAAAAAAGTTGCTATATCTTCCAAGTCCTTTTTTACTTGTGCATGAGCAGGTACGGTAGCATCATCGGCAGGATAGCCAGCAATGACTAACATATAAGCACGCTCATTATCGCCACGTTGGCAAACCTTATTTAAAAAAGACATCGGCTTAGGTGTATGCGTTAAAGTAGCTAAACCGGCATTATGCAGTGCGGTAATCAATACTCCAGTGGCGATACCCACTGATTCATGGACGTAATAATTAGTGTGTTTATCTTCTTCACATACGCCGCCCTTTTTTTGACTAAAAATAGCTATTAACCAAGGTGCATGCTCTAAATAAGGTTTATTAGCATCGGTACCTAAGTCTTTTAAAGCATCAAGCCATTCTTTACCTGCACGGCCCTCATAAAAACCACGTTCGTGAAATTCTGCTTGCTCTCTGATTTGTTTTTTAATCTCTATAGAGTTAACCGCAACAAAGTGCCAAGGTTGATGGTTAGCGCCACTAGGGGCTGTTCCAGCAGCTTTTAAGCAGTTCTCAATAACTTGTTTATCGACTGCTCTATCACTGAAGCTACGAATAGAATGACGGCGTTTAACCAGATCATAGAAACTTTGCGATCTACTTAGCATTTCAGCTTCTGGGTATTCAATGAAATCATCAAGGGGAGAGCAGTCATGTTGTTGCATACGTTAGATGGCCTTTATTGTTTTTATTTTATGAGTCCGATTGGTCTTAATCGCTTACGGTAACAATATTTTAGCCAGGAACAAAAGGCAATAAAAAACCGGAAATCTCTTATTAGAAATTTCCGGCTATATTTTATTGTTTATCTTGCAGCTAGTTAGTCCAAATCAAAGGAAAAAGCACGGAGCTGACGAATGTCAGTGAGTACTTTTGACAAATGATTTGGGCTTAATAGCAAAAAGATTAGCCAATGAAAGCACGCGCGTTACGGAACATGCGCACCCAAGGTGAATCTTCACCCCAGCTATCTGGATGCCAAGAGTTAGCAACCGTTCTAAATACACGCTCAGGATGAGGCATCATAATAGTTACACGACCATCAGTGGTTGTTAATGAGGTAATACCATCAACAGAGCCATTCGGGTTAGCTGGGTAAGTTTCTGTAACGTCACCGTAGTTATTTACGTAACGCATTGATACCGTGCCTGAGTTGTTAGCAGCATCAATAGCAGCATCAGAGCTAAATTCTGCATGACCTTCACCGTGTGAAACAGCGATAGGCATACGTGAACCTTCCATGCCTTTAAACAACACTGAAGGACTCTCTTGAATTTCAACTAATGAGAAACGTGCTTCAAAACGCTCTGATTTGTTTTGTACAAAGTGAGGCCAATGTTCTGAGCCTGGGATAATGTCTTTTAAGTTAGACAACATCTGACAACCGTTACAAACACCTAAGGTGAAAGTATCTTCACGCTCAAAGAATGTTTTAAACATAGTGCGTGCGTTAGCATTAAATAAGATTGATTTTGCCCAACCTTCACCAGCACCTAATACATCACCGTATGAGAAACCACCACAAGCTACTAAACCGTTAAAGTCAGCTAAATCGGCGCGGCCAGATAAAATGTCAGACATATGTACGTCGATTGCAACAAAGCCTGCTCTATCAAAAGCGGCTGCCATTTCAACATGTGAGTTAACACCTTGCTCACGTAAAATAGCAACACGTGGGTTAGTTATGTCGTTTGCATTACTGTTAACAGAGGCTTGCGCATCTTTAACAATTAAATCGGCAACAATATCTTCGTTGATATCAAAGGTTAATTCAGTGTTTAAACCTGGATCTTCAGTATCAAATTTAACATCATGCTCTTGCTGTGCACATTCTGGGTTATCACGAAGCGACTGCATTCTGTAAGTCGTTTGTGCCCAAACGGTACGATAATATGTACGAGAGTTTTCTAGAACCACTTCATCATCACGGCTAAAGCGAATAGTATCTTCGTTATTAAGGCGACCAATATCAGTACAGTTCTCTAAAATGCCGTGCTGAGCTAAAATAGCGTGAATGGCATCAACATCGCTTTCACGAATTTGAATTACACCACCAAGTTCTTCATTAAATAAAGTGGCTAAATCATCGTTTGCACCATTTGATAACTTGCTGATGTCAATATCAACACCGGTATGACCAGCAAAAGCCATTTCAGTAACGGTAGTGAATAAACCACCATCAGAAATATCATGATAAGCAATTACTTTCTCTTGACGGACAAGTGTCTGCATCGCATTGAAGAAACCTTTTAAGACTCCTGCATCGTCAACATCAGGAGTTTCACTACCAAGTTGTTTATAAACTTGTGCTAAACATGAACCACCTAAACGTTTTTTACCTTTTGACAAGTCGATAGCAACAAGGCGAGTGTCACCTTTATCAGTTCTTAGCTCAGGTGTAACTGTTTTACGGATATCTTCAACAACACCAAAAGCAGTAATAACTAAAGAAAGAGGAGAGGTTACAGATTTTTGTTCGCCATTTTCTTCCCATTGGGTTTTCATCGACATAGAGTCTTTACCCACTGGAATAGTTAAACCAAGGGCTGGACAAAGTTCTTCACCAATCGCTTTAACTGCTTCATAAAGACCAGCATCTTCGCCTGGGTGACCTGCTGGAGACATCCAGTTAGCTGAAAGCTTAATACGGTTTAAATCACCAATATCAGTACCAGCAATATTCGTTAGTGATTCAGCTACGGCTAAACGAGCAGAAGCGCCAAAGTTTAGTAAAGCAACGGGAGTACGTTCACCTAAAGACATTGCTTCGCCGTGGTATGAATCAAGTGCTGAGGCAGTGACACCACAGTCAGCAACAGGAACCTGCCAAGGACCAACCATTTGATCACGATTAACCATACCGGTTACCGAGCGATCGCCAATGGTAATTAAGAACGTTTTTTCAGCTACGGTTGGTAAGCTTAAAATTCTGTCAGCAGCATCAGCTAATGTCACTGTACTAAGATCTAATGAATCACCAGCCGCCGTTGCTGTTTTAACGTCTTTATATATTTTAGGTGTTTTACCTAGTAATACGTCAAGAGGTAAATCAATTGGCGTATTTAATTTTTCATTGTCGCTAAAATGTGAATCAGTAACGGTTAAGTGTTCTTCTTCTGTAGCACGGCCAACAACTGAATAAGGCGCACGTTCACGTTGACATATTTGTTCAAAAGTTGCTAAATTTTTGTCAGATACTGCAATAACATAACGTTCTTGAGACTCGTTACACCAGATTTCATGAGGCGCCATGCTACGCTCGTCATTTGGTACGTTACGAAGTTCAAAAATACCACCACGGCCGCCATCAGCAACTAACTCAGGGAAAGCATTTGATAAACCGCCCGCGCCAACATCATGAATGAAAGCTATTGGGTTCTCTTCGCCTAGCTGCCAACATTTATCGATAACTTCTTGGCAACGACGTTCCATCTCAGGATTTTCACGTTGAACAGAAGCAAAATCTAAACTTTCAGCTGATTGACCAGATGCCATTGATGAAGCAGCACCGCCACCTAAACCAATGTTCATGGCAGGGCCACCTAAAGCAATAAGGTTAGCGCCAACGATGATTTCACGTTTTTGTACATGTTCATCACGAATGTTGCCTAAACCACCCGCAAGCATAATTGGTTTGTGGTAACCACGTACTTCTTTACCGTTAAACGAGTTAACTTCTTCTTCATAGGTACGGAAGTAACCTAAAATAGCAGGACGACCAAATTCATTGTTAAATGCTGCCCCGCCTAATGGGCCTTCCATCATGATATCAAAAGCAGTAACAATACGGCTTGGTTTGCCAAAATCAGTTTCCCAAGGTTGTACAAAGTCAGGAATACGTAAGTTAGATACAGAAAAGCCTACTAAACCAGCTTTAGGTTTTGAACCAATACCGGTTGCGCCTTCATCACGAATCTCACCACCGGAGCCTGTTGCAGCACCTGGGTAAGGTGAAATTGCCGTTGGATGGTTATGGGTTTCAACCTTCATTAATATTTGAATGTCTTCATGGTTATAACCATAAACATTTGTTTCAGGATTAGGGAAGAAACGACCCCCCTTATTGCCAACCATTACTGCAGCATTATCTTTGTAAGCACTAAGAACATAATCAGGATTGATTTCATGAGTATTACGGATCATTTTAAACAAAGATTTTTCTTGTTTAACGCCGTCAATAGTCCATTCCGCGTTGAAAATTTTATGGCGACAATGCTCAGAGTTTGCTTGTGCAAACATATAAAGCTCAATGTCGTGAGGGTTGCGACCTAATTTGGTGAAGTTTTCGAATAAATAATTAACTTCGTCTTCTGCTAAGGCGAGACCTAATTCAATATTGGCTTGAACTAACGCATTTTTTCCGCCGCTTTCAATATCAATTGCCGTTAGCTCGCCTGGTTCACTGCTTGCGAATAAGGTGCTTGCCTGGGCGAAGTCATTAAAAATACTTTCCATCATACGGTCGTGTAATAGCGTGTTTAACTGTGCTTCTTGACTGGTGCTTAATTGTGCATCATTTTCTAATGTCACGTAATAAGCAATACCACGCTCTAAACGCTCCACTTTAGCTAAACCACAATTGTGCGCTATATCGGTAGATTTTGATGACCAAGGAGAAATAGTGCCTGGACGAGGAGTCACTAATAAAAACAAACCAGCAGGTTGATGTTCTTCAATTGTTGGGCCGTAAGTAAGTAATTGCTGTAAAACTTTCTCTTCACTTGTGCTTAATTCTTCATTAAGTTTAGTGAAATGGGCAAATTCAGCATAAATATCATTTACTGGCAGTTGTAACTGTTCACATTGAGCTAATAGTTTTTTAACTCTGAAGTCAGATAGTGCTGGGGCGCCACGAAGGTTTTTAATCAACATCGTCATAGGGTAATCACCAAGTTTTATGTAAGGTTTGGATTGGCTTCTATATGCTAAATTTGCATAGTAAATGCTAATCGAAAATTTCGCGCGTATTATAGTTGAAAATAAGGCTTTTGTTAACGGAAAAAGTCAAGTAATAACTTAACACTAGTGTCAGGTAAAAAGTACTTGGCTAATAGAACAATACACGACACAATTGAGACCATGACTAAATATTTATCTTTTTCAATAAAAACTAAGCTCACTAGTAAGTTAGTGACTAAGTTTACCTCGTTGCTCTTGGTTATTTTCACCACAGTACTATTAAGTGCTTGTGATAAAGAAAATGATTCTTCAAGTTTATCTCGAATTTTGGCTAGAGGTTATATCAATGTAGGCACAATTTTTGGCCCAACAAATTATTACACTACAGCAAATGGCTTTGCGGGTTTTGAATATGAGTTAGCAAAACAGTATGCAGATTCACTTAATGTTGAATTACGTATTGTCCCAACTTATAGCCTTGATGAACTTTTTATTAAATTAAATACCGGAGAGGTAGATTTACTTGCTTCGGGATTATCAATTACGGATAAACGCTTACAACGTTTTAGGTTTGCACCTAGCTATGAAACCATTAGTCAAAAGTTAGTGTTTAAACAAGGCAATGTTAGACCTAGGAAAGTGGCTGATTTAACAGGTACGCTGATGGTTACTTCAGGGTCAAGTTACGTAGAAAATCTTGAAAAGTTAAAACAAACAAATAACGAATTAGCTTGGCAAGAATCAACCGAGTTTGATAGTGAAGAACTACTGAGAAAGGTTTTAAGCGGCGAGATAGATTATACCATTATTGATAGTAATAATTTAGCGATTAACCGTCGTTATTACCCTGAGATAAGTATTGGTTTTAGTATTAATGAACCTGAGCCGTTAGCTTGGATGGTAAGTGAAAATAGCCACGATGATATCTTAGCAAGCTTGGTTGAGTTTTTTGGCACCGTTCATCACGATGGCACTTTGCTGGCGCTGGATGATAAATACTATGGTCATATTGAACAGTTTAATTATGTTGAAACGAGAACCTTCATTAAAGCGGTGGCTGGAACGTTACCTGAGTATCAACCACTGTTTGAGAAGTATGCGCAAGAGCTCGATTGGCGTTTATTAGCCGCTATTAGCTATCAAGAGTCACACTGGAACCCAACAGCACGTTCATACACTGGTGTTCGCGGTATGATGATGTTGACATTAGCAACAGCGAAACAAATGGGTATAAAAAGCCGTTTAGACACTGAGCAAAGCATTCAAGGGGGGGCAAAGTACTTTAAACGTATGATTGCCATGATGCCTGATAGAATTCCGACGCCAGATCGAATTTGGTTTGCGCTAGCTTCTTATAATATTGGTTTTGGTCACTTAAATGATGCGAGAATTATCACCCAACGCCAAGGTGGTGATCCAGACCGTTGGGTTGAAGTGAAAAGTCGACTGCCATTATTACAACAGAAAAAATATTACAAGAACACTAAACACGGTTATGCTCGCGGTGAGGAGCCAGTTCAATACGTCGATAATATTCGTCGATATTACGATACCTTAAGTTGGCTAGATGAAAAAGCCAAAGAGCAAGCTATTGCATTACAGCTAGCACAAGAGAAGTCACAAGCTTTATTATTAAATGACATTGTAAATGACTCAGTCAATGAATCGACTTCAGAGGAAAATGCTACTGAAAGTATTTTAAAAGAGGAAGAGGTAACAGCTGAAACGGCTCAATAAATCGCAGTTTCCCTGCTATACTTTTCATTGTCAATGTCATAAAACTGTCATGATAGCAGGCTATAGTTATCTGACTATTTAACAGCCAATTGGAAATAATTAACATGAAAAGACCATTAAAAAGTAATCAACGTAGAAAACAGTTAAACCGCCAGCATCATAAAATGATCTCACGTAGACAGTCTCATTTTAACCAAGCAATAACTGAATTACATGAATCACCAGTCAGTAACCAAGCAAACTAGAGAAAAACTTAAAGCAAAGAGTACTTAATCAACCTTAGTTGATAGCTATTCCATCAGATGGAATTAGCTAAAGCTTGTGGTAGGTATTTATCAATATTGATTTTTCGCCAGATTGAATATCATCGCTATTTAAACACCTGATAAGTAAAACATCTTCGAACAACTGCCTTTATTATTGATGACATCATCACCACTTAGGTTAAATAAACCAAATAAATGCCTAATTAATCTATATTCAATTGTTCAAATAGATCAAACCTACCGTGAGATTATCTCTACTATTTTGGACTATAGCTTGCTCAACCATATCATCACATACGTTTTTTTCAGTAGAGAATTCAGATAAGTAGTGATAGATTTCTCGATCAGTTAAATAATCGTGTAAGCCATCGGTCGAAAGCATAATAGTATCACCACTCTCTATCGCAATAGTTGCAGTATCGACAGATATTTTTTCTCGAACACCTATTGCTTGTGAAAGTAAGTTTTTAGTCTTAGCACTCTTTGCTGTTTCAGCGCTGATCGCACCTTTATTGACTAATTCTTGTAGCATGGTGTGATCAATGGTTTCTTGTACTAAGTTTTTATTTTTTAATGTGTATGCTCGAGAGTCACCAACCCAACCAAGGTGGCATTTATTATTTTCGATAACCATTAATACGCCTGTTGTCCCCATTCCTTGCTGCCCTACTGTGTTTTTGGCTTGCTCAAAAATACTCAAGTTAGCGGCATTAAGTTGCTCTGTAATCCATGTCAGCCAATTAGCTTGTTTAGTTATGGATACTTTACCCCAGGCATATTTGATATGGTCAACTAACATGGCGCTAGCAATTTCACCGGCATTGTGGCCGCCCATACCGTCAGCAATTAGCATCCAAACAACATCTAGCTCTTTATGAATGCCGTAACTAATAGCATCTTCGTTATTGTCTCGAATCGAGCCCTGATGACAAAGGGATTTAATGTGATAATTCATAGGGGTTAACTGTTTACCTTTACCTTATTATGCAAGCGTGGATGTTTAATCTATTCGTAAGCAAGTTAGTTTGCTGTGATCTTAAAATCACGTTTAAGTGCATTGGTTAATGCCAATTTAAATTCTGACATTGATTGGAAACGCTTATCAATATCTTTATGCATGGCTTTACTACAAATACGCATCGCACTTGTTGGCAAATTAGTATTGCGTTGATTAACGGCAATAGCCTTCGCTTTAGTTATTTGATAGGCCACCGTTGCTATGGACTCTCCTTCAAAAGGTAAGTGGCCACAAAGCAATTGATAAAAAGTCACGCCTAAGCTGAAAATGTCGCTGCGACCATCCACTTTTAAGCCTAATATTTGTTCTGGAGACATATAATAGGGGCTACCCATAATGATACCTGTTCGGGTATTACTGTTATCACTGACATAAGCTATTCCAAAATCAGTAACCGTAACTTTGAGCAAATCGTCATCATAAATAATATTAGCGGGTTTGATATCACGGTGAACAACATTTTGATTATGGGCATATTCTAGCGCATCAGTTATCTGAATCAATAACTGATAAACCAATGGCGTAGGGAGTATTTTGTCCGCTTGGGTAAATAATGATAATGGCGCGCCTGTGAGTAAATCCATAGCGATGTAACCTAGGTGATTATCTTCACCTACGTCATAAATCGTGACTATATTGGCATGGCTTAAACCACCTGCTGTTTGCGCTTCTCTGAAGAAACGCGCTTTAGCTTCAACAAATTCAGGCGAATCAATGTCATCACTTAATTGTAATGTTTTTATAGCTACATGACGGTTGATTTTAGGATCAACGCCTTGATAAACGATGCCCATCGCACCTTTTCCTAAAACCCCTTCGACTTGGTAGCGGCCAAAATTTTCAACCCTAGTTTGATGAGTTGTCGAGATAGTATTTGTTACTGGGTTATCAACGATAACTAATGTTTGTTCAATATCATTCCCAGATACGGGTGAAGGTTTATTTATCGGTGGAAATTGATTATGACTCGCTGCATTGGTATTTTCTTCTGGTAAAAAGCTGCTGTGTTTTACTTGAGGAGATTTCACTCGTTTGTTAGTTAGTAGGCTTTTTAGCTTAGCTCTTATCTTGGACTTCACTTTGGACTTAACAGTGGAATTAGGCGGTACTAAAAATTCGTTAGTCTCTTTATAAGGCGTTTTTTGGGAATAAAGTGCAGCTAAAAATAGCTTATATTCTTTTTGATAAGCAAGAAGTAATAGCCATGTCCCCATTATCGAGATTATTATCGGGGGAACTTCAAGCCATTGTCCTTGATTGAAAAAGACATATTGTAAAATGAAAAGCAAAACGACGTAACTAAGTACACTGATCGATTGCTGCTTTAAGGATAATTGACCTATGAACCAGGTTAGGGAAATGCCTAGTAGCAAGAGCAGCCAAGCAAATAAAATAATAACCAGACTCTGATAAACATAATCTTCTTGAAGCAATTTACCAAGTAATGTTTTGAGTACTTTATCCTGAGAGTAGTTATTATCGGTAATGAAGATGACTTTGTAGTTAGGCCTAGAGTTAGTGTTAGTGCTTGAAGAGTATTGTTGAATAAACTGGCTTACAGAGCTTAACCTAGGTAAAACAGTCTCCGATCTTTCTTGACGTTCTTGATTTATTTGATTAACCCTGGGTAAGTTCTCTGAAATAAATACCTCACCAAAAAAACCCAAAGGATATTTTTTAGGAGCTAAAGTATTCACCTGCGTGAGTAAACTCAATTGCCAATCTTGTTTGATGGATAGTTCGGTATTTGAACTTAGCTGTTTTATTATTTCGCCTGGTAAAGTGAGATATAAGATCCCATCTTTTCGCCATATCAACGGAAAAGTTTGTCGTTTACTTTGCAAGAAAGGTGAAAAAATAAAGTACTTTGAACTCAACAACTCAGTGTCAATTTTTGACGAAAAGCGAAACCAATTAAGTAATGGTGAAAAAGGCATTGTTGCCTGAGACTTTAATGGTGATGCAGAGCTAACTTGGCTTGAGCCAATAACAATCTTACTGTTACGGGGTTTTGAGGATAGGTAAGCCTCAAGTTTATTCATAAAACTGCTTGATTGTTGACCTAACAGGGTTATCTGACTATTGGGGTAATACGACAAAAGAGTTGTTACTGATTTTATATCTTGTCCATTGAACTCGGAATGTAACGTTAAAATGTCATTAGCATTTAAGGTCGGTTTTTTATCTGATAAAACAGGAGATGATTCAAGTTGGCTTAGCCATTGAATATTTAATAGATTTATCTGGTTTAGGCCGCCGATAGAAGCATACCAAAAGGAAAATCCCCAGAATAATAAAAGTAGATAAAACCAACCCGTATGATAGATGGGCAGAAAACGTTTGATCATGTGTAGTGATAACCTTTAGCTATTTCTTAGTATTATTATTATTTTGCTGTTGTTATGCCTCTATTAATACCTGAAAGCGTGTGGCATATCAAATTTTAGCTGACAAGTTAGCAAAATGGCTCATTAACATTACAATGTAATTTATTGAGATTACAGCGAGCTATCTTTAGCGGCTTTTTTGGCTAGTTTTTTTTCTTTTCTACGTCGTTTAAAAAATGCAGATAACAACTGGCTGCACTCTTCTTCTAGGATATTTGAGCATACTTCTAATTGGTGATTTAACTGTGGGTTATTTACTAAATTAAAAGCACTGCCTGCGGCACCTGTTTTCAGATCGCTACAAGCATAAACTAAGCGATTGATTCGACTATGCACTAACAGACCAGCACACATAGGGCAGGGCTCGAGAGTTACGTACAAAGTGCAGTCAAGCAAGCGATAGTTATTAAGAAACTCTCCTGCCTGTCTGATGGCATTCATTTCAGCATGACTTGATGGGTCGTTAAGCATGATTGATTGGTTAAAACCTTCACCGATGATTTTACCTTGATGCACTACCACGGCGCCAACAGGAATTTCATCATGTTGCTCAGCTTGTTGCGCTAGTTCAAAGGCCCTTCGCATAAACGTTAAATCAAGTCGCTCTTGGTCTTCTATACTTTGCGTCAATGGTGAGTGTACTGAGGATTGCTCTGTCACAAGAATATCTCCAGTAAATCATTTAAATATCGTTGTCCTAGCTGGGTTACCAGCCAATATTCTTCATTGTCTATCACTTCACAGGTCATGAGGTTTTTTTGTTGAGCTTCTTTAAGCAAAGGTAATACTACCTTTATATTAAGCCCTGTGCTTGTTTGGAACTGCTCAATGCTAAAAGCGCTGTGCAGTCTTAGCTGATTCATCATGAACTCAAAAGGACGTTCACTTTCATCAACTTCAGATAATTTATCTAAGAAATCACGATTATCATCTAAATAGCCTTTAGGGTGTTTTACTTTAATGGTACGCATTATTTTCTGGCTTCGACTATCAGTGATTTTTCCATGGGCACCACAGCCAATGCCAAGGTAATCACCATATTGCCAATAATTTAAATTATGCTGACATTGATAGCCTGGCTTAGCGTATGCAGAAATCTCATACTGCTGATAACCCGCTTCATTGAGTAACTTAACGCCCTGATCCTGAATCTCCCATAAAATATCATCAACAGGTAACTTAGGCGGTTTAGAGTGAAAAATAGTATTGGGTTCAATCGTTAATTGATACCAAGAAATATGATTCGGATTTAGGCTGATAGCCGTTTTTAGATCATCAAGGGCATTATCTAATGATTGATTGGGTAAGCCATGCATTAGATCTAAATTAAAACTGCTGACACCACTTTCTGTAGCCAATTTTGCTGCTATTTTAGCTTGGTTACTATCATGAATACGGCCAAGCTTAATTAATTTATCAGAGGCAAAGCTCTGTACGCCGATAGAGAGTCTATTAACACCGGCCTTGAAAAAGCCTATAAATTTATCTGCTTCAACAGTGCCAGGATTTGCTTCTAAAGTGATTTCTATATCTGCTTTATGGTCAAAACGATTGAGTACTTGTTCTAGCAAGTCTTTAATAGACGCAGCAGAAAATAAACTCGGCGTACCACCACCAATGAATATTGAATGTAAGGAGCGAGTGCTTAACCCAAAACGTGCAATATCGGCGTCTAAATCTCTGATCAGCGCTGCGACATAATCTTGCTCAGGGATAGCACTTTTAACGGCATGTGAATTAAAGTCACAATAAGGGCACTTTTCCACACACCATGGAATATGAATATAAAGTGATAAGGGCTGATTTTCTAACAGTTCTAACATAAGTAAAGGACTCGAACTTACTTTGATGAGGTAGCTAGCGCTAGTTTTTCAACTAACTTAGCTAGTGCTTGACCACGGTGACTTAGTTTATTTTTCACTTCGCGTGATAGCTGCGCGGAAGACATTTGTAAATCGTGTTGCCAAAAAACAGGATCGTAGCCAAAACCTTGCTCACCTTGCTTAGTTCTAGAGATAGTTCCTTCCCATATACCATGACAGATAAGTGGTGTTGGGTCATTCTCATGTTTCATATAAACCAAAACACAGTGGAAACGCGCAGTGCGTAATTCGTCGGGAGTAGTGGCTAACGCAGTTAATAGTTTGTTGGTATTGTCATCATCAGTGACCTCACCTTCAGTGATATCTGCCGCGTATCTAGCCGAATAAACACCAGGAGCACCATTTAGTGCATCAACTTCCAAACCAGAATCATCAGCAATAGCGGGTAAACCAGTGATCTTTGCTGCATGGCGCGCTTTAATAATGGCATTTTCTACAAAGGTGCTGCCGGTTTCGGCAACTTCAGGAACATCAAACTCACTCTGCGGTACTATTTCTATTGATTGCTCAGCCAGTAAATGGGCTAATTCTTTAACTTTACCTTGATTTCCTGTGGCTAATACAACTTTTGACATGATGGGTACCTGTGGCTATTTTGAGTTTTATTGATGGGGCTTATACCAATTTAATAAACTTGGTATTAATCGCGCTATTCTATCCTAGAATTGGATGTTTCGCTAAAGTTAACAGCAAAAAAAAGAGCTTTCAAAAGCTCTTTTTTTATGAGTTTATGGTAATAATTAAACTATGTCAGACTATTAATCCACGTAGAAAGTTTGCGAGAATTTTAATTGCTGTTTTTCTTTGCCATCATTAATCATGATATCAAAATGAATTGTCTCTTCATTGCTATAGTTAACCTGTGCAAGGTAATAAATAGCGCCACCTTCTTTGACTTCTTTAAACGCTAAATCTTTAAATTGGCCTAGATTGTTTTTGGCTTTACCCGTAATACTAACCGTTTTCGATGGTGTGTTTTTCTGGGTATTATCTAATACTGAAATATTGATTAAACCATTATATCGACTACGCGTAATGCCATAGACTTTAGCTATTTCAGGCGTAAAAAAAGTTGAACCAATAGCCATATAATGCACATTCATATTGCCTAGTTTTTTCATGTTTTCAGCACTAACATTGCTCATCAAAAACAAGCTAAGGCTAAAGGCAATAAGTAATTTGATGATTGACGTTTTCATGTGGTGCTCCAAAGAAATATAGAGGAATCGGTACTGTTCTATTACATATCTTTAGTATAGAACAGACCAAAAAAAATACTATTGTTTTACAACGCACCCCAGTAAGGTAATGAGTTTGAAAGTAAGATATTGATGACATTCATCAGTAAAAAGGCCAGCAACATTGATAAATCTAAACCACCCATATTTGGTATTATTTTGCGAATAGGATTTAAAAAAGGTTCAGTCAATTGGCTAAGCACCATTAACGTTGAATTATAACCTTGAACAACCCAACTCATGATCGCCATAATAATCATGATAACAAAGAGTAGAAATCCAGCTTGTTTTAATAACACTAATAAACCGATATAAAAAGCTAACACCCCTAAACTCTCACCGGATAAAGCGGCGAGGGAAACAAACTTCAGCGTTGCTACTACATAAGCAATGAGTATTGTTGCTAAGTCAAAACCACCTAAGCCTGGAATAACTCGACGCAGTGGTATCACTAATGGATTACTTACTTTGACAATAAACTGACTTAATGGATTATAAAAGTCAGCTTTAACCCATTGTAGCCATACACGCATGATTAAAATCATTAACAAGGCGTCGAAGGCGAATCTAAGCAAATAAATAATTGCTTCCATTTTTTTTCCTCTACTTAATTTTGGTTACTTTGAATTCGTTAGAATTAGTTTAATACGTTTTTATTTAGCCATTTCTACAGCACGAGCAATTGCAGCATTCATGGCATTTTTAACTATTTCTTCTATACCATCAGCCTTAAAACGTTCTATTGCGGCATGTGTTGTACCGCCTTTTGAGGTGACATTAGCGCGCAACTCACTGATAGGGGCGCTGTTGTGAGCGACCATTTGGGCAGCACCAAGCGCGGTCTGTTGCACTAGCATACGGCTTTCTTCTGCAGAAAAACCATACTGCTTTGCTTGCTGTTCCATCGCTTCCATAAATAAGAAATAGTAGGCTGGAGCAGAACCAGCAACAGCGATAATATTATTAATCTTATCTTCTGTGTCGAGCCAAATACTTTTGCCAACCGCGTTAGTAATTTTTTCTGCATTAGCCTTTTGCTCTACCGCCACTTCTTTTGAAGCAAATAGACCACTCATGCCTAAACCAAGTTGAGAAGGGGTATTTGGCATGACACGGACTACAGGAGCAAGGTTTAAAGTGTCGTCTTTTGATAACGCTGATTGAATTTGTGCAACGGTAGTACCTGCAGCAACAGAAATGAATAGTTTTCCTGCTATATCGATTGCTTGGCTTATTTGAAAACAAACATCAGTGATAAAGTGTGGTTTAACACAAAGCACAATAACATCGGCGAACTCACTGGCTTTGATATTATCGTTTGTTTGTAACACTCCAAACTCTGTCGCTAAATTGAGTCTCTTAGTTTCAGAAGGGTTGGCTACTATAATGTCTTGGGGAGTGATACCAGAATTAACTAAACCAATAATTATGGCACGTGCCATATTGCCGGCACCTATAAAGGCTATTTTATTCATAAAAGGGATTCCTAAACGATTAATGGTTAAATTTTATTTTCTCTGGCGCCAAAAATGGCGGTGCCAATTCTCACCATGGTTGAACCGTGGGCTACAGCGTTATCTAAATCATTAGACATGCCAAGAGAGAGAGTATCAACGCTGGGATATTGCTTTTTAAGTTGGGTAAACAATTGCTGCATTTGCTCATAACAGGCTTTAGGGGCATTTTTTTCAGGAACAGCCATTAAGCCTCGTAGGGTGAGTTTATCACAACTATCAACAATTTTAGCAAGAGAAAAAACCTGCTCAATACTTATACCTGACTTTGACTCTTCATTGCTAATATTGACTTGTAAACAAATGTTTAGCGGAGTATCGTGACAATTATCATCCGTGAGATGTTGATTAAGACGCAAGGCTATTTTTTCTCTGTCAACACTGTGAACCCAAGAGAAGTTACTGGCAATTTGTTTCGTTTTATTTGATTGGATAGGGCCAATAAAGTGCCAAACTATCTCAGGTAAATGTGCTAACTCTGCTATCTTCTCTACCGCTTCTTGCAGGTAGTTTTCACCAAAATCGTGTTGACCAGCCAGGTACGCTTGTTCAACAAGTGAAGTTGGCTTAGTTTTACTCACGGCTAGTAGCGATACTGGAGATGATTGTTTTGATAATTCTGCAAGGGGAGTTAATCGACCACTTTGTTGACAAGCTTGCTGAATTTGCGCTTTAACTTTATTAAGATTATCTTTTACATTTATCATATTAAATATTGAGCTATGTTAACTTATCTTATTTTCTGGTTAGTATAACCTATTAAATTATTACCGATAAAAGATAATATTATTATTTTTTATCACTTTATAAAAAGAGGCTTTTATGGATATTACCGAACTACTCGCATTTAGTGTGGAGCATAACGCATCAGATTTACATTTATCAACAGGTACACCGCCTGCTATTCGTGTTGATGGTGACGTACGTAAACTGAATATTCCAGCCTTTGATGGCAAAGATGTTAATGCGTTAGTTTATGACATTATGAATGATCGTCAGCGTAAAGAATATGAAGAAAATCTAGAAGTCGATTTCTCATTTGAAGTACCAAATTTAGCACGTTTCAGGGTTAATGCTTTTAATCAAAATAGAGGCCCTGCAGCTGTATTTCGTACAATCCCAAGTAAAATTCTTTCACTTGATGATTTAGGATGTCCTGAAATATTTCGTGAAATATCAGATACACCACGTGGCTTGGTGTTAGTTACTGGGCCTACCGGCTCAGGAAAATCAACCACGTTAGCTGCGATGGTTGATTATATTAATGATCATAAACACGATCATATTCTCACCATTGAAGATCCAATAGAATTTGTACATGAAAATAAAAAGTGTCTTATTAATCAGCGTGAAGTTCACCGAGATACGTTAAGCTTTTCAGCTGCATTACGTTCAGCCTTGCGTGAAGATCCAGATGTGATCCTAGTCGGTGAAATGCGAGATTTAGAAACGATTCGCTTAGCTATGACAGCAGCAGAAACAGGCCATTTAGTCTTTGGCACCTTGCATACAACCTCAGCACCAAAAACTATTGATCGTATTATTGATGTATTTCCAGGCGAAGAAAAATCTATGGTTCGCTCTATGCTGTCAGAGTCACTTCGCGCGGTAATTTCACAATGCCTAATTAAAAGAGTCGGTGGTGGTCGAGTAGCTGCTCATGAAATTATGATTGGGGTTCCCGCTATTCGAAACCTTATTCGTGAAGATAAAATTGCCCAAATGTACTCAGCGATTCAAACAGGTATGCAACATGGCATGCAGACTATGGATCAATGTCTACAGGGCCTTGTTAACAGAGGCATGATAACTAAACAAGATGCGATGGAAAAAGCAGTTGATAAAAATCAATTTTCAGGCTTTTAACATGGTGTTTTGTAAATGTAGAACTGACAGGAATAGAGGGTAATAAATGAAGCTTCATGAATTATTAGAAAGGATGGTAAAGCAAGACGCCTCAGATATGTTCGTTACGGCAAAATTACCAGTGAGCGCTAAAATAAATGGTGATTTACAGCCTATAGATGACGTGGTACTGACTGCTGAACAGTCATTAGCTTTAGTTTATGACTCCATGAATGAGAAGCAAAAAAATCAATTTGATACTGAAAAAGAATGTAATTTTGCCATTCAAATTGATGACATCGGTCGTTTTCGTATTTCTGCTTTTTGGCAACGAGATATGGCGGGCATGGTTGTTCGTCGTATTGTTACAGATATTCCTGATGTTGATGATTTAGGCTTACCTCCGATTTTAAAAGATGTGGTTATGTCTAAACGTGGTTTAGTGCTTTTTGTGGGTGGTACCGGTACTGGTAAATCGACATCGATGGCTTCATTGATAGGTTATCGTAACCGTAACTCTTGTGGGCATATTCTTACTATTGAAGACCCAGTGGAGTTTGTTCATGAGCACGGAAAGAGTATGGTCACTCAGCGTGAAGTTGGCTTAGATACTGTATCCTTTGATGCGGCACTGCAAAGCTCATTACGCCAAGCACCTGATGTCATTTTAATTGGTGAGATTCGAAACCAAGAGATAATGGAGCATGCGCTTAGTTTTGCAGAAACGGGGCATTTATGTATAGCTACCTTGCATGCAAACAACGCCAACCAAGCTATTGACCGTATTATGCATCTGGTACCAGCAGACCAGCATGGAAAGTTGTTATTTGATTTAGCGTTAAATCTTCGCGGCATTATTGCCCAGCAACTGGTACCAACAAAAGATGGTCATAGCCGAGTAGCCGCCATCGAAGTATTACTAAATTCTCCTTATATTAGTGAACTCATTAAAAAAGGTGATATTGGTGGTATTAAAGAGGTGATGGAAAAATCAAATGAATTAGGCATGCAAACGTTTGACCAAGCATTATTCAACCATTACCAACAGGGTATGATTACTTATGCGGATGCGTTACATCATGCGGACTCGCCGAATGATTTACGTTTAATGATTAAATTGCGCAGTAATGAGCAGGGTGGTACAGGCGGCTTATCAGGTGTCACATTAGATGGCTTCGACTCTACAGATAACTAGAAACGAGTAAGTTTTTAGATTCTGAATGAAAAAAGCTGATATTTCCCCAGTATAACTTAGGTAAATATCAGCTTTTTACTCTATGAAATACGTATGCTTATATCATAGAGTATCTTTAGATAATCATTAACCTACGTTTTAAAATAAAATTCATGATTACTTATTATTATTTGGCTTTGAGCTATTACCAACATAATAGTAAATTGTCCATGTTGTGGAAAATAAACCTGAAGTAGGTACTAAGTGCGTTGAAAAAGTCACTTTCTCATTCGGTTTAGCATCATGGTTGGTAAAGGTTGTTTTCATACCATCGTCATGTTTTCTTTTACTTTCTTCCAACTGCCATTGTTCACCTAAACACTCTTGAGTGACTCTTTTAGCACTTTGGTAATAGCTTTTAGCCGTTTCTTCATTCGGCGCTACTAAATTGCAAGAATAGGTATGCTGTTTTCCACCCCATGAAAACACCTGGCAGTTTTCACCAAAGAGCTGATATTTAGCTTTCCATATATTACTGGCTCTCCCTGAAATCTTAATCTCTTTTAATGAAGAAAAATCATCATAATAAGCACTCTTAAGTAAATCGAGTTTAGTACAAGCATTAGTGGTGGGCATGATGTTTGTGGCAATTTTTGTATTTTGATTAACGCAACTTGTTAATAAAATGCTAGAAAGGATAAGGGTATATTTTGCATATTTTTTCATAAAACTATATCAGCCTGACGTAAAATTTTAAGGTAATACCAATAAGTAATACCACTTGTATTAATTAAGGTTACATAATTCAGTGAGGATAAATTTGCAAGAACAAGGCGCTTGATTGAGTAATAGCTGGCTATTGGGATTGAAAGCAACAATGTTATTGGATATTTAGACCTCTTGAAAATGATCAATTATTTAGTGCAATTGGTATTTGTTTGATTGGTATAAATACTTTCTAGTACTGATGGTACAGAGTTTTAACCGTTTTTCCTAGTTAACATCTGTGTAAATGTTTCTAGGTAAAACATTAACATCCTATGTTATAAAATTGTGATGTGTTTATACCCATGTTATCTCAGGATGCAGGATTCAGCTGGAATTAGAAACGCCTTTAGGCAAGGCATTGATTGAACAGAATGGTTGTTCGGAGAATATGCTCCTGCATTCTCTAAGAATACCATCCATGTAGCGTCCTTATCGAAATCAATAACGTGGCAAAAAGCGTTTCTAAACCAGTCCTTCGGGGATGTTTGAGCTATTCATGCGTTTCGTTGCATCTGTTTTTAAGGGAACCACCCTTAATAAAAAGATGCGACTTGATTATGAATAGCTCAGGCACCCTGAAACTCGCATCCTGAAGTATCATGGGTATAACTGCATATCATAGTGAAAAAGAGTTATATTTTTAGTGATTTAAATAGCTTAAAATACTGCCATTATTTTTCTATATCCAACAACTATTTAGACTATCCCAATGATCCCTATCACGCCTTTAAATACAAAAAGTATAGAACTCATACAAGCCCAAATTGATAACAAAACTAAACCATTAGGTGCATTAGGGGCACTAGAGCCTTTGGCGCTGCAACTTGCTTTGATTACTGAACACAGGCATCAAAAAATCTCAGGTTGTAATAACTCCGACTTTAGTCATTCTGAGCTTAATAGTTCTGGTCAAATCAGTATAAATAATCCTGCTATGTTAGTTTTTGCCGGTGACCACGGTATTAATGATAATAATGTCAGTATTGCGCCCAGTGCAGTTACTAAACAGATGGTACTCAATTTTTTACGGGGTGGTGCCGCGATAAATTGTTTTTGTCAAAGTAATGATATCGCTTTAACTGTGGTCGACTGCGGTATATTACAGCCTATTTCCGCTGATGAAGTCCCTCAAGTTGCAAGCAAAACAATGAATAGTGTTAGCTTTATTGAGCAACGACTTGGCGCAGGAACAAATGATTTCTCAGTTGAAAGCGCTATGTCTATCATGGAAGTAGAACAAGGATTCGACTATGCAAGACAACTGGTTGATGTACAAGTTGAGCAGGGTGCTGAAATATTGTTATTAGGTGAAATGGGCATTGCTAATACTAGTTCAGCTGCTGCATTGATGTCGGCTTTAACTTTATCTAGTGTTCCAGAGTGTGTTGGTCGAGGTACCGGTATTACTGATGAGCAATTAGAGAAAAAAATAGCCTTAATCGAAAGCGCACTTCAACGCGTTAAAGTATCAGAGAATAATGTTGAAAATTTAACTCAAGATGAGATTATATTACTGTTATCTGAGTTAGGTGGTTTTGAGATAGTTCAAATGGTCTCTGCTGTCTTATCAGCGGCGTCGGCTAGCATACCGGTTGTCATTGATGGCTTTATTGTCAGTGTCGCTGCTTTAGTTGCACTGCGCTTAGATAAAGATGTGGCCAACTATTTAATCTTCTCTCACGTTTCTCAAGAAAATGCCCACCAAAAATTGCTTGAAGAACTGATCTCGGCGCAAACATTTAATGTGTCAAGCAGCCAACCTTTATTGAATCTAGGTCTTCGCTTAGGAGAGGGCACAGGTGCAGCACTTGCTTTGCCTTTAATAAAAGCCTCTGCAAGTTTTTATAATAATATGGCCAGCTTTGAAAGTGCAGGTGTTACGGTATGAGTGTATCAGTGAATGAGCCGCTAAAAAATAAAGTAGCTGCGCAGCTGAATTTATTTTATTTGGCGTTAAGCTTCTTTACTCGTTTGCCTGTTCCTAAAACCATGCATTATTCAGAAGCATTATTAAATAAAGCTAATCGATTCTTCTCCTTAGTAGGCTTAGTCACTGGTTTACTGCTCGCGTTAAGTTATGTCTGTTTTAGTACCTTTTTACCCGCCAATATATCTATATTGTTAACTATGACGATAAGCTTGTTATTAACAGGCGCTTTTCATGAGGATGGTTTAGCTGATATGGCTGACGGTATCGGTGGTGCTTTCACCATAGAAAAACGACTGACTATTATGAAAGATAGTCGTATCGGCACTTATGGTGCCGTTACCTTAGTGATGGCTTTATCATTAAAATTTACATTACTGGTAAACCTAGCTGAGCAAGATAGTAATCACTTACTTTTAGCTATTATATTAGCAGAGGTTTTATCCCGAGCGGTTGCTGGCAGCTTAATCTCATCTATGCCCTATGTAAGTGATATTGAACAAAGTAAGAGTAAACCATTAGCCCAAGCACAATCCTCATCAGAATTAACTATTTTGCTCTTGATAGGTTTAGCTCCGCTCATTTTTTATTCTAGTGAAGTGATTTTCTCGTTGTTGATCGTTTTAGTGTTGTTTCGTTGGCTTTTTAAGCAATGGCTTATGGCGAGAATAGGTGGTTTTACCGGTGACTGTTTAGGTGCTGGGCAGCAACTCTCTGAGTTACTTATTTATTTAACGCTTGTTTCTTATATTGATAAAGACGTATTCATAGGACTTGTTTTTACAGGGTATAGTTTTTTGGGAAATAGTTTTATGGAGCATAACTTTATGGGAATAGTCGGATGATTCATCTTGTTTTAGGTGGAGCTAGATCGGGCAAGTCTCGATTTGCCGAGCAACAGACACGCGAGTTATCAGTAAAGCAGGGAAAACAAGCGGTTTATATTGCAACAGCAACCGCCATTGATCCAGAAATGGACAATAGAATAGCCCAACATCAAAGTGATAGAGGTGCTCGGGGTGAAAGTTGGCAATTAATTGAATGCCCATTAGCCCTCGCAGAAACATTGAGTGATCTTGATAACAATAATGTCTACTTGCTGGATTGCTTAACGCTGTGGTTAAACAATCAACTTTATGCGGTTCATGAAGAGAATCGTGATCAGCAATCCCAACATTTACAAACTGAAATAGACAAATTAGCCACGGGCTTAGCCTCAGTAAATGCTGACATTATTATTGTTAGTAATGAGATAGGGTTAGGTGTAATACCCATGGGGGAATCTACCCGATTATATGTTGATTATTGTGGCTGGTTAAACCAGAAAGTTGCAGAAGTTTCAGATAAAGTCACCTTGGTTACCGCGGGTATCCCGCTTTGTATAAAAAGTAATGATGTGTAAGTAGTGAGCTTTCAATATGCTTGAAATTGACTTAATAAGACATGTTAAAGTGTTGGGCAAGCCAGCCTTATACGGCTCTACTAACGTTGCCCCTATCGCGGCAGAAAATGCGCGTTTGCTTGGACGTTTACTGGCACAACAAAAAACCTCTAACGCCTATCAAGGAGTTATTTCTTCTCCGTTGATACGTTGCCAAAACCTAGCAAGAGAATTTTCACAGTTAGGCCAATTATCCTTAGAAATATCACCTGAGTTACAAGAGATGAACTTCGGCAGTTTTGATGGTGTGCCTTTTGATGATCTTCTGTTCGAAGAAAGTGTTTTCGAAGGTAGTGTTGTTGAAACTGAACAAGATGGTGTAGAGAAAACTCAACTGCATTGGTCACAACTTGAAGGCTTTTTTCAGGCACCTGCAAACATTGTATTACCACAAGCTGAAGCGTTGCCTGATTTTCATCTTCGCGTGAAACTGGCTTGGAAAAAGCTGATAGTACAGCAAGTCAGCATTGCCACTAAGCAAAAAGAAAGTCTCCAACTAGAACAAGGGCAGGGGAAAAAAGAATATCAAAAAGCTAAGCGAATTTTAGTTGTTGCTCATGGTGGCGTAATTCGCATGATCTTAGCGCATATATTAGCGCTAGATTGGCAACAAGCCAGCTGGCATCAAAAACTACAGATTGGTCATGGCAGTATTTCCCGTATTTTGATTAGTCAGCCTTATCAAGATAAACAACTAGATCAAGCCGTAAAGCAAACTCAAACCAAAGACCAAGTACAGTACCAACAATTAACCCAACAAGTGACGACCATTGCTATGCCGTTTCTTGAGGAAATATCAGATGAACACTAAGCAAAGTAACAGCCATTCTACACCGAGTACTTTTGAGGGAGCTCAAATTAGGCAAGGCAAAGCGAGTCAATGTAAAACCTTGATGATACAAGGAACAACGTCTGATGCGGGAAAAACGACTCTCGTGGCAGGGCTGTGCCGTGTGTTTGCTGATTTACAGGTTAAGGTAGCACCCTTTAAACCACAGAATATGGCGCTTAATAGTGCCGTGACACCATGCGGCGGTGAAATAGGACGAGCACAAGCGTTACAAGCTAAAGCGGCGCGTCTAGCGTTAGATGTAGACTTCAATCCCATTTTGCTAAAACCTAATAGTGATACTGGCGCGCAAGTTATCGTGCACGGTAAAGCACTTATGCATAAGTCATCGTCGAATATGGAAGCTAGTGAGTACCAAGATTATAAAAAAGTGGCCATGCGAGCAGTATTGAGTTCACATCAACGCTTAACACAGCAGTACGATTTAGTTGTTGTTGAGGGGGCAGGAAGTCCAGCAGAAATAAACTTACGCAAGGGTGATATTGCTAATATGGGCTTTGCCGAAGCCGTTGATTGTCCTGTATTGATTATTGCTGATATTGATAAGGGGGGCGTTTTTGCTCAGCTCGTTGGTACCTTGATGTTGCTGTCACAATCAGAGCAAGACAGAGTGGTTGGTTTTGTGATTAATCGCTTTCGCGGTGACATTAAATTACTTGAATCTGGGCTGACATGGTTAGAAGAAAAGACCAATAAACCTGTGCTGGGGGTTTTACCTTATTTACATGGCTTAGATATATCTTCTGAAGATGCCTTAGTCACACAACAGGCGCTGGTTGAGGGAACATCGACTTCATCAAAAGTGCGTATTATAGTTTTAGTTTATCCACATATGAGTAATCATACTGACTTTGATGCTCTGCGCCATCATGAAGAGATTGATTGCCAGTTCCTTTTTGCTAAGGGCTCGAAAGATGAGATTAATCCCGAAAAAATAGCTATTCCAGCGTGTGATCTTATTATTTTACCCGGTAGCAAAAATGTCCGTAGTGACCTTGATTTTTTAAGGTTACGAGGCTGGGATGACGATATTGCCAAACACCTACGCTATCAAGGCAAAGTAATTGGTGTTTGTGGTGGTTATCAAATGTTAGGGGAGTTGATTGCAGACCCCGAAGGATTAGAAGGACAACCAGGGGTAAGCGAAGGGTTAAGTTATTTTGCGATGAATACCGTTTTAGATTCGAAGAAAACCTTAATTAACGTTTCAGGTGTCTTGGAGTTGACGCGACAAAGTGCCAATATTAGTGGTTATGAAATTCATGCCGGTGTGAGCACACTTATTAATGATACAGAGAAATTATCTCACTTATTGACAGTCGAAGGTGAGGGACACGGATTATTAAGTGAGGATGGTCAGATAGCAGGTTGTTATCTACATGGGTTATTTGATCAACCCGAGGCATTACAGCTCTTTATGAATTGGCTTGGTTATGATGTAAAAAAAGCGCCCAGCATAGAAATACTTGAAGAGCAGGCCATTGAGCGAGTAAGTAAAGCCTGTCAAGTACACTTAGATATGGTGAAAATAAAACAAATAGTTACAGAATGGTACAAATAACCACAGATATATCATGGGTATTATTTACTGTAATGATCTAAATCAATTCGTCGTTATGTTTACTTGTTAAAATACTCCTATTGGTCATGTTACCAGCGCTAGTAAGGTAACTATAGGTAACTATAGGTAGCTAAGGAGTGACTTAAATGTCGAATGTACATAAATTATCGAAAATAATCAGTGACGAAAAAAATTGTAAACCAATAGTTTACTCTTGTTCTGGGTGCTCAAACCTTGCACAAATGGCGCATAATATTTCATTAACCCTAGATGGTGATGGTATTGCTGAAATGTCTTGTGTTGCTGGCGTAGTAGGTAAAATAGAGCCTATTATGGCGATGGCTAATTCAGGTCGACCTATTATAGCCATTGATGGTTGTGCGTTAGGTTGTACAAAAGCTTGTTTAGATAAAAGTGGCATAAAAACTGATCACTATTTTAAAATTAGTGATTTAGGATTCGAGAAGCGTGACAAGTGGGATGACTCTCTTACCGAGAACACCGTTGCAATGAAAAGTGTCTATGCGAGTTTAATAGAAGCAGGTATTGGCTTTACTCAATAAGTATTTTATACCAATTACACTAATTAATTGCCCATCTTCAAATGGTCTACATCTACAATTTCTGCGTTGCGCTCAATCCCAATAGCCAGCTATTGCTCAATCACGCGCCTTGAACTTGAAGATTTATCCTCGTTGAATTTAGATCACTAAATTAATGTAAATGGTATTATTAAAAGTTATTTTTAGCCTTAAGAACATTAAAAAAGCTGCCAATAATATTGAGCAGCTTTTTTTGTATCTATTTTTGAGAATAAATTACTTATTTATGCGTCTTGCTCTAAGAAAGGTGCGTATTGATTGTGCTTACCCAATACCGCTTGGCTGCCTTTAAGAGAAAAGCTATAACCACAAAGCGAAAATTTACCGCGAAAAGCTAGCGCTTGAATTAACTCGCCACTATCAAGAGGAGAAAAACTAGCAAAATATTCACTACCATTTTCAACCAATACAGTTAAAGGACGTATTGAAGAGCCCTTATTAAACTTAATACTTTGACAACTTTTATCACCGTTTGTGGATAATTGTGACCATAGCTCGCCATTAGCAACCTGATCGGCTTGCCAGTGAATAATTACGCCTTGGTACTCTGATAAGTATAAATTGAAATTATCAGGCATCGCGAGCAAATGATTTTTATTGGCAAGAATGGTAGCGGATACATTGTTAGATACTACTTGCGGCTCACTCAACTCGGTGTTGTTAGTATTATTCTGCTCTGTGGGGATAGCATTAATTGCGCTATTAACTAGTACACCGATAAAAATTAACGCGACACTGGCGATAAGCCCAAGCTGTATTTTGCGGTTACCAAGGAATTTTAAGCGAATAAGTTCGCCAATATCAGCTTGTTTACCATCAACCTCACGATCAATTTCATCATTAAATGTGTCGTTAGGTGTAATACTTTGTTCAGCGATAGTGTCATATGCATAAAGCTGTTCACTAGCGCCATTAGCAGCTAACGTTGGCTCAATGCGTTGATTATGAGTTTTCATGACGACGGTTTTTTGTTTATAGCGACTAAGGTCAACAGGACCGTAATAACCCAAAATATAATTATTTTTTTCTTTTGCACCTTTACTAGGGTAGGTAAGGAGAAGGGCTGCACTTAATACCGGTAAAATTAATAAATAATAACTGCTGCTGTTCTCAAGAAGTAAGCTCAAAACACCAGTAAGTAGAAGCAGACCGCCTGGTACCAATTGCCAATTTTTATTTAGTTTAGCATCATGTAAGCGGCGCTTTGCACTGCAAGTAAGTACAGCGGTTAATATTAATAACATGATAAAATTTACTGCCAAATAATTAGATAAAATGGCAGAGCAAAAGATAAAGCCCAAAATAGTAAGTATTGAAGTTGCAAAAAATCGATTACGATCATCAAATCCTTTTAGACAAAAAGCGGCTTGTAAAAATGGCACGAAAACTCCAAAAAGATAAATTGCACTAGGTGTTAATTGCTCATAGCATAACACTAGTTGATGGTACTTATGACCCAGAATAACCATAACAATGGTTATTCTGGGTCAGTATTAACTCACTCGATAAGCGGGTAAGTCGATTTTTTCTAGTTTTAAACCATAAAGTGTTAAGCAGCCCTGATTGTTAGACTCACCGTCACCACTAAAATCAAAGTCAAAAATGCTATAAATACAAGGACCGTGTTTCTTGGTAAACTTTAATCTACTAGAGCGTCTAGCGAGTGAAATAAACTGCAAACCACCGTCTTTACAGTAACGATGAATATGACGTTTAGCTGCTTCAGAGACTTGTCTTAAGTAAACAAAGTACCAGCAGAATAAACAAAAGAGTAATAAATAATAAATATTTTCCATAAATGATACTTTCCACAATTAATAATAACTAAGTTTGACTAAATAATTGCCCAATGGCTTGTGCTAATGCTGGTGAGCGATCCTCACTACGAATACACTGGAAAGCAACCGGTCTAATTAATGGGATAGTCACTAAGTCTTTAAAAATGCTAGAAAATAGGGGTAAATCATTATTACTGAGTAAATGTTCAAAATAACACATAAGCATTTTTTCATCAGCTAACGCTTGCCAGCATCTACCAGACAAAGTGATAAGTAATTCGCTGCTGACTTCTTGATTGCTCAACAGTTGTCCTACGACTTTTCTCACATGAATATGGTCACTATTAGCGGCTAGTGAACGTAGTAATTGCATCGCTTTTACGGAATTATCAGGGATTATTAATGCACTTTCTAATGCAGATACCAAAGCGTCAATTAAAGCGACGGGATATTGCTCATTTTCTAAAGCGCTACAAACGGGAGATAGTACTTCATCAGGCAAGTACGGCAGCGCTTTGAGTAACAACTCACTATGATTATCATGTTTAATTCTCGCGATAAAATCGGTGATACCTTGTACGCCGACACCTTGCCAATTAGCCCAATCAGAACCATGGCTGAGATATTCTTTAAAAGGGGAGAAATACGCACTCGGTTGCTGTTTTAAATCCACTTTTATTTTGCTGTTTAAGCTAGCTAATTTATATTGTGCTGGGGTGAAAAGGTAAGGATTAATGCTGAGTAATTCTTCCTGTTTTTTAGAGGTTTCTTGAGTTAAGTCAGCGCCTAAAGCCTCAACAATAATAGCAATAAAGTGATTTCTTGCCCCTTGATTTAATAAACCACGTTCATCAAGTGGTAATTTCAATAACCATAAATAAGGCTGAGAAGATTGTTTCTGCCAAAATGCTATAGCAATACAAGCACACCCTTGAGTAGGAGTAGGGTATGGCAATTGATTCAATTCAACTTTTTCAAATTGCTCTTTAGGTAATTTACTAACTAGTCGACCAATATCATAAAGGCGGTATTGTGAACCTGAAAGTTTAAGTAATTCTGATAGGGTAGCTATGTTAGCTGTTGGTGCTGTGTCAGTCATAAAGTCAAAAATATTGCTGCTTGTTATAGCGCGTTATTATAAGGATAATGACGCCATTAACATAGTAAATTATTTATCTGAGATAATTTACTGGTAATTATCGACCTCGACTAATCACCTTAAAGAACCGACCTAAAATAATCACAGATGATGATAAAAACTGACCCTCAACATATCAGCACTTTGCTGGCTGACTTAGCTTTTGAGCTTAAATCACTTAATCTTTGGCAAACACTGCAGCCAAGTGCAACAGAGCTTTCAAGTAACGCACCTTTTTGCTGTGATACTTTAGCATTTGGTCAATGGTTACAGTTTATATTTATTCCTAAGATAACTATGATGATACATCAACAACAATCGTTGCCGACAAAGATTTCTTTAACGCCAATGGCTGAAGAGGCTTTTACACACTTATCAACGAGTGCTAAGCCTTTGATTGATGTTATCCAAAAAATCGATAAAACATTAACAGAACAAAGTAAGTAAAGGTGAATGATATGAATAACTCTACTTTAGAGCTAGCAATTGCTACGGATATAGAGCCGGAAAAACCTGTACTTAATATCCTCTATCAAGACGAGTATATGGTAGCGGTTGATAAACCTGCGGGGTTATTTGTTCACCGAAGTTATATGGATAAAGATGAAATTTATTTTGCTTTGCAGCTAGTTCGTGATCAAGTAGGGCAATATGTTTATCCCGTTCATCGATTAGACCGACCAACTTCGGGTGTACTTCTTTTTGCTTTAACTAAAGACGTAGCAACTAAACTAAGTGAAGCTTTTGCCAATAAAAGTAGCCAAGCTGAGTTTAGTTCTGACACTGAGCTTAAGGGGAAAGATCAGAATAATACTCAGCAAGGTCAGTCCGAAGGACTTACTACAGATAAAAATATCGATGGCAGGGATTTAGTTATGGTGAAAACCTATTATGCCTTAGCACGTGGTCACTTGGCAGTACCGGCAGATTTAATCGATCACCCACTGAAAGAGAAGCTAGATAAATTGGGGGATAAAAATGTTAGCCGTGACAAGCCTGCACAATCGGCGCAGAGTTATTATCAAGTAAAGCAGCAAGCAAGTGTGCCAATAAAAGTCGGTAAGTTTGATAGTGTGAGGTATTCATTAATTGAAGTACGCCCTATTACTGGCAGACGTCATCAAATTCGTCGTCACTTAGCGCATTTACGTCATCCTATTCTGGGAGATATCAATTACGGCGATAACAAGCAAAACCCATTTTTCATCGAACACTTTGGTTTTAAGCGTTTGATGTTAATAGCAAAATCATTAGAATTTAATCATCCCATCAGTAACGAGAGAATTAAAATATCAGCACCGTTTGATGAACAGTGGCAGCAGGTTTTTACTACATTTGAATGGCCACTAAGTTAGGAAAACCCTTTTGGTTACTGCAAATAACCTAGCTAGCTAAAATGCAGCATTGACCAATGGAAAGTCTAAAACTAGTGTAAAGCCTAAAAATAGTCGGGCTGTAATTTGTGTACTGGCTATTAACTTGCACGAATGAAATATCGACTCCCTCCTGATATTGCTAAATAAATCGATAGTTTTTACTTGGCGTAATTATTTCAGGTAAGGGAATGTCCCAACCTTCTACTGGCACAGTATCGACCAGCTGGCAATCATGGGCTAAGCCGAGCGGGTATGTTTTATTTTGTTGCCAGTGAGCTAGGCTGCGGTCATAAAAGCCACCACCCATGCCTAACCTTGCGCCTGAGTCATCAAAAGCGACTAAAGGCGTACAAATAATATCAAGCTGATCTAGTGGACAAACCATAGTGACATCTAATTTTGGCTCTAAAATGCCATACCTGTTGCTAATTAGCTCGGTATCTTCTTGATAATCTAAGAATAGTAAGTTTCCCTTACTGAAAGGATGTACTACTGGTAAGTACACCTCTTTGTTATTCTGCCAACACCAATCTATAAAGTTTGCAGTCGATAATTCGCCATCATTACTTAAGTAGATTGCGATACGTTTAGCTTGCAGGATCTGACTATGAGTAGACAACCTTTTTGTCAAAGCTATCGCTGCATTAGATTGCTCCGTTACAGCTAGTGCATTACGGCGTTGTCTGATTTCTTTTCGCAATTGTGAACGTGCATTCATTATAGGGGTCATCATTAAATAGTTAACGGCTATTAATTATCGACTATTATTACGAACATTAACATCTGCTTTAACGTCTGTTTTCAAATATAAAAAAAGCTGGGAGATTGCTCACCCAGCTTAATATTATTCTGTAACCTGTAACATAAACTAATTAGTTATGGGTTTCAGCAACACCTTCGTGAGTACCGGTAACTGATATTTCTTGTTCGATTTTCTCTTCTAAATTAGAAGGAATATCGCCTTCTGCACCATGCATCCATTCAACTAACTTACCAGCAGATAGGTAGATGATAAGACCGGTAATTAAAGCACCGACACCAACACCCATAAAGATGTTTGCTGCATTATTAACCATTTCTTCACCTTCACCAACGAATGAACCAATAAATGCGGCTAAGAAGTTAGATAAGGCTGTAAAGAAGAACCAAATACCCATTAATAATGATGTAAATTTAAGTGGGGCTAATTTCGTTACCAGCGATAAACCAATTGGTGATAAACATAATTCACCCAAGGTATGAAATAGGTAAGCAAAAACAAGGAACAACATGCTCACTTTAACAGCAACGTCGCCACCTTGAACCATAGTAGCCCAGAACATAACGAAGAAACCTAAGGCTAAAAACAACATCGCCAAAGCAAATTTCTTCGGAGAAGTCGGTTCATTTGAACCCATCTTAACCCAAACTGAGGCAACAAAAGGTGCTAATAAAATAATGAACATAGCGTTTAATGATTGAAAAGAAGAAGCAGCGATTTCAAAACCAAAGAGAGTACGGTCAGTAAAGTCAGAAGCATAGATAGTGAATAAGCCACCTGCTTGCTCAAAGCCTGCCCAGAAAACAACTGAGAACATGCTCATAATCAAGATAACTTTCATGCGGTCCATATCTTGAGACGTTAATGGTGCATGAGATTTTTGCTCACCTTTAGTGCGCTTAGCTGATGGAACTACGCCAATATCACCTAAATATTTGTTAGCTAAAGTAAGCTGAAGGGCCAAACCAATCAACATACCACAACCTGCTAAGATGAAGCCGTAGTGCCAGTTAACTTGCTCACCTAATATACCGACAGTTATTGGCGCTAAAAAAGCACCTAAATTGATGCCCATATAAAAAATAGTAAAAGCAGCATCACGTCTGTGATCGCCATCGTCATAAAGCTCGCCCACCAAACTAGAAACATTGGCTTTAAATAAACCATTACCGGTAATAATAAGTGCTAAACCAAGGTAAAATACCGTTTCTTCCATGCCAACAATCATTGACTTTGGAATACCTAGGGTAAAATAACCTAATGAAAAAATTATCCCGCCCCAGATAATTGCTTTACGCTGACCAATATAGTTATCAGCTAACCAGCCACCTATTACCGGTGTTAAATAAACAGCCATAGTGAAAAAGCCATAGAGCCTTAACGCTTCTTGATTGGTCCAGCCAAAACCGCCGTCTTGAACAGAGGCAATAAGATAAAGTACCAATAGGGCACGCATGCCGTAATAACCGAAACGTTCCCACATTTCAGTACCAAATAAAAGGAAAAGTCCTTTTGGGTGGCCAAACAAGGTACCTGCATTAGGTTGAGTCATATCATTATCCTAGATTTTATTTTTATAATCATTAGCGTTAGTTTTTACCGTAACATTTTAAGTTTAGTTTTTAGTAAAGATAGTGTTATACCCGTGTGAACAAATAAAGGCAAGTTTTGGTATAAATCAATGAATACCGTGCTTTGGGAGGTGTAGAGAAATCTTTCCTAGTGCTTACTGAATGACAGCACCATAATAACGGTGACTAGCTTAGTTAACATATTGTTTGCATAACAATATGCTGGTAAACTTTGTCGTCACTAAATTCAGTGATTAAACTTAGGGTTCTTGGCTTTATGTTCTTGGAATTATTCAGGGATAGATTGAAACCTTCGCTTTACATGTATTACGCACGGGCCATATAGGAACTCTTTGTTAAAATGATAACCGCTATTGAAAATTTGTTTAAGAATAACAACTTTAATGTTGTAAAATCTTTATTTGGTATTTTACTGATATCGATTTTCCTCCTTGCTAATTTACCTTTGAAAGCGCTTGCTGCAAATCAGATAAGCCAACAGCAAATGGAGCAATTTAAAAAATTACCTCCTTCGCAACAAGAAGCGCTTGCTAAAAGCATGGGCGTTGATCTAGACAGTATAAAAGGTCAATTATCGAAAGGGGGCTCTAGTGAAGAAAAAAATAATACCGAAACCTTCCCACGCGGAACTCAATTTGATGCTGAAGGTAATCCTACTTCTGAAGAAGAATTAGAGAAGCTAGAAAATAGCGATGAACTCAAACCTTTTGGTTACGATGTTTTTGCTAATTCACCGCAAACCTTTGCCCCTATGATGGATATTGCTATTCCTGCAGACTATATCATTGGTCCAGGTGATAACATTTCTATTCAAGTATTTGGTAAAGAAAAAGATGAACTTGAATTAACGGTAAACCGTGAGGGACAAATTATTTTTCCTTCTCACGGGCCTTTTACTGTTTCAGGTTTATCATTTAATGAAATGAAGCGTTTGTTGACCGCACGAATTAAAGAAAAAGTTATTGGTGTTGATGTTGTTGTCGGTATCGCTTCTTTGCGCTCTATGCGTGTTTTTGTTTTAGGTGACGCTCATAAACCAGGGCCTTATACTTTAAGTTCATTATCTAGTATTACCCATGCTATTTTTGCGGCAGGCGGCATTAGTGACATTGGTAGTTTACGTAATATACAACTTAAACGTGCTGGTAAGTTAGTTACCACCCTAGATCTATATGACTTGTTGATTAAAGGTGATTCACGTAGCGATGTCTTATTGCAATCTGGTGATGTTATTTTCATTGCACCTAAAGGCAATACTATCAGTGTTGAAGGTGAAGTTCGACGCCCAGCTATTTATGAATTAAGCCAAAACGAAAACTTTAATGATGTTTTGGCTATGTCCGGTGGGCTTTTACCTACAGCCTTTGCTAAAACAACCCGTGTTGAACGTTATAATCAAGATTCCTTACGCACCGTTGTTAATATTGACCTGACTAAAAGAGATGATTTAGCTAAAAAAGCACAAGCAGGCGATGCGGTTTATGTGATGAAGGCTGCTGAGATGTTCGAACAGTCTATCACTGTTATCGGTGCAGTAACTCGACCTGGAAAATACCAATGGCAAACTGGTCAGCGCATCACCGATATATTCCCTAATATTGACTCTCATTTATTACAATCGGCCGACCTTAATTATTCTATTGTTGTGCGTGAAATCGATATTGCCCGTAACATTGAGGTTTTACAGTTTGATTTAGCCAAAGCTATCTCAGCGCCAAATTCAAAAGATAATATTATTTTACAAGGCAATGATAAAATTTTAGTTTTTGCCAATGTTATTAAACTAATTGACAGTAAAATCAACTTGGATTCTTTGGCTTTTACTCAAGATAATCTTGCCAAAAAAGAACAAGAGTTAGCGAAAGAGAAATATAAACAAAAACAATTTTGGTTGAAATATGGTGATAGTGATAAAGCCGCTCAACTTGATAGTGAAGAAGCTGCTGCAGCTAAATTAATTGAACAATCTATAGCTCAATTTAGTGGTGGAGAATTAGAAGACGAACTTGATCCTAAAGAATTAACGCTTTTCTCTCGTCAACGTTTATTAATGCCTATTATTGAAAAATTAAAGCGTCAAGGTAAGTCGGGTCAACCAATTCAACTAGTTGAAGCGGACGGGGAAGTGAAGTTTCCAGGGATATATCCTTTAGCTAGAAACGCCCGTGTATCCGATTTAATTGCTGCTGCAGGCGGCTTAACCGAGTCGGCTTATGTGGTACGTGCTGAGGTTTCTCGTAATCAAATTATTAATAATAGAGCACAACAAAATTCAATAATGTTCAGCTTAAGTGCTGCCCTCGCGGGTGATGAAAAAGATAATGTTATATTAAACTCAAAAGATAGATTGAATATTCATCAAGTCCCTGCTTGGAGTGAAAACAGCGTTGTTGAGCTTCGAGGTGAATTTGTCTTTCCTGGTAAGTATACCGTACGTCGCGGTGAAAGTTTGGCTGATTTAATAACTAAGGCTGGTGGTTTTACCAAATTTGCTCATCAAGAAGGCTCTGTGTTTACCCGGGTGCAATTACGCGAAATTGAACAACAGAATTTATTAAAATTAACTGCCGATCTGCGTATAGAAATGGCCTCTAAGTCCATGTCTGATTCAAACTATTCGCAATCTTATGCTGAAGTACAGCAAATGTTAGCAGATATGGCTAATGTACAGCCCGTTGGGCGTCTAGTACTTGATTTACCTAGAGTTATCAATAATAAAAACTATGATGTGCTTCTTGAAGGTGGCGATGTGTTATATGTTCCTACTTTGAAAAACTCTATTAATGTTGTCGGCCAAGTACAAGTGACTTCATCACATATATACGATATTAATTTATCAGCAGATGATTATTTATCTCAAAGTGGTGGTAGCAAAAAACGTGCAGATGAAGATAGAATTTATATTATTTCTGCCAATGGTAGTATTAAAATGATGGAAAGTGGTAATTGGTTTAGCAGTGATGCCGGTGATAACTTAAGACCAGGTGATACCATCGTTGTACCACTTGATGCCGAGTATATGAACAACTTAGCATTGTGGACCAGTGTAACAGGCATAATCTACAATTCGGCCGTTGCAATTGCTGCCATCAGCGGTATTTAAATAAAGCGGTAATAGATAATGATAAACTTATATTATTGTTTATTACTAAATATTTAAATGTGTAATTAATAGAAATATAATAAATGGATATAGTATGTTGCACTCATTAGAAAACGTGAAGCTAGGCATTATAGGTTTAGGTTATGTTGGTTTACCTTTGGCGGTAGAGTTTGGTAAAAAATACCCAACTTTGGGTTTTGATATCAACACCAAGCGTGTTGGTGAATTAAAGCAAGGTCATGACTTCACTTTAGAAGTATCGAGTGAAGAATTAGCTGATTCAGAATTTATTTCCTATTCTGCTGACGTTGACGACTTAAAAAATTGTAATATCTATATTGTTACCGTGCCGACACCTATTGATAAACATAAGCAACCTGATTTAACACCATTAGTAAAGGCGAGTGCTATGCTTGCTAAAGTGATTAATAAAGGTGATATCGTCATTTATGAATCTACGGTATATCCGGGAGCAACCGAAGAAGTTTGTTTACCGGAAGTTGAGCGTCACTCTGGTTTAGTGTTTAATCAAGATTTTTATGCCGGTTATAGCCCTGAGCGTATTAACCCGGGTGATAAAGAACATCGAGTGACGAATATCCTTAAGGTAACTTCGGGCTCAACGCCTGAGATTAGCGACTTTATTGACAGTTTATATAAATCAATTATTACAGCAGGTACCTATCAAGCATCAAGTATTCAAGTGGCTGAAGCGGCAAAAGTGATTGAAAATACTCAGCGAGATCTAAATATTGCTTTGATCAATGAGCTTGCCGTCATTTTTAATAAATTGAATATTGATACTGAAGAAGTATTAAAAGCAGCCGGTACTAAATGGAACTTTTTACCGTTTAGACCTGGTCTTGTCGGCGGTCACTGCATTGGTGTTGATCCTTATTATTTGACTCATAAAGCACAATCTATAGGTTACAATCCCGAGGTCATACTTGCTGGTCGTCGCATTAATGACTCTATGGGCGAATATGTGGTTTCACAGTTAGTGAAAACTATGCTTAAAAGGAAATTACCAGTTAATGGCGCTAATGTTCTCGTTATGGGTTTGACCTTTAAAGAGAACTGCCCTGATGTGCGAAATACCAAAGTTGTTGATATTTTGTCTGAGTTAGCTGAATTTGATATTAATGTTGATGTATACGATCCTTGGGTTAATCCTAAAGACGCAAAACATGAATATGATGTTGACTTAATATCAGCACCTAAGCATAGCTTCTATGACGCGGTTATTTTTGCAGTAGCTCATGATCAATTTAAGGCATTATCCGCAGATGATATTAAGTTATTGATGAAAAAAGATCATGTGATTTATGATTTGAAATATATGCTAGACAAAGAATTAGCTGATATTCGCTTATAAATTATTTGACTATAACTTACTTAGATATAGATAAAACACCCTTAGTTGAAGATTCAGCTAAGGGTGTCTTTTTAAAGAAAGGACTATTTAAACAAATGACTCAATTTAAAAAAATTAAACAAGAACTACTCAATTCACCAAAGACTTGGCTTATCACAGGTTGTGCTGGTTTTATTGGTTCGAATCTTTTAGAAACATTACTTTTATTAAATCAGAAAGTTGTCGGTTTAGATAACTTCGCTACGGGTCATCAACACAACTTTGATGAAGTTCAAACACAGGTTTCGGCTGAGCAATGGCAAAATTTTTATTTTGTTAAAGGTGATATTCGCCAATTGGAAGACTGTCAAACCGCGTTAAGCCATTACAAAAGTGGTGTTGATTATATCCTTCATCAAGCAGCGTTAGGCTCAGTACCTAGATCAATTGCTGATCCCCTATTAACTAACTCAGCAAATATTACCGGTTTTTTGACTATGTTAACGGCAGCGAAAGAAACTCAAGTTAAAAGCTTCGTTTACGCTGCATCAAGTTCTACTTATGGAGATCACCCAGCATTACCTAAAGTTGAAGATGCTATCGGTAAACCGCTATCTCCTTATGCAGTAACTAAATATGTAAATGAGCTTTATGCCGATGTGTTTCATAAAACCTATGGTTTGAATTGCACTGGCTTACGCTACTTTAATGTTTTTGGTAAAAGACAAGACCCTGACGGCGCTTATGCTGCGGTAATCCCTAAGTGGACAGCTGCAATGATCGCTAATGAAGAATTACTTATAAATGGTGATGGTGAAACGAGTCGCGATTTCTGTTTTGTTGAAAATGCCGTACAAGCTAATATTTTAGCTGCAACGGCGAATGATGCAGGTAAAAACCAAGTGTATAATGTTGCACTCGGTGATAGAACTAGTTTAAATACCTTATTTAATAGCTTGAAAGTTGCCTTACAAGCAAATGGTGTTGATTATCAAAAGTCGCCTACGTATCAAGATTTTAGAGCAGGTGATGTTAGACATTCACAGGCTGATATTTCTAAAGCAAAATCTTTGATTGGCTTTGAGCCTGAGTTTAAAATTCAACAAGGTATAGACAAAGCGATGCCTTGGTATATTAAATTCTTGAATTAAAGGGTCTAAATACCCCTACCATCGTTGCAATCAACAACAATAGCCAACTATTATTCAATCAATCGCCTTGTTCTGGATTATTTATTTTCATTACTTATGTAAAACGAATAACTCCCTGTTAATTCATAGTCGCAAGGCTAGGTAGTAATAATATTAAAAAAGCAGCTCTCATTTAAAGCTGCTTTTTTATTCCCCCAGGTACTCCCAAAACAATTTATTATCTAATCGATTTTCTGTTGTAATAAAATTGTCACATAACTGACTTATACTTCGCTCAGTTATTTTTATCATATTCTCTATATTGAATGAGCTATTTTTTAGCTTGTTGATAATAAGGTTAATTAAGTGGCAAGTCTTATTAGTTCGAACCGAAGCCGTGGGGTTAAAAATTCATTGGCTAAATGGTTAATAACCCTCGGTGGTATTAGCGTTTTATTTACCCTAGTGCTGATTTTTTTGTATTTACTTTACGTCGTAAAACCTATTTTTGACTCTGCTAAAATTGAGCCAAAGGTTAGTATTAGTCTAAACTTAACAAGTAATGAAAAAGTGTTAAGTACTGGCGTTGATGAGTTACAAGAAGTGGCTTATGAAATTACAGAAGCTGGTAACATTGATTTCTATTATTTAAAAGCCAGCGCCCCTGAATCAGACAACCAGTTTGCTGTTGGTGATAATGCGCTTTCTATGTCTTTATTTTCAAGTGAAGACTTCAATCAAGAACAAGTGGTTAATGTAGTTAACTCTTTTTCAGCGAATAAATTACTTCATACCATCAAGGGTAAAACGTTATTAATTCAACCAAGCTTTTATGCTAAATACGCTAATGATACCCGTGAAATAATCCCTCAAGTAAATTATCCTCTCGGTCAAAATTCACTAGTTATTGATGAACAACAAACACCGCTTTCTCAATTAGCCTTTGCAATGGATGATGAAAGAATTGTTTTTGTTGCTTTTACTGAAGATAAACGTTTAATAAAAACAAGCTTTATTGCTGAAGATGACTTCAGTTCTTCTAGTGATGGTGATGATGTTGAATACGAAACTATTTTTCAACAAATTGAGCTTACTGATGATGTCATTGATGAAATAAAAGTGACACCTGACTTAAGTTTAGCTTTTATTCGAAGTGCTTCAACGGTGTATGTATATTCGCTAAATGATGACGAAGAAGTCAGCCTTAAAGCAACAATTACACCGACGCTCGATAATAGCAATACTTACCTTACCTCAATGGCACTGCTTTCAGGGAGTAGTTCTGTTTTATTAGGTGATAGTAGTGGTCGAATCAGTCAGTGGTTTGAAGTCGCAACGGAATCAGGTCGCCAGTTTAAGCAAATTCGAAGCTTCAACGCTAATGATGGCGAAGCGAGTTATGACAAAAACTACAAAACATCAAGTGCGATAACCGCTATTTATACTGAGCAATACAGAAAGAGTTTTTACACCATGACCAATTCAGGTATGGTTAATGTTTTCTATACCACCAGCTCAGCACATCTTTGGCAAGGCAAACTTGCCTCAACTCAACCCGAAGCATTTTCGATAGCGCCTCGTGCTAATGGTTTGATTATTATTGGTAATGACCCTCTTGATGCTTCTAATAAAAGTTTACAGGCTTTTAGTGTTCATAATGAGCATCCAGAAGTTACTTGGCAAGCGCTATGGCAGGAGGTTTGGTATGAAGGTTACCCTGAGCCAGACTATATCTGGCAATCAACATCAGGCTCTGATGACTTTGAAGGTAAGTTTTCTCTAGTACCTATTTCTTTTGGTACTATTAAAGCGGCTTTATATGCGATGTTATTTGCAGTACCTATTGCCTTAACTGCTGCGATATATACCGCCTACTTTATGACACCGGGAATGCGTAAAAAAGTTAAACCTACCATTGAAATGATGGAAGCATTACCTACCGTTATTTTAGGTTTCTTAGCAGGTTTATGGTTAGCGCCGTTAATGGAGGAATATTTACCAGCAATATTCCTGTTATTTATTTTCTTACCTTTAGCAACACTAATCACTGCGTTTTCTTGGCATAAATTACCAAACCAACTCAAAGACAAACTGCCAGAAACATTAGCACCCATTTTGTTAATTCCTGTGATAATACTAGCCACCTATGCGGCCTTTTCTTTATCACCACTGCTTGAAAACAGTTTCTTTAATGGTGATATGCGCCAATACCTAACCAATGACCTAGGTATCAACTTTGATCAACGTAACGCTCTAGTTGTTGGTATTGCGATGGGATTTGCTGTTATACCTACTATTTTCTCTATGGCTGAAGATGCTATTTTCAGTGTGCCAGGTCATTTAACAAGCGGTTCATTAGCATTAGGGGCAACACAATGGCAAACATTAATCGGTGTGGTACTTCTAACTGCCAGTCCCGGCATATTTTCTGCTGTGATGATGGGCCTTGGTCGTGCAGTTGGTGAAACAATGATTGTCTTGATGGCAACGGGTAATACGCCGATTTTAGATTGGAGTATCTTCCAAGGTATGAGAACACTTGCAGCAAACATTGCGGTAGAAATGCCCGAATCTGAAGTAGGCAGTTCCCATTACCGAATATTATTCTTGGCAGCATTTGTACTCTTTATCTTCACCTTTATTTTCAATACCGCAGCAGAATTTGTTCGTCAACGATTACGCGAAAAATACAGCTCAATGTAGTTAATCGTATTGAATTTAGAAAACAAACAATAATTTATATATAAGTGGCTAGTCAGCTTTAAGCTGTAGAGTTCAATTTAAAGGAAAATGTACGAAGTTGATAAGTATCAATGAGTACATTTGACGCATAAGTTGGGCTTTACAGCAACAAGATGAAAAGTCACTCACCAATGACGAGTTACTTTATGAATAAGTGGTTTAAATCAGGTTCACCGTGGATATGGTTATCGGCAGGTGGCGTAAGTATCAGTTTAATTTCAGTGTTAGGCCTATTATGGCTTATCGCTTCACGGGGCTTGTCATATTTTTGGCCAAGTGAGTTATATCAATTTGATCTTACCGATCAACATGGCGCTAAGAGTGTTGTCATTGGTGAAATCTACGATAGAGAGCAAATTCCGGTAAGCCAATTAGCACATTTAAATTTGGCGCTTGATCCAGAACAAGAAATATTAGAGCGACTGTTAATCAAAACAGGTAACCGCGAGCTGGTGAGTTTAGATTTTCGTTGGTTGTTAAGTCATAACATTCAAAAGACACAAACACCAAAAGATTTAGTTGTGGTTGAACGTCGAACTCATGGTAACTTTTACGGTTTCATTGAAAGTGTAGTGGTTGATGGAAAAGAAGTAGATAAAAACAAGTTGGATGAATTATTAACGCGTGTTGATAATTTTCAAGACCAGATCGATGATTTACAAAAGTCAGATATTGGTGCTATCAACTATCAATTAGAACGTTTGCGATTAAAAACGCGTAAATATCAATTGCAAGATAAGCTAACGGCTGAGTTACAAGTAAAAATTGATAGCGAAATAGCGGCACTGAACCAGGACTACGAAATACTAGAAAACGAGCTGATGGGATATCGAGAGCAGATATCACGTGATCATATCGTGATGCGTGCTATGGACGGTCAACTCGTTACTATTAACTTTGAATATATTCTTAAAGTCACATTTAATAATCAACTTAATACCTTTGAGAAAACGGCATTATTCTTTAGCCATATTGGGTCATTTCTCATCGAAGACCCTCGCGAAGCTAATACAGAAGGCGGTGTATTCCCTGCTATTTTTGGTACCGTGCTTATGGTGTTATTAATGACAGTCATTGTTTCACCGTTTGGTGTTATCGCGGCTATCTACCTACATGAGTATGCCGGTAAAAATGCATTTACTAAGCTGCTACGCATTGCGGTTATTAACTTAGCCGGCGTTCCCTCTATTGTTTACGGGGTATTTGGTTTAGGGTTCTTTGTTTATATGGTGGGTGGCTCACTCGACCAACTATTTTATTCAGAAAACTTACCTAGCCCTACTTTTGGTACGCCTGGTGTTTTATGGTCAGCGTTAACGTTAGCCATATTAACCTTACCGGTAGTTATTGTTTCAACAGAGGAAGGCTTATCACGCATTCCATCGACTATGCGTCATGGTTCATTAGCGTTAGGAGCAACCAAGGCCGAAACGTTGTGGCGAATTATTTTACCTATTGCCAGTCCTGCTATTATGACGGGTATTATTTTAGCGATTGCTAGAGCAGCTGGTGAGGTTGCGCCATTAATGTTGGTTGGTGTAGTTAAAATGGCACCTAACCTACCTTTGGATGGTAACTTCCCATTCTTACACTTAGATAGAAAGTTCATGCATCTAGGCTTTCATATTTATGATGTTGGTTTCCAAAGTCCTAATGTTGAAGCCGCACGTCCATTGGTTTTTGCAACAGCCTTACTATTAGTAACTATCATTGTTGCTTTAAATATGACCGCCGTTTCAATCCGTAATAAATTACGTGAAAGATATAAGATGCTAGAGCACTAGTTTGCTCTCACAACATTTAGCAATGAGTAATAGATAGTTATTCATTGCAGTTATTAATAGTAAATTAGTAACGAGCAATTAATAATTTTAAATTCATAACGATCAATTAGTAAATAAAGATTAATCAAAAGTAATTAGAGAAACACCTATTATGATTTCTATTAGCCCAAAGGCGTTAGCGCCTGGCTCAGATAAAGCAATTGAAAAAAAGCTAGATTTAACCAATTTAACACCAGAACAAGTTGCCTTAGATATTAATAAATTAAATTTATTCTATGGTAAAAAACAAGCGCTAAATAATATTACTATGTCTATTCCCAAAGGGCAGGTAACAGCGTTCATTGGTCCAAGTGGTTGTGGTAAATCTACGTTATTACGCTCTATTAACCGTATGAATGATTTAGTTGATAATTGCCATATAAGTGGCGAGATAAACCTTCATGGCAGCAACATCTATGATAAACATGTTGATGTCGCAGAGCTAAGACGCAAAGTTGGCATGGTATTTCAACGACCGAACCCTTTTCCGAAAACCATTTATGAAAATGTAGTCTATGGTTTACGTATTATGGGGGAAAATAACCGTAGAAGGCTTGATGAAGCTGCCGAACAATCACTTCGTAGCGCGGCGCTTTGGAATGAAGTAAAAGACAGGTTGCACGAGAGTGCATTAGGTTTATCGGGCGGTCAGCAACAACGTTTAGTCATTGCTCGTGCTATTGCTATTCAACCTGAGGTTTTATTACTTGATGAACCTACTTCAGCACTCGATCCTATTTCAACCTTGACCATTGAAGAGCTAATCAATGATCTTAAAAAACAATTTACCGTGGTCATTGTTACCCATAATATGCAACAAGCAGCACGGGTGTCAGATCAAACAGCATTTATGTATATGGGAGATTTAATAGAGTACAGTGACACGAATACTTTGTTTACCACGCCATTGAAAAAGAAAACTGAAGATTATATTACTGGCCGTTACGGTTAATTATAAATTAATAAAAGATGCAAGCACATACCTTTGAAAGGATATCCCATGGATAATTTACAAATTGGTCGTCATATTTCCGGCCAGTTCAATGAAGATTTAGAACGCGTTATCAATAATGTTATGCATATGGGCGGCTTAGTTGAGAAGCAATTAACTGACGCACTTATTGCTGTAGGTCAATCTGATGTTGATTTAGCCAAACAAGTGTTGAGCAACGATTACCAAATTAATGCTTATGAAGTCAGTATTGATGATGAATGTACACGTATTATCGCAAAGCGCCAACCAGCTGCTGGCGACTTACGTTTGATTATGGCTGTTGTAAAAACGATTGCTGATTTAGAACGAATAGGTGATGAGGCAGAGAAAATTGCTAAAGTTGCACTAGAAAGCTTTTCTTCATCACAGCAAGATTTACTGGTTAATCTAGATAACCTAGGCCGACGAGTACTGGAGTTTTTACAGGCTAGCCTTGATGCATTCACTCGAATGGATTGTGAAACAGCGATTAAAATTCACCAAATGGATGACAAAATAAATCGTGAATATGAAGCGCTTATGCGTCAATTGATGACTTATATGATGGAAGACCCGCGCTCAATTCCGCAAGTTATGACGGTTATTTGGTCAGCACGCGCACTGGAACGTATTGGTGATCGTTGTCAAAACATCTGTGAATATATCATTTACTTTGTTAAAGGTAAGGTTGTACGTCATACCACAGCAGAAGATATGAAAAACTTATAACTCGCTTGCGCGCCAACTGAGTAATTAAAATTATAATAAATTCAATTGATTAACTATGCACTATACTAGTGTTTAGCAAAAAATAAATCACACTATTGCGCTGAGTTAATAAAGGCATGCGTTTAAGCTGATATTAGCATTTAACATTAGAAGTTAAATGGGGTACTATCCGCGGCGAATAGCAATGACGAGAGTTAGACTGACTGGAAACACAATTATGGCTAAAAATTCAATCTTAGGTGTATTTGCAAAATCACCGATTAAACCGTTAGTAAAACATATTCAAATAGTTGTTAAATGTAGTAAACAACTAATCCCATTTTTTGAAGCATGTACTGCAGAAGACTGGAGTGAAGCGGCTAAAGTTCGTCGTAAACTCTCAAAATTAGAGCAAGATGCTGACGCCTTAAAACGTCAATTACGTCTAGAGCTTCCAGGTGGCCTATTTATGCCAGTTGATCGAGCTGACTTACTTGAACTAGTTTCTCAACAAGACAAAATAGCGAACAAAGCAAAAGACATTGCTGGTCGCGTTCTTGGACGAAAACTTGAAATACCTGTCACCTTACAAGCAGAATTCACTGTTTATTTAGCACGTTGCATTGATGCTACCGAAAAAGCAGCTGAAGCGATTAATGAATTAGATGATTTATTAGAAACAGGCTTCCGTGGACGTGAAGTAGTATTGGTAGAAAAAATGATCAGCCAGTTAGATGCTATCGAAGATGATACTGATGACTTGCAAGTTATTTTGCGTAAAAACTTATTAGCGATTGAAAAGGATTTGAATCCAGTTGATGTAATGTTCTTATATCAAATTATTGATTGGGTTGGTGATTTAGCCGATCTTGCTGAATGTGTAGGTGCACGTTTAGAAATTCTTCTCGCTAGAAAATAGGGTTTATTTGATGGAAATTATACTTAACTCAGGCGGCACTTTTGTAATTCTTGCTGCCGTTGTTGGCTTCTTCATGGCGTGGGGCATTGGTGCCAATGATGTTGCTAATGCAATGGGAACCTCTGTTGGATCGAAAGCATTAACGATTAAACAAGCCATTATTATTGCGATGATTTTTGAGTTTGCGGGTGCTTACCTTGCCGGTGGCGAAGTAACTTCAACCATTCGTAAAGGCATTATAGATGCCAGTTACTTTGTCGATAGCCCAGAATTACTGGTTTACGGTATGATCTCAGCACTTTTTGCTGCAGCTACATGGTTATTAATAGCCTCAGCTTTAGGTTGGCCTGTATCGACTACCCACTCAATTGTTGGTGCTATTGTTGGTTTTGCTGCAGTTGGTGTTAGTACTGATGCTGTAGAATGGGGCAAAGTAGTTGGCATCGTTGGTAGCTGGATTATCACACCGCTAATATCAGGAATTATCGCCTTTATTATCTTTAATAGTGCGCAAAAGCTTATTTTTGATACGGATAAACCATTGCAACAAGCTAAGCGTTGGGTTCCTGCTTATATGTTCCTTGCTGGCTTTGTATTATCACTGGTTACTATCAAAAAAGGTCTTAAGCATATCGGCCTAGAAAACGTCAATTTAGGCTTTGTTAACTTTGAAATTAAAGGCGCTGGTGGTTTCTATTTGGCAGCCATTGTCGCAATTATTGTTGCTATTATTGGTAAATTCTTTATTAGCCGCTTAAAGTTTGATGAAAACCTTGCTAAAGAAGCTCATTACGTAAACGTTGAGAAAGTATTCGCAATATTGATGATTGTTACTGCGTGTGCAATGGCGTTTGCTCATGGTTCAAATGATGTTGCCAATGCTATTGGCCCATTAGCTGCCGTGGTTAGTATTGTTGAACATGATGGACAAATTGCCGCTAAATCAGCAATAGCTTGGTGGATATTACCATTAGGTGGTTTTGGTATTGTTGCCGGCCTTGCCTTGTTTGGCCATAAAGTTATTGCAACTATCGGCCAAGGTATTACACATTTAACACCAAGTCGTGGTTTTGCAGCTGAGTTAGCGGCTGCTAGTACTGTTGTTATTGCTTCAGGTGCAGGTTTACCTATCTCTACCACACAAACACTTGTTGGTGCTGTGTTAGGTGTAGGTATGGCACGTGGTATCGCAGCTATTAATTTAGGTGTTGTACGTAACATTGTTGTATCTTGGGTTATAACCTTACCTGTTGGTGCTGGTTTATCTATTGTTTTCTTCTGGATTATGCAGGCAACATTTAGTTAGTCTCTTACTCCTGAAAAACAGAATTAAAAAAGCCGCAATTTGTTGCGGCTTTTTTATTTTCTTTATTTAATCACGACTTCTAAAGTACCTTGATTAAATAGCTACCTATTTAACTCTTTAGTTAACTAGATTTAGTTACGTGCAGTAACTTCTAATAAGTGGTAACCAAACTGAGTTTGTACAGGGCCTTGTACTGTATTTAAAGGAGCTGAAAAAACAACTTTATCAAATTCAGGAACCATTTGACCTGGGCCAAAGCTACCTAAATCACCACCTTGGGCATTTGATGGGCAGTTCGAATGTTCTTTAGCCACTTCAGCAAAATCTTTACCTGCTTCAATTTCTGCTTTTAAGGCTAAACATTTTTCTTCTGTATCCACTAAAAGGTGGCGTGCACTTGCTTGAGACATACTTCTTTCCTATTTCTGTATTATGAAATTATAACTATTTTAAAATATTTATAATTGAGCAAAGCTACATTAACGCATTTAATTAATAATTGAAAGTCAGGTAAATATAAGTAATTTATTAGCCCTTGAATTCATTGAACTATTAGCTGTAGTGGAGATATATTTAAAACGGATAAAACTAAGGTAAAGTCCTTATACCACGGGCTTAGTACTTTAAAAGAACGATAGTGGAAATAAGTAAAAAGTTAACTTAACCGTTAAGAGTAAAGTAGCCATATTAATAGAGAGGATAAATTATCCTGCGTTAGCTATTACGAGAGTAGATTCGCATTTTAACTAATACCAATTCCATTAAATTTATTCCCACCTCAGAGCTATGTCAGAAGAGTTATAACAAACAAAATTTTTGCTGGTATAGTCATGTCTATATCTCACAAATTTGTACAGTTATTGCTTTTATGACAAGCTCCCAAGGGCGAGTTTAAAAGGCTTACATGCTGTGTTATTGATTTTGACAAGGGAATAACCATTCTCTTCAATCAATACCTTGCCTTTAAACCTTTTAATTCTCGCTGAGTGGGAAATAACTTAATGGACTTGGTATTAAAAATAGGTAGAATAGCGGCAATTTTTGATTCACCTATTGTACTGATTCTGTACCATATCGTACTAATACCAATAAATAGTACGATTGGTATAACACAGTAAGGATTACCGATGGCCTCTCTCCAAGATCAATTGCTCAAAGCCGGATTAACCACTAAACAAAAAACGCGGCAAGCTAATGCTGACAAGCGTAAGAAAAACAAACAACAACGCAGTGGTGTTGAGCATGGTGCAAGCTTGCAAGAGCAAGTAAAGCAAGACTTAGCACTATCAAAAGCAGATAAGCTTGCTAAAGATAGTGCGCTTAATGATGCAAAAAATATTGAGATCGCTAATAAAGAACAACAATTACGCATCAAACAGATTCTTGAGCATCACCAACTAACTGGTGTGAGAGGGGAAAGTGAATATAATTACACTTTCGATAATAAAGTTAAAAAATTAGCGCTAGATAGCAAAACGCATAAAGCGTTAGTCAATGGTCGTTTGGCACTGTGTGGTTTGAATGAAACTACCTATCTTGTTACCAGTGAAACGGCAGAAAAAGTCGCAGAACTTGATAAAAACATCATACTTGTTCAGAACGATAAAGTTGATGCTGAAGAAACCGATGAAAATGATCCGTACGCTGATTATCAAATTCCAGATGATTTGATGTGGTAGGACGAATCAGGAATGCATTTTATGTAAACTGTTTCCCCGGTTAATAGCGGACAGATAAATGTTCGTTGCATGTGTTAGAATACTGCGAAATTAGGTGTCGAACACACCAATAAAACTAACGCTATTACAATGGCTAGCATAAACAATATGTTAGCTTTATTTAGATTTATTTGATTTACAAGAGTTGTTATTTATTATGTTGATGAAAGCTATCCGTTGGCCAATAGGTCAATTAATTTTGTTACTAAACCTTACTTTTTCACCACGATCGCCAAAACGCGCCGCAGACGAGCAAGCCAGAATTGACGATAAAACACGAACACTCAGTTTGTATCAACTACCATCGTGTCCATTTTGTGTGAAGGTCCGTCGTACAATGAAGCGTGAAGGGTTGAAAATTGAGCTGCGTAATATCAATGGTAATAATGACTACAGTGCAGAGCTTGTGCGTGAAGGCGGTAAACGTAAAGTGCCTTGTTTACGTATTGAAAAAGAAGATGGCCAAGTGCAATGGTTATATGAGTCAAGTGATGTAGTTAGCCACTTACAAGCGTTAACTAAGGCTGCCTAACCTTGATTATTTTTATACTCACTAACATTTGATTGAAAAGTTAATGGGTGTTGATCTCCTTAGGGTGATTATAAAGTTATTATTGAAATTATTTATCAAAAAAATGTGTCTATTAAGTTAATCACTTGTTCTGAAAACTTAGTAGGCCCTTTATGTTGATAAAAACCCCACCAAAATCCGCACTAAAAACATCCGACATTACTGATGAGTCAGTTTATATACAGCGCCGTCAACTTATCAAAAATATGGGATTTCTCGGTGCAGGTGCTCTATTAGGCTCAGTAATATCTAAAACAGCCAATGCTGGTTTTTTTGATAATAAAGACGCTGATGCGAGTAGTTTTAAAACAACGCCTTTAAAGTTTACTGCGGATAAAGATAATGTTTCGTTAATTAAAACTCCGGAACAAAAAGTTATTAGCCACAATAATTTTTATGAGTTTGGCGCTCAGAAAAATCAACCCACTGAATTGTCTCAAAATTTTAAAGTTAACCCTTGGCAACTATCTATTTCCGGTGAATGTGATAACCCCATTACCTTAGATTATGATGATTTAACGACTATGTTTGCCCTAGAAGAGCGCATTTACCGACTTCGTTGTGTAGAAGCTTGGTCAATGGTGGTCCCTTGGATTGGTTTTTCTTTAGCTGATTTATTAAAAAAAGTTGCGCCAAACTCATCGGCTAAATACGTGCTTTTTGAAACACTGCATGATCCTGAGCAAATGCCTGGTCAAAGCGATAGACGTTTGGGTGGCGGTATTGCTTATCCTTATGTGGAAGGGTTACGTATCGACGAAGCGATGAATCCACTCACTTTAATGAGTGTCGGTTTGTATGGTAAAACATTACCCCCACAAAATGGTGCGCCAATTCGCTTGGTTGTTCCATGGAAGTACGGTTTTAAGAGTATTAAATCAATAGTATCAATTAAGTTGGTACGTGAAAAACCCCAGACAACGTGGAATAAACTCGCAGCTAGTGAATATGGTTTTTATGCCAATGTAAACCCAGCGCATGATCATCCAAGATGGAGTCAAGCCAGCGAAAGGCGGATAACCTCTGGCGGGTTATTTGCTCGAAACCGCATTGAGACCTTACCTTTTAATGGCTATGGAGAACAGGTCGCGCATATGTATAAAAATATGGATTTAACTAAGTATTACTAGGGACTGTTTATCTTTAGCGGTTAAGTTTTGTTCGAGGTAAAAGGGATTTAATCGCGGCGAGTAGTGTGTAGCCTAGTAATTCTAAGCAAATACTACTCAACAAAGAGTAAAACACTTTTAGCCGAATCCTTCGGACAGCGTTTGTTGGTTGTTTTTACTTCGTTATCGCTTTTTTATGTAGAATAACCACATGACAAAAGTTCTGCCTTGTATAAACATCCAACAAATCACTGCAAAAATAATCTCAAAAGTTCAACAGTCCCTAAGGCCTTATTGTTATATGCTTTTCACTACATCGAATAAAGTTCTACTGTTAAAAGTCGTTATTCATCTAGCTGCGTTTTTACCTTTACTAAATTTATACTACCTTGCCTTTAATGATCAGCTTGGTGCTGATCCCGTGCAGGAAGTTATTCATTTTACCGGTATTGGTGCTTTTAACTTGTTATTAGTAACACTGACTGTGTCACCTATTGCCAAAAAATTTAAACTGGGCTATCTATTACAGATAAGACGTTTACTCGGTATATATACTTTCAGTTATGCGTTGATGCATTTATTTAACTTTTTGGTCTTTGATTTACAGCTTGCTTGGTCTTTATTTTTTAGCGAAGTGGTTAAACGGCCATATATCACTATTGGCATGATTGCTTTTATTCTGTTAACAGCGCTTGCCGTTACTTCCCTTAATCGTATTAAACGTAATATGGGGAAATCATGGCAAAGTTTGCATAACTACAGTTATTTTATTGCCATGTTAGTGTCAGTGCACTTTTATTGGTCGGTTAAATCAGAAATCATTTCACCCTTATTCTACATGCTGTTAACGGTTGCCTTATTAGCATTTCGCTATAAAAAAATTAAAACTTTGATCCTGTCTATATTTGTTAAAAAAATAAGGACTAAATAACTCTTTTTACATTGGTATAACATTGCTTTTTTCTATAATCTACCCGTCCTAATCGGATAATAAATATACAAGCTACTGTTTTACTACAGTGAAGTGTAATTAAAGGGAAGTTTAAGATTTTATGGCAGAGCTAGTTTGGGACGAGGGAATGAGTGTCGGCATTGATAGCCTAGATAACGACCATAAAAAGCTCATTGCCATTTTAGCGCAATTGATGTCTGCCAAAAATGAAAAGCTTGGACAGGATGATATTGATGTTATTTTTGAAAGACTTGAAGGTTATTGCCTATCTCATTTTGCTCGAGAAGAAGCCTTACTAGCTAAAATTGACTATAAGCAGCTTGAGGCTCATAAATTGAGTCACCAAGCGTTTATTAAAAAAATACCACAGTTGAAAGAGCAGTGGTTTGCCAAGGTTACAGAATCTGAGGCAGTAAAAGATAAAATTATCTTATTTTTACAGCAATGGTTAATAAAGCATATTTTAGAAGAAGATCTAGACTATGTACCTGCCATACATTGCTTTCAAGAGTTCAGTCGTTATGAAAAAGATAAAAAAGCCAAGCACCCTTGGTTAAGATTTTTCTCGATGAAATTGTCTCACTGCCTTATTTTAAGCCATCGTGTTTTAATCACAACACTACTGCCTGTTGCAGCAGTGTTACTACTTTGTTTCTTTATACTTAAAGACAATTACCAACGCTATGACAGTATTTCTAAGGTATTAGGTCTTAATTCTGTTATCGAGCAAGTCAATGGTATTAGTCACTCATTACAAGCCGAGCGAGGTTTATCTACCGGTTACACTAGTTCAAACTATAGAAGTTTTGCTAAACAACTAAGACAACGCCGAAAAAGTACAGATGCTAAAATCCAATACTTTTTATGGTTACTAGAGCAGTCTGCTAACCAAGAAATAAAAGTAAGTGTTAGTCGTTATATGACTAATTTTCAGGAAATAGTAGCGAACTTGTCGCGTCACAGAATGCATTTAGACCAGAAAATTGTTGGTTTTGAAGAAACTTATCATGCTTATACCCAATTAATTGGACAACTTCTGTCGGTATCTGACCATTTGGTCCATATAGAAATAGGCTCAAGTCACGCCAATGATATTTCAGCCATTAATGCCATACTACGTTATAAAGAGTTTATGGGGCAAATCCGTGCTATTGGTATGAAAATGGCTGAAAACCATCAAGACAATATTTATGGAAATGTTGAAGTTAGTTTATTGATAGGAAAACAATTAAATACCTTGCTCATATTTAAAAATGCAGCAAGTTCAGCTCAAAAGTCAATCTGTGGCCACTATTGTGATGCTTTTGCGCTGCGACAACACTTAGAGTCTTCTTATCTAGAAACAATGCAGTTTGAAGATAAAGATGTCAGAGCCGCAAGATGGTTCAAGGTGATGTCAGCAAAAGTCGATAATTTAAATAGCGTGGTTCAAAGACTCATTAACGAATTTGATGGGCAAATATACATTGAAAGTCAAAAATTGAAAAAAGAAGGTTATTTGATCATTCTTGCCATGTTGATATTTTTGTTGGTGGCTATATTCTTTGCGTTAGTGCTTAATTACAGCATTATTAGCCCAGTAAGAAAACTCACGTACGCATTAAATGATATGTCTGAAGGGCAGAATAACATTCACTTTAACCATATTGATAGCAAAGATGAAATTGGATCTATGCAATTAGCTTTTGAAAAGCTTCGCCGGAAATTGCTTCAAGGTGATGTGTATAAAGCGACAGTCAGTCAGCAGCAGAAAGAGATTAAATACCGAAAGTCTCAACAGGATCATTTTCAGCAACTAGCCTTGACTGATGCTTTAACCGGTGCTGTTAATCGCCACCACTTTAACGAGGTACTTGATCAAGAAATAGCCAATGTTAATAATCATGGCAGCCCATTATCTATTATGCTGTTAGATATTGATCACTTCAAAAGTGTCAATGACCGTTATGGTCATGGTGTAGGAGATGAGGTCTTGGTAATGTTCTATCAAACGTGCGTTGAAGCAGTTCGAAGTAGTGACGTTGTTGCCCGTATTGGTGGTGAAGAGTTCGTGATTATTATGCCAAATACTCAGTTGGTCAATGCCCAAAAGTTTGCTGAACGTTTACGCCAAAAAATAGCAAAACTTGAATTAAATATTGCCAATAATCAAATATCTGTAACGGTTAGCATTGGGGTGAGTCAGTGGCAAAGTGAATATTTTACCAATGCTGAAACTTTTGTAGCCCATGCGGATAAATCTCTCTATCAAGCAAAAAATAGTGGCAGAAATAAGGTTGTCGTTGCTCAACAGTGATCAATTAACGTATATATGTAAATAAACGTAGATAAGTGACTACTTATCGTCATTACCTTGTTGTTTTATCAAAATAAATTTATGGTGTTAGGCATTATTTTTCGTTACAGGAATTACAATGCTTAAAACGTCATTACCGCGTAATTTAGTTACCTTAGATTCATATAATAAGCCAATTCAGAAACCTATTAGTCAGCCTATTAGTCAATTTATTAGTAAAAAAACTACGTTTACTCTGCTCACCACCACTATGCTATCGTTGGGCTTAACGGCTTGTTTACCCAATGAAAAACAAGATGCAAAAGTAGTTATCAATAAAAATCCTTACCCGAGCACCTATCAAGCATTACCTAGTGAAAGTACTTTATTAACTAATGCCACAATTTTAACCGGTACCGGTGAGCGTATCAATAATGGGGATATTTTGTTAGTTAATGGCAAGGTCACTCAGGTGGGCAATAATTTGTCAGTAGAGCAGGCCACTGTTATTGATATGAAAGGTAAATGGATCACGCCAGGCATTATTGATGTTCATTCTCATTTAGGCGTTTATCCTAATCCAGAAGTAGAGTCACACTCCGATGGTAATGAGATGACGTCTCCTAATACGTCAGAAGTATGGGCTGAACATAGTGTTTGGCCACAAGATCCTGCTTTTCAAGCAGCGCGTGCTGGCGGTATAACAAGCTTACAGATTTTACCTGGTTCAGCTAATTTATTTGGTGGTCGCGGCGTTACATTACGCAACGTACCGAGTGAAACTATGCAAGGCATGAAGTTCTCGGGTGCGCCTTACGGCTTGAAAATGGCGTGTGGTGAAAACCCTAAACGTGTTTATGGGAGTCGAAAAGTTTTACCTTCAACGCGAATGGGTAATGTTGCTGGTTACCGCAGCGCTTGGCTTGCCGCTACAGAATACAAACGTGATTGGGATAAATATGACAGTGACTACAGTGCAGGGAAAAATCCTGATGCACCTAAACGTGATTTAGCACTCGATACCTTAATGGGCGTTTTAGACGGCGAAATTTTAATTCATAACCATTGTTATAAAGCGGAAGAAATGGCGGTAATGATTGATCTTGGTAATGAATTTAATTATCACTCAGGTACCTTTCATCATGCAATTGAAGGTTACAAAGTCGCCGATTTATTAGCGGCTAATGGTAACTGTGCTGCTATGTGGCCAGATTGGTGGGGATTCAAAATGGAAGCCTATGACATGGTTGAAGAAAATGTTGCCATTGTTGATGCCGTTAAAAATTCTTGTGCTGTTGTTCATTCAGATTCAGCAACAACTATTCAGCGTTTAAACCAAGAAGCGGCGAAAGTGATGTACCGCGCCAATGAAAATGGTTTTGCCTTAAAAGAAGAAGATGCCATAAAGTGGATTACCGCTAATGCAGCCAAATCTTTAGGTATTAACGATGAAGTAGGTAGCCTAGAAGCTGGCAAGAATGCTGATGTCGTAGTTTGGAATATGAACCCATTTAGTGTTTATGCCCAAGCTGAACAAGTGTTTATTGATGGTGCTAAAGTTTATGATCGTTTTGATGATAAATACCAAGCTAAAAGTGACTTTTTACTTGGTCAACAGCTAGATAATCACGTGAGTAAAGTGGTTACTCAATTAGAAAAAAAATCAGCTACTAATCCGGCAACTCATCCGGCAACTCATCCGGCAATTAAGCCAGCAAATAAAAAATAGGAATCACAATGAAAAATACTCAATTACTTACTTCATTGCGCTATGTTTTGCTTGGCGCACTTACTGTAACAACTAGTGTTGTTCAGGCTGAATCAATCGCAATTACCAATGCTACTGTTTATACCGTAGCTAAAAAAGGTGTTTTATTTCAAGCAACCGTTATGGTCGATGAAGGAAAAATTACCGCTGTATATGGTAAAGATGAAGTGCCTGAATCGCTTAGTGCGGACACTATCATCGATGCTAAAGAACGTATTCTAACGCCTGGTTTTATTGCAACGCATAACTTACTTGGTTTAGTGGAAGTCGGTGCAGTGTCCGATACTCGCGATAGCTCGGATAAAGATGCTGATATTACTTTTGATGCCAGTTTAGCGTTTAACCCTAAATCTACGTTAATCGCCTATGCTCGAAAGGGCGGTATTACCAGTAGTTTAGTTATGCCCTATGGTGGTGAAGATGTTATTACGGGCCAAAGCTTCGTTGTTAACTTATCAGGAGACTTTGACAGTGTGATCATGCCACAAAATGCCGTGATCGTTTCGCTGGGTGCTTCGGGCAAAGGCTCTCGGGCAACAAAACTTCAAACGTTAAGCAATGAACTTGAAGATGCGCAAAAAGCGTTAGCTAAAGCAGAAAAAGTTAAAGCTAGCAGTAAAAAAGATAAAGAAGAAAAAGAAGCCGAAACACCATCACGATCTGAGCTGGTTCTAAATGAGCTATTATCGGGAGATAAGCCTTTAATTGCTTATGCTGATAGGGCGACTGATATCTTAGCTTTGCTTAAGTTAAAACAGAAGTTTAACCTTAATTTGATACTCGCTGGCGCCAGTGATGCGGTATTAGTTAGCGATGAAATAGCTAAAGCCAATGTTGTTGTGATGATGAGTGCTATTGATAATTTACCTAGCAGTTTTGACTCCTTGCATAACTCACTTACTAACGTTGCTAAACTGACTGATGCTGGTGTGAAGGTGATTATCAGTAATAGTGGTGAAAGCTATAATATTAATCAATTATGCTTTGATGCGGGTGTGGCGGTTGCCAATGGTGTCGCTGCAACTACTGCTTTAGCAGCCGTTACAGCTAATGTTGCCGATAGTTTTAACTTAAACTCTGGTCGTATTGCGGTTGGTAAAAATGCTGATTTAGTTTTATGGAGTAGTGACCCTTTTGAAATAAGCACCAAAGTGGATGCTATGTGGATTAACGGTCAAGCCATGTCATTAAAATCACGTCAAGATGCATTACGCGAGCGTTATACCGTCGAAACGGGTATGCCACGTGCGTACACTAAATGATTTATTAAGTGTGTAATCATTCACAAAAAGTTTATGTACAATTAAATAAATCCTGTATTTTAAGAAGCATTTAAAATCCAGGATTTTTTATTTTAATCGCTTCAATGATTGAAATAACCACACTGATCACCTAGCGCTTCGCAATCAGGACATGGCATCAAGAGAATAAACTTGTATTTTAACCTCCATTCTCTATCATTGGAGTAATTCTCATACTTAACTAACTCTTTTATAAGCAACTATCATGCGTTTCATTATTACTTTATTTTTAATACTTCAACTTACTACCTTGGCTTTTTCGGCCCACTCTAGAGACAAGATTGGTCTGGTGTTAAGTGGTGGCGGTGCTAAAGGCTCAGCCCATATTGGCGTACTTAAAGTACTCGAACAGCATAATATTCCTATCGATTATGTGGTAGGTACGAGTATTGGCGCCTATGTTGGTGGAATGTACGCGTTAGGTTATGAAGTGAGTGAAATTGAAGCCATTATGCTTGGCATGCCTTGGGATGAGAGCTATTCAGACTTTATACCCAGAGAATCATTGGCTTATGATAAAAAACAGCATAGAGATAGGTATAACATATCAATACGATTAGGTTATAGCGATGGTGAATTTAAAGTTCCACATGGGTTGTTGTTAGGTCAGAGTGCTTACCAAATTCTACAGCGTTCAACGGATACTGTTCGCTCTTTTGACAGTTTTGATGATTTGGCAATCCCTTATCGCGCTGTTGCTTCTGATATCGCCACAGCAAAAATGGTCGTTCTCGATTCTGGCAGCATTAATGAGGCTATGAAAGCATCAGCAGCGGTACCAGGTATTGTAGCAGCCGTTGAAATTGATGGTAAAACGCTAGTTGATGGCGGCATCACCAATAACATGCCAATTGATGTAATCAAAGCAATGGGCGCCGATATTGTTATTGCTATTGATATAGGTTCGCCGCTCGCTGAACAAAGTGAGCTAACCAGTACGGTATCTGTACTCAATCAGCTATCTACAATTCTCACCAACAATACCAGTTTGGCGCAAAAGGCGTTACTTACTGATAAAGATATTTTGTTGCGTCCCGCTATCGATAAATTAAGTACCACTGACTGGTCTGTTATGCCTGAAGCTTTGAAGTTAGGTGAGCAGGAAGCACAGGCACAATCACAAGCGTTGATGAAATTAGCAATCAGTGATGTTGATTATCAAGCCTATAAAAATCAAAAAAAGCTGAAGGCAAAAAAATGGTTTGATGCTTTACCCAGACATATTACTAAAATTAAAATTAACAATAACTCTAAAGTAGAAAACGACATAATAGAGAAAGTTTTTGCGATTGAACTAGGAAAAAAGCTCACTAAAGAAGCCTTAGATTTAGCTATAAATAGAGTCTATGCGTTAGATAAATTTGAACAAGTCACCGTTGAATTTGATGATTCGCCAGAAGGACGAATTATCACCTTAACTACGCAAGCTAAGTCTTGGGGACCAAATTATTTTGATTTTGGCTTTAACTTAAAAACAGATTTCTCTGATCAGTCTATTACGTCAATCAATATGTCTTATTTGATGACAAATGTTTCGATGAATGGTGGACGTTGGTTAAACGAGCTTGAATTGGGGTGGGAAAGTTTACTCGCGAGTGAGTTCTATCAACCGCTTGATCACAGTCATGATATATATAGTAGAGCAAGAGTCTCTTTTGCCCAAGATAAGTGGGAGAAAACAAGTTTTCGTGAAGAGCTCAGAAATGAGTATTATCAAGCGACACTAGCATTGGGCTATGATTATTCTTTTAAAGGGATTATTGAGTTAGGCGTTATTGCTGAAACAGGTGATCTTTCTCTTGATAAACCAGGTACTGATGATTTTGATTATGACAGTTACGGGAGTTTTATAACGTTTGGTTACGATACCCTAGATAGTATTAATTTCCCCACCAATGGTAATAAATTATTAATTGAAGTGAAGTGGTTAAAAGATGAATATTCACCTCAATTAAGTGATGTAGAAAAAGATACTGCGACTACCTTTGCCCTTGATTGGCGAGGCGCTATAGGGATTAGAGGTCATACTTTTGTTGGAATAGCCTCTTTTGCCACTATCGACAATGAAAGCGACTTTAGTGTCCATGTAACTGAATTAGGTGGATTTCTAAACCTTTCAGGTTACCAAGAAGATGCGCTAATTGGCGTACATAAAGTCTTTGCTGCAGTTGTTTATCAATATGATTTAGGTCGTGAAATACCCGGTGGCTCAGGCTTACCTATTTATTTAGGCACAAGTTTAGAAGCCGGGAATGTTTGGGGGGGAGAAGACAGGATTAGGTATAATGATTTAATCAGTTCAGGCAGTATTTACCTAGGTACAGATACCAGTTTTGGGCCTGCAGTTTTAGGGATGGGCTTTGCGACAAGTGGAGAACATTCATTCTTCTTATCGATAGGTAAAAACTGGTAGTGATAAAGGTGAATATTTTTATACGGCTTGTTATCAAGTAAAAGCAGAGAGGTAACATTTTATGCTATCAAACAACCTCTTCTTTTTATAGAATTTAACTGCTTATAGAATTTACCGTTTCATAACCTAACCATATTAGTTTACGCCATGACAAAAATACCACTAAATAATGATTTTGCTCAAGTTACTTCAATTACACTAAACCAAGAAAGTGGTGAAGAGCGGTTTGAGGGACTTAATATTTCTCATGCCTATTGCCAAGCAAAGGTAAGTTTATACGGTGGGCAAGTCTTAAGCTTTAAACCCAGTGGTCATAGGGATGTTTTGTGGTTAAGTGAACAAGCTAGTTATCAAATGGGTAAAGCTATTCGTGGTGGTATCCCTTTGTGCTGGCCTTGGTTTGGTGCTAATGATAAACAAAGTCAATATCTCACAGAAAATCCAAACACAGCATTAAAACCAGTGAATCATGGTTTTGCTCGTCAATTGCCATGGCACATAACAAGCATTGATGCTGATGAGAGCGGTGTTACTTTAGTTTTAGTGTTAAGTGGTGATAAGCAACACCCGCTCTGGCCTAATGCGTATACCTTAACGCAAACCTTATTTTTTGGTAAAAACCTTAAACAAACACTGACGATGAGCAATGACTCTTTAGAGGATGCACAATACTCTGCTGCCCTACATAGCTACTTTACGGTCAGTAATCCAGGCAATGTGAGTATCGATGCCTTAACAGGAGTTCGTTATAGTGACAAACTCACGGGCAATTCAAGTACTCAACAAGAGGCTGTAAGTTGTGTTGGTGAAATAGATCGTGAATATCATAGCAGTGAAAAAATGACGGTTATTGATAATCATTGGCAGCGTAAAATTGACATAATAAGCAGTAATTGTCAGCAATGGGTATTGTGGAATCCCGGTACGGAACTAGCAAACACTATGGCAGATATTCACCCTCAAGGTGAGCAAGAGTATGTTTGTTTAGAAGCAGCAAATACTAGCTGGCAAATAATACCAGCGGGTGAAACGGTTGTTATTTCACAAGAAATAACTGTCACTAACTGTTAATACTAAAAAGATCATCCAATATTAATTGATACGCAAATAACGATGTAGTAAACCTTGCGTGAAGTTAATCTTAAGGTAAAAACCACGGGGTAAGGTCATAAAAGGTTTACCATTACGATCGAATGCTTGGGTTCTTGCTTTGTTGTTAGCCGCTTTGGGTCTCAGCTGCATTACTTGTCCATGTTTACCATGAATATTCTCTACTTCACCGAGTACAATCATATCGGTGAGTTCTTGCCAGTCCTGAGCTAATAAGGCTTCTTCTTCAGCGTTAGGTGACCACAAAAAAGGTGTGCCCACTATACGCTCACTAATTGGTACATCTTTAGGCGTGATCACTGGCACCCATAATACTCGTGCTAATTTTTTGCGTACATAGCAGTTATGCCAATTTACACCGACAAGGCCTGTTAAGGGCGCAACACTGACAAAGGTTGTCTCAAGTGGTTTAGCTTGTTCATTAATAGGCAATGATTTTAACTCTATGCCTAAGTGGGGGAAGTCAGGCTCAGGCCTAGAGCCTGCGCTAGCACCTAAAACATGCTCCAGTAATAAACCGATCCAACCTTTATTACGGGTTAAGTCTTTTGGAATGACAATACCCGCTTGCTTAGCCAAGTCACCTAACGTTAAACCAGCTAAATTTTGGGCGTTGTGCATGAGTGCTTGTTCAGAAGAGGGTATGTTCATAAAAGAAACGACATTAACCAGGAAATATTTTCTTACTAAGGTTAGTGACTATTATCATAGATTTACTAAAAAAATTAAAGTAATCATTTGCTCCACTGACGTTAATATGGTTGAATTGAGGCAAGTATTTTATATATTGTCAGGAGTTCCTGTGATCGATGCCGAAGGCTATCGCGCCAACGTCGGCATAGTAATAATTAATGACATGGGACAAGTATTTTGGGCAAGGCGGTATGGACAACATTCATGGCAATATCCACAAGGTGGAGTTGATGAAGGTGAGACTGCTGAACAAACCATGTATCGAGAACTACATGAGGAAGTTGGTTTAAAACCTGAACACGTGAAAATTGTTGCTTCAACTAAGCATTGGCTAAAATATAAATTACCAAAACGTTATATTAGGCATGACTCTAAACCCGTTTGTATTGGTCAAAAGCAAAAGTGGTTTTTATTAAAGCTCACTGCAGCTGAGTCATCAGTTGATTTACTTCATAGCTCGCATCCTGAATTTGATGACTGGCGATGGGTAAGCTATTGGTATCCAGTCAGACAGGTAGTATCTTTTAAACGAGATGTTTATCGAATGGTCATGAAAGAATTTGCTAATTTTGCTTTACCTCTTACGTATGAAAGGCGACCTGATCGCCGTAAACGTAGGGCTTAATAACAATAACACCTAATTATTACTATGATTGTAAATCCTAATAGCCCACTTTATTGTGGGCTATTTTTTTATAAACTTTCACTCTACAGTCACCACTAATTAGTTCGTTCGAACGATCTTATTGGCCCGTATCGAATTACAGAGGAATTAAATGTTAACTACCTTGCGTCGAATAGTATTAGAGTTTAGTCAAGAAGCTGAACTGCAAAATGCGCTTGAACGTATGGTTTACAATGTAAAGAAAGCGATGAAAACAGATTGTTGTTCAATTTATCTCGCTGATTATCACCAACAACATTTTTTATTAATGGCGTCTGATGGTTTGGCTAAAACGTCAGTAGGGGAAACGAGTATCGGTTTCTCTGAAGGATTAGTCGGTTTAGTGGGCCAGCGAGAAGAGCCGTTAAATATTGCTGATGCTCAGCAGCATCAAGACTATATGCATGCGCCAGAAGTAGAAGAAGATGATTTTAATGCCTTTTTAGGCACACCCATTATTCACCAACGTAAAGTGCTTGGTATTTTAGCTATTCAGCAAAAAGAGTCTCGTCATTATACTGAAAATGATGAAGCTTTTTTAGTGACACTGTCGGCGCAACTTGCCAGTGCTTTAGCAAATGCTGAAGTTAAAAATTTATTAAGTCACCAACAGCAAAAAAATCAAGGCGTAAAACAGCTACATGGTATTGCTGGTGCTCCCGGCATTGCCCTAAGTGAAATTATTGTCTGCCAGCCGCAAGCGGATCTTGCTGCGGTCTCATTAAAAAAATCTCCAGACAGCCAAAAACAGTTATTGCGCTTTGAGCAAGCCGTTGAAAAAACGCGTATAGAATTTGATGTTTTAAGTAGTCAGTTAAGTGAAGCTATTGATGATGATAGCTTAGCTATTTTTGATGTGTATAAGCAATTGTTAGAGCAAGCCAGTTTAGGTCACGAAGTCGCGGCTAAAATATCAAAAGGTTGGCGCGCCGATAGTGCATTAAAGCTAGTGATTGAACATTATATCAGTCAGTTTGAAGCCATTGAAGACAGCTATTTTCGCGAGCGCGCGAGTGATATTCGAGATTTAGGTACTCGTTTATTGGTTAATATTCAGCAACAAGCAAAAGAAGAGCTGGAGTTACCTAAAGAATTTATTTTATTAGCACAAGATGTCAGTGCATCCTTGGTTGCTCAATATCAGCACCAAGGGTTGTTAGGAATTATTTCTTTAACAGGCTCTAATAACTCTCACGCCGCCATTTTAGCGCGTTCATTAGGCTTACCAGCCATCATGGGAGTTAATGCATTAGTGCTTGGTCAGTTGCATCAGCAACAGGCTATCATTGATGGTTATAGTGGTGAGTTATTTATTAACCCAGATGAAGGGTTAATACGAGAGTATCAATATTTATTAAGCCAAGAAAAAGCGCTTACCGATAAAGTGATGGAAGTAGCGCAATTACCATGTATCACCCAAGATGGTAGAGCCATTGAAGTATTACTTAATGCAGGGTTATCAGCCGGTTTCGAACACTCAGCTAAACTTGGTGCTTTAGGTATTGGTTTATACCGTACTGAAATACCTTTTATGAATCGTAACTGTTTTCCATCAGAGCAAGAGCAAACTCAGTTATATCGTAAAGTGTTACAGGTTTTTCCTAAACACGGCGTTACCATGCGAACTCTGGATGTTGGTGGCGACAAATCATTGCCTTATTTCCCTATTAACGAAGAAAACCCTTTTCTTGGTTGGCGCGGCATACGAATCACCTTAGATCACCCTGAAATCTTTTTAGTACAAGTGCGTGCCATGTTACGGGCAAATCAAGGGTTAAATAACTTAGAGATCATGTTGCCTATGATCTCGGGTGTTGAAGAAATTGATGAAGCGAATAGATTAATTAATCAGGCATTTTTTGAGCTTAAAGCTGAATTGACCAAAGATATAACGACAGAACTTATGTCAGCGAGTAATGAGGATGGTCACTTAACGCTCCAACAGGCACAGAAAAAAGCGCAGGCGGTTTCTGCTAAATTAGTACGACCCAAAATTGGTATTATGTTGGAAGTGCCTTCTGTTATTTTTCAAATGGAAGCCTTAGCTAAACGCGTTGATTTCTTTTCCGTTGGTAGTAATGATTTAACACAGTACTTATTAGCAGTTGATCGAAATAATAGCCAAGTCGCTAATTTATATGATGCTTTTCATCCAGCAGTCTTAAATGCTTTAAATAGTATTGCAAAACAATCAGCACAATACTTAACACCCATTAGTTTATGTGGTGAGCTTGCCTCACAACCTGCAGGGGCCATTTTATTATTGGCGATGGGCTTTGACAAAATTAGTATGAATGGCCATAACGTACCCCGTATTAAGTGGGTTATTCGTCATATTTCTTTTGAACAAGCGCAAAATATTTTAGACAAAACATTAACATTAACTACAGCTAAGGAAGTGCACAGTTACCTTAACGAACAGCTTGAAGTGCTCGGCCTTGGTGGATTTATTCGGGCAGGTTATTAGTTTAAAGTCATAACTAATAAAGACCCACGATCAACCACGCATAGTTTTTATTCCATATTTAGGAGCGGGCTTTCCGCAAAACAGAATGATTTTAACAGTATTAATTTCTTGTATCGTTTTAGGTAGTGTTGTTGGTTTTTTAGCGGGCTTATTGGGTATTGGCGGCGGTCTCATCATAGTACCTGCATTAGTGTATTTACTTCCTATGGTGGGCGTTGATAGCGATTTGGTTATGCCCATGGCGCTAGGCACTTCTTTAGGGGCGATTGTTATCACCTCAACCAGTGCTGCCTATGCTCATCATCGAAAAAGCAATATTCCGTGGCAGTTGGCAAAACAGTTAATGATCTTAGTTGCAGTAGGGGCATTGGTAGGAGCTTTTATTGCTGATTCACTCTCGAGTGAAGCATTAACGAGATTTTTCTCTTTCGTCGTTATTTTACTCGCCGCCTATATGTTGCTCTCAATAAATGCCTCTAAAGAAAGGTCCTTGCCCGCCACTTACGTATTGCAATTACTAAGTTTTATAACAGGTATCATTTCAAGCTTAATGGGCATTGCAGGTGGTGCTATTTTAGTCCCTTCCTTGAGCTTTTTTGGTATACCGGTTCGACACGCAATAGGCATAGCAACCGCTTGTGGTGTCATGGTTGCGTTGTTTGGCTCCCTTGGATACATTATTACCGGATTTAATTTACCTAATCTTCCTGATTTGAGCTTAGGGTATCTCTATTTACCTGCTTTATTAGGCATTGTAATAAGTTCGTCAATATTTGCGCCAATAGGTGTTAAATACGCGAGTAAACTACCGGTAAAAACCTTGAAGAAATTCTTTGCGGTTTTTCTTATTTTCGTCGCTATCAAAATGATGATAGGTTAATGTTTTTTCTGTGAGTACTTTGCGGTTTAACAGCGTATAATATTGCGCAATAAAAGATCTCGTTTTAATCGTATATTATGACGACATTTAACAGCTCAATTTCAGAGATATAACTTTATATACCAAAACTATCTGAAGATGCATCTTTAAGTGGCTTGGGTATAGTAATATTCAGTTTTTAATTTTCTACTTTAAACTCTACTTTTTAGAGATGGACAAGCAATGACAGACAAGTTTTTACAATTTCCAGTGATAGACCCGATCATCTTTAGCATTGGCCCGGTATCTTTACGTTGGTATGGCACCATGTACTTAATTGGCTTTCTTGCCGCTATGTTTATGGCAAACAAGGCTGCTGATAGAAGTAACGGTTTATGGACGCGAGATCAAGTTAGTGACGTATTGTTTTATGGATTCTTAGGTGTCATTCTAGGTGGCCGTGTTGGTTATGTACTATTTTACCAATTCGAATATTTCTTATCAGATCCACTCTATTTATTTGAAATATGGCAAGGAGGCATGTCTTTCCATGGTGGGTTATTGGGCGTCATTCTTGCGGTATTTATTTTTGCCCGTAAAACCAATAAATCCTTTTTAGCGGTAGGTGACTTTGTTGTACCCTTAGTACCTATTGGTTTAGGAATGGGGCGTTTAGGCAACTTTATTAATGCTGAACTTTGGGGACGTCAAACTGATGTTTCTTGGGCTATGGTCTTTCCAACGGATCCATTACAAGTGCCACGTCATCCATCGCAATTGTATGAGTTTGCTTTAGAAGGGGTCGTGCTCTTTGCTATCTTATATATTATTAGCCGTAAAACACGTAGCCTAGGACTAGCATCAGGTACTTTCTTAATTGGTTATGGCGTATTTAGAAGTATTGTCGAATTCTTCCGTGAGCCTGATGCGCACCTTGGTTTGTATTTCTCTTTTATTTCAAAAGGCCAAATTTTGAGTATCCCGATGATCTTAGCAGGTATACTTATTATCTATTTAGGCTATTTATCGCAACAAAAATCAGCCATTGCTCAAGGTGATAAAGCTCCAGCAACTGGCGGAAAATCAGGTAAAAAAACAGTAAAAGGAAATAACTAATGCGCGCTTATTTAGATTTATGTCAACGTATTATTGACCAAGGTACTTGGGTTGAAAATGAGCGTACAGGCAAACGTTGTTTGACTGTGATTAATGCTGATTTAGAATACAATGTGGGTAATAACGAATTTCCTTTAATTACCACACGTAAAAGTTTTTTTAAATCAGCCATTGCTGAATTTATTGGTTATATTCGTGGTTATGATAGTGCGGCCGATTTTCGTAAATTGGGCACGAAAACGTGGGATGCTAATGCCAACTTAAATGATGCTTGGCTTAATAATACTCACCGTAAAGGTGAAGATGACATGGGGCGCGTTTATGGTATTCAAGGCCGAGCATGGGCAAAACCAGACGGCGGAACTATTGACCAGCTGAAAAAAATTGTTGATAACCTTAAAAATGGTATTGATGATCGTGCTGAGATTATGACCTTTTACAATCCTGGTGAGTTTCACATGGGTTGTTTAAGACCTTGCATGCATACCCATAATTTTTCTTTGCTTGGCGATACCTTGCATTTAACTAGCTTTCAACGTTCATGTGATGTTCCATTAGGGCTTAACTTTAACCAAGTGCAAGTCTTTGTTTTTCTAGCGCTAATGGCTCAAATAACGGGTAAGAAAGCCGGTATGGCATATCATAAAATAGTGAATGCTCATATTTATGAAGATCAGTTACCGCTTATGAAAGAAGTCCAGCTCAAGCGTGAACCGTTAGCTTTACCAAAACTTATTATTAACCCAGAAATTAAATCGTTAGAAGATCTTGAAACCTGGGTAACTATGGATGATTTTAAAGTTGAAGGTTATGAATGCCATGAAGCGATTAAGTATCCATTTGCAGTGTAGTTATTAATAATACTTGTCAATTATTAATGTAAAAAAGGCCACTTTATGAAGTGGCCTTTTTTTCTCTGCAGTGCGAGAAAAAGTCATTAACCCAGCACAGAGACAAGTAAAGTTGTTGTTATTTAATTTATGCTAAAGATATAAATATCAATTTTTTACCTGAGTTTTGGTGTTACTTAGCAAATACAACGGATTTTTTACCGTGTAAGAAAATTCGATGCTCAATATGGCAGCGTACCGCGCGAGCGAGCGTTAAACATTCTATATCACGTCCTTTAGCGGCTAGATCTTGAGGGTAATAACTGTGGTCAACAGTTTCAACGCCTTGGCTAATAATTGGACCTTCATCAAGATCATCACTGACATAATGCGCAGTAGCGCCGACTAATTTAATACCACGATCATAGGCTTGATAATAAGGTCTAGCGCCCTTAAAACCAGGTAATAACGAGTGGTGAATATTAATCGCTTTACCGGACAGTTTTTTACACATATCACTAGAGAGTACTTGCATGTAACGTGCTAATACCACTAAATCTGCTTCAGAATCTTGAATGATCTGAAAAACTTTAGCTTCTTGCTCTGGTTTAGTTTCTTTAGTGATAGGTAGATGGTAATAAGGAATATCATGCCATTTGGCCAGGTCTTCTAAATCAGGATGATTAGAGATAATTGCTGGAATTTCAATATTAAGATCACCAGTGCGATAACGATATAATAAGTCATTAAGACAATGATCGTGCTTCGACACCATGATCACAACTTTAGATTTATAAGGACTCGACGCCAGTTCCCATTTCATTTCAAATTCACTTGCCCGTTCACCGAACTGTTGGCAAAAGTCATCTCTATTAAAGTTTGTTGCTGTATCGGCTCTAAACTCTATACGGATGAAGAAACGATCTTGATCGGTATCATCGAACGAATGAATTTCATTAATATAAAACCCTTGTTCAAACAAAAAACGGGTAACAACATCAACCGTTCCAGGCTGGCTAGGGCAGCTTGCGGTGATAACGTGGGTTTGCGATACTGGTTTGATATCGGACATTTTCGATCCTCTATTTTAATTTTAAAAGCGCTGAGTCTGATAAATTCAAATTTGAGCGGCTTTATTATTGTCGGTATTTATTCCCTTAAGTGGTTTAAAAAAGGCTTAAGGGGCTGTTGGTGTTATGTAAATAATGGTTAACCCGTATTATTGACTGCCTTGCGGATCCATAACCAAATATAGTCAAAAAAACTAATGTGAACAACTCATTATAACGTATCTTCACCTAGACGAAAATGTGATTAATAGCCTTAACGAAGATAGTTTTAACAATTTTCACTAGCAAACTGTCTATGCAGATTATAGTCAGTTAATTTGTGCTTGAGTTTGGACATATTCATGTAAAACCTTCTAGAAACGTATCACTGGTACTGTTGAGTTGATATAAAAAAACACTTTTTAAAATACCTCCATTGCTTGTTATTTATCATTTTTATTTCACAGCAGAAAAAATAAACACTTGTTGTTTTAGGTGAACTCTGGTTGAATCGATTTAATTAAACACCTGTATGATTTATCTCGTGAGACTTATGATTACCATTGAAGTGACACAGAAAGTATTAGCCCCAGCAAAGCAAGTAAGCCAAGTTTTATTAGATCATCTACAGTTAGACCGATTTTTTAATGCCAAGTTTAAATTAATAAAAATACAAAGTAAGGGTGAATTAATTGGTGGTAAAGGTGCTGTTCGTCAAATATCTATTGGAAAAATAGTCTTTGAGGAAGAAATTATTAGTGCAACCAATGATCACATTTGTTATCGCATTGTTGGTAATTGGCCAGTATCAGATCATCAAGGCGATATTCAATTAACATCAGTTGGCGTTGATAATCAAACCACACAACTTGACTACGTTATTAAATTTAATGGACCTACGTGGTTACCTTCATTTTTGTTAAAGTTCTTTGTTGCCAGTGATATTAACAAAGCCATGAAAAAGTTAGCGGAGCACTTTGCCGATAGGCACATTTCAGTGGAGGACGTTGCATGACTATTGAAGTGATTTTATTGGCATTAAGTCCGATATTTTTAACCTTTGTTATTTACGAGTTTGTTAAACACCGTAAACTTTATGACATTAAAGACAGTTTAACAAATACCGCGTTAGCACTTTTACATCAAGGATCAGATGCGCTTGCTTTAGTATTATTGATGCCTTTTTTTTACTGGCTACATCAATTTGCAGTGTTTGAATTCTCACTCAGTTTCATTACCATTTTTATCGCTTTTTTATTACAAGATTTTCTTTATTATTGGTTTCATAAAGCGTCACATCATATCCATTGGCTGTGGGCAGCACATGTTGTGCATCACAGCTCAACCAAGATGAACTTCTCAACTGCTTTTAGACAATCGTTAATGTATCCATTAGCAGGTATGTGGATTTTTTGGATGCCAATGATTATTGTTGGTTTCGATCCGAACACCGTTTTTACCGTGGTTGCACTTAATTTGGCATATCAGTTTTTTGTTCATACGCAAATTGTTTATAAACTAGGGTGGTTTGAAAAAATATTTAATACGCCCTCACATCATCGGGTGCATCATTCAACCAATAAAGCCTATTTAGACAGAAACTTTGCTGGTGTATTAATTATTTGGGATAAAATTTTTGGTACTTATGTTGAAGAAAACGCTGAAAAAAATGGTCCATGTCGCTATGGTATTGTCGGTCAAATCAAATCTAATAATCCGTTTTATATTAGTTTTCATCAGTGGATTTATATGTTTAAAAAGGCCGTTGAGGCAAAAGGGCTAAAAGCTAAGAGTCGTGTATTATTTACCTACCCAACAAGTTCAGTTGAAAAATAATAGTACGAAACAAAAGTACTAAACAAAAAAGCTCCACTAAGTATCACTTACTGGAGCTCTTATATTTTTAACTTTAACTAATCGTTCTAACCGATAGTTTCAACTAAATATTTTAAAGGAGACTGACTAACACTCGATAATATTAACCGCTAAACCACCACGTGAAGTTTCTTTATATTTAGTTTTCATATCATTACCAGTTTCCCACATAGTTTTGATTACTTTATCTAAAGATACTTTTGATGTGCCATTACCACGAAGTGCTAAACGAGAAGCATTAATTGCTTTTACTGAGCCCATCGCATTACGTTCAATACAAGGTACTTGTACTAAGCCGCCAACTGGATCGCATGTTAATCCTAAATTATGTTCCATACCTATTTCAGCTGCATTTTCTACTTGAATGGGAGTACCACCCAAAATTTCAGTTAATGCGCCAGCAGCCATTGAACAAGCTACACCAACTTCACCCTGACAGCCAACTTCTGCGCCAGAAATAGAAGCGTTAGTCTTGTATAAAATACCAATGGCTGCTGCGGTAAGTAAGTAACGAATACAATCATCATCAGAGACTGGCTTAACAAACTTATCGTAGTAACAAAGTACAGCAGGGATAATACCTGCAGCGCCGTTTGTTGGTGCTGTAACTACGCGGCTTCCTGCAGCATTCTCTTCATTTACCGCCATTGCGAACAAGTTAACCCAGTCCATAGCGGTAAGTGGGTCGTTAGAATTTTCTACCATCAAGGAACGATGAAGAGCAGGGGCTCTACGATTTAAGTTTAGACCACCAGGTAGAATACCTTCGGTAGCAATACCGCGGTCAACACTCGCTTTCATCGCATCCCAAATTTCAATTAATTTAGTGCGTATAGTCGCTTCATCGTTTAAGCACTTTTCATTATTCATCATAATGGTACTAATGCTTAAACCATGCACTTTAGCTTCATGGAGTAATTTATCGCCAGTAGTAAAAACATGAGGAGGCTTGATATTGGTGTGTAGGGATAATGCTTTATCTTTTTCTTTTTCGAAGTCACAATCTTCTACAATAAAGCCACCCCCAATAGAATAATACGTTTTTTCTAATACCAAGGTATCGCCTTGATAGGCATACAAAGTCATTGCATTGGAATGAGCGGGTAATGTTTTCTTGCGATGATAAATAATAGCGTCATCTTTAGGGAAATCGACTTCATGAGTACCATTGAGTGATATTTTTTGGCTGCTTACAACTTCGGCTAAGGTCGACTCTATTGACTCAACAGGGATATTTTCCGGTGTTTGACCAGAAAAGCCTAAAATTACGGCTTTACCCGTACCATGGCCAATACCTGTCTGTCCTAATGAGCCGAATAGTTCACATTTAGCTCTGTCGACACTAGTTAATAAATTTTGTTTAACTAATTCATCAACGAAAAGTTTCGCGGCTTTCATAGGGCCCACTGTGTGTGAGCTTGATGGACCTATGCCAATAGAAAACATATCAAATACACTGATCATAATTTTTACCTTTGCTCTGCTTATGTAATAGACACTATTCTTTAATTATAGACTCAATTCTCTCTAAGCGATAGCTCGGTGAAATGGACCGCTACAATATCAAATATGGGCTATGTTGCCATATTCCGAATTATAGTTGGTATTTGTTAGAATAATGGGATTATTGTCGATTGCTTGTGTCGGTAGTAATTCTAGCTGAAAGTGAACAAAGAAAGAACCAAAATATTCAACTATCAAAGAACTAAATGCACTAACAAGGGGACATATACCCGTCACCATTCAAAGAACTCGATTTCAGAGGGTGTTAAAAACGATTTAGGCAAGGTGCTTATGGTAAAGAATGATTATTACATTGTTCAAAGGAATAACGCAGCGTAAATCATTTTTAAACCCATCCTATAAGGTTGTAAGCCATTCCATTTTGTTGTTACAGCAATAACATAGGGGGTAACCACTATTTAACCATTGCGCCTAAAACTGAAATGGCTTACAACCTCTGAAACGTGCGTCTAAATTGTTAACGGGTATATTGAAGAACTAGCGAATTCACTAGTTTATGTGGGCAACTAAATCTTTGAGCATTACCGCGGTAGCACCCCAAATATTGTATTCTTTATAGGGAAGGAAATGCACATTGTGTTGTTTTCCACCTTTATGGGCAACAAAAACATGATGGTCTGTAGTGGTTAAAAAATGCTGTAGGGGTACCTGAAATACTTCAGTGACTTCATTTGTATCTATCTGATAAATTTGTGAACTGGCAACAATGGCGATAATAGGTGTAACTTGAAAACCACTAATGGTCTCATAGGGTGGTAGTTGGCCTGCCACAGTTACTGCTTCACGAGACAAGCCTATTTCTTCAAAAGCTTCTCGAAGGGCGGTATCTATAAGTGATTTATCTTCTAGTTCTACTTTTCCACCGGGGAAACTCACTTGAGATGGGTGATGTTTTAAGTGGCTAGCTCGTTTAGTTAATAATACTTGCAAGCCTTCACCACTATCTGATTCGACCAAAGCGATGAGTACAGCTGCCGATCTTAGTGGTAAAGGGTGCTGATAGTTATGCTCAGACTCGGCCAACTGTAATAAATTAAAGCGTAATAAAAATTCATCTTTAGTCATTGGTACTACTCTTTAAAGGTACTCTTTAACAGTACTACTTATTAGTATTGATTTTAGTTGTCTTAGCTAAGTTATTAGTTAAGGCGTTAGCTAAGGTGTTATACCCGCTCCACTTGAAGATGCTCGTTTCAGGAAGTCTGAGCGATTCATAATTAAGGCACATTTATTTATTAAGGGTTATTCCCTTAAAAAGAAAGGTAACGCAGAGTATGATTTGCCCAGCCTTCCCCCAAGGCGTTTCTAATTCCAGCTGAATCATGCATCTTCAAGTGGAACGGGTATAGTTAAAGCCTACACCTGATTGAGTTTTGATAATACCGGTAAAATGCAATTAACTTTATCAAAGGTTTCTTGATACTCACTTTCTGCGGTTGAATCAGCGACCAATCCGCCTCCTGCCCAGCAATGAATCGTCTTCTCGTTGTCAGGAGAGTCTTTTGAAGTCTTTTGGCTTGGCTGACAAATTAAGGTTCGAATGGTAATACTGGTATCCATAGTGCCACAATTGGAGAGGTAGCCAATTGAGCCGCAATAAACACTGCGACGGTGTGGCTCTAGCTCTTCAATGATTTCCATCGCGCGTATTTTAGGAGCACCTGTAATAGAGCCTCCCGGAAAGGCACCGCGCAGTAAATCAGTGGCATGTTTATCACTAGCAAGTATGCCTTCAACGGTACTCACTAAATGATGCACCGCAGGGAAGCTTTCAATATCAAAAAGTTTAGGTACCTTGACCGAGCCAGCTTGACAACTTTTACTGATGTCATTACGCAGTAAATCAACAATCATTAAGTTTTCAGCATTATCTTTACTTGAATGCCTTAGTATTTCGGCATTTTTAGCATCTTGAACTTTATCATCACTGCGCGGCATTGTGCCTTTAATGGGTTTACTTTGTACCTTACCTTGCGATAACTGTAAAAATCGCTCAGGGGATACACTTAAAATGGCAGCATGGTCTAAGCGAATAAAAGCAGAGAATGGCGCTTTATTTGCCGATTTTAAGGCTAAGTAAGCTTCAAACTCATCACCTTGGTATTGGGCACTAAAGCGTTGTGCTAAATTAATTTGGTAACAATCACCGCTCAATAAATAACTTTGCACCTTATCAAATTTTTCAATGTAACCGGCTTTATCCATGTTTGATTGCCAGCTACTGGTTAAGTGAAAATTATCAGTTGTGACATTAGCTTTTGCTGGCGCTATATTTGAACTCACCGTTGAATTAATAAGTGCTACTTCAATCTCGGCACGCTTGTCATCAGGGCAAACTAAGTAAAACTTTGCTGAGTTTTTATCAAAAATAACGGCGCGATCATAAAGACCTACGGCCATCTCAGGCAAATTAATGTCTTGTTTTGCTAAATTAGGTAGTTGCTCAAATCGACGACCTAAATCATAGGAGAAATAACCTAATGCACCACCTAAAAAAGGCAGGAACTCATGTGGCAACTGAGGTGTTGTAAATAACTGTGCTTGTAATTGTTTTAGCAGTAACAGCGGATCATCAGTACTTTTCTCACTAATATTCTTTTCAGGAGAATAGACATCAGGAAAGCAGATCTCTGTACTAACACCTTGTGCCGTTAGTGTTGCAATGGGCTGCCACACTAAAATATCAAAACGGCTATCAATATGTTCACTATTACCTGAATCTAGCCACATAGCCCAAGCTTGTTGAGCCATAGGGGAAAATATGGCTTCTGCTGTAGTGCCACTTTTTAGGGACAGTTCTTTAGCTGAGATAACAGTAGTTGGGTGTTTGGCAGTGATTGTCTGGAACAAGGTTTTTATTACTCTAAGTATTCGCTAGTTAAATAGTTATTATCAGCCATTTGCTCTGGCAGCACTGTCAATAGCGGGTTATTATATGTAGTAGAATTATTATAACTTTCAACCACGCATTATTAAAGCTAATAGAGAGCACTATGGCCATCATTAAACAACAAGACGTCATCGATAGTATTGAAGATGCATTGCAATATATTTCTTATTATCACCCGATTGATTTTATTCAGGCACTAGAAAAAGCCTATAACAAAGAAGAATCAACGGCGGCGAAAGACGCAATAGCACAAATTTTAATTAACTCACGTATGTCAGCACAGGGTAAACGCCCAATCTGTCAAGATACCGGTATTGTGACCTGTTTTGTTAAAGTAGGTATGGAAGTTCAGTGGGATAAAACTGACATGACCGTACAGCAAATGGTTGATGAAGGAACGCGTCGTGCCTATTTAAATCCTGATAATCCATTACGCGCCTCAATAGTTAAAGATCCGGCAGGAAAGCGTATAAATACTAAAGATAATACGCCGGCCGTTGTTCATATCGACATGGTTCCTGGCGCTGGTCTTGAAATCATGATTGCTGCTAAAGGTGGCGGTAGTGAAAACAAAACTAAAATGGCGATGTTAAACCCATCTGACTCAATTGCTGATTGGGTTGTTAAAACTCTACCTACAATGGGCGCAGGTTGGTGTCCTCCAGGAATGTTAGGTATAGGTATTGGTGGTACGGCTGAAAAAGCAGGCGTATTAGCGAAAGAAAGCTTAATGGACCCAGTAAACATTCAAGACTTAATTGAACGTGGTCCACAAAATGCAGAAGAAGAATTACGCCTTGAAATTTTTGAACGTGTAAATAAATTAGGTATTGGCGCGCAAGGTTTAGGTGGTTTAACAACTGTAGTTGATGTGAAAATTAACTCAGTACCAACGCATGCGGCTTCTAAACCTGTTGTTATGATCCCGAACTGTGCCGCTACTCGCCATGTACACTTCCACCTTGACGGTTCTGGCCCTGCTGATTTAACGCCACCTAAGCTTGAAGAGTGGCCAGAAATCACTTGGGAAGTCGGTGAAAATGTTCGTCGTGTCAATGTTGATGATTTAGGTAAAGCTGACATAAGCGATTGGAAAACAGGTGAAACTGTTTTACTTAGCGGTACCATCTTAACGGGTCGTGACGCTGCGCATAAACGTATTCAAGACATGTTAGCTAAGGGCGAAAAACTGCCGGTAGATTTTACTGATAAGTTTATTTATTACGTAGGCCCTGTAGATGCCATTGGTGATGAAGCGGTAGGTCCTGCTGGCCCTACAACAGCAACACGTATGGATAAATTTACTGAGATGATGTTAGCTGAGACTGGTCTTTTAGGGACAATCGGTAAAGCCGAACGTGGCGCTCAAACTTGTGAAAGCATTAAAAACCATAAGTCTGTGTACTTAATGGCTGTCGGTGGCGCTGCTTACCTTGTATCAAAAGCAATCAAAAAAGCGAAAGTGGTTGCCTTTGAAGACATGGGTATGGAAGCTATCTATGAATTTGAAGTAGAAGACATGCCAGTCACTGTTGCTGTTGATAGCACCGGCGAATCTGCTCATGTAACAGGTCCTGAAATCTGGAAAGTTAAAATCCAAGAAGCTGATGCCAAAGCAAAGTCTTAATTTAAGGGGGAGTTAGTAAAAGCTAGTTACCACTTAATGACACTTGATGAAAAGGCGCTTATAGCGCCTTTTTTGTGCCTGAATTATTCAAATGTGAGGATTGAAGTGTGGGGCATGAGGTATCGTTATATAAAATGTTAAGTTGCGATGTAACTTTTCACTCCACGCTTTTCAGTCTTTGTTCGGACTAATATTTTCATGGTGATAGGCATCACAATATAAGAAATAATAGGCACAATAATACCGACTACAATACATACATGTAGTAGTTTGTTATCGGGTAGATACGGACTAATCCATGTAGGAATAAAATACACTAAAGGAACCAGTGCGAAATAGTTAATGAGTGCAAGTAAGTGTTTGTTAGGTGGGATCATAAATTACTCCGAAGACTATAGTCTATAAAATATTGTTAACTAATAAATACTGGCCGATGTTGATACATCGACCGATATTCAATTATTTTGTATTATGTTTAACCTTGACCAACCACAATTATTTCTACGTCGCTGGTGGCTATAATATCGGTTTTATAGCTACGAATTAAATCGCCATCTTCTGCACTAAAGTTGTTATTTTCATCTGAAAAATCAGCGGTGCCTTTACTGACATAAGCTAATACTTCTTCGCTAAAGCTAATGCCTTCACCGGATGATAAACGAACAATATCTATGGTTGTTTTGCTGGTAAAAGTTTTATTCTGATTTTTTTGTCCACCAGACTCTTTACCTCCATAAATGCGGCTGACACCTTTTGCCTTTAATGGATAATGTTTATAACCAGCCGGTTCTCCTGCTACCTCAGGTAATACCCACAATTGCAACAGACGGTTTTTAGTGTTGTCAGGGTTTATCTCATTATGTGAGAAACCCTCACCACCAGCACGTTGAACTTGTACTTCACCAGCGGTCAAACTTTGGCCATGCTTTAAAGAACCTTCATGAGTTACTCGCCCCGTCAGCATGATTGAAATAACATCAATCTCTTTGTGAGGATGCATGTGGGTTTCACCATGAGGGTTAAACTGTGCGTCAGCTAAATAGACAAAGCTGCCGATACCATCAAAAGTATTAGGCGCTTTACGTGAGCCAAAAAGACGACGGTCTGTTACTAAGCGGTGTTCGGTTAAACCGGCAAAACCGCCTAAAGGTAATGATTTTCTGCTGAGTACTTGCATGTTTTGCTCCTAATAATTGGGGACCTTGTTTCAATGATTACAATCATAAGTGTTAAGCATTGTTTGATAAATACCACTTTGTTGATATGATAATCTCATTATCAACAACAATAATTTATTGAAGAGCGTGTGAACGAGTCTTTTTATTTCACGCTCTACATAACGCTTTGTGTTTAGGAAATACAGCAATGGAACATGATTTAAATGACATGATGGTTTTCTTAGCCGTCGTTGAGACTGGCAGCTTTACCCTCGCCGCAGACAGGCTTGGTATGCCTAAAGCCAATGTCAGCCGAAAAGTGTCGCGCTTAGAGAAAAACCTTGCCGTTACTTTACTCGAGCGATCAACACGCTCTCAGCATCTAACTGAAGCAGGGCGACGTTATTTAGCCCACTGTAAACGCATTCATGAAGAGCTTGATTTAGCGACCGCCTCAGTCTGTGAACTTTTTCATAGCTATACAGGTGAACTAAAAATTGGGGCATCTGTTGCTAGCGGGCAACAAGTCTTAAGGCCAGCACTTGGCAAGTTTATGCGCCAATATCCAGATCTTAAAGTACAACTTAACTTAGTGAATAGACGGGTTGATTTTATTGAAGAGGGCTTTGATGTTGTCATTCGTATAGGGCAGTTAAATGACTCTATGTTAATTGCAAAAAAGTTGGGTAGCGTTAACCGAAAAATATTCGTTAGCCCTAGCTATTTAGCGAAACAAGGTAATCCGGACAAGGTTGAACAGCTAACTGAGCATCAGTTGCTGATAATGAATCCACTTAATATTTCAGGGAATAAAGACTTAAAGTTACCGTTAACGTCAACAGATCACGAGACATTCACTTTAGATTGTCAGCCACGCTTACTTGTAGATGATTTTTCTATGCTTAAACAAGCTATTGTCGATGGTTTAGGCATAGGGGTTCTGCCTGATTACATGTGTCGTCATGAAGTAGCTTCAGGTCAATTAATTAATATATTACCTGACTGGGGCATGGAAAAAGTTGATATTTATGCACTATACCCAAAACATCGAGCCAAAATTCCTAAAGTTAAAGCTTTTATCGATTTTGTTAGCGAACTTTATGGTGAAGTTCTTTAGTCATGCTACGTTATCTATTGATTTTTATATCAGTTATGGGTTTAATCAATTAAGTACTAAACTGGATTAATATGGTTAGCATTTTAGTTATATAAATAATAAAAATGGAGATATTATGCAAGGATCTATATATACAGCATTCTCAGATATGATTGTTGAACAAATGGGAATGGAGCAGTGGAATGAATTAATTGAACAAACCAAGCCACCATCACATGGAATATATACCAGTGGAGAGCAATACCAAGATAGTGAGCTGATAAATATGGTGAAAGCACTATCGATTAAAACCGGTATTGAAATTGACCAGTTAATTGAAAAGTTTGGCCGATATTTATTTAAAAAATTATACGATACCAGCCCAGTAGACATCTCCACAATAGATTCCTTAAAGAGCTTTTTACTTGCGATAGATAACCTCATTCATGTAGAAGTAAAACGTCTTCACCCCAAAGCTTACCTACCCACCTTTGAATATGAAACGGTAGATGATAATACCCTTATTATGTATTACAGCTCTAAGCGTAAATTATGCCATGTAAGTATCGGCTTAATTTTCGGTGCCGCAGATAAATTTAATGAAAAAGTATCAATCGAGCACCCTGAGTGTATGCATCATGGCGCTTCGCGTTGTAAGTTAGTGGTAACGTTTGAAGGTCAAAATGAATAAGCCAGACCTCTATAGAGTTGCCTATGAGCGCGAGCGAAAAGCGAGATTACTTGCTGAGCACTTATTAGATAACAAAACACGTAGTCTTTATGACAATTGTATTAAGCTTGAGTCAACCGTAAAAGCACTTAAAACAACTCAGCAACAGCTCATACAATCTGAAAAAATGGCGTCTATAGGTCAGCTTGCGGCAGGCGTTGCTCATGAAATAAATAATCCTATAGGTTATTCAATCAGCAACTTATCTATGCTGTCTGAATATGTCGATTCATTTTTACTGTTAGATGATTTCATTATCTCTAATTTTCCTGCATTAGCATCACAAGATGTTGCTCAATCCTATCAACAATTGAGGGAACAAGAAGACATTGATTATATAAGAGGTGATGTAAAGTCGATGATGGCTGAAACAGGCAAAGGGCTGAATAGAGTTAAAGAAATTGTTAGTAATTTGAATAAAGTGAGTCACTCTGGATCTTTTGAAAAAGAGCTTTGCGATATTAATATGCTCATTGAAGAGTCTCTTAAAGTTGTATGGAATGAGTTGAAATATTGCTTAACGGTAAATAAACACTTTACAGGATTACCTAAAATTTATTGTCATCCAGGCGAAATTAACCAAGTGTTGTTGAATATGTTTATAAACGCGGCTCACGCAACAAAAGACAAAGGTGCTTTAGATATAACGACCGGAATTAAGCAGGAGAAGGGAAGGGAGTTCCTGACTATTGAAATAAGCGATCATGGTGATGGTATACCTCAGAAGGTAATCAATAAAATTTTCGACCCTTTTTTTACCACTAAACCAGTAGGTGTTGGCACCGGATTAGGTTTATCAGTCTCTTTTGGGATTATTGAAAAACACAAAGGTAAAATAGAGGTGGCTAGTGAGGAAAATCAAGGCACTACCTTTACTATTTACTTACCATATTAGCTATTAACTCAATAATTGACTTAGCTACAGCATGGCTACAAATGCTGTCTCCGTTATAATTCAAACCTCTGAGACATGCATCTTGATTGATAACGGGTATATAATGATGCCGTGTCTAGCCAATTAAATAGCGAACTATGAAAGATTGTAATCAATGCGGAAAATGTTGTATCAAATATGGGGGAGAAGATCTTTCGGCCACAAAAGAAGAAATTGACCTGTGGGAGATATTTAACCCAGATATATTCAAATACGTGATAAACAATGAGATATGGTTCGACCCTGAATCAGGTGCAAGGTTAACAAGTTGTCCTTTTCTCGATATTGCTCCCAAGAAAAATCTGCTCGATCCAAATATGTATACCTGCAGCATTTACTTAGACAGACCAGAAGACTGTCGTCATTACCCTAGTCTTATTCCTGAAATGATTAGAGATGAATGTGAAATGATTGAAGTAATAGATTTAGCTAATCCAAAAAAAGCGCAAATAAAATTAGACATAATGATGGAAGATAGTCGCCCAGCAAGTTTTACTTAAAGTTCATCTAAATATAGTTACCTCCTCAATACATTGAGGAGGTAACTAACCTACGTTACTTACTATGCTTAGTTAGCTTGTAAGTTTTATGCGGTTGTAACAGACTTAGGGTTAACACCATAATCATTCGCATCATGTCCATCTTGTGCTAAGAAATAGATTAAAACAATCAAACCAATGATAGGAATTAAGACTATTAATTGCCACCATCCAGAACGGCCAGTGTCATGTAATCTTCTTGCCGCTATGCTAATACTTGGGATTAGTAGTCCAAGACCGACCAATGCAGAAATGGCATCCAAACCAAGAACCGCTAAAACAACATTGATGATCATATAAATAAGTATGTACATCCAATACTCTTCTCTGCGTGCTCTGCCAGTGAAATCAGCATATTTTTTTAGTGCGCCTGTAAAATAATCCATTTTTGGACTCTCCTTGTTGTTAATAAACTTTTTAAAACTAATATTTGTTAGTTTGCGTGGATACTCTAATTAATCAAATACATAAGGGCAAGCACTATACTCATTAAAAGCATCATCCCAACGCTGAACGTCATTAGCACGTCTCCAACGAGCATGATAAAACTGCATCAAACAAGTGCCTTGTTTTAATTCTATGACAAGCGTATCAAATTCATTTACCTCACCATAATTGGGGTATGTATCGGCAACGCCCCATGATTTAGCTTTGTTTTTTTTTGCAAAATTTTGCCAAAATAAATCAATATCACTCCACTCATTTTGTTCGGCGTTCCAAGCTTGAAGCGTGCCTGAATCACTCTTATTAACAAAACCATGTTCTGGTGCTGCAGCGTGAACATTGGTAATGATAAAACAAAGCATAAAAATAAATAATGTTTTCATTGGTGACTCCTAGTAACTAAATGCCTAATTGAGAGGCGAGTAATTGTTTTCAAAAATGAGAGGCTGAACGAGATATAGCCAACTTATGTCAATAGCATAGTTATTATGATTTACGCGTCAACTTTAATTTATCTTAATTAACCGAGGTATCAAACTGTTAAACAGTAAATAATCTGAATTTATCTGGAAACGTTTTAACCGTAACTAGAGCAACAGAGATATTTATTTATTCAGAATAGAGGGTTTTTCACTCTTGATTACTTGGGATAACCAGCGGGTAAAAGCGACCATGGGAGCATAGTTAAGTTTGTCATTGGGGGTGACTAAGTAATAGCCATTATCGGTACGTTGGGGTTTATTGCAAATCACCTGTAACTCACTACGTTGCAATTCACTTTCAACCAAAAACTTCGGCAATAAGGCCACGCCTAATCCTGCCACAGCAGCATTAGTTGCTATGGAGAACTGCTCAAAATGCATGTCTTGTAGTGTTTTTTTCTTTGGTTGTTCTTTTATTGTTGAGTCGACTTTATGTTCATCAAACCAGTGCTGCCAAGCATTAGGTCGAGTTGCGATATGCAATAGCGGTAAATTAATTAAACGGGCACAAACATTATCGACCTTTGCCAATTCAGCCTGCTCGAACAATTTAGGTGAGCATACAGGTACGCTTTCTTCGGCCATTAAAAAAGTACAGTTGGCTTGCGACCAATCCGCTTTGCCAAAATGAATAGCGCAATGAATATCCTCATGAGAAAAATCAAATTGTGACAGCTTACATACCGTATTGATGGTGATTCGTGGGTGTTTTGCTAAAAAATCAGCCAGTCTTGGCATTAACCACCGAGAGCCAAACGTGGGTAATATCGCAATATTAAGTATGCCACCATCGGGGTTTGTCATGAGGTTTAGTGTTGCAGAACGAATATGACTTAATGCCGAGTTGACTTCTTTAGCGTAGGTTTTTCCGGCTTCGGTCAGCGATATATTCTGTTTATGACGATGAAATAAATTAACACTTATCTGCAGCTCTAGTGCATTCACTTGGCGGCTAATAGCCCCTTGCGTTAATGCTAAATCTTTTGCTGCCGCAGTAAAACTGCCTGTTCTTGCTGCAGCATCAAAGGCGGCCAACATACTGGTACTGGGTAATGATTTTTTAGATTGAGGACTTTCAGTAGGCAGTGAGTTCATTGGCTAAATAGTTCATTAGGTATGGTTAATTGGGTAATAGCTTAAGATTGAGCGGTTTTTACATGCTTGTCAGTATAGCTAAGGGAAGGTTTCACTTTATTACTTAACATCAAACTAACGCTATAAATTAACGCAATAAAGGCATTCTTTTATTAAGGTTATTACCAAAGCTCATGACTTGGTGATTTTTACTCGTTTGATTCACGTCGCGCTTTCTTTGAAAATCACATCATAAAATATTTATTCGACCTCAATCTTTAACTTATCACCTTATAAAAAAGCGTGAACTCATCAATGTATTGAGCTTCTGCTAGAGAGCCTTGTTATGACCGATTCCACCTCTAAAATTTCAGTAAGTAAAGCGCAGCATATTGATGTTGCGGTACTTAACCCAAAACAGCTTGATCCTAAGTTAGATGGCAATGTTCATGTTCGAAATAGTGGTATTAGTGATGTGAGCGAAATTGATATTAACGACATGATGGACGTATATCACTACAGTGATGATGTTCGTAAAACGATTAAAGATGAACAGCTACTGTCACCAGGTTTACTTAGCCGTTTACATGCGTCGTACCCACAGCATTCAGGCTTGCTAGATAAAGAAGCGCATATGTTCGATGAGAAAGATCAATACACAGGGCTTTCAGGCTTTCGCCGTGTGGTTGAAATTCTTGTAGCTAATAATATTGATATTGGTGATATTGAAGAGCGGGAACTTTTTATTGAGGTTTACCGATTTTTAGCCACTAAGCACAGCTTAAATAGCATTGACTGGACTAACTTTTATGAAGATTCTGTTTTTCAGTTAGTGATGCCACAACCTAATATGATTAACAAAATTACCGTGGCTGAATACTTAGCGGCAAGCGTGGCAGAGAAAAAAGTCATTGTTGAAGAATACCAAGAGAAAACCAGTCCGCATGATGGTAACCAACAACTCAATAAACCTTGGTTTGAAAACGAGCAAGGTGAAATAGAGTTTCTTGATGGTAGTCAGCATAAATATCCTCAGTGTCAGTTGATTTTTGATAAAACCACCCAAAACTGCTTTTCGTTTTGTACTTACTGTTTCCGTCATGCGCAAGTTCGTGGTGATGAAGATATGTTTATCCAAAAAGAAATTGACCAAATTCATCGTTACTTAAAAGTGCATGAAGAAGTCACTGATATGTTAATTACCGGTGGCGATGGCGGTTATATGCCTGCTAGTCGTTTTGAGCAATATGTCACGCCATTAATGGAAGACCGAGACTTATTGCACATAAAAACGGTTCGCCTTGCTACACGTGCGTTAACTTTCCAACCAGAAATGATTTTAAGCAGTAAGTACGACAAGATGTTAGCCGTATTTGATAAAATGCATGAAAATGGTATTCAATTGGCATGGATGGCGCACTTTTCTACGCCACGTGAATTGTTAAACCCAACCACTATTGCCGCTATTCGTCGCTTGCAGCGTCACGGTGTGGTTATTCGTAGTCAAAGCCCGATGATGAATCACATCAGTTTATTCGAGAACAAAGATGGCTCAATTGATATCGATCGCAGCGCGCAAAACTGGATAGATTTATCTAATATCCTAGGGACTATGTTAATTAGTTTTCACTCTATGTATTGCGCCAGACCGACAGGTGAACATCATTATTTTACTGCGCCGCTTAGTGCCGTTAGTCAAATATTTGATAAAATATACCGTGAATTACCGTCGATTAACCGCCCATCTCGTCATCTTTCTATGACCACTTCTGCAGGGAAAATCTCGATAATGGGTGAATGTGAAGTTGGCGGAGAACGAGCTTTTGCTTTGATGTTCACCGAAGGGCGTAACATGAAATGGATGGACAAAGTATTTTTAGCTAAATATGATGAAACCACTAATGATGTGAAATTACTTAAACCGTTTGATACCGACAAGTTTTTCTTTGAAGAAGAGTTGGCTACGATTGAACATGATTTAGCGACAGCATTAACCAATCGATTAAAACCATAGATTTAACTTACAGAGTAGAGTTATAAAGTAAAAGAGTAATGCTAGTAACACGCTAATTTTTACTTTTGAATCAGCTCAAATAAAAGCCCTGTTGAATTAGCAGGGCTTTTATATTTTAAACTCAGCTTGAACCTAATTATCTCAATTTGACTAAACTCTGCTTAATACAACTACGTTGATGGGTAAAACTGAACAAATTATGTCGCAAGATATTTTTTAGGCGAACAACCTAACTGTTTTTTAAAGGCGGTTATAAAGGCCGATGTAGATTCATAACCTAGCTCAAAAGCAATATCGACAAGTCGCGCATTGCTGTTAAGTAATTCTAATGACTTTAATATTCTCAGCTTTTGCTTCCATCGGCTAAAGCCCATGCCATAATTTTGATTAAATAATCTATTCAAGGTACGACTTGAAGCACCTACTTTAAGCGCCCATTGTTCAATAGTTAATTTATTTGCGGGTTCTTGATTCAAAGTTTCAATGATAGGAAAAAGTCTTTTATCTTGAATAGTTGGCATAAAAAGCTCATTACTTTTAGCTATTGCTAAGCGGTCTAATAATACCAGTAGAAAACGCTGTGTCTCTTCCGTTTCTTCATAGTCTTCGGACCAGTTTGAAATCTCTAATATCAATGACTTTAATAAAGGGTCAACTGTTAACGGGCGTACTTTATCCCCTAACATTTCACTCAAAACCGGGTCGAAATATAAACTACGGTAACTGACTTTATTTTTGCAAAAGTGTTGGTGAGCCATGCCTGGTGGCAGCCACAATGCTTGTTCTGGCGGAATAACAAAAATACCTGCATCGGTTTCAATATGCATAACACCAACACAAGAGTAAGAAAGCTGTGACCACGGGTGGGAGTGACTAGTGATCTGAGTCATAGGTTTAAATTCTGCTGACAAGGGTAATACCGAGCGAGGTAAACTTGAATAAAGCCTGTTAGAGCTTTTTTGATGCCATATACCTTTTGTCTGAATTGATAAACTAACTGTCATAATTGTCGCTATTGGTCATATTAAAATCATCATATAATGGTCATTGTAGTGACACAAGCCGAACGTTATAAAAGAGCTTGGATAGTTATTAATTTTTTACACTTATTTACTCTGGGTGAACTACTTCATGCGAACTACTTCATATGAGTTATCAAGTGTTAGTCACCTAGCGTTAGTTAATTAAGGCAATAGACCCACATGGAAAAAGTAACCGCAGAAAAAGCAATTCCACTTATAGCAGAGCAGGGTAATAAGTGGCATAGTCCCTTTGTTTTCTTAGCTATTGCTAGCATTGTAATGTCAGTTACTTTTGCTGGTTGGATGGCTATGCTCAATAATTTTGTTATTGAACAAGCTGCGTTTACGGGGGCTGAAATAGGCATGTTACAGTCTTTAAGAGAAATTCCCGGTTTCTTAGCATTTACCGCAATTTTTGTTTTATTGGTGTTTACCGAACAAGTATTTGCGTTGATTTCTTTGTGTCTATTATCCATAGGGGTTGCGGTTACAGGACTCTTCCCCAGTATTTACGGCCTTTATGCAACTACTGTATTGATGTCGATTGGTTTTCACTATTACGAAACCTTGAATACCTCATTAAGCTTACAGTGGTTTAAAAAAGATGAGGCTGCGGAAAAGCTTGGCCAATTAATGTCAATAAAGTCTGCTGCTTCACTGACTTGTTACGCCTTGATTTGGTTGGGCTTCAGTGTTTTTTCTACTAGTTATCAAGTGATGTACCTATTTTTTGGTTTGAGTGGTTTATTACTGACGTTATGGTTGGCATTCTCTATGCCTAAGTTTGTAATGGATCATCCACAGCATAAAAAAATAATTTTAAGAAAACGTTATAGCTTGTATTACTTGCTGACTTTTTTAGCGGGCGCGCGCAGGCAGATATTTGTTGTTTTTGCTGGTTTTCTTATGGTTGAAAAGTTTGGCTACAGTGTTCAGGAAATTACAGTTTTGTATATGATTAACCATGTAATTAACTTCTTTTTAGCACCGAAAATAGGGCTTTGGATTGCAAAAGTAGGAGAGCGTAAAGCGCTGACTCTTGAGTATTTAGGCCTAATTACTATCTTTGTTGGTTATGCGCTGGTTGAATCTGCCAATGTGGCTGCTGTGCTTTACGTTGTAGACCACTTGTTTTTCGCAATGGCTATTGCTTTAAAAACTTACTTTCAAAAAATAGCTGACCCTAAAGATATTGCTTCAAGTGCAGGGGTTAGCTTTAGTATTAACCATATTGCCGCTGTTGTTATTCCTGCTACTTTTGGTTTGATTTGGCTTTACGATCACACGTTAGTATTTTATGCGGGTGCATTTATCGCATTACTCTCTTTAGCGGCTAGTCGCTTTGTTAATACGGACAAGTATTCGCCATCAAACGTTTCTGATTAAAGCTTTTCATTCAAGCTCATAATTATACGAACTACTGATAGAGAAAACTGACTTGCCGATGTAGAGAGCCGCTTCAATTCAAGTCACTTTTTCGCTTCAATAATACCAGTAGCCAGGAGAGCTAGTTTTTATTTGTCTTGCTATTTGAAGTGCGTAAATGTTCTTGTTCAATATCTGATAGCGCGGCTTTTAAAAAGTGATAAAAACTTTGAATGCGGGCGCTATGCTTTAAATCTTTATGATAAACGAACCAGATAGACTCACCGTTTTTGGGAATGTCTAAGTCGATTTTAACCATAGATGGATTTAGGCTTGCTTGGTGATCGCTTAAAGGACCAATGCCCATACCTGCGATAACCGCGTCGTGAATATCAGAGAAGTTGTTACTTTGAAAAACTATTCTGTTTTTATCTATTTTATCAACAATGTAATTAACAAAAGGGATGCGGTATTTCTCCGGTGTTGGTAATACCCATTGGTGATCGTTAAACTCATTAATGGTTTTAGGCTGACCAAATTCATCGATGTAATCTTGTGTTGCATGATAGGCCGTCTCTAGTTTGATTAGATTTTTAACGACCAGGTCAACACCAACAGGACTTGGGCCTGCTCGTAATGAGACATGCGCAGCACCTGAATCGAGCGGTACAATATCATCTGTAGAGATAAGTTTAAGGCGGATTTTTGGGTGCTTAGCACGAAATGCTTTTAATGCGGGTGTGATCACAGGAGAGAATGAACTTACTGTGGTGATCCTGAGTTCGCCACTAATATCACCCTCTACATTTTGTAGTTTATTTTCTAAACTAGAAAATTTTGCCAGCATCTCGGGCATTTCATCCATTAAAACACAACCAGCATCGGTAAGCTTATAACCTCGTTGGTGGCGAATAAATAGTTTCACTTCAAGCGCTTGCTCTAATTGATTGATGCGTCTTAATACGGTGGCATGGTTTATTCGTAATGATACGCCTGCTCTACTTAAGCTACCATCAAGTGCGACTTGATACGCTATTTTATAATCATCCCATGAAGTCTCTTTCATATTACACCCTATATAAAATGCATTTAGTTGTGCATATTTGCACAATAGTTTCGCATTTATTGTTATTTTTTAATAGGTTTTAGTTCGCTATAGTAGCTTTAACAATTTGACAAGGATATTGTTAGTGCATTAAATAAAGCGTTAACACAAAAGATAGATTACAGCATGAGTAATAACATATTAAAGAATACTGAAAACAGCTATGGCCTTATTGCCATTATGTTTCATTGGCTTATGGCAATAAGCATCTTTTCCTTATTTGGCTTAGGTCTTTATATGGTTGAACTAACTTACTACGATGCTTGGTACAAAGGTTCGTTAGATTTACATAAGAATATTGGTATGACGCTTTTCGTCGCATTGATGCTAAGAATCGTTTGGCGAGTGGTTAATGTTACGCCAAAAAATGCTGATAGATCTGCAAGTGGAATTGAAGTTAAAGCGGCCCATTATGCGCATTTAGCACTTTATGGCTTGATGGTAGTGTTGATGATAAGTGGCTATTTAATCTCAACGGCAGATGGCAGAGCGATTGATGTTTTCGGTTTACTATCGATACCAGCATTGCCAATAGATTTTGCTAACCAAGAAGATATTGCAGGTATTATTCATGAAGTTTTAGCATGGATCTTAATTTTACTCAGTGCTGGTCATGCACTTGCCGCATTTAAACATCACTTTATTAATAAAAATGATACCTTAGTACGGATGGTCAAAGTACTACCTAGAAAATAACTAATTAATTATGCATTTAAAAACAATCTAAAAAATATCGAACTAAATCAATAAATAAAGAACTAATTAACTTACCTAATATAGACGCAACTAAGTTAACGCATTCAATATTAATTTACACTTCATTCTTCTTAATTTGAGAAAAGACAAGGAACATCACATGAAAAAGACATTAATTACCACCACACTAGCAACCACGTTTTTAGCAAGCTCGTTATTTGCCGCTATAGCGCCAAACACAGCCCTTGCAGCCGATTATAAAGTCGATGTAAAAGGTGCACATGCCTTTGTACAATTTAAAATTAAGCACCTTGGTTATAGCTGGTTATTAGGTCGCTTTAATACCTTTGATGGCGATTTTTCTTATGATGACAAGTCACCTAACAGTGCAAAAATTAATATCGAAATAGATACTAAAAGTATTGACTCGAATCATGCAGAACGTGATAAGCATCTTAAAAGCGAAGACTTCTTAAACGTTAGCAGCTTCCCAAAAGCAACTTTTGTTAGTAATAATATTAAATTTAGTGACGATGAAAACGCGATTGTTACAGGTGAATTTACCTTGAAAGGCGTGACTAAGACTATTTCATTTCCCGTTGTAAAAATTGGTGAAGGGCAAGATCCTTGGGGCGGCTATCGTGCTGGTTTCTCTGGTACTACTAGCTTTAAATTAGCCGATTATGGTATTACCTATAATTTAGGTCCAGCCTCAACGCAGGTTGAAATGGCATTACATATTGAAGGCGTAAGAATCTAGTCCAGAATTATTTCAACTACCTATCTTGAAGCCAGCTTATTGCTGGCTTTTTTAATTGCTCCCGTAATTATTATCCTGTAGTAAATAATCCTATTGCGGTTAATCAAATAAAATTAATTGAAACGTTATTATCCTCTTACCTTTTATTTTCTTGCATTGTTTTTTGCAAAAACCATCTCAATTTGAAAATACCAACATCAGTGTTGAACTTGTCTAAATAGATAGAGTATTGCCACGACTACCATAAATAAAGGGCTAAGGTTGTTAGAAGTTATTTCCTTACGTCTTGGTATATCAATTGCAGTTTAGCTATTAGTTAGGGCTTACTCGTTTGAACTGAACATAGCAAACTCTATTCAGTTACTTCCTTTTATATTTTTCAAGGTCAGGAGATCATATGTTAAAAGAAAAAAGTGTTCTCATAGTAGATGATGAAATAGGTGTTAGACAGGCGTTAAAAAGAGGTATACACCGTCAATTTAACAGGGAAGAAAATAGAGTTTCTATTAATGAGGCGAGCAACGGTAAAGAAGCAATAGCTTTGGCAAATAGTTTTCTTCCTGATTTGATTATAATGGATATGCGCATGCCCATAATGGATGGATTAAAAGCTTGCAGTATTTTAAGAAACGACAGTAAGTTTTCTGCGACTAAGATCATTATGCTAACGTGTGAAATATCTGAGGAAAGTGCAGGTTTACTCGCGGGTGCTGACGATTACATTATCAAACCTTTTGATATAAAAACCTTACTTATTCGTGTAGAGAATGGCTTATTTAAGCAAAGAGCAGTTGATACTACAGCCGATATTGAAAGTGATGGTGTTTTAACTAAAAATCTTTTTGTTGAGTGTTGGTTAGACTATGAAATTGCACGAGCACGGCGCTTCCAGCATTCCTTAAGTTTGCTTATGATAAAAATAGAAACAATTGATAGAAAAGCATCATTTTTAAGTAAAGATAGAGAAGTGACAGCGCTCTTAAAGCGCCGTAAATCAGACCTTTTAATAAAGTGGGGGGAAAATACCTTTGCTATTTTACTTATCGAAACGAGTGCCGATGATGCTATCTTACTGGCTAAGCGTATTAGCTGGTTAGCCAAAAAGAGCCCTAATCTTGCTCAGCCTAGTTTAGGTATTGCAAATTTAGAGGGTAGTCTCACTAATGATTTGATCATCAATGCTGAACACTCTTTAGCTGCATCAATATGTACCGGAAAAATTGTATTAAATAGGCTGGTCGTCAACCTTTAGTATAGTCACTTTTTTGTATTTCTTCGCGCTAGGAAGAAGCTACAAAATATACCTTTTTACTGGGTATTACTCGTCATATGTTTGTTATGGTAACTTTGCTACAAATATTGTAGCATGATGTTTTACCATTTGTAGTAGTGACTATGACAATACCACTCCCTGGATTAGAAGTACGCGGTTCTAAAACTGGTAAACCTATTATGGCATTACTCGATTTACTAGGGCGAACGTGGTCGTTAGGTATTATTTGGAATTTACATAGTGGTCCTGCAACGTTTAGAGAATTACAGCAACGTTGTGAGAAAATTTCGCCTACCTTGTTAAATACTCGATTAAAAGAACTCAAAACACTGCAGCTTGTCGAATGCCAAGAAGCGGGTTATCAATTGACCCATCAAGGTCTTAACTTATTTGATATTATTTCTCCATTAGGAAGTTGGTCTTCTCAATGGGCACAAGGACTTAAGGAAGACAGTAAATAATGACATTAGCGTATGGCAATATGCCGTTAGATAGAGGGACTAATCAACGAAAAAATAAGCGCTGGTTAGCTGCAGAATTTACCCGTGAAGATACTTTATTTTGCGTTATTAATGATGGTCAATGTCTCTTTGAAGAAGGCGATATTCTTTCGCCAATTTATCTTAACAAGTCACAAGTGCCCACGGTAAGTGTTGATAGTTGCATTTATTTAGGTAAAGGGCACTTAAGCAAGGGAAAACTTGGTCTCGAAAGCATAGAAAATGACCGTTTAACTATTACTATTACCGGTAATAGTAATACTATCCAGGCATCAGCTATTGCAATTTTTGCTATCGACTTTGATAAATTACGCTTTTCTACACAAGAAACATTAAGTGAAATGGGCCAATGGCAAGGGCTTAGAAAAGTGACGGCCAGTTTATCAGCCATTGATGCTTCAATATTAGCGTTAGCCAAAGGTTTAGTGCATTGGCATATAAGCCATCAATTTTGTGGTCAATGTGGGCATGCAAATCGTTCAGTTGAAGCTGGACACGCGAGGCGTTGCTCAGATTGTCGAAATATGAGCTTTCCACGTACCGATCCTGCAGTGATCATGTTGGTAGAAAAAATGTTTGCCGATGGTATTCCACGTTGTTTATTAGGTAGGCAAGCTAGCTGGGCTGAGGGAATGTATTCAACGCTAGCCGGTTTTGTTGACCCTGGTGAAACGCTCGAGCAAGCGGTCATTAGAGAAGTTGTTGAAGAAACGGCGATACATGTTGAAAAGCCACACTATATTACCTCACAGCCTTGGCCATTTCCTGCCTCGATAATGTTGGGATTTACCGCCGTTGCGACTTCAGAAAAAATTGATATTAGCCAAGATGATTTAGAAGATGCCCAGTGGTTTTCACGCGAGCAACTTGTCAACTTTGGCATTAATAATTCAGTTATAGCAGAGGACGGTGGCGCTGAGAAACCACAATATAAAATGAGTAGTGGTGATTCGATTTCGTCTTATTTGATCACGGCATGGATGAATAAGGAAATAGGGCAGTATTAGTAGCAAGCAAGCAAGACACTAAAACTAAAGTGAACAACAGCTAAAATCTTTTATAGGCTCAAAAAAAGAGCCGCTAATTAATAATTAGCCGCTCTTTTTATTTACATAGTTTTTTATCGCTTGAGTTATTGCTTGAGTTACCGCATCTTGCGATAGCTTTCATGTAATATATCACTGAAGGTATTTACTGTGTATTCTCACTGTATTTTTCACTATATCGCTCAATGACCATCGCAATGCCTTGGCCAACACCAACACACATAGCGCAGAGAGCATAACGTTTACCACTGCGCTCAAGCTGCTTAGTTGCCGTAATTAATAAGCGCGTGCCACTCATGCCTAATGGATGACCCAGCGCAATGGCGCCGCCTTGTGGATTTAAACGTGCATCATCATCTTTAAGACCCAATTCACGCGCACTGGCAAGTGCCTGTGCAGCAAAAGCTTCGTTGAACTCAATAATGTCCATATCATCAATACTAAGGCCTAAACGTTTTAATAGTTTGGCACTCGCTGGCGCGGGGCCAATACCCATAATTTCAGGAGTAACACCAATAACAGCAGAGCCAAGTATTCTCGCTTTTGGTGTTAAGCCATTTGCTAAAGCCGCTTCTTTACTCGCGAGAATAACCGCTGCAGCACCATCATTTACGCCAGAAGTATTACCTGCAGTGACTGAGCCTCCTTCTCGAAAGGGGGCTTTGAGGCTTGCTAGTTTATCTAACGGGCTAAGACGTAAATGTTCATCTTTTTCAACAATGACATCATCACCGCGACGTTTTGCAATAACCACAGGGACTATTTCTTCGGCAAATCGGCCGTCTTCTTGTGCGGCTTTTGCTTTACTTTGACTAGCAAAAGCGAATTTGTCTTGAGCTTCACGACTAATGTTAAATTGCTCAGCCACATTTTCTGCCGTTTCAGGCATAGAGTCTGTGCCATAGGCGGTGTGCAGTTTTTGATTAACAAAGCGCCAGCCTAATGTTGTATCGAATAATTCAGCACTGCGTGAAAAAGCCGCTTCAGCTTTAGCCATTACCATAGGTGCGCGCGACATGCTTTCGACACCGCCAGCAATTAACATATCCGCCTCGCCAGCTTTAATCGCATTTGTTGCCATCGCAATAGCATTCATACCTGAGCCACATAAACGGTTAATGGTGCAACCAGCGACTTGAGTTGGATAGCCTGCTAATAAAAGTGCCATACGAGAGACGTTGCGATTGTCTTCACCTGCCTGGTTGGCACAGCCCAAAATAACATCGTCTACTTGGGTTAAGTCTAATGTTGGGTTTCTGTCTTTTAATGCTTTAAGTGGAATAGCCGCTAGGTCATCGGCGCGCACTGATGATAAAGCACCAGCATATTTTCCAATTGGCGTGCGTACGCCGTCACAGATATATACGTCTTTCATTCTTTATTTCCTTTGTAGGTTTCACTCCTTCGCTATTTGAATCATTTCGTTGTCAAAAGTACTGATACCAATCAAATTAACTAAGTGATTAATTTAAATAGTCTAACTATCCAATAACATCGTTGCTTTTAATCCCAATAGCTAGCTATTGGTCAATCAAGCGCCTTGTTCTTGAAAAGTTATCTTTATTAAAATTTTAACCACTAATTAATCTAATTGGTATTATTGACCAACGTCAATTCCGTGCTTTTTTCTTGAAATTAGTTCAATTATCTTTGAGTTAAATTCGTTACTTTATCAATTATTTATTTTGAGTTATTCCCGAGTTTACAATAGGGAGTCAAGTTATTTCAACGCTAAGATTTCGGCTTTAGATACAAACCAAATAACAAAGCATGTTATGCCATTTCTGGTTTTATCAGTTCAAAGCCATCTTTTAATGCACAGACTAAATGATCTATTTCTTTTTTAGTCATGGCGGTTGATAACGTTGCAGTGCAAGTATTTATCATCATAATGCCATTATCGAATAAATGATCGAGTAATTTAGTGATTAATTGGCTTTCTTTTTTATCAACATAGCCGTCACGGTAGTTTTTAGGCGGCAGTGCTTTGAGGTGTATTCTAAACATACTACCTGCGCCAGTCACACATGCCTTAATGCCTACATCGGCCATCGCCTGTGTAATCGCTTCTCTTGCATAACTGGCAAGTTGATTCAGTTTGGTAACGGCTGCTTGATCAAAGTCTTTCATGGCGGCTAAACCTGCTGTCATGGTAATTGGATTAGCCGAGAAAGTACCTGAGTGGGGTAATAAAACCTTAGGCTCAGTTGGATCGAGGACTTTCATCACCTTATCACAACCTGCTAAAGCGCCTGCAGGGAAACCACCACCAATTACTTTTCCCATCGCGGTTAAATCTGGCGCAACATCATAGTTTTGTTGGGCACCACTGTAATTAGTTCTAAAGGTAATGACTTCATCGAATACTAACAGTGATTTATTATCACGAGTCCACTGATGTAATGCATTAATAAAGGCATTGCTGGCGGGAATTAAACCAACACGATGAGGTAATAAATCAACTAAAATACAGGCAATGTCATCTTTGTGTTGATCTAAGATTTTAATCGCTCGCTCAGGATCATTAAAAGGGATCACTACAACATCTTCTAATGCTTTTGGCGGAGTACCTACCGCTACAGGAATGCTATTTGGTTTATCAAGTTCACCCCAATTATTTGGGGTTGCTGTTTGGCTTACTTCAGCATAATCGTAAGCACCATGGTAAGCACCTTCAACTTTGGCTATTTTAGCTTTACCTGTATAGGCACGTGATGCTTTTAACATTGCCATAACCGCTTCGGTTCCCGAATTTACAAACCTAATTTTATCGAAGCTAGGTACTCGATCGCATAAAAGCTGAGCATAGTTAACTTCAGCTTCAGTTGCCATGGTAAAACAACTGCCTTTAGCGAGTTGCTCTGTTACGGCATCAACAATTGCCGGGTAGGCGTGACCATGAATTAATGACGCCATGTTATTAGCAAAGTCGATGCGCGTAACACCTTCTACATCGGTAACATAACAACCTTCACCTTTGTCAGCGTAAAATGGATAGGGTTTTCTAAAAATGGTATTACGACTAACACCGCCAGGTAATACTTTCAGCGCTTTGTTAAATAGTTTTTCGCTTTTATTTGCCATTACTGCTTCGCCTTATACTGTGTACTTCTGACTGGCTTATTAGAGCTATTAACGGTTTTATTTGCAACTTCATCTTTTTGAGTCAGTCCATTAAGTAGCGCTACCCCTGTACGTTCTTGTACGTAATCAAAGCTAATACCGGGCGCTAGCTCTATAAGTACTAAACCGTTTGCTGTGACATCAATGACACATAAATCGCTATAAATACGATTAACAACTTGTTGTCCGGTGAGCGGGAAAGTACATTCAGGTAGTATTTTAGCTGCCCCATTTTTGGTAGTGTGTTGGGTAATAATGTAGATGGTTTTAACACCCGCCACTAAATCCATAGCACCACCCACGGCGGGAATAGCATCAACAGCACCGGTTGACCAATTGGCTAAATCACCTCTCATTGAAACTTGCATTGCACCTAACACACAAACATCTATATGATTGCCGCGGATCATGGCAAAGCTATCACCATGATGAAAATATGAAGCACCAGGAATAGCTGTTACTGCTTTTTTACCGGCATTGATTAAATCAGCATCAAGCTCTTCGTCGCTGGGAGAATTTCCCATGCCTAGTAAACCGTTTTCTGTGTGATAGATAACTTCTCTGCCATCAGGAACATATTGAGCGACTTTTTCTGGAATACCTATGCCAAGGTTTACATAGCTGCCATCTTCAATATCTTGTGCACAGCGTTGCGCCATTTGTTCTCGGTTCCAGCCAACTTGTGTCGTGGTTTCAAGGTTTTGTTGTTCTGTTAGTTGGCTCATGCTTGTGTTTCTCCGACATTTATCTTTTCTAGGTTACTTGGTGAAACGTTATTTTGTGCAGTGTTCTTTGCCGTCGGATTCTTTGTTGCTGGGGTTTTTGTTACTGGGCTTTTTGTTACTGGGCTTTTTGTTACTGGATAGGTAATACCGTCTTTCACAAGTTGAGATTCTTGTTGAGGTTGAGTCACCTCAATTAACGCATTAACGAATATGCCGGGGGTAATGACGTTTTCGGGATCAAGATCACCCAATTCAACCATATTATTGACTTGCACTAAGGTGTTTGTTGCTGCCATGGCCATTATTGGCGCAAAGTTACGGGCAGTTTTGTTAAAGGTTAAATTACCGTATCTATCTGCTTGCTTGGCTTTGATAAGGGCGAAATCAGCTTTTAGACCGCGCTCCATAACATAATCATCGCCTTCAAAATTTCGCAGTTCTTTACCGTCCGCAAGTGGTGTTCCAACCGAAGTTTTGGTGTAAAAAGCAGGGATCCCAGCGCCACCAGCACGAATTCGTTCGGCTAACGTTCCTTGAGGGACAAGTTCTAGCTCAATTTTTCCACTGCGATATAACTCGGGAAAAACTAAAGAATTAGCCGTGCGCGGGTAGGAGCAGATCATTTTAGCCACTTGACCATTTTCAATTAGGGCAGCTAAACCTACTCGGCCACTGCCAGTATTGTTATTAATGACGGTTAAGTTCTTTACACCATGATCTATTAATGCGTGAATTAACTCTATTGGGCTACCTGCTTCACCAAAACCACCAATCATTACCGTATCGCCGTCCTTTATATCGGCAACCGCACTGGCGCAACTCGCTACTCTTTTATCTATCATTTCGCACTACTCATATCATGTTCGTGTTATACCAAACGGAGCAATAAATTAGTCCTATTGAATTATTTAAGGATCTAGGTTATTTCATCTGGCAGTTATTTAACGTTAGCTAATGTAAAGTTAACTAAAACAAGTTGTGCGCTATGCGAACACTTGTTAGTATGCCGAACATTAGTGTAGGTTTGAGATTATTCAATGTCAAAGCAAGAACAAGAAAAACATGATGGTGATCAAGTTATGATCAAATCCACCGAAATTGTACAATCATTACTCAAAGGTTTGGTGGTGATTCAGGCCTTTGATCAACAAAGACCCACGATGACCTTGTCTGAAGTTGCGACCGCTACAGGTTATACGCGCGCAGCAGCAAGACGATTTTTACTAACCTTAGTTAGTGAAGGTTATGCTAAGCAAGAGGGAAAGCAGTTTTCGTTAACGGCGAAAATACTCAAGTTGGGTTTTTCATACCTTGCTTCTCAAGATGTTTGGCAAAGCGCAAAACCTTTGATGCAACAGTTAGTTGAGCAACTTAATGAGTCTTGCTCGGCAGCGGTATTAGATGGTGAAGATGTTGTCTACGTTGGGCGGGTTGCTACCACTAAACGCATCATGTCTGTTAGTTTAAATGTAGGTACTCGCTTACCGGCATTTGCAACCTCATTAGGTCGTGTACTGTTAGCGGACCTGAAAGATGAAGTATTAAATGACTTTTTAACAACCTGTCGCATAGAGCAATATACTGCCTTCACCCTTACTAACAAGGCGGAATTAGCCGCAGAAATTTTACGGGTAAATCAGCAAGGTTATTCTTTGGTAGAACAAGAATTAGAGCTGGGCTTAACCTCTATTTCTGTCCCCGTACGAAATCAAGCAGGAAAAGTGCTTGGTGCGTTAAGTATCAGCACGCATATTTCTCAAACAACGAGACAGCAAGTATTAACGACCATTTTGCCCACGCTAAAAGCCTGTGCGGCTGCTATTGAACAGCTAACTTATTAAAATACTGGTTGAATATAGCTAGTTATGTTCTAATACACGAAAAGTACTGTAATAAAATACAGTGTTCATTGCTGGTGTTCCTCGAGAGTATTTTAGCCAGTACAAGTGAGCAACAATTTAATAAATTTGGTATCAATTATGAACTTTTCCATAGAGCCACAACACCTTTTACCACTCGCACTCACGTTAGCACTAGTGTTTTTTTTAATACTGATATGGGTGTTATTTCGATTAAGCAGCATCAAAAATGCAGTGCTAACACAAAATTCTGAGCAAGAAGAGCGTGTTCAAGCATTATTAAGCCAACATTTTTCAGAACAATTGTTACATTTACAGCAAAATTATCAACATGTTAACCAGCAACAGTTATCACAAGCCCATGATAAGCAACAACTGCAGTTATCGAATAATATTGAACAGCAAATGGCTGATTTACGTATCAAGCTCATGCGGCAAATTAACGAATTACAAACTCAACTTGCCACCAATCAAAGCCAATCATTAGATCAGGTGATTAATCATCTAAATAATACGGGTCAAGCTAACCGAGAAGAGTTGGCTAAAACACTGGCACAAAGTAGTGATCAAATGAGTAAACGTATAGATGGTTTGACCCTAGCGACCGATAAACGTTTACAAGAGATTAGTGGCCAAGTAGAAAAACGCTTGGCTGAGGGGTTTGAAAAAACCACCAAAACCTTTAGTGATATTTTACAACGTTTGGCGTTAATTGATGACGCGCAGAAGAAAATTACTGAATTATCTACCAACGTAGTTAGCTTGCAAGAAGTACTCAATGATAAGCGCTCACGGGGCGCCTTTGGTGAAGTACAATTAAATAGCTTGATTAGAAATGTATTGCCGGAACAAAGCTTTAAACTTCAACATACGCTATCAAACGGTAAAATCGCCGATTGTGTGCTCTTTTTACCTAAACCAACGGGTAACGTCGTTGTTGACTCTAAATTCCCATTAGAAAACTATCGAAAAATGGTGGATTTTGAAACCCATGAGGCAGAGCGAAAATCAGCTATGCGCCAATTTAAAATAGATATCAAAAAACACATTAATGATATTAGTGATAAGTATTTGATTGATAACGAAACAGCTGATGGCGCTATTATGTTTATTCCTGCAGAAGCGATTTTTGCTGAGATCCATGGTCACCAAAGTGATCTCGTAGAATATGCTAATAAGAAACGCGTTTGGCTGACATCGCCCACGACCTTAATGGCAATATTAACAACCGCACGCTCGGTACTTAAAGATGAGGCGACGCGACAGCAAATTCATATTATTCAGGCACATTTGTCCGATTTAGCGCAAGACTTTAGTCGCTTTAAAGGTCGCTTTGCTAACCTTGCTAGGCATATAGATCAGGCTGCAACGGATGTGAAACAAATACATACCTCGGCAGATAAAATATCTACCCGTTTTGAGAAAATAGAGCAGGTGGATCTCAGTGAAAAAGAATCTTTAGAATTGCTTGACTAAAAGTAGTGGCAGGAACATTTTCCTAACTTATCATAGAAACTAGCTACTATTTATCGTCTTTTTGTGTTTTATTGGTTATTGTGATTTATACAAAAAATGACTAATGTGGCTAATCAGTTGCTTTATTCTCGTTAATAACACTCTGTTAGTGGGCTATTTTATATGATTAAAATATTATGCCGTTTGCTCTTATTTTCACTATTATGTTCATCCAGTTTGATAATGGCTGAGCAAGACTTAAAGATAGGTATTGGCAATTTTGCACCTTTTCTTGATGAAGAAGATAATCAAGGTGTGTTTCTTGAACTGACCGAAGAAATATTTAAGCAATTACCAAGATATAATGTGCAGTTTATCTATATGAGTAACAATAGATTGTTACATGAAATCAATTCAGGACAACGAATTGATGTTGCCTGCAATATTTTCTCAAACTCATCAGTTAAAGGCTTTTTATCCTCGCCTGTTTTCCGTTATACCGATGTCGCCGTGTCAAAAAATTCAGCAAAAATTAAGGTTAACCAAATTTCCGATTTACAAGATTTCTCTATTGCTGCCTATCAGGGGGCTAAAGAAATGCTTGGTGACGATTATAAAAAAATGGCTCTTGCTAATCCTCATTACAGTGAGCATTCAAAGCCAGATGAGACTACTTATATGATGGTTGCTGGTGAGAAAGATATTCGTATCGGAGATATACATATTTTTCTAAATGACTTAGCAGATAAACGTTATATAAATGAAGATAAAATAGCAGCGAAAGACTTTACCATACATAGATTATGGCCAGACGTTTACTCACACATGGCTTTTAAAGATGAGATGCTACGAGACTCAGTTAACAAGGTAATCAAAGAATTAACGGCTAATGGTACGATAGAGGCCATTTACCGTAAACATCGCTAGTTTCGCTCACGACGCTAATCATTAGCACCAATGAGTAATGTTTAGCTGAACATGCACTTCACTTCAAATCAGTTCACATCATCTAGCCTCAATAGACAATCAGAGTATAACGATTAAAAAGCCACATTAATAAAGACTACCACTAAAAGAATTGGGCAGATAAAGCGTAAATAAAAGCCAAGTAATTTTAGTGACATGTGTTTATTTAACTGAGCAATATCGGTAAGTTGATTCCCTCGTTTCCACAACCAACCAATAACTATGAAGTAAAACAATGACATCAGGGGTTGTAAAATAGTAGTTAAGAGCTGGATCACTAAGCCAAATAGTTGCTCAAAAAAGGCAATGAGAAACATACTGGCAATAAATACTAACCCAGAGACTAACCAAGTTGCACGTTTTCTTGTCATCGCTTTATCTTCAATGAGATAAGCAACGGGCACTTCAGTTGATGAAATTGTTGAGGTAAGGGCTGCAATTGATAACAGTGAGAAAAAAGCAAAAGAAACAAGTAATCCCACGCCTCCCATAGAGCTAAATAAGGTTGGTAAAATATTAAAAATAAGTTGCCCTTCACCAATGAGATGACCGTCTACAAAGACTTCTTGTCCACTATGTTGAGCGACAAAGAGAGCAGGGATAATCAGTAAACCAGCAATAAAAGCAATAAAGGTATCAAGTAACGTTATCGATAATACTAACTTACCTACGCTTTGTCCTTTAGGCATATATGAGCCATAAGCCATCATAGCGCCAACACCGATAGCGAGTGAGAAAAATGCTTGCCCCATGGCCGAAATAATCAATTTTGGCTCAGTGACTTGACTAAAGTCAGGGACTAAATAAAGCGTCAAACCTTCTTTCGCACCATCTTGCTGTAAGATGTAAATGATTAAACCAAGCAACATTACTAATAACATTGGCATTAATCGTGCTGACCAACGCTCTATGCCACTGTGAACGCCTTGATGAACGATAGCAGCACCTAGCACGATAAATATGGGCGTAAATATTACATTTCGCAGCGTGCTTGAGGTCGATAGCCAATGCGATAAATCCAGTAAACCGACTAATTCAGCTAATGACGCTAGTGCATGCGACAACATCCAACCGGCTACTATGGTATAAAAACTGAGCATCATCATCGCACCAATAATCCCTATGATGCCAGCAGAGTGTCCGAGTTTATTAAAGCGCTTACCACATGCGTTAGCTAAGGCGGAAACAGGGTTGGTTTGTGCTTGATTGCCAATATAAATTTCTGCATAAAGTGCAGGCAAAGCAAGTAAAAAAGTCACCACTAAATAAACAACTAAAAAAGCACCACCGCCATTATTTGCCGCCTGAGTAGGGAACGCCCAAATATTGCCTAAACCTATAGCAGCACCTGCTGCAGCGAGAACAAAACCAAGACGAGAATGAAAAGAATCGCGAGAAGAAGCTGTGGTCATAAATAGTGAGTAGTCGATAAAATTAGTTGTGCAAAGCTTACCGAGTTAAGGCGCTTAGGGGAAGCACTATTCATTGCTTTTATTACATTTTTGTTAGCAATATAACGGAATAATTTATGGACACAGGAGAGACTGAAACTCGCATATTGAGGTGGCTTGAGTATATAATACTGTCATTTTGTAAATAGTAACAATTGAAGAGCAAGATATGTTGAAGCATGAAATTATTCCGGTAACCCCTTTTGAGCAAAACTGTACTTTATTTTGGTGTAGTGACACTAAAAAAGCTGCGGTAGTGGACCCTGGTGGTGATATCGAAAAAATTAAAGCGGGTATTGCCAAACATGGCTTAACACTTGAAAAGATTCTAATTACGCATGCACATATTGATCATGCGGGTGCAACTGATGATCTTGCAAACCACTACGATGTGCTGATAGAAGGCCCACACAAAGAAGATCAGTTCTGGATAGATGGAATTGAAGATCAAAAGCAACGCTTTGGTGGTGCTTTCTCTTATGCGAAAAAATTTACGCCAAACCGTTTTTTAGATCAAGGTGATACCGTTAGTTTTGGTAATATTGTTATGGAAGTGTATTTTTGTCCGGGTCATACACCTGGGCATGTTGTGTTCTTTCATCGTGAGTCAAAACTTGCCCAAGTTGGCGATGTGCTATTTAGTGGCTCAATAGGGCGCACTGACTTTCCTCGTGGCGATCATGCAACGCTGATTAATTCTATTCGTAAAAATTTATTCCTTTTAGGAGATGATGTTCGTTTTATCCCTGGACATGGCCCAATGAGTACTTTTGGGCAAGAGCGCCGCAGTAATCCTCATGTAAGTGATGCTGCGGTAGGGATGAGATAATGGGGCTTTTGGTAGTCAAGGCTCAGCGCCAACTTAGAAAAATAGATAACAGCAAAGTATTTCAAGGTGTTGTCATTGCGGTTATTTTATTATCTGCGTTATTGATTGGCGCAAAAACACATAATCTATCCTCTAACGTAGTCGCTATTTTATTGCTTATGGATGTAGCGGTTACTGTATTTTTTGCTATAGAGATATCTATTCGTTATTTAGCGTGTCCCCAGAAAAAGAACTTCTTTAAAAGTGGCTGGAATATTTTTGATACGGTTATTGTTATTGGTAGCTTAGTTCCATCAGGTGGCTCAGGTGTACTACTCGCTCGATTATTGCGAGTCTTTCGTGTTCTGCGTTTAGTATCCATGGTGCCAGAATTACGCTTACTGATTAATGCATTACTAAAAGCGATACCTCGTATGGGTTATATCGCGCTGCTTATGTTTGTAATTTTCTATATTTATGCCGCAATCGGTAGCATGTACTTTCACTCAATTAACGAAGTGTTATGGGGTGATGTCTCCATCTCTATGTTGACCTTATTTCGTGTTGCCACTTTTGAAGATTGGACCGATGTTATGTACGAAACCATGGCTGTACATCCACTAAGCTGGATTTATTATTTAACTTTTATCTTTTTAACCGCCTTTATCTTTTTAAATATGATGGTGGGTACGGTATTAGAAGTGATGAGTCAAGAACATGAGCAGTTTCGTGCAGAGCAACACGGTGAAAGTGGAGATGGCGGTGAGCCCGCTAGTCGCGCACAAATTGATAAATTAGAAAGTGAAATAGCAGAAATTAAAGCACTCTTGTTAGCCAAAACCTAAGAGTGAAATAGGCTTGTGTTACTTGCATAGTCTTAATTGAAAATCACTTAAAGTTAATTCGCAGATACTCACTTGAGTATCTGCCTATCCTCTAATCACATGAGTATGCAGGTTCCAGCTAAAATACGTACTTTTATACCTATTGAGTTTTCTTAAATTGGGTAATAATACGGTCAAGGTGGTTAGCAAAATTTTGTCTATCTGTTTGATTTAAAGCAGGTGGCCCACCTGTATGCACGCCGCTAGCACGCATGGTGTCCATAAAGTCACGAATATTGAGACGCGATTTTATATTTTCCTTAGTATAAAGCTCGCCACGTGGACTAAGGGCAATACCCGACTTATCTATCACTTCATCTGCTAGTGGAATATCACTGGTGATAACTAAATCATTAGCTTCAATACGCTTAACTATTTCATCGTCGGCAACATCAAAGCCGCTACTTACCTGCATGAAACTTATAAAAGGCGAAGGTGGTATGCGGACATGATGATTAGCCACCAAGGTGATGGCTATTTTCGTTCTGTCAGCTGCTTTGAATAATATTTCTTTGATCACCACTGGACATGCATCAGCATCAACCCAAATTTTCATGTTTTTCCTCAGGGTCTATTGACCGCTCGCGTTATTTTTACTTATGCTGCTATGATACCGTAATTTATTCGGTAATTAACAATTCGGATGAAAAACAGGACTAATAACACAATGCTAAATCCTCATTACCAACAAATATGGCAAACGGTACAGTTAATTCCGCAAGGTAAGGTGGCTTGTTATGGGCAAATTGCGGATTTAGCCGGTTTGCCCGGTAGAGCGCGTCTGGTCGGTAAATCGCTTGGTAAAGTACCAAAAGATGGCTGGCGAGGGCAAAGGGTACCTTGGTTTAGAGTTATTAACTCACAGGGTAAGATTTCTTTCCCTCCAGGCAGTGAAAATTTTGATAAGCAAAAGCATCATTTGCAAGATGAGCAGGTCGTTGTGATTGGTAGCAGGATCAAACTAAAAGAATTCCAATGGAAGCCCGATTTATCAGAATTATTGTTTTCACTAGAATTTTAACTAATCGCTACTCTAAGGTTTTATTCTTAACTTATGCAAACCGGGCTATTTGAGTAAAGGGGCAAGTCTTGTTAAGGCCATTTTTTCTAACTCCTGGTATATGTGATCCTCCTGCCAACACTGGTGAATATTCTTAATTTGCATTATTTCAGCCATAATGCTCTTTTGTGCTACTGATATCTCTCTGGCTTTTACGTATGAAATATCAGGAGAAAAACTGACCATTTGATCTAATGAAGGCCAAAGTTCGGGGTACTTTAATGCGAATTGATGAGCTATCTTTTGATTCAATTGCTCATCAATATTATCATCAAGACTGCTTATCTCAGTAAAATAGTCATTAGATAATTTACTAATAGCATCGTTATTTTTTTTACGTTGTAAGTAATAAGCGGGTAATATTTTTAGCCAGTCATCACGGTATAACTTGATAAGCTTTGCGAGTACGTGACAATCTTCAAAACTACTATTTAAACCTTGGCCATAGAAAGGCAGCATGGCATGCGCAGCATCGCCTATCAAAGCCACTTTGTTATTTATCACCCAAGGATCGACACTCACTAAAAATAGTGGACTAGGTGTTTTATTTAGGAATTCAGTGACAGGATTTTCTAATAGTGGCATAACATCAGTAAAATGATGGAGAAAAAACTCCTCTACAGCCTTTGCACTTGTCAGTGACGAAAATGAAATAGGTCCTTGGTAGTTTAAGTATAAGGTACAGGTAAAACTACCATCATTATTTGGCAGTGCAATCAATAAAAATCCCTTGCGAGGCCATAAATGACTAGCATGTGGCGATAATTTAGAACTACCATCTTTGTTCGGGGAAATGGTTAATTCTATGTATGATTGCTTCATATAACGTTGAGAATAGCTAAAACGTGGTGTTTCCTGCGCAAGACGACGTACTTTAGAAAAAGCACCATCGGCAGCAAAGACGTAATCTGCATCTATCTCTTTATGGCCTTTTCTACCTGCTTTCAAGTAGCTGAAAGAGGAGCAAGCAGTGCTAAAATCTACGTATGTTAATCGTTGCTCAAAGTGTAAGTTAACTTGTGCTTCTTGCTCAGCTTGACTGATCAGAATATCAGTCAATTTTTCTCGTGATATAGACCAGATAGCTTGATTTTTTTTACCATAGTTTTGTTCTGATATAATCCCATCTTGCCCATGGAATACACGCTTATAAAGTGGCGTAGCATATTGACGAACTTTCTTATCAATGCCAATAATAGCCAGTGCCGCCCATGCTCTCTCTGATAAAGTAATATTAATAGATCTACCTTGCTGAGCAATGTGCGTTCTGGGGTCTGGGCGTGATTCAAAGACATCTACCTGATAATTGGCACGTGATAAAATAATGGCTAGCATGGCGCCTACAGGGCCAGATCCTGCGATGGTGATTTTATTTTTTAACTGTGGAAGTTCAGTCAATGGCTAACTACTTAAATAATTTTTATCACTATTTAAATAGCATAGTAAAACAAAAAAGCCCAGTCAAAGACTGGGCAAAAACAACAGATAAAACAAAAGGAGAAACATGAAATAAATTAGGAGTTATGAATTTCCATTCAATAAGCTTTTACCATTTATAGCTATCTTTCGAGACTTTAATGCTTCTGGGATTTCTCGTTCTAAATCAACGTGTAGTAAACCGTTTTCCATAAAGGCGCCAATGACTTTGACGTGTTCTCCTAGTTGGAATTTACGCTCAAAATTTCGCTCTGCAATACCTTGATGTAAAAAATGACGAGTGGTTGCTTCGCTTTCCTGTGTTGAATTAGCTGGGGGTTGCTTGGTACCAACAATGATTAAGCCATTGTCTTTAGATTCAATATCAATATCTTCTTCACGAAAGCCTGCGACAGCCATAGTAATCCGGTATTGATTTTCGGCCAATAACTCAATGTTATATGGCGGGTATGATGATTGTTTGCCCGGCTGGGAAGCTTTATCAATTAAACTAGCTAAATGGTCAAAGCCAATAAATGAACGATAAAGAGGGCTGTAGTCTGTAGAGTTACGCATAATAAGTTATCCTATAATATAGCAATAAAGTGATTATTATTTTAAATAGCGATGTTGATGTTATTAGTGATTTTCTAGCAAAAATATTGCCTAGCGTTTAATCACAAAATCATATGTCATTTAAAATAATGCTGCCTTTCACAATGAACAGGCAATTTTTGTTGTGTAGCCCCTTACGGCGACTACACAATTAAAGATGGGATTGTTTATTGATTTTTCAAGAATAAAGTTGAATTGATTTGTGTTTTATTTTTCAAGTTTTTGTTTTTAAATGCTATTTTAAGTTTGTGCTTAAAGCATTATTTTTCAGTTTCTTTTACGGGAAGTTCTTTAGTCGCATCAACTTCGGCTTCAGGATCGATAACGATAACAGGCGCCGTATATCTAACTTTAGCTAGCGCTTTATCATAATTAGGATGTTGTGATATGTTAGCAACTAGCTCTTTGTAAACAATCTTTCCTTGGTTATTTATAACAAATATGGCACGGGTAAGTAGTCCCATATCCTTAATTAATAAACCATAACTCGTGCCAAAATCACGCCAAACTGAATCGGATAGTACTTTAATATTGTCGACTTTTTCAGCATCACAAAAACGTTTTTGAGCAAAAGGCAAATCATTACTGATGGTTAAAATGGTAATATTCTCAGGGAGCTTTGCTGCTTCTTCATTAAATCGTTTTGTTTGGATAGAACAAACACCGGTATCTAAGCTTGGCACTACTGAAATAAGTACCGTTTGTCCTTGAAAGTCTGCCAATGTCACCGGTGCAAAGTTTTTATCTACAACTTTAAACTGCGGAGCTTGCTCGCCAACATTTACCTGTTCGCCTAACAGGGTGACATACTTATCTCCTGCTTTGACTAGGTTTTGTGTTGATTTAAGTTTTTTTGAGTCAAAATTATCACTATGGCTAGTGAAAGCAATCGTAAAACTGGCGATAAAAAATGCACATAAGGCAATGTTTGAAGTAGGAAAATTCATGGTTTATTGAAATTAATGGTTAAGGTGAAATTATATTAGCCGTTTAGCGATAAAAATTCTATAAATAGAACTTAATCATTGTGTTTTATGTTGGATACTTTAAGGTTATCAATAGAGGCTAGATATTTAATACTCGGCCATTGTTATCGTTTATGTAAGGCCTAAGATTAATATGACCACTAAATTATTAATTTGTGATGATTCTAATATGGCGCGCAAGCAAGTAGCGCGATCATTACCTGATGGTTGGGATGTTGAAATAAGTTTTGCCGCTGATGGTGTTGAGGGAATTGAAGCGATAAAGGCAGGGAAGGGCGACGTACTATTACTTGATCTTAACATGCCAAAGATGGATGGCTATCAAGTGCTTGAAGCCATTATGGCGCAAGATTTACCAACACTTACCATTGTAATATCAGGTGATATTCAACCTGAGGCTCATCAACGTGTGACGAGTTTAGGCGCACTAGGTTTTATTCAAAAACCGGTCAATAAAGATATTCTCACTGAAGTACTATCATCGTATGGACTTTTCTCTCATGAAATTCCAGCGACGAATCATGAATTAGACACATCGCATAATACGTCAATTAATATTCCTGCAACTACACCATCTGCTGTTATAAATACTCCTGAGAAACCCAAGGTTACTCAAATTAATGTCTCTACGGTTGAGAGTGAACCACAAGTTGCAGAGACAAATCTTACCTTATCAACGGATGTTCGCGATTGTTATCAAGAAATAGCCAATGTTGCTATGGGTCGAGCGGGTGATTTACTTGCTCGTTTACTCAACGTTTTTGTTGAATTACCTATTCCTAATGTTAATTTCATCGAAGTGAGTGAGCTTCGAATGGCGTTGAAAGATATTGAAAATCATGAAAGTACATCGGGTATTTGCCAAGGCTTTATTAGTGCAGGCATTTCAGGAGAAGCCTTGTTGATCCTTAACGACTCTAGCTTTAAAGATGTCGCATCACTGATGAATTATCAATACGATGCAGATATGGGGACTGAGTTAGAACTATTAATGGACTTAGCAAATGTACTTATTGGTGCCTGCTTAAAAGGAATATCAGAGCAGCTCGATATTCAGTTTAGTCAGGGACATCCTGAGGTATTAGGGCAACATAGAAAAATTTCTGATTTAATTGCAAATAATGCCAATAAATGGAAAAAAACACTCGCAATAGAAATTAGTTATAGCATAGAGGACTATCCAATCAAGTGTGATTTGTTATTACTCTTTACGGAAAAGTCTATGCAAACACTTAATAATAAATTGGCCTATTTGATTGATTAACTCATGAGTTAACAGGTACAAATCACTTATGGCAAATGACATAAGTATAAGTTAGCGCGATTAAGCGACGACAGGAATTGGTTATGACGTTAGAAAAATCACAATTAAATGAATTACATTGGCTAATGGAAATGTTGCATAACATTGATGTTGGTCTAGTTGTGCTTGATAAAGAGTTCACCATTCAAATATTTAATGGTTTTATGGAAAACCATAGTGGTTTATTACCTCGTCAAGTAAAGGGAAAGTTGATATTTGATCTCTTTGAAGAAATCCCTAAAGATTGGTTTACTCGCAAGGCAGAATCAGTTTTTTTACTGAAAAATAAAGCCTTTACCATATGGGAACAAAGACCCTACTTGTTTAAGTTTGATAGTTATCGCCCTGTTACTGGCAGCGCTGATTTCATGTATCAAAACACCACGTTCATTCCGCTTTTATCTTCTACGGGTGACGTTAGCCACTTGTGTTTATTGGTTTATGATGTCACAGACAATGCTGTGCATAAGCAAGGCTTGAAAAAAGCGAATGAAGAATTGGCAATATTAAGTCAAACAGATGGCTTAACTCAATTGTTCAATCGTGCGCACTGGGAGACGTGTTTATTAGCTGAACATAAGCGTTGGGGCCGAAGTCAACATGCTAGCTCATTAGTGATGTTAGATATTGATCACTTTAAAAATGTAAATGATACTTATGGTCACGTGGTTGGTGATGTCGTTATTCGCCACCTTTCTAGCTTGATTCGCCACCATGTTAGGGAAACCGATATTTGTGGTCGTTATGGCGGTGAAGAGTTTGCCATTTTATTGGCAGATACCTCCCTTAAAAATGCCTACGTATTTGCTGAACGTCTTCGAAAAGAAGTGGCTAAGGCCACTGTGACTTACAATGATATTGATATTAATTACACTATAAGTGTTGGTGTAGCTGAAGTTGATGAGAGTATTACAAGCCATGAAGCTTGGGTTGAATGTGCTGATGCCGCTTTATATCAATCAAAAGAAACAGGTCGTAACAAAACGTCATTGCATCCGAAACAAAACAGATAGATAAGCTAGTAGAATAAATAAAGTGCCACTCTCTTCATTTTATTTATTCTACTGATGATTCAAGGCTTACCGTGAAAGCATCGTTAATAGTAAAGCGATTACTATGCAAATGACTAAATTTACGTGACTACAGTTTACGTTGCTAAAGTTTAAAAATTTTCATCAAGGTCAATGGTAACAGTATCATCAACCATAATATTAGATTTGGCCATTGGCTATAGGGAGTATCACCCTTAACAAACTCAACCGTTCCTTTAAGTACTACCTCTTCAAATTGTGGTGCAATCGCAGTAACTTCTCCCAAATGATTTATCATGCCTGTCACACCGTTATTTGTTGCCCTTACTAATGGGCGACCAAACTCTAACGCCCGCATTCGAGCAATTTCAAAGTGCTGGTGAGGACCATGAGAATCACCAAACCATGCATCATTACTGACTGTTAAAATCATATCGGTATCATCAGTGAAATTGGCTGCTAATTGCATTGGAAAAGCTATTTCAAAACAGTTTAACGGTAATATATGTAAGTTATTAGCGATTAAATTTGGTTGAATGTAGTTACCGGCAGTAAAAGAGGACATCGGTAGGTTGAAAAAGGGTGCTATTGGGCGAAGCAGTTCTTGGAACGGGACAAATTCACCGATAGGTAATAAGTGACTTTTATAGTATCTATTGCTGTGGTTATAATAATAACCTTGTTCATCTTCAGTATTTTTCTTACCTAGAACCACCAAAGCATTAAAGTACTCTTTGCTTTCAAAATTGTAGTTAATTAAACCCGTAATTATTGTGCTGTTGTTCAAAATCGCTGAGCTATTCACTGTACCTAAATAGTCTTGTACTGCAGGCTCTAGCGCTGGAATAGCCGACTCAGGCCAAACAATAAGATCGGCATCATAGTTTACACGCGTTAAATCTAGGTATTTCAACATGGTTGGCCACTCTTGCTCTGGCTGCCATTTTATTGATTGGGCTACATTACCTTGAATTAGCGCCACTTTAGTCGATTTACCGGTTAACTCGGTCCAGCTTACATGGGCGAAACTAAAGCTGGTAAGCATAATGCTTACCATTAAGCTGAGTGGTAAAAGTAAATTTTTGTGTGATAGCGTGATTGAGGATTTTTGATTTTTGTTATTGATATAATCTAAACAAAAACAGTAAATTTTTACCCAGCAAATATTTAATACTAAGATAATGCCTGTAAGACCTACTTCACCGATAACAGGTGCAAAGCTGGCCAACGGACTATCTATTTGACTATAACCAAGCGATAGCCAAGGAAAGCCTGTTAACACCACCGCGCGCAAGTATTCGCACAGTAACCAAATAGAAGGGAATAACCATAAATTAACGTGTTTATTCTTGGCTATTCTCGCCGTTAAGTAACCTGCAAGTGCTGGGAATATTGCCAAGTAAGCACATAACGCTAACATTAATAGCAAAGAAACTATTAGTGGCAGGCCACCAAATTGGTCGATACTGACATGAACCCAGCTAATACCACTGCTAAACCAGCCAAAGGCAAAAAGGGCTGTTTTTTTAGCGGCTACTCTTGGGGAGGAATTTTTGACTTGATATAACATGATGCTAGGTAACGTTAATGCCAACCACCAATAAGAAAAGGGGGCGTAAGCAAAAACCAAGAAAAAGCCACTAAGAAAACACAGCCAATTACTTGGGTTTGTTAGTTTGCTTTTTATTGATTGAAAAACAGAAGCCTTAATGATGTTAGTCACTCACTTTACCGTTAATTTCGTGACCTTTATCAACACTTACTTGTAGCATTTGCATACGTCTACTATCGGCTACTAGCACTTTAAATTCAAAGTTGCCTAAGCGAAATAGTTCACCTTTTTGTGGCATATGATTAAACTGACGCAAAACAATACCACCAATGGTATCGGCATTGGTGTCATTAAAATTACAGTTAAAGTAATCATTGAAGTCGCCAAGCTCGGTCAGCGCTTTTACTAGATAAACATTTCCTGCTAAGTGCTTAATTTCTTCTTCAATTTCATCATCGGTTTCATCTTCAATTTCACCAACAATTTGTTCTAAAATATCTTCGATGGTGATAACACCGGAAACACCACCGTATTCATCAACAACAATGGCCATATGGTAGCGATTTGAACGAAACTCTTTTAATAAAGGTTCGACCTTTTTACTTTCAGGAACAATAATAGCAGGTCGAATAACGTCACTTAAGCTAAAATTATCACTTTGAGAGTTAAAGCCAAAAGCAAGTAGATCTTTCGCTAATAAAATACCATCAACGTGATCGATATCCTCATTAACAACGGGAAAACGTGAATGACCAGACTCTAGAATAATAGGTAAGAACTCATCAAGGCTATGGTTTATATCAATCGTAACCATTTGAGAACGTGGGATCATAATCTCTCGTACGCGCATTTCAGATACGTCTAAGACACCTTTAATCATTTGCTTGGTTTCAGGATTGATTAATTCTCTGTCTTGAGCATCATTTAATATATCAATCAATTGATCTTTATTTTTCGGTTCAGGCGTTAATACTTGCATAACTTTATCTAAAAAGGACTTACTGGCTGAACCGTTACTAGAGTGGGGGGTGTCATCGCTCATAGAGCTATTTGTATTCCTGTATTATGGTATTGGGCATGTAATCGAACATGTTACTCATCAAATTATGAGTTAATTCTATTTCTATCGTTATAAACTAATGATTTACTGTTCTAAATAAGGATTACTAATCCCTAGTTTTTCTAAAATGGTAATCTCAATAGACTCCATTTCAAGTGCTTCAGTGTCACTTATATGATCAAAGCCAACTAAATGCAAGCAGCCATGAATAACAAGATGAGCCCAATGTTCAAACAAGGCTTTATTTTGCTCTTGCGCTTCTTGCTTCATTACTTCAATGCAAATAATCAAGTCGCCTAATAGGTTAAGTTCAATGCCATCAGGTACTTCAAAAGGAAAAGATAAAACATTGGTTGGTTTATCTTTGTCTCGATATTGTTTATTCAGCTGTTGGCTTTCTTCATTATTTACCAAGCGAATGGTAAGTTCAAAATCTTGATTTGGGTTACTGCTAACTTCGGCTAGGGCAGTATCAACCCATAACTGAAATTGCTCTTTAGTGGGTAATTTGGTGGGAGTACAGGCAACTTGAAGATCAATCACATGAGCCATTAGCTTACATCGCTCTTATCATTACTTGTTTGTTGAGCCTGTTTTTTTTCTTGTTTTTGTCTATTTATTTTTTGCTCATAACTATCATAGGCATCAACTACTCGGGCAACCACAGGATGACGAACGACGTCTTTTGATTGGAAGAAGTTAAAACTAATACCATTGATGTCTTGTAAAACTTCAATGGCATGACGAAGCCCTGACATCTGATGACGAGGTAAATCGACTTGCGTAATATCACCGGTAATAACAGCACGAGAGTTAAAACCAATACGCGTTAAGAACATTTTCATTTGTTCAACGGTAGTGTTTTGACTTTCATCTAAAATAATAAAGGCATCATTAAGTGTTCGGCCACGCATATAAGCCAGTGGAGCAATTTCTATAACATTACGCTCTATGAGTTTTTCGACTTTTTCAAAGCCAAGCATTTCAAAAAGAGCATCATAAAGCGGCCTTAAATAAGGATCTATCTTTTGTGATAAATCACCAGGTAAGAAACCTAATTTTTCACCCGCCTCTACAGCTGGTCTTGTGAGTAAAATACGACGCACTTCTTGACGTTCTAGCGCATCGACAGCACAAGCAACAGCTAAATAGGTTTTACCTGTGCCTGCAACACCAACACCAAAACTAATATCACTCGTTATTATGCTTTGTACATAAGCTTGTTGATTACCATTGCGGGGTTTAACGACACCACGCTTTGTTTTAATGGTTAGCATATCATCAAATTTATTATCTAATTGACTATTTATTTGTTTGCCTAATTCTGATGATACTTTATCGCTCGGTTGCTCTTGTTCGAGACAATCAGCTTCTAGAATGGCTAAATGAACCATCTCAGGAGTGATTATTTTGCCTTCACCTTTAACTTCTTGGCTTTCAATATACAAGTCTTTCAATACTTGAACAACGGCCTGAGAATTTGACGGCTGACCAACGACAGTAAACTCATGGCCACGATAGCTTATTTCTACACCTAAGCGGCGTTCAATGGTTTTCAGGTTATCGTCCATAGGGCCACATAAATTTGCTTGTCTATGGTTGTCTACAGGCGTCAAACTGAAAACGGCTCGGGTTAGTTTAGTCGCTGATGTCGTCAAATTCATTTCCGTTTTGTAAAAGTTAAAAGGCTATATAAACCCCAAAGGGTGTTTATGGTGTAAAAGTACCCACACCTAACTCGTCAAGATTACTTGGCGTTGCCATGTGATGGTTATTTGCCAAAATATCAGCAGGAGAATGAGCTATACGTAGACCCATTTCTTTTTCTTCTCTTACTAATTCACCACGTAAAGAGTTGGCAACTACATCAGTAATTTTGATATCGACAAATTGTCCAATAACGCTATGTGGGGCAACAAAGTTAACCGTACGGTTATTTTCTGTTTTACCACGTAATTCCATAGGATTTTTTCTTGAAGGACCTTCAACAAGAACACGTTGCTCTGTATTAAGCATTTGTCTGGCAATGCGTAATGCTTGATGTGTTATTTGCTCTTGTAGTAGCTTTAAACGATCTTTCTTAGTTTGATCACTAATATCATCAGGTAAATCGGCTGCTGGAGTACCAGGACGAGCGCTATAGATAAAGCTAAAACTTAAATCAAAATCAACCGCTTTAATTAAATCCATCGTTGCCGTGAAGTCTTCATCGGTTTCCCCTGGGAAGCCGATAATGAAATCAGAAGACATAGATAATTCAGGGCGTACTTTTTTCAATTTTCGAATTTGAGATTTATACTCAAGCGCGGTATGGCCACGTTTCATTTGCGTTAGAATGCGATCACAGCCACTTTGAACCGGAAGATGCAAGTGATTTACTAGTTCAGGAACATCGGTGTAGGCTTCAATAATATCGTCAGTAAACTCAACCGGGTGAGAAGTGGTATAACGAATACGATCGATACCATCTATGGTGGCAACCAAACGTACTAGATCAGCAAAGCGACAAATTGAACCATCATGTGTTTCACCACGATAAGCATTTACGTTTTGGCCTAATAGGTTTACTTCACGAACACCTTGCTCAGCAAGTTGCGCTATTTCGTATAATACATCATCAAGTGGACGACTAACTTCTTCGCCACGTGTGTAAGGGACTACACAGAAAGTACAATATTTACTACAGCCTTCCATAATAGAGACAAATGCACTGGCACCGTCAGCTTTAGGTTCAGGCAATCGGTCAAATTTTTCAATTTCTGGAAAGCTTACATCAATAATTGGACTCTTTGAGTGCTGCAATTGATTTAGCATTTCAGGTAAACGGTGCAATGTTTGTGGACCAAAAATCATATCGACAAAAGGAGCACGTTTACGTATAGAGTCACCTTCTTGTGAGGCAACACAACCACCAACACCAATGAGTAAATCTGGTTTTTTATCTTTTAGATTTTTCCAACGACCTAGTTGATGAAATACTTTTTCTTGAGCTTTCTCACGAATGGAGCAAGTATTAAGCAAAATAACATCAGCTTGTTCCGCTTCTTCAACCAACGAGAAACCATGGGTTGAATCCAACAATTCTGCCATCTTCTGCGAGTCATACTCGTTCATCTGACAGCCCCAAGTTTTGATATATAGCTTTTTACTCATTACTTCACTCTTTGCACACGAATTCGTACTGGAAATGCCTAAGCAAACCCCGTACAGATAAAAGGACGCGTATTTTATACCAATTGGTGACTAATTTCGAATGAATAAGGCAAATGTCTTCATTATTTTGTTTTATCAAAAAAAGAAGGGTCTAATTTAAGGTCATCAATGGGAAGCTAATGACTAGTTGGCTGCTACCGTCATCATTATCAAAAGTATTGAGTGAAGCGTGGTGTTTACTGGTAATTTGACGAATCGTATAACTAGCGAGATCGAAGTCGATTCTACTGTTGAGTTGGTTAAAAGAATCATTGTCGCTATTAACAGTGAGCCATAATTTTTGCTTAACCTCTTGTAACGTAAGATTGAAGTTTTGTGCTTCACTCTTAAATATGGCCGACATCAGTGCTTCAAATATGACTTTGTAGACATCTGATCTTAATTCATAATTTAAGCTATCGATTTTATCATCAAGAGTACAGTATAGTTTTACTTCGTATTTACTATGAATATAGTTAGCTAAAAAAGGAATCGCTACAGTTAAATCTTTGCCAGCAAGACTATCGGGTTCCTGTGAATCAAGGTTCTCTTTAAGCACTAATATACTTTTTTCAATCAATTGCTTACTTTGTTCTACTTCATTACTTGCTAGCGACGTAGAGGTGAGTTGTAAATTACGTTGAATAGTTTTCATCACTCGACCGCAATTTCTCATGTCATCTTTGAGCAAATTGTGAATGTTTCTAATTGATTTCGTCCGTAAATAAAGTAACCAAGAGGTCAACAACACGATAAACAAGACTAAGATGATGTAAATAATTTTCAGTTCTACTGTCCAGTACCAAGGATAGGCGACATCTATCTCAGTATAAGCTTTTACATCACTCCAATGCCCTAAGCTATTAGTTGCCATAATCTCAATATTATAATGACCTGAAGCCAGGCCTGTTAAGGTTAATTGGTTATTACTAATTTGCTGCCATTGGCTATTATTAATTCGGTACTGATATTTTTTCGCTAACCCTGGGCGATAGTCCAAACTAGCCAAGTCAAAGGTGATGACATCGTTACCACTTTCAATCTTAATCGTTTTATTAAGTAAATAAGCTTTACCTGAAATAGTTGTTTTGCTGATAATAACATTCGGATTAAACTGTTTTTGTTCAGATAGATCGAGTGCCAAAATACCACTGTAGTGAATGGCATAAAGGGTGTCATCTTTTACTAACATACTGCTGACAAAAGAATACTGTTGAGTATTTTCTATCATAGTAACTTGATAATTTTTTGGCGATATACGATATAAACCTGGCTGGCCAGATACCCATACTTCACCATTAATTTTTATCATTTCGGTGAAGCTATGATCTTTAGAAAGCTGAGCTAATAAGTCACCTTGTTGATTAAACACTAAAATACCATCGCCGAGCGTTGAGGCAAAAATTTTGTTGTCAGCTAAAACAAATGAAACTACTTTACTTTTATTTGGTGACTTCAGTGTTGTGGTCACGTTGGTTGCTTGTTCGTAAATGCTAATGTGCCTGCTGTTTGCAATCCATATTTTTCCTTCCTCTAATGGTAAGACATCAATAATCTCAGGACTCAACAATCCCTTTTTAACATCGATATGATTTATAATTTTTTTACTATTTAAGTCATAGATATAGAGGCCATCATCATTAGTGGCTATGTAGAGTAAGTTGTTTTTATGCTTAAGTTTTAATACAAGTTGATCGGCAATAATATTCAGTTTACTCACTTTCTCTTGGTTTTTATCATAGCGCCATAAACCATCAAAACTTGCGATGTATAGGTTTTTGTTTACCTCTATGGCATCAAATATTTTTAGGCCTTTTTTAGTGAAGGCAGTATTTACGCTTGGTTTAAATATAGGTTTTAAGAAGTTTTGTAAACCAGCGCCATAACTGCCAATAATGATCTCATTATCAAATAGTTTGATTTCATTAGCATTGATTGGAATATCAAAAATAACTTCATGATTGGTAATGTAGTTCTCATTAACTTGTTCAATACCTTGATTACTCACCAACCATAAAACTCCCGATGCATCATGAAATATATCTCTAATACGTACGGTTTTACTTTGTCCATAGTGATGAGGAATTGTTGAAAGTGTCAGGCCATTATATTTGGTGATAATATTTTTTTTATTTACTGTAAAGAAATCATCACTATCAAACGCTTTAGTTAGCCCATAGATGGTCTCATTATGCCCTATATTTGATATTGTTCCGTCATCTGAAAAACGGTAAATCTTGTTCGCTGTTATGGCTATCACTGCATTAGATATGGCCGTTAATGCAGTAATCGGCTCATTAATGATAATAGAAAGGCGGTCACCTTGTAATTGAAATAAGCCTTTTTCATTCGATATATATAGGTGCCTTTGATTATGAACAAGATGATCAATACTAATATCATTTTCAATAATATTAGTTTCTTTAGTACTTGGGTTATATCGATACAACTTATTTGGGGCATTGATGTAATATTTATCTTTAAACATTACTGCATCAAAGTGGTTCTGCCGTGGAATATCAACAGGAATTTTTGTAACAGTACCGGTTTGAGTGTGAAATAACCATAAGCCGTGAGTTTCTGTGGCAAGTAAAAGGTTGTCATCAATAAGGCTCATATTATGTATCCAAGAATATGGCAGTGGCCATTCTTGATTACTGAGCGAAAAAGTAATATTACTATTGGCATCAACGCGCGTTAACCCTTGTTGACCGGCTAACCAGATAAAACCGTCCTTGTCTTGGAGTATTTTATTAACGTTACTTAGGGTTTTAATCGATGTTGCATTGTTGGCTTCACTTAAAAAGCTAACGCATAAGAGGCTAAACACTAGAAGTATAGAAAGCTTAGCCTTAAACATTTTATTTAGCTGGATATTAAACGATACTTTGTGGTTTAGTTTTATTGTGCTCTTTTTCTCCACAGGCGACAAAAACTTGCGGCAAGCCATCATGAATGGTTGGCTTTTGTACCAGTAAGTAAGTGGGTTTTCGAGGATCATTTTGATGGTTTTTTTCTGCCCAAGCGTTAGATATTTTATCAGCAAATTGCTGGCCGTATTTTACTGCGAAGGCAGTGACTAGCATCTCAACACCAAAGTCATCCATAACCATCATAGTATTGTCATGGTAGCCGCTTGTACTATCAAAATCTATATCTACGGTTAGAATTTTATTGTTAGGTAATACTAAATCAGCGCGAAGCTTAGCAACCACAGCTCTATCACTATGTGCTTTTAAATGAGTTCGATTAGGTTTTTCAGTGAAATCATAGATTAAATTGATATCTTTACTTAATCGTTTTTCTTCGGTATTTCGGTCCGTGGTGGATTTCTGTAACAATGCAGACATAGTGCTTCCTTAATGATTTGATTAACCGTTTTATTCTCAACTAAGTTACCTAGATGATATCACTTGTTTTGAATAATTGTCCCAAAGTAAAAAAGTACAAATTTATATTTAACTTCAATGCCTTGGCTCTTTACTATAGCGGAAATTCCAGGGTAAACAAGCATTGTCTGACTATCTTGATATCAAACAAATTTGTTTTTTAATACTTGTGATAGCATCCGTGCAATACGCCCAGTTCACCCTTTGCTTAAAATAAGTAGATCTATTGTAATGTTCCAAAATTTTGCTTGTCATTTTAGTATTCGAGCACGACTAAAAACGTTTTTATTGCTTCCTTGGCTAATCATTTTATGCTTTGGACTTAACCATACCAGTGAGTATTTAGAGGATATTAAACTGGCGCGTAAAGCTATTTTGTCTATAGAAATTTCGAGTGAAATTGACGACTTAATCCATGAACTACAAAAAGAACGAGGTTTATCTGCAGGTGTTATCGACCGAAATAGTAAGAAAAAGTTAGTTCAATTACAAAAACAAAGACTGCAAACAGACTCGCGTATCGAGCACACTATTGAGTTCATCCAACGTATTGAATTAACGCAGTTAGAGCTTAATACTATTGCCAGTCAGCAGGTAATAAATGACGTGCTTAAAGACATTTTTGTAAGTATTAAAGGATTATCAAAAGCACGGAGAAAAATTGATAATTCTGAGAGCCAAGGTTACTTTGCTTACTACTCCCAGTTTAATGAAGACCTATTACGTTTAATATCACAAGTACAAGTTCATCTTAAAAGCACTGAACAAAATAGAGATAGTATCGACTTTCTTAACTTACTCAGACTAGAAGAAAAATCAGGACAGGAACGTGGTGCTTTAAACGCTTTTTTGAATACTAAACAGCTATACGCCAGCCAGCTCCAGCAAGTTATCTCTTATGGAAATGCACAAACAGAGCTCATTAGTGATTTATTTTCTGTATCAAAATCGCATCATCAACTGTGGTTACAGCGGCAACTTAATTCAGAAAATAACCAGCAAGTATTGCTCATTAGAGACCTACTCAATGAAAGATTAATACGCGCTGAGCAATTGGCACAACTTGAACGAGAAATAGGCTATGGCGGCTTAATACATGATTTTAAAAATTATGTATTAAGAGGAGAAACCAATTACTTTGACAGTTTTCTAACTCGCCTATCTTCCAGCCAAAGCTATCTGACAACATTTAATGATATTGCCAACTTAACAAATGATGAAAAACAAGCGGTTGATATTATTGGGCAGACCTTAAATCGTTATCACCAGCATATCTTATTAGCAAAAATGTCAAGAGACAAAGGCAGACATGCTGAGCAAATAGATGACGAAATTCGCATTGATGATAGCCAAGCGGTAGCTGCGATTAAGAAGCTACAACAAAATGATGTCGGTATTGATACTGAGCAGTGGTGGCATTTGTCTTCGTTACGCATTGATGAATTTAGAGCAATAAGCAATCATATCCTTTCTGAAATGCAGAATTTAGCGAGTCATGAAGAGCAACAAGCAATCGATAGTTTAGTGCTCTACATAACAACATTTATTTTGGTCTTTATAACAACCTTATACCTCTCTTTCTTAGCGGTTAGGCGCATTGTTGCGAAAATTAAATATATCAGCACCGCAATGACAACAATGGAGGTTGAGCATAAATTTAATCAGCCATTGAAAGTCAAAGGAAAGGATGAAATATCCGATATGGTGATAGCTTTTAATCAAATGTTAGCCGAACGTATTAAATCAGAAGGCGAGCAAAGGATTTCTGCGGCAGTATTTAAGTATGCTTCAGAAGCAATCATGATCACGAATGCAGAGAATAGGATTGAAACGGTTAACCCTGCATTTTGTCATATCAGTGGTTTTAGCATAGAAGAGGTATTAGGTAAGTCACCTAATATTCTAAATTCAGGTAAGCATGACAATCATTTTTATCAAAAAATGTGGCAATCTCTTGAGCAAGATAATAGCTGGCAAGGTGAAATTTGGAATAAAAGAAAAAATGGTGAGATTTACCCTGAATTTTTAGCTATTTCAGTGGTGAGAGATCAAGATAAAAAGCCACTCCAATATATTAGTTTATTTTCAGACATCACTAAGCATAAAAAATATGAGGAAGATATTTGGTTACAAGCTAATTATGACTCACTCACCGGGCTACCTAACCGTAGTTTATGTGTCGAAAGATTACATAATAAGTTAAAGGGGGATAAAGCTGGAGATAGTGAAGTAGCTTTATTGTTCATTGATTTAGATCGGTTTAAATTTGTCAATGATACCTGGGGACACAGTAGTGGAGATGAGTTATTAAAGTTGGCGGCGATTCGGTTAAGAAACTGTATACGTGAAAAGGATACGGTAGCTCGATTTGGTGGCGATGAGTTTGTTGTTCTATTAGTAGGCCTATCTAATCGTTTTGCTATTGAACGAGTCGTTAAAAATATCCTGACTAGTTTATCGATGCCTTTTCATTTACGAAATAATAATGAAGCCGTTGTTTCTGCGAGTATAGGCGTTACGATTGGCCCTGTTGATGGTGACAATGTTGAATTACTGCTTAAAAATGCGGATACTGCTATGTATCAAGCAAAAGCTGCGGGCCGCAATACTTTTCAATTTTTTACGAAGAGTATGAATGAAACTGTCAGTAGACGGATGCATATAGAGCAAGCTTTAAGGCAAGCAATTAAGCGGCAAGAATTTGTCTTGCATTATCAACCGGTAGTTTCACTCGATACGGGAGAAATTATTGGCGCTGAAGCACTCATTCGCTGGCAACACCCAGATAAAGGATTAATTTACCCCGATAGTTTTATAGAAATAGCTGAGGAAGCTGGCTTGATTGAACTTATTGGACAATGGGTGATTGAACAGGCATGTACTGATTTAAGGTATTGGCACGATCTTGGTCTGAAAATACAAGTGGCCGTTAATGTCTCTAGTCGACAATGCAAACAAACAAGTCAAACGCCGATAAAAGACATCATAAAAAAAGCCCTGAAAGTTAATAATATTTCGCCATCTAGCTTGAAAGTTGAAATTACCGAAAGTTCATTGATGGATAATTCAGAAGAAATGATGACTACTTTACAAGATATTCGTAGTTTAGGCGTTGCTATTTATATGGATGATTTTGGTACGGGTTATTCATCGTTGAGTTATCTAAAACATTTTCCCATCGATGTAATGAAGATAGATCGTTCTTTTATCGCCGGATCTATTGATGATAAAACCGATGCAAGTTTAGTTGAAGCAGTCGTTTTAATTGGGCATAGCTTATCGTTAAAACTGGTTGGTGAAGGTATAGAAACTAAGCAGCACTACGACTACCTACGCTCATTAGGTTGCGATTACGGCCAAGGTTATTTTATCTCTAAACCGATAGCCTCAAAAGCGCTGATTACCTTATGCCAACAAGTGGGTAATCCGCCTAAATGGTTAGATTGATATTAATTAATTGATAAAGGGTCGAAATTATTCGCGTGCTTGGGTAAAATAACAGTCTATTCCGATATTGTTGTGAACATTAAAGTATGGAACATTTTGATTGTGTGGTTATTGGTGGTGGTATGGTTGGTGCAGCAAGTGCATTGACCTTAGCGCAACTTGGTTTAAAGGTTGCTTTGGTGGAGAAATTCACGCCCCAAGCTTTCAGTGCTGAGCAACCTCTTGATTTACGTGTATCAGCGATTTCTTTAGCCTCACAAAACTTACTCAATCAAGTTGGCGCATGGCAACAAGTTAAACAATGGCGCAGTTGTCCTTACAAACGTTTAGGTGTTTGGGAGTATGAAAGTGCTTATACTGAATTTAACGCTGACGACATTGAGCAGTCACATCTAGGACATATCGTAGAAAACCGTTTGATTCAACTCGCTCTATGGCAACAAGTTACTGCTATGAGTAATATTCACACATACTGCCCAGAAAGCTTACTCTCCCTAAACCAAGATGATGACTCCGGCAATAACAGAGCAACACTAACACTAACTAATAGCGTGGTAACGGCAAAGCTAGTTATTGGCGCTGATGGCGCTCAATCAAAAGTAAGGCAAATGTCTGCTATTGGCATGACAGGCTGGGACTATCAACAGTCAGCCATGTTGATTAATGTTGAAACGTCAATGTGCCAACAAGACATTACCTGGCAGAAATTTTCACCTACAGGGCCAGTAGCCTTTTTACCATTGCCAGGACAAAGTCCATTAGGTGGTTATGCCTCTTTAGTTTGGTATCACCAACGAGATGAAATAACCCGCTTAGCTTCGTTATCAAATAGCCAACTGCAACAAGAAGTACTTAAATGCTTTCCTGCACAATTGGGTGATATCAAGGTGCTGGCCAAAGGTGACTTTTCATTAACACGTAGACACGCTAATACCTATCAGCATAAGCGAGTTTTGTTATTAGGTGATGCAGCTCATACTATCAATCCAATGGCCGGGCAGGGGGTAAATTTAGGCTTTAAAGATGTACTGGCCTTGCAGCATGTTATCGCGGAAGCGATTGGCAATGGTGAAGCATGGCATGATGAGGCTGTGTTAGCTCGTTATGAAAAAATGAGACGCAAAGATAACTTACTTATGATGTCTACTATGGATGCTTTATATGCCAGCTTTAGTCATCCCTCACCACTCATCAAAGCCGCCCGTAATTTAGCCTTGTTAGCGGTTAACAAAGTACCTGTTCTAAACTCGACTATAAAAAACAAAGCATTGGCTTATGCGTGTGGTTTATAGATAAGTTACCGCAGGTTAAATAGGAAATTACTGTTCGGGGGAGTTGAACCCCAGTATTAAATGAAAGAGTTATACAGTGAACAGTTGATGTGCAGGAATGGCTCTTACAGCGGTAAGCACTATGGGAATAGTATCCATGAGTAAGATTACTTGTAGCTCATGCCGTGATTACGTATAAAGCCTTAGATATATAGCATAGAAGTATGGCTGATTTTTATAACGAGTAATTAGTAGCGAATAATTGAGTATAAGGTTTCAATTTGTAAGTATCATTTGTAGTGTACTTGAAGTGTTATTTGAGATTCTAGATATTTTGAAAGGGTATGGTTAAAGAGGATTGAACGCATTTTTACAGAGGTAAAAATGGTGGCTACACCGGGACTCGAACCTGGGACCCCATCATTATGAGTGATGTGCTCTAACCAACTGAGCTATGTAGCCTTTGAAACACAAATAATTATCTAATATAAGCAGTGCTTAAGTTTTAGATAATAAAGGGAGTGTTTTGTTTTCTAGATATTTGAAATGGTGCGGGTCAAGAGACTTGAACTCTCACATCTTGCGATACTGGAACCTAAATCCAGCGCGTCTACCAATTCCGCCAAACCCGCATTACATTCAAGGTTTAAAGAGACTTGGCTCTGTGTACCATTTTTAAAAAAATGGCAGGGATAAGAGGATTTGAACCTCTGAATGACGGGATCAAAACCCGCTGCCTTACCGCTTGGCTATATCCCTCCAGGATAATAAGTTACATTGCATACTTTTTATTAAAATTGAATTAACAATGATGATAAAAAGTGGCAGGGATAAGAGGATTTGAACCTCTGAATGACGGGATCAAAACCCGCTGCCTTACCGCTTGGCTATATCCCTGCAATGTACTTACTTTTTACGTGCAACAACGTTGCTTTGAAATGGTGCGGGTCAAGAGACTTGAACTCTCACATCTTGCGATACTGGAACCTAAATCCAGCGCGTCTACCAATTCCGCCAAACCCGCATACATTCAATTTTTAAAGAGACTTGAACTCTTTTTACTTAAGTATAAATACTGAAGTAAATGGTGGCTACACCGGGACTCGAACCTGGGACCCCATCATTATGAGTGATGTGCTCTAACCAACTGAGCTATGTAGCCTTTACCAACCTGCTCTGTAGCAAGTGCGGCGTATTATGCTAATCTACTTGCCTTCCGTCAACAGTTATTTTCAAAAAAGTTGTACTTTTTATTTGTTTGGCTATTGCGTGTGCAGTTTGACGAATAACTATGCAGGGAAACAGTGAAAAAAGCAGTGAATTGATGAATTAGGTAATACATTTGTCTTTATAGCGAAAGAGATGAGATTGCCATTCTTTGGTTTACTAGGTTAGTTGCGTTGAATATTTTGTTAAATTATCTATTTCAAGCTAAATTATTTGTTTGTAAATTGCCAATGATGAAATGTTAGAGCGCTAATCAATAATTTTTTACGATGAAAACTAATAAATGTTCCCTATGTATGTCTGTTATAAATATCAGGAGTCAGCAGGACTTTTTAATAAGTACTTAAGCAATTATTATTACGAAGAGTAATGAACGGGGTAACAGCATACTACTATGCTCAATCAAGCGCCTTATTCTTAATATTTTCGATTATTTCACCTTTTACAGTAAACATTGCAACCTTACTTAATTCAATTGCCCTAGTTAGTGTTTTACAGGCACAAAAAAGGCCCATCATGATGAGCCTTTTTGAGAATATAATTTTTACAGCGTGTTAGACATTAAAGCGGAAGTGGATTACATCGCCATCTTTTACACGATACTCTTTACCTTCTAAGCGCCACTTGCCAGCTTCTTTAGCACCCGACTCACCATTAAATTCAATAAAGTCATCGTAGCTAATAATTTCGGCACGAATGAAACCTTTTTCAAAATCAGTGTGAATAACACCTGCTGCTTGAGGTGCGGTAGCATTTTGTTTTACTGTCCACGCGCGTACTTCTTTAACGCCGGCAGTAAAATAAGTTTGCAAGTGTAGTAAAGAATAACCGGCATTTATAACACGATTAAGTCCTGGTTCTTCTAAACCCAAATCAGCCATAAATTCAACACGGTCTTCGTCATCCATTTCAGACAACTCACTTTCAATCTCAGCACAAACAGCAACAACGATCGCACCTTCTGCATCCGCTATTTTTTGTACTTCATCAAGATAAGGATTATTTTCAAAACCATCATCGTTGACATTAGCTATATACATTGTTGGTTTTAGTGTCAAAAAGTTTAAGTAATCGACGGCTGCTTTTTCTTCTTTAGATAACTCTAAAGAACGTACCATGTGGCCTTCTTCAACATGCTTTAATATTTTCTCTAATACCGGCATTTCAAATTTAGCGTCTTTATCTCCACCTTTAGCTTTTTTGGCTAAACGAAAAATAGCACGTTCCGCTGTGTCCATATCAGATAAAGCTAATTCAGTATTGATCACATCGATATCATCAACAGGACTGACTTTATTAGCAACATGGATAATGTTGTCATTATCAAAACAACGTACAACATGGCCAATGGCATCGGTTTCACGAATGTTAGCTAAAAACTTATTACCTAAACCTTCACCTTTTGATGCTCCAGCAACAAGACCTGCAATATCTACAAATTCCATTGTTGTGGCTAATACACGCTCAGGTTTTACTATGGCTGTTAATTTATCTAAGCGAGGATCTGGTACTGGTACTACGCCAGTATTCGGCTCAATAGTACAAAAAGGGAAGTTTGCCGCATCAATACCTGCTTTGGTAAGTGCATTGAATAGTGTTGATTTACCGACGTTAGGCAAGCCAACGATACCACATTTAAAACCCATAATTTTTTACCTATTGATTATTTCTAGCGTGTATTTACTTGTGTATAATTACTCGGCTTTAAAAGAGTGTAAGCGATTTTGCGCTTTCTTTAAGTCGTCTTTTAGCCAAATATCTAAACATCGACTGGCTTCGTCGATTGCTTGTTCAATTTTTGCTTGTTCTGCACTCGGCGCTTTACCCAGTACATGACCCGTTACTTTATCGCGATGACCCGGATGGTCAATACCAATACGTAACCGGTAAAAATCTTTATTGTTAGCCATGCGATCAATAATATCGCGCAAGCCATTGTGTCCGCCGTGCCCACCGCCTTTTTTAATCTTACAAACACCAGGCAACATGTCTAATTCATCATGGGCAACTAAAATCTCATCGACCGATATTTTATAAAAATTAGCTAGAGGTGCAACTGCTTGACCGCTACGGTTCATAAATGTAGTGGGGATTAATAAGTGAACAAGGTTTCCCGCAATTAACCCTTTACCGTAAAGGCCAGAGTATTTTTTTTCGGGACGAAGGGAAATGTTATGGCTACGTGCTAGTTCTTCTACGAACCAAACACCTGCATTGTGGCGTGTTTTGCTATATTCGGGGCCAGGATTTCCCAGCCCCGCAATTAGTTTAATAGTCATTATCTATAATATTATAAATGAATGTGGCTATTATTCAGCAGCTGGAGCTTCTTCTGCTGGAGCAGCAGCTTCATCGTCAGTGCTTACTTTTGCAGCTTTCGGTGCATTAGCAGAAACAACAGCTAGATCGTGATCTTCGCCTTTAGCCAATTCATCAGAAGTAACGCCTGCAGGGAAGGTAACGTCTGATAAATGGATAGTTTGACCAAGTTCTAAACCAGCTAAGTCAATTGAGATGAACTCAGGTAAGTCTTTTGGTAAACAAGTGATAGCGATTTCATTCATGTGGTGAGAAATGTTCGCACCAGTTTTAGCCGCTTCATCTTCGTTTAAGAAGTGAATAGGAGCGTTTGCATGAACAGCGTGCTTTGCATCAATGCGTAAGAAATCTAAGTGCATTACAACTTGCTTGAACGGATGACGTTGCATGTCTTTAATTAGACATTCAACTGGCTTGCCAGCGATGTTCAATGTTAATACTTGCGAGTAGAACGCTTCTTCTTGTTGAGCACGGAAAACGTTTTTGTGTTCTAAAGTTAAAGAAATAGGTTCTTCATTTTCACCGTAAAGGATAGCAGGAACTTTGTTCGCGTGACGTAGGCGGCGGCTCGCACCTTTCCCTAAATCAGTACGTACTTCAGCTTCTAATGTTAATAAATCAGTCATTTTAATACTCTTCTGTTATATAAGTTAAAAAACTTAAAAATTTTATCTTGTTTTTTGCGACCAAAAACAAGGAGACACCATTTGAATCTACATTAAATATGCTTAGCTATAAATAACTAGGCCATTAGATAAAAAAGGCGCGGCATAATAACATTTAGGCTTAGGTAAAGCTATTAAATAAACAGAATAATTGACGGAGGTATGGGGGGAAGAGAAGGGCAATAAAAAAGCAGCCTAAGTAGTGGCTGCTTTTTTGCAATAAATAGTTGTCATTAATCGCTAGGCGATCATTGTCAGGAATTAGTCAAACATTGCAGAAATAGATTCTTCATTGCTTACACGACGAATCGCTTCACTTAACATGCCACTTAATGTTAATTGACGAACCATTTTAAGTGCTTTAATTTCATCAGAAAGAGGTATTGAGTCAGTAACAACAACTTCATCAATAACAGATTCTCTAAGGTTTTGTGCTGCATTACCTGATAGTACTGGGTGAGTAGCATAAGCAATAACACGTTTTGCGCCATGTTCTTTTAATGCTTCTGCTGCTTTAGCTAAAGTGCCACCAGTATCAATCATATCATCTACGATAATACAGTCACGGCCTTCAACTTCACCAATAATATGCATAACTTGTGCAACGTTCGCTTTAGGGCGACGTTTATCGATAATGGCTAAATCAGCATCATCAAGTAACTTAGCTACAGCACGAGCACGAACTACACCACCGATATCAGGAGAAACAACAACAGGATTGTCTAACTCACGATTTTGCATATCATCTAATAAGATAGGTGTACCAAACGCATTATCAACAGGCACATCAAAGAAACCTTGAATTTGCTCTGCGTGTAAGTCAACAGTTAATACACGGTCAACACCAACACTTGATAAGAAGTCAGCAACTACTTTCGCAGTAATAGGTACACGAGCACTACGTACGCGTCTGTCTTGGCGAGCATAACCAAAATAAGGGATTACAGCAGTGATACGGCCAGCAGAGGCACGACGCAAAGCGTCTATCATTACAATTAATTCCATTAAGTTATTGTTGGTTGGAGCACAGGTTGATTGAATAATAAAAACATCAGCACCACGGACGTTTTCATTTATTTCAACACTAATTTCACCATCACTAAAACTACCGACTTTAGCATCACCTAGAGGCATATATAGGCGATTAGCAATTTTCTTGGCCAGTTCAGGGGTGGCATTACCCGCAAAAATCTTCATGTCAGGCACTTTCGATTCCTCAGAAATATTTGACATTAATAGTAGGCTCTTTGATTGATAAGCAATCATTGAACAGTATAGGCCGGCTTAACTGTAACAGCTTTTTTCTAGCACAATAATGTGCTTAAAAACAGCCGTATTGGTTAAGTTAGCAAATCTTTATAAAACTTTACTCGCTCAATGATAGCTTTGCTATTACAGAGCAGAGTGGGGACTTATTCAGTCCTTGCGCTACAAAAGAGCTTATTCCTTTAGGGAGTTTCGCTTGTAATGAACGCGCCTCTTGATAACTAGAAAATTGCGTAAAAACACACGCTCCAGTTCCTGTCATTCTTGAGGGTGCGTATTCTACCAACCAAGCCAGTAACTTGGCAACCTCGGGATACTGTTTTATTACTAATGTTTGGCAGTCATTATGAAAGCTTTCAGTGACGAAGTCGCTAGTGTTAAGGGCTGTGGGGTCAAGTTTCTTAGTATTTCTAGGTAGATCTACAGCAGTAAAAATTTCCTTTGTAGAGATGCTACATTCAGGTTTAGTAATCAAATACCAAGACTCTTGAGGTTTGATAGCGGTGAGATGGTCACCTACGCCTTGGGCAAAGGCAGAAAAACCATGAATAAATATAGGTACATCGGCGCCAAGACTCAAACCTAACGATGACAATTCACTTAAAGAAAACTCGCACTGCCATAACAAATTGAGTGCAACTAAAACGGTCGCTGCATTTGATGAACCACCACCCAAACCTCCACCCATTGGTAGGATTTTATTGATACTGATCTTAACGCCCAAATCAGTATTACTTCTATTTTTTAGTAATCGTGCTGCTTTGACAATTAAGTTATCGTCATTATTAACACCATCAATAGGTGTTAATAATTCTATATCAGGCGTTTCGGTCGCCGTTAAGGTAAGAGTATCGCTATGATCGATAAATTGAAAAAGTGTTTCTAAATTGTGATAACCATCTTCACGTTGTCCGACAATGTGTAAAAATAAGTTAATCTTTGCTGGCGATGGAAATTCAATCGCTTTATTAAGAAAAGAGTTCGAGTTAGAAGCGCAAGTCATGTAAATATTCTGCTTATTTTGAGTGATATTATTTGGCAATAGCCAATTATTTGTTGGTAATAGACCAGTCATTGACGACAATTTTAATTAATAAATCATCTTTCTTAATCGAAAATTTAGTCGCTAAGCTATAGCTATCAATTTGCTGATAGTTAGCGTAGCTGACTTGCCATAATTCATTATTATAATAGCTTGATAGCGTGAGTGGTAGCTGCGTAGTTTTTTGATAATGAATACTATCATCTTCTTGATAGGGTATACCTTTGAGCCAAAACGTCAGTGCTTGGGTTGGTAAGGTTAAACCGGTAATGGAATGAATAAGTACTTCTAAATTATGGCCTTGATAGGTTTTTCCATCTACTTGTATTTTATGGCTGTTAGCATTCGAATCAAGTTGTAGAACATTTATCCCTAAATAAGTGGTTAAATTGAGTTTTTGGGTGCTTTTATTTTCGTCAACTTGCCAAGATAATGTTGCGCTACTGCGTGATTTTTTTTCTATAAAAGCTATTTTACCCTTTATTTTCCACTGCTGTAAGTGTTGCAGTTCGTCAATTCTTTGTTGGGATGTTTGTTTAATTAATACCTGAGTTTCATTATTAGGCAGAGTACTACAACCTGATACTAATACCGTACATAAGGTAAGGGTGAGTAAATAGGGGGAGTAAAGGTGAGCTTTAATAAATTGGGACATTAATGATAAGTGCTTAAAACGATGATAATTGTTATTGAAACATAGCTTTTTAGCCTTTGTAAATAGCAGTATTATTTTTAGGGTCTTTTATCACAGATCATATTTTAATAGCAGGGCTTAGGGTATACTTACGTTACTATATAAAACAAGTTCTATAAAACTTGTCGGAAATGTTTACAAAATAGGTTTATTACTGTGTCTATCGTTGCTGTTGGAATTAATCATAAAACTGCGCCTGTTGCGGTCAGAGAGAAAATATCTTTTAATCCAGATAAGCTTTCTATTGCCCTTCAAGAAATGCTTAATGCAGTACAGTGTCGTGAAGTTGCTATTCTTTCTACCTGTAATAGAACAGAGTTATACCTAGTACAAGATGGTGACTTTGATGTTACTCAGCAACGCCTAATTAAATGGCTAGAAAGTTTCCATAACGTACCCGCCTCGACTATTTTACCTAGCCTATATTGGCATAAAGACCAGCAAGCCGTTAATCATATGATGCGCGTAGCCTGTGGTTTAGACTCTCTTGTTTTAGGCGAACCGCAAATCCTGGGGCAAATGAAACAAGCTTATAGTCAAGCGAAAGCTGCTGGCTCTATGTCATTGATTATGGACCGGTTATTTCAACGTACTTTTGGCGTTGCAAAACAAGTTCGCACAGAAACTGAAATTGGTGCCAGTGCAGTATCTGTTGCCTTTGCTTCAGTAAACTTAGCCAAGCATATTTTTGGCGGCCTTGAAAAAACTAAAGTATTGCTTGTTGGTGCAGGTGAAACTATTGAGTTAGTTGCAAAACATTTATATGAAAATAATGTCGGTAAAATTACCGTTGCTAACCGAACACTTGCACGTGCTGAAAACATGGCAACGAAAATTGGCGCTGATGTTATTACTTTAGCGCAAATACCTGAACATATGTGCAATGCTGATATTGTTATCAGCTCTACCGGATCTACTTTACCTATCATTGGTAAAGGCATGGTTGAGCAAGCGTTAGCGTCACGTAAGCATCAACCTATTTTTATGGTTGATCTTGCTGTTCCTCGTGATATTGAAGAACAAGTTTCAGAACTTGAAGATGTATTTTTATATACCGTTGATGACTTACAAGGCATTATTGCTAAGAATATAGCCAATCGACGTAAAGCTGCAGTTCAAGCTGAAAGCATTGTGAATAGCCAGTCCGATAATTTTATGGCATGGCTGCGCGGTTTAAATACGCAGGACACTGTCATTAGTTATCGTAAACAATGTTTAGATAACCGTGATGTTTTACTCGAAAAAGCATTCATACAATTAAAAAATGGTAAAAATTCAGAAGCTGTTCTAGCTGAACTTGCCAATAAACTTACCAATAAATTCATGCATGCACCTACCAGTGCTCTCCAGTCTGCTGCCCAAGGTGGTGAACTGGATAAACTTATCTATTTACGTGACATCTTTAATATAGATTCACAAGAGTAGACCTCGTATTATTTTATGTACTCATAAAAGCAAAGACCTTATTTGATTTATTTAGCATGGCTATGCTAAAAATTCGACTGTAATTAAATCCGCTTTAATGTGAACAAATTTTAACCCTGAAAGATTAACATGCCCTGACTCTGCTAGTGCACCGCCATGACAATTTGCAGCGGACATGGTGGATTGCGTTATTACTGTGTTAGAATAGCAGTAATTTAGTCATCCTTATCTAAAATATAAGAATATTCCCAATGAAATCATCAGTTTATCAGAAGCTTGAAGTGCTAGTAGAGCGCTTTGAAGAAGTACAGGCATTATTATCCGATCCTGCAACCATTAGCGACCAAGAAAAGTTCCGTGCTTTATCTAAAGAGTTTAAGCAGCTTGATGCAGTGACTTCAGTTTTTAATAATTATAAAAGTGCTGAAGATGATTTTTCTACAGCAGAGCTGATGCTTAAAGATGACGATCCTGATATGCGAGAAATGGCACAGGAAGAATTCAAAGACGCGAAAAAAGCGGTTGCTGATATTGCGGATGAATTACAAATTTTATTACTTCCACGCGATCCTAACGATGATAACAACTGTTTTGTTGAAATTCGTGCTGGGGCTGGTGGTGATGAAGCTGCTATTTTTGCTGGTGATTTATTTAGAATGTACAGCCGTTATGCAGAAAAGAAAGGCTGGAAAATTGAAGTAATGAACTCCAATGAAAGTGAGCAGGGCGGTTATAAAGAACTGATCATGAAAGTAAACGGTGAAGGCGTTTTCGGTCATATGAAATTTGAGTCGGGTGGTCACCGTGTACAACGTGTGCCAGCGACTGAATCTCAAGGTAGAGTACATACCTCGGCTTGTACTGTAGTTGTTATGCCTGAAATTCCAGAGGCAGATGCGATTGAAATTAATAAAGCTGACTTAAAAGTTGATACTTTCCGTGCATCAGGTGCAGGTGGTCAGCATGTTAACAAAACAGACTCGGCTATTCGTATTACCCATATTCCTACGGGTGTTGTGGTTGAGTGTCAAGAACAACGCTCACAGCATAAAAACAGAGCGCAAGCGATGTCAGTACTTCAAGCACGCCTGCAGCAGGCTGAAGATGAAAAACGTCGTAGTGAAGAAGAATCATCACGTCGTAACCTTGTTGCCAGTGGTGATCGCTCTGAACGTATTCGTACCTACAACTTTCCACAAGGTCGCATGAGTGATCACCGTATTAACCTGACTTTATATCGTTTAAACGAAATTATGGAAGGTAGTTTACAACTGGTGATGGAGCCGATAATGCAAGAAAACCAAGCTGATTTATTAGCTGAATTAGCCGAACAACATTAATCGTAGTTTTGTCAGCCACTTTATCAGTAATATCAATGGAAAATAACACCATAGCGTACTGGATAGCACACGGACAGGAACAATTAGTTTCCTGTTCAGATAGTGCTAAGCTCGATGCACAAATCCTCTTGTGTTTTGTGCTTGATAAGGAACGTAGTTACTTACTTACTTGGCCAGAGAAAGAAGTAACTGAGCAATCTGAACAACAGTATCTTGCCTTATTACAAAGGCGGATAATGGGTGAGCCAATAGCTTATATTGTTGGAGTACAAGAGTTTTGGTCTCTGCCATTTCGGGTTTCACCGGCTACGCTTATCCCACGTCCTGACACCGAAGTTTTAGTTGAACTAGTCCTTGAACATTTTGGTGAGTTGGATACCTTACATTGCTTAGATCTTGGTACTGGCACTGGTGCAATCGCACTAGCGCTTGCATCAGAACAACCAAACTGGCAAATTGACGCTATTGATTTTAGTCTTGATGCAGTAAAACTAGCCAAGCAAAACGCACAAGACTTACACTTATCGCATGTGAATATATTCCAAAGTGATTGGTTTAATGCAGTTAATGAGCGTAAGTTTGATGTGATTGTTTCTAACCCCCCTTATATTGATGCATTAGATAAGCATCTAAGCCAAGGTGATGTGCGCTTTGAACCTGAATCTGCTTTGGTTGCCGATGAGCAAGGGCTTGGTGATATTAAGCTCATAGCACAACAAGCGCTAAAGTTTCTCAATACTCACGGTTCTCTATTTTTTGAACATGGTTTTGAGCAAGGTCAAGCGGTAAGAAATATCTTAACGGCTTTAGGTTATGACAATGTACAAACCGTTAGAGACTTTAATGGTCACGAGCGTATCACTTGGGCAAGTTTATATACCCGTCCCACTTGATTATGATTCGCTCAGATCTCCTGAAACAAACATCTTCAGGTGGAGCGGGTATAAATCGGTTAATACTTGTTGTTTAACTTAATCGTTGATTTTTGCTTTAGGGTTACACTTTGAAACGTTTTGATAACCTAAAATCGATACACTATGAGAAAATAATTGCATAAGCAATTGGACAAATTAATAGAACCATTTGCTCAAATAAAAGGAATAACTTTGAAACATTTACATATAACCCTTGCAGTACTTAGCATTAGCTTATTCACCTACCGTTTTATTTTAACGTTAATGGCATCAAAGAATCTTGACCGTAAATGGTTAAAGATAAGCCCTCATGTTATCGATACTTTTTTACTTATTGCTGGTATTTCGTTAGCCGTAAAATTACATTTAAACCCAATGGAACAAATGTGGTTAGCTGAAAAGATTTTAGCTTTGTTTGCTTATATATTTACTGGCTATTATACCTTGAAATTAGCGCGTAATAGACCGATGCAAATACTTGGTTTTTTAGGTGCTATGGGCTGGGTAATGTTGATAGTTCGCTTAGCAATAACTCGCGAAGCGATGTTTTTTAGCTAACATTAACAGTTAAAAATAAAGTTTAAGTCTGAACTAAAGTGCAAAATCGAATTTATTGGTTAAGCATCCAACGGAGTCATTAAGATAATTAGTTATGAATGAATTGTTTTTATCAGAATTAAAGTCTGCCGATAAAGATTTACTACAGAAACTTGTATTAATTGAAGAGCATGTTTTTGCCGATAGTGCTCAAGAACCTGTGCAAACAGAAGCATCTTTGGATAGTTTAGAGTTAATTATCAGCCAGTGTATTGCCATCATAAGTGAAATAGAATCACCATTAGAAAAAGCAGAAGCTTTACTTAATGAATTATATTTTCAGCACTTATTTATAGACCGTTATCAGACCCGCTGGCCTATTTCTGCTTATAGTGTCGCAAAAGGTCTGAATCAACGTGCTATGTCACCTGTTGTTAAGGCGGCTTTAGTTAAAGAAATCATTACCGCTTGTGGCTTTGAGACAGACTTAGTGTTTATCCCCAATAAAATTATGGTACGCCTGTGCTGTGATGAGCAGTACGCTATTATTTTTGATGCAATAACAGGAGAGTCACTCGATTGGACTGAGCTTGATGTGCGTTTAGATGAGTTAGATGGCGATCCTGGAGAGCAAGAATTAAAAGCAATCGATGACAGTGTCGCTTTGGTAGAACACCTATCAGCACTGAAAAACGTTTTGATCCATGAACAGGCCTTTGATAAAGCATTAACATGCGTTGATGTTATCTTGTCATTAAATCCTGACGATCCATTGCAACGTAGAGACCGTGGTTTCTTGCTGCACCAGCTTGATTGTTTTAAAGTGGCGGTTGATGATTACCGTTATTTCGTAGAGCAATGCCCTAAAGATCCCGCAGCGAAAATATTAAAAATTCAACTTGAAAAAATTGATGTTGGTAATAACGTACTTCACTAGAATTTTTACTTTATCAAGAATAAAAATAAGAACAAAAACAAAAACAAAAATATAAATAAAGATAAAAGGCAAAATAATGCAAGAAAATATTGTGGCGAATGCGCCACTCATTACCAATGATGCAGTAGTATTGGGACTTTTGGCGCTTATCTTAGGCTTGGTTTTTTATACTTCCACGAGTAAGAATTCCGCCTGTCAAAAATTTTATAAATATGTACCTGCGTTATTAATGTGCTATTTACTGCCTTCTTTTTTAAATACCTTTGGCATAGTGAGTGCTGAGGTTAGCCAAGTTGATGAAGTAGCAAAATACTTTCTTCTACCTGCTTGTTTAGTACTGTTAACGTTAAGTATCGATGTAAAAGCCATTGCAGGCCTTGGTAGCAAAGCTATTATTATGTTTTTAACTGGTACCGTCGGGGTCGTAATTGGTGGTCCAATTGCTTTGCTAATTGTCTCTGCTATTTGGCCTGAGCTTATTGGTGTTACCGGTCCTGAAGCTGTATGGCGTGGTATGGCCGCTCTTGCTGGTAGCTGGATTGGCGGTGGCGCTAATATGTTAGCGATGAAAGAAATATTTGAAGCGGATGGTAAGATATTCACCATTATGGTCACAGTAGATATTGTAGTGGCTAATATTTGGATGGCAGTATTACTTTATATTGCTGCAAACCATAAAGCTATTGATGCTAAAAGTGGTGCAGATACCTCGGGTATTGATAAACTAATTGCTGATGTTGAAGCTTTTGACAAAGAGCATAAACGAACGCCAGAATTGAAAGATTTTATATTTATTATTGCCATCGCTTTTGGTGCAGCTGGTTTTGCCCATTTTGCAGCTGATTTACTGGTACCGTTTTTCCAACAAAATTTCCCTGATCTAAAAAAATTCAGTCTACACAGTAAATTATTTTGGATTATTGTCTTAGTAACTTCAATTGGCTTGGCTTTATCGTTTACTAAAGTTAGACGACTTGAATCGGTAGGTGCCTCTAAAGTTGGTAGTAGTTTCTTATATATTCTTGTTGCAACCATTGGTTTGCATATGGATGTTACCCAAATAGCAGAAGCGCCGAAGTATGTGGTTATTGGTTTAATTTGGATGGCAATACACGTCGCTTTATTATTTGCTGTTGGCCGATTCATTAAAGCGCCAATATTTTACTTAGCGGTAGGTAGTAAAGCTAATATTGGTGGTGCAGCTTCTGCCCCAGTGATTGCCTCTGCATTCCACCCATCATTAGCACCTGTTGGTGTATTACTTGCAGTACTAGGTTATGCCCTAGGTACTTATATGGCTTGGATGTGTGGACAACTATTACGTATTATCGGTAGTTAGTAAAACATCACCTTGTTGCTGTATGAACGAATTTAGGTGTCAAAAGTGCTCATTGATACTTTTCTAATTGATAAGTGTCAACTCAGTGCTTTTTCCTTTAAATTGATTTATACAGCTTAAAGTTGAAGCATTACTTAAAGCTACTTTTTGCACATATCTGATAATAGAATTACGGTACTTTTTTAGGAATACTTTTTAGGAAGAAATGATGACAATTAAATCTGTTTCAGTTAAAGGCATTGACGTTGCTAATGAGCAACCTTTTGTATTATTTGGTGGCATGAATGTGCTTGAATCACGTGATCTTGCGATGAAAATTGCTGAGCACTATGTTGAAGTGACTCAAAAGCTAGGTATACCTTATGTATTTAAGGCCTCATTTGATAAAGCAAATCGTTCTTCAGTCAATTCTTATAGAGGCCCTGGTTTAGATGAAGGCTTAAAGATTTTTGAAGAAATAAAGTCAACGTTTAATGTGCCGATTATTACTGACGTGCATGAATCATATCAAGCACAGCCGGTAAGTGAAGTCGTTGATGTTATCCAGTTACCAGCCTTTTTAGCGAGACAAACTGACCTTGTGGTAGCCATGGCTAAAACCGGTGCCGTTATAAATGTTAAAAAACCCCAATTTCTTGCTGCACATGAAATGAAGCACATTATTACCAAATTTGGTGAAGCGGGAAATGAGAATATTATTTTATGTGAGCGAGGTAGTTGCTATGGATATAACAACCTCGTTGTTGATATGCTGGCAATGGACGAAATGAAAAATTACGCCCCTGTTATCTTTGACGCAACGCACGCCCTGCAAAAGCCTGGTGGTCGTAGTGATAGCGCTGATGGTCGTCGTGCTCAAGCGGCGCAATTAGCGCGAAGTGGTATGGCAATAGGAATAGCGGGTTTATTCATTGAAGCACATCCTGATCCATCTGCAGCTAAGTGTGATGGTCCTTGTGCATTGCCACTGGATAAGCTAGAGCCTTACTTAGCTCAAATGAAAGCCCTAGATGATTTAGTGAAAGGTTTTACGCCACTCATCACTGACTAGAATTTGATCCATCTTACGTATTTTGAGCCTACTTATTATTCGTTAAGTAAGTGGTAACTTATAATTTAAGCAATAAAAAAGGTGTCCTAGGACACCTTTTTTTATTTGCGATCTTAATAACTAAGATCTTACTTCAGTAAATGTGCGAGCATTTTGAAATATGGTAACATGCGGGTTAAAACGAACCGACATGAAGAGTGATAACCACTGTGGTTAGTATTACTTTACACAGTGTAGTTCACTTTAATTATTCAGCAATTAAACTTGCGTTAGTTATCGTAATAGACTTGTTTTGATTAGCTGTTTGCTTTTGTTTAGCAAAGCCTGCGTCAGTCGATTGTTGTGTAAATATAATTTTAGCTGGTGCTAAAGAAACCTTTAGGCTTTTATGTGCAGCAGTTGTAAGTTGAGTTCGGTTCACTGGCTCAGCTTTAACAAGTGCCGTTTTTGGTACCGCAGCTGTAGCTGCAGTACTTAATAAAGTAGTGGCGAATAATGCGACAAGTAAATTAGTTTTTTTAATGCTTTGTTTCATGTGTTTGTCCTATGTATGACCTAATAATAAATTTGTAGTACCCTATAGATTTATTAGGACCATTTCTCGCACTGGTTTTATTCTTAAAAAATAAAGCGTATGGTTGGGAGCACACGCTATACCTGAGTTTCATAAAACGTTGAGATGATGTCCTTCATCTACGGCGTGAATAATACGCAAGTTAGTAAAAAAATAAAAATGACTTTAATTAATGTTATTCATTAGAAAAACTAATGAATAATTGTTATGCTCTATTTATAGGTTTTTATGCAGTTATTAACGACATAATTTAAATTTTATTGAATATTCTAGGGTGAATTTTGGCTAGTAGACTCCCACCATTAAACGCTTTGCGAGCATTTGACGCATCGGCAAGGCAGCTTAGCTTTACGCGAGCAGCAGAAGAGCTTTTTGTAACGCAGGCTGCAATAAGCCATCAAATTAAATCTTTAGAAGATCATTTAGGCATTAAATTGTTTATGCGAAAAAACCGAGCCTTGCTACTGACAGAAGAAGGACAATCGTATTATCTGGACATTAAAGATATTTTTACCTCGTTGCATGAAGCCACTGAGCGCTTACTGGCTCGTGGGGCTAAAGGAGCCATAACGGTTAGTTCGCAAGCAAGTTTTGCTATCCAATGGTTAGTCCCTAGGTTAACGGCTTTTAATTCATTGCATCAGGATATTGATGTTAGGATCAAAGCGGTTGATCAGCCTGAGAACTCATTGACTGAAGATGTTGATATCGCGATTTATTATGGTCGAGGTCGTTGGCCAAATATTCATGCTGATAAATTGCATACCGAATACCTAATTCCCGTTTGTTCACCATTGTTAGTGCAAGAAAATGCTGCTAATGGCAAACCACCTCTTTTAACATTAGAGGATTTGTCTGAACATACATTATTACATGATACTTCACGTAAAGATTGGAAACGCTGGTTCAAACAAGTGGGTGTTAAAGGGGCTAATGTCAATCATGGCCCTATTTTTAGTCACTCCGCTATGGTTTTACAAGCGGCGTTACACGGACAAGGCATTGCGTTGGCTTACAGCGTGTTAGCAAAGCCTGATATAGACTCAGGACGATTAGTTTGCCCTTTTAACGATGTTTTAGTGAGTAAGAATGCTTATTTCATCGTCTGTCGTGAAAATCAAAAAGATATTGGTAAAATTACTGCTTTTAGAGAGTGGATGTTGGACATGGTTGAAGCAGAGCAAGCACAAATTACTGATGGACAAATAAGTTAATGACCCACCAAGATACAATTGCTAGCGAAGATGGTAGCGATATCAATATATTGTTGAACACTGTCCAAAATGCTAAAGCACTCGTTATATTTGCCCATGGCGCGGGCGCTAATATGTCACATGAGTTCATGAATGAAACATCGCGTTTACTTAATCACTTGGGCATCAATGTTTTACGTTTTAATTTCCCTTTTATGGATAAAAGGGCACTGACAGGTAAAAAATACCCCCCTGATAGAATGCCTAAGCTGTTGCTTTGTTATGAAACCGTGATCGAATACGTAGTTGAAAAAAAACTAAGTCATCAGTTACCTTTATTTATTGGTGGTAAGTCTATGGGCTCGCGCGTTGCGGCAAGCTTGGTGGCTGATTCTGATCTATTAAAGAGTCGTTTACTTAATCACATTTCTGGCATTTTTTGTATAGGTTATCCATTTCATCCAGCTAAAAAACCAGAAAAACTACGTCTTGAACCTTTGGTTCATGCCAATAAGCCAGTATTAATTGTACAAGGTGACCGTGATACTTTGGGTAATAAAGTTGAGATTGCCAGTTATCGGCTAGCTGAGCACTGCCAATGTGTTTTTTTAGAAGATGGCGATCACAGTTTAAAACCAAGAGTTAAATCAGGTTTTACTCATCAGGCACACATGCAAAGTGCTGTTGAAGAAATTGTGACATTTATTGAACGGGTAACTATTAGCAGTTAACAACTAAGCCAAACATGAGAAAAAGATATGAATTCTACTAATAAAAATCAGCATCAGGATATAAAATTAAATAGTATGGCAATTTTACTTAAATGGTTGATGATTTTTGTTGGTATCAGTGGCTGTTTTTCTGTACTATTCGGCGCTTGGCTAGCACATGGTGGCCAAGCATTGCCGGTAAATGTGCAATCTAGTTTATCAACTGCACTACAATATCAATTTATTCATACTCTTGCGCTATTAGCTACATTGGTTTGGTTGAAAACAGCTAAGTCCTCAAAGGTATTACTTGGTGCAAGTATCGCCTTTGTCGTCGGGATTTTATGCTTTTGCGGCACAATATATATTAAGTCTTTTTTTGAACTTGCCATTATTGGGAAGTTAACACCTTTTGGTGGTATTTCTTTTGCTCTCGCTTGGCTATTGTTAGCGCTAGAAGGTAAAAATAATTTTTAACGACACTTTTTGTAGTGTTAATACGCTTATGTTCATACATCATTAAAGATGAACATTAGCTATAGAAGGTAAAACAACATATGACCTCCATCGTATTATTCTGTCGACCAGGCTTTGAAAAAGAGTGTGGTGCAGAAATCCAAGAAAAAGCTGCTTGGAATGAAATGTATGGCTATTTAGAGCTAAAGATAAACCAAGGATTAGTTTTTTTTCACTTACACGAAAGTGCACATGGTGAAGCATTAATGAATAAGTTGCCGCTTAAGCGACTTATTTTCGCTCGTCAGTGGTTTGTTACGGTAACTGATAAAATTGACCTTCCAGATTATAATCGCGTTGAAGCTATTACCGAAGCATTAGGTAATGATTGGCAATACAGTGATTTGCGTATGGAAATGGCTGATGATAACGATGGTAAGTCGTTAAGTAAATTTTGTCGTAAACTCTCAGTACCTTTACGCCAAGCTTTACGTAAGAATAAAGTGCTTACCCAGAAAGGCAATAATTCAGCGGATGATCCTGAAGGCGCTATTTTACATGCGTTATTTCTGAGCGGACAAGAAGTGATTTTAGGCTTTTCATTAGCCCGTAATAGCTCTCCACATGTTATGGGGATCCCTAGATTAAAATTCCCTAGCGCATCACCAAGTCGCTCTACTTTAAAACTTGATGAAGCGTTTTTACATTTTATTCCTCGTGATGAATGGGATGAACGATTAACATCAGGTATGAATGCCGTTGATTTAGGCTCAGCCCCAGGAGGTTGGACATATCAATTAGTGCGCCGTGGCATGATGGTAACAGCAATAGATAATGGTCTTATGGCTGAATCCTTAATGGAAACGGGACAAGTAAAACATAAGATGATGGATGGCTTTAAATACGTACCACTGAAGCAAAATGTTTATTGGTTGGTGTGTGACATGATAGAAAAACCACAGCGAGTAGCTAAGCTAATGAGTGAGTGGTTATTACATGGTCATTGTAAAGAAGCTATGTTTAACTTAAAGCTACCAATGAAAGGGCGTTATCAACAAGTTACCAATGATTTACAAACAATCAAAGATGCTTTTACTAAACATAATGTGAAGTATGAGCTTTATGCAAAACACCTATATTATGATCGTGAAGAAGTCACCGTACATGCACGCTTACTTTCTCCAGCGCCATTAAGAGCTAAAGAGTAGATATACTATATAGTTTAATCAGCTAGCGCTGAAAATAAAAAAGCCATCAAGTTCACTACTGAACTTGATGGCTTTTTTTGTATGCGATTTGTTATCAGAAAACTAGTACTTATAGTCTCTCAAGTACTGCTTCAGTAAAGTCCGTAGTACCATGAGTACCACCTAAATCACCGGTAGTTCTATCACCTGATGCAATAACATCTGTAATAGCAGCTCTGATCTTTTCTGCTTTATCACCCATGTCTAAGTATTCCAGCATTTGAATTGCTGCTAATATCACAGACGTTGGGTTTGCTAAGTTTTTACCAGCAATATCTGGTGCACTACCGTGTACCGCTTCAAAAATCGCACAATCTTCACCAATATTAGCACCTGGCGCCATACCAAGGCCGCCAACTAAACCAGCACATAAGTCTGATAAAATATCACCAAATAGATTTGTTGTTACGATAACATCAAACTGTTCAGGGTTCATAACCAGTTGCATACAACAGTTATCAACAATCATTTCTGTTGATTCAATTTGTGGGTAACGCTGGGCAACTTCACGAGCAACTTTTAAAAATAAACCTGAAGTCGATTTTAGGATATTAGCTTTATGAACAGCTGTTATTTTTTTACGACCTTCTTTAATTGCAGTCTCGTAAGCAAATGTTAATATTTTTTCAGCGCCTTCACGAGTAACAATACTCATTGCTTGAGCTTCAGTACCGTCCTCAGAAGTCACTTGGCCAGCACCAGAATACATGCCTTGAGTATTTTCACGAACCGTTAGAATATCAATGTTTTCATAACGTGCTTTTGTGCCCTTAAATGATAATACAGGACGAAGGTTTGCGTATAATTTAAACTGCTTACGTAAGGTTACGTTGATTGAAGTAAAACCTTCACCTACAGGAGTCGTTAATGGCCCCTTTAAAGTGATCTTGTTTTTTTCGATAAGGTTGATCGTTTCTTCTGGTACTAATTCACCATGCTTTTCTAAGGCGGTTAAACCTGCATCTGCAAATTCATAATCAAAACCACAGCCTGCTTTATCTAATATTTTAATCGTAGCATCTATAATGCTCGGACCGATACCGTCGCCAGGAATTACCGTGATGGTTTGTTTAGTCATTAAGTTCACCTTGTCATAATACTTCGGGGGTAATATGTCGTCTCTTAATTTGTACTAAGCGACAACATACATTTAATTAATTACGTAATGCATAGCTGATATATTAAAAGGTCAGCTCAGTGCTTTTATTTGGGCATTTTATATCATGGAAATGCTATGTATGCGAGCTTGAAAGCTTTTACTTTTACCGACAAAACGGTGATGTTTTAACGGGCTAGTAACTTAACAAATAATAGTAGAGGGTTAGGTAGCTAGTAGCAATCTGACTTTAGTCTACAATTGGTCGATTTTTACTTACACTTACATGATTGCTAACTATTCCCCATTGCTCAGGGTAATTATTGCCTAGACCAATTTCTTTAAGAGTCCCATTTACAAATAGTAGAAAGGTACATTCATCTTGCGTAGTGATGCCATCCGATTTTACGTGCTGAGTACGATAAAACATAACTTGGTAGTTTATTTTATCAATTGTTCTCGCTTCAGTGATGTCAGGACTTCCTAATTGAGTCAATGCTTGCTCAAAAGTAAAATTATCTAGCATTACTTTTGCAATGAATTGACGATTATACGCTTCTCTGTCTTTCCATTTCATCTGATCAGGGCTGTCATCATAAAAAGTCATAACAAGGGCAACAAAAATGCCATAAACCGTCAGGGCAAGTAGGATTCGACCGATTATTTTTTTATTCATAGTTATTTTTCTTTCTAGTATTAACTTTTATCATCAGTAGTTAGGTTTATATTAGCATTAATCTCGTGGGCAGATGAAGAGGTTGTTAAGCGGATATCTTTTAAATTAAAGCCTAAAGGGATATCTTGTTTCAATGTTAATAGCTTTCTTGCCAAATCCATCTGTTCGAGGCTTTGTGTTAACTTCTCTGCAAGCGAGTCTTTTAAATCAGTCGCTTCAAGTATCGCCTTCAATGAACCATATTGGTTAAGTAACTTTGCTGCAGTAACTTGACCAATACCACTAACACCTTCAATTTTATTGGTATTATCGCCAGTTAGCGTCCAAAAATCTATTAGTTGAGACGTCTTAACACTAAACTTACTTTGAACATGTTCTTCATCCAAATAGCGGCGATTAAAGTAATCATAAATATGTATGTTAGGGCTAAGTAAAGGTAGGAAACCTTTATCGGTCGAAATAATAGTCACTTTTTGACCGTGAAGTGCCATCTTCACCGCTAAAGTAGCGATAAGATCATCAGCTTCATCTTCGTCTGATGTCAGTGAATCAACACCTTGTTCCATAAAAGCATCTTGTATATCAATTAATTTATTTGCAAGGTGATCAGGCATCTTCTTTCTGCCTTTCTTGTACCCCTCAAATAATTGATACCGCCAGCAGGGCTCTTGACTATCAAATACAGTCAATGCGTGTGTCGGCTGATGTTGGTCGATAATTTTTATTAAAGCGTTTACACAGGTATTTTGCGTATTAAATAGTACTTGTTTTAAGGTGCTGGCTGATAGCTCATCGTCGTGATCCTGCTTTATTTGGATAAAAGGACGCTCTTGTACAGCGTACACACGACGAATTAAATTTAGAGCATCAATGAGTATTAAGTGAGCGGACAATATTAACCCTCAATAACTTTATAACAGGGAATATACTCACTACCAGGTAACTTCATACGTTGTTGTTTTACGAACGAGGCAAGTAGTTTATCCATTAGCGCCATGATCTCTTTATCTCCAGATATTTCAAAAGGACCAAATTCTCTAATTGCTTTGATGCCCCCTGATTTTACGTTACCTGCAACTATCCCTGAAAAGGCGCGGCGTAAATTAGCGGCGAGTTCAGCCGTAGGGAGTTCATGACTAATGTTTAGATTTGCCATATTTTCATGTGTTGGCTCAAAAGGGTGTTGGAAGTCATCGGCAATCATAAGTGACCAATTAAAGTGAAAGGCATCACCTGTTGCTTTTCTATGTGCAAGTACTTTATCTAAACCTTGCTTCATTACTTGGGCTACTTTAACAGCATCATCAACGACTATTTGATACAGCGACTGTGCTTTTTTGCCAAGAGTGGCGCCAATAAAAAGATCTATTTCATTAAAATATTCAACAGCGCTTGCAGGCCCTGTCAGAATAATAGGTAACTGTTGCTCCGAATTACTTTCGTTAAGCATAATGCCCAAAATATAGAGCAGCTCTTCGGCCGTTCCAGCTCCACCAGGGAATATAATTATGCCGTGTGACATGCGTACAAATGCTTCTAAGCGTTTTTCAATATCGGGCATGATTACTAATTCATTAACTATTGCGTTTGGTGGCTCTGCTGCAATAATGCTTGGTTCGGTTAAGCCTATATAACGTCCTTCTTTGATACGTTGCTTCGCGTGGCCAATGGTTGCTCCTTTCATAGGGCCCTTCATTGCGCCTGGACCACAACCTGTACATATATTAAATCCGCGTAAACCAAGTTGGTAACCGACATCTTTAGTATATTTATACTCATTGTGTTTAATTGAGTGACCACCCCAGCAAGTGACTAAGTTCGCCCCAGTCTCTGGCAATATTAGATCGGCATTTCTTAATATATCAAAAATTGAATCGGTAATGCCTTCCGACGAGCAGGGAACTCTTCTGTAGCTACTATGAAGAAAAAGAATATCGCGTAATACTGCAGATAGGTGTTCTCTGATACCTCGGATTATTTTATCGTCAACAAAAGCGTGAGTTGGTGGGTTTTTTAAATCAATTTTTACGCCGCGCTCTCGTCTTAATACCTGTATTTCGAATGAAAGGTATTTTTGATAAATTTCTTCGGCATCATCAGTATTTGAACCTGCGTTGAGGACAGCGAGGGAACAGTTTCGATACAGTGTGTATAAGGTACTACTAACTGATTGTTGCAGTTGGTCAACTTCTGCTTGCGAAAGCAAGTTCATATTTCCAACCGGATTAATTTGAGTATGCATAGCTCACTCCTTTTATGCTAATCACTTATGATAAAATACAGCTGTTCTTGGTGAGATGTGAAGGCTGCGATTAAGCCGTGTCTTTTTATCGCTACTTAACGTAAATAACTTGATTCTTGCCTTGTTTTTTTGCTTTATACATCGCTTGGTCTGCGCGTTCAAAAGCAATATGGATGTTATCGTCAGGTTTTATATGCGTTGCGCCAATTGAAAGGGTAATGCTTACTTTATTCGTTTTAAACTTAAAAGGTAAGCGAGCTACGAAGTTATTCAAAGCATTGAGTTCAGCGGTTAATGCTTCTTCTTGGACTTTAGAATAAATAAGAACAAACTCTTCGCCACCATAACGACCAACAAAGACCCCTTTACTTACATTTTTTACAATTGAGTTAGCAATGACTTGTAATGTTTTATCGCCAGCGGTATGGCCATATGTATCGTTAATCTTTTTAAAGTCATCGATATCAATAACGACTAAGGCAAGCGGGAATGATTTACGATGAAAACGGATCATTGATTTTGCAAAGAAATCATCAAAAGCAGCTCTATTAGCTAGTTTGGTTAGAGCATCTTGCATACTTTTTCTTTGCTGTTCGGCCAGTTTTTCTTCAAACATCTCGCTCTGTTGTTCAAGTTGTTCAACTTTGGCCGACATATCATTAAGCTTATCAGCTAATTGCTGGTGATTTTGTTGTTCAAATTTTGATTTTTGCTCTAACGTATTAGCAATGACTTGTAGTTTTTCATTAATATCTTCTTTTACTTGACTCAATGTTAACGCTTTCTCTACGGTCCCAGTCATATCGAGTAACTGGCTTTGTAACTTGAGATTGATTATATCGTTGGCTTTTTGCGAGTTTTTCTGTGTAACAATGGTATCTTTAACGGCACTTTGTACCGTTGTTAACGTGGCACTTAGCGTGGTTAAAAAGTTTTTAGCATTTTTTTGCTCATCTTTAAAATCAGCGACAATAACATCAAAAATATCAATGAAATTTTGCAGTACTTTCTCACTTGATTGATTAGTCATTAGTTTTTTCTTAATGGCTAATAAATCACTCGTGTGCGCTTTAGATAATGGCAAAGCACCGAGTGAAATTGAAATTTTTTCAAGAAATTGAGCATCCAAGATTACAGAGCTACCGACTATAGCATTTTTATTTTCGGGTGAAGTAACAGGAGGAGCCTGCAAAATACCTTGATTAGCCATACCACTTTTGGCTTTTAGAGAATGATCATAAAAGGTCAATAATTGACTTAATAGAGGAATATACTGGATTAAAGAATCTTTACCTTCTTTGGTTTCTGTTAACAAGGTACGCAGATCTCTACGTAAATCTCCAGGTAAGCCATTTATTTTTTGTAAGCTTTCACCTGCTTGGCTAAACTGCTCATGGACATGAGAAATATTCTTTCTATTGGTTATGCTGTGTTGTTGCAACAATTTCGAGATAACTGCAATTTTCTCTTCAATCTCAGAGATTGGAGCTGACTTGGTAAATAGGGTTCTTAATTGCGCCAGACGGTTATCCAGTTCAAGATCAATGCCTTTGGAAACTAGCGTTAATTTACCAATAAATTGAATGAGCAGATTAGATTGCAGATTAAAATCATCTTCTAGTGAACTACGAGACTCGATGGCAGTATCAAGTTTTCTTTTTAGTGCAACTAGCTGCTTTTGGGCAACAGAACTGTCATTCATAAAACCAATAAATCCTAATGCAGAGGAATAGTTAGTGCGTAATATAGTCTAAATAACATAATTAATGCTTTGTTTTCTGCTATTTATCTTGATAAATAGTTTATTACTATACTATTACTTTGTTCTTATTATAAGACAGTTTATACCATAAAAATGTTATTTATCAGTATGTGAGTGAAAAAAGATTACTTTCATTGTTCTACAGTAAATTTTAATAGTATTGAGCAATTTTTCATTGGTAAAATAGCGCCATCTTATAGCAACTACTTTGTGTACCAATAATGAGCGAATTTACGCGCGTATTTAATTATAAAATTAAACTAATGATAGCAATATCTTTATTTTTTACACAGCTGATATCAGCTAATGCGAGTGTAGAAGTTAACATCAGCGTAGAGCAACCAGAGCACCATTTAGCGAACGTTGAACTTAAATTTGAGCAAGTAAATGAAAGTAAAGTTAACTTTTATCTTCCTACTTGGCGTACCGGTCGATACGAGACGCTCAACTTAGCCAATGGAATTCGTGAATTCATTGCTCAAGATAGCCAAGGTAATGTGCTTAGCTGGCATAAAATAGATAAAAACACGTGGCAGGTGAGTGATGCTCAAAACAAAAAAATCACTTTAACTTACCAAGTTTATGCAAACCAATTGGCGAAAAGAACTCGTCATATTGATGATAGCCATGCTTTTTTAGATAGCTCCGCCGTTATTATGTACAGTCAGGCAAGTCGAAGTTCAGAACATATCGTACAGCTTTCAGTGCCTAAATTATGGAAAAGCTTTTCTGGTCTTGAATCCGGTAACAATAGCCATCAATTTATTGCCCATGATTATGATCAACTAGTAGATTCTCCTATTGAAAGCGGTATTAATGAACACTATCAGTTTAGCGTTGATAATCGACAGTATGAACTGGTCATATGGGGAGAAGGTAATTACGACAGTGCGAAAATGGTTAAAGATTTACAAATATTGGTAAAACAAAGTAAGCATGTTTGGCAGGGATACCCTTTTAAGCGTTATGTATTTATGGTGCACGCAACGAGTGGTGCTCGCGGTGCAACAGAGCATGTAAATTCAACCATAATTCAGCGTTCGCGTTTTAAATTTTCAACCCGAAAAGATTACCTCAGTTTTATTGCTGTTGCTGCTCACGAATTTGTTCATACATGGAATGTAAAGCAGTATCGCCCGAAAGGCATTGTGCCTTACGATTATCAACAAGAAAATTACTCTAACTTGTTATGGTTAGTAGAAGGTTCAACCAGTTATTTGCAATACCAGCTTTTATTACGTGGTAATTTAATGACGACAGATGAATTTTTTACTGCGTTAGCTAAACGAATTACCGCGCATGCTCATAAACCTGGGAAAGAAAGTCAGAGTGTGGCACAAGCAAGCTTTGATGCTTGGATAAGTGAGGGAGGAGATTATGGTAATAATCATAGCGTGAACATTTATTCAGAAGGATTTTTAGCCTCTTGGTTACTTGATTTTGATATTCTCACTAAAACTGCATTATCGAAAAGTTATCGAAATGCACACAATCAACTTTACCAACAACATCGCCTGCCAAAAGGCTATGATGAACAAGATGTTTTAAGTATATTAGAACAGATAACAGGTGACGACTATCAAGTTTGGTGGCAAAAAAATATCCAAGGAACAACAAAAATTAATTTTAACCTTTTATTAGCTAAAGCTGGTCTAAAGATGAGTTATGCTAAAAATGTTAAGGATAAATCGAGTGAGCAATCTAAAGTTTGGACTGGTCTTAAAACTAAGCTAGATAACCATGATTTAATTGTTTCATCGGTAGAGAAAAATAGTCCAGCATGGGACGCAGGACTTACGACAGAAGATGTCATTGTTGCAATCGATGGACTGCGCCTGCTCGACAATGAACTTGATAACCGTTTAAAAGATTTTAAACCGAAACAAACTATTACGGTTACCTATTTTCGAAGAGATAAGTTAATAACTAGCCGTCTTAAACTGGCAGCGATACCTAAAAACAAGTTAAAAATCATTCCAATTGCAAAGGCAAGTGTCGAACAAAAAGCATTTTTTAAAGCATGGACGGGTGTCGATTTTCCAGAGAAGAAATAGTGATATAAAAGCATAAAGCATAAAGCACGCATGTTATGTCGCTCTATGCTTTTTTATTTTATAGGAATGCTCTCTGTTATTGGCGCAATGTTCTGGCAAAAGGAGCTTGTTCAATATGACTACTTCTGAATGGGTTAATATCTAACCCTCCTCGTCTGGTGTAGCGTGCAAAAATGGTTAACTCATCAAGTTGACAAAATTGCTGTAAATCACAGTAGATTCTCTCTACACATTGTTCATGAAATTCATTGTGCTGGCGAAACGATATTAAATACTTTAACAATGATGGGTGATCTATCGCTTTACCACGGTAATGGATATAGATGCTCGCCCAATCTGGCTGATTAGTTATTAAACAATTAGATTTTAATAGATGGCTAACTAAATACTCTTCAATTTGAGAGCCTGATCTTTCATCTTGTGCTGTAGCGAGCAATTGTGGGTCATATTGATAATTGTCTATGCTAATATCTTCACCATCAATACAAATACATTTATCTGATTTTTTGGCAATATCTAAGGCAGGGCAGTGATCAACACCAAACAAATTTACGCTTGCCACAGAGCCAGCTATTTTTGATAGATCTTTAGTTAATACTTTCTCTACGTCTTTAATGCTGGAAAACCGTGTTTGATTAAAGCTATTTAAATAAAGTTTAAACGACTTTGATTCAACAATATTGTCACTGGTGCAAGCAAATCGAAATTCAGCAACAGCGACAACGGGCTTACCCTTTCCATTTAACCATGATAGTTCATATCCATACCAAACATCCTCACCTACAAAAGGTAAATTACTTTGATTTAGTGCTAAGTCGTCCCTATTTAAACTTCTAGGTACTCCTTGTAGCAAATCTGCGGTATATTCGCTGCAATATTGTGTACTTTTCCCCAGTGTTAATTTGCTGAGTTCCGTTGCATTTTGATAATTGGCCATAAAATTTTTCAGTAGTGAGCTAGTATCTCGCTATTTTAAAGGATCTTTTCTTTATATGACATCTACAAATAAAACTTTAACGCAAGCGATTTTAAACTTCAGTAAAAGCTATAGTCAACAACACGTCGAGCAATTTGGACATCTTCCTACAGTAGAACATGATGAACAATGGCTATCACCGTGTGACTTAGGTTCACATGATACTAGTCACCATTACTGGCAAGCCGTTGCAATGGAAAGTGTTCAATTAGCTGATAACAAAGAAGAAGCTCTCTCTTTTGAGAATGTCGAGTCAGCATTAAATATTGAATTACATCCGGATATTAAAATATATTTCACCACTATTTTTAGCGGTGATATTGAAGCGCAGTCTGATGACGGTGAATTATCTCTTCTTTTTGCTTGGAACAAAGACGATTTTGAACGATTACAAGAAAATATCATCGGTCATATTTTAATGAAACAAAAGTTAAAGCAAGTTGAAACTGTTTTTTTCGCTGTTACCGACGAGGAAGACATGATTATTTCTGTAGATAACAGTAGTGGAGAGGTCTGGGTCGAACAAGTTGGTTGTAAGCCGCATAAAAAACTCAGCGATTCATTAGCTGAGTTTATAAGTCAGTTAACTCATAAAAATGTAGTGAGTGAAAAATCATAATAGCAAAGATTAAATCATTCCTACTTTTTAGTCAGTTGCTCACTTAAGTTGTTGATGAGCAACTTCATCTCATATAGCTCTTTTTTCATTTCAGTTAATTCCAAAGCTAATGATTGTTGAATCACTTTTTTTATCACACCATTTTCAAGTAAGGATTCCAGTAACTCCGACGTGTTTTTTGCCGATGAATCGTTATTCACTACTTGTTCTTCATTAATTGTAGGAGCAATAAAGTCGGGTTGATGCTGCCAGCCTTTCAGAGTAGTTATTACCGTAGCTAATGGAGCACGTTGACTTAGCTTTGCTTTTACTAAAGCAACTGTCGGCTTTGTTCCGGCATTAGCTAATTGATTTGCGCAGATTAAAATTTCATCGATAATTGTCATTTTACTTACTGATTTGGAATATGAATAATTAATTTAACTATATTTTAGCCAATATAACTAAAGATGTCTTGGTTTTCATTTTCTTATTTTTTAAAACTCTTTAAATTCAGTTACTTAATCATTTGGCTTGTTTTTTGCCTTAATACATCTGAGCATTATAATAAATATTAAAACACCTTAGGAAATATAGACATGAAAAAATCAATAATAGCTTTACTGATTGCAGCTCCACTAGCTATGACATTATCTGGATGTGTTATTAAAATAAATGACGACGGAATGGATCATGGTTTTGTTGGTGATAGCGAAGACCGAACTTATAAAAATCGTAAGAAAATTGCCAAAGTACAATTAGGCACTTCATTTATGGATATACAAGAAAATTTAGGTGTTTCTGATTTTTCTGAGACTTATGCTGATGGCGATAATACAGTGCGCGTTCTATATTATCGCACCCAACGCAAACATAAAGATGGTTTAACGACAAAAGATGAATGTACTTTCCTCCAGTTTATTAATGGCCAACTAGTAGAAACAGGTAATGGTGGAGATTATTCAAAAATTGATAAGGTTATAGCAAATTAATTATTAGTTTTCTTGAATTTTAAATCCCCCGCATAGCGGGGTATTTTTTTATCTCCACATCTATAGTAACAGTTTGTTCTAAACTTATTATATTTGACCTATTTGAAATTATACTGGTATGGTGGGTTGTTAAATTAATGATCATCCATCGTCAGAGTAGGGATAATAATGAGTGAGACAGTATCGGTAGAAAGTAGTGTTGATAGCAATATAAATCAAGACGTTAATATTCGAGCGACATATTTGGGTGCTCATGAATTGAAATTAGCCGCGTCCCTTTTATATCAAGCCTATCATGATGACCCCGTTTTTTTAGATATTTTTAAAAGCGATAAAGAAGATTATGAGCAACGTCTTCGTGGTGCTATCAGGGAAGAACTTAATGCTTTCTGGCAAGCTAAACAGCCTATGATTGGACTGTATCTAGGTGAGGCTATGGTTGGTGTTGCTTGTATTAATAGCCCTGATGAAACATTGGCGAGTGATCGTTTTTGGCATTGGCGTTTAAAGATGCTGTTGAATGCAGGTTACTTTAGTACCAAACAAATGATGCAAAAAGAGCACACTGTATTGGCTGCTGTGCCGTTAAAAATATTTCACTTTTTATCCTTTATCGCAGTTCATCCACTGCATCAACAGCATGGTTTTGGTCACTACTTAATGGCCGCTGTAAATACAGTTCTTGATGAACATCCCGATAGTGAGGGTGTTGCGGTGTATGCAACCTCAGGAAAATTTAAAGAATTCTTCAAACAGGTTGATTATCACACGGTTAAAGAGGTGACAGTAGGCAATGTCTGTGGTTCTGTGATGGTTCACTATCGAGATAAAGAAGAATAAATGTTATTTATTTGCTTTTATTGAAGCTACTGTAGGTCTCTTGTTCCCTAATTTCATTCCCTAAAAAAAATAGCACTGACAAAGTGCTATTTTTTTTGTAAGACATGTCTTACATCACTGTGAGATATATTGGCAATTTCTGCTGCTTCATTTAAATAACAACCTTAAGTTATTGATTGTAATCGGTTATTTTTTGTCATTAATTGTGATGTTGTTTCTGTATTTGGATCTTAATTGTTAACCTGCTTCGACCAATGATGTTTAGGTGTATTATTATTCCTGTCAGGAAGACAAGAAGCAGGGGGCTTCAGCATTACTTGTAATGCTATTAAGGAAGATGCAAGTTACTGAGATGGAATCTAGTGGCTTAAGGACTTACCGGGACGGTAATTATTACTTAAGGATTGAGTTGAGAAAGTTGGATGCAACGGATGCTATTCAAGGAAGATATAAGTAAGGATGCTTGTGTCAGATAAAAGGAAAACCTAAAGCAGGATGCTTTAATTCTAAATAATATTTTTGTGTTATTCAGGATAGGGTTTGATAAGGAGACTTTAAGGATAGAGTCGAGTGGTAGGATACCACAAAGGAAGAAATGAAAGGATATGGCTTAGTGATGATAGCCAATGTCAGGAAGACATGAATTATGGATGATTAAATGAGAGACTAATCGTTTTTCTAAATGGATATGAGTGGACTCATAAGGGATGTGCTAAGGATAGTTGTTCAAGGAAGAAATGAGATCATTAAATATGTGTGCAGGACGCACCATATAAGCTAGTTATAAAGATGCGACTCAATGAGTCGCATTTTTTATAGATCCTAATAAATCACCCAGTTATAAAAATTACTCGACAACCCCGCTTCAAACCGTATTTACTCTAGTTCATCTCTGGATAAATAATAACACCGCCAAACCTCTGTATTCTTTGTAAGACATGTCCTACATCAGTGTGAGATATGTTGGCAATTTCAGCTAGAATATAAGACCAATAAATCCTATCGTACTGATTAATAAGAGTAAAATAAAAAAAGTTTTTGTTACATTATTTTTACATTTTGAACTTTGTTATTACTCGCTTCGATAAACGATATTTAGGTGTAATATCAATCATGTCAGGGAGACAAGGAGCAGGGGGCTTCGGCGTTACTTGTAACGTGATTAAGGAAGATGCGGTTACTAAGATGGATATAGTAACTTAAGGACTTACCGAGGACGGTAACATGACTCAGGGATTGAGTTGAGCAGGAATAATGCAATGGATGCATTTCAAGGAAGATATGAGTAAGGATGCTTGTATAAGAGAGAAGGAAAACCTAACGCAGGATGCTTTAATTATTAATAACACGTTAGTGCTATTAATAATAGGGTTTAACAAGGAGGCTTTAAGGATGAAGTCTAGTGGTAGGATGCCGCTATGGATGATATAAACAAGGATGTGGCTTGGTGAGGATAACCAAGGTCAGGAAGACAATAGTTACGGAAGACTATTACCAAGGAAGCGTAACCAAGGAATGTTAGCTAAGGAAGGTTAACTAAAGGATAAAACACGGAATTGTTGAATTGTATACTTTAAAGGAAATAGGGTCAGGAAGACACTAATTATGGATGATTGAATAGGAAACGTAACCGTTACCCAACATGGACATGAATGGATTCATAAAGGATATACTAAGGATAGTTGTTCAAGGAAGAAATGAGATCATTAATATGTGTGCAGGACGCACCGTATAAGCTAGTTACAAAAATGCGACTCATTGAGTCGCATTTTTTTATGTTTAGATTATAATCTCTGTTCGTTTATCGATATGATTTACTAGGGAAAATCATTATCAACCAGTACCGTATGCTTTGAATGTCATTTCTTCGAAAATCATTGAGTCATTTGAGAGTTGGGCTGTTCATGTTGGAAATATTAGAAAAACTGTCTTCAAAGCTACAACCATTTCGTAAATTGACTTATATAGTGGCAGCACTGCTCATTGCAGTTATTGTTACTCAGGTGCTGCAAACATCTTTGCCAACGCAATCAACCGATCCTACAGCTATGTTAAGTTTTGTTGGCTTGATATGGTTATTACTATTTAATATATTACTTTCTCTTTTCCATAATCTCCCAAAGAACGATGAAGTCTCACAAGGCGTGTTTACACGGGCTAAAATTAAATTGCAACGAAGTTTGTATCATCTTTTAGCATTGCTCTTTATCGGTTTAACGTTAGTGATAGTTTTTTTATCAGTCCGCATGTTGAGAATTTAAATAAACATAATAAAAAAGGAGCAATATAATTGCTCCTTTTTTTATTGTTATTAATTAGCCGGTCACTTGATAACTTAACGTTATTAGGCGTTTATTACCTCGTAGCAGCTTTCATATCTTTAACAAAATGCGTTAAATCAATGAGCATTTTACTTTCGTCGGCTAAGTTATCTTCAATGATTTTAACTACTGCCGATCCACTAATTGCACCAAGAGCGCCTGCTTTGAGGGCATCTTTAACTTGTTGTGGTGTTGAAATTCCAAATCCTAGCACAGGAGGCGCAGCATGATATTTTGCTAAACTATCAATTAACTTGTTTGCTGTCGTCGTAACAGTGTTTTTGGGGCTTTCTGCCGTGTCTACGCCGGTCACGCCTGCGCGACTTAATACATAGGTATAACCACGAGAGTATGAGGACACTTCACGTAAGGTTTCATCACTCGCATTAGGAGGCGCAATGAAAATAGGAGCAATACCGTATTTTAATGCCGCTTCTCTAAACGGTTCACTCTCTCTAATAGGTACATCAGCAATCAAAACTGAATCAACTCCAGCTGCGCTCATATCCCGATAAAAGGCATCAATACCGCGTGCAAAAACTAAGTTGCCATAAAGCAATAAACCAATAGGTATCTGTGGCGCGTATTCTCTTACTCTTTTTAATATATCAATACAAATATCGGTGTTGATGCCAGCACCTAAAGCACGAAGAGCTGCATTTTGAATAGTCAAACCATCAGCACTTGGATCCGAAAATGGAATACCTAACTCTAAGGCATCAGCTCCAGCATCAATTAAACTTTTGATAACAGCAATTGACTGTTCAGCATTAGGATCGCCAATCATGACAAAAGGGATGAAGGCTTGTTCATTTTTTTCTTTTAATGACGCGAATGAGGCTTGGTATCGGGCACCAGCTTGTTGAATGTTTGAGTTTGACATTATGCCTCTCCTCTGTGTTTAACTTTTGTTGTGGATGAAGCTTCTTCAGGTGAAAGAATAGCATGGACATGGGCTAAATCTTTATCGCCACGACCTGACAAGTTAACTAAATAAATAGTTTCTTCGGTTGCAGACTCTGCCATTTTTAATGCTTGGGCAAGGGCATGAGATGATTCAAGTGCAGGAATAATGCCTTCATTCATTGCTAAGGCTTGAAATGCTGCCAATGCTTCATCATCATTAATAGGAACATATTGAGCACGTCCAGTATCTTTCAAAAAGGCATGTTGTGGACCAACCGCAGGGTAGTCAAGACCAGCAGATACTGAGTAAGATTCTTGAATTTGGCCAAAATCATCTTGCATTATATAGGTGTAGTTACCATGCAACATTCCTTTTGTACCAGCAACAAGTGTTGCACCGTGTTCGTTGGTATCAATACCTTTACCACCGGCTTCAACGCCAATAAGCTTAACACCCTCTTCTTTAATAAAATCGTGAAACATGCCGATAGCATTTGAACCACCGCCAACACAGGCGATAACATAATCAGGTAAACGACCTTCTTCATCATAAAACTGTGCTTTGGCTTCTTCACCAATCATTTTTTGAAATTCACGCACTATAGTAGGAAATGGGTGAGGCCCGGCAGCTGTACCTAATAAGTAGTGTGCATTTTCATAATTTGCAGACCAGTCTCTTAGTGCTTCATTAACCGCGTCTTTTAATGTACCTGAGCCAGCCGTTACAGGAATAACTTCAGCGCCCATTAATTCCATACGAAAAACATTAGGCTGTTGTCGCTGACAATCTACAGCGCCCATGTAAACTTTACATTTCAACCCAAGTAATGAACAGGCAATCGCGGTTGCAACACCGTGCTGTCCAGCACCCGTTTCAGCAATTATTTCAGTTTTACCCATGCGCTTAGCAAGTAGAGCTTGTCCTAAAACTTGGTTCGTTTTATGTGCGCCACCATGTAATAGATCCTCACGCTTCAAGTAAATTTTAGCTAGAGGGTTTTTTACAATGTTACGACAACACGTTAATGGTGTAGGTCGGCCAGCATATTTTGTTAATAAATTATTGAACTCGGTTAAAAAGGCTTCATCGGTTTGAGACTCGATAAAAGCTTGCTCTAATTGCTCTAGTGCGGGGACTAATAACTCACCAACGTACATACCACCAAACTCACCAAAATAGGCAGGTAAGCGAGTTTTATTTGATTTTGTCTTTTGAGTATTCTTATTTGCATCTGACATCTTAATAATTCCTAATTTTCGAAAATACTTGCGCTAGTTTGTCACTTGATTTTATACCTGGGCTATCTTCTACACCTGAGTTGAGGTCTAGGCCAAATAAATCTACATGGGTTAACTGCTCTAAGGCTTGACCAATATTGTCATTGTTTAAACCTCCAGCTAAAAAGCTTTTTGATAAATTTTGCTCACTCAAGGCTAACACTTGCCAATCGAAGGTTTTACCACTGCCAGGGCTTTGGCCATCAAGTACATGATGGCTGACATTTGGGTTAAGCAAAGGCACACTTTGTGCTACGGGACTCGCTTGCCATATTTGACAAAAGTCACACTTTTTGAGAATAAGTTCGGCAGTTAAAGCCTCTATATACTGAATATCTTCACTCCCATGAAGTTGCACAGCACTTAAATGTAACGCTTGAACTAATTCAATAATCTGATCACGATCTTCATTAACAAAAACACCGACATATTCTAACTTGGGCTCTGCTTTGATAATTACCTGAGCTTGCTCCTTGGTAACATATCGAGGCGACTTCTCTGCAAAAATAAGTCCGCCAAAACGTGCTCCTTTATCAGCGGCTGCGCTAGCATATTTTATATCTGTTAATCCGCAGACTTTATTATTTCCATAAATGAGCTTGCGACACGCTAAATCAATATCTTGATAAGCGTTGTTTTTGGGATCCATTAATGAGCTCCCTACTAAAAACCCATCAACAGCAGGGGCTAATTCTCTCACTTGAGAGTGAGAATAAATGCCTGATTCAGAAATAATGATTCTATCGTCCGGAATAGTTGGTGCAAAGTCGAATGTACGTGAAATATCAGTACTTAGATCACGTAGGTTGCGATTATTAATACCGATCATTTTTGCATTGAGCTTTATTGCTCTATCGCGCTCAGCTTCGGTGGATATTTCTGTTAGTACTGCTAAGTTATATTGTTCGGCAACTGCCGATAACTCAAGGTACTCTTCATCTGATAATACACTAAGCATCAATAAAACTGCGTCAGCACCGTAGTATCTTGCTAAGTACACTTGATAGCTATCAACAAAGAAATCTTTATTAAGTACCGGGCACTTTACCGATTGGGTTACTATTTTGAGGTAATCAAAATTACCTTGGAAATATTTTTCATCCGTTAATACTGAAATAGCGGCTGCATATTTATCATAAATTTGGCAAATGGCTTTAACATCGAAATCTGGGCGGATAAGCCCTTTAGAAGGTGATGCTTTTTTGCATTCAAGGATAAAACCAGCATAAGGTTTATCTTTAGTTCTTGTTAATGCCGCATACATATCTTTAGTTGTTGGCACTAGTTCATCAATAAAGCTTGATAATGGTTTCTTAATTTTTAAAGCCGCAATTTCAATACGTTTATCGTCAACTATTTGTTCTAAAATATTCTTTTCAGCTGAAGTATTTGTGTCGGTATTCATATTATTTATCAGCCTTTAATTCAGTTTGAGTCGATGAAACATCTTGGTTTGAAAGTTTAACCAAGGTTAATAAAGTGCTTAAGCCTTTACCTGAAGCAAGCACCTCTGTTGCAAGTTGTGCAGCTTGAGTAAGTGACTCAGCTTTATCGTGTAAATACAGTAATGCAGCACAGTTAATTATTACTGCTGCATTGTGTGCATCCTTTCCTTGACCAGATAAAATATCTCTAATGATATCGGCATTTTCTGCAGGCGTGCCACCCTTAATCTCTTCAAGAGTGTAATTTTTTAAGCCAAAGTCTTGTGGTGAAATCGTACGTTCAATTAGTTCACCATTGTTAATTTCAATGGCTTGCGTATTGCCGTGTAACGCAATTTCATCTAAGCCACTACCATGAACAACAAAAGCGCGTTTAACACCGGTCAGCTGGAGTGCTTGAGCCATCGGCATTAATAATTCAGGCGTATATACGCCGAGTAACATTATATTTGGCTTAGCAGGATTAACTAGCGGCCCTAAGATATTGAATAAGGTACGAATGCCCATAGCTTTTCTCACTGGTCCGGCATATTTAAAACCAGAGTGGTAAGCAGGGGCATATAAGAAACATAAATTTGTTTGTGCTAGACAGTGATTGGCTGTTTCAGGTGACATGGATAAATTGACGCCAAATGCTTCGAGTAAATCAGCCGAGCCAGACATACTTGAAACACTTCTATTGCCATGTTTCGCCATTTTTAAGCCACAAGCTGCTGCTAGAACCGCAGCAGTAGTTGAAATATTAATGGTATTAGCACCATCACCACCAGTACCAACACAATCGGCGACAATATCTTCTTTATTACGTTCAGGAAAAGGAGTCGCAGCTGCGCGAATAGCAATTGCCGCACCAGCGATTTCTTCTGGTGTTTCACCTTTAATTTTTAGTGCTGTTAATACACTCGCCATTAAAGCTGGGTCGATGTTGCCTTGGAGTACTTGCTGAAAAAAGTCATGGCTTTGTCTTTGATTCAAATCAAGGCCATCAACTAAGGTAGGTAAAATAGTGTTGATAGTTGATGAAACTAACTCATTTGAGGCAGCACTGGTTGAAGCCATCTCTTTGGAACCTATACTATTGGAGTCAGTATTTAGTGGATTCGTCATTTTATTCTCCAGTAACTTTATTATTAAGTGATGGGGCTAAGGTAAGTAAATGCTGAATACTCTGAGCCAACAAGGTTGCACCAAATGTCGTTAATATTGATTCGGGATGAAATTGAAAGGCTAAAACAGCGTCTTCATCTTTACTAATGGCCATACACATACCGTTATACTGGGCTATCACGTCTAATGATTTTGGTATATCTTTGCCTATCAATGAATGATAGCGAGCAACGGGTAAAGGGTTTTGAATATTTTCAAATGCACCACAGCCACTATGAGTAATACTTGATGCTTTACCGTGCACAATTTCTTCAGCTCTGTCTACCAGACCACCATAGTGTTCAATTAATGCTTGATGTCCTAAACAAATACCTAGCATCGGAATACGTCCAGCACACATTTTGATCAAAGCCATCAGGCAACCCGCTTTATTTGGCTCGCCTGGGCCAGGGGATAAAACAAGTAATACCGGCTCTGATGTTTTTTGGGTATGTTCAAGCATTTTGCTGAAAATAAAATCAGCACTGAGTGTATTTCGATAAACACTGGGCTCAAACCCTAAACATTGAAATTCATCGACCAAGTTATATGTAAAAGAATCTAGATTATCGAGCATAAATAATTTAGTCATGAGCTTGCTCCTTTGCCGACGTATTAGCCGTGATAATGGCACTAATAACCGCTTGGGCTTTTTGCCTTGTTTCATTTGCTTCACTTATTGGGTCTGAATCATAGACCACACCAGCACCCGCTTGTACTTGAGCAATATTATCTTTAACAAAGGCGGAGCGTATAACAATACAAGTATCCATTTCACCAGTACCAGTTAAGTAACCAACCGCACCGCCATAACTACCACGTCGTTTACCTTCAACTGCCCTAATAAGGGAGGTTGCTTTTACTTTAGGGGCACCAGATAACGTGCCCATATTCATGCAAGCCTGATAGGCATGTAACGCATCTAAATCGGTTTGTAAGGTACCGCATACTCGTGAAACTAAGTGCATTACGTGAGAGTATCGATCAACTTTGAGTAAGTCGGCAACATAACGAGTACCGGGTTGTGAAACTCTAGCAACATCATTTCGTGCTAAATCAACCAACATGATATGTTCGGCAGATTCTTTTTTATCTTGCCTCAGTTCTAATTCTATTCGACTGTCTAAGTCGAGTGAAATATTACCCTGTTGATCGAAACCGCGAGGGCGAGTCCCCGCTATTGGGTAAATCTCAACATGACGATTACTGGCTTGATATTTTAATGACGATTCTGGCGATGCGCCAAAAATACAAAAATCACTATCTTTTAAATAAAACATATAAGGACTAGGGTTACTAATCTTAAGAGCTTTATAAGCAGCAATAGAATCAAAACAAGGTAAGCTAAAAGTACGTGATGGCACTACTTGAAAAATATCACCGGCTCGAATATTTTCTTTTAATTGATCAACTATTTCACAAAAACCTTCGTCACTAATATCAACTTGCAATTGTTCATTGAGTTTATCTTTATCGGCAATATCGGTAAATGAAGGGCTTAATTGTAATACCTGTTCGGCATCAATAGACTTAGCAAGCGTTTCTTTAATCTGAGCAACACGATTGGAAATCACTACTTGGCTTTGTTTGGTTTTTTCAGAATCATTGCAGTTGAAAATATTACCTATAATTTCGGTGCTTTGTAATTCATGGTCAATAATTACTAACGTTTCAGCTAAGTAATAAACAAAATCAGGGCAAGTATTATCACCTTGAGCAACAGTGGGTAATTCCTCTGCTATTGCCATAAGATCAAAAGCAAAAACACCCCCTAAAAATACGGAGAAAGGGTGACTTTTATCATCGGTGAGTTGATTGAATAATCGTAAACTGTGAAATTGATTGGTTGCACTTAATCGCGCTTTTTCATCAAGGTCTTTAGCAACCTCGCTAAATGTTGCTTGAAATGATTTTCCATCATCAGCAAAACTTACTTGAGCATGTGACTCTAGTTGAGCCGCCGCGTAATCGATAGCACTTTCGCCATTTAAGGATAATGCAGAGAAAGTGACAGTATTGCCATTACATACAATCTTTACTGCCGCGTCAGTTAATAATAGGCTTTTTAATAAATGCTTTTTATCAATCTCGGCAGATTCTAGTAATATATTATGTTGTTGTTGGTGACATAATAATTGGTAAACACTTAACGGATCATTTTGATAGTAAGTACTATCTTGTATGGTGATTACTTCACCCTTAATTTTACTTGGTAAATTTTGAGTCATATTGAATACTTCTATTAGAGTTTATTAAAAGAAAAATTGTCAGCCTGCGTAAATAGGCAACAGCCACCAAATAAACCATGTTTTTGTTCTGTTCATTTTAAATCCTTTGTTTACTAACTCTCGTTCGCTTTAACGAGAAAAACCCGCTAACAGGAGCGGGTTTTTTTGAAATTCGATTCATCTTTTTTAAGATACACGCAATTATCACAACCCAATTATGTCGAGTTATGCCACCACCAAATTAATGTTATGTTTGTATTTGCTGTGTTCATTATTTACGTACCTTTAAAATGTATTGTCTTATCTACTTTTCGATTAATAATAAAGGAAAAAGTATCATTGTTTACTCGTTATCAGTAAACTTATCATAAGACTAAGTTTTACCCCTATAGAAGACCTTATTATGGCGTTGCTGTCAACCACTGATTTCCCGCATCTGATAGTAAAAACCGAGGGTTTTGCCCACAAACGCATCGACCTACACAGCCACACGAATTGCTCTGATGGCGGCTTGTCGCCACAAACCTTGATAGATAGGGCGGCTAACTTTCAAATTGATGTTTTAGCTATCACAGATCATGATACTGTCGCTGGGCTTGATATAGCGCAAAAGCATATTGAAGACAAAAATATTCCACTTAAATTGATTGATGGCATTGAAATATCTACTGCATGGCAAGGGTTTGAGATTCATATAGTTGGTTTAAATATTGATAAGAAAAATTCAGAATTAAAATCACTTATAGAGCAGCAGCAAGAAGCGAGAGAACAGCGCGCTATTTCAATGGGTGAGAAACTAACGAAGTGTGGTTTCCCAACTATTTATACCGATGCTAAAGCGATGGCTGGTGAAGGCTCTATAACACGGGCTCACTTTGCTAAAGTACTGCATCAACAAGGGCATGTTAGTACTATGCAACAGGCCTTTGATAAATATATTGGTAAGAAAGGTTCAAAAGGGCAACGCGCTTATGTAAAACCTAACTGGTGTAGTATTGAAGAAGCTATTGTGGCTATACATCAAGCTGGCGGAAGCGCAGTGATGGCTCACCCAATTAGATATGATCTTTCGGCTAAATGGTTACGGCGTTTGATTGTTCACTTTAGCGAAGTTTCAGGTGATGGTTTAGAAGTGGTATTACCACAAATGAGCCCGGATCAAAGACGAAAGATGTTGGCTTATTGTCAAGAATACAATTTATATGCTTCGATGGGATCAGATTTTCACTACCCAAATAAATGGAGTGACTTAGGTCGTAACCTGACTATGCCTGTTGGTGCAAAACCTATTTGGGCTCAATGGCAATAACGCAAACGATAGAAAGTATCTCAACAGATTAATTAGCCGTTTCAACTGACAAGAAACAATCAAAAAGTTTTAAAGAAAGGAAAGTCTCATGAGTCAGTTTTTTTATGTACACCCTGATAATCCGCAAGGTCGTTTAATGAAGCAAGCGGCAGATATTATTAAGCAAGGCGGGGTCATTGTTTACCCTACAGATTCAGGCTACGCATTAGGTTGTCACTTAGGTGATAAAAAAGCATTAGAGCGTATCTGTCGCATTAGAGACATAGATAAAGATCATAACTTTACCTTAGTTTGCCAAGATCTATCACAAATATCAGAATATACACGGGTAGATAACACAGCTTATCGATTACTAAAAAGTAATACTCCGGGCGCTTACACCTTTATCTTTAAAGGTAGTAAAGAAGTCCCTAAGCGACTGTTAAACCCTAAAAAGAAAACAATAGGCATAAGAGTGCCTGATAATACTATTGCACAAGCCTTGTTGACTGAACTTGCAGAGCCTATAATGTCTACCAGTTTAATTATGCCTGGCCAAGAAATGGCTGAGTATGATCCTGAACAAATTCGAGATTTGTTAGAACATCAAGTTGACCTTATCGTCAATGGTGGTTATTTAGGGGAGCACCCTACCACGGTGATTGATTTTTCTAATGACAGTATTGAGATAATACGCGTGGGAGAGGGTGATCCTACTCCATTTCAATAAGCTGAAGTAAAGTGCAAGTGAAACATGCACTTTTATACCCGTGACCATTCAAAATGCATGTTTCAGTGGGAGAAAAAACGATTTAGGCAAGACATTGATTGTAGGAAATGGTTGTTCCATTCTCAAAATCAATAACGACGTATAAATCGTTTTTAGCCCCATCGTAGAAGCGCTTGAGCAATGTCATTTTATTGTTGCGTCAAAGAAATAGGGAATAACCTTAATTTAATTGACACGCCTAAAACTGAAATAGCTCAAGTACTCTGAATCGAGTATTTTGAATAATTACGGGTATATAAGGTAATTGAGCCTGAACAATGAGCCAGAAGTTAGCTTCAAGGGAGCTGCTACTGACGTAACAGAGTAAAAGATAATGACGGTTGACAAGAAAAAACAAGCGAGAAAAGACGAAGCCTTAGATAAAAAATATGGCACGCGTGGTACTGAGAAAAAAGGCACTGCTAAAAAAGGCATGACCAAGCAAGATGTCGCAAAGAAGGGCGCAGCTAAAAAAGGTCAGCATAAAAAAGAGCCTGAAAAGGCAGTGAAAGTTGAGTTTCAAAAAGCAACGCATTCAGACTCAGAGAAAGTACAAAAAGTATTAGCTCGTGCTGGTAAAGGCTCTCGCCGTGAAATGGAAACCATGATAAGTGAAGGTCGTGTCAGTATTGACGGTAAAGTCGCTTTTCTAGGTGATCGAATCACAGGTACCGAACAAATTCGCCTTGATGGACATCACGTTAAACTTACTGCCCAAGATGAAGATATCTGTCGCGTACTTGTGTATAACAAGCCAGAAGGTGAAATGTGTACACGTAAAGATCCTGAAGGAAGACCAACCGTTTTTGATCGTCTTCCTCCTCTTGACGCGGGTCGTTGGGTTGCTGTCGGTCGTTTGGATATTAATACTTCCGGTATGTTGTTGTTTACCACTGATGGTGAATTAGCTAACCGATTAATGCATCCGTCACAGAAAGTAGAGCGTGAATATGCAGTACGTGTCTTTGGTGAAATCAACGAAGCTATGTTACAAACGTTACGTGCAGGTGTTAAATTAGAAGATGGTATGGCACGTTTTCAAAAAATTACTTACCGTGGCGGAGAAGGTCGAAACCATTGGTTCCATGTTGTCTTATCTGAAGGACGTAACCGAGAAGTTCGTCGTTTATGGGAAAGCCAAGATGTACAAGTAAGCCGTCTTATTCGAGTGCGTTACGGTGATATGGAAATGCAGCGACAATTACCTATGGGTGGTTGGCGTGAATTGGCGTTAAAAGAAGTGAACTATTATCGTCAATTAGTTAACTTAACACCTGAAGCAGAAAGTAAAGTTAAAGTTGATGAGAAGGCGATGGACAATGCTAAAAGTCGTCGAATTCGTCGTTCAGTTAAAAAGCATCAGCAACGTCATCAGCAAAGTACTCGTCGCCGCCATAAGTAGCCGTAGTAGAAATAAAAAATATGCATTATCAATTGATTGAAGATCAGAAAAGCTTAAATAATTTATGCGAACAACTAGTTAAAGCTAAAGTGTTAGCCATAGATACTGAGTTTGTTCGTACACGTACTCTGTATGCTAAATTAGGATTACTTCAGGTATGCGATGGAGAGCAATTAGCACTTATTGATCCTCTTGCAATTGATGATTTAGCACCTTTTTGGGCGTTACTTACCAACGAAAATATCACTAAAGTGCTGCATGCTTGTTCAGAGGATTTAGAAGTTTTCTTAACTGCTGGAAATTGTAAACCGGTGAATTTAATTGATAGTCAGATCATGATGTCATTTTTAGGTCATGGTTTATCTTTAGGTTATGCTGCTATGGTAAAGCACTTTACTGATATCGAATTAGATAAATCGGAATCACGTACTGATTGGACAAAAAGGCCATTGACAGAAAAACAATTGGACTACGCCAGTGCAGATGTTGATCATTTATTTGATATTTACCCTAAATTATTAGCTGAAATTACTCAAGCTGGTTTTTTAGCTTATGCTCAGATAGAAACACAGAGCATGATAGACAAAAAGTTTACGCCTATCATTGAAAGTGAAATGTACCTTAATATCAAGATGAACTGGCGATTAAATCCTAAGCAATTAAATTTATTAAAATACTTAGCAAGTTGGCGTTTTCAGCAAGCAAAAAAGCGTGATTTACCTCTTGGTTTTGTTGCAAAAGATCATACCTTAATGGCCTTAGCACAAAGCAATCCAGAGAGTGTAAACGCCATGCTTACGCTTGAAGGAGTCGAAACACTTGATATTCGCCACAAAGGTAAAGCTATGTTGGCGGTTTTAAGCCAAGCAGAACAGGCGGAAGTAAGTAGTTATCCAGATAAAATTGATAGGTTAGATGAATATCCTGGCTACAAACAGATATTTAAAAAGTTGAAAACGTTTTTAATTACGGCAAGTGAGCAGCAAGGCTTAGCGATTGAAAATGTTGCCTCAAAGAAGCAAATCAATCAATTTTTAACTTGGCAGTTTGATCTTAATGACGCTCGCAATAGTTCGGCTAAGGTTGATCTCATAACTGGTTGGCGTTACGAGTTGTTTGGTCAAACCTTGTTAGATTTTGCCCAGCAAGGTTTCGAATAACCGTCATATATCCATCGTTACATTTGTTTTTAAGGGAATAACCCTTAACATAAAAATGTGTCTTGATTATGATTTGCACAAGTTTCCTGAAACGAGCATCTTCAAGCTGAGCAGATATGTCACCTTCGTTTTCTATGTTAGGCACTCTCTAAATTTACATTTTTGTTAACAATATTTCATTGAGTCACTATGGGGTTCACCCATGGCTCATGATATATTGATAACTCAACGCTATTTTCTCAATTATCTATAGGTCTCCATTATGCTATGTGCAATTTATAAAAGTGCTAGAAAAGCCCAAACTTATCTTTTTGTTAATAAACGTGATGACTTTTCGTCAGTGCCTGAAGGTTTGATGAAAACGTTTGGTACACCAAATTTAGTCACATTAATTAATTTAGCTACCAAAGATAAATTAGCAATGGCTGACTTAGAAAAAGTGAAAAAAAACTTAATAGAAAAAGGGTTCTATTTACAGTTACCACCACCACAAGAAGACTTATTGAAAGAACATAAAGCGGCTATGGCAGCTGAAAAAGAGCAAGGAGAGCTTTAATGAATTTGACTATAAAAAGCATTATTCTATCGATGCTTCTAATTATTGGCATGATGAACTCATCAATGGCTGCTAAAGCGGAGCTTACAGAAGAGGGTTTTGCTGAGTATGTTATAAAACTAAAGGCAGAAGCATTAGCGAAAGGGTTTAGCCAAGCATTAATTGATGAAAGTTTTGCAGAAGTAAAGTTTCACGAACGTGCGGTAAAAGCGGATAGAAGCCAACCTGAAAATGTTGAAACACTTGATACTTATCTACCTAAGCGAGTGCCAAAGTGGAAAGTTGATAAAGCCAGGGCTTTGTATAAAGAGCATCAAGTATTGTTAAACCAGATCGGTGAAAAGTATCAGGTTCAACCGCGTTTTATTGTAGCTTTGTGGGGACTTGAAACTAATTTTGGTAAGTTCACTGGTGGATATAATGTTATTTCTGCCCTAGCGACATTGGCTTATGAAGGGCGACGAGAAGTCTTCTTCAAAAAACAATTAATGGCAGCATTAACTATATTAGATGAAGGTCATATTACTAATAAAAATATGAAGGGCTCATGGGCAGGGGCAATGGGACAAAATCAATTTATGCCAACGTCTTTTTTAAGCTACGCAGTTGATGGTGATGGTGATGGTAAGAAGGATATTTGGCAAAACCAAGCCGATATTTTTTCGTCTATGGCAAATTACTTACAAAAAGAAGGCTGGAATGATGAACTGACTTGGGGACGCCAAGTGAAGTTACCAAAAAACTTTGACTATACTTTAGCTATCCCAAAGAATACTGGCAGTCGAAAAAATTGGTTAAAGGCATGGTCCAAAACTGAAAGAACGCTTACTCAGTGGCAAGCACTAGGCGTAAGGCGTTCTGATGGTACTAATTTACCTAATGTTGATATTAAAGCGGCGTTAGTTTTTCCAGATGATGAAAATGGCCGAGCATACCTTGCTTATGATAATTATAAGAGTTTAATGCACTGGAATTTATCTTATTATTTTGTCAGTTCAGTAGGTCATTTATCCGATCGTATTAAGTTTCCACCTATTCAGTAATGTACTTGAAATTTTATGAGCAAATTATGAGTAAATCCATTCGTCAATTAAGTAGTAGTAAATGATCGATAAAAACACACAAGAAAACCCATTTTGGCAAACTAAAAGCTTAGCGGAAATGACTCGCCCCGAATGGGAGTCATTGTGCGATGGCTGTGCTAAATGTTGCTTAAACAAGTTTATTGATGATGAAGATACTGATGATGATTCGGAGCTGTTGCCGACCGATCATATAAAAGAAGGTGAGCACATTTTTTACTCTAATATTGCTTGTCACTTACTTAATGAAAAATCTTGTCAATGTTCTAAATATGAGCAACGGACAACGTTAGTACCTGATTGTGTTCGTTTAACACAAGAGAATATTGATGCGGTATTTTTCATGCCGCCTAGTTGTACTTACCGTCGCCTGCAAGAAGGGCGTGGCATGCCATCATGGCATCCTCTTCTACATAAAGGTAAAAAGTCTGCTATGCATAAAGCAGGTATGTCGGTAAGAGGGAAAATAGTTAAAGATAATGAAGTCAGTATTGAAAATTTTGAAGATCACATTGTCATTTGGCCATTGAATGATATTGATTAATTGATACTTAGATAGCGTATCGTTTATGACGAAAAGTACTCCCCACCCGTCCTCTATAATAAAAGCTGAACAGCAAAGCTTGCTTTACTTACATATCGCAGTTTTCCTTTTCGGCGGCACTGCGCTATTTTCTAAACTCATTGGTTTACCTGCCCTGGATATAACCGTTTATCGAACGGGTATTGCTGCCTTAGCATTGTTTATTTTGCTAACGTTGCAAAAAAAACAAATATCCTTATCAAGTATGAAAGATTACGGTATCGCCATTTTATTAGGCTGTGTGGTAGGCTTACATTGGGTCACTTATTTTACCGGCATGCAAATGGCAGGGGTTACTGTCGGCATGATAGCTTTTTTTACTTACCCGGTAATAACCGTCTTTATTGAGCCTTTTTTTAATAGAACAGTCCCTAAAATGAAAGATATGATCACAGCTTTTGTGGTTATTATTGGCATTGTGCTGTTAATTCCTGAAATTAGTTTTGGTAATCAAATTACTTTAGGCATTGTAACCGGAATTATTTCTGCGGTATTTTTTGCATTACGAAATATTCTGCATAAAAATTATTTTTCTCATTATTCTGGGCCACATACCATGCTATATCAAACCTTGGTAGCCTGTTTGATGCTGTGCCTTTTTGTAGAGGTGCCACCAATGCAAGTAACAGAAAGCGATTGGTTATTGCTTTTATTAGTCGGAGTTGTTTTTACTGCCACTCCGCACGCCTTATTTGCCTCAAGTTTACGTTCTTTATCAGCCACAACAGCTGGGCTCATTTCTTGTTTACAGCCTTTGTACGGTAGTATATTAGCCATCATTCTATTACATGAACGTCCTGATATCTTAACTATAATCGGGGGGCTATTGGTCGTTAGTGCTGCTATTTTTGAAACATGGTCAGTGAGTAGAGGAAGACGTTAGTAAGGTCTTTAAATCACTTATTAGTAGAGAAATATAGCTATTATGAAAAGGGGATGTAGCAAGGTTTACTCTTTACTTGAACTGAGTTCATTGTGGCTGATTTAGTATTTGCTGAGAAAGTACTAAAGTCACTAGGTAAAGGAGACGGGTATTAAATAAACCTTGTTTAATACCATACTTCACATGAGTAGAGACACGCTATGAAGAATAGTCTGTCTCTACTCATGTTAATCGTTATTTAGTCGTTATGGTTTCTTCGCACAAACTAGGCGATTTATGAGTACAATGCTAAATACTATTGAAAATAAAGCATAAACAACGACCATCCACTGTGGCATGCTGTAATTGAAGAAACGCCAACTTATTTCACCACAATCTCCTGTCGCCTCAAATAAGAATGGTATCCATTCATGCAAAGGAGCCCAAGTAGGAAAGTGAGGTATGAATTCACAACTAAAGAAGAGTGAGCCGCTATTTTTCTGCATTTCAACATGTTCTAACGCAATAATTAGTCCCCAAATTGCGCCAACTCCCCACAAAACATAAGCTAATATTCGGGCAACGATATTCTGATGTCCTATAGCACCAATAGCTCCAGCGGAAAATATAGCCAAAATAGCAAGCCGTTGATACACACACATGATACAAGGCGCTAAACCTAGCACGTATTGGAAATATAAAGCTGAAAGCTCTAAGCCTAAGGCGGCGAGTGCCAGTAGTAACCATGGCCTTTGACTAGTGGTTATATTACTTAAGTAATTCACAAAAAATCCTCAAAAATGTTCAATAAAAAAGCCTCTAGCAAACTAGAAGCTTTTTAAGGGTAGCATGAAGAAATTACAGATTAAGTATTTCTTTGCTTTAAGCTCACATTATTAATGTAAGCAATTGATACAAGTTATTAATTTATTAATAAATGTACATAAATACTAGCAGCGTAACCTAGTGCAATTACTGGCGTCCATTTTAGGTGACTGAAGAAGGTATAGTGACCTCTTGCTTGTCCCATTAAGGCAACACCAGCGGCAGAGCCTACTGATAACAAACTACCGCCAACACCAGCAGTAAGTGTTACTAATAACCATTGCGTATGATTCATATCAGGGTTCATTGTTAGTACTGCAAACATGACGGGGATGTTATCAACAATAGCCGATAATAGACCAACTAAAATGTTGGCATTAGTTGCGCCTAATTCACCGTACATAAACTCTGATGCCATACCAAGGTAACCAATAAAGCCTAAACCACCTACAGCAAGGATAACACCATAAAAGAAGAATAAAGTATCCCATTCTGATTTAGCTATTTTATCGAAAATATCAAATTCATCTTCTTGTTTAAGAGTACTCGGTATACCTGAATCGTTGATTTTACCTTGACCAGATCTACGAAGGTAATAACCAAAGAACTTTAAGTAACCTAAACCTAACATCATGCCAAATACCGGTGGTAAATGTAGGAAGTTATGGAAAGATACGGCAGTAAGAATGGTTAAAATAAATAACCCAACGATGATTAAACCACCTTTTTTGATAGGAGTTACGTCACTTGTCTCTGAACTTGGGTTACCTGTAGGTAAAAAGAACTGCATAATAAGTGCAGGAATAACAAAGTTCACAACGGATGGTAAGAATAAGTGGAAGAATTCAGAGAACTGAACCATACCTTTTTGCCATACCATTAAAGTAGTAATATCGCCAAATGGACTAAATGCACCACCAGCGTTTGCGCCTACCACAATGTTTATACAACTCATTGCGATAAATTTAGGCTCATCTTTTCCTACGGCTAATACTACAGCACACATAATTAATGCCGTTGTTAAGTTATCTGCAATTGGAGAGATAAAGAAAGCTAAAATACCAGTTATCCAGAATAAAGCTCTATAGCTATAACCTTTTTGTACTAACCAGTCACGAAGGGAATTAAAAACATCACGCTCTAAAAGTGCGTTGATGTAAGTCATGGCAACTAATAAGAAGAAGAATAGTTCAGCATATTCAAGAAAATTATGACGAATTGCAACTTCGGCAGCATGAGGCATGCCATTAGAGCCATAATAAGCAGCGATTAAAATCCAAATAAGTCCAGCAGCAAGTAATACGGGTTTTGATTTTCTTAGATGCAATTGTTCTTCTAAAATCACCAGCGTATAAGCTAGAACAAAAATAGCAATAGCGGTATAGCCAATCCAATGACTAGTTAAATCAATACTCTGATGTGCTGCCTCTGATGCAAAAGCCATGCTTGGGAAAAGCACTGCTGATAACGCCAGTAAAACGTATACAAGTGGTTTCATGTTACTCTCTAAATGGACTGTAAAGTTATATGCGGATTTAGCGATTATTATTCGGCGTGAAGTCTAACAAATTTTGTACTTAATGACACAAAAAAGCCGTTGATTTCTATTAATTTGGTTGATAACAGCTATCAATTTGATTTATAACAAGCTTAGGGGAGGCTGTTCTTTTCATTTTGGACATTGCCACTTATCTGGAGAATCTCAAGCATTTGACTTTCCTCGAACTCAAGTTCTTAGGAAATAGCCAACATGAAAGACTGCCATTTAAGTTGAGACCTATAATCACTTTAGGCACTCATCTTGATATTTACTATCGCCAAGCTAAATTTAGTACTCAAGTATGAAAAGTGAATAAAAAGTGAATGAACCTCCTACATTTCTATAGCGCTTTCGTACTCTAAAGTAGATGGGATGCATATTTTCAAGCATCGATAGAAAAGCGATACATTAAGGCCAATTTGGTGACCTTAAACTTTAGATCAGGTTTGGGCATCAGTGAGGATAAAACCAATTCCCAAAATCGGTTTGGTTTTATCTCTAATATTTATAGGTGCTAAGGTTCCCTTTGTGCCTTGAGTTCAAATGGTGAATGCAACACACAAGTTAAATTTCTCTGTTGGTGTTTCATATTTGCATGCTAAATGGACATTCTCCACCTAAGTAGACAAACTCTCTATTACAAGAGCAGACTATAAGAACTCTAATCGAGTTAACTTTATACTTATGCCGAGTTGACGCAATGTATAAATTCACCTGAAGTAAGGGGAGAGGTACTTATGAATTTGAACATGCTCTTAAAAGTTTGAAAATCTCAATTATGTCTGTTTTTTATTCACTTAATTTAACGCTGTTGATTTTTATACACTATACTGACGCCGGAGAATAAATACGCCACTGATAGCGTTGATAGCTCAGAGCTATAATAACTATAAAAGGAATTCACGCATGATAAAACTCCCTCCATTAATTGTCACCGTTTGCGCAGGATTATTACTTTTAGCTTGTTCAACACCACCAAAAGAATTTGTTAAACAATCGGTTACTGAAGAAAGTAAACCTCTATTTCAGAGCTATAGTGCTGAAGAGTTTTTCAAAACAACCACGGTATTTGGCTCATCAATTAATTCTGACGCGAGTGCTGTACTGATCAGCAATGATGAAACAGGTATATTTAATGCATTTAAAATGCCTCTTGATGGCTCACCGCCAATACAGTTAACCCATTCAACACTTGAGTCTATTTATGTCAAGAGTTGGTTTCCTCGGGATGATCGATTTCTTTATACCGCTGATAAAGGTGGTGATGAATTAGATCATTTGTATGTGAGGGAATTGTCGGGAGAAGTGACTGACTTAACTCCTGGAGATAAACTAAAAGCCTTCTTTGTAGGTTGGCACGAAGATGACAATCAGTTCTTTGTCGCTTCCAACGAAAGAGACCCCAAGTTTTTTGATGTATACCTCTATCAGGCCAATGATTATTCAAGGGAACTCGTTTATCAAAACAATGCCGGATATTCAGTAGAAAGTATTAGCCCTAATGGTCAGTACATAGCGTTGAGTAAGACCAATTCTAATGCAGATTCCGACCTATACCTTGCTGATCTTAATGAGAAAAATGCTGTGACTGTATTAATAACTGAGCATCAAGGGGATATTGAGCACAGTGCCTATACTTTTACGCCCGACAGCAAACAGCTGATATATTCAACTGATGAATTTGGTGAGTTTAAGCAAGCTTGGGCTTATGACTTGAAAACAAAAAATAAATCGCTAAATTATGCTTCTGATTGGGATGTCAGGTTCACTTACTTTTCTGAAAATGGTCGCTACCAAGTGATAGGCGTCAATGCAGATGCCCAAACTAAGTTACAAATCATTGATTTAAAAACAAGACTACGATTAGCTCTACCGAACTTGCCAGCTGGAGATTTACGGGGGGTTAACTTTTCTGCCGATGCCAGCCAACTAGTATTTTATATTAATTCAGATACGTCACCATCTAATTTATATGTCCATAAATTAGGTTCAACTGGAGTTAAACGTTTAACCAACACAGGAAACCCTAATATTCTCGAAGATAATTTAGTGGAAGGAGAAGTTGTTCGCTTTAAAAGCTTTGACGGTTTACAGATCCCCGGTATTTTGTATAAACCAAAACAGGCAGAATTCAACAAGGTTCCTGCTTTAGTATTTATACATGGTGGACCAGGGGGACAAAGTCGCAAGGGATATTCGGCCTTAGTGCAACATTTAGTGAATAATCGCTATGCTATTTTTAAAGTAAATAATCGCGGTTCGAGTGGCTATGGCAAAACATTCTTTCACTTAGATGATAAGAAACACGGTGATCATGATTTAAAGGATGTGGTTTATAACAAATATTATTTGCAATCGTTGGATTGGGTCGATAAAGACAGAATTGGTGTTATTGGAGGCAGTTATGGCGGATATTTAACTATGGCGGCGATGGCATTTACAGACGAGTTTCAAGCAGGAGTCAATATATTTGGCGTCACTAATTGGGTGCGAACACTGGAAAGCATTCCTCCATACTGGGAAGCATTTAGGAAATCACTATATGATGAATTAGGCGATCCCAAAACTGATAAAGAACGATTGCATAATATTTCTCCGGTTTTCTTTGGTCATCAAATCAAAAAACCTGTACTTGTTGTGCAAGGTAAAAATGATCCTAGAGTGTTAAAAATTGAAAGTGATGAAATGGTTGATTCCATCAGGAGTGGTGGTACTTACGTTGATTATTTGGTGTTTGATGATGAAGGCCACGGTTTTAGTAAGAAAGCTAATCGTATTGAAGCATCCAACAAGTACTTAAACTTTTTCAAAACACAATTGTAATCTTTGAACTTCACCATAGTATAAAAATTTTTAGGTAAAGGTCAGATTCAAGTTCTGACTTTGCCTAATATTAAATTCGCCCTAGAATGCGTACTCTTAAGTCATACCAATACAACTTCCTGACTGACGGCTATGGTGGCTTAGTTCGCTTCTGGCTTAACGACTCATTGACGAAAGTCATCATTAAAGACTCATGTTTTATCTATGGAGAACATACGCTATCAGGAGACTGTTAACGTTCATGAGTGTTCCTGTTAAAGATTATATGCTTTTAGCGCATCATCATACTTATACAAACAGTAAATTGGCTATGTTAAATTACAAAGATGATATGCAAAAACAGTCTATAGATTAAAGCTTTCAGATGTCGAAGTTCAATGATAAAACCTTGGCAGCTAACTTGCTTTACTCCGGTAACATCCAGCGTTTTTCCTGATATGTCAACTATTTTGATTGTCGATAAATACAAAAATATAAACGCTAAGATTGTGGCCCTACAAAGAAAAGAACCATCAATACCTATGCGAATATACTCCTTAATATTTATATTACTGTCACCTTAGATAATGAGTTTTGAATTTCATACGCTGGATGTTTTTCTTTGGGAGTTAAGTGCAGGATTAATGCCTTGGTCATAGGAACGGCCGAAGCAGGATTTTGACCTGTGATCAACCTTCCGTCTACAATTACATGTTCTTTACCTTTAGCTGCTGAGGTATAAATACCGCCGAGCGAAACAATTTTATCTTCTAATAAAAAAGGATAGTTATTTTTAGCCCAACGTCCCTCTTCGATGTTAGCTTTTGCTGTTAATTTCCTTCCTGAAATAAGACGCGAACCATCAGATAGTTTGACATTAATAAGTGCAGCTGGACCATGACAATCTGCTGAAATGATACCGCCATTTTCATATATTTCTCGAGTCACCCTTTGTGCTTCTTGGTTTTCAACCAAATCAAACATAGGTCCCGCGCCACCTGCAAAATATATCGCTCTATATTGCGTTGATATTACCTGTTTTAGCTCAATTGACTGTTCAAGTTTTTCTGGCAACGAAGATTGCTTAAACCAGTTACTGTCCTTGCCCGATAGACGAGTACTACCACTGGCAGTTCCCTTACCTCCTTTAGGACTAGCAATATCTATTTCAAATTCAGCTTGTTCTAACAATTTATATGGTTCAACAACTTCAGGCAACCAAAAGCCATGTTGATCACTCGAAATTATGATCAGCACCTTACCCTTAACCTCATTATCGTTTATCTCTTTAGCATTTGAACTGGTGGAAAAAGCAAAAATAAGCCAAAGTGGAAGGAGTATTTTTAGTATCAACTTATATTGTTTTAATTCTTTCATTAGTAATCCTCTTATACAGTCATTGTTTATATTTCGATGACAAAGGTACTGACAATTAAGCTGGAAAAAATGAACAAAAAAGGATTAGTTAGGATTTAATAAGGAAAAATTTGTGACTTAATTGTGACTTCACATAAAAATCAGATAGTTACAATTAAATCCATCTCAAAAAAAACTTACTTTTTTTGAAGGTTTTCATTAATTATTTTGATTAAATACTTTATGATGATGCTAGCTAAAATATAACAACTAATAAATTTACAGTATTAATAGGATGTACTTTGCGTTATCTCGAATTTAATCACATTACCATAGATACTCAGAATCAATTACTGATCCGTGATGGTGAGAGCATTATCCTTGCACCTAAAGTTTATGACTTATTGATCTTCTTTTGTAAAAACCCAGCAAGAATAATAACCAAAGATGAGTTGATGGATGAAGTCTGGACAGGTACCTTAGTGACCGAAAATGCCATTAGTCGTACCCTAGTAAAAGTAAGAAAAGCATTAGGAGATGATCCTAAAAGCCCGCAATTTATCATTACCGTGCCGCGTAAAGGCTATAGAATGGTTACTGAATTTAATGCCAATGATAAATGCCAATACAATGAGCAAAATACGACGGAGCATACAAGTACCAACAAAGAAAACAATAATACCATAACAGCTTCTTTCTCTTCACTTAATAGCACTAAAAACAAAAAACCAAAAACGTTACTCTCCTTGTTTGCGATCTCTTGCACATTATTAATAGTGGCAGTTTCCTTTTATTTTTCAACTCAACAGAATATCGAAATAATTGCCACTAAGCAGCTAAAGCCACTAACGAGAGAGATAGCTGACGAACAACATCCAAATGTCTCTCCAGATTTAAGTCAACTTGCCTATACCAAAGTAGTGAGCGGTAAACCAAGTTATATTAATATTGAAAACTTGTCAGATCATTCCAAAATGAGTGTCAGTCACCCAAGAGGAAAGTTATCTCGCCCAGTATGGTCGCCAACAGAGAGTAAAATTGCCTTTTTATATCAGCATAAACAGGTTTGTATTATTTTTTTAGCTGAACAAAAAGAAATTAAAAACAAAGATAACTGGCAAAAAATTACAGAATGCAGCGGCGAAAGTTGGCCTCATTTGGTTTTTTCACCTGATGGCCAGTATTTATACTTTAACGACCGACAATCAAAAGCTAATGGTTATCAAATTTTTCGTGTCGATTTGCTCAATAAACAAAAAGATATTATTAATCAGCCAATCACCAGTGGTCAGGGAAATTACGCTTTTGATATTTCCCCTGATGGTCAACGTTTAGTCATGCTAAACAGTGAGTTCACTTCTCAAACTCGTATTTATACACTAGATATCGCCCAAGCTAAATTGCAACTAACAGCAAAGTTACCTTACTTGATGGGCGCTGTCGTTTGGCATCATGACAATATGACACTGGTGCACCCTTCTCCTCACCCAGCTTATGAGTTATGGCAAAGTAATTTGGCCGGAGAAAAATTAGCAGTGGTTGTCAGTAATACCTCACGGGTTAAACAATTATCGCGCATTAACAACAAGCAAGATTTTACGTTTGTTTCTTATCTAATAAACCGAGACATTCACTTTAAAGACTCAAATAAAGACAATCAGTCGATGAATTTAGATAACTCTTCGGTAATGGATTATCTGCCTGCGCTTGCCAATAATAGTGATCAATACGCGTTTGTTTCCAAACGTTCAACGACGGCAGAAGTTTATTTAGCACCATTACCTACTGAGAATAATAGTGTCACGACAAGTAAACAGCTAACATTTTTTAATACCCCTGTTAGGCTCTTTCAATTATTGTTTTCACCTGATGACAGTCAACTTATGGTTTTAGCTGACAATCAAATTGTTATTGTTGATATAGATAAAGGCGAGGTAAATAAACTGGCTTTAGGTAATAGAGCCATTAGCGGTATCAGTTGGCAGGATCAACACACCTTATTATTCTCGACTATTCGCAATAGTGATTGGCAATTAATGCAGTACAACATAACAACCAAAGTACTCACCGCCAAACCAAATGGTTATCAGGGAGGTCTATATGATCACAAAAATCAGAACTTTTACTTTTTAGCCGATGAAAGCAATGAAGTGATAAAATTGAATGATTTAACACAAACCCCTCAATCAACAGGGTTAATTTGTGAGCCAAGCTTTATAAACCGTCAGCTGAATTTAACATTAACACCTGATGGCTTAGTCTGTTTATCTGATGTTAACAATAATATACAAGAACTTAAGTACTATTCTTTTGCAGATAAATCTATCTCTCCATGGCAAGAGTTACCAACATCGTTTGATTATCAAATAAATAACAAAGGGGTTATTTTCACTCAGTTGAAACAATCTGTGGCCGATATTATGCAAACAAAAAGTAATTAATGAGTAATAACAGCCAAATATTTAAAAACAAATAGTAACATAAGTCATTGTTTATATTATTATAAAGTTGTGACCACTTAGATGGTCACAACTTATTCCAAACTAATCACTTCTTTTTCCCGCTTTGTTCCTTTCTTCAATAGCTATTTGCTTAACACTGGCACCACATTGTTAAGCAGGAGTTATTATGGACAAGCCCATCAGCAACAAAATAAAAAAATCTAACTACCGTAACTATTTATTGTTTACGTTAACTATTTGTATAGCAGCCGTTGTACTTACCATTGCCAATTCAAGTATTGATACAGGAAAAACGTATAACGTTGAGAAACAAAATTTAGTCGTAGATACCGTAAAACAATCAACTTTTACTGAATTTTTACCTTTGCGTGGTTTAGTACAGCCTGAAGAAACAATTTTTATAGATACTATTGATGGGGGACGTGTTGAGGAAGTTTTTGTGCAAGAAGGCGCATTGGTTGAACAAGGTCAAGCGATTCTCAAATTAAGTAATACAAATTTACAACTGAATGTTCTAGCACGAGAAGCTGAAGTGTCAGAGCAAATTAATAATATGCGCAATACACGTTTAGCATTAGAACAGAATCAATTATCGCTTAAGCGAGATGTAATTGAACTCGATTTTTCAGTACTACGTTTACAAAAAGATTTTAATCGCCATAAAGCCTTAATCAAAAAAAATATAATTTCACAACAAGCTTTTGAACGAGTGGAAGATGAATTAGCTTTTCAAATTAAATATCGAGAAACAGTTAAAGAAAGCCAAGAAAAAGAAGCCATATTACAAAGTCAACAATTAGCGCAACTTGAACAAAGTATTAAAACACTACAAAGCAACCTTGCTATTTCTCGCTCCAGCTTAGATAAGTTAATTATTCGAGCTCCCAGAGCTGGGCAGTTAACCTTTTTAGATGCCCGAGTCGGTGAGTCAAAACGTGATGGCGAAAGGTTAGGTCAAGTGGATTTAATTGACCAATATAAAGTCAGTGCACAAGTAGATGAGTTTTATGTTAGCCGTGTTGCCAAAGGACAAATTGCGTCTTTTGAATCAGCCCAAAAAAGTTATCAGTTAATCGTTAGTAAAGTTTATCCCGGTATAAATAACGGCACCTTTAAAGTTGATTTCAAATTACAAAGCCAACAAATTGCTCAAACGTTACGCCTTGGTCAAAGTTTACAAATGAAGTTTAACTTGTCATCAAGTGAGTCAAAACTGCTACTCGCCAATGGAGGATTTATACAGAGTAGTGCTGGAAGTTGGGCATTTGTAGTTGACCCCTCTGGTGCGACCGCTAGTAAGCGCACTATTCGTTTAGGTCGAAAAAACCCACAAAGTATTGAAGTTATTTCTGGTTTGCTGGCCGGTGATCGCGTGATCACTTCTTCCTACGCCAGCTTTGCTGATGCACAGCAACTTAATCTTAGTAACTAAACACGTATAAAAAAACGAATTTTAAAATCAAATAACTATGGTCGGTCGAAAACAATACACATATACCCAAAGGAATTATTATGATCACATTAAATAATATCAGCCGCTCATTTATCGGCGATGAAGTAGAAACGGTCGCTATTGACGACATGAGCTTGACCATAAAAAAAGGCGAATTCTTGTCAATATTAGGACCGTCGGGCTGCGGTAAGTCAACCTTACTTAATGTACTTGGTATGTTAGACCATATCGACCAAGGGCAGTTTACGTTTTTGAAAACCAATGTAGGCCAATCAACTGAAAGCCAGCGCGCACAATTAAGAAAACAACATATCGGTTTTATTTTCCAGAGTTTTAATTTAATTGATGAATTAACTGTTGAGCAAAACATAGAGTTACCGCTTTATTATCACAAAGTGGCAAAGGCTGAACGAAAACGTTTAGTTGATGAAGTATTACATCGTGTTGATATTGCTCATCGTCGTAACCATTTACCCGCGAAATTATCAGGCGGACAGCAACAACGTGTTGCTATTGCGCGCGCTATTGTTACTCAACCAGACCTAATTCTAGCCGACGAACCAACAGGGAATTTAGACTCAAAAAACTCGATACAGATAATGGAATTACTCCAGCAACTAAACCAAGAAGGGTCAACCATTGTTATGGTGACTCATGCACCTGAACATGTAAATTATGGTACGCGTGTTATTGAGTTGCTCGATGGAAATATTTGCAAAGACAATCAAATAAGCTCTCAAATTGAGCTAACTACTGCGGAGGTGTCATGTGCTTAAATTATTATTAATTGTTGCGTGGCGCAACTTCAGCCGCGATAAAGTAACCAGTGCGATTCAATTAGTTGGACTGATTATCGGTATTGCCTGTTTTATCTTAATTCAACAATATGTTGACCAACAAAAAAGTTATAACCAGCAATTTACAGACGCTGAGTCTATTTATCGTGTTAACTTACAACGTGATGATAATAGAGCACAAGCTTTGACTACGTTGGCGCTAGCTGAAGGACTTGATAGTAACTTTAGTCAAGTAGACTCTGTTACTCGAGTATCACGTAGTAATATTTCAGTTAAACATCAACAAAATGTATTTTCGGAGCGTGGTCTCTATGTCGATAGTAATTATTTTGATTTCTTCGACTTTGAATTGATCGAAGGTGATATTCACACAGCACTTGATGCTCCAGATAGTCTCGTTTTACACGAAGCATTGGCCATTAAGTATTTCGCGCGCAGTAGCGGTGTTATAGGTAGTCGCTTAACCATTAATGGTAAAGAGCATCAAGTCACTGCTGTCGTGAAAAAAACTACGACGGCTAGCACTATGCCTGCCACACTATTGATACCAATCAAAAATTTCTATGAACAATTGCCTGCAGTCGATTGGGCCGAACGCTGGAATTACGCAGCGACAGTGACCTTTGCTAAGATAACAGACACAACAAATATACAAACAGTCGCTAGCGATGTTAGTCGTTATTACGATAGCCGGACAAAAGGTTTATCGTCTTATAAAAAACGTCAGATCACTTTCGAACCTTTGCGCGAGCTTTATTTAAACAACAACGTAGCTTATAGCTTAATACCACCAGGCAGTGCTGCCATGGTGAATGCATTCAGTATTATTTCATACATGATTTTAGTACTTGCTTGTGTCAACTTTACTAACTTATCAACAGCAGCCGCCATGCGCCGTGGTAAAGACGTTGGTGTACGTAAAGCACTAGGTGCGAGTAAAGGGCAATTAGTAACGCAATACTTAGTTGAAACAGTGTTATTAACAGCAATCGCTACACTACTTTCCTTAGTCGTTATAACGTTATGTTTACCTACATTTAATCAACTGATGAACGTCGAAATAAGTTTGACATACTCGATGCTTTTTATCACACAAATAAGCGGACTAACGCTTTTGGTCGGTATGGTATCAGGGAGTTATCCAGCATTTTTCTTAAGTAACTTATCTCCTGCGCATGTATTAAAAGGTTTAGTGACAACATCAAAGTCAGGTGTGCTCTTACGCCGATCTCTGATCATTATACAATTTGCGATTGCCGCATTTTTAGTAGTCACTAGTTTAGTTGTAAATTGGCAAATGCAGTTTATTAAAGACATGCCACAAGGTTTTGACAGAGAAAATGTACTGATCGTTAGTTATGGTGAAAAAATATATCCTGCTTTTAAGAACCAAGTCGAACGTCACCCGGATGTTATTTCAGCTTCGATGTCACACACAGTGCCAACAAAATCAACGCGTACCTCAAACACTGTAAGACGACTTGAGGATATGACGACAGAGATTTGGACAGGTAACAACCCTGTTCATTATGATTTCTTTTCAACTTTTGGCATTACGATTTTAGCAGGGCGTGATTTCTCTACTGCTTATGTAAATGATACTTATCAAGAAAATAAAGATGACTGGCAAAGTTCAACGGGGAAATTAATCATTAATCAAACCTTAGCCACGACACTCGGTTGGAGCCCCGAAGAAGCTGTGGGAAAAATGTTGACCTTAGGTGGCGGCAACGAAGGATTACACAATCATCAAATTATCGCAGTAGTTGAAGATACCCATTATGTTAATGCTAAAAATGTTATTCCGCCGATGACCTATATATTATCTGCTAAGCCAGAACAACGCCCTTTACGTTGGGTCTCTATTCGCTTAAAAGCAGGTGCCAGCTTACAAACAGTCAAAGATCTTGAACAAATATGGTTGGGCTTAGATGGTAAGTTAGCTTTTAAATATAACTGGTTGTCAGACTTGTTTTCAGCCTCATATCGCAATGAAAACCAACAAACAAATTTACTCAATATCTTTACGTTAATTGCAATTACAGTAACGGCTATTGGCTTATTTGGCTTGGCTGCTTTTAATACCCAACGACGTATTAAAGAAATTGCCATACGAAAAATACTCGGAGCAAGCACTGGCCAGTTATGCTTTATGTTAGTAAACCAATTTTCAAGTTTAGTATTACTCGCTAATCTTCTCGCTCTACCCTTGGCTTACCTACTAATACAAGACTGGCTAAATGGTTTTATTTATCGTATTGCTATGCCTTACAGCGCCTTTTTACTTAGTGCGTTATTTTGTTTAGTTATTGCCTATGTCACTGTAATGGCAGTCGCATTTAAAGCGGCAACAGCCAAACCCGTTGATTCACTTACCTGCGAATAGTCACTATTTTAAGTTCTAAGCTAAAGCTTTTGGTATGCCCAAAAGCTTTAGCCAAAACAAGTGCCCTTTAAAAGAACACATGGTATTCAAATGATTAATATAAAAAAATCTAACATAATTAAAAATATAAAAACGGCTGTTATTTTAATCACATTATCTATTTCTCCACTAACGGTATTTGCTAATAGCGCTGTAGTCACAGATCTAAATGAACCACTCGTTATTGCGAAAAAATATAATTTTCAGTCAAAAAGGCTTGGCGAAGACCGTACTTTCTATGTGCATTTACCTGATAACTACCCACTATCAGGCAAAACATATCCCGTATTATATATTCCTGATGCTCAAAATAAGATGCAAAAAACAGCTGCTATCACTGATGATTTAACAACTTTTGGTAAACGTATTCCGGCGATGATTGTGGTTGGTATTGAAACCAATAAAAACCGTAAAGCCGACTTAAGCACTTTTGATAGTTCAATAACCTTTCTAAATTTTATTACCCAAGAGCTTAAGCCTTACATAAATGAGCATTATCAAACAAGTGGTGAAAATTTATTAATGGGTAGCTCGATGGGAGGAGAGTTTGTATTACGTGCTTTATTAGAGCAGCCAAATCAATTTAATGGATACTTTTCTATAAGCCCAAGTGTTTATTACAGTGATTTTACGTTAGTTGATAAAGCGATACAAATTTCAAATAAAAAACAAGTTATCAACAAGAAACTTTATTTAAGCGTTGCTAATGAGGGCTGGAATCAAGGGGTAGACACGCTAGTTTATCATTTGAAAAAGCATCCTATTCAAGGATTAGAATGGCAGTTTGATAAGTTAGAACACGAGTCACATGGCTCCATTTCATTTAGAAAAAGCTATACCGATTTACAAGATTATTATCAAGGGTGGGCAGCACCCCATTTTAAAAACATTCAAGACTTTGAAACGCAAGGAGCCATAGAGGGTTTACTGAGATTATATGCTAAACGATCCCCATCAGTTATTCCTGTGAGTTTACTTGACCACATAGCGATATTGTATCTTGATGAACAACAAGCTGACAACGCTATTGAGTTATCCTTGTTGGCTGTCAAGGAACACCCTACATCTGGTAGAGTGTGGAGAAACTTGGCTTTCATTTATGAAAAACTATCAATGCAAAATGAAGCATTAGCAGCTTTAGAGCAAGCATTGAGCACAGCAATTTTAAATAAGCATCGTGCACGCAGTATTGCCTCACATAAAAAAGCTTTGACTGAGTTTAAAGCTAAACAAGGGTAATATCTGGCTGTTGCACGCTCAAAAAGCAGACTATCATTACGTCTACTTGTTATTAAACCAAGACTAATTAAGTATTCGTATATAATGCTTATTAATCTCCACTTTCGTATCTAAGTAATACTTATCAAGGATGATTTTACTCATAAATAATGACCGCTTCAGGTTCAGTTGATTTTAACTCAGTAGTTATTCATGCCAGTTTTGAGATGAAATTGATATTAAGTTCTATTTCACAAAAGGGGCGATTGCGCCATAGATTATATAATCTAAATAACCTCCTATCTCGCAATAGGGCACAAAACGCCCTAGAAAATTTACCACGACACACAAAAAAGGCCACCATTTAGGTAGCCTCCTCATATTGCGTATTACGTTAAAACGATTACTCGTAATCAGTAGCGTAAGTTTCTTCATAAGTGTGAGAGTAAAGCTCAAACAAATTGCCAAATGGGTCTTCTAAGTAGACCATTTGAGCTTGTTTGCTATCGTCTTCTGGATGGTAGCGCATAATGTCCATACGCACTTTACCACCATACTGCTCAGTACGCGCAATAACACCTTTGAAGTCATCTGTTTGAAGACAGAAATGGAAGATACCAAGGCGTGAGAAATCAACTTCGTGACGCTCTTGACGCTCTTTCATTTCAAACATTTCAACACCAATGCCGTCAGACGTTACTAAGTGCGCAATGTTAAAGCCTTTAAAGCCTTCACCAAAAACTGCCACACACATTCTGCCAATGGCAGTTTCACGCTCTTCTTTTACCTTAGTGTTACCCATTACAACTTTTAGGTTAAGCGCTTTAGTATAAAATTCAACAGCTTTATCCATATCGCCAACCATGATACCTACGTGATTCATTTTCATAATTTACTCCAAAAATTCTATTGATTAATTCGTAATTCGTTTCGATGAGGTAATACTACGCTGAATGGTACATAACTAAAAATTATCAAATATTATTGATTTGATAACAAAACGTAATGATTTATGTGGTCGAAATTTATTGAAATGAAATAATGAATGCAGGATTATTCAAATACACTGTAACTTTTTGCGTGGTGAAAACACAAAATAATTTGATTGTCAGCTTGGAATAGCCAAATATAATTAGTGCTATTACTAAGTAAATTAGGCCACTTATTTTTAGTTTCTAAGTCGTAATGGGGCGTTTTCGCCATAGATTATATAATCTAATATAACCTCCTATCTCGCAATGGGGCACAAAGCGCCTTATAACTTTGTACTCTTTATTTGTTGAACTGCTCCATTTAGGGTAGTTCCTCCCAAATGAGTTATAGGAAAAGGCGCGATTCTATTCTCTTACCAGAAAGAGATAAACTATCCAGTTCAAATCAATATTTTTTTGGGGTAAGGATTTCATTCTTCCAATACTCTCCTATACTTTTACATGCAAACAATTAAGTAAAGTGAGATGTTCAAATGACTAAAGAAAAAACAACTACATGTTCGTGTGATGGCGGCTCTATTGAATGTTCTGGTGATTCCTGCGGTTGTCACTGCAATTCGGAGCGATGCATCTTTACTTGTGGCGACACCCTTAATACAGGTTTCTCATCTAATGTAACTCTAATGGTCACAAAACGTGATGACACTAAGCCTGATCGTAATAAAGATAAATTAAAAGTACGATCAAATGGGCTACCTCTTGGTCAAGTTGCACTAATGCTTAATAAGGACTACGTCGGAGAGGTGCTTGTACCTATAGGTCGTATAGATGAAATTACCACACTCGAAATAAAAGGTTCACTTGAAGAAATTTGTTACAGACTAGGTTTTACTCTTCAGCCCAAAACTAAAGCTTGATCCAGTCAATTAAACTCATATACGCGAACTACCAAAAGTGGCGCCACTTTTGGTATACGACTTCGGTTAGCCAGTGATGCTAAGCGTTAATACAGTATCTTCCAAATTAATTTCTAAGTCGGTTAGGTGGCGTTAGCGCCTTGGAAATAATGCTTTATTTCATCTGAATTTTTTAAAAAGATCAATGACATCTTTGGTGGCACAACGGACTATTTATTAAGATAAAATCTTGTTTGAATTATGGCGTCTTTGTGGTAAAAGTGGTTATGTCTCGATAGTGGCATAAGTTAATCTTAGAAAATCATACAAAAAACATCATAAAATGATTATGGTTTTACTTCTTCTGCGTGCGCATTGAAAACATTAGCTACAAAGTATTTGTGATTTGTTTTCTAATGAATGATTTGTGTCGTATTACTAAGAAGTATCAGTAATATCCAAGCCCTGACTAAAAATAATAACATTTACTTTATAATGCTTTGAAGTTATGTGATATTAATCATTAATTAAATGAAGTTTATGGGGCGGGAATTACTAATAAATCGCCATATTATACTGTAAGCTCTTTCAAAGGTTTAACATGAAACGTAGACAATTTATTAAAACCTCAATTGCAATTGGTGGAACCATTGCGAGTGTTAGTGGTGGAGCATATCTGTTAATTGATGAAACTAATAAATTTGATCTTAAGATCTCATCAGCTTTAAATAAATTAGAACTTTTATCAGACAAAAACCTTGTGCAAACAGGGAAGTGGGAACTATATAAAATATTTACACATTGTGCACAAAGTGTAGAGTATTCAATGTCTAAATTCCCAGAACATAAATCTAGTTTTTTTAAGAATACAATTGGAAAATTAGCATTTTCACTTTTTTCATCTAAAGGAAAAATGACTCATAGTTTAAGCGAGCCTATTCCTGGCTCGCCTTTAATTGACTCAACTTTGGATACAACAGAGGCATTGAATCATTTAAAAAAATCATTGACTGATTTTGATAATTATAAAGGGGAACTAGCGCCGCATTTTGCGTATGGTGAATTAACAAAAAGTGATTATGAAATAGCGCATGTTATGCATTTATATAACCACCTTCAAGAAGTAAAGAGCATACAATTTACTCAAACGGATGCCTAAAAGTTGGTTAACGCTCGTTACTCGCAATTTGAGCGCACTATTTATCGCCGCTTAGCAAAGCGTTACCGATACAAAAACTAATCCAAATTTCACATTATAAATAATTATTAATGTCTATATCGTGGCAAAAGTGACGGTTATAGAAAATCCCTCAAACGTCGTAGTTTTTTAGCATCAATAAATATTGGTGCTAATGTTCCCTTGGTGCGCATTCCTGACATTAGTAATTAATCTTTTTCCCTATCTTTTCTAATGAATAAATTATGTGTGTTACTGAGACGTATCAGTAATAACCTGATTTTCCCATAAAAAACACCTGTAATAATATAATAAGACTTTGAAATTAAATAATATTGAGTTATTTTATTCAACAATCAAGTAGATGGGAGTTACTGAGACGTCTACATAATAAGCTGTTAACGCTACCAAAAGGGATGTCGATGAAATCTAGAATATTAATCATAATACTAGGGATAGTTTTTTTAGCTTCATGTAGTTCGATACTAAGCCAAAATACTGGAAAGAAAACGCAATCGAGTAGCTTGATGGATTTTCTATATCCAGATGAAACAAGCCGTTCTGAACATAAACCAGAAATACCAGTTTTAAAATTACCCGTTAAAGTAGGTTTAGCTTTTGTCCCATCTAAAAATTGGCAACGTGATGGGATTCATAGTAAAGATCAAATAGAACTTCTTGAAAAAGTTAAAAAATCATTTCTCAAATATGATTATATTGATCGAATTGAGGTTATACCTAGTACATACCTACAAAGTGGGGATGGTTTTACAACTCTAGAGCAAGTTGCAAGGCTATATGACGTTGATGTTATGGCTCTTGTTTCATACGATCAAGTAACTCAATCACTTGAAAATAATGCAGCATTGCTCTATTGGACAATTGTTGGAATGTATGTCATTCCTGGAAATGAAAACTCTATTCAAACATTTGTTGATACAGCTGTTTTTGATATAAAAAGCAAAAAGATGCTTTTTAGAGCGCCCGGTATAAACAAACTTGAAAAAAGAACTACTGCTGTAGGAATTGACGATACACTTTCTGAAAAATCATTAGAAGGTTTCGGGTTAGCTGTTACAGATATGACAGTTAATTTGGATGCAGAACTTGCTCGCTTTAAAACGAGAGTAAAAGAAGAGAAAATTGCAAAGGTTGAACATCGTAAAGGTTATAGTGGTGGCGGTTCAATGAGTTATTATTTGTTAGTTTTGGTGTTCGTAGTGCTAACAAGAAAATCAACAAGGACAAAAAACAGTTGGCTTTTTCTCCTTCGTCGCTAATTTTAGCCAACAATTTTTGCCTGTTATTTAGGCGTTATGCTTTAATCAAGCTTAAGGAGTAGCTTTCATGAAAAAACTTATTTTACTGCCTTTACTCTTAACTATTTTAAGTTGTTCTTCGACTACTAATATTACTGAAGGGTATGGTATAGAAATTGTGTCAATTGGCACCCAAGGTGAAACACGCCATGTAAAATTTAATAGGGTAACAGGTGAATCTTGGTGGTCTGAGAATACAGTGTGGAAACCTATTATCGATATTAAACCTATCCCTGAGTCACAATATATTATTAAAATCATATCAACTGGCAAAAGTTGGCGTGCACTTAGAATTGATACCTTCTCAGGTGATACGTGGAAAAATAGTAGAGGGAAGTGGGTTCCTTTCAAGCAGTAAACTTCAAACATACAAGTAAATCAAGGTGACACGCAATAGTTGGGTAGCGTTCGTTCTTCACTTATTTTAGCCAACGTTACTTAGCTGCTTATGGCAGCGTTATCGATACAAAATCTGTTCCGACTGCTCGATGGATGCGATTGAATGGTTATTTTTATTTGAATTCAAGAATTTAGTGTTTTGTTCGTTTTAATAAGGGACAAAAAGGGATAATGTTAAGCCTGTGAATAATTAAGGTTTATCTACAGGCTACCTATCGTGTTTTAATTTATACTTCTTTAAGCATAAATATTGTTTCTTCATTAAAACCTCTATTTATATAGATGTCTCTTGCATGTTGATTAGAGGAAAAAACGTTTAAACTAATATTTGTAATATTCAATTCGCGAGCAAATTCTTCAGAATATTTAAGTAGTTTAGAGCCAATACCAAGTCCTTCATGAAATTTAGGAACGGCCAAAATAGAAATATGCAATAAACTTTTATTGTTAAAAAAGTCTTGTCTTGTTTCTACAAATAAAATGCCGACTACTTTGCTTTCTAGCTCTGCGACATACAAATACTGGTTTGATTGACGTTTATTAAAGTAAGCCTCAATAACTTTCAAATCACCCTTTACAATTTCTTTATCAGTTCTCCAGTATGGAGTTTCAAAATCAGCAAGCCTCTCAACTATTTTTATAACTTGGGATTTATCTGCTTGACCTGCTTTTCTTATTTTCATGTGTCCATCCTTATTGCCTCACTATTACCATAAACGACTTCTTGATGTTCAACATACTTGGGTTTGTCAATAAGAAAATCATCGTCCTTAGGGTAATATTTTGCCAGATGATAATTTTCACCTGCAAAATTTTTAATCGACTCATAAGAGTCCCAAAAAGTCAGTGTTGTAAAATAAAGTTTATTGTCTTTTTCTTCTAGCGTTAAAAACGCACCTATATTACCTTTTGTACTCTTATAATCTGCAAAGCCAGTTTGCATTATATAATCTATATATTCATCACGCTTAGATGTGGGTATTGGTGCAGTCCATTTTCTAGTGATCATTATTCATCTCCAATGGTGGTAGCTGTTGAAATATTTTAGTTTGTTCTGTTATCACATTTCCTGTATGTAATATTCATTTAGACTCAGTTAGCATTATTCCGCTAGTTCATCAATGCTATGTACTTTCAGATTAAGCTCCTCAACCCTGAATAACATAAATCTGACTAATCTTTAAAAACCAATTTTTGCAGTTGCTACTTAACTCATTAATCTCAAATGTATGGCTAGTTGTAAATAACCACTGTAAGCTGCCAAAAACAATGAAATCTGGGTATAGTGGGCTAGCTCCCCCGATAAATTCAGTTTTGGTTAAATATTTTTCGAGTACACTGAGTTTTGAGAGAAAACTTTCTTTAGCTGTATCGTAATTTTCTTGTTGAACATCTTCTAGCTTCTTGCCGAAGAAACTTTCCCGCGTTCTTCTAAAATAAGGTTTGTCTTGATCTTGCAAGTGGCTATGTATATCTGCAATTGCCATTCTCGCTATGTCTGAATGTAAAGAATTTGCCCATGCTTCAATAAAAATTGATAAAACACGTCCCTCATTAGAACTAAATAATGAGGGTTTTTCAGGATAGTTAGCCTCCAAATACTCAATTATTTTAAAAGAATCGTTCATATTTACGTTTCCATCATGGATAACTGGAACTGTTTTAAATTTACTGTCAGATATTTTTTGTATGTCAGTAAATGCTGTTTTTACACTTAAAAAATCTAATTCTTTATGTAATAACGCTAAACGTACTCGCCAACAATAAGGGCTAAAAATGACGTTGTTTTTACCTGCTAATTCATATAATTTGATCATGTTTATTTCTCGCTATTTTGATGTGGTGTAGTCACCTTAACTTGGTTGAATAATAAACTTGAAGCCTTTTCATTTACAGTTGGTTTTGTGTTGATATTTTTAGCTACTTCTAATGCTTTAATCGTAGCAGGCCTTTTACTTACTGCTTTCAGCCAGCGTTCTAGATGCTTAAAGTTAGAAATATCTTGGTTCTGATATTCATGAATTCTTATCCAAGGAAAGCACGCTATGTCAGCAATAGAGTAGAAATTACCTGCAAGGTATTCAGTAGATGCTAATTGTTTGTCCATAACACTATATAAACGGCTTGTCTCATTCTGGTATCGCTTTATTGCGTAAGGTACTTCATCAGTAGCATAATGGCTAAAATGATGATTTTGCCCTGCCATTGGTCCAAGTCCAGCAACTTGCCAAGTTAACCACTGAATTACTTTGTATTTATCTTCAGTTGTATTTCCTATTAAGTGACCTGTTTTCTCAGCTAAATATTGTAAAATTGCACCAGACTCAAAAATATTTATACTTTTATCACAATCATTTGGCGAGTTATCAACGATTGCAGGGATCCTTTGGTTTGGACTGATACTTGAAAATTTTTCTGAAAATTGCTCTCCTTCACTAATATTTATCGGGTGAATGTTATATGCTAATTGCAACTCTTCAAGCACCATTGTAGCTTTGTGACCATTAGGTGTAGTCCAGTAATATAAGTCGATCATATTTACCTCTGTTTTCTTAAGTGAATAAATTATATGTGTTTTCAATAGCTTGTTTTATTAACAAAGTACCGAATGTAAAAAATAGGGCGGCTGATATTTTATTAAAGATATAAGTGAGCTTTTTAAGGTCAATTGATTTTGCTATACGTGTAAAAACGTATGTATATATGCTATGCACAATAATTACATTGAATGAGAATATTAGTGATAAGAGAGCAGGTTTGTGAAAGCTAATTGTTTTAGTATCTAGGTATAAAGGAAATATAAAAATAAAAAATGCAAGAGCTTTAGGGTTCAATAAGCTGATCAATATTCCATGCTGAAATAAATTAAGCTGTGTGTCTTTTTTATGCTCTTTTTGCATGCTCTTTTGCCAACTGTTAAATGATAAATAGAAAAAATACAGTGATCCAGTAACGCTAGTTATCAGAAGAGCAAAGTCTAATATATTTGCTGCAAAAATAAGGAGCAACGTGGCACATACTGCTACAAGTAAAATGCCAGTAGCAACCCCTAAAATCCCGCTAAATGTTTTAGTTAATCGGTAATTCAAGGTGTTATTAATTGTAAATAATACCGCTGTACCTGGGCTTGAAACCGTGATTAACGACAAAATAAAAAAGCTGATAAAGTATGTGTTCATTTTTTCTCCGACTCGTTTACGTAGCTAGTCTATCTTGCTAGCATGAAATGATTAATAGTGTTTAAGTGTTAACAGTTTTTACTGAGGGTTTATAGTGGATAGAATGAAAGCAATTGATATCTTTATTGCTGTATGTCGGGAAAAGAGCTTTTCTAAAGTTGCTAATGAATTTGACTTATCACCAACGATGGTAAGTAAATACATTGATTTTTTAGAAAAAGAGGTGAATGTAAAGCTTTTGAGTAGGAGTACACGAGGTCAAAAACTAACAGAGGCAGGTGAGTTGTATTTGAGTAAAGCGGCAAAGTTATCTGCACAATATCAACAACTGATGCATGAGATGGAATATTTTTCAGGAGAGCCTCAAGGTCGCATAAAAATAAATGCTCCTGTGACGTATGGCACATACCAGTTAACTTATCTCATTAGTGATTTTATGGATAAGTATCCTGATATTCATATTGATTTAGATCTTTCGGATTCATTGTCTGATGTACTGTTGGATGATTTTGATATGATCTTTAGAGTCGGTGAGTTAAAGGATGCATCTTATATCTCTAAAAAAGTCGATGAGCAACAACTCATATTTTGTGCTTCTCCTGCATATTTAAAAGATTTTGGTATACCAAATAACATTAATAATCTTGAAGCACATCTATTTTTGGGATTTAAACCTTGGCAAACACACTCTAGGTTGAAAAGAGAATTTCAAATAGAATCATTACGGATTGAAGATAGTAAATTTGTGAGTAATAGTGGTAATTGCTTAAGAGTTGCAGCTTGCCAAGGTAAAGGAATAATTCTTCAACCATCTTCACTGCTTAAAGAGAACCTAGATAATTCCACCTTGATTAGAATATTAATTGGAGAAGAACCTAACCCACGACCAGTTCATTTACTCTATCCAGCTAAAAAACAATTACCTCTCAAGATACGATTGTTTATTGATTTTGTTTCAAACTATCAGAGGTAACTGCATTTGCAGTATTTTAATTTTATCATTGCGAGATTAAAACAACTATCTGTCCAATCGTAGGTTATAAATTAATTTTATTTACCTTTTTAATTCTTGTATAATTCTCAAAAATAACCAGTTATTTCCTTTAGTGTTTACACTAAGTTCTAATTTTACTTTTATAGATAAGTCTTTGATTTCTAATAAACTTCCCGTTACTCCTATGCTCGATTGGACTTAAACTTCCATTTATCCTGACCTAAAGATACTAATGGAGCACCATAGGAACCCTTAATAAAAAATTAAGATAAAAAGGGCCCCAAATTACTCACCCACTTCATAGCTAATTCCGATAATTTCATCTCTCATTGTAAGCCTCTTTATAAATATCAATTAGATACTAAAACTAATGTTTTATTGCTGAGCTTATGTTCCCTTGGTGCGCTAAGCAGACTTTAGCGAGAACTTTTTTGCCTTATATTTTCTAATGAATTACGTCTGTTTTTTACTGTTTTTATGTACAGTTTGAAAAGTAGTACCACCTTTTGAGAGAAAGAAGGCATAACTGATTCTTTCAACTTATAGTACAAGTACCTTGTACTTGTTAATTCCTTGAAAATCATTCGATTAACCGTTATTGTTGAGCGCAATGAATTATGAAAGGAGGCATGGTGCCTTGTTTAGGTAAGGCACCATGCCTCCTAATAAACTGTTATATGCTATTGCGAATTTGGAGTTTTCGGTGAATAAGTTTAAGAATATTTTAGTGCTTTGCATTTTAACTATTTCGGTAGTTGGTTGTTCGAGTTACAACTCAAAATATAACAATAAAGCCCTCTTACTTAACGAGGGGGTAATTATAGTTTCTGTTGTTAACAAGTTTAATTCAGATCCATTAGCTCCCCATGTTCTTTTTAATAAAAGCTCAGAGTGTGTTGGTTTTGTTGCTCTTGCTGAATCTGACATCAATTATGTAGAAGATGATAAGGTAGTACATTTGAATGTATTAAAATTACCAGAGGGAAATTATACAAACCACAATTGGGGCTTGTACTACAATGGCCCTCCTACTTGGGGCAGATATTTACGTCCTCAAGACCCTTATGAATTAAATATTAAGGTAAAGGCTGGTGAAGCTTTATATTTAGGTAGTTATCAAGCCACCACTAATGGATTAATCATTAAAGATAACTCGGAAAAAGACTTAGCTTTAGCTCGTGAACGTTTTCCTAATTTAAACTTAATTCCCCAAAAAACTGAGTTTGTAAAAATTGGAAAGTTTAAAGGTTACAAAGAATGTAAATAGGCGCACATAACAAGCTGTTAAATCAGGACAAAATACAGTTGGCTGTTTTCGTTCCTCAACATTTTAGCCAACAATATTTTGCCCATTAACGAGGGCGTTAGGTTTAAAATGGAATTTGCTAAACTTTTAATACTTTCAATATTCTTACAGCTAATATCTAGTTGTGCAGTTGTAAGTTACTCCACTGGTAGTGCTGTAAGTCTAAGCAAAGAATCTGACTTTGATCCAAGTAAAACCTATACATATTATGATGATGCTGTGTCTCGTGAGCTAAAGTTTGGTGAATTTGAACTTCGAGTTATTCCATACAATACTTTAACAACAAGTAGTCACTCTGAACTGTTGTTCATCCCTTTTGAAGAAAGAGGACAGTTTAAAGGCTCTATTGGCGAAAGACCTTTTCAGATTAGTATTAGCCTAAAGGGTGAGAAGAATAAAATCACATTTTACCCATTTAAATCAATACTAAGTGATGGAGCCAAATTAGATGTTGTAAAATGGCGAGATCCAAAACCAACTTGCGTATACAATTATACTGACTGGAGTGTTTTAGAGTCAGGTGCTTTTCACGTAGTCAAAGACAGGCTAAGAAATCAAGAAGAAAGTTGTATGAAACCAGGTTGGGTTGAATATTTACTCGTATTCGATTCGGAAACTCCAAATCCCAATTCTAGATTTAGTTTAGATTTAACCTTTAAAAATAGTGAAACCAATGCGTTAATAAAAAAGAAACTGTTCTTTAGTCCTGCTAAGTATATTTCTACTCAGACGCATTAAACCTAACAAGAAATTAAACAAGGACAAAAAAAGTTGGCTTTTGCTCTTTCGTCGCTTATTTTAGCCAACCATTTTTTGCCTGTTAATTAGGCGTAATCGATACAAAATCTAATCTGAATCATTGTTTATCGTTTATTAGCTAATGTCAGCAAAGTGGCATAAGTGAACCTTAGAAAATCATTCAAAAAAACATCATGAAATTATTATGGGCTTAAGTCTGCTGAGTGGCAATAGTGACGGTTAGAACTTTCTCTCATAGTAACTCTCCATGAAAGATATTCTCTTTATGAGTGATGTATCCCACATACATACCTAAAACACTTATCATTAAAAAAGTAAAACAAACCCCATTAATGATGATTAAAATTTCTGAAGTGTTATAAATTTTTTGATAGGATGTATTTTACTAATTCTCAGGTTGCCGTGGATTCTCATTTTAATTGTCAGTGATCAAAAATTTTGTCATTTTTGTATCCTTGTGCATAAACGTACTTCTGGTACAATCAGTCATAATCATCCCCCTATTTACACATATCATTAGGTAATTATCATCAATGGTCATAAAAGCTAAAAGCCCAGCAGGATTTGCGGAACAATATATCGTTGAGTCTATTTGGAATGGTGGTTTTCCTCCTGGATCTATATTGCCAGCTGAACGCGAACTTTCTGAACTTATCGGGGTAACTCGAACTACTCTGAGAGAAGTATTGCAGCGATTAGCTAGAGATGGTTGGTTAACTATTCAGCATGGTAAACCAACTAAAGTAAATGATTTTTGGGAAACATCTAGTTTAAATATTCTGGAAACCTTGGTGCAATTAGATCAAGATGGAATTCCAGATTTAGTTGATAATTTATTATCTGCGCGTACCAATATAAGTGCAATTTATATTCGCGCTGCATTAAAGAATAACCCCAAAAAAGCTATCGAATCATTAGAAGCCTACATTGATGTTGAAGATTCTGCAGAGGCATTTTCACAATTTGATTATCAACTAAATAAAGATTTGGTTATAGCTTCAGGTAATTCAATATATTTATTAATATTAAACGGTTTAAGTGGTTTATATTCTCGCATAGGTAATTTATATTTCGCTAACCCTAAGGGCCGTGAAATATCGATAAATTATTACAAAAAGTTAATAGAGTTGGCCAAAGCAGAAAAATTTGATGAAGCAATTTTTGCTGTTCGTCAAAATGGTATTGATTCCGGTCTACTTTGGAGTGACCTCAAGGATGAAGTGTTACAAGAGCTCTCAGAAGATTAACGTTTAATTTAGACAAATAACTAGTAAAAAAACCAAAAAAGAAGACGATTTTAATCGTCTTCTTTTTTTTGTGGGCAACTAGCAATGATTTTATCCTCACCTGATATGTCTTCTTGAATAATTTTAACGTCAAAGTGCCATAAATAATGTAAGTGTTTTAATACCTCATCTTTAGAGTTACCCAGTTTAACGTCGTTATGTGGCGTATAGCGGAGTGTTAACGCTCTGTCACCATCAATATTAGCATCAACTATTTGGATATTTACTTCAATATTACTGAGGTTATACTGATTGGCCAAATTGTGACGTACTTTTTTATATCCTTGCTCATTATGAATAGCACCAATTTCAACATAATTATTATCACTATCATCATGGATGTGAAATAGTTTAAAATCACGTATTAATTTTGGCGATAGATACTGACTGATAAAACTTTCATCTTTAAAGTTTTCCATGGCAAAATGTAAAGTATCTACCCAGTTACTCCCTGCTATTTCAGGAAAATATTCTCTATCTTCTTCTGTCGGGTGTTCGCAGATACGCCGAATATCAATGAACATATTAAAACCTAAAGCATAAGGGTTTATGCCTGAATAATATTTACTATTATATTCGGGCTGCGCAACAACATTAGTATGGCTATGTAAAAACTCCAGCATAAACTTATCAGTCACTAAGCCTTCATCGTATAAGTGATTTAAAATAGTGTAATGCCAAAAACACGCCCACCCCTCGTTCATTACTTGAGTCTGTTTTTGTGGATAAAAATACTGAGATATTTTTCTTACAATTCTGACTATCTCTCTTTGCCAAGGTTGTAATAGAGGCGCATTTTTTTCAATGAAATATAAAATGTTTTCTTGGGGCTCTTTAGGGAATTTATACTTATTATCTTTATCTTGCTGCTCTTTTTTAGGAACCGTACGCCATAGTGCGTTTACTTGTGACTGTAAATACTCAGCACGTTCAGATTGTCTTTTAAGCTCTTCATCTAATGATATTTTTTGTGGTCGTTTATATCGGTCGACACCATGGCTCATTAAAGCATGACAAGCGTCTAACGTGGACTCTACTTCACTAATGCCGTATTTTTTCTCACATTGAGCGATATAATTTTTTGCGAATAACAAATAATCAATAATAGAGCTAGCATCAGTCCATGACTTAAATAAGTAATTACCCTTAAAAAACGAGTTATGGCCATAACAAGCATGTGCCATGACGAGGGCTTGCATAGTAAGCGTATTTTCTTCCATGAGATAGGATATGCAAGGGCTTGAATTGATGACTATTTCATAGGCTAAGCCCATTTGGCCACGTTTATAGTTTTGTTCTGTTTGAATGAATTTTTTACCAAAGGTCCAGTGACTATAACCAATGGGCATACCTACGCTAGCATAAGCATCCATCATTTGTTCTGCAGTGATGACTTCTATTTGGTTAGTGTAAGTATCAAGACGGTAAAAGTCTGCAACTCGGGCAATTTCATGCTGATATTGCCCAAGTAAATCAAAGGTCCAGTCAGGAGTATCATCTAACGGAGTTACGTCTGCTTTTTGAATTTTTTCATTTTGATAATTTGTCATCAATCACCCCTTCACTCTGTTAAGCTGCACTTTTTGTATTTTTTTTGAAAAACTTTCTAAACACAGGATAAATATCAGCAACAGATTTTATGTGCTGCATAGCAAAGTTAGTATGAGATTCTTCCACTTGTTGATAGTGCTTCCAAAGTGTCTGGTGGGCTCGTTGGGTTATTTCGATATAACTAAAATATCGACTTTTAGGCAATATTTGCTGTTCTAAAAGTGCCTGACATCGAGGAGAGTCGTCTGCCCAGTTATCACCATCTGATGCTTGGGCACCATAAATATTCCACTGGTTGTCATTATAACGTTCAGTGATTATGTCATTCATAAGCTCTAGAGCACTTGATGCAATGGTTCCGCCCGTTTCTTGCGAATAAAAGAACTCATGCTCGTCAACCTCTTTAGCCTGCGTATGGTGTCTTATATAAACAACATCAATATTCTTATAGGTACGGCTAAGAAATAAATAAAGTAAAATATAAAAGCGTTTAGCCATTTCTTTGGTTGCTTGATCCATAGAGCCAGATACATCCATTAAACAAAACATAACCGCTTTTGAAGTAGGAACTGCTTGCTTGGCATAATTACGAAACCTTAAATCAAAAGTATCAATAAAAGGAACCTTAGATATTTTATTTTTTAAGGTTTCAATTTCAGCGATTAAGTCTCGTTTTCGTTGAATATTGTCGTGTTTATCATTATTTAAAGCCTGTAGCTCTAGTTCAAGTACTTTTATCTGTTTGCGCTTTGAAGCTGTCATCGCTATACGGCGGGCAATTGATCCTTGTAATGATTTGACAATATCTATATTTGAGGCAACACCTTCAGCACAAAAGCCGCTACGAACTGTTTTATACTCAATTAATTTGTCTAATTGATTTCTTTCAAGATTGGGTAACTCTAAATCCTCAAAAAGAAGATTTAAGTACTCTTCTTTAGAAATTGAAAAAGTAAAGTCGTCTTCTCCTTCACCACTATCACTTGCATCGCCTTGGCCTCCACCTTGACCTTGCTGTTTTGGCGGACGAGGTATCCTATCACCAGTAGAAAACTGATCATTTCCAGGGTGAACTCTATCTTTTACACCACCATCACCTTGGTGAAAGGTGGGTTCAGATAGATCTCTGTTTGGAATGACTATGCTTTCACCAGAATCAATATCTGTCACACCACGTTGATTTATGGCATCGGAAACAGATTTTTTAATTTGATTTTTATAGCGTCTTAAAAAGCGTTGACGGTTAACCGTACTTTTATTTTTACTATTAAGACGTCTATCAATAAAGTTGGTCATACGTTCTCCTTATCTCTTTTACTGTACATAGCCGATACCATTCAAAATGCAGGAAAAGTCATTTACAACTCATCATAGAAGGTTATGAGTAATCCTATTTCATTACTGTGCCTGCAACTGAAATGGCTCACAAACTTTTAAACATGCATCTTGCTCGGTAACGGGTATATATCCTTTTTTGTTAGAGATACAACTTAAGAGGACTTTCTAACCCGTAAATACCATTCAGACAATAAGCGCACTTGCTTTCTGGTATAGCCTTTTGTCATCATTCGTTTAACAAAATCATCGTGCTTTTGTTGGTCATCTGTTGATGTTTTAGCATTAAAAGAAATAACGGGTAGTAAATCCTCAGTATTGGAAAACATTTTTTTCTCAATCACCGTTCTAAGCTTTTCATAACTTGTCCAAGCTGGATTTTTACCATTATTATTAGCCTTTGCTCGCAGTACAAAGTTCACTATTTCATTACGGAAATCTTTTGGATTGCTAATACCTGCAGGTTTTTCAATTTTTTCTAATTCATCATTCAATGATTGTCGATCGAATAATTGACCTGTTTCAGCATCTCTATATTCTTGATCTTGAATCCAAAAATCTGCATAAGTAACATAACGGTCGAAAATATTTTGCCCATACTCGGAGTAAGACTCTAAGTAGGCGGTTTGAATTTCCTTCCCTATGAATGCTATATATTCCGGCGTTAAATAATCTTTGATAAATTCTAAATAGCGTTCGGCGATTTCTTTAGGTAGTTGCTCTCGTTCAACTTGCTGCTCTAATACATAAAACAAGTGAACTGGGTTTGCTGCTACTTCAACGCTATCGAAGTTAAATACCCGTGACAGAATTTTAAAAGCAAATCGAGTTGATAGCCCTGACATACCTTCATCAATGCCAGCATAATCACGATACTCTTGATAGGATTTTGCTTTTGGATCGGTATCCTTAAGCGTTTCACCGTCATACACACGCATTTTCGAATATATACTTGAATTGACGGGGTCTTTTAAACGAGATAATACAGAGAATTGTGCAAGTATATCTAAGGTGTCTGGTGCACACTGCGCAGTTTTTAATTCACTGTGCTCAAGTAGTTTTTTATAAATGTTAACTTCTTCAGAAACGCGCATGCAATAAGGCACTTTAACTATATAGACTCGGTCTAAGAATGCTTCGTTGTTTTTGTTATTTCTGAAAGTCTGCCATTCGGATTCATTTGAATGGGCGAGTAAAATACCGTTGAAAGGTAATGCTGAAAGCCCTTCTGTAGGATTATAGTTACCTTCTTGGGTAGCTGTTAGTAATGGGTGTAGCACTTTAATAGGCGCTTTGAACATTTCAACAAATTCCATTAAGCCTTGATTTGCACGACATAAAGCACCTGAATAGCTATAAGCATCGGCATCATTTTGAGCAAAATGTTCAAGCTGTCTAATATCAACTTTACCAACGAGTGCCGAGATGTCTTGGTTGTTGTCATCACCCGGTTCGGTCTTAGCTATAGCAATTTGATCTAAAATGGATGGGTAAACTTTTACTACTTTAAATTGGGCAATATCACCTTTAAATTCATGTAAGCGTTTCGCAGCCCAAGGAGAAATAATATTGTTTAAATACCGCCCAGGAATATTGTATTCCTCTTTTAGAATCTTTCCATCTGAATGAGCATCAAATAAACAAAAGGGATGATCATTAACAGGGCTACGTACACCATTTGCGCTTAAAACATAAATGGGTTCTTGTTGCATCAAAGACTTTAATTTTTCAGCAAGAGAAGATTTACCACCGCCAACCGGGCCTAATAAATATAAAATTTGTTTATGCTCTTCTAATCCTTGTGAAGCATGTTTTAAATAAGACACAATTTGCTCAATAGCTTCTTCCATGCCATAAAAATCAGCAAAAGCAGGATAGCGTTTGATAACTCTGTTGGAAAATATTCTGCTCAGCCTAGGATCGGTCGCGGTGTCGACCATTTCAGCCTCACCAATAGCCGTAAGTAAACGTTCGGATGCACTAGCATAAGCCAGATTATCTTCTTTACAAATAGTTAAGAATTCTTGTAAACCAAACTCTTCTTGTTGAGCTTGCTCATAGCGCGTTTGATAATGTTGAAAAATACTCATAACTACCTCCAAAAAAATACGATGCTATCCACTAAGATTAAAATAGTAAAAGCCAGCACTTAACAGCTTGCAAAGGTAAGGTAAAAAGCACTTGCTATATTTTAAGGTTAGTCGTTCTGGCTGATTTTGCTAAGGAAATTAGTAATTAAATTGTAACTAGTATGAAAAAGCCACATTAAGTTAACTCGCTAATTTCTAATTAATCAAAGGTGATTTAGTGCGTATTAGCTTTACCAGTAGGAAGTTAGAAACTTTAGCTGCAGATATTAAATTATACATGAGCAAATACTGCTTATTTCTGCAGTCAATCAAGCGACTGTTTATATTTCTTTACACTAAGCTGCGAGCCATAGTATAGGCTTGTTAGCAGTCAGTTATTTTTTTGTACAAAGACACGTACAACTTCTGTTACAACCGTCTTTTAAGCCTTGTCCTTAGAGGACTTTCGCTTTAATCATTTGCCCTAGATAATAGCTTTAAGACAGACATTGAATGAAAGAGAGATAACAATGACCGATAACAAAAACCCGTTAAAATTGTGTGGTATTGAATTTACTGAATATGCCACGCCAGACTCAGACTTTATGGAAAAAGCTTTTTATGGCTTTGGTTTTTCAAAAACTAAAAAAATGAAAGGACGTGATGTTGAATATTTTAATCAGAATGATATCCACTTTTTATTAAATAAAGAAAAAGTGGGTTTCTCTAAAGAGTTCGCTAAAAGTCATGGTCCTGCTATCTGTTCTATGGGCTGGCGCGTAGAAGACGCTAACTTTGCCTTTAACGAAGCGGTCAAGCGTGGAGCAAAATCTGCTGAAAATGAAGCAAACAAACTTCCATATCCCGCAATCTTTGGTATTGGTGATAGCCTTATCTATTTTATTGAAAATTTTGCTAAAACAGGTACTAACAAAGGCTTGATCTATGACACTGACTTTGAAGACATTGCTGAGCCAGTAATAGTTGAAGATAAAGGTTTCTTAGCGGTAGACCATTTAACCAATAATGTTTATCAAGGCACTATGCATAAATGGGCTGATTTTTATAAAGACGTCTTTGGTTTTACTGAGGTTAGATACTTTGATATTAAAGGTGTTAAAACCGCTTTGATTTCTTACGCACTTGCATCACCTTGTGGTAAATTCTGCATCCCAATTAATGAAGGGAAGGGCAGTAAAGATAACCAAATTGATGAATACCTTAATGAGTACAATGGTCCAGGTGTACAACATTTAGCTTTTATCACAGATGATCTTGTTGGCTCTCTTGATAAGTTAGATCGATCAATTGTTGATACACTTAATATCGTTCCTGAGTATTATGATGAAATTTTTGACCGCGTACCTTGGGTAAAAGAAGATAAAGCGCGTATTAAGGAACATCAAATTTTAGTTGATAGCCAAAGTGAAGACTCTTATTTACTGCAAATATTCACTAAAAATTTATTTGGCCCAATTTTTATTGAAATGATTCAACGTGTTGACGATCAGGGTTTTGGAGAGGGAAACTTTTCAACTCTATTTAAATCAATTGAGTTAAATCAAATGGAACGTGGCGTTTTATAAATAAACGTCCCAAACATCGTAAATTTAAAAGCCAACAAGCTCTATGAGTTTGTTGGCTTTTTATTTTTTGAAGCTAAGTTTTTAAGTCAGTATCATTTAGAAAGTTAGAACTTATTTACCCGTAGCTGATACGTTTAAGTCTTTTAAAATACCATCATGTAAGTTGTACACTACGCCATGCACTGTCGTATCTTGGTTATTTTTCCAGGCATTGACTAAGGTAGTGGTATTACAGATATTAGCGACTTGCTCCATAACATTAAGCTCACATAGTAAGTTAATACGTTCTGTTTCATCAGTCAATTTGTCCATTTCTTCTTTATGGAAACGGTAAACATCTTCTATGTGACGTAACCAATTGTCTATCAGACCATGACTCTTATTATCAAGAGCTGCACTAATACCACCACAACCGTAGTGACCACAAACAATAATATGTTGTACTTTCAATACATCCACAGCGTATTGAATAACAGATAAACAATTTAAGTCTGTATGAATAACTTGATTGGCAATGTTACGGTGTACAAAAACCTCTCCAGGATCCATGTTTAAAAGAGCGTTTGCAGGTACGCGGGAGTCAGAGCAACCTATCCATAAATATTTTGGTGATTGTTGTTCAGATAGTGCTTTAAAGAAGTTAGGGTCTTCTTTAGTGATTCTTTCTGCCCATTGTTTATTATTATCAAACAGGTGTTGGATTTTTGTCATAAGTTAAGTCCACATTGAGTAGTTAAATTCATGACATTTTATGTCATAGAAAAGGTAAGTAAAAGTAATTATTTGTAATGATAGTATCTATATACCCACTACCAATCAATATGCAGGTTTCAGAGTGCTTGGGTATAGTATAATAACGGCAATGATAATCTGATAGGTAAACGTTATGGCGAGTGCATGTGCCCTACATATTCTAGTAAAAACGGAAAAACTAGCGGTAGAATTAAAAACACAACTTGATAAAGGTGCTAATTTTGGAGCCCTTGCAAAGAAGCATTCACTTTGCCCATCTAAGAAAAAAGGTGGTGATTTAGGGGAGTTTCGTCGTGGGCAAATGGTTAAAGCATTTGATGATGTTGTTTTTAAAAGGCCCTTATTAAAAGTTCATGGACCTATAAAAACAAAATTTGGCTACCATTTAATAAAAACCTTATACCGAAGTTAATTAGTTAGATTGTTTATTCCTGATCCTTCTCTTCCTTTTCTAGTTCTTTATTACGCTTTTTAATATCGGCTAACTGCTCTGCAGTTAAATTGAACTTATGCGCTGATTTTTTTATTACTAAAATGCCTCCAACTATAATACCAATAGCGAGGGCTGTAATGATTATGGCTGTGATTGACATAGGTTATAATCCTTATTGGTAGTCGTTTTTTATCGCAATGAAGTGCGACATCATATTCTAATGAGAAGAGTGTGACTTACTGTTCACTTTCTTGATTACGTAATTTTGCCAGCTTTTGTAATTGTTTAGATTGCTCATGTAAGCTGCCACGTACTAAGGTTTCTCTGTCTTCTTCACGAATAAAATGAAAAGTAACTTTGTGGATAAATAGTTCGTTAGCTGCTTCAACCTCGATGACTTCACCATAGCAATATATAGCACAGTGACTTTCTAGCAGGAATATTTTAAGCTCAAGTAATTGGCCTATATTAAACGCCTTTGGAGTAACAAACTTAATGCCGCCGCCACCAAACTTTATCCCTTGGTATCTATGTTGTAACTCATCTTGCTGACTCAGAATATAGCCAATAAGTAAGTCAATTTTTTTTGATTGTTGATTAAGAAAACTAACAAGCTGAGAAGCACTGTTACCTATGCCTTGTAATGATCGTAAAGCTGATTGATCTATTGTGCTCATATCAGTAGCGAGTTTGAAAGGCATAGGCATACTGGAAATAAATTTGTCATAACTGCAGTCGTCAGTATTATCAATAGGCAGGATATTTACCGAGAACTCATGTTCAATGGCAAAAAACTCATCATATTGTGCTAATTTTTGATCGAGAGAAAGAGTGCTCATGTTATTTATTTCCGTGTAGAAGATAGTGCTTTCATAAATAGTTGAAAGCATATTAATTAATGCAATAGCAGTACTTATAGTAGAGAATTGTAACTAACAATATCTCAGCGGCTATTTATCTCAGACAATGATAGTGACTGTGTTATGCTACAGAACAATCTAAATCAGTACCAGATAAAATAAAAATACCTCAATGTTTCAACCTATTAGTATCTTCATCGGGCTACGCTATAGTCGTAGTAAAAGCCATACAGGCTTTGTTTCTTTTATAACTTTCTTTTCCACTGTTGGTATTTTATTAGGGGTGGCTGCGCTTATAACCGTTGTTTCTGTAATGAATGGTTTTGAAGGCGAATTAAAGAAACGTATATTAGGTATAGTTCCCCACGTAATTGTTAGTGACTTTAGCACTATAGATACGGGTACTGACCAAGAGAAATCCTGGCAAAACTTACGTGAAGAGTTACTGACTCAACCCAATGTGCTGCGAGTAACACCTTTTCTTGAGAGTGAGGCTCTGATCCAATCAACTAAAGGGCTTCAAGGTGTTTTAGTTCAAGGTATCATGCCTAAATTTGAACAAAAAAATATCGTAAGTACTCATATGGTTGCTGGTAGTATGGAGAATCTCTCGACACAAAGTTATTCTTTAGTCTTAGGGCAATCTTTAGCCAATAAATTACAGGTTTCTCTTGGCGATGAGGTTCGCTTAGTACTGCCTAATAAAAGTGTTTTTACTCCGATGGGGCGCATTCCGGTACAACGCGTTTTTACTGTTGCGGGTATTTTTCATATTGGTTCACAGGTTGATGATGCCATGGTTTACGTTGATAGTCGCTATGGTGCGAAATTACTCAGGCGAACGGGTGATGGTATTGATAAATTACGCCTATATTTAGATGATGCATTTAATGCCAAAACCGTAGTGAAAAACCTTGAGCAGAAGCAACAAAATACAGAGCATAGTAAAACACTCGATTCTATTAATTTTAGTACTTGGGATGAGAGCCAAGGAGCATTATTTTCAGCCGTGAAAATGGAAAAAAATATGATGTGGTTAATGTTAAGTTTAATCGTGGCTGTGGCTGCATTTAATATTGTTTCTGCGTTAGTGATGGTTGTTGTTGAAAAACAAGCTGAAATAGGCATATTGCAAACATTAGGTTTAGCGCGAATTGAGGTTATAAAAATATTTATCACTCAAGGTATGGTTAATGGCCTGTGGGGAGTTAGCTTAGGTGGACTTCTTGGCGTGATATTAGCGCTAAATTTGAACAGTATCTTGTTAGTGGTAGGGGTTAATTTATTTGGTTTTGGTATGCAAGACTTACCAATAAAACTTGAGTGGTTTGATGTGCTTACTATTATTTTATCTGCACTCGCAATGAGCTTTCTTGCCACACTTTATCCTGCATACCAAGCCTCGACTACTCAGCCAGCTCAGGTATTACGAAATGAATAAGGCCAAAAATTAATGAGTAAAGTATTACAATGTTGTCAGCTTTCTAAGTCATATATACAAGGTGACATCGAAACTAAGGTCTTAAATGACTTAGAACTAAGTGTTGATAAAGGAGAGTTACTTGCGGTAGTTGGGAGCTCTGGCTGCGGAAAAAGTACCTTTTTACACCTTGCCGGTGCATTAGACTCGCCAAGTTCAGGCAAGGTGCTTATTAATAATATTGATATCCATCAGTTGTCTGATAAAGAAAGAGCCAAATTTAGAAATGAACATATTGGCTTTATTTATCAATTTCATCACTTGATGATGGAGTTTAATGCTCAAGAAAATGTAGCGATGCCATTAATGATCCGAGGTGAAAAACCAAAGGATGCATTGTTAGCAGCTAAAGAAATGCTCGACCAAGTGGGTTTGTCTCACCGAATTGATTACCGACCTTCACAATTGTCAGGCGGCGAGCGTCAGCGTGTAGCAATAGCTCGTGCATTGGTGACTAAGCCATCTTTAGTGTTAGCTGATGAGCCTACCGGTAACTTAGATAGCGATACAGCGGAACAAATTTATCAATTGATTCGTAGTTTAAATAAAACAGCCCAGACAAGTTTTGTTATCGTCACTCATGATCTGGTCTTAGCGAATCGTATGGATAGGCAAGTAAAGTTAGTTCAAGGGCAACTAAGACCACTTTCGGATAACAGTGAGCAAGCATTACCTCCTACTTCAAGTATCACCGATCCTGCGAATAGCATTAAAGATAATGAATCTCAGGCAAATGAACGTCATGTTTAAACCGTTAAGTATTTTTTTAGGCTGGCGTTATGTCCGAGGTCGACACGGGAATGGTTTTTCGGCGTTTATCTCAGCTTCTTCTACTATCGGTATAGCTTTAGGTGTCACTGTGCTTATTGTAGTTCTTAGTGCTATGAATGGCTTTGAACGAGAACTATCTGAAAAACTTCTTTCGATAGTACCGCATGTTGAGTTAGTCAGCGTTAATGAGCCAATAAAAGATTGGCCAAAAAGTATTGAAAAAGTAGAAATAGAATCGTCAGTCATTGCGGCTGCGCCAGTTATTAAAATGACAGGAATGCTACAACACGGTTTAAAGCTCAAGGCCGTAGAGGTTCGTGGCGTAGATGCGAAACTTGAAAAGCAAGTATCAAGCATTGATGATTATATTATTGCTGGTGAGTGGCAAGCTTTAATGGCTAGTGAGTTAAATGAAAACACCATTGTTATTGGTAGTGGTGTGGCAACAAAGTTATCGGTAGAACTCGGTGATAAAATACAACTATTGTTACCACCACCTGGGGGAAGCAATGATGTTAAGCAAGTGTTTTCTGCGCCGATTACCCGTCAGGTAGAAGTGGTTGGTATTTTTAAATTTGGTGGCACAGTAGATGAAACGTTAGCTTATATCCCTCTGACGCTAGCCAGTGAGGTCATGGGATATAAAGAGAATGAAACACAAAGCATACGTTTAAAAGTTACTGATGTTTTTTCTGCGCCTAAAATTGCCCGACAGGTCGCCTATAATTTCGACCACTATGTTTATATTAATAACTGGACTCGAACCCAAGGACATTTATTTAATGACATTCAACTAGTGCGTATGGTGATGTTTATTGTCTTGGTGTTAGTTATCGGAGTGGCTAGTTTTAATATTGTTTCAACCCTTATTATGGCGGTTAATGAAAAACAAGGTGATATCGCTATTTTAAAAACTATGGGAGCAAGCTCAAGTACCATTATGCTGGCTTTTATTGCACAAGGTCTGGTTAATGGTGTTGTAGGCAGCTTGTTAGGCGCTATGTGCGGTGTTTATTTAGCTTTAAACCTTACCGATATTATTAGCACGCTAGAGCAGTTAATGGGAATTACCTTCTTGTCTGGCGATGTGTACTTTATTAACTACTTACCCAGTGTTCTTCATGCGAGTGATGTGTATATCACAATTATTACCGCACTCATTATGAGCCTTTTGGCAACGTTATATCCAGCATGGCGAGCGACTAAAATAGAACCTGCGCAAGTGCTAGGTCAGTTATAACTACCGCGATTCATCCTACTTCAATAAAAAGCTAATCCGCTAAAAAAAACTCAAAAAAAAGCCCGCAAACTAAGTGCGGGCCAACTATAACATCAAGTTGATATAAGGAAATTACATTCCAAGAAACATGTCAGAGAGAAAAGATAGTAAGCTATCATTTCGGAGTAATCATAGTTAATGATGTCTCCGTAAGAGTACGAAGTAAAACATCATTGCGCTAACTCAGAAAACAAAACCATCATAATAGTCTTTATTTACTTCGACAAACTAAAAAAAATGCATCTTTCGCATTATAAAAACTAATGCGAAGAGGGCTAAGGGGTTAGGTTATTAATAAAATGAATAACTATTCGTTTTTTTTCATTAAGCCCAGTTTAATAGGGTTTCAGACTGAATTTTTATACATAAGTTGATTTTTATTTAAATGTGGCTCAGTCTATTTACCTCAGCGTACCTATTAATTATTTTTAGATTGTTTTTCAGAATCAGAAAATATAATGTAAATAATATATGCCGTTCTCCCCGTATAAATCAAAAAATGATCCTAGATGATAAATTGGCTAGAGAACTTTTATGTTTAGCTGTTTAGATCAAGTAGTGATTTTGGTGGATTTGTACATTTGAATATTGCTAGTGAGAAAGACGCTGGAGTGTTTTTGCAGTTAAGTAGAATATTTTGTTTAGAGAAGACCTAACAAAGATCAGAAACCTTTGCTAAGTCTGCATAAATTTTGTCTTTACGAGCTAAAGTTAGCTTGAGCAAAATCCCAGTTAGCTAATGCCCAAAAACCGTTAAGGTAATCAGGTCTTACGTTACGGTAATCAATGTAGTAAGCATGTTCCCATAAATCTACAGTAATAAGTGGCGTAACACCTTCGTCAGTCAATGGTGTTGCTGCATTTGAAGTATTAACGATAGCTAAACTGCCATCGGCATTCTTTACTAACCAAGTCCAGCTAGAGCCGAAGTTGTTGATAGCACTATCAGTGAATTTAGCTTTAAACTCAGCAAAAGAACCAAAGTTACTATTGATTGCAACTAATAAATCACCTGATGGTTCACCACCAGCGTTTGGACTTAAGCTATTCCAATAAAAAGTATGATTCCATATTTGTGCTGCATTATTAAAAATTCCAGCTGAAGACGTTTTAACAATCTCTTCTAAGCTTTTATTTTCAAATTCAGTTCCGCCAATTAAGCCATTAAGCTTAACTACATAAGTATTGTGATGCTTTCCGTAATGGAATGATAACGTTTCTGCTGAAATGTGCGGTTCTAATGCGTTTTGCTCGTAAGGTAATGCTGGTAATTCAATGGACATTATACTCTCCTAATTGTAATTCTAATTTTTAACCAAAAATGGGTGTGTTTTTATATAAACTTGAGTAAAATACTCAAGTATTATTTATATATAGGTATTGTGAAGGCTACTTTCAAGGCTATATATTTTAAAATCAATAGCTAAGCTATTTATATAATAGTACTTATTCTATTACCTTGTATTGAAAAGAGTTGATAATTTGTTTTTTATCTCCATATGTAAGGTATCTGAGTGCAAAAGAATAGAATAAGTATTAATTAAGAGAGGGTATTATGGATACAATTGAGCGCATTAAAGAACAAATTAGCGAAAATACGATCTTGCTATATATGAAAGGGTCTCCTAAATTACCAAACTGTGGCTTTTCATCACAAGCATCACAAGCATTAATTTCTTGTGAAGAAAAATTTGCTTATGTTGATATTTTACAGAACCCTGATATTCGTGCAGAATTACCTAAATATGCTGATTGGCCAACCTTCCCGCAATTATGGGTTGACGGCGAGTTAGTAGGTGGCTGTGATATTATTATGGAAATGTTTCAACAAGGTGAATTACAAACCTTAGTGAAAGCTGCCGCGGCAAAAAATGCATCAGCAGAAGATAGTTCAGCAGACGCATAATAAATATTACTTAACTAATTGATTTTATATACCTGTTACCATTTTAAATTCAGCTTTAACCATGAATTTTGATTGGTAACGAGTATTTATCTGCCACAAATTTTGTTGGCAGAAAATTAAACTTTTTTAACATAAAGATAAATGGAGCATAAAATGAGCGTATTAGTTGGTCGTCAAGCACCAGACTTCACTGCTGCAGCAGTATTGGGTAGCGGTGAGATTGTAGATAGCTTTACATTAAGCGAAGCAATTAACGGTAAAAAAGCAGTAGTATTTTTCTATCCTTTAGATTTTACTTTTGTTTGTCCATCAGAGTTATTAGCTTTTGATCACCGTATGGAAGAATTCAAAAGCCGTGGCGTAGAAGTTATTGGTGTTTCAATCGATTCACAATTTTCACATAACGCATGGCGTAACACTCCAGTAAATGACGGTGGTATTGGTCCAGTACAATACACTTTAGTTGCTGATACTAAACATGAAATTTGTAAAGCATACGATGTTGAACATCCAGAAGCTGGTGTTGCATTCCGTGGTTCTTTCTTAATTGATGAAGAAGGCAACGTACGTCACCAAGTAATTAACGATTTACCACTAGGTCGTGATGTTGATGAAATGATACGTATGGTTGACGCACTTCAATTCCACCAAGACCATGGCGAAGTTTGTCCTGCTGGTTGGAACAAAGGTGATAAAGGTATGACTGCTTCTCCAGAAGGTGTTGCTTCTTACCTTACTGATAATGCAGATAAGTTATAATTTTTCCTGACTTTTTTAGTTAATCGCGTAAGTTGATTAACTAACATGCAAAAAAAAACCGCGAAAGCGGTTTTTTTATATCTAAATTTTAGTTTGTTGTTTAGTTGTTAGACTTCTGTTTCTTCAACAGCTAACGGCCAACCACCTAATGCTCGCCACTTATTAACGATATGACAAAATAGTTCAGCTGTTTTTTCAGTATCATATAAAGCACTATGTGCTTCGCTATTGTTAAAGTCTATTTTTGCAGCGATACATGCCTTTGCTAAAACGGTTTGCCCTAGCGCAAGACCGGCAAGCGTTGTAGTGTCAAAACTAACAAAACTATGAAAAGGGCTGCGTTTAATCTTACAGCGCTCGGTAGCGGCATTTAAAAAGCCTAAATCAAAGGCTGCATTATGCGCAACAATAATAGCTCGCTGACAACCTGCAACTTTCATTTTCTTTCGAACCAATTTAAAAAGATCTTTTAGTGCTTCATCTTCATCAACTGCACCGCGTAACGGATTTGTTGGGTCTATACCGGTAAATTCCAACGCTTTAGGTTCAAGGTTTGCACCTTCAAACGGCTCAATGTTAAATTGTATTGTTTCATCGATAGAAAAATCACCGGTGTCTTCATCTAAATGTAACACTGAGGCTGCAAGTTCAAGTAAGGCATCTGTTTGGGAATTAAAACCGGCTGTTTCAACATCAATAACAACGGGAAAGTAACCGCGAAATCTTTGAGAAAATTTGCTTTTTACTTTTTCAGAATTAGGATTGCTTTTTTGCTGGGTATCTATAGAGCTTGATTCAGACATTAGTCACTAAGTATTATAGGTTTAAATAATGCCGATTATTATCGCAGAAAGTTTATTTAAAAACGACAATGAAGATGGCTTATCAGTCATTAAATTGATTTTTTTACTCTGTAAAGCGATTTTTAACCGATAAAATGCTAAAGTTATCTGAGTTTAGGGCGATACCCTATATATCCAATACAGGCAAAAGTGAATAGTCCTGTTACCGCTATCGATATTGTGCATAATTATGAAAAAAATAGTCACATCAATGAGTACTTATTTTCTTGTTATAGCTAGTTTAGTCACTAGTTTGCTAGCTAGTGATGTAAAAGCCGGCATACGCCAATATAGCGCAGATATCCATACCTCTAAATGGCAATTATCTGATGATTCACGCCTACAATGCACATTATCACACCAAATCCCTCGCTATGGCGAAGCTCGATTTTCAGCAAAAGCCAGCCGAAAGCTTAATATGGAATTTGAGTTAGATATGATGCTGTTACCGGATAACTACTCTTTAGCCGAAGTTCGCAGTGTTGCCCCTAATTGGCAGCCAGGTACTGGTTCTCGTACCTTAGCGAATATGAAGTTACATAAACAGTTTAACCCTAGTCTGCCGAAAAAAGTTGCTTGGACTATGTTAAGTGAATTAGAGCAGGGCATGAGTCCTACCTTTTATTATAATGACTGGTATAGCGAACAAGATAAAATATCTGTTGGTCTTTCAACCGCTCGCTTTAAAAAAGCTTATAGAGATTTTGTTGGTTGTGTTGGAAATTTATTGAATTATAGTTTTGATGATATTGCTTATACCGTACTTAACTATCAATCAAGTAGTGATAAATTCACTAAAGCATCACAAAGACGTATCGAGATGATCCGTCAATATTTGAGTTTAGATCCAGAGTTAGAGTTGGTGTTGATTGATGCTTATTCTGATAGTTATGGTGGTCGTTGGTCTAATTTAAAATTATCAGAACGCCGCGCCGCTAAAATCAGAGATTATTTTGTAGAAAATGGCATTGAAGTAAGCCGAATTGAAGCAAAAGGTTATGGTGAGAAGCGCCATATATCTTCCAATGACACCACGCTAGGGAGAGGAAAAAACCGTAGAGTGGTCATTCAAATGCAGAAACCATAACTTTACCCAAGTTACTATATTGAGGTGTTGTTAAAGTACTGTAAATAATACTTGCTACTATCTCAATAGAGCGCGTAAAAAATATAAAGTAAAATATTGAACAGGCCTGTAGATTCGCAGTAATCTACAGGCCTGTTTTTGTCTGAGCCCTGTTTGGGGACGACTTTTTAATTTTAAGGTATAAAATGTCATGAAACATTTTTCAAAACTTTGCTTTTTACTCAGCACTTTTACTGTGTCTATAGCGCCAGTTACATGGGCCCATGAAGGGGCCACTCATCAACACGCAAACGTGTCAAAGTTAACTGATGCGTATACTTACGCTAATTATGACCAAGTCAAAGCAACTCATGTGTATCTTGATCTTAATGTTGATTTTGATAAAAAATCGTTATCTGGTTTTGCAGAGTTATCACTTGATTGGTTTACTGATAATAAAGCGCCATTAATCTTAGATACACGTGATCTTGTTATTCACCGCGTGATGGCAAAAAATAGCCAAGGCCAGTGGGTAAAGGTGAACTATGATTTAGCTAAACGCGATGACGTGTTAGGTAGCAAGCTAACCATTAATACACCATTAAATGCTAAAAAAGTTCGTGTATATTATAACTCAACAGAAAAAGCGACAGGGTTACAATGGTTGTCAGCTGAACAAACTGCTGGTAAAGAAAAACCCTTTCTATTTAGTCAAAACCAAGCAATCCATGCCCGTTCTTGGATACCTATCCAAGATACACCAAGTGTTCGAGTGACTTATACTGCACGTATAACTACCGATAAAGATTTATTGGCGGTAATGAGCGCGAATAACGAACCGGGTACTGAGCGCGATGGCGACTATTTCTTTTCAATGCCTCAAGCCATCCCACCTTATTTAATTGCGATTGGAGTGGGTGACCTTGAGTTTAAAGCGATGAGCCATCAAACAGGCATTTATGCTGAATCTTATATTTTAGATGCTGCTGTTGCTGAATTTGATGATACCCAAGCCATGATTGATAAAGCTGAACAAATGTATGGCAAATATCGTTGGGGTCGTTACGACTTATTGATGTTACCTCCTAGTTTTCCTTTTGGTGGTATGGAAAATCCACGTCTTTCATTTATCACACCAACCGTTGTTGCGGGTGACAAAAGTTTAGTTAACCTAATTGCTCATGAGCTTGCTCACTCATGGTCAGGAAACTTAGTTACTAATGAAAGCTGGCGTGATTTATGGTTAAACGAAGGTTTTACCAGTTATGTTGAAAACCGTATTATGGAAGCCGTTTTTGGTACGGACCGCGCAGTAATGGAACAAGCATTGGGCGCACAAGATCTAAATGCAGAAATACTCGAACTTGATGCAAGTGATACTCAGCTATACATCGATTTAAAAGGTCGAGATCCTGATGATGCCTTCTCTGGTGTACCTTATGTTAAAGGGCAGTTATTTTTGATGTACTTAGAAGAAAAGTTTGGTCGTGAGCGTTTTGATGCATTCGTGTTAGAATATTTCGATAGCCATGCATTTCAAAGTTTAGGTACGGATAACTTTGTTAAATATTTAAAAGCTAACTTAACTGATAAATACCCTAATATTGTTAGTGATAATGAAATCAATGAGTGGATTTTCAAAGCAGGCTTGCCGAGTTATGCGCCGCAGCCTACTTCAAATGCCTTTAAAGTTATCGATAAGCAAATTAACCAATTAGTAACTGATGAGTTAACGTTAGAACAGTTACCTACCGCTCAGTGGACATTACACGAATGGTTGCACTTTATTAATAACTTACCTGTAGATTTAGATCACCAGCGTATGGTGAATTTGGATAAAGCTTTCGACTTAACCAATAGCAGTAATGCTGAGATTGCTCATGCTTGGTACCTATTATCAGTGCGTGCTGATTACAAAGAGGTTTATCCTGCAATGGCTAAGTACCTAAAAAGCATCGGTCGTCGTAAATTGATAGTGCCGTTATATAAAGAGCTTGCCAAAAATGCAGAAAGCAAAGCGTGGGCAGTTGAGGTGTATAAACAAGCTCGTCCAGGTTACCATGGTTTAGCCCAAGGTACCGTAGACGGTGTATTGAAATAAGATACTAATATCTCGAGACAGAAAAAGGGGCTCAATGTGAAAACATTGAGCCCCTTTTTACTATTATTAATTTTTATTTTCAATAATAACATCAACTTGACGTTTTTTGTTTTGCTGAGAAATAACTACGCGCATTATTTCTTTACCCTCTTGGTATTGTAGCGTTAATCTGTCGCGTTTAAGCTCTTGTGAGTAGGGCTCACCGAATGCTTGTTGATAAAAATCGATTACTTGCGCTTCGCTTGATTGGGTGAAATAGTTAATGACAGCAGGTAATTTATCAGTGAATTCAGCAAAAACTTGAGCATTATCCAAGATTGGAATATCAATAACACCATTATTGATTACCTTACTGACGACTTCTTCTTCTATTTCTTCAATGACCGGCTCTGCCACAATGACAGGGGCTTGAGTAGGCTGCTCTTCAATGTCTTGCGTCGACGAGCAAGCACTTAGACCAACTGCTATCATACTAAGTAATGTAAAATGCTTAACAGCTTGTTTTACTCTCATTTAAGTCACTTCCGTTCAAGTTTATGTTTTTATATAATTTTAAATATATACGATTTTTAGCACTAACGCGATAATAGCCTTACAAATATCATTAAAAATCGTTAGTTAGGCAGTACTTTATGGCTCATCTCTATCGTCGCGCTTTAGTATCGAGACTAAGCCTTTTAGACTTTGTCTTGATAATGATCAACCCATAATGCTGTCGCACCACAAATGGCAACAGGCATTACAACCAGATTAATGATGGGGATCATAGAAAATACAGCGACAGTAATACCAAAGCTATAACTAATGCCTTGGTTTTGTTTTAAAACTTCTTTCATCTTTGCAAATGGAACTTTGTGATTATCAAACGGGTAATCTTTGTATTGTATTGCCATCATCCAAGCTATAAATAAAAACCAAAGTACTTGCCCTACAACCGGTAATAGCCACATGATAATAAAAAAACCAATGGCACGGGGTACATAATAAGCGAGTTTTTGCCACTCTCTACTGAGCGTTCTTGGTATATCTTTTACAATATCAAGCATGCTGCCTTTTGGAGCTTCATTACCAGACAAAAGAGCTTCCATTTTTTCAGACAATAAGCCATTAAAGGGAGCCGCTAGCCAATTGGCCACTGTACTAAAAAGAAATGAAAAAATAACTAAAATGGTGATCACAGCTAAAGGCCATAATATAACACTCAACCAATCAAGCCAACTTGGTAACCAAGCCATTACATTTTCCATATAAGTATTCAATTCTGAGTAAACAAAATAAAAGGCAAAGCTGAATAATAGGGCATTGATTGCTAAAGGAATGAAAACAAAACGACGTATACCTTTTTGTCTTATTAGACTAAACCCTTTGAAAAAGTAGCTGGCGCCGCTGTGATCAATGGGCGGAAATTTAGTTTTTTTAGCTGAATGTGGCATGAGCGTAGAGTATTCCTAAGTGACTGATATTCATCGCGTGAGTATAAAAGCTTCTTTCATACTTTTACAACATTTACTTGTTACAAATATCTCTAATTTCTGATAAAGTTTTCTGTTAATATATCGCGATAAGAATCGCATGAAAAACAGTAATCAAGAAAGTAAATAGGCTCGAAAATGGAAGATAACTTCAGAAACGTCTTAATTATACTCAGTGCCATTGTCATTACCGCAATATTTATTCATGGCTTATGGACATTAAGAAAACAAAAAAATCCCTATAAACTAAAAACATCGAAGGACAAAGCCGATCCTATAACGCGAGATTTTGACCGAAAAGGTTTTGATCAAGATGGTGTTGGGCAAGTTAAAGTTAAACCAAGTGCAGAAAATGACAAAATAAACCTTGAAAATGAGGCCGTCACTGAGCATTTTATAACTGAAGGTATTCAACTGCCCGATGATCTATCTAAAAGCCAGATCATAATAAAAAATGATGTTTTAGGCGATCTCGCGGGGCAGACCTCGAAAGCTAAACAGGAAGAACTTGATAATAATTCGATTCAAGAATTAGATAGCAGTCTTGAAGATGACTGGTTCAAAGAAGACAATAGTGGCCAATTTTCTAAAGGTGAATTAGGTGACGAGTTAACTCCTGCTCCAGCTGTTGAAAAGGTCAAGAAGAAACCGACAAAGCCAAAAGCAGTTCATATTGAACCTTTATATGAACAGCCTGTTACGCAAGCCAAACCTGCTCGCACGCCAATTAATAAAGTTAGCAAAACACCATCAAAAGCTACACTTAAACGTGACCAAATTGAAATTGATTTTGATAACCAGATGAGTGAACAAGCTGCCGCACCTAAAAAAATCAAAACTCAATTAGAACCACAGGTCATTATTTTATCAGTAGTAATGCCGGCTAATCAGCAAATGCTTGGTGCAGCGCTCTTACCTAGCTTGCTTACACTTGGCTTAAAATATGGTGAAATGAATATTTTTCATCGTCACGAAGATAATGCAGGCAAAGGTAAAGTAACTTTTAGTTTGGCAAATATTATGAACCCAGGTTCATTTGATTTAGATAACATGGAAAATTTTGCAACACGCGGTGTTAGTTTATTTATGACATTACCAAATGCGGGTGACCCTTTTTCTGTGTTTGAACAAATGCTTAATGCAGCAAAACAATTAGCTCAAGAGTTTAATGCACAAGTTCTTGATGATAAACGCAATGTAATGACTAAACAAACCGAGCAACATTATCTCAGTAAAATACGAGAATTTGATCGAAAAAGTCGCATTGCGCTTGTGGAGTAAATAGTCACGATTATTGCAATACTTGAATGTTACAACGGGCTTTAAAGCCCGTTTTCTATTTTATACCCGTTACCAATCATCTCTTTGTGTCAGCTTCTATTAAAACTAATAGAAGTGACCTATATAAATTATTAAACTTTAGTGAATCATTTTTATGTCGAATGTCGAAAAGAAAATTAGCCAACTGCAACAGCAGCTTAATCAATATAATCATGAATATTATGTATTAGACCAACCTAGTGTGCCTGATGCAGAATATGACCGATTAATGACAGCATTAATCGATTTAGAAAAGACTAATCCTGAGCTTAAGACTATTGACTCACCTAGCCAAAAAGTTGGCGGTCAGGCATTAAAATCTTTCACTCAAGTAACTCATCAGCTGCCGATGCTTTCTCTTGATAATGTTTTTTCTTTAGATGATTTTCACGCATTTGTTAAACGCGTAAAAGATAGGTTAAATGACAATCAAGCGATAGTCTTTTGTGCCGAGCCTAAATTAGACGGTTTAGCAGTGAGTTTACGTTATGAGCACGGGCAGTTAATACAAGCGGCTACACGTGGCGATGGTAGTGTAGGGGAGAATATTACGACTAACATTCGTACAATAAAATCTATTCCGCTTAAGTTAATGGGCACACCAGGTAAAGATTTTCCTGATATCGTTGAAGTCCGCGGTGAAGTTTTTATGCCTAAGGCAAGTTTTGACGCATTAAATACATTGGCTAAAAAACGTGGCGAGAAAGGTTTTGCAAATCCACGTAATGCAGCGGCGGGAAGTTTACGACAACTTGATTCTAAAATCACCGCTAAACGTAATTTAGCTTTTTACGCTTATAGCCTTGGATTTGTAGGGAAACTGTCTGATGGAGGCGCTGAAAGTACCGATTTAACCAATGACTTTTTTGCTAACTCTCATCATGAAAGACTATGTCAGCTTAAAAGGTTGGGGTTGCCTATGTGTCCAGAAGTACGCTTACTTGAAAGTGAGCAAGCCTGTGATGCGTTTTATCAAGATATCTTAGCAAAGCGTAGTGCCTTGAGTTATGAAATTGATGGCACTGTATTAAAAGTTGATGAAATCTCTTTGCAGAAACGTTTAGGGTTTGTCGCACGTGCCCCACGTTGGGCTATTGCTTATAAATTCCCTGCGGAAGAAGAATTAACCTGTGTTGAAGATGTCGAGTTTCAAGTAGGGCGTACTGGCGCGATTACTCCCGTAGCACGTTTGAAACCGGTATTTGTTGGAGGCGTAACAGTGTCTAATGCCACATTACATAACCAAGATGAAATAACCCGATTAGGGCTGAAAGTGAATGATTTCGTGGTTATCCGCCGTGCCGGTGATGTGAATGTCATGTTCACAGGTATGAGCAAATATTTGTCAAATAGAGCAACAAGCTTAAACTCTAGTTTAACTCATTAATAAGGACTCTTCATGTTAAATGTAAAATTCAATAAAGAGCAATTACTAATTATTGAGAAACTAAATCTTATGTCTTGGGTAAAACGAATATGTTAAATGAAATACAAAAAGAAATATTTTCAAAGAAGCACGAAAAGCTACATCTATCTTTGTTAATAGAAGTGTTGGAAGGAATTGTTGAGTTCAAATCTTTGAATGAAGAGTTCCAATTAGAAATTCTTGAAATCACTAATGCATGCTACAGAGCAAAACACGAACTTATCAATGATCGTGTTTATGATGGATTTCAGGAAATATTTAAAGAGAGTAATGAATTAGGTGAATACCACCCATATTTGACTAATGTAGAATCAGAAGATGTACTTGAAGGCAAAACAGTTGAATTACCACAAAGAATGTTATCAACACAAAAAGCTTATACGTTTAAATCGATTAATAAGTGGTTAGATAATGTAATAAAAACTGGCAATATGGTTGATATTAGCGAACTAGATATCGAAATTAGAATTACTCCAAAACTAGATGGTTATGCTGGGTACGATGATGGAAGTACTTTATATACAAGAGGTAATGGAGTTAGAGGAAGAGATATATCATTTGCATTTGAAAGGGGATTACAGGTTGCAAAAAGTGCTCAAAGGGGCCTTGGTGCGGGTGAAATTGTTATTTCAAAGGATTACTTTGAATCCAATTTATCAAAGTACTTTGAAAACTCAAGAAACATTCAAGCATCGATAATAGCAGAAAAGAATATAGATAAAAGAGTCCAGAAAGCTATGAATGAGGGCGCTGCCGTATTTTATCCTTTCTCAAAGTTAGAAAACTGGGAAGGTAAAATATCAGATCTTCGTAGTGATTTTGATGCAATAACTCAAAATATATTAGCAAGTTGTGATTACGATGTAGATGGTGTTGTTTTAGAGTGTAAAAATCAAAAAATCAAAGAGAAAATGGGCGCTACAAGAAAGCACCACCGTTGGCAAATAGCACTTAAATCTAATGATGAAAAGGCTCAGGTAGAAGTCTTGGAAGTGATACCTCAGACTTCAAGGAATGGGAAGTTGACACCAGTTGTTCGAATCAATCCAACCAAATTATCAGGTGCAGAGATAAGTAGAGTTACAGCGCATCATTATGGAATGGTTAGAGATAAAAAAATTGGGAAAGGTGCTATTCTTGAAATAGTCAGATCAGGTTTAGTGATCCCTAAAATAGAGAAAGTAATTGAATCAGCTAATGCTGATATTCCAGATGTATGCCCATGTTGTAATGAAGATTTAAAATGGGTTGATGATAGTCTTTATTGTCTTAATACTTCAGCCTGTAAAGACCAAATAGAAAAGAGCATAATTCATTTCTTTGATACTTTGGGTAACAATGATGGTTTTGGAACCGCAACAATATCTAACTTAAATAAGCACGGTGTATCAACAATTTATGATGTTTATTTATTGGAAAATAATTCAATTAAACTTTCTGAATTAGGTTATAAAGAAAAAACAGTTAAGAACCTACAGGATGCTCTAACTAGAAGCCGTACAGTCGAAATAGAAGATTGGAGATTTTTAGCTGCTTTCGGATTGAATCGTTTGGGCCTTGGAGTTGCGGAAAATTTACTCGAACATCATTCGATTGAAAGTATTTTTGATTTAGACACTAAAGAATTAGTGAAGATAGATGGTTTTGCGAAGAAAACAGCAATCCAACTTGTAAAAGGTTTGTCATCAATTAAGGATGTTTTTCAAAAGATATATTCATTACACTTTAATTTAACTGTAACTCCAAAGAAATCAGATCAGCTAGATAGTAACTCGCCAATTGCAGGTAAAATTGTTGTCTTTACTGGGGCGATGACACAAGGCGCAAGAGGAGATATGGAAAAACAAGCTAAATTACTTGGGGCGAAGGTTGGAAAATCAGTTTCAGGTAAAACAGACTTTCTGATCACAGGTGAAAAAGTTGGTGAAAACAAGTTAAATGCAGCTAGGGATAAAGGTGTTAAGGTTCTTTCTGAAGAAGAGTATTTATCATTAATAAATGATTAATTAAACATAATGTTTGAGGCTCTCAATCGAAAACTGAGATTGGCCTCTAACATGAGCACTTTTGCCACAATATGTCTTAATTTTAGTTTGAATTTATCACCATAAATAGTCCGCTTTGCCACCATAGCGATAATAGGGATTTAAAATCAAGCTGTCAAAAAAATACAGCTTGTATTAGTTCCGATTCAATTTAAATTCTTTGACACCATCATGTTTTACATTAATTATTATTCTAATATCTTTGTAAGAGAGTTAATAAGCTCTGTCATTTGCTCTAAAATCTTATCGAATGCAGTTATTAGGTCGTTATCGTCAATCTCAAGGCGGTTAATAGTCTTTTCATACGTTTTACCTCGTCTATGTGCTACTCCCGAAGAACGAACCCCTTGAAGCCCTCCCAAGAACCTAGCAGCATCAAAATCTATCTCTTTTGTTTTAATAAATGCAGAAAACAACTTCATAGATTTCGTTTCATCACTTGGCATAACCACTTTTATACCTTTCACATTTATCGAGTCGATTGTGATTTTAACAAGTGATAAAACTTGTGAATCAAATTCAGATTGTTCATTTTTGGTTAAGCAATGTAATGTATTAAAACAATGTTTATCAGAGTCCGTTAAAGGTAAGAATAAATACCAACCGAATTTTTCAAACCATTCATTTTGAAATCTTTCAAACACGCTCTTAAAGATTAAGTCGGGGCTTTCAGGATTTGACCATTGCCCTAACATACTCCTTTCAAAGTATGTTTTGCTCATCTTTTTATCTTCTGCCCCAATATTGAAGCATTTCCAATATTTTTGTTCCGAATGGGGTAAGTCCTTTCCTAAATCACCTAAAAAGACACAAACATGATCTTTTGAATTATTATCAATTCTTAACTGCCAATATCCAATTTTATAAATCATGCTATCTGAAACTTCATATTCTGTAGATGCATTAAAGTATCTTTGTAGAACATCTTTACTAAAAAATACTTGAGTTAAATAGTATGGCGAATCGGGGTTACCACCAAAATAATCAGCTAGAATAGATGGATCACACGAATGAGATTTTGAATCGTGCTCATCTCCTTTAATGATAAATTCTTCATAGTCTTCTTCTAAACTAACAGGTGATGCATTTTGCTCTGTTAAACCTAGGCACTCTATTAATTTTTTACCTACCACTCTTGTAAAGTTCTTATAACCTTTTACATATGAGTCATTGGAATATTTATCGTATCTAATACTGTCTTTTTTAATTATTTCTTCGTTATCAAAATTTTCGTTAAAATGAAAAGTGCTTTCAAAAAACAAAAGTAAATTCATTTGTTTGGCTGCCATGAATGCTTTTAAGAATGAAGCTCTAATTACAATTTCTTTTTTTGAATATCGAATTACTTCAATCTCTTTTCCATTATCATCATCAATCACATATTTAGAGTTTTTAGTGTCATTGTACAATCTCAAGTACAATACTAATTCTTGAAGAAGTTCATTACACTTTTTATTTCTTCCTATAAAGTCTCGAACATAAACCAACGGTAAAAATTCAGATGTATGTTCTTCATAACTTACATCATCACCACACGTTATTATTGAAGGACAACCGCTACCGTATGATAAATCCCACCCGTAAGAGTCCATATAAACTTCCCTTCCGACTATTGGAGATAAACAAGAGTATTGCGAACCATCAACCGTTTTATCATCAGAATCGAGGTTTCTAAATAGAGGAATCCATGTTTCTTTACCTAGTTCATTCTCACAATAAGTAACAAAGCCTGATATTTTATTTTTTGACAAAAGAATCCTTCCTAAATTTATTCATAAGGTATTTTATATGCTTATGATAATACCATCTCAAGGTATGACTATGTTTAAAATCAATATTTAACAGTGTTGATTTTAAGAGGCAACATACTTCAATGAATTTAGTATTTGATGAACGATTGATGGTTGAACTTCGCTCTCTGGAAAAATAGTCCTTATCGCCTCGGAAATCCCGTTAACATTCTGAGAGGGACTATCACTGACAGCTACGAAAGCGGACATTAAAATCAACAGGTTTTTTAGGTGTATTTAGTGTTCATAAGACGTTGAGTTACCTTCATATTGATAATCAACAAAGCCACCAAAGCTGCCGTTGAGGTAATTACATTAAAATGACTTAAAGTATCAGGAATTGATATCACTTGCTGAAATCAATTACTCTGACCTCATTGATGCTCTGCTGCTTCTGAAAAATCATTTATTTTGGTAAATATTCATGATTTGTCCGTGATGTATTGATTTTATTAATTTTTTAATATTGCTTGTACTGCTCTAGAATGAGACTATTTAATTAAGATTAACCTATAAGGATATTCCCTTGAGTAAAAAAATATTTATTAGCTACTGCCATAAAGATGAAGCATTCAAAGAAGACTTGGTTGAGCATTTATCATCTTTAAAACGCAATGGTGATATCTCCATTTGGAATGATAGAGACATTAACGCTGGTGATAAATGGAAAGATGAAATAGATCAAAACTTGGAAGATGCGGATATGATTTTATTTCTCATTACACCAAGCTTTTTAGCCTCAGAGTATTGTTTTGAAGTTGAAGCAAAAAGAGCATTTGAAAAAGAAGAAGAAGGAACTGCCAGGTTAATACCAATTGCTGTTAGAGACTGCGTATGGACAAACACTCCATTTGGCGGTTTTCAAGGTCTCCCAAAAGACGGTAAAGCAGTAAAGTTATGGGATGATACTGATACTGCATGGAAATTTGTAGTGGAACAATTGGCAAAGGTGCTAGCTGATTTCAAACCAAAAAAAAAAGAACTTAATAAGCAGCTTGACCTAACGACCTTCATTTCTGCTAACGAAAAAACATTAAATTGGCTAGATGATACAGAACTCTCATATTCACATAGAAAAGTAGATAATGTACTTCTAAGCCATATTTATGTAACTCCAGACCTAATGGTTACATCTGATGTAAATGAAGATGAAATTAAATATGTGAATTCAGAAAAGCACTTAGAATCAAAAGGTTATTATTTTTTACTAGGAGAAGAGCAACAAGGGAAAACAACGCTACTTAAAAATAAATATAAAAATTCATTAAAAAATAGTGTATTGCCTGTTTATATTGATATTTTTAAAGCAAATGTAAATAAATCAGATTTGTCTAAATATTTAAAAAAAGCTATTGAAGAACAATATGATAATTTAAGTTTTGAACAGTACATTGAATATCCAGAAAAAATATTGCTATTGGATAATTTGGATAAGATTAAACTAAATAATAAAGCCCTTGATCATTTCTTCGTAAATATAGAGTCGATGTTTAATTGCGTAGTGATAACAGCTCATGACTCATATGCTTTTATGTCTTCTGAATCAAACCACCTTTCTGAGTACCACTCTATAGAGATTCAAAATTTAGGGCATGTTAAAAGAGAGGAAATGGCGAAAAAATGGTTATCTCTTGGTGTTGAAGAAACAATAAACGAACATGATTTATATAAAAGATGTGAAGAAGTTACCGTTTACCTGAACTCCATAATTAGAAAAAACATAATGCCAGCTAAGCCAGTCAATATTTTAATGCTTATGCAAATATTGGAGACGAATGAAGGTCATAATTTAGAAATGACTTCTCATGGGCATTGCTATCAGAAGTTAATTTATCAACATTTAGAAAAAGCAAATGTAAAAGATGATAGTGAAACATCTAAATGTTTAAACTTTTTAACAGAACTTGCATGGAGCATATTTAATAATAAAGGGCCATTGAATCAACATAAACTTGAAGAATTTGGCAAGTCATATAATAAAATATTTTTACCCGTTGATCCGAGTCATTTAGTTTCAATACTAACTTCAGCTCAAATACTAAAAGAAAGGGATGGTCTTTTTTCTTTTTCTTATCCTTATATATATTATTTTTTCTCCGCAAGGAAAATTGCAGAAGGGTATTCAAATGATGAGGCAATTCGAAACGTTTTTAGCGAGATATTAAATGGATTGCATCGTGAAGATTTTGCAAACATTGTCGTTTTTATTACTCATCACTCAAAAGAACCTTGGGTAACTGAAAATGTATCTTCAGTTTTAAGTACTTTATTTTCTACACAAACAGAAGCTATGCTCACTAAAGAAGAGCTATCTTTTATGGACGATTTTATTGGCCAAATTCCCGATATAGTTATGGAAACAAAAGAAGTAGAAAAAGTAAGAGCATTAAGAAATCAGAGAAAAGATGAAATTGACAGATTTGAAATAGCTAATTCAAGTGAAATCTCCAGTGTTGAAGATGATCATGTTCCAAAAGACATTCTTGCTAGTATTAATAAGACTTTTAAAGGGATGGATGTTGCAGGCCAAATTATTAAAAATCGACATGCATCTCTTACTAGAGATACTCTCTATGATTTGGCTCAAAATGGTACAGCAACAGGACTTAGGTTCTTAGATTATTTTATTTCCATTTCTGATGCTACTAAAGTGGAAATTGTTAATGTTGTTAAAAACCTTATTGAAGAGTCACCTACTATATCTGATGCCGAAATTAACGACCATGCAAAGAAGATGTATTATCATCTGATCTATGGTGTTGTTAGCTCCGTAATTAAGAAAATTGCATCCTCTGTTGGCTCTAAGGAAGCATTTGAAATATATAAAGCATTAGAAGAAGATTCTAATTCTCCAGCACTGACTTTAATACGTCAATCTATTGATCTACAATTCAATAGAAAGTTAGATACAGATGAGATATCCAAAACGGCCTTTAAATTAAAAAATAACAGTGTTTGCACTAGAATATTAAAAGAAATTGTTGTTCAGCATACCTATATGTTTCCTGTTGAATATCAAACTAAGCAAAAGTTAGAGAATTTATTAGGAATATCAACCAAAAGACAAAGGCAATTAGATCTTAAGACTGTAGGTAAAGGATAATTTATTTGATAGCACTAACTAAAATTAGCAATTTAGATTAGATATTCATGTTATTACTACAAAAAAGCTCAATTTATATATTGGGCTTTTTTATTTAGAATCTTAAAATATCTAGGTCCACGTTAGGTAAACGGCTTGACATGAGATAAGTCTGTTTATTACTAAACACGACTCAAAGTTAACATAAAAAATTAAAGGTCAACGGCAGCAATGAGCTTTTAACTGACTTTAAATAATTATTCTATTGCTGTTTTTCCAGCATAATTAGTTACCGGAAAATAAATATATTTTTCGTTCTTATTTATAAGGAATTCACGTTGGGTTTTTATTCGTTCAAAGTAGTTTTTTATTTATTGTTCGGATGTGTATAATTATGATTTAAATAATTTAATCTCTATTTTTCAGTGTCTTATACTCTTCGTTTTGACGCTGTTAGCTCTGTAATTAATCTTGTTGTATTTTCTCATTATTCAGTTGCTTACGTGTTTGTTTTTGTGAGTTTAAAGTGGTTTTATTAATTTTAACGTTAAACCGAGCTTGTAATGCGATTCTATGTGAATATTGTTACATTCAAATTGAATTTATCGATATTAGGTAAGATTTGTTGATTGAATAAATATTCAATGCAGGAATATTTATTCAACTTTTATTGACGGTAACTTACACAAAATATCAATATAGAGTAAGTATCCTTGTGCATAGATTGATAAGGATTTAACTATAGCAACTGTTAATTGTTCACTAAACTAATTAGACTCCAGCCTCATTTGCCCAATGCTCTTCAGTGATGATTATTAATGGCATACCGCTATCTCTGTATTCAATTGCTTTTTCAATTTTACGTCCGAATGTTTCATGTGCCCAGCTATCAGTTACATAAGTACCAAGTACAAGATAATTAAGTGTTTTAGTAACACTGTTTGCATTAACACCACCAAGCTCGTCTATTGCTGCCTGGCAATCTTTTCGGGTGCCAAATGCACATGTGCCAGTAAACAAAAAGGATGCACCATCAAAGTCTATTTTAGGTAAAGGAGCATCTATTGGTAATGAGGTGGTTTTAGCTAATTCTCCAATTTCAGAACTTTCACCTGAAATAGCTTGTAAGATATTTTTTAACTCTTCTGATTCATCTGAATCTAATACACCATCTTCAAGCATAATTGCCACTTTTTGAAGTAGGTTATCTATTATTGGATTTTCTGAATTTTGCTGGTTTTGGATTAACCATGTTAAAAGAAATTCAGCTTCGCTTTGGTTTACATTACCATCAGCAACTAAGCCCTTGCTTAATCCAATAAGAGTATCTATTTGTCTATCTTGAATGTTTTTTCTATTAAATCGTGTGAAAATTTCCATATTCTCTCCAGAGTTTTGTTGGCCTAATCGTAGAATGTGTAGATGTCTTAGCAATGCTTAATTATTTGATAGTTATTTAAATTATCCTTTACTAAGTTTATCTCATTGTCTTTGGGCTAGTATTTTTAATCCTTCAACGGGATCTAAGTTTAAAGCCTCACAATATTGTACGTATTCGTGAATGCTTAGCTTTCTTTGGGCTGTTTCAATTTTGCTAATAAATTGAAAAGGCTCATCTATTATCAAGGCGAGTTCTCGCACAGAGAGGCTTTTATTAAGTCTCCCTTTCTTCAGCCAATCTAGTAGCTTTTGGTGTTTTTCAGTGTTTATTGATTTTATCATTGTCCCCATAATAGTGACATGTTATCGTGTCCCCAAATTAGGGACTAAGTGTATTGGTTAATATAAACGAAATTATATATTTTTAATTAAAATAAATACGGTTTAGAGGTAATGATTATGGAAAGAACATATTTATATGATGGTGTTTTGATATCAGTACTAGATAGTGTAAGTCGTGAAAAGCAATCTGATATAAAATTTCTTACAGGCAAAGTGATTCATGACAATACGAATCGATTTCAAGTTGGAAAATCCCTAATAACTTTAGAGCTTGAATTGTGCGGAGGGAATGTTTTTTTAACTAAAGAAGGAGATCTATTTGAAACATCTAATTCACCTATTGTTACTGAAGTATCATGTGCTGAATTTCTGCTTATGAGGATCAACTCTCTCAAGTTAAACCAAATTTTAGCTATGCGTGAAAATAGAAATAAATCTAAGTTAATTTCGGCTTTTGATTATTAGATGAAAGTGGAAAAGTATTAATTATCAGTCTGATGTATCATCATCACTATTTTATATATTACATTTTAAATAAGTAGTTTTAAATCAACAAATGTAAATATAAATATTTCTAAGTAACTGAAAATATGAGATGTTAGTAACATATAAATGCTTTCTTCAATAAATACCTAGGTGCTTTTATTTGAAGTTTTCTAAAATGGATTTTAAGTGAAAATAACTTATCAAGAAAAAGTACAAGCAAGTGACTTACCTGTAGATGCAGTCGCGGATACATATCTATTTTCGATTCAAATAATAGATGTGAATAGACGAGCGCATGATTTATTGAATGAAATATCTAACACCTCTTGGATTCAAAAACTCAGCCCTGTGGCTCAAGCATCCTATACAATAGTTACACACAAGACTATTGCTAAACTAGTTCATATATTTACCTCTGTTAATAATAAAGTTACCAAAGATTTTGGTGAGTTTATGATATCAATGAGTTCTGGGGAGTGCTTAAATCAAGTCTACAATCATAGTGTTCTTCCTTTATCAGAGCTTTGGAAAGAAAAAACATCCAATAATCATGGTTTCGATTTTCACACCTTAAGTCCAAATGATAAGTTCTCTTTTGGTGAGGCTAAATATACTAGTTCAGGTAATTCCTATACTACATCCGCAGAACAGGTTGTTAGATTTTTAAAGGAAGGAAAAGACGGTGTTGATGCGGTCCATTTAATTAATTTTGGAAGTAGTACCGCTATTGATAATTTAATAAAAAGAAAGCGAGGGTGCATTGTAGCGTTTTCTATTAATAGCGATAACTATAAGCAAATTTTAAAAAACACATTAAATAATGAGAATGTGCAGAAGCTAAGTAAGAGCTGTGATGAGCTATACATCATAGGGGTGAAAGCATGAAGCCTAATGACTTAATCAACCTTGAATCCCCTGATGCTATTTTTACAACTTTATTTGCAAAACTTCATGAAATGGGACCTATTGATCAACAAGATCTTGAAACATTATCTTATTTAAAACGTTTTCATCCAGATAACTTTGAAAAGGAAGAAAAACAACTAATGTACCTGTTAGGTTTGTTTTATAAAACAGACGAGCCGGAAGATTTATTAAGTTTTTCATACTCTATTTTCTCTCAAGCAATTCAAAGTGAAACGGGGCAAAGCTTTACACCTGTGCAAGCTAGTATCAGAAAAAAAATAATTGCTAATAAATATTTTTCATTTTCTGCTCCTACAAGTGCAGGGAAGTCATTTCTTTTTAGAGAGTTAATCAAACAGGAAAGTGGCGACATTATTATTGTTGTACCATCTAGAGCTTTAATAGCTGAGTATATTTTAGCAGTAAGAGAAATTGTCAAAGATCAAAAAGATATTTTGATTCTTCAATTTGTTGATGACGTAAATATAAATAAAACATCACGAAGAATCTTTATTGTAACGCCAGAAAGAGCTTCGGAAATTTTCAAGTCACCTGATAGCTATAAACCGTCATTGTTCTTATTTGATGAAGCTCAGATTTCTGAAGAGAAAATTAGAGGGATAACGTTTGACGCTTTTGTTAGAAGGAGTGCCAAGATATTCCCAGGAGCCAAAAAGGTTTTCGCTCATCCATTTATTGAAAATCCTGAAGCACAGCTAATAAAACATGATTTTGAAAAAGATTCAGCCTTTGAGCGGTATCAGCAGAATTCTGTTGGAAAAATATATTTAAATTTTAATAAAAAAACTAACAAGTTTGAATGTTTTTCACCTTTTATTAAAGATGCACATCTAAAAAATAATAAGTGCGATTTTCCATATGATGTTGTTCAAGAAAAATTGGTCAGTGGTGGTAGTGTCCTTATTTACATCACAAAGACATCTATTTACGACAAGAGCTTTGAAGATACTTTTGAGCACTATATTGCACTTTGTTCTGCTATTGTAAACACTGATGCAAATGAGATTATTGATGAGATAGAAGAACTTATTGGCGCAAAAGGAAAGGACTCTGAGCTTGTAGAGTTAATGCGTAAAGGGGTAGTTATTCATCATGGTTCAATACCATTGGCAGTGCGCTTTTTAATTGAAAAATTTACTAATCTTGGTTTTTCTAAAATCTGCTTTGCGACTTCTACTTTAGCGCAAGGGGTAAATATGCCTTTTGATATAGTTTGGGTAGAAAACGTCCGTTTTTCTGGTACTAAAGAGGATCGGGTTCTTGGACTTAAAAACTTAATTGGGAGAGCTGGTCGAAGTACAAATACAAAAAATAATTTTGATTATGGTTATATAATCGTAAGAAATGTTAAGAGTTTTGTAGAAAAGCTAATTGAAAGTTCTTCCTTAAGCACCTCATCTCAGTTAGACGAAGGTTCACATGATTTACCTGATGATTTAAGTGAATTTATTCATGCGGTCAGAGAAGGTGAACTTAATGATGAATATAATTTACCTAATAAAAAAACTGATAGGTTAAGATCCTCCGAGTCCTATTTACTGATTGTTAGAGCACTTGATTTTTTATTTAGGGATGGAAAGTTAATTGATGGTAGCGCATATCAAGATATGACAAAGACGGAAAGGCTGAAGCTTAAAACAGCTTTTGCTGGGATCTATGAACTATCTTTAGGGAGAGAACTGAAATTAGGTGAAAAAACAGTTCTATCAGCATCAATCACAATATTATTATGGCAGATCCAAGGAAAGACGTTCAAAGAGCTTTTAGGTTTGAGGTATAGCTACTTAACAAAGCAAGATGAGCAAAGGAAAATTAGAAAACAGCATAAAGCAGGGATAATACCACTAGATGAATGCAACAAATTAATTGGGCAATTAGCAATAACATATTCAGCAATACCACATTCTCTTCCTGATTCGAAATTAACAAGTCCACTTCCTTCGAGATTTAGAAGGAAGACTATAAGTGACTTTAACTATGATTTAATTGTATATGATACATATGACTTTTTAGATAAGGTTATATCATTTTCTTTAGCTGACGTATTTATCGCAGCCTTTGATCAGTACCATGAAGTTTCACAAGATGTGAGAGCTTCTGAAATGGTAAATTATTTTAAATATGGAACTAATGACGAAAAAGAAATATGGCTTTTAAGATATGGTTTTTCAATTGAAGAAGCTGAAAAGATCAAGGAACTTGTATTATCTATTGATGAAAATGAAATAATATTTGATGAAAATATTAATGTGAGAAATAATTTTCACATCAAAAAAATTGTTGAGCGTTATTTATAGTATTCGCTATCTAATAGTTCTATTAAATTATTTTTATTTGAGCAAAGAATAGAAGTAATGAACTAGGTTTAAGCGAAAATTGAAATTATATGGAGTTTTAAATTGGATTTAGATAAAGAAAGTATTGCCAAAGGTTCCTATAGATCACTCTGTAGCAACGAAGAAATTGAGCGTATTTTTAATGTGTCTTCAGCTAGTGATTTCTTACTAAAAGTTAGAGCTGATACAGCTATTGATCATATGAGAATATATAGGGTCTTTAGGCATAAAATGATAAAAGCGGGAAATAACTGGAACTTTAGTAATTATTTTGATGTTAAGCCATTTGAAAGTTATATAAAACATTTAGCGGACGATGAGTATACTCAGGCGCAAGAGTTAACTGCTGGATTTGTTTTTTGCGAGAACCCTAATGGTAGTATTGAAAAAACCGATTTTGGAAATATAATTACTGTGTCGGAATCATTGCGATATTTTTTATATTTTATGAATATAGCCTTTTTAGACTTTGACAATATGGAAGTTCCTATTGAAGTGAAAGGGGCAGCAATCAAAATTGCAATTAGAACGATGTTGCAAAGTGAAGCTGTTGATTTTGATATGGATCCTAGAGGAAAAGTTCCTGAAGAAATTCATGATGCTGCTAAATACCACACAGATCGACAATTAGAATTTATTATAGGACATGAATTTGCACACCACTTCCTAGGTCACCTTGATAATGCAAATTTAATAGAAGGTAAATATTTATCGGCCATAAACTCGGATGATATCACTCATAAATTTTTTTCTTATGCACAGAAAGAGGAGCTTGATGCTGACATAAATGCTATTGAAAGACCTATGTACACCCCTGATATGAAAGTCGATCTTATTAATAGAGCATTATTCTTTTTTGTATATTTGGATATCTACGAAAGTGTGAAAGAACAAATTATGCCATCTATGGGGCATATAAAGTCACATCCCAATCCTATAGATAGATTTAAACATTTACACAATCACTTTAAAAATGAAGTTGAATTTGATAGTGAAAATTTAGATAATTTATTGAAATGGAGCGAAAAATATAAAGAATCATTATCGGAAGACGTTGCTTTAAATATTGAATCTTATGAGTCATACGGTTCAATGTATCTAGCTCAGTGGCGCGGTAAAGTCTTAGTTGATCGTGTGGATTATTAACAATTAAAATAAACCCTGCTATTTTTGTCCTACAATTGCCACCTGTAGGGATTGAACTTACTATGTCACTCAAATCCCATTAATTATAGTTGATAGGCTAGCCATAGCCTCATCATTAGAAATTTTGTTATTTTCATATTTTTGAACGATTCTTTTTAATTTTGTTATTTCAGTTCTGACTATACGGCTTACTTTCTCTGTAGCTAAAGTCAATTTTTGGTTATACAGTTGGGCTAAGTGTACATATTGTTCCATCGTTGAATTTGAGGCGTGTAATGTTAACTTTCTAGCAGCAGACATGGCTACTGTTAAAATGTTGCTAAATACGGCTTCTGTATTATAGCTTTTAAGTGTCTTTGCAACGTTTAGAGTGATGAAACGATGCCTAAATGAGTGATTATTTAAATGTGCTAGCTCATCAGCATATTTACTATTGTTTATAACGTTTAATGTGTAGTTTTTTAAATAACTTTTTTTCAGTGGTTTACCATTATCTACGTTCACAAAAAGCTTATCATGCTTCATGTCTGGCCATTGCGTTTCAATAAACTGTATGTAACTCATGACTAGCTGTAATGTACCGTTAGAGACAGGAACACTTCTTTTTTTTCCTTTATATTTTCCTTTATTAACTGGTATTGAGTTTAAATCACTTTCTTCGTCAGCACTTGCCAGTGGATCATAAGCTTCTTTTATCATACTGCGAGTAATATCCGCTAATTCACTAATTCTTGAGCCTGTCGCATCAAGCAAATAACTGATAGATTCCCACCTTAATATTAGCAATTTATCTGGATTAGGGTGTTCAGTTGTGTGGTGAATAGCATCAAGCCAATCGATAAACTCGTCATCTCTTATATACTCAACTTCTTCATGTATAGTGACTAAACCTTTAATAGATTGATGGTCAAAATAAGTTATAACTTTACCACCAGCATTAAAAGATTCTTTTGTTACATGAGATGAGTATTTTACAGCATGAGCTGTTTTTTGTGTGATTAAAAATAAATCCTGATGAGTCTCTTGTAAGAAAAAAAAGTAATCAATAGCTACTCTTACATGACCTTTTATTGTGCCGTTATCGATATTTCGTGATTTTAAGTGTGTGACATAATCATAAAAACATTCATCATTGAAGTTGTATTCGTTAATACCTTTAATAGTATCAATAAAGTTGAATAGTATGTTTATGCTTCTAGTTTGTTCAATTATATTGTTAGGTTGTGGTCTAATGCCATAACTTATAGGCCCCCCGCCATATTTCATTATGTACTGGTTGGCCTCCCAGTTAAATGATTTGTCTTTGTTTAATAAAAAAGGATATTTAAATTTATCGTTGGGCTTAAGTTTAAGAAAATCGAGCCTTGGTGATTTTGCTATGAATACCTCACTCATTCTACTATTTTAAACCTGTCTTTCTTATTAACATTGCAATGAGATTTCAATAAGTTATGGTATTGCTTGTTCTCAAAATTCTGAGTAACGATAAAGCTTTTTAGTTGTTCATAAGCTCGGAACAGTTCAACGACATTATTGTTTAATATTTCAATTGTCTCGTCCTTTTCCTTACCTTCTAATACTAGGTCGTTTCTAGTCTTATATTTACTTTTTTTCTTTGGTTCATCTTCGATATTTTCAGAAGCTACCCATAGTGGGATTTTCTTATTAAAATTATAAATTGCATCTAAAAGTTCATTCAAGAAAGGTTCATTTTTTTCTGTTTTTGCCGTGTTAACGGTATATTTGAATACTTCAAATTCTTTGTTTTCCCAAGAGTGAATATCACCAATATTGAGCTTTGTTCTTTTGGAATTGAGTGGTATGTAACATGGCATTTTATCTAATGTAAAAGCGTCATTTAATAATTTTGTTTTTGTAATTATACTATTAGTAATTTTTTCGCTGTTTCTAACGTTTTCATGAGATGTTTCTCCTTTTTGATACTTAGGCATTGTTAGCACCTTCAGTAAAATAGAAGTAGATTGTTTTGTCATCACATCGCTTGAAATGAACCTCTTCACCTGTTTTTTTAATTCTTTCGTTTATTGCATGATAAACAACGTCCTCAAGTTGAAGGTTTAATTTAATCGATTTTTCCTTAGCTAGTTCTACAATATTGCTAATAGCTTTATCAACATTCAAATTTTCATTTATTTTTACCGCTCGTTTGGCTATTGAAATTATTGCTTCATCCATCCATTCGCTACTTGGGTGTATTTCGGCATACCCAAAAGTCATTTCTAAATTTTCATGCCCTAAGAACCAACTTAATTCTTCAATACCTTCTTCATTTGTCAAACTAAAATAGAGTATTGCGAATAAACGTCTGAATTGGTGTTCAGTAGCATACCAACGTTTTTCATCTATTAAGGGGACTCCTGACCAATCGCTGAAATGATTTAGGCATGATTGCATCGTATCTGAATATAAATGCTCAGGAATAAAATCGTCATCTGATGGACAAAAATGACGTGTTATTAATTTTTTTGCATTGTGAAAGTTAGTAAATAAGTAGCTATTCTCATCATCATGGTTTATCCCATATCGTTCCTCTAAGTATTGTGAAAATTCACAGTACTGTAACCCCAACTCATATATTTGAGCTGGTATGGGACGATGAATAGTTTCTAATAGATTAAAGGTAGAAGCTTTTTGTTGTTTGAATTTAACATCACATAAACCATCAAGAGGTGAGTGCTCAAAACAGTTTCTTTTTAATAAAAGAATGGAAAACTCTCGCGTTGCTAAATATGCAAGCAGAAGTATATACATGGATGCTAGATGCAACTGTATCGCATTCACCAGGCTTATAGAGCCTTTTGGCGAGGTGTCTCTTTTAACTTCGTGCTCTAAGCCTAATATACTAATATTCAGGCTAATTAGCTCGACAGGACACTTTACTATGAGAAATAACCGCTCTCTTGTATAGCACTCTTTTAAAAGCGTACTTTTGGCATAATATTTAGCTCTATTTTTATAATGTAGATCTATATCTTTCAAATACTTCAGTAATGATGGTCCATAATTTATCTGGAACTTCATTGATTGTGATATTAGATGAAAAGCGGTTTCTAAAGGCATTGCTGCTGTTTTTACTTCGTTTTGAAAACCATCAAATAACGTTGCTAAACCTTCTTCACCACCAAGAGTTTCATAGGGAGAGAAGTTAATCGGAAATTTCAAATCTTGAGAGTTATTAAATAAGTGCTCTAGGTCTGAAGTGATATTCTGAACTGTTTTTTTATTTACTAGCGTAAGCTCGTGAATACCTCTCGATATGTTGGCATCATCAAATTCTTTTTTTGTACTGCTATTGGATATGTACAGTTCTTTCAACTTAGATGCTTTTATTCGAGCCTTTATTATCGAAAAAGTTTTGGATCTCAGTTTTAATTTTGAATTAATATTTTCCCAATCTTTATTTGTGGGTTGATGTGTAATCAGTTTTAATTCATCAACAACTGCATAAAACTGTTCCGCTTTTGTTTGGAATGACTCCATGAAATCAAAAAAATCTTCTTCAGTAATTTGATTTAACGCTAAAATTGGAGGCAAATCATTAAGCTCTCTACATTCATTGACAGAGACAATAAATGATATGATATTTCGATTTATGTTTGCCAACTGGTATGGTTTACTTATTGAATTGCTTTCGAATGTGTTTTTTAGACATTGTTGTAAATCAGCGAATATATTGCAGTAAATCTCATCTGTTAGTATGCCGAAAGAACTTATTTTTTTACTGAATATTATTTCAGTTAAGTGAGACTTAGGAGTATTTGAATCTACTTCAATGTTTTTTTCTAATTTTGCCACATTCCAAAATGATGCATTTATATCATTTGCAATCCAGTTAGTTCCATTTTTTGCAAGAGATTCAGTTATATTTTTCTCTATGGCTGAAGAGTGTTTATTCATGACTATTACCTCTACCGTCAAGCAATAACTCAGCATCTCTAATCATTTTTTTGTGTTGAATAGAGGCTGAAACAGCTTTGTTCAATGCATTCTTGCACACAGTATAGAATTCACTGCCATCGTCTTTTTCATGTTTTAAGTAGTTAATGATGAAGGCAAAGTTCTCTACGGAACATACAAAAAAATATTCAGATTCAACTTTTTCTTCTGTTGGCACAATAGGCTTTAACTTTTCGAAAAGTGGGCCACCAAAGTCTTTGTTGTCATAAATCTCAAGGATACATTTGTCATAGGATTCTTGTGACATACCTAGCAATTTTAGTTTTTCTGGTTCTAAAGCTGTGGCCAATATCAAATAGATGTGTTGAAAAACTGAGATCTTTCTTCTGTACATGATCTCCTGTAAAAACAAGGGAATATAAGTGCTTAATGTGGTCTTTACTTTATTCCCTAGGTAAGTTGCTGCTGCGACAACATCACCATCTGTTCTAATGTAAATTTCTATTGCTCTTGAAGTTCTTACTTTCATGAGGGTAGGCTTTAAATTTGAAAACTCTGGCGGTAGGTTGTTAGTACAAAACTGACGAAATTCACAATCAAAAGAGTTATCTTTTCTTAAAATTGTTTGTGATTTTCTTATCCAAAGTAAATTTGTTTTAAGCTCTTTACGTTTCTTTTCGGTTAACTCGATTGCAAACTGGATGCAAAAAGAAGCATTAATATTACGTGGGTTAATGTCGGTAGGAGGAGCTAATTTTGATGCATCTGTTGTTCTTTTTTGAAGCCTTCTTTGTCTCCATTTTATTACATTAAACCTTACAGTACCGTCATCTTCTATTTTGATAAATTCATTTTTTGAATTAGGAGAATTTTTATCTATCTTTACTTTTAGATTATATAAAGAAGTTGGGTTAATTCCTTCTTCGTCAGTAATGATAAGTTGCATTGCACTGGCTAATTCGTTTTCAAGACCGTTAAATTTCTGGTTGTTTTTAAGGTGAGGGAGTTTAATTTGATAATAATAGAACACCGTCTCCTGTGCTATGGAAACCATTTGATCAAGTCTGTGTACTAAATTAGCATAGAACTCATCAATAAGTGATTTAGCGGAGGTTAAAGATTTTTCTTTATTTACTTCGTCAATATTGATCTCAGCTATAGTTGGGTTTGTACTTCTCATTAAGCTAGATTTAGAAGGCTTCTTGATGTTGTTGGTTAAGCGAATATGTTTATCTAGTAAACCAATATCCTTCAAGTGTTGAAATAGTTCAATCGCCCGGCTAGTTTCATAATACTTAGTATTCATTGAACCTAACTCGGTATCATAGCTGTCTCTGAAATTATTTAGACCTTGCTCAATGGCATCTTTTGACCAATGAATATCTATTGATGAAATTTCTTGGAATGCATTTACAAAAACTCTTAAGTAATTCTTTTCAACATTTTTTGATCTTATAAATAATTTTGTGGCATTTAAAATCTCTTCATTTGGACAAATCGTTTTAAGAACTAATTTTAATTGAGCAGTAACATCACTTGCGTTTTGTGGGCAAATATCAAAAATATTAAATTGTTTAGAGTCATTATCTTGAATAAAGAAATCAACTGAAATGAAGTACAAGTATACTTTCTTAGTTATGTTAGCTAACTGAGAAGGTAATTTTCCGTTAATTGTCACAGATTCAAAATATTTTATTAAAGAGTCCTGAAAGGAGAATAATCTTTTTGACTCTTCAACGAGGTTATGTTCGTAGTGATATTTGAGAATTTTGATAGCTATATTAATGTGAATAAGCCTAAATCCCTTGTTGTTAACATTAGAAGTAATGTTTAAAAATAAATTTTCAGCTAATTTATATGTTCCAACAAGGGTAGTTAATAAAGAAAGCTTTTCTTGAATTACCTTTGATTCTTTAGATGCACCATCGTTTGAAATTTGTCTTTTAGGGACCGATTTATTGTTTTTTTCTGTATGCATTTTTTATCCCTTCTCACTTATTTATAAAAACTATGCAGACAAAAATGATAAAAAGCAAGTGGGTTTTATTTGTAAGTTGCTGATTTTTATCGTATATAATTTAGTGTTTATTAATTCGAGAACAAGATTAATCATTTGAAAACAAACTAGTAAAATGGTTTGTCTAACTTATTTCGAGGTAAAAGGACTTACTTTAAGTTGGTAATTATTTTTGAAAACATTTCCAAATAAGGGTAATTAAGATCAAAAGTATTGGTAAGAAGGGGCAATTTAATAGTTATTGTTTACTATCGAGCATAAATTAGTTTGTTAGTTGTTTTATCAATTTTGAGTGATAATTGTTGGCGGCTTAAAGCATACAAAATATTCCTATTTGAACTATGCATACTACTAATATCTTACTACCTTTCCTCCTACTGACATTGTTGTCTTATTAGTTTATTTATTATTAATAATCAATTAAAGTGTTATAAATTAGTTGGTTATTATTAGGAAGATAGATGAGTACTTACCAAGAAGGAAGAGATGCTGGTGTGTGGGGAGAAGATGGGGTTCCATATGATCTATCGGATGGCGATGACCCGAATGCTTTAAGTAAAAAAGACTTCATGGACAATTATCCTAACGATAAGAGCAATAAGATCTTTGAAGGTTATGATGCATCTCAATTTCCTGGTATGAGCGAAACAGGAAGGGTTGAAAATTTTGATGACTATGCTGTTGCTGAGTATGAAGATAGAGGGTTAAGACTTAAATCTATCGCTGATGAAATAAATGAAAGTGTTTTAGCTCATTTTGTCTTGTACGATTACAAAGGGACGGTTCAGTCAAATAACTCTTCAGCTATACATGCATTAAAAGAAAAATATGGAGAAGATATTGAGATAAATGGTGATGTTGTTTACATTTTTGATGAAGTCATATCGATAAATAAAAAGTCTCCTGGTAAAAGCGATGATAAAAATAAAGTAACTCAATATTGGCATATGCAATTACACCCAAATCAACAAGATTGGGGACGAGAAACTGAATTACTAGAAAAATTATCATTGATTGGTCACGGGATATCCTCATCAGCTAATACAGTGAACAACTTCAGCAATAAAATGAATATCAATGATATTGTTTTAATTAAGAATGGAAGCCGCCCGGTTGCTTTAGTAAAAGTCATTAGTAAAGTTATTGATTTAGGGGATAATAAAGACATATCCAATGATCTTGATTGGTTTAAATATAGACGTAATATTAAAATTTTGAAGCTTGCAAACAATGATATGCAGGACTTCCCCCAACCCAGGCGCACCTTGACTCTTGCCAAGGACATGAAATCTCAATCTTATAAGTACATTGAGAACTGGCTGAAAGGTATGTCTCCTAAAGAGTTAATACCTAATCTTGTTTCTATTCCCACCAAGATAAACTTAAATACAGCTAAACCATCATTTGGGGTTGAAGCAATAGCTAAAACATTATCATCTATCATAATTAATATACCGGAAAGAAGCGGTATGATGATTGGTGTTTTTGGTAAGTGGGGTAGAGGAAAAACATATTTAGTTGATAAAATATGAGAAAATATATCTTCTCAAACTTTGTTCCATAGAGTCAATTTTTCTGCTTGGAAGTATCAAGATACTAAAGAGTCATGGGCATACCTTTATGAAGTCATGATGAAGCAGTATTTATCAGAAGATTCAAAAATAAAGTTAGGTAAGTCTACTAAGTCCTTACCCAAGACATTAGGGCGTTACCATAAGCTTTGGAAGTTAAATTTACAAAAACATAAATGGTTTCCTATCATAAGTTTTTTTATGGTTTTTGGACTGGCATTTTACTGGTCTTTTTTAGCGGATAAAATAAGTATTATTAAAACTGTAGTAAGTACCTTCGGTCTAGTTTTATTAGCAAAAATGATTTTATTTTATTTTCAGCAAAGAACTACAGCTATTGGCCTTTTAAATAAATACTTAAATCGACCTAGTTATTTGGAATACCTTGGCATGCAAGCCGAAGTAGAAAACGAACTTGAAAGCCTAATGAAAACTTGGATACCAGATCTAACCAATAATGAAAAAGTTCTTTTATTTGTTGATGACATTGATCGGTGTGATCTTGAGAAGGTTATAAGTATTGTAGACGGGCTTCGGATTATATTAGACAACCCTGAAATCCATAAGAGGCTTATAATCGTCACTGCTATAGATGAAGAAATACTAAGAGAAGCTCTTGCTGTTAAATACAATGCTATAAAAAATCTAGATATTCCCAAAATGTATCAAGAGTATTTAGAAAAAGTATTTATTATTGGTATAAAGCTAAATGAATTAGAGAAAATTGAAATGGAAGAGTATTTAGGAAAAATACTTCCAGATTTAAATTTTGATACCAAAGAAATTGAAACCTCTATTGAAAAAGCTAATGAGGAAGTAGAAGAAAGCAAAGAAGAACAAAGTATTACTAATGATAAAGGTATGCCGAACGAAAAAATTGTTGATGAAAATATTAATGAAGAGCAATCTGAACTTGAACTTACTGAAAATAAAGAGCTAACTGAACTGGAATTAACAGAAGATGAAAAGCGCTACTTAATAACTTCTATTCAGAAATTAAAGGATGCTACACCAAGAAAAATAAAAATATTTTATTATAAATATCTAATTTTAAAGCAACTATTTCATGTTCGTTTGACGGATAAAAATTTAATTGAAAAGTGGGACACGCATAATGATGAAAAGATCATTATGGATATTCTTATCCATATAAGTAATCAACAACCTATATCGGACTTTATTTATGATGTAAAAGATAACGATATTTTAGATGCTTTGAAATATTCTTCTAACATGGTCTCTGCATTATGATTTTTTTGATAAATGATTAAATGTTTTAGTAGGTAATTAACTCTGGTTTAGACTAGTTTTTTTTAAGTGTGGTTAACTAGGTAGCCTTTCGGATATCACTAAGTTGCGTGGATTGATATGAACTTAATACCTTTTGCATATCTAGCATCAACTCAAGAGTTAGTTGATGTTGCTGACGTTCCATCTGGTAAAGATTGTCAATGTGTTTGTCCTAGTTGCAAAATACCACTAATTGCTAAAAAGGGTATGGTTAAGGAGTGGCACTTTGCACATGACAGTCAATTCATAGATAAAGAACAAACTGAGCCTTGTGATTTTTCATGGGCTGTTGCTGTAAAAATGATGATCAAGCAATTGTTGATGGATGGAACAGAAATTTCCTTGCCTGATTACCATATGGAACTACCAAGCATTGGTTATAAAAGCACAAATCAGAAAGTGTTAATCACTAAACCTTCAAGAGTTAAATATTCTAACCCTACTTTAAAAGAATATGGCTGCGACATTATTCTAGAAGTTGGCGGAAAAAAACTAGGGTTGATTTTTTTCATGAGTAAAAAGAATACTATGGATGAACAAACGATTGATCCTCATTTAGTTGGATTAATTGGGGTGGATATCAATGGTTTCGCTTATGATGAAACTGGCAAAGCTATAAACCACCTTCGAGCATATCTTAAGTTATCTATAGAGAGCCATGTAAGATCAAAATCTTGGTTATATCATGCTAGACAAAGAAGCGTGATTGAAAAAGAGTTACAACGGCAACGTACACTGAAAAATCTAGAGTTAAGCCGCGATGCTAGACTAGGCCGCAATAAAGCTCTTGATACAACGGTAGATAAGTTTCAAAGCTCATGGTTTTGTGTAGCTTGCAAGCACTCTTATCAAGGTGAAAATATAGGGTTAAATCCATGTCCTAAATGTAACAGTCACTTTTACCGAAAAGCAGTATGATGTGAGCACTAGACATGTCTAAATTCTCATAATTTGCATATTCATAAACTTTAAATTATTAGAAGGGGCTAATTGATAGATTTATCAATAAAACTGTAATTCAACCTAAAGCTGTTTTAGAATAGAAAACAAATACTTACTTCTTTGCATGGTTAAATATTATCTATTTGAATAATTATCAAACATGACATTCTGACGTTATTCCTCAAATTGTTAGCGTAGTACTTGATAAACGACCAGATAATGCCGTCGATATAGTCTTTCCTACCAGTTGCCCTGTTTGTGACTCTGCAGTGGCTAAACCTGAAGGTGAAGCCGTACTGAGATGTACCGCCGGACTTTTCTGTGCGGCGCAACGAAAAGAAGCTATTAAACACTTTGCTTCTCGAAAAGCACATGATGTTGATGGTTTAGGTGACAAACTAGTAGAGCAACTTGTAGATGAAAAGTTAATTAATACACCCGCTGATTTATTCAAATTAACCGAAATACAGGTTAGTACTATAGATCGTATGGGTAAAAAATCAGCGACCAATTTAATTAATGGACTTGAGCAGGCTAAAAGTACCACACTAGCAAAATTTATTTATGGTTTGGGCATACGCGAAGTCGGTGAAGCAACTGCTGCTAATCTAGCAAATCATTTTTATACCTTAGCGGCAATTGAAAGAGCTTCTCTTGAAGACTTACAAAATGTTTCAGATGTTGGCGAAGTCGTTGCCAAAAATATTATTAATTTCTTTAAAGAAGAGCATAACTTAGCGATCGTTTCTGGACTAAGTGAAGTAATGCACTGGCCAACTATTGAAATAAAGTCAGCTGAGGAGTTACCGCTTGCAGAGCAGATATTTGTTTTAACAGGCACATTAACCCAAATGGGAAGAACTGAAGCTAAAACAGCCTTACAGTCCTTGGGAGCTAAAGTATCAGGTAGTGTCTCGAAGAATACACACTTCGTTGTTGCAGGTGATAAAGCGGGATCTAAACTGACTAAGGCTCAGGATTTAGGTATCTCAGTGCTTACCGAAGATGGGTTAGTAGCGTTACTTGCCGAACATGGCATAACTATTTAGTTAATAGTTAGTTTAATCTTTCATTGTAAATCAGTTAATTAAAAAGGACGCTTAAAAGCGTCCTTTTTTGTGTGCTTTAACAAATAAAATTTTATTTAGTATTACTTGTTAATCGCCAAAAAGAGAAACCAGCGGCAAAAAATAAAACCATAGGGTAAAAAGAATGGCTTGCTACAGATAGTGGCGAAATATGTAAAGTAGCGCCAAGTAATAGTACTTGAGCTCCGTACGGCAGCATACCTTGGTTAATACAAGCAAAAACATCGAGTAAACTGGCTGATTCAGCAGGGGATAACTCGCCATCAGTAGCAAGGTTCTTAGCAGTATCACCCGTGACTATAATTGATACGGTATTGTTTGCAGTGAAGAAATTACAAATAAAGGCAAGTCCAGCAATACCTAAACCCGCTGCTCGCCTCTTATTATTGGGGGTCAGTTTTCTGGCAAGTGTTTCTATAACACGCGTTAACGCGGCTAAACCACCTTGCTGACGAACTAATTCACTTAAACCACCAATAAAAAGGGATAAGAGAAAGATGTCTTGCATACTAGAAAATCCAGCAGTAATGTCTTTTAACCAAGCGGATAACTGGTAGCCATTACTAATCATACCAATTGCTGCAGCTAGCACTATGCCCAATGTTAAGACCACAAAAACATTCACTCCCATCAAGGCTAGTACAAGAATAGTTACGTAAGGAATTAAACCAATAAGAGCAGACTCGTTGCTCAACTCATGGCTTACTTCGCCGCCTAATATTGTAAATATCACCAAACAAATAAGGGCTGCAGGAACGGCAAATTTAAAGTTAACACGAAACTTATCTTTCATCTGCGCGCCTTGACTACGCGTAGAAGCGATAGTGGTATCAGAAATAATTGACAAGTTATCACCAAAAATAGCGCCCGAAATCAGACAGCCAGCGACGAGTGCAGCATCTAAGTTTGCCGTTTCAATAAATCCTAGTGCAACAGGTGCTATAGCAGCAATTGTGCCCATAGATGTTCCCATTGCGGTAGATAAGAACGCAGCGACTAAAAATAACCCCGGCAGTAGTAGATAATCAGGGAATACAGCTAAGCCAAGCTGTACGCTGGCATCAACACTTCCAGTTGCTTTTGCAACCACGGAAAAAGCACCAGCAAGAAGATAAATAATACACATGGTTGTTATGTTGCTATTACCTGCACCACGGATAAATTGCTCTACTTGTTTTTCAATTGTACTTTTAGATAGGTACTTTCCTAAGCCAATCGAGACGATAATAGCCGGGATAATAGCAATACTTGCCGGTAGTTGATAAAAAGCAAAATCAACACCTTGTAGAGTTAAAATTATACCAGTACCGAGAAATAGCCCTAAAAAAATGGCAAATGGGAGTAGGGCAAATAAGTTTTCTTGGGGGGCATTTTTTTCAGTCATATCACAGCTACATAAAACAATATCGTTGCTGCATTATAAAAGTAAAATCCTAAGTGTCAATGTAGATGTTTAGATGGCTAAATGACTAAGTGCTATAAAAAGGGCTATAAAAAAAGGTCAATTACCTAAGTAAGTGACCTTTGCTGTAAAATATTAATAAAACAATATGTAATCTAAGTTGAGATTTATTTTTTTAACATCTAGTTAATCAGCAGCTTGTGTTTGCTCATCAGCCCAAGTAACGGCTTGATTGTAATGCTCTACCACTTTATCTTTATCGAGTTGTAACTTTTCCATTACCAAGGTGGTTTTATCCCACTGGGCTTGTTCGATAAATTCCACTAACTTAATCAATGCAGCCATAATGCCTTTTTTGGTTAGCAATGGGTTTTTGATCTCTTGTGAAAGAGGAAGCTTCTCTAATACCGTAGCCATCTCTTCATCCAAAATGGCATCTATCATTGATAACAATCCCGTTAAAAAGGCAATGGAAGCATCAAGCTGTGAATTGATATCTTCTGCGACCAACTCACAAAATTTTGCTCTTGTCATTGCTAAGTTAATTAATTCAGATGGTTTATTAGGGTTTGCCGTAATAGCAAACATCAACCCAATAAATCGTTTTAATTCACCTGAGCCTAAAATAACGAGTGCTTGCTTGATTGTCGAGATTTCATTGCGGCGTTTGAATATAGCTGAATTAGCATAACGTAGTAATTTATAAGACAGCGATACATCCCGTTCAAAAACATTGGTGATACTATTTAAATCGAGTTCAGTTTTAGAGGTTTCGTAAAGCAACTCTGCCATTGCTATCTGAGAAGGAGATAAATTTTTTGTTTTAATCATTTCAGGTTTTGCAAAAAAGTATCCTTGAAAATAATCAAAACCAAGTTGCAGCATTTGATCATATTCTTCATAGGTTTCAACTTTTTCAGCTAACATTTTGATATGAGGATGATCTTTGGTCGCTTTAAGTACTTCGCGAATTTCTTCAATTCCGCTCATTTGAATATCAATTTTAATGATTTTAATATAAGGATAGAAATGCGCCCACACATTTTGGTGTTCGTAATCATCTAAAGCGAGGGTATAGCCTTTTTTATGTAAGTCTTTACAGAGGGCTAATAGCTGTTTACCGGGTTTAATTGTTTCAAGAATTTCAACTACGACCTCATCAGGCGTAAGCATTTCAGGATAGCCTTGTTTCAATGTTTCCAAGGTAAAGTTGATGAAGGCAGGTTTGTTACCGGTAAATTCGCTGATGCCCATATTAAATTGGCTAGCTTCAATCATCTTGCTGGTAGCTTCATCACCATCAATATCTGGAAATACATTATCTATGCTATCTCGGAAAAGTAACTCGTAGGCAAAAAGTTTTTTACTTTTATCTAAAATAGGTTGTCTTGCGGCGTAAAAATTCATAGAAGTAGTTATCTAGCTTAGCTTGGAAATATTAATTACTATTGAATATATGGTATAGCGGCTTTTTTTGCATTAGTTTTTTGAATATGTATGCAGTTTATTCAATATATGCAGCGTTGTTGCTAATTATTATCATTCTCATTATTATTAGAGGCATAACTTATTCATCTAAGGTTTCTTTCTTTAACCAATTTTGCTAGTTTAGCGACCTTACTCATTCACTACTACATAATAAGCAGGTAATTACTTTGGCTATCGGTACCTTAATTTCTTTAACTCTCTATTTTATAACCATGCTATTAATTGGTTTATATTCTTACAGAAAATCAACCAGCGATGTTGCAGGCTATATGTTAGGTGGCCGTAGTCTATCGCCAAGTGTTGCTGCATTATCTGCCGGCGCTTCTGACATGAGTGGTTGGATGCTTATGGGATTACCAGGCGCTATGTATATAACGGGCATGAGCAGTATTTGGATTGCTATTGGCTTAGTGATTGGCGCATTTCTTAATTATTTAGTCGTTGCACCACGCCTTAGAACCTATACCGAGCTAGCAAATGACTCGATAACCCTGCCTGATTTTTTCGAAAACAGATTTAATGATAAATCGCGTGTATTAAGAATTGTATCATCAGTCGTTATTGTGGTGTTTTTTACCCTGTATACCTCTAGTGGTATTGTTGCTGGTGGCAAATTATTTGAGAGCTCTTTTGGCTTAAATTATGAGATTGGTTTATATGTTACCGCTGGTGTAGTGGTTGCTTATACTATGTTTGGTGGTTTTTTGGCGGTAAGCTTAACTGATTTTGTTCAAGGCTGTATTATGTTTATTGCCTTAGTATTGGTTCCTGTTGTTGCCATAAGTGAAGTCGGTGGTCTGGCCGAAATGCAAAGTAGCATCGAGATGATAAACCCTGATCTACTTAATCTATTTAGTGGTGTTAGTGCTCTTGGTATCATTTCAGCCATGGCTTGGGGGTTAGGTTATTTTGGTCAGCCTCATATTATTGTGCGTTTCATGGCTATTAGAAGTGTAAAAGACATGCCAACCGCTCGTCGTATAGGTATGAGTTGGATGATTGTTTCTATTATTGGCGCGATGGCAACAGGTTTTGCTGGTATTGCTTATGTGGCTAAAACAGGCATCAAGCTTGATGATGCAGAAACTATTTTTATAGTACTATCCCAATTATTATTTAGTCCATTAATCGCAGGCTTCTTACTAGCGGCAATTTTAGCCGCTATCATGAGTACCATATCGTCTCAATTATTGGTGACTTCGAGTTCGCTTACTGGTGATTTCTATCAAGCCTTTTTACATAAAGATGCCAGTGAAAAACAATTAGTCTTAGTTGGCCGAATTTCTGTTTTGATTGTTGCATTGGTCGCTATTTATTTAGCGTACGATCGTGACAGCAGTATATTAAGTCTAGTCAGTAATGCTTGGGCTGGATTTGGAGCCGCCTTTGGACCTGTCATTATTGGTTGTTTATATTGGAAAGATATGACGCGTAATGGCGCTTTAGCTGGCATTATTAGTGGCGCAGTAACTGTACTTATTTGGATTTATGCACCTATCACCATCGATGGACAATCCCTTAGTGCTGTTATGTATGAAATAGTACCTGGCTTTATTGTTTGTTCTCTAGCGATTTATATCGTAAGTAAACTATCACCTAAAGTAGAAGAGAGTATCAGTACTACATTTGATGAAATGTTAGAGATTCATAAATAACGCATACCAAGTCTGTTATATAGTTTGTCTAAAAACTCGTTGCCTTAAAACAACGAGTTTTTTGTTTATATCTACAAAGCATTATTTAGGCTTTATTGTTAGGTGATGTTTACTGGTAATTACTCGGGTCAGGTCGTAATTTCAAGTTGTTCGCATTAAAGCTTTTATGCTAGAATCGCGATAATTTTAAACCTTCGATTAATTTAGTTAACCTTAAAGTAAAGTTTACAAATAATTAATCATTAAAAATGACAGTATTGTCTGGAGTTTATATACCAATGAGTTTTGATACTATTGAACAACGTGTTAGTTATGGCGTAGGTCGTCAATTAGGTGACCAACTTCGCAACAACCCTTTTAAAGAGTTTGATATCACCGCTGTACAAGCTGGTATTGCTGATGCTCTTGCTGATGCGGCTAGCCAAGTTTCAGATGAAGATTTAAACGATGCTTTTTCTATAATTTCTAAAAAATTACAAGAACAAGAGCAAGCTGCTGCTAAAGAAGCTTCAGCTGAAGGCGAAGTATTCCTAGCTGATAACGCTAAGCGTGATGAAGTTACGGTAACTGAATCTGGTTTACAGTATGAAGTAATTACTACAGGTGAAGGTGAAAAACCTTCAGCTGAAAGCACTGTAAGTGTACATTACCACGGTACTTTTGCTAACGGTGATGTTTTTGATAGTTCTGTTGAACGTGGCCAACCGGCTGAATTCCCAGTAAACGGCGTTATCGCTGGTTGGACTGAAGCACTACAGTTAATGACTGAAGGCAGTAAGTGGAAATTAACTATCCCTTATGATTTAGCATACGGTGAGCGCGGTTCTCAAGGTGCTATACCTCCTTATGCTACGTTAGTTTTTGATGTTGAATTATTAAGCATCAAATAATTATCGTATTATAATGAAAGCCCTCAATTGAGGGCTTTTTTTTAAGCTAAAACTAATTGAAGCAATGCAGCTATTGTTAATGTTAACCAGCAAGGGGAGTAATTCATTATGCGAATTGATATCAAGTTACAAGATCTCTTTAAACGCTATCAAAGTGCATTTATTGATTATGATATTGATGAAGTAAGCCGTTGTTATCACTTACCATGCACACTAAATACACCTGATAAAATAATTTTGCTTTCAAGCCCCTCAGATTGTCTTCAAGAATTTGGCACTATCTTCACTCAACTTAGAGAAGCTAAAACGAGTGATATTATTGCGAAAAAAGCATCTTTTGAGCAAGTAAGTGAACAGTTATATTTAGTGTGCATAGATTGGGATTTTATCGATGGCCAAGGGCAAGTCTTTGCTGACTTTACTGCGATTTACCATGTGTTAGACAGTGAAGGGGCATTGAAAATAGTAAATGTTATTTCTCATGAGCTTGATAGCTCGTTATCATTAACTGAGCCACTAGATTGGTGACATCTATTCATTACGAATAGGAGTTGCTAATAGAAAATAGAAAAAATTAATTAAATTTATCGGCGGTTTCCGCTCTTATCAAAAGAACAGTAGAGAACAATATGAAAGTAAAAGTAGCTATTTTAGGTTGCAGTGGACGTATGGGACGCAATTTAATTCAAGCAGCTCATGAGCATGCAAGTATCGAATTAGTTGGTGGTAGCGTACGTACCAGTTCATCTTTTGTCGATTTTGATCTGGGGGAATTGGCGGGTATTGGTGCCATTGGTATTAAAACATCAACAACGTTAGCTCAATTGGCTACAGCAGATGTTTTTATTGATTTTACCTCAATAGAAACGACGCTAGAAAACCTTACTTGGTGTAACGAAAATAAAAAAGCGTTAGTTATCGGCACGACAGGTTTTTCTGATGAACAAGTGCAGGTTATTGAACAAGCAGGTAAAACTATGTCTGTTATCTTAGCGCCTAATACCAGTGTTGGCGTTAATTTAATGTTTAAATTATTGCAAGTTACAGCAAAAGCCATTGGTGACTATACAGATATTGAGATTTTTGAAGCGCATCATCGATTTAAAAAAGATGCACCGTCTGGGACTGCTGTCAAAATGGGGCAAGTTATAGCTGATACGTTAGGACGTGACCTGAATAAAGTTGCTGTTTATGGGCGTGAAGGCATAACAGGAGAACGTGATCGAGAAACTATCGGTTTTGCAACTGTTAGAGCTGGCGATATTGTTGGCGAACATACTGCATTTTTCGCAGATTTAGGCGAAAGACTTGAAATTACGCATAAAGCTAGTTCTCGAATGACATTTGCTCTAGGCGCTATGCGAGCAGCATTTTGGTTAAAAGATGCTGACGCTGGTTTTTATGATATGCAAGACGTACTCGGATTAAAAGATTAATGTTAATACCTAGTTAACATCTAGGTATTAACGAAATTTCACATAGATAAGTAGTCTTTTCAGCCCTTTGACTAGTAAAAGCTAGGAAAAGCTAGAAAAGACTGAGTTTTTACATTTTATTACTAGACGAAAGTAAAGTACAAGCGTAAAATAAGTGGATTTTGTCAAAAATTTAGCTGAAAAGCAGTTTTTGACACCTATTTTTGTACGGGAAGTACTGTATACCAAGTTGATTAAATTTCTTCTCAACTCAGAGCTTTGCTCGATATTTACTAACAAGGCAAGTTTATTTAGATTTAGTCATTCTAAATCCAATAAACTTAACGTAGTTAGTGGATTTCGAACAAGCTCCCGAAGGGCGAATTTAAAAGGCCCATATACGGCGGTATTGATTTTGACAATAGAATTACTATTCTCTTCAATCAATACCTTGCCTATAAGCCTTTTAATTTTCGCTGAGTGTGAAAGAACTTAATCAACTTGGTATAATAAGCAAATGCATGGAGCACTTGCTGTTACATGCGCGTTTACGTTTATTTCTTCTTTGGAGGTTACATTGGCTACATCTGCTATTTTAGTGCTTGAAGACGGCACTGTTTTTAAAGGCACCGCAATTGGTGCACAAGGATCGGCTGTTGGGGAGGTGGTATTTAACACTTCTATGACAGGTTATCAGGAAATCCTTACCGATCCATCATATGCAGAGCAAATTATTACCCTGACTTACCCGCACATAGGTAACACAGGTACTAATAGCGAAGATAAAGAGTCAAATAGCATTGTTGCTAAAGGCTTGGTTATTCGTGATTTGCCATTACTTGCTAGTAACTTTCGAAATGAACAAAATTTAAGTGATTACTTAATTGCTCATAACATTTTAGGTATCGCGGATATTGATACACGTAAATTAACACGAATTTTGCGTGAGAAAGGTGCACAAAATGGCTGTATCTTAACACTTGATGATAGCAGCGATGAGAGCTTACAGGCTGACGCACTAACACAAGCAAAAGCATTCCCTGGCCTTAAAGGCATGGATTTAGCTAAAGTAGTCTCTACTAAAGAACAGTATCAGTGGACAGATGGTAGCTGGGAGCTTGGTAAAGGTTTCACTAAGCCAGACAATCTTGAGTTCCACGTTGTAGCCTATGATTTTGGCGCTAAACACAACATCTTGCGTATGTTAGTTGACCGTGGTTGTAAATTAACCGTAGTACCAGCACAAACACCAGCAAGTGAAGTTATTGCGATGAACCCTGATGGAATTTTCTTATCAAATGGACCTGGTGATCCAGAGCCATGTGACTATGCAATTTCTGCTATCCAGTCTTTCCTAGAAACAGAAATACCTGTTTTTGGTATTTGTTTAGGTCATCAATTACTTGGCCTAGCAAGTGGCGCAAGCACAGTGAAAATGAAGTTTGGTCATCACGGTGCTAACCACCCGGTGAAAGACTTCGCACGTGACGTAGTAATGATTACTGCACAAAACCACGGCTTTGCAGTTAACGAAGAAAACTTACCAAGTAACTTAACTGTTACCCATAAATCATTATTTGATGATTCATTGCAAGGTATTCATCGTACAGATAAACCAGCATTTAGCTTCCAAGGTCATCCTGAAGCAAGCCCTGGTCCACACGATGCAGCGCCATTATTTGATCACTTCATCGATTTGATCAAAACCTACAAATCAAACAACGCTTAAGCCGACAGACAAGAGAAGAGAGAAAATAATGGGAAAACGTACTGATTTAAAAAGTATCTTGATCTTAGGTGCAGGTCCAATCGTGATTGGCCAAGCCTGTGAGTTTGATTATTCTGGCGCTCAAGCGTGTAAAGCACTTCGTGAAGAAGGTTATCGAGTTATTTTAGTTAACTCTAACCCAGCAACGATAATGACTGACCCTGATATGGCCGATGCGACTTATATCGAACCTATTCACTGGGAAGTTGTACGTAATATTATTGAAAAAGAACGTCCTTGTGCTGTTCTACCTACTATGGGTGGTCAAACCGCATTAAACTGTGCTTTAGAACTTGAAGCCAAAGGCGTACTAAAAGAATTTAATGTTGAAATGATTGGTGCTACTGCTGACGCAATTGATAAAGCAGAAGACAGATCTCGTTTTGATAAAGCAATGAAAGCGATTGGTCTTGATACGCCAAATGCTGAGATTGTACATACTATTGAAGAAGCGCACGCGGCAAGTAAAGTATTAGGTTTTCCTTGTATTATACGTCCTTCATTTACCATGGGTGGCACCGGTGGCGGTATCGCATACAACATCGAAGAATTTGATGAAATTTGTACTCGTGGCTTAGACCTTTCTCCAACATCAGAATTACTAATCGATGAATCATTAATCGGTTGGAAAGAATATGAAATGGAAGTGGTTCGCGACAAAAATGATAACTGTATCATTATTTGTGCGATTGAAAACATTGACCCTATGGGCATCCACACGGGCGATTCAATTACTGTTGCACCAGCGCAAACATTAACTGATAAAGAATACCAAATTATGCGTAACGCTTCTTTAGCGGTATTACGTGAAATTGGTGTTGAAACAGGTGGTTCAAACGTACAGTTTGGTATTTGTCCTGAAACTGGCCGTATGGTTATTATCGAGATGAACCCACGTGTATCTCGTTCATCAGCATTAGCATCAAAAGCAACAGGTTTCCCTATTGCTAAAATCGCGGCTAAGTTAGCGGTAGGTTATACGCTAGATGAGTTAAGTAATGATATTACTGGTGGCAAAACACCAGCATCATTTGAACCAACCATCGATTACGTTGTAACTAAGATCCCACGTTTTAACTTTGAAAAATTTGCTGGCGCAGAAGACAGATTAACTACGCAAATGAAATCTGTTGGTGAAGTAATGGCTATTGGCCGTAACCAACAAGAATCTATGCAAAAAGCATTACGCGGCTTAGAAGTTGGCGTTAATGGTTTTGATTCAATTGTTGATGTAACTCAGCCCGGTGCTAAAACCAAAATAATGCATGAGCTTCAAGAAGCAGGTGCTGACCGTATCTGGTATGTAGCCGATGCGTTTCGTTTAGGTTTAACCGTTGAAGACGTTTATAGAACAACAATGATTGATCGTTGGTTCTTAGTACAAATTGAAGACATTGTTTTAGAAGAAGCAAAAGTTAGCGAAGGCGGTTTAAAAATACTAAACCCTGAGTATCTACGTAAACTTAAGCGTAAAGGTTTTGCTGATTCTCGTTTAGCTGATCTTATTGGTGTATCTGAAGCTGAAGTACGTAAAAAACGTCATAACGCAGATATTTATCCAGTTTACAAACGTGTTGATACTTGTGCGGCAGAGTTTAGCTCTGATACGGCTTATATGTATTCAACATACGATGAAGAATGTGAATCAAACCCGACCGACAAAGAATCAATTATGATTCTAGGTGGTGGCCCTAACCGTATTGGTCAAGGTATTGAATTTGATTACTGTTGTGTTCATGCAGCATTAGCATTACGTGAAGATGGTTATGAAACTATCATGGTTAACTGTAACCCTGAAACAGTTTCTACCGATTACGATACGTCAGACCGTTTATACTTTGAATCAATTACTTTTGAAGATGTACTTGAAATTGTTCGTATTGAAAAACCTAAAGGCGTTATCGTGCAATATGGTGGTCAAACACCACTTAAATTAGCACGTGCTTTAGAAGCCGCTGGCGTACCAATAATTGGTACTTCTCCAGACGCTATTGATAGAGCTGAAGATAGAGAACGTTTCCAGCAAGCAGTTGACCGTTTAGGTTTATTGCAACCTGAAAATGCCACCGTAACTTCGTTAGAAGAAGCTATGGCTAAAGCCGAAGGTATTGGCTTCCCGTTAGTTGTACGTCCATCTTATGTATTAGGTGGCCGAGCGATGGAAATCGTTTATGACTTAGACGACTTACGTCGTTACATGACAGAAGCGGTAAGTGTTTCTAATGATTCGCCAGTATTACTTGATCACTTCCTTGATGATGCGATTGAAGTTGATATTGACGTAGTTTGTGATGGCACTGATGTCGTTATTGGCGGCATTATGCAGCATATTGAACAAGCCGGCGTTCACTCAGGTGATAGCGCATGTTCATTACCAGCTTATAGCTTAAGCCAAGAAATACAAGATGTTATGCGTAAGCAAGTAACAGACTTAGCGTTTGAGCTAGGTGTTATTGGTTTAATGAATACGCAAATGGCAGTTAAAGACAATGAAGTTTATATCATTGAAGTTAACCCACGTGCAGCACGTACTATTCCGTTTGTTTCAAAAGCAACGTCAGTACCACTTGCTAAAGTCGGCGCACGCGTAATGGCGGGAAAATCACTGAAAGAGCAGGGCATAACCAAGGAAGTTATTCCGAAGTATTTCTCTGTTAAAGAAGTTGTGATACCGTTTAACAAGTTTCATGGTAGTGATCCTTTAGTTGGACCAGAAATGCGTTCAACAGGTGAAGTAATGGGCGTAGGTGATACGTTTGAAGAAGCTTACGCAAAAGCAAATCTAGGCGCTGGTGTATCTGTTCCTAAAACAGGTCGTGCTTTAATATCTGTACGTAATAGTGATAAAAAACGTGTACTTGAATTAGCTAAAATCATGGTTGATTTGGGTTATGATATAGATGCAACTCACGGTACTGAAGTGATTTTACGTGAAGCGGGTGTTCCGGTTCGTCGTGTTAATAAAGTACATGAAGGTCGTCCACATATTCTTGATAGAATCAAAAATAGTGAATACAGCTATATTATTAATACTACTGAAGGCCGTAAAGCTATTGAGGATTCAAAAGTATTACGTGGCGGTGCATTGCGTTATAAAGTTGCTTACACAACGACATTAAATGCTGCATTTGCTAGCTGTATGGCTCATGCTGCAGATGAAATGAGTACTGTGCGCACTGTGCAAGAGCTACACAATACGTTGTAAACGGACTACATAAAGCTTAAATTCCTGAGTGAATTTAAGCTTATTCAAAGTATTTAAAGGTGGTTACCCCCTATTTATAGGCAAGGTTAACCGCCTTTATTGTTAGAGTGAGAAAATAAGAATGATTAAATATCCAATGACCCTTCGTGGTTCTGATCTATTACATGATGAGCTTAAAATCTTAAAAACAGAAAAGCGTCCGCGCATTGTTAAAGATATTGCTACAGCACGTGAACACGGTGATTTAAAAGAAAATGCCGAATACCATGCTGCAAAAGAAGAGCAGGGCTTTTGTGAAGGGCGTATACAAGATATCGAAGGTCGCTTATGTAACGCGCAAGTGATTGACGTAACGGCAATACCTAACCATGGTAAAGTTATTTTTGGTACCACAGTTACCTTATTAAATTTAGATACCGAAGTTGAAGTAACTTATCAAATTGTTGGCGATGATGAAGCTGATTTTAAAACGGGTCGTATCTCAGTTAACTCACCTATAGCGCGTGGTTTAATTGGCAAAGAAGTAGATAGTGAAATTGAAATAACGATTCCTGGTGGCGTAGTAGAGTATGAAATTGTTTCTGTTGAACATATCTAACATACTATTTTAAACCGCTATTAGGGTATTTATGCCGTCATCGTTGTTTAAGTAAAAGGTCGAAAACGTCATGTTTTCGGCCTTTTTTGTGCGCGTCTACTTAAGTGAGCGTAAATAGCGTAATTTTCATGTCAAAAAAATCGTCTTGCAAAGTGTTAAGAACAATAGTACTCTTTTGTGATATCAAAATGATATCACTTTAGTTTGTTTCAGGGAGTTAGCATGAACGAGAATATAGGTTTTTCAATTAATGGTTACGGTATTTTTATTGCCTTGTTAGCTGCAGCAGCATTTATTGTTAGCCAAGCCGCGATAGGAAATATAGAAATAGTCACTGTAATTGTATTCATCGTTACTGTGGCAGCAATTCCAGGTTTTTTTATGGTGCAACCAAACCAAGCGAAAGTAATGACTTTTTTTGGTAGCTATGTTGGCTCGGTAAAGGCATGTGGTTTACGTTGGACTATTCCTTTGTTTATGCGTAAAAATATTTCACTGCGTATTCGAAACTTTGAATCCAATCAGATGAAAGTGAATGATAATCACGGTAATCCTATTGAAATAGCCACCGTAGTTGTATGGTCGGTAGATGATACCGCAGAGGCTTCTTTTGAAGTGGACGATTATATCAGTTTTGTAAATATTCAAAGTGAATCAGCTTTACGTAATATGGCTATTAGCTATCCCTATGATCAACATGAAGGTGATGAAATCGCTCTACGTAGTCATCCTCAAGAAGTCTCTGAAGCATTAAAAATAGAAATACAGCAACGGTTAGGCAAAGCGGGCGTGCGAGTACATGAAGCACGTATTAGTCATTTAGCTTATGCACCAGAAATCGCTAATGCTATGCTGCAAAGACAACAAGCTTCTGCCATTATAGCAGCACGCAGACTTATCGTTGATGGCGCTGTGGGCATGGTAGAGATGGCATTGAGTCAACTATCAGAAAAAGGTATTGTTGAGCTTGATGAAGAACGTAAAGCAGCCATGGTCAGTAATTTATTGGTCGTACTATGTAGCGATAAAAGTACTCAACCCGTAGTTAATACGGGTAGTTTATATTAATTAGGTGTTGTTCAGTTATTAACCCTTGAGTTATTAATCGTTTAGGTATTAATAGGAAATATAATGGCAGCCAAAAAGAGCTTCCCACTTAGAATTAACCCTGAGGTTTTAGCTGCAATGCAGCGATGGTCTGCTGACGAATTACGCAGTGTTAATGCTCAAATTGAATATGTATTAAGAAAAGCCTTGGTTGATTCAGGCCGAGTAAAGCTGATTCAAAAAGTGGTAACCATTGTTGAAGAAGCTGATGTTGTTAAAAAATAAATAATTCTTCAGCAGAAATAAAAAATGACAGCAATTGCTGTCATTTTTTATGGTTGCAAAGCAAAGGTAAAATTAAATCTTAGGGATTCTAATTTTATTTTCTTCACTTTTACGATAAATAACTAAAGTCTTACCAATTACTTGTACTTGAATTGATTTGGTTTCGCGACAAATAGCTTCAACGATTAACGCTTTAGTTTCTTTATCATCTGTTGGGATTTTCACCTTGATTAACTCATGGTGATTAAGTGCATAATCAATCTCGGCTACAACCGCTTCTGTTAAGCCATTATTGCCAAGTAAAACTACTGGTTTTAAAGGGTGTGCTACGCCTCTAAGGTGCTGAATTTGTTTTTTGTTTAAGCTCATTACTAAATTTCGTTATCTGTTGCCTTGAATTGCCGCCATTTTACCCTTATCTAGTGACTAATACCAAGTCTATTAAGTTTTTTCCTACTCAACGAGAATTAAAAGGCTTAGAGGCAAGGTATTGATTGATGATAATGGTTATTCAGGAGAATATGCCCCTGCATTCTCTAATAAGCTGCATCCGTGCCGCGTCTTTGTTAAAATCAAGATAGTAGCATATAAGCCTTTTAAGCTCGCCTTTCGGGAACTTGTCAGGTAAGTGACAAGTTCACAAATTTGTTTAGGTTCAGAATAACAAGGGACTGTTGAGCTTTTGCGGTTGAATTTTGTTCGAGATAAAAGCGTTTTAATTGCGGCGAGTAGTGTGTAGCCTAGTCATTCTAAGCAAATACTACTCAACAAAGAGTAAAACGCTTTTAGCCGAATCCTTCGGACAGCATTTGTTAGTCATTTTTACGGCGTTATCGCATTTTTATGTGGAACAACCACATGACAAAGGCTCTGCCTTGTATAAATACGTAACAAAACGCTGCAAAATCAATCTCGAAAGTTCAATAGACCCTAGACCAATACAAAATTTATTTATTCTAACTTCTCTGACATAGCTCTGAGTAGGGAATAAATTTATTAGAATTGGTATGATACTAATAGTTAAATAACTTAACGCATTTAAAGTTAGATGAGTAAGAAAAAACATGGCAAATAAAAAACACAAAGCGAGTAGTCAGCGTTGGTTGGATGAACACTTTGATGATGAATACGTAAAAAAAGCGCAACGTTTAGGGTTACGCTCACGTGCAGTTTTCAAACTTGAAGAGATAAATATTAAAGATAGATTGATTAAACCAGGTATGAAAGTTGTCGATTTAGGTGCAGCCCCAGGTGGTTGGTCAGAATATGCTGTTAAGGTTGTAGGTGATAAAGGGCAGGTTGTTGCTTGTGATATTTTACCTATGGATGCCATTGTTGGTGTTGACTTTCTTGAAGGTGACTTTAGAGAAGAAGAAGTACTTGATGCATTATTGACTCGTATAAATGGCAAAAATATTGACGTTGTTATGTCTGATATGGCGGCGAATATGACTGGTAATGAAAGTGCTGATTCAGCGCGTAGTATGTATCTTGTTGAGTTAGCACTAGATATGTGTAGCCAAGTATTAAAACCTAATGGCGCATTTGTGGTAAAAGTATTTCAAGGTGCTGGCTTTGAAGATTACATGAAAGCGACCCGTGCAGTATTTAAAGCGGTTAAAACCCGTAAGCCAGAATCTTCTAGAGCGCGTTCGAGAGAAGTATATTTAGTGGCTACTGGCTACAAAGGTTAGTAACATTTTACTGGGGTAAGTTGTAACTAGTTGTTACTGGCGACTAAAGTTAAATAGCGACTAGCCTTGAATTGTAGTAAATTAGGCACAATAGACTAGTATAGATTTATTATAATAAATATTTTAAATATCACAAGAGGTCATTAAGTTGAGCGATATGGCGAAAAATCTTATTTTATGGTTAGTTATTGCAGTTGTTTTGATGAGTGTATTTCAGAGTTTTTCTCCAAATACCACAGAAGATCAACAAATGGATTACACCCGCTTTATTCAGGATGTACGTCAAGGACAGATTCGCGATGCGAGTGTTGATAGAAATGGCGTAATCACGGGTGAAAAGCGTAGTGGCGAAGCATACAAAACCGTTATACCTGGTGGCTATGATCGTGATTTAATTAACGATCTTGTTAAACAGGGTGTTCGTGCTGAAGGTAAATTACCTGAAGAAACGAGTTTCTTAACGACTATTTTCGTTTCTTGGTTCCCAATGATTTTGCTTATTGGTGTATGGATTTTCTTCATGCGTCAAATGCAAGGTGGTGGCGGCAAAGGAGCTATGTCTTTTGGTAAGTCTAAAGCACGTCAGTTAAGTGAAGAGCAAATCAAAACGACTTTCGCCGATGTGGCTGGTTGTGATGAAGCGAAAGAAGACGTTGCTGAATTAGTTGATTACTTGCGTGAACCTAGCCGTTTTCAAAAGCTTGGTGGACGTATTCCATCAGGTATTTTACTTGTCGGTCAACCAGGTACAGGTAAAACCTTATTAGCGAAAGCTATTGCTGGTGAAGCGAAAGTTCCTTTCTTTACTATTTCAGGCTCAGACTTTGTTGAAATGTTTGTTGGTGTTGGTGCATCTCGTGTACGTGACATGTTCGAACAAGCTAAAAAAGCGGCTCCTTGTATTATCTTCATCGATGAAATCGATGCGGTAGGTCGCCAACGTGGCGCTGGTATGGGTGGTGGTCATGATGAACGTGAGCAAACACTTAACCAAATGTTAGTTGAAATGGATGGTTTTGAAGGTAATGAAGGCGTTATCGTTATTGCCGCAACTAACCGTCCTGACGTATTAGACCCTGCATTACTTCGTCCTGGTCGTTTTGACCGTCAAGTAACCGTTGGTTTACCTGATATTCGAGGTCGTGAACAAATTCTTAAAGTACATATGCGCAAAGTACCATTAGGTGATGATGTTAAAGCTGAAGTTATTGCGCGTGGTACGCCAGGCTTCTCTGGTGCAGATTTAGCTAACTTAGTGAATGAAGCTGCTTTATGTGCTGCACGTACGGCGCGTCGTGTTGTTAGCATGAAAGAATTTGATGCAGCTAAAGATAAAATAATGATGGGCTCAGAACGAAAATCAATGGTAATGAGTGAGTCAGAAAGAGAAATGACTGCTTATCATGAAGCTGGGCATGCAATCATTGGTCGTTTAGTGCCAGATCATGATCCTGTTTATAAAGTGAGTATTATTCCTCGTGGCCGTGCCCTTGGTGTGACTATGTACTTACCAGAACAGGATCGATTTAGCCATTCTAAGCAACATCTAGAAAGTAACATTTCTTCTTTATATGGTGGTCGTGTTGCCGAAGAAGTTATTTACGGTAGTGATAAAGTTTCTACTGGTGCTTCGAACGATATTGAGCGTGCAACTAACATTGCTCGCAAAATGGTAACTCAATGGGGCTTATCTGAAAAAATGGGTCCTATGTTATTCGCTGAAGAAGAAGGTGAAGTATTCTTAGGTCGTACGTCTGCAAAATCATTGCATATGTCTGATGAAACAGCGAAAACAATTGATGAAGAAATTAAATCAGTAATTAGCCGTAACTATCAACGAGCAGAAGACTTAATCAAAGCAAACATGGATGTATTACATGCCATGAAAGATTGTTTGATGAAGTATGAAACGATTGATGCCTTACAAATTGATGACTTGATGGCTAGAACATCTGTTCGTCCTCCTGCTGGTTGGGAAGACAAAGGTGGTTCAAGCTCTAATTCGGATGACAGCAAAGGTGATAAAGCTGCAGATGTTGAAGCGACTGATAAAGATGCTGAAACAACTAGTGACCCAGAAGAAACTAGTCAAGTAAAACCTGATACAACTAAGCCAAGTGGTGATACACCAGCAAGCTAAGATGTTTATATCATTATTAAAGCCTCGTTATTTACTGTAAATACCGAGGCTTTTTCATATGTAGAGCTTTCCTATTTACTCTTCATATATACCCGTTCCACTTGAAGACGCTCGTTTCAAATGGAGCGGGTATAAACACAAAAAGAAAGATCAAAATGACAAAAGATAATTTTTCAGCTAATAACGCAGATAATCAACAAGCCGAGCAGAAGCAAAATAAACCTCAAGCGCAAGTGATGGGCATCTTAAATATTACTCCTGACTCATTTTCCGACGGCGGAAAGTTTGCCACGTTTGATAAAGCGCTAGCGCAAGTCGAACAAATGATACTTGATGGTGTTGATATCATCGATATCGGCGGCGAATCTACACGCCCTGGTGCTGTTGATGTGAGTGTACAGAATGAGTTATCACGCGTTATTCCATTACTTAAAGCGATCAAATCAAATTTTGATATAAAGGTGTCAATCGATACCAGTAAAGCCGAAGTAATGTCACAGGCAATCGCTCATGGTGCAGATATTATTAATGATGTTCGAGCATTACAAAATGAAGGCTGTTTAGCGGTATTAGCAAAGAGTCATGTACCAATTTGTTTAATGCATATGCAGGGTTTACCACGCTCGATGCAAAATAACCCTCGATATGATGATGTTATTGGCGACATTAAGCAGTTTTTTATTGACCGAATTAAAGTATGTGAACAAGCAGGTATAAACCGAGAACGTCTAATTTTAGACCCCGGTTTTGGCTTTGGTAAAACGCTGGAGCAAAATTATCAATTACTTGCTCAACTACACCAATTTAGTGAATTAGGTTTACCGCTGTTGTCTGGAACATCGAGGAAATCAATGATAGGCAATTTATTAGCGCGTAATGTTGATGAACGTCTTGCAGGTAGCTTAACTACCGCTATAATAGCCGCACAGCAAAACGCTAGTATAATTCGGGTGCATGACGTTAAAGAAACTGTTGATGCCCTAAAAGTATTATCCATAACAGCTAAATACCAGTGATGGTCAGTTGCAGCAGAACAAAGACAACGTTAGATGAATTCAATGAATATCTAACGGAAATTGCTGCAATAAATAAAGCTATACAAGAAAGTATATAAGGAAAAATATGTCAGATCGTAAATATTTTGGTACCGATGGTATCCGTGGTTTAGTGGGTCAATATCCTATAACACCAGAATTCGTGATGAAACTAGGTTATGCCGCGGGTAAAGTACTCGCTGGTCAAGGCACTAAAAAAGTGCTTATTGGTAAAGATACGCGTATCTCTGGTTACATGCTTGAATCCGCACTTGAAGCTGGATTTTCAGCGGCAGGTATCGATGTAGGCCTTCTTGGACCTATGCCAACGCCAGGTATTGCTTACCTTACTAAAACATTCAGAGCCGAAGCCGGCATTGTTATTAGTGCGTCGCATAATCCTTTCTACGATAATGGCATCAAATTTTTCTCTAATACAGGGGAAAAACTCCCTGATGCGGTGGAGTTAGCTATTGAAGCTGAATTAGATAATCCAATGGGTTGTGTTGAATCAGCAAAACTCGGTAAAGCGAGTCGTGTTAATGATGCAGCGGGGCGCTATATCGAATTTTGTAAAAGTAATTTCCCTAGCAAAATTTCATTAAAAGATTTAACTATTGTGGTTGATTGTGCCCATGGTGCGACCTACCACATAGCGCCGAATGTATTTCGTGAATTAGGCGCAACGGTTATTGAAATCGGCACTGCGCCTAACGGAACCAATATAAATCAAGGGTGTGGTGCAACATCTATGGCAGCAATCAGCAAAGCTGTTGTTGAACATAAGGCTGATTTAGGTATCGCCCTTGATGGTGATGGCGATCGTATTATGATGGTTGACCACACTGGTTATGTTATTGATGGTGATGAAATTATTTATATCATCGCCTGTAATGATTTAAAAACGGGTCGAAAAGAGGGTGGCGTTGTTGGTACCCTGATGAGCAATATGGGTTTAGAGTTAGCTTTAAAAGAGTTAGATATCGAATTTGCTCGCAGTAATGTTGGTGACCGCCATGTAATGGAGTTATTAAGAGAAAAAGGTTGGCAGCTAGGCGCCGAAAACTCAGGTCATGTCATTAATCTTAATCATACATCTACGGGTGATGGTATTATTGCTGCGCTTAACGTACTTACTGCGGTAACTAAACAAGAAAAATCGTTATTTGAGTTACGCCAAGGCCTAACAATGCTTCCGCAATTACTGGTCAATGTTCGTTTTTCGGGACAAAATAATCCTTTAAATGATGCTGATGTATTAGCTGCTGTTGATGAAGTTAATGAAACACTAACGGGTCGCGGTAGAGTGTTACTTCGTAAATCAGGTACTGAACCACTTATTCGTGTAATGGTTGAAGGTCCAGATATGGATGAAGTGACTTTATTAGCTAACAAAATTGCTGATTTAGTGAAACTTGTTAAGTAATTATTATTACTAATTACCACTATTAATAGCTAAACACCGCGATAAGTATAAAAAAACTGCAACTAGTAAAAGATATGTGTTAAATACTTGTATCTTTTGCGCAGGTTAGTTACTATCTCGCGGCTTCATTTTAGCAATGACTCCATTTAAATATTAACTGAAGTCATAAGATAATAACCTAGGCTAAGAGGTATAAATGACTAGACAAGCAATTGTAGCCGCAAATTGGAAAATGAACGGTGACTCAGCCCTAGTTGATACTATGGTTTCAGGGTTGGCTGATATTGAACTATCATCGCACGTTGATGTGGTTATTTGTCCTAGCTTCCCATATTTATCTGAACTTAATCAGAAAATAAAAGCAGCTAACTTAAATGAAGCTATCCATGTAGGCTCACAAAACGTGAGTGAACATGAAAGTGGTGCTTACACAGGTGAAGTATCCACGGCTATGTTGCAAAACTTAGCTATTAACTATGTAATAGTTGGTCACTCTGAACGTAGAAGTATCTTTAAAGAAACCTCTACGCAAGTTGCTAAAAAAGTTCATGCTGCATTAAATGCAGGCTTAACACCCATTTTATGTATTGGTGAAAGTGAAGCAGAACGAGCAACCGGAGAAACTGAAACCGTGCTATCAGCGCAGATTCAGCCAGTTATCGATGAGATAGGCATAGAGAAATTTAAGGATGTTGTTATCGCTTATGAGCCAGTTTGGGCCATAGGAACAGGTAAAACAGCATCAAGTGCGATGGCACAAGAAACACATCAGTTTATTCGTAAATTCTTAGCTCAACAAAACGAGCAAGTAGCGGATAAAGTACCATTACTCTACGGTGGCAGCGTAAATGCAGCTAACTGTGAAGAACTATTCGCACAAACTGATATAGACGGTGGTCTTATCGGCGGTGCTAGTTTAAAAGCGGAACAATTTAAAATTATTTGTTCTGCAGCGAAAGGAAAATAGAAATGTTGTATCAAGTATTAATTATAGTCTACGTACTAATTGCTTTAGCCCTAATTGGTTTAGTATTAATCCAACAAGGTAAAGGCGCAGATATGGGCGCATCTTTTGGTGCTGGCTCTTCTGCCACTGTTTTTGGTTCAGGTGGTTCAGGTAACTTCCTAACATCAGCAACTACGTATTTAGCAGTAGGTTTCTTTGTTATCAGCTTAATTTTAGGTAACTTAACGGCTAACCGTACTAAGTCGGTTGACGAGTGGAATAACCTAGCAGTTCCTACTGACCAAGCGGTTGATGCTATTCCTAGTGAAAGTGTTGAAGCAACTACATTACCAGCTGTTCAAAACAGTGATGTACCTGCATCAGACGAACCTGCTAAGAAAGAAGAAAACAGCAACGTTCCAGATTAAACTTAACTAAACCTCAATTTAGTTAGCAGTAAAAGTTAAAAATCTAGTATTGCGCGGATGTGGCGGAATTGGTAGACGCGTCAGCTTGAGGGTATTGTGAGCCTAAGAATTAAGTAGGCTGATTTACCTAAAAATAAGCAAGATAACTTAGCAATAAAGATAGTATAGAATAATATAAATTTAGTATTGCGCGGATGTGGCGGAATTGGTAGACGCGCCAGCTTGAGGGGCTGGTGACTTAGGTCGTGGGGGTTCAAGTCCCCCCATCCGCACCACTAAATTTACAAAATATACTTTAAAGGCCAGTAGCAAAATTGCTTAAGGTCTTTTTTTTGCCAAAAAAACGTCCCATTATCGTCCCACAACAGTCCCAAAATACAGTATTAAATCTGTTTTTTTCACTGTATCAAATATCCAATTCAGCTGCCGCTACCTTTATCCATTTTACGTGACCCTTTTTGTATAGTTTAGTTGATTCAGCATCTGTGTGAGCAGCTCTCGCTTGTGGATCAACACCTGATTGATCGTATTGATATATGGCTAAAGCTCTAATTTCATGAAAAGTAGGGCGCTCTTTAGGTTTTAGGTGGCTGTATAGTTTAAGTTCATCACGAAGTTTGGTAAATGCTTTAGTTAAGTAACTTGTTCTTAATTGAGTATTATGTTCTTTATTCTCCATTTTTTCATAATTTCTAATGAAAGATTTATGAACAATAAATGGGGACTCAATCCCATCGCTTTTAGACTCTTTTATTATTTCTTTGAGTCGTTTTGTTATAGGAATCGCAACTCTCGATGCTTCTTTTTCTTTAACTTTTTTCCTATGTATTTTCATCACACCATAAACTTTTATTTCATTTTCAATTAGCGGCTCATCATACCAAGTACAATCACTATATTTTAGGTGGCAAACTTCATGTATTGAATGAGTCGTTTGGAGACTAACATTCATCGCTATTTTGATAAATAAAGGAGCTTTTTTACTCATCTTTTTGAATGCTGATAACGAAAGCCTTTTTCTTTGTACAATATCTTTTGGCTTTCTTTTTTTTAAGTCTGCAAAATTTGTCTCCATACCCCCAAGATCTATTATGTAGCTAAAGGTTTTTTTTAAAAATGTAATTTTCTTATTAAATAGGTTATTAGATTTATTTTCCGCTACGGTTGCCAAAAAATTATTCACAAGTTTTAGATCTATGTCTTTTGATAGTGTATTGCCATGAAGCTTCGATAACCTCTCTAGGTCATGACAGAAGCCTTTAAATATTTGGTCTCCAATTTTGGATGTTAATAGTTCTTCAGCTTCAACTCGCTTCTTAATGATTGGAATCCAATACTTTAGAGGCTTATTAAATGAATCTTTTGGCTGTAATACATCTTGTATTAATATAGGTGGGCGCTGTGAGCTATTACAAAGGATTACTTCTTGAATAGCATCAGCTTCTTCTGTACCAATTGGGAAATATCTCTCTGTTCCGTCTTTATAGCGAAACCGATAACGTAACTTACCGCGTAATATCCTCTTATAAAGGCCTTGTGGTAGGTGTGAGTTTTCTTTTTTTCGAGCGCGAGGGCACATATAGTTCCCTTGCTATTGTTTGTATCTAAATTGTTTAACTATATCTATTTCTATCGTTGTTTCCGCAAATCCAACTAAGAAGTTTCCTCCATCACTGGTTCGATAGATTTCCACAGGAAAATCGCCTTTTATTAGTTTAATTCGTGCTGTTTTATATGTCATTTTCCATTTGACAAGGTATAGATCATAAAACTCACGGAGAGTAAGTATTTTCCAGTGGGGATGCTGTTTTAATTGTGTGTTTTTGGTGTAATATTCCATATATTGTCTCGTGCAAGGTGCATGGTGGCTGAGACATATAATCAATTATCTCAATAAAATCTTTTATATTCCAAGATTTTATTGATATCGTTATTTGTCTACTTATGTATTTTTGGAATAAGTTAATTTTAGGTGGTTGATATATATGTTATTTATTTTAACGTCATTTTACTGATGTTTTTTTTCTACTTTTTTTAATTATTATTCAAATATTTCGTATTTATAGTGTAGTAAGTTTACTACATTCTCGCTGGAGGCTAATTTATAATTAAATGAGGATTGTAGCCCTAAGTGCCTTGTAGACGCCCTTATTATTATGTCTTCTACATTAATTTTATCATCCATTAACTGAACTATTTTATTTTCATCCTCATTCAATTTTAATAGTTCTTTATTTAATTTTGGCTTTCTAACAATACGTGTATCTTTGGGGGGCAATTGTTCTAACTGAAGGTCAGCTAGTTTGTAATTAAATAGTATCTCTTGCCTAGGGAGCATTTGTGCCATTTCATCAGAAAATTTGAGCAACTTTGGATGCGCAAGACAATATAACCAAGAATTTTGAGTATGATTTAAATGTGAAGTGTTTATTCTCAAAGATCGTCCAAATATTTGTGAAAACAGTATTTTTGTCATTTTATTTGTTAGATAGACAATTACTTGAATTCGAGGTATATCAACACCTTCGCTGACCATGTCTACACTCACTAGCCACAAATCTTCGCTATTCTTAAATGTTGTTATAGTTCTTTCTGGATCTCGGTGGGCACTTGAGACAATTTTCACTTTTTGTTTATAAACATACTTTAAAAGCATATAAACCATCCTGGCATGTGACACATTTTTGCAAACGACTAAACCAGACGCATTTTTAATTGATAAGCGAATATCATGTAACTTCTCATTTGCATCAAACAATAATTGATTGATAATATTTTTATTCCATAATAATTCAGAATAAATTACTTTTTTTTCATTTATTAATGTCTCAATAGATAACTTTGAATCGCCCCCAATACCATCGGAAATATCATAAGATACTATATGGGGTATTTTGTTAATATTATCTCTTATTCCTTCGGCTAATGAATACTGTATATCTACGCTTGGAGTATTGTCAGTATATTCTATACATGAGATCGGACGATTATCAGATCTAAATAATGTACCACTCATACTTAATACTTTATTTGAATGCTTAGACAGCACTAATATCATTTCTCCCCAGCTATTAGATACCTCGATTTCTTCACCACAAAGATGATGTACCTCATCTAAAATTAGTAATACTCGATGCTTTTTTGCTATTTCAATAGCTTTAGTTCTTGTGTAATTTTGATTTGCGTATGTAACACAAATACCTCCCGAAAATGCGAGTCCGTCAAATGTTTTATTAAATTTTTGCTCTAGACTCTTTCGCATTGAGTTACATACGTTTGTCTGTGGAGCAGCATATATGATGTAATCAATTACATTGTTTTCAAGAAGAAAATATGAAATCTCGGTAGCAACCGTAGACTTTCCCGCCCCTGTGACAACGTTCATTACTACATTCTTTTGATTATTTAAATAAAGTGATATTGCTTTGTTAAGTCCTACTTTTTGCCATTTACGTAATTCTATATATTTCATATATTTCTAGTCTGCTCTAATCTAGTTTTAATTAGCTGAATTGTAATTTTCAAGGAATTGATCTTATGATGGCCTTGCTTGATGTCTTTATCTAAGCTCATAATTTCTATTTTTAAGTCTTCAATTAGTTCTTTATCATTTTTAAATCTAGTTAACCTCGCATTCAAACACTCTCTTAATTCAATAGTTTCATTTATTCCATTATTCTCAATATTCAGTTCTTCCTTTTCTTCTGATAATAACTTTAATCTAGATTGATATTTAATTAGGTCACTTTCATTTGTTTTAGCCATGTAAATTCTTAAGTTTGGACGGATTTTGATTGAAGAAATTTCGTTGTTTTTTACTAAGTCATTTAAAACGTTTTGTGCACGCTTATTTAACTTCTGTTTTAAATCTTTTGCTAATGGAACTTGCATTTCTAGCTGTTGACTAATACGGTTTACAACGTCTTTTTTTTTGTGATCCTCAGATGAAAAATTAAGTATATCTTTGATTATTTCACGTAGCTTTTTTTCCTGAGGTATCACATTTTTAACTTTATCCATAAGAGACTCTAATTTGTATTTGGCGGGATCTTAGTCTCTTTTATTTTTACAGTCAACGATTAAGTTTAGCAAGTTGTTGTTTTTAAAGTGAAATTTGTTCTATTTGTTCTATTTGTTCTATTTTTTATTAATTAGAATAGGGGAGTATGACTATACTGTAGCGGCATACCAAATGTTGTCGCCTATTAGAATTGGGAAAGCAGGGTTAATAAGGATTTTCTGCATTTAGGAATGCTAGATGGTAATCATTTAACAGATACTTGTGGCGTTCAAATTAAAGAATTAATTAGAAAGTTAAGACTCGAAGTTTCTCAAAAAAAAGCGAATCAAGAGATTGTAGATCTGGAAAAGTATCACAGTGAATATCATATAATTTCAACTGAACCAGAAAACCATCATCGAGTAGATTATATTTTGGCAACCTTGGAAGCTAAGGAAGATTTTTGTATAACTGGTTTCAGTCGTTTAATAGCATACGGTAAAGCTATATTTTTATATACTCTTCAATATTTAATACCAACATCGATGATGTTATTCGAGTTATTGATAATCAGCGATATATTGGGAGTTACAACAATTTTCTGTGGGGTTTTTGCTGCCCCTTCAACTATTACAGGTTGTAAACAATGCTAATAAGAGATTATGGTTAGCTATTCAATACAAAACCTAATCCATCTTAGTCGATAAGCAATAATACCTAACGTCTATTTTCTGGCATTAGTTAGCCTTAAATAGCGCAACGGCAGTAATGAGTTTAAAACTGTCGTCGGGAATAACGGTGGTGGTATTTCTACATAGCGCACGGTGAAACCTATTAAACTAATGTCTCATTGCTGTCGTTTTGGAGAGGAAGAACTTGAGTCCGTTTAGTATGAAGCGGTGTTAATCATCTTTGAAAAAATCTTGTAGATCGTCAAAGTCAGGGATGCGATTTCTGATAGGGGATACGCTTAATTCAAGCCCAAGGCCATTTATATACCGTTCATATACTCTAAGTGAACCCGTGAACTTCCCATTTTCTATTAATGATATAATAGATTTATGAACACCAGTTTCTTCAGATAAAGCCTTCTGAGTTTTACCAAGCTCTTTACGTTTATGGGTGATAATATTCCCATTTTCAATCCGACTAAACATAGAGCCCTTCATATATAACTTAAAGTAATTTGTTTACTATATAGTAAATAAATTGCATTGGTATAGCTTTGTTTACAATATAGTAAACTTTTCAAAGTTGATTATTAGTAAGAATGGCTTTGATATTGAGCTCACTTAAAAGTTAAAACCCAGTTGGTCACTATTTTTAAGCTTACGGATTCTTACTGTAGTGATAGTCTTTTTGCCACCTAGTTAGAGGAAACAGTCTTATGTTGTCATATCTTTAAGTGGTATTAGTGAGCCTTAGATAAATACTTTAACCACAATGATGATGTTCTGCTGCCAAGGTGTTCTAAGCCACTAAAATGGTCATATGGTAGTTAAAGAAGCAGCGGTACATTTCATTTTTACTGGTTTACAATTATTAGCAAGATTGAAATAAATCACTAAGTAGTGAGTTGAAATCTTGGTTAATTACAATATTGCTTTTTAATTTGACCGTAACTACCTTTTTCTTTATCACTCAACGTTAAGTTGTAGGTCTTATAAACTCTGAGAAAGCGAGATATGTATTGACACTGATTAGCTGGCGGTAACCATGCATTTAATCCCTTTGCTCCTTTTTGTTTATTCAACCTTGCTTCGACACTCAATAGATTTGCGGGGTCGTTTGCAAACTTTACACGCTTGGCTTTAGTCCAGTGATTCGCTCCGTGTAACCATGCCCACTCCAGCGATACAACATGGTCAATGTCTATCTCTGAGGCCACATATAGAGTTTTCCCTGAAAATGGTGAAATCCATTTTCCTGATGCTACCTCACACTCCTTTTCTGTTTTAAACAGGACAGGCGACAAAGAATAAGTGATGAGTGTTTCCATTCTTGAGTTCTGGCAGTCTTTGTTACTGTCAGCCCAGCCATGCCCAAACATCTTTCGTGAATAATTTGACGATATAGTTGATTTTTTCTGTGTGTGAACTGGTGTAGAGGAAGAGTTTTTAGCTAGTCTGCCACCGGATTCGATACACGACGCTAAACTATTAAACGAAGTAAAGTTCTTAGTACGTTTGTAGGATGGGCTTTTTAGGTCGTGGCATATATCTGACTTTGATTTCTTAATCGTTTCAGCATTGGCTAAAGGAGTAAGTAAAATAAGGTTGAGCAGTACAGAAGGGAATAATAAACTTTTGAATGTCATGTAATAAGTACCGAATATGTATTTTGACTTAGTAGAAAATTTTAGAAAGGTCTCTTTGGCTTAGAAGTCTTTTCTTGTTAATAAAAGCTGCCGACTGTTCTTAAGGAGTTCATAGAATTTCACCTGTAAAACCCACAGGGACTAAAGACAATCGAATAATGCTCAACTTACCTTAATAGTATTTAGCATCAAAGTATTAAGTTTAATTCATTACCAATATTTTAATGCGCTATTGGTTTTAGTAATACCTAATTGATGATCGCACTTCATAATATCTCCAAAAAACACTATACTGTACTTATATACAGTAATATTGGTTTTTTATGAAGATAATACCCGTTTATATTGAAGCAGGCATATCCGGCTTTGAATCACCCGCAGCAGAATATAGAGAACTAAATCTATCATTAGAAGAGTTACTTCTTCAGCACCCTAATGCGACTTTCTTTGGTCTAGCTAATGGACGGTCAATGGAAGGGAAAGGGATTTTTAATGGGGATGTTCTGGTCGTTGATAGAGCAGAGCATGTTAGTAATGGCGCTGTGATTGTGGCAAATTTTAATGGGTGCTTTGTGTGCAAAATCATTGATACTGAAAATGCCTTATTGCTATCTGCATCTGAGAGTCACAAGCCTATCAAAATATCTGACAGTGATGACTTTCAAATAGAAGGGGTAGTCAATGTATCCTTTAGATTGCATAAACAACTACCCGTCCTGCTGTCATGTTTGGGTTAGTTGATGCTGTTTCATTCTATGCTCGTGCGGAAAAGGTCTTTGACCCAACCATTAGGCATAAACCCGTTGTCGTCTTAACCAATAACGATGGCTGTATTTGTGCTGTTTGTCCTATTGCGCGTCAATTAGGCATACCTAAATTTGTTCCTTATTTTAAGATTAAGGCATTTTTAGAAAAAAATAATGTCGTTGTTCGTTCTTCAAATTATGAGTTATATGCTGACTTAAGTGAAAGAATGATGAACGTTATTGCACGGTATTCTGATAACCATTATGTCTATTCTATTGATGAATCGTTCTTACATTTCAGGAACTTTAGCTGTGTTGATAACTGGCAGGAATACGGCCATGTAATACGAAAGGCTGTTTGGCGAGAGACACGATTACCCGTTGGCGTAGGTTTTGGTGCAACTTTAACATTAGCCAAAGCAGCGAACCATGCATCCAAGAAATTATCAGGTTTTGATGGTGTTGCTGTAATAGATGATGAAGCCTCTCGTAAAGAAATCCTTTCTAGAATGTCGCTCACTGAGGTTTGGGGTATTGGCAATAAGTTGAGTAAACGGTTAAGTATATTAGGGCTTAAAAATGGCTGGGATTTAGCTAATCAATCACCTAAAGCTATGCGAGGTCAGTTTGGTGTGGTCGTTGAACGCACGGTGAATGAACTGAACGGCATGCAGTGCTTAAATTGGGATGAAATAGGGCAAGACAAACAAGAGATATTTTCTACACGTAGTTTCGGGCAACGAGTTACCGACGGTCATGCACTTAAAGCTGCACTATCGAGTCACGCCAGTATTGTTGCGTCAAAAGTGAGAAGACAAGGTTCTTTGGTTAAACGCTTAGTTATTTTTGCATCAAGCTCACCACATGATGACCATTACTATAAAAAATCTGTCATTTATGAATTCCCCATTGCGACTGACAACACCCTAAAGCTTGTAGGTGCTATTTCTTACGTATTTGATAGTATTTATAGACAAGGTGTTAGCTTTTATCGCTGCGGAGTAGGTGGCGTCGAACTAGAAAATAGTCAATTTCAGCAACAAGATATGTTTAGTCTTAGTGTGAACAACCCTCCTTTAATGAAATGCTATGACCAAATAAATCATCGCTATGGTAGAGGCACTCTTGAAGTCGCTGTTGCTGAAAAAAATGAAAAGTGGGCAATGAGACGAAACTTCTTATCACCTCGCTCTACGAGTAACTGGTCAGAAATACCTAAGATAAACTGTTGAGGTTAATATGTGTGGTCGATTTAGTGTAAACAAAGCAATTTCACCTATTGTGAGTGAGCTGTTTAATACGCACTTCAATACAGAAACGAATGCTAATTTAAGTCCTAGCCAATCAGTTGCAACGTTAGTTAGCAGCAACTCAACCTATCCTCAAGTAAATGCGCTATAGGGAATAAAACCTTCATGGTCAAAGAGGCTTATTATTAACGCCCAATCTGAAACGGTTGCTACAAAGCCTACGTTCAGACAAGCTTTTCAACATCAACGCTGTTTAATTCCATGCAACGGTTGGTTTGAGTGGCGAACAGAAGAGGGTAAAAAGGTTAAGTACCTATTTGAGCATACCGACAAAGTACCTTTGTATATGGCGGGTATATTGTTTCAGCATGAATTTACTGAATTAGTCACGTTAACTACAAAACCTAACCTTAAGTGTGGTCAATACCACAAAAGAATGCCTGTACTTATTGCTCATGAAGATAAAGAATCCTGGTTTCAATCTTCGCCTCAAGACCTCGAACCATTACTTAAGCATGTGAATAATGAAATGATACATATTGAACGCAGTGGTTAAGTTTATGGTTAACTATGTGCGCATTATAGTAAAGGGTTAGTCTTTTTATCTAAGGATTAGAAACAAAAAAACACCAATCATTACAATTGATGTTTTATAGAAAAAAACTTAAATGATTAAGACTATTTCTTAAAGCGACGTGACGCTAAACCAATCATTCCTAATGCAAAAATAGCAAGTGTAGATGGCTCAGGTACTGAAACACTACATACTTGGCCAACATCATCATTACATCTTCCAGCAGTCGAAAAGTCCCCACTTGCGTTTAAAAGAGTAGATGTTGCCCAACTGCTACCTAAGTTATTATCAAGCGATACTGATGTTAGTGCCATAGAGGCACCAGTAGGGTCAGGAAATACTGGACCACCATCCCACTCTACACGGTCAATTTCATTCAATACATCATCAAATAAAACTAATTCGTCAGCGCCATTTGCCAAGAATACTGCACTGTATTGGTAATCTACAGATATACCACCGTTGGTTAAGGTATCGGCGTTTCTACCTAAAACTAAAAAGCCACCAGATGAAATGATTAATGAACCACCATTATTAACGACCTGACTATCAATATCATTATCACCAAATGTCCATCCATTTATATCGATATCAGTTAAGCCTGAATTGAATAGTTCAAACCATTCACCATTAGAATCAGTAACCGCAGATGGGTTTTGAAATATTTCGTTGATTATGATGCCTGCATTGACAGGTATTGATAAAGTTAAACCAATTACTGCTGTTAGCGCCATCTGAGTTATTATTTTTAACATTTTATTCCTTAATGTATCAATTTTAGACCGTAGCCTATTATCCATTTGTTAAAGATCAGCAAAAAGTATACCGTCTAGGCAATATCTAATGATATCAATAGCGTGATAATCAACGATAATTTCCGCAGAGTAATACTGTAAAACAACCTGACACTAAAATTATTAACCAGTTCATCAACCAGCAGAGACATTTAACCAATGTGTTGCGTCCATCGGTTGAACTCAAGGCGCTTAACTTACATTAGATTAGAAAATTATGCAATATATTTTCTAATGAATAAATCATATGTATTACTTGTACTTCTCAGTAATAACCTTATCTGTCCATAAATAACAATATAATAAGGCTTTGAAATTAAAGAATATTGAGTTATTTTATTAAACAATAAAGTAGATGGGGATTACTAAGACGTCTACATAATAAGCTATGAGCATTCAAAGGAGTTGTTGCATTGTTTAAAGATGAAAAGTTTGACCATTATTTATTTGAAGATATCCCATTAGATAGAGATATTTATTTGATGGATGAAAAATTTTTAGGTGAATACAATGAGATGATGAGCAAGTTTTTGGATGACCCTAAGAATAATGAATATTCATCCGTAGGATATATAAGTAATATTGCTGCAAGGAAGGTTCTTGAAAATTCCTTAGAAATTTCATGGTTTGCTAATATTGCTCAAAGGTTTCACGAAATATCAATTATTTTACCTAAAGAACACTTTGTATATTGCGTTGGCTGTTGGCAATATGACGAAAAACCAATTGTTTTTGTTAACGGGAATTGGTTGAATAGTTTACACGCTCGATCTTTTTCTATATTTTCTTTAGTTGATGCTATTGGAGTAAAACAATACTTAGAAGACGATAAGTTAACTACTGACATGTTAACTTTATTGAGAGATAAGATTGATTTATTGGCTTCCGAATATCCTCACATTTCATTTTTATCTTTCGCTGATAGTATACTTTTAAAAAGTAATTGGTCTGTAGGTGCTTTCGATAATGACATTTCCTATAGCTATAACCCCGAAATATTCATTCATCTAGCAGATCAAATATCCAACATTTATAAAGAGTGTTTAGGCTTAGCTACTTATGCTGTGATAACGCAAGGGCAAAATTCATATTACGATGATTCTTTACTACATATATCAGAATCTAAAAATCATATTTCGTTAAATAGCTTAGGTATTCCTTTTGCCCAATTAATGGATATTGAAAATACAGCTAGAGTTAATATACGAGAAAAAAGTCATGAACCTGCTGATATATATATGGATTCCCAGTATTATAACTCGTTGAACTTTAAATTTGAATTTAAGAAACATGATCAGCCTAAAGCTGAATACTCAACAAAAATGGTAAGCAAAGAATGTGAATATTATTATAACTCTGTGCCTACTTTGCTAGAAAATCTGAAAAGTCAATGCTAACAAGGCGTTATGCACCAGTGTGAATTGGAGTCCTATGGATATTTACAAAGAGAAGTTAAGTAAAAAAACATTACTTAAATTATCCGATGTTGAAAGGAAGTTGTTTATAAGTCTAGCCCACGTACAGAATGAAATTCGTTTTTCTTTGTACACGGTAGTCTGGAGCCATGACTATAGTTCTAAAGATGATGACATATTGAAGGGTCAAATATCGGTTAACTTTTATCATTTGAAAATACTTGCGGGTAAATTACATGAGAGTTATGAATTATTAGTTAAATATTACTTCCCAAACAAAGTTATATCTAAAGAATTTAATAGTTTTGCGAAGAAAGAAGTATTGATTACCTTAAAAGAAATAAAAAAATATTTTAGTAAAAAAAATAATTTTATAACAGAAATAAGGAATAATCTTTCATTTCATTATTCACCGAAGGAACTAGATCAACAACTAGCTAAATTACCTGATGAGTTAGAGTTATATGTTTCCAAAGACAATGACGCTAACACCTTATATTATTTCGCAGAAGAACTAGCGAATAGAGCCGTATTCGAGAAGCTAAATTTATCAAATGACATAAACCCTATAGATGCAGTTTATAAAGAAATAATCGACTTATCAAAAATGTTCAACAAAATTAATGCTGAATTAATGAGATTTATTCTAAACAAATATAGTTCAGATATATGGTGTGGATCAGCCGAATTATTGGAGTTAAATGGGCTAATGAAATTTTCTGATGTTAAATTACCTTTGTTTACAGATACATCTGACGACTTTATTTAAAGCGCAAAACAAGTTACTTAAACAGACGTAAAACGTGTGTCCCTGACTAATTTTAGTCAAGTATTTTACGTCGCTTAGAAAGGCGTTATCGATACAAAATATAATCCGAAGTATTGATTGTCTTTAAAAGCTAATGTCTCGAATGTGGCAGAGCGCGACCTTTAAAGCAGACAATTTACTCGATATTTATTTTTTGAGGTGTAAGGGTAACTAGTTGTTCGATAGTGCAATCGATATCCTTGCCTCGAATGTGCCTCTTCTCTTGCTTCTTGGTGCAGATAGTAGCCACTTCCTGTAATACAGTTCTAAACTTCTCCCTGTACTTTTGCTCTTGCTTCTCGCCATTCCAAGACAATAATATAGTTACAGGAATAGTTAGTAGAATTAGGGGGACTGCTATACCTCTTCTAATTTTGATTGCGCTTTTGGTTGTACCCATAAATTACCTCCTTGTTATTAGTCCAATCATTAGACTAGATTAACTAACCTGAAAAAGACAGATACTTACCTATTAAGGCAGAGCTTATGTGTAGTGATGTAATGGCAAAATCAGTCTATTTAAAGGTCGTTTTTAGCTTTATAAATTAGTCCCAAAAGAGGTAGGACGCGACTTTTTTAACAGACTATTACTCGATATTTAATTGTTAAGGTGTAAGGAATATTTTGTGCGCGTTGAAGACATTAGCATTTACCTTTTGCTATATATTTTCTAATGAATAAAATACTAGCGTAAACGATGTAATGCCGTGTAATGCCCTTTTATATGGAAATCTGTATAATTTTTGAGAACTGTTATAACTATATGGAAATCACATGAAATACTTAACGATACTGCTTGGAATTTTATCATTATCCGCTTGTGGGGAAAATAAATTAGTTTCTTGTTTGAACGACTCTGAACATGCAAAAACACAATTGTCTTTATATTCTGAAGAAGGTGGGAGTACATATGAAGTTATAAAAGCCGTTAGAACTGATCAAAACTACGGTGAGTGTTTCATTAATAAATTAGACATCCCTAAAGAAGCGACTATTGAACAAAAAGCACAAATCATTTTAGATTTTACTTCCAATACAATTCAATATGCTCCAGATAAAAAGAAAGCAAAGTTAAGTGACATAGATCGCCCAGGTACACGGTTACCTTCGAGAACTGTTGCTGACGGAGAAGGAGATTGTGAAGATAAAGCTGCACTCTCTGCTGTTATGCTTAGACAGCTAGGGCTTAAAACTTACGTCATAGTACGCCCAGCGGACTTTAAAGGTATTGGGCACGTTTTTCTTGGTGTAAAGGCAAACTATGAGACAAAACTAAAATGTGATGGTGAATACGTGATAGCTTTTGATCCAACACTAGATAACGCTAAAGTCGGTGATGAGGAGTATGGGTTAACAGAAGTCAAAAATGCAAGTTGCACTAAAATATAGTTATAACAAGTTACTTAAACGGAAAAATAACAGTTAGCCCTCACTCCGTGAATATAGCCAACCATTATTTTTCGCTTAGTAAGGCGTTAGGCTTTTAAGTTTTTAAATTGCACTATAGGAAATAAAATTGAGCACTGAATTTTTAGAAACGGATTTTGATAAAGTTAGCTACCTTGTGAATTTACTTACCGCAAGAGCAACTGGGCTTGCATCGGACTCAGGTGAATTTGAAGCATTACGTTCTGAATTACTAAGTAATCCTAATCTTGCTCCAATGCTTCCTCAGTGGTTACGACAGCATCGTAATTTAGATTCATTTTGGGGGTTTATTCAGCCAAAATTCAGTAGTTACGCCGAAAGACGTACGTACTTATCTGGTGAGTTCACACCAATATTAGATCAATTGGAGTTTGGGCAACCAACTCAGGTAATAATGCCAAGCAGTATTACAAATACACCTTTGCCCCCAGCAAAAGAAGTTCCTCGTAACAAACGGAAAGTTTTTATTGTTCATGGACATAACAACGAAGTAAAACAAGAGGTAAGTCGCTTTGTAGAGCAACTTGGTTTAGAAACTATTATTCTGCATGAGCAAGCGAATGCAGGAATGACAATTATTGAAAAAATTGAACATTATTCAAATGATGCTGATTTTGCTCTCGTTTTATATACTCCATGTGATTTGGGTAGAGCTATAACCGAGCCTAACCCTCCAAAAAATAGAGCACGACAAAATGTAGTGTTTGAGCATGGTTACCTTATTGCGAAGCTTGGTCGAGAAAATGTTTGCCCTTTAGTTAAAGGAGCTCTTGAAACCCCAAATGATATAAGTGGCGTCTTGTATGTAACTATTGATGATCCTGGTGCATGGAAGAATCAGGTAGCGAAAGAGTTAATTCAATGTGGCTACACTTTAAAATCATTTTTCTAATAAGTATCAAAGCCTAATGCGTTCAAACGGACAAATAACAGTTGGCTGTTTGCTCCTTCGTCGCTTATCTTAGCCAACAATTATTTGCCTCTTAGTGAGGCGTTAGGCATCTTTGGAGTTAACCTCTTGTCAGTAGAAATTATTAAATCTCAAATTTTTAAGTTTTTATCCTCAGATGAACCTGAAGTGATGGCAATAAAAGGCCAATGGGGAGTTGGGAAAACTTTTAGTTGGAAAAAGTTTCTGAATGAAGCTTGTGAAGAGAATAAAATAAAACTTGAACGTTACTCATATGTTTCCCTGTTTGGAATAAGCTCTTTAGATGCTTTTAAGTATACGATTTTCGAAAATGTAGTAAAACGTGAAATTATTGGAACTGAGGCGAGCATTGAAACATTTAGAGCTAATACAACTAGCCTTATGGAATCTTTTGGCAGGCAGTCAGTTAATTTTTTCAAAGGAGCTCCAATTGTAAAGTCATTTAATCCTGCTATCGAAGCTATTTCTTTTTTATCAATAACTAATACTCTTATTTGTATTGATGATTTGGAGCGAAAAGGAAAAAGCTTAGACATAAAAGATGTATTAGGTCTGGTCTCTTTACTAAAAGAGCAAAAAAGATGCAAAGTAGTGCTCTTATTGAACGACGGTGAAGAGGGATTAGAGGACTACGATAAGTATCGTGAAAAAGTTATAGATATTGAACTTTCCTTTGTACCAGATCCAAAGGAATGTGCTTCCATTGCTTATTCGGGGAGTGCGGATTTTCACGGTAGACTCCAAGAATTAACTAGTAATCTCAATATAAGAAATATTAGAATCTTAAAGAAAATCGAACGACTAATAGATTTAGCTATACCTTTGGTAAATGAGTTTGAACCTGAAATATTAGATCAAGTAATGCATACCCTTGTACTTTATTCTTGGAGTTATTTTTGTTCAAATACTGATGATGATATTCCTCCGTTAGACTTTATAACATCTAAGGGATATGTGTTACTTGGAATTGGTGATGATGAAATTGATGAACAAGAAAAGGGCTGGCAAACAACTTTACAGGCTTATAACTATCAGCTAACAGATGATTTAGATTTAATGTTGGCTGAAGCAGTAAAAACTGGTTTCTTCGTTGAAAATGAAGTTATAAAGCAATCAGAGATTAAAAACCAACAAATAATTGCGTCAAAATCTGAAAACTCTTTTTCTTATGCATGGGGATTATATCACGACACATTTAATGATAACTCTGATGAAGTTATAAATGGGCTATACGAGAGTTTTAAAGCTAATTGTAAGCATATTACCCCGACAAATCTGCATGGAACGGTTACGTTATTTAAAGAACTTGGTGAAAATCATAAAGCATCTGAAATTATCGATATTTATATTGAGAATAGAAGAGAAGAAACTGAACTCTTTGATATGGATGAGAATAATGTTTTTGGAGATATCATAGACTCAGAGGTAATACAAAAATTTAATAATGTTCATAATCAAGCAGTACCACTAGAGACGGCCAAGCAAGTTTTAGATCGTATCGCAGGAAAGAGTGGTTGTAATGGAAGTGATGAAACTGTATTGGTAAATACTACTGTTGATGAATACTTCTGTTTGTTTAAGGCAGAACAAGGTCGAAATTTATCAAATTTTATAACTACCTGTTTGAAGTTCAGACAGTTTTCAAAACCAACTGAACAACAAAGAGAAATAGCAAACAGAGCAACTCAAGCACTTGAAAGAATAGCATCGGAAAGTGAAATAAATAAAAGAAGGGTCAAGAAGTTTGGCGTAAGTATACAAAGTGCCTAACAAGCCGTTCAAACGGACAGTTGGCTGTTTTCGTACCTCAAACATTATAAGCCAACTATTTAAGCCTCTGAATGTCTATATTTTTACGTACGTAAACTGCACGGTGTAATTAAATGGAATTAGAATTTACAAACAATAAGTACACTATCTATTACGATGAATCGAACAATATGAGAAAGTTACTTCTTGCAGGTGATGAGTACAATATTGACAATGATCCAAACCAAGATGCGTCTCCTATTTTTGTACTAGCTGGAATAGCGTTTGCTAATTCCAGTAAGCAAATAGATTTTGACCTCCTGAAAAAACAGATGCATCTACAGAAAGAGTGTTCAGAGCTTAAACTCGCGCAGATGGTTAAAATTAGAGCCAAATACACGCCTATAGAAGCTTTTAAGTATGCGCTAGGAAGTAAGCGGTTTAAAACTCTTTTTGAGTGTCTGAACTCAAGTAAAATATTTATTCACTATAAAATGATAAATACCGTCTATTGGTCATTTCTAGATATCATCGAAGATCTTGTCTTATGCACTAATGCTCAAGAAGACTGGATGAACCAGTTCTTTTATAAAGATTGTTTATATAGGCTGATAAAACTGGATAAAGAAAACTTTTTGTCACTAATGACAGATTTCAACTATCCGAATATAACAAAAGAGAATTCTCTGAAGTTCTTAGAAAGACTAAATGATCTAATAATGAAAAATGTGACTGTAAAGTTCATTGAGAATAGTAACGACCAAGACTTTGAAATGTTAGTGAAACTAGGTTCTCTAGTTTATAAATGCATTAAGTTATTTGGTGAAGAGCTTAACTTTGAGTTGGTTTTTGATCACGACAAAGACATTCTTATAGAGGATTTCTCAATCTTTTATATGAATAGACTTAAGACATTCCCCAATTCACAGCACATCCTAGATAACGAATGTGAAATAGAAGAAAAAATAAATATTATCAGAATGCATGACCCTAAATTAGATGCTGTAAATTTTTCTTTTGTTGAGTCTAAAGAAGCACAGAACTACCTTGTCCAAATTTCAGACGTAACAGCTGGTTTTATTAGGCTATATTTCAATTTTCTTGAGTATGCATCTATTGAGGAGGTTAATTTATTCATGGATTCGCTAAACCCTACACAAAAACAAACGATGTCATTATTTAAAGAGTTACTTGATAAGTCTGTCGAGGAATGTCATATATTGCTCCATAGAGTTGTAGTACCTATGGATGAGCGTAAGGCTTCGATATTACTTAATTAACAAAATATAACAATGCATTAAGCATATTGGGATGAATTAAGTATGATAATTTCAATGGACGAATCAGGGTCATTTGTAGAGTCCCCCTCTGATAACTCATGGTGCGTAGTTAGCGCCTATGTGTTCTCTGAAAGAATACAGTCTAAATCGTATGAAGCACTTAAGAAGTTGAAGATAAATAGTGGAGCCTCAGCTAAAGAAGAAATAAAGCTTAAAAACGTATCTGAAAGCAATTATTTTTCCTTTCTAAAGGATTTATCTAACCTCGGTGGCGTATTGTTCTCCGTTGCGACTGACTCAAGATTAAACACTGATTTGGTGATCAAAAAGCACAGAGATATACAAGCTGACAAAATACGAATAAATGCCCCAATCATGATCCATGCTGAAGGTAAAAAAGCAGTATTAGATTTAGCAGACGAAATTCAAAATTTACCGCCGCAACTCTATACACAATTACAATGCCAAGTAGAATTAATAAGTGATTTGTTAAATCGGGGGGTATTATATTATGCTCAACGTGACCCTATAACACTTAGAAAGTTTAAGTGGAGGATTGACCAAAAACACCCTAACAAAACAAGGTATGAATACGCATTCGAAAGAGTATTGTGTCCATTACTTCAAACAAAATCCTTTCGTGAACCGATGATTTTTTTAAAAGAAGCTGATTATAGTCATATGGAGCCATTTTTTTATTCTCAAAAAACAGTTCCAAAATACATTGAAGATACATATGGAAAGAAACTAGAAAGTGGCGTCAATATTGGCGATATTATAAGAAATGATTTGGAGTTCTCTGATTCTCAAGCTAATTTGGCTGTGCAGATCTCAGATTTGCTTGCCTCTGGTGTACGCAGGAGTCTAAGAAATGGCTTTTCAGATAATAAAGTTGCATCAAAACTACTCGGAAGTCTTATGCTTACTAACGGAAAAAATAAATATCCGATTAAATTAATAAGTTTCAGCACACAAGAATCAAATGTAGATGCAAGAGTCGCAGAGACTATGCGTATATTTGATGACTTTTCTAGAGGCATATTACAAAATGCCTAACAAAAAAATTAAGCGGGACTGCTAACAGTTGACTAGGTTTCGCTCCGCTACACATTTTAGCCAACTTTTAATCAGCCCCTTATTTGGGCGTTAGGCATTCAAGGAGTTTTCAAATGGATTGGTTCTTTAAACTGGTGAGAATTGCAGGTGTTAATTTTCCTGGTGCTGCATCTTTAGTTCAATTGCAAGCTGAAATTGATTCTCAAGCAATTACTAAAAGAATAGAAAAGCTAAGTGACCCCATTAGCTCTCTTCACGAGGATGTACAAGTAGTTGCTAGAGAAATTTATCAAAACTTAAAAGAGAAAGACTCGAATATTTTATATTTCTCTGACGAATTTTATAGGAAGTACAGTCGAGCATTAGCTGCACTAGATTCAAGTAATTTAATTGAAAAAATTAATACTGCTGGTTCTAGATTTCCAATAGCTATTACGTTATCTGATGCTTCATTTGTTATGTATATGTGCAACTTAGAAGAAGATTCCGAAAAAATGGAAAAAATCACATCAATTGTTGATAGCTGTGAGGTTGGAACTTGGCTAAATGGTGATTTATTAAGTCAAGAAATTGGACTGCCAGTTAATGTCATCCGTGGAGTTTTTTCTATCTATGAGTCTAAGGGCTACGGATTACTATCCAAAACATTAGGGTCATGTCAGTATATGGGGAATGCCTAACAAGTTGCTTAAACGGACACTGAAATACAGTTGGTTGTTTTCACTCCGTTCAATATTGTAACCAACTATATTTAGCCGCTTAATGTGGCGTTAGCCTACTTGGAATAATCGTTCATGCCTCAACGCTCAAATTCATTTCAAAAACTGGTTAAGATTTTAAACGAACGCTTGGATGATTCTTGGTTAGTGACAGAATCAAAAATGTATATTGATAGTATTACTGGTGAAAAGAGAGAAGTAGATATTGCTATAGAATCTAACTTCGGATCACACAATATAATCATCTCAATAGAGTGTAGAGATCATAAAAGAAAGTGTGATACTCCTTGGGTTGAGTCAATGAAGGCCAAACACGATTCACTACCGACTTCTAAACTTGTTCTTTGGTCTTCTAGTGGGTTTTATAAACCAGCACTACTGAAAGCATCAAAACTGCAAATAGATACTGTTACACCAGGTGATATTGACAGCTTGGAATGGACAAAACTAGCTAAAACCATAAAAAATGGCACACTTGAACTATTAGAGAGCCAATTGTCATTTTTTATAGATGCAGAAGATATGAGTGGTGAAAAAGTAAGGCTTGAAAATAGTGAATATAATTATATTCTTCAAGAATGCTTATCAAAGAACGAATTTGATGTTTATTCATTGCGTCACTCAATAGCTCATGACCCAAGAGTCGGTGGCACTCTTTTACAACATTCATCCAAAGGTGATAATGACTTCTGGATTGAGTATACACACCCAAAACAGTGCGAAGTAATTGATGAAGACTATAAAAAATATAATGTGTTTAGAATCGGCTTTGGTGTTAAAGCAAAAGTCGAACATACAGATTTGGAAACCAAATCTGTTTTATACCAGGGTGTTGTATCAACTCTCGCTACTGGTGATTTCGGAAATAAGAAAGTGGAAATATTCATCGAAGAGAAAGAAAATGAAGAGCCTGTTGTATTATCAGGTATTGTAAATAAGTAGGCTAATAAGGCGTTCAAACCGACAAGAAGCAGCTGGCTGTTGTTCGTACCTGACACATTTTAGCCCGCTTTTATTTGCCGCTTAATGTGGCGTTATCGATACAAAAACTAATCCTAATTCAGTTTTAGTCCGTTAGTGCTAATGTCTCGAATGTGGCAGCTACTGCCCTTAGTAATCATTCCAAGAACCTTTCAATTATTAAAATTCCTCAGAGTTCACCTTCATGTCAAAAATGTGCGCATTGCTGACATTACAGCTAAAAATATTGCTATACATTTTCTAATGAATTAACTACTAGTGTATACGATGTAATTCCCTTTCTATGGAAGTCTGTATGATTTTTCATGGTGTGTTACTAAGACGTCTTAGTAACACACCATTTATTATAATAAATACTCAATACAGTCACTTAACCACCTGAATTTATGATGTTTTGTTTGCTTTGTGCTTAAGGCGTGTTACTAAGACGTCTCAGTAACACGCCTTAATACACATGTGATTTATCATTACTAGTTTCTAATGCTTTGAAAATATGGGATATTAATATAAATTAAATGTTATTTATGGTGCGTGTGTTACTAAGACGTATACATAATAAGCTGTTAGGCTTTAAGTGAAATATGGATAGTTCGGATAATAAAGCAGAGTTCAATAGCATATGGAGCAACCTTGATTATACGCTTCACGAATTGTCTTGTGGTGTATTGTATGGCGCAAATGGTGCTAACGAAAAACAGTGCCAAGAGTTAATGAAGGATACGTATCGTTTGCAAGAACTAGCAGAAGCTCTTGGTGAAGACGCGGATAAATTTATAGAATTCTGCCGTTGGCATTATGAACGTTATCCGCACTACTTAAGTAGGCAAACACATTTTGGTACTTATGGTCAGTACATTGTTAAATATGACGGTCCATTCGAATTTAAAGCCTAACAAGTTACTCAAACGGACGCTAAACAGTTGGCTAGCACTCGTTCCTCGTACATTTTAGCCAACAATTTCGCGCCGCTTAGTAAGGCGTTATCGATACAAACTCTAATCCGAATCAACGCTACAGGTTAAATGCTAATGTCTCGAATGTGGCAATAGTGTCGTAACACGGATAATGTGGCCAGTGCATTAGAAGCTTTAAGTGGTAGCGTAAGTAGCTAACCTCATTAAAAGGGATTTTATGTTATGCCGCAGACACTAAGCATATGAATATCAGAACCAGAGCTGCTCAAATTAGATCTAGATGGCTAAGAACGGGCTTCCAATGTAAGTTATCACTCGATGAATTAGAGCCTCTATTTTCAGTTTATGCTGAGAGTCCAAGAGGCAAGCTTGTGATTATTGATAAGACGAAGGCAATCACCTTAAAAAACCTCCTAAGCTTATCTGCTGATGAATATAATATTTATAAGCTAGACATCAAAGCTCGTAATCAAGCTACATTGCTTCATACAACGTTAAGCCGTTTTAACCAGCCAGTCCTCGTTAGCATTGATGATATTTATCAAATTATTCGAGATAAGGTTGATATCAAGAAAAAGTATTTCATACTAAAAAATGAAAACTCACCAGTAACCATCAAAAACCTTATTTTATCCCCCGTGACAAGAACAGAATATTATCTAAAGCTGAAAAAGAATGCTGATCAAAAAATGATATTCTGGCGAAAAAAAGGGCTTGAACTTAAATTTACTCTCACTCAATTAACCGAACAAATGGAATCAGTAGGGTATAGAATGATTAGTTCTAAAAAAGGGGTTCCTATACGTGACCGGATTAGGATTATCGACAACGAAGAGTCTTTGACGTTAAATAATATAGAAATATTAGTTAGTATTGATGATGAATCGAGAGTCAGGTTAAGCGTTTAAGTAGCCTTAAAGTAGCTATCCCAAGCAGTTAAGTTTTGGGAACTAACCTAGTGGCAATATTCCCTTAGTGCGCTTAGCGGATGGTAGCTGCTCGCTAACCCTAACGTCCGCTTGAAGCTCAAACATTGCTGCCGTTGATATTAATTTCTAAATGGCAACTTAGTTGGATTTTTTGCCCTTGAGTAGCAGAATTGATTAAATTATCAATTTATTGGTGTGTGTGCTGCATAATTAGTCCCAAAAACATTAAGAAGTAGTCGTAAGTGCTTTTTTGGTCTTTTTTCAAAATCGTTAATATCTGAACCTATATAACCCTCCCAAACTGTCTTTTGTATTTCATTTTTAAGATCCTGAATAGAATATAACTCCAACCATACTTTCTTTGCTGTGTAATCAGTTGAATACGGAATAGCTGTAGTTGAGGTTGTTGTACCGCTGTAATAGGTTCCACCGACATAACCGGAAGTATAGCTAGTTTGCGGCAGAAGTATGGCTGAATTAACGGTAGAAGTTTTTTGTCCCATTTGGAAGCCTAATATGTAACTTGCTTCAAGTGGATCGTCAGTTATATTAAAACCTGTTTCTTTCATTTCTTTTTTTAATAGCGCACCAAATTGCCTATCTTTAATTTTCGCTTCATCGTCAATAAATATATATATTGAGTCAGAAATATTAATATTGTATTCAGGATCTGTAACTGAAGATATGTAAGCTGTATTTACACAACCAGAAAGAAATAAAGTAAAAAAAATACAAATAAACTTTTTCATGATGACCACTTAATTAAAACTGAAATTTACCAATCAGGAATTAAATTATAACGTACATAAAGTATACTTTTTGCGCTTTAATGTTACAGAAATGTAGCCTAGAGTTATCAAAGTATAAAATCCTATGTATTTCTATTAGTGACGTTGATGAGATGGTGGTAATTAACCTCACTGTCCGCTTTGGTGACTAAGCCGAAGTTAACTTAAGAAGTTTTTCCATATATTTTCTAATACATAATTTTGTCGTATTACTAATATTATATTTTGATAAGTATTTGTTTGAATGGTTTCCAATTTATTGAAATTATGGGATATTAACGTAAAATAAATAAAAACATGGAACGGACATTACTTAAAAGTATCCATAATAAGTTAGACTAAAAACCAATACGGAGATAGAACAATGCAGGCAGTCGCTACACCTTTTTATTTGGATTGGTCTTTTTGGGCTGTGATTGTTGCTTTTTTGGCAATATTTTTATCTCAGATTCCACCGATACGTACTCTTCTTAAAAGAGCTAAATTAGAACTAGAACTTTATTCCAAAGTATCAATTAGTCATAAGTTAGGTAACCCAAACCTTCAGTTACACCTTATTATAAATAATATTGGTGGGCGGAGAGTTAGAGTAAAAGATATAAATGTGTCAATCTCAAGAGATAGTGCGCCTGTGGTTGATTTCCCTGCTCAAACCTATCTTCAAAATCAGAATGACCAAAATACAGTTCTATTTACAACATTCGCTTTAGAGCCTAAGCAAGAGTGGGCTCATATTACAAATTTCCTTAATTTTTTTAATAGAGAAAACGAGAAAGAATATCAAAAAATTGAAGGTGATTTACTTTCCGATTTTAGAGTATACAAAAAAACAACTAAAGGGAAAGAAAACACCGAAAATGAAGACTTTTACGAACACCCTGATAATCTTGTGCAGCCAGTTTATCAGTTCTTCGAAAAGCATTTTTGTTGGAAAGCTGGGGAGTACACTATGAACATTAACGTTGTAACTGATTCAGAGTCCGCTAATATAACGAAAAAATACAGATTTACTATTTTTGAGTCTCATACCGATACACTTACTTCAATAAAGGATCACTTTAAATACGGTGGTGGTACTTACTGGAATCCAAAGATTCAAACAAGTGTAGTTTTGGAATTAACTGAGGCCTAATAAGTTTAGGCAAATGGATACCTCAGAGCTAAAGGAGTAATCCATATAAAATCTAATCCAAATCAACGCTACAGATTAAATGCTTATGTCTGCAATGTGGCATAAGTGAACCTTAGAAAATCATTCAAAAAAACATCATGAAATTATTATGGGCTTAAGTCTGCTGCGTAGTCTTACCCCATTAACTATGGGTTGTTCTTTGGGTCAAGAGCTAGCCAACTGCGGACATTAGCTTTTGAGCTACTAAAGGCAGTTCAGAGCCTTTTGAGGACATAAGATGGTCATGTGTTTTTAGTTTTCTGTGACGCTATGGAGCACAAAGCTCCATAGGGTTTATCGTGCCAAGATTGGATTGGGGATTAGACTATCTATGGAAAATACAAATGGCTAAATGAAAAAAAATTATGCGAAGGCTAATTAACTTTATTTGACTCCAATTATTCAATCAGGCTTAAAATTTACTAATTTAAGTAGTTCAGAAGTATCACCTACTGAATAATGATTTAGGTAAAACAATCTATTTTTCTTTTCACCTCGACCATCTGCTGACCATTGCTCCTGTTCTTCAAGCTTCAATTTTAACAGAATACCAATTTTACCTTGTTCTAATTTAAGTTCGCACGGAGATCGAGTATCACACCAAAGAGCTACAATTGAACTTGGAGGATGCTCACTGCCATTCGTTGACCGCTGTGTCATACCATATGGCGAGATAGATAAAACACTACAGCCAGGTTCGTCAACTAAAGCCGATGAATATCTATGAGACCAGCGCCCTTTCATTTGAGGGCCGTCAAGCAAAAGAGCAACGACAAGATCAGGGCCTAGTGCGCGTACAACAGGAGCTATGGGATCTTGTCTTGCCAAGTCTTCACAGATAAGCGGGCATATATGAACATGTTCATCCCGATAAGAAATAAGCTTTCTATCGCCAGTTGCACAGTTTTCCCACCACTTTACTTTGTCCGTACTAAGTACATTACCTAACCCATATGTATTTAACTGAGTGGCATCGAGAGCCCATCGATGATGTTTTCTCTGATTCTCACCAACATAATTATTAATAAATTGGTTCTGATAAAGAAGCTCCAAACTATTTTCACCATAACTTTCAACACTATCACCGTCTCCAAAGACACCAAATATAATAACAGGAGGTTCAATGTTTCTTTCTGAAAAATAGTCTCTGATACCGCTTAATAGTTCAGTTTTATCGTTTGAGTTCACCGCACATTCAGGAATAACAACAAGATCTGGTAAGCTTAGTTCTCCTGATGATTCAATCGCGTATACGATCATCTGATGGGTAATTATTTGACGATTCTCATATGAAAAAAAACCAAATTTTTCATCCATTTGTAAGGTTGGTTTATTGTCTTGCTTAAAAAACTCATCCTTAATCTCTAGCGGCCAAGGAAGAACCAAAACATTGTATTGATTAGGTTCGATTGCCTGAGTTGAGCTTCCAACAAGTGCTGTTACTTCAACCCCTGGCTTAATGTATGCTAAATCATGGCTTAAGCTATTAAGTGAGATACCAGTTTGCGGCGTATGGCTCTTAAACTGAATTACACCATAACTTTTATCACATTGAGATAAGCTATAAATAATTGAAAGATCTTTTCCGGCAATCAATGTCTCTGCATATCTACTGATCAGCGCATTACGAGTTCGATAGATCTCATTTTGTATTCGGTAAGCACATACATCACTTGCAACATACAGTTCAAAAAGTAACTTCAGATAATCAGGATCTTTTAGTAATTTTTCAATCTGCTCTCTTGTTCTACTGCTGCTAAACAAATTATACAATAGTTGATAAAATCTCGGACTTACTTTAATTTCATTACGCGTTTGAGCATCGAGTAATCCTTGGGACCAGTTTCTTTGGTGGTTACCTGTTTTTAGCTGTTTTAGATAATCGGTTCCATTCTCTATAGAAACGATTTTTTGGTACACATCATATGTATCAAAAATCCGAGCGATAAGATGAAACGTATTCATCGGCCACATCAAGTATTGCAATAATTGATTCTCAGGATTATCTAAATCTATGGTAAAAGCAGCCTCTTCTGAGGACTCCTTTATTTCGGCAAAATCCTCTTCTGAGGACTTCTTTATTTTGGCAAAACCCTTTTTAGGGACTGAAGAATCATCACCCAAAAACATTCTGTTCAATAGTGTTGCTAATATCATGTTTATATCACCAGTTCATCAATAGCATCAGTTAGATGCAACTGGGCTGTTTGAATTTCTTTAAAGCGAAAATTAAAGATGGGATAATAAAAATATCAATTATATTCAATAAGTTTCGATACCCAATGTGTTTGATGCTGTAATTTAACACCAATAAAGTAGCGGCGCAATAAACAGAAAATGTTAAGTTTAAATCATAAAATCAATCAATATAACAGGCTGGTAATACATTAGAAACGGTACTGCGAATTAAATTAATTGCTTTGGACATTGAGGCTGTTATAACTCGCTTTTGCGCAAAAGCGAATGTCAGGTTTGTCGGATCACTTGTCACTCGATAAGCGAATGCTAACGTCCGCTACCGTATCAAAGTGATCATTAAAAACGGTTCTGCTGGTTCATGAGAGGGGTCAGCTTTGTGGTATCAGTTGACCCTATCATAGATTTTAAACGCATTATAAAATGACTAGCTGGTAAGGTCACAAAGGTGGTAAAAGTTAGCGTTGCATTCACCATTTGAACTCAAGGCTTAAAGCTGTCGTTAGCCACTATTCTCTATTCTATTTATAAAGCGACTGTCCCCGTTAATTTAGTTTAATAATGACCAAGCTAAAGTGTTTCAGGAAAAGATTAAAAGCGGTATGGTTGGTATTAAGAAAAACCGCGGTACTGACATAGATAACGAAGATCTAGAGTACCGCGACTTGTGGTGACATAAATTGGGCAGTATAAAAGCTGGTCGCACAGAGAGCTATTTACTGGTTTTTATACTCTTCAATTAATGAGCTAGTTTTCTTTTCAAGGGCTTCTTTCCATCGATCTAATTCACTTTTTGGATAAATAAAATCATGTGTTATACCTTTACCTTTAAGGTAGTCCATGACAAAAGGCTTTAAGTTTCGATTGATTTTTATTCTCCGTTCGTTAAGTGAACAACGCTCTTTCATCCTATACATCAGAACATCGTACGGAACAGCATCACTATTAAAATATACGCAGCCTTGTTGATTACGTATTCTAAGGTTATGTTCAAAGCAGGGATCTCTTAACTCAGGAAATTCAACGTTTTTAGATGAAAAATTATATTCTGACGCTAATTCTCTTAATTCATTATCAGATTCATCAACAAAATATTGCCCATTCAAAACAAGTTTATTTATAGTATCTACCCATTTAATGGTATTTGTTTGGAATAGACATACATAATCAGAATTGTGCTTCATATCATCTTTGTAGTCGAATGCAAAAAATAGTGCTACATACGGAGATTTTGTTAAGTCTATGAGGTTTGTTGGCAATCCATAATGCTGTGCTAAGGAGAGATAAAAGTTAGCATCTAACTTATCTTTTTCTTTAGGTAGGTTAACTATCAGCCCTAGTTCTTTAGTGCAATAGTCGGCGAACTCTAGAATCATTTTGTCATGAATAACAGAGTAATCATTATTTTCGGTACTTTCATCCAAATACAGTAACAGCTCTTTAAAGGTAGTGATTTCAGGTAATTTAAATACTTTGGAGAAATGACGGTAAAAAGTTGAAGTTATCATCCAATCAGCTTCATGTTGTCCTCTAAATAAAAGCGTTTTTTCTGATTGTTGTGATAAACCATCTAGCTCCGCAAGTAACTCGGTTAATTCACCTTCTGTATTAATCTCATATGTGTACCAAAAGGCTTTGTCTTGAATCATCATCATCTCCATTTTTAAAAAGGATATTATGAGTGTATTTGTAACTTTGGTACAAATAGTGACGAGTTACAGTTTGTCATCAGCAACATAACAAAAACTTATAAGGGACAGTCACTCAAAATAGCTCGGATATAGATACAAAACCTAATCCGAAACCTTGTTTGGCGCTTATTAGCTAATGTCTTCTTCACGCCCTGAGTCTTTCAGTCAACTATTTTTAACAATAATAGTGGCGACTCTCTATCTCTGAGTGACTTCAGATATTTCGTTTCACTATAGTTCGTTCTCGACTTCCAGCAACGAAATAAAATCCGGATCCACTTAAACGCTAATGACCTTACCGCCGACTGATGAGAATTCCCCTTCCTTCTTTGTTGGGTGTAATACAAACCTGCCCAATAAGATGAATGAACGGTTTTAGCTGACCATTCTATAAATGATTGTCGAAGGAATGTTGAGCATTGCCAGCGCCAATGTACCCATGATTTTTGTCCGCTTCTGACGGTTACAGGAGCGACGCCAGCGTACATTTGTACTTCTGATGCAGTCGTAAACCGATCTCTATTTTCACCAAAGGCGACGAGTAACCGTGGTGCCATGCAAGGGCCTGCACTCGGTAAAGATTCAAAGAACTCTGCATCTGGTTGTTCATGAAATAACTTGTCTATCTCGATGTCGAACATGCCAATAGCTCTAACTGTTGTTATTATTTGATCTGAAATTGATATTGCTAGAAGCTGATGTGAATCAATTATAGCGGTATCTTCGGTGATGTATTGAGCATGATTAATGATCTCAATCCGCTTTTCAATTAGTGGCACTGAGCGCCCACCAGCAGCTAAAAAGAACTTTCTTATGGTATCCGCTCTTGCTCTTTTCAACTTTTGCAAACTAGGCCAGCGATGAATAAAATTGCAAAACATTTCCGAATCTCGATGGCTAAACATCTCTAATAATTGAGGAAAGTATTGTTTAAGGACGTATATCAATCGATTCCCAAAACGTCTTCTATCCTCAACTAATCGGCGTCGTTGCTCCACCAGGTACATGAGCTTCCGTATTGGTGTACTTTGTAAAGCAAGGGGTTTGATTTTTTTAGGGTAATTAATCATTAAATCCAAAGCTAACTCAGCATCTGTTGGATCATCTTTAGCTTTGCTCGGTGTAAATGCTTCACGATATTTAGCTAGCAGCAAGGGATTGATAGGGAAGATTGTGATGAAGTTGTATTTTTGCAAAGCATACACAATCGGTCCTTTTGTCAGCTCAATAGATATGGCCAGTTGCCCTCCAAATCGTTGATGTAAAGACTGTACCCAGTCATCTATTTTTTCTGGTGAGTGAGTTAAAACTCCAAATTCACGGGTCGATTGATTGACACCTTGAATACAAAAGTCGTGTTTTTTATCTGCCCAATCAATACCTATATGAGCAGTAAATTCAGTAGTGAACGTAGTCATATTACCTCCTAAACATTAAGGCGTTCAGTCAGTATGCTCAGCTCTTCGAAAGCAATATAGCCAGTAATGAATGGTACAAGCCCTGAGTATTCGTTATTGAGCTTAAGCGTACCTAAAACATCGAAAGCAAAGGAGTAAACATTTAATGTTATGTGGCAATTATTCGTATGAAATAGGCACTTACCTGAACAGATTAAGTATGGTCTTTATCAGGAGTTAAAGACTATAATGTGGCATAAGTTAACCTTAGAAAATCATTCAAAAAAACATCATGAAATTATTATGGGGCAAGATCAGCGTGCGCATTGCCGACATTGCCGACATTGCCGACATTGCCGACATTGACCTATAGCTTTTAGCCATATATTTTCTCATGCATTACGTCTGTATTTATCACTAGTTCTATGTACAGATTAAGAGGTAATATCACCTTTTGAGAGAAATAAGGCATGACGCCTTCTTTCAACTTATGGTATAAAACCTTGTACTTGGTAATCCCTTGAAAATCATTGAATTAACCGTATGGTTGAACTCAATAAATTATAAAAGTAGGTATGATACCTTGTTTAAATAAGGCACTATGCCTTCCAATAAGCTGTTAGGCAAACCAGGAGGTTTGGTGGAAAACGAAATGCCAGAAGGTGTATTGAGGCAAAGGAGGAATTTTTTACTTTTTAGTCTTATTGTTAGCGCTTATATATTTTTAGATATTAAAATTTCAGATATCTCGATATTTGGAATTAAATTGGTGGTTTCAAATGCAGAAAATATCTTTTGGGTATTAGTGTTTTTCTGGCTATATTTTTTTTGGCGATTCTATCAGTACACTAAAAAAGTACCGACCCTTGGAGTTTCTAATACATTTAGAGGTTACTTTTATAGAAACCTAAAACCTTATCTTGATAAAACGGTTACAAAAAATTATCCCAAGGCACTCTCACACCATGAAGTCGCTTTTTATAACTTAAAATCTAAACCCTTATTTTTGTATGAATATAATGGTGAGCTTTCATTTGCAGTAGAGGGAAAAGATAACCATTACAAAAGTGAAAAAGTAACGTTAACTTTTAATAAAGTTCACTTCATCTTTCCTTGGTTTAGGGCTTGTGCTTCATTAATATTTAAAGAGTCCTGTTTTAGTGATTACGTTTTACCGTACCTACTTGGGGTTCTTATTTTCTTTTATATTCTAATAGGTAAGGTAATGTTTGCCTAACAAGAAAATAAAGCGGGACTGCTAACAGTTGGCTCGGTTTCGCTCCGCTTCACATTTTAGCCAACTTATTATCAGCCCCTTATTTGTTATGTGTTTTAGGAATTATGCGTGAAGTTTATCGATAGCGAACTTAAAAAACGAAAAAAGCACGATAAAACCAAAAGGTTTTCGTCGATTAACTGGCCAATAAAAAAACAAGAGATTGAATCTATTTTTCGTGAGTTCAATAATTTATTTTCTGACTCAAATGTCCACTTTTATATCACAACTACTCTGAATAGCGATTTTTCAAACAAATTTTATGTGGGCTACGATGTCATTCAAATTAGCTTCCCGTTTCGATGGACAGGAAATCGAGTAGTAACCGAAGGTGATGAGCAGGTTACAATGGATCATAAATCCGAACATGGACCTACATTGGTAATATCAACTTCAAAGTTAGGCATAATTAATGTCATCCTCATGCCCGCAAAAAACGATGATAAAAAAATTGAAGTTGATTCTTTGCTGTTATTCACAACGAATAATCCTAATGATCTAACCAGAGGGAAGATTGAAAAGTTCTTGCATCAATTTGTTGTATTTCAAAGAGTGGATAGTTTACTTGAACTTTCATCGTTTAATGAGAAAACCTATATAAAATGGCTTTATTTCTTTGATGCGCGTAAGCGACAAAAAGCTCAGAGTATTTTGTTTAATATTGCCAACCATTGGGCTGCGGTGTTACTGAGTGCATTGGCTGCTTGGCTTATCGCAAAAAACACATAATTATAAGCCACTCAAGCAGTACAAATAACAGTTGGTTTTTGCTCGTGCCTCGCTTATTTTAACCAACTGTTATTTGCCTCTTAGTGGGGCGTTATCGATACAAAATCTAATCCAAATCAGCTTTAAGTGCCAACCACCTAATGTAGGCAATGTCGCAGCTAACGACCTTAGAACAATGAGTCCTGGTAATTTTACCCCAACAAAAGCTAAGGTCAAAAAGGTGGAAAATAGTGTCGTAACAGTGCTAATTTTGCCAGTGCATTAGAAGCTTTAAGTGGTAGTGTAAGTAGCTAACCGCATTAAAATGGATTTTATATTATGACGCAGACACTAAGCATATGAATATCAGAACCAGAGCTGCTCAAATTAGATCTAGATGGCTAAGAACGGGCTTACAATGTGAGTTGTCACTCGATGAATTAGAGCCTCTATTTTCAGTTTATGCTGAGAGTCCAAAGGGGAAGCTTGTGATTATTGATAAGACGCAGGCAATCACCTTAAAAAACCTCCTAAGCTTATCTGCTGAAGAATATAATATTTATAAGCTAGACATCAAAGCTCGTAATCAAGCTACAGTGCTTCATACAACGTTAAGCCGTTTTAACCAGCCAGTCCTAGTTAGCATTGATGATATTTATCAAATGATTCGAGATAAGCTTGATATTAAAAGAAAGTATTTCACACTCAAAAACGAAAACTCGCCAGTAACCATTGAAAATCTTATTTTATCCCCCGTAACAAGATCTGAATATTATCTAAAGCTAAAAAAGAATGCTGACCAAAAAATGATGTTGTGGCGAAAAAAAGAGCTTAAACCTAAATTTACTCTCACTCAATTGACCGAACAAATGGAGTCCGTGGGATATAAAATGATTAACTCTAAAAAAGGGGTGCGTATACGTGAGCGAATACGGATTATCGACAATAAGATAGCTTTGACATTAAATAATATAGAAATATTAGTTGATGTTCATGATGAATCTAGAGTCAGGTTAAGTGTTTAAGTTTTGGTGCTAACCTAGTATCAATGTTCCCTTGGTGCAATAGTTGACCTAATTATCTGAAAAGATAAATGTCTGCTTAGAGTCAAAAACTAACGCTAATTATAATTAATTTGTCGGGCTACAATGGCTCGATCTTAATATGCCGAAATGGTTTAGGATAGTATATTGGTAGTAAAAATAAAAATGCGACCCTATAGCTTTTATATTAATAGGGTGTATTAAGCATAAAATATAAATTTCAGAAGAATATTACAAAAAATACAAGGATTTAATATGCATAGAAGGATCAGCTACAATTCTCAAGAATTCTATTGTCGGTATCTAAGCTTAGGGCTAAATAGTGAACCTGTAATGAGAATGTGTAGCGGAGACTTCTTCACATTTATAAATAAAGAGATGCATTTTAAGAAGCTTCCTTATGATATTAAAATCATTGATTTAATATGTGAAGATTGTATTGATGTTGATTTATTTGTTGAATTACCCAAATCTTATTTTGAAAGTTGGGATAACTTTCCGAATACTGGTCGTCAGTCTAATCAATGTGAAAAAAATGATATTGGAGATGCTGGATATTATAATTTAATAATTAGATTAGATGATGAGACCTCGTTATCCGAATTATCTCATCCATATGATGCACAGCTAAATGAAAGTTTTAAAAAACGATTTGGGGTGCAACCTCCATTAAAACTTATTAAATGTGACCACCCTAACGGAAGAAGTTTTTACCCAAATGAAGCATATATGGCGTATTGGAAAGCTTATGTTATTTTAGAGGCTGCAAACGAATGCCTATTCATTGATCGTTATATGGCAAAGGAAGAAGGCTCACTTCTATTCAAAGATAAAGTAAGGAGCGTAAATCAAAAGTGGTTGTCTCAATATGCATCTATCTTTGATGCCATATCCCATTATCGTACTTTAATTTCACAATTTAATCATCTTGAGAAGCTATTCACTACAACGCATGGTGAATTGTCTCAGCACTTACTTAATAGAGCTAATATTACAGCTTCAGAGCTAAACTCTGGCTTAGGAAGTCTTCTTACACTACATCTTGATTGGAGTCGAAAGCTAAATAACAATGGAATGACAGCATTTAACTTTGCCTTAAAATCTTTAAAACGAGATATTTACTTTTTATTTGAATGGCTTTGCGGTTTGAGTTATACCGAAGAAGATTTATTTAAACAATGGGCTAATAGTAATGGTCAAGCTGCATCACATTCACAACTAAAGGATGTTCTAGATTTTGAGGAAATTCATTTTAAATTGATTTTCGAACGATATACTCCCATATATTGTCAAGACAATTCTAAGTGGTTTAATCTTGATGGAGTAGCAGAAACGTATGACCAGTTAAACGAATATCAAAGTTTTGAACCTTGGATTAGTTCATTTTCGGATTTACATAAGTCAATAAATAAGAAAAGTGATATTACTTTCGTTCAGCCACGTTTACTAGACACTTTACTTGTGATGACAATCAGAACTGAAGTGCTAATCAGAACTATGCTTCTAAATTTATCTGGAAAACAAGAGCCAGATGATTTTTATGTTGTTTTGCGTGAACTATCTGCTTTTGTGAAAGATGATGCGTCTAAAACAGTTCTCATTGCGGTGGGAGATAATCGTGATTTAACCAAATTACAAGATCGCCCAGAGTCAGTGTTCAATAAAATTGAAACTAGTATTATTGGGAAAAAATGGTCAAATAAACAAAAACATTTTTTTAAGGTGATTCAAAAATTCATAACATCTAGGAATTACTTCGCTCATCACTATTATAAAGATCACGAATTTAAAACTCATACTAATAAGTTTTGTGGAGAAGTTGTAACCAGCTGTTTGCAAACAATATTATTTATAAACGACTCCAAACTGAAGTAATTATATGTGGATCGTTGAGGTCAAGTCTGCATATTTACGCGTTATAAATTGGGGATGTGTTATTTAAAACTAATTATAGAGGTAACGGAGTTAGATAATTTAACGTCCCTTATGGCACACAAAGCCGCCTTTAATGATCCTTACTTAGTTCAGCAGTGTGGCATAAGTGACGATTAGACTAAGTTCTCCAATCGGTTTTGTAGTGTGGAGGAAGAATATAACCTAGTTTAGTGAAGTGATGTTTTTGGCTCTTTGAAGGTGAAATTTACAATGAAAGAATATTCACACGTTTCCCACTAATAATCAGCGACAGCTGAATATTTATTTACTATTTTAAATAAGTAAATAAATTGAACAGGTAAAATAATCAGCATATAAAATCCTTCCATTAGTTAAGAAAAGATAATCCTATACTCAATGTCCTGGCAAGGATCGCGATCCAATATACAGTGTTTTATTCTTTATAATATTAACATATAGAAAAATTTATTTTTGCAATTACTTGATATTTAGATGTATTCTATTTTTATTATTGTCATTGAAGTAGACACGTATCCTTGAGGGGCTGGTGACTTAGGTCGTGGGGGTTCAAGTCCCCCCATCCGCACCACTAGATTTAAATAATTATAAAAGGCCGATTCGTGATGAATCGGCCTTTTTGCGTCTGGTTTCCACGTATTTTAGGGAGGAATTAAATGTTTCATCCTAACGCCTGTAAAGACATCTCACTATGTGGCAAGTATTAAGCCTACCACTGTATTGATATCAATGAATAACATAGGGCATATGACCTATAAAGCTGAATTAGAGACAATTGTCCCATGTTTATATGCTTTTAAAGCAATAAACTCATAACAACAACAACAACAATTTATTTCAATTTCTACTTTGGAGTTATTATGAGCGATCAGTCTGCTTACCCAACCTACGCAAAGCTCATTCATTTAGGTATAGCTTTTTTTGGTGTTTTTGCTTTTCTTACCGGAGAGTCTGCTGAAGACGGGATCACCTCAAATGGCTATTTATTGCATAGCTATTTAGGTTTGTCGTTAGCGAGCATTATGCTGATAAGAGTCGCGATGGGGTTTACTAAATCACAGGCATTGTCTTTTAAGGCATGGTCCCCGTTTTCAAAACAGCAAAGGCAATATGCCATTGAAGATTTTCGTAGTCTACTTACGTTAAAAATCCCAAAGCGGGGACCTCATGACGGGCTTGCAGGGGTCACGCAAGCTTTTGGTCTACTGATATTTATTTGGATGTCAGTTACAGGTACTATACTATTTATGCTGGGTTCAGAAAGTAAAAGTAACATTTTTGAGTATGTAGAAGAGTTACATGAAGTAGGTGAGTCGTTAATACCTATTTTTTTAGCGTTACATGTTGGGGCGGTAATTTTACATTCACTTTGTGGTAAATCTAATTGGCGGAAAATGTTCAATAATAAATTGCGTTAAACTTTCCTACTTGAGAGGTATTAAGTGTCTTTAAAGTTATATTTGCCAGCCATCGTGCTGGCATTTGCCATGGTGTTTTTTATTTTTGACATTATCAGTGATGTATTGAGTAATGAAGACGGCTTCCTTCATCTCAGCCTTGAGCTAATGGTTTTTATGGCCATTTCGCTGGTTTTATTTCACGAGCTTCAACATGTTAAATCTCTCAACAAAGTAATCATCAAAGAAAAATCGAAAACAGCAAGACTCGCTGGTGAATTACTGCAAGTGATGAAAGAACAATTCTCTCATTGGGGCCTTACCGTGTCTGAATGTGAGGTTTCGTTGCTGTTAATTAAAGGGCTCTCAATGAAAGAAATAGCGGAAGCGCGACAGGTAAAGGAAAAAACAGTTAGAGGCCAAGCTACCGCGATATATGCCAAAGCCAACTGTGCAGGCAGGCACGAACTGGCAGCATACTTTATAGAAGATTTAATGAGAGAGGTTTAACCATGGGGATTTTTGAACGTTACTTATCTGTTTGGATTGGTTTAAGCATAATACTTGGCGTGATCTTAGGGTTATGGCAACCCAACATATTTCAACTGATTGCCGAGTTTGAAATTGCGCACGTTAACATTGTTGTCGCGGTTTTTATTTGGGTGATGATATACCCTATGATGGTTCAAATTGACTTCTCATCAATAAAAAATGTCGGTAAAAATCCCAAAGGACTAGTGCTAACCATTATCATTAATTGGTTTGTTAAACCTTTTACCATGGCAGCGTTAGGCTGGCTGTGTTTTAACTATTTATTTGCAGATTTAGTTGACCCCGAATCGGCGCAAGAATATATCGCGGGTATGATTTTACTGGGCGTAGCGCCCTGTACAGCAATGGTATTTGTGTGGTCTCAGTTAACCAAAGGCGATCCTAATTACACCTTGGTTCAAGTCTCTGTCAATAATGTCATCATGATATTTGCTTTTGCGCCTATTTCGGCATTTTTATTGGGCGTTAGTGATATTCAAGTGCCGTGGGAAACGTTACTTATTTCCGTTTTATTGTATGTGTTATTGCCTTTAATTGCGGGTGTAGTAACCAGGAGAATGCTAAATAAGGGCAATGATAAAGTTGATGCACAGAAAAGTGCAGAGGTAAGTATAAATGCTGATGAAGAAACAAATACAAATACTGACAGTACTAATAAGTCATTAGACAACTTATTAGCGACATTAAAACCTTGGTCGGTTATCGGTTTATTAGCGACCGTTGTTTTATTATTTGGGTTTCAAGCCAACACCATCATATCTGAGCCGCAAACCATCGGCTTAATTGCTATTCCACTGATGATCCAAACATACGGTATTTTTATTATTGCTTACCTAGCGGCAAAGTGGCTGAAATTACCACATAACATCGCGGCTCCCGCTTGTTTGATCGGCACATCTAACTTCTTTGAGTTAGCGGTTGCTGTGGCTATTTCGCTGTTTGGTTTACATTCTGGTGCGGCATTGGCGACAGTTGTTGGAGTGCTAGTTGAAGTACCCGTTATGTTGTCTTTAGTTTATTTTATTAATCACACCCAAAACTGGTTTGTTGAAGGTGGGTAATCAACGAACAATCATGAGTCATAGCTTAAATATCCCTTAGTTGTGGCTTAACTATAACTCATTTATTACTTAATCATCCTTATCTTTTGGCAGATACTTATAACCAGTAATCATGGCAGAAACTAACCCCTAAAATATGCAAAGGAATAAGGAAGAGTAATCCGTAAAAGGAATATACATGGGCAGTTATAAAGAGTTTTCATATCGCGCGCATTTCTTTATGGGCCGCTTCATCAACATTCAGCTTCGAATAAGGTTGAATCACTTCAGTATCTTGCTTATCTATGGCAATACTTTCGACGAAGTATTTTCCATAGTCGTTTGCCAACATGAAAGTATTCACGAACTAAGTTTTGTTCAACTAATTGCGTAATTAGCTGTTCGTAGATACCCGCAGTGTTCATGAAAAGCCTTTAATTCAACGCTTTAATCGTTTCAGGGTATCTGAAAAAGGATGAGAGAGGAATGACAAAACAGGTTAAATATTATAAAAGAATAAGGGGGAGGTAAACGCTTTACTGCTTTGATATATATTATTTTTTTTATTCTGTATAGATGATAGGACTGTGTATTAAAAAAGAGCCTGTAAAGTTAACTTTAAAGCTCTTTTTTCATCGTGATAAAAACACTTGTCATTACTATAAAGACTTAAGGTACGCCAATAAATAGTTCTGTTCGGCTAGGTCTGTAATTTGAACATGACGCATACGAGTACCCGGCACTAAAATATCATTACCTGCCATCCATCGACGAAGATTGGCTTCTGTCCAAGTTAACTCTGATTTCTGTAATGCTTCAGAATAGGCAAAACGCGGAAGTGATGCGGCTTTACGATTTATAACGCCAACTAAGCTAGGACCAAATGTGTTTTTGCTGGTATCGGTTGAGTGACATGCACTACATTTTTTAAAAATCTCTTGCCCTGCTGCTTGCATCATTACTTCATTATTACCTTTCGCTAATGAAGTAAAAGAGATAGTCGCTGCTAAAATTGACATACCCAATATTTTGCTTTTCATTTTATTCCCTTTATATAACTGAAAGACTCATTGATATTATATTATCAATTGCCCTATGCAGATGTAGACCAAAAGGATGAAATGAGTCTACTCATAAAGTATGAGTTTCTTTCATTACTAAGTTGTTATGTTGAGGAAGGGAGCAGTCAGTAAGTTTTCTCTTTAAAGGGAGCTGATATCGATTTTTTTCGTAGTCTTTTATTGTATTAATCTTTGATTACGTTTCAATAAACAATATTAAATCAGAAAGTTGACAATCATAGTGATAATGATTAATGTTTGGCAGTCTGGTTGGAAAATGACCATGAAAATATTTAACATAAAGGGAACTTTAAATGAAAACCATTATATTAGTTGCATTATCGACTCTTCTATTTGCATGTAGTAATACTGATAAGCAGAGTGAAGATGGTCAACTCACAGCAGCACAAAAATCATCTGGTTATGAATGTAAAAGTATTAAGGTAACCGGTACTCGTATTAGTAAAAAAATATGTAATACCGCAGCAGAGCGTCAATATAGTAAAGAGCATGCTGATGAATTCGCTCGAAAAATGAAAGATGACATCACTAATTAACATTAGTCATAATAACAATATCAAAATAATGAAAACTTTGAGTTGCATCAGGCACCTTTTAAATAGTTTATCAGCACTACAAGTAACTAAAGATACTAATGAATAATCTTTAGTTACTATCCTTATCATTACTTCCAGTTTTTTATAATCTCCCTCGATACTGTTTTTTTTGAGTGACTGATGGTCATTTGCCACGTTTACCATTAAAATTCACGGTTCAGTAAGTGTTGTTCTTATAAGAACGTTAACGTGGAGGCAATGGCCGTAAATGGTTGAAAATAGAAGTCAGTTATATAGCAGTTATCACGATCAAGGTTACTTTGTTATTAGAGATTATTTTAATGTGGCTGAAATATCAGCCCTTAGAAAAGTCATATTAAAATTCCATGAAGCTTGGAAAAAAGATAATGAAGAATTTTATCGGGAGGAAGCGTTCAACTCTTCCTTAATCACTGGAAGTCAGTATTTAGCATATGACGATCGAGTGCAGTTATTTAACTTTATCAGTTCAAAAAAAATAATGAGTATTATCGATTCTGTGATGGCGGCTAATCCAGCATTTATGAATACTCAATTATTTTTCAATCCCGTTAATTCCCATCAAAAAGATTTTTGGCATAGAGATTGTCAATATGATTATGAGGTTGAAGATCAAAAGAGAGTCATTTCTGAGACACAAGTCGTACATTTTAGAATTCCATTATTTGATGAACTTGGTATGGAGCTGGTGCCAGGAACGCATAAACGATGGGATAATGATGAAGAATTTGAAGTCCGACAAGAAGAAAAGGGCAGAGTCAGTAGTGAAAGCCTCTCTACCGGAAAAAAAATTAAGTTAGCTGCGGGTGATTTATTAGTTTTTTCGGCTGATATGATCCACCGGGGACTATACGGATTAGATCGATTATCGCTGGATATGTTAGTTTTTGATTCAACTGGCGATTATGTTGACTATGTTGATGATGATTGTTTACCAGAAACCTCCATGCTGGATAAAATTGATGATCCTAGATTGTTTATGAATACCATCGATTTAAAGATGAAAACTTAATTTTAGTTCGCAAGGCCATTGGCTGCTTAGTGGCAAATACTACCTAGCATTATCCAAAGCTTCATGAACTTAGGTATTTTAAATTAATAAAGATCTTTTCCGTCTGAAATAAGTTTTTTATTGATATTCTCCTGCTGAATTTTGCCTTTTGAGGTATCATAGTACAATAAGAATACAGCTACTGCTTTAGTGTGTTTAAGGCTTTGACATTTTTCGCCTTTCTTATGAATTAAACACAATTAAATTAAAATCTATAATGGAATATAGAATATGAACATGGACAGTGTTAGGTTAAGAAAATTATTAGATCATCAGCAAGAAATATTATCTAAAATTGCATTAGGTACGCCTTTAGACGACATTCTTAACGATATTTGTTTATCTATTGAAGAAATTATTGAGGATAAATCAGCAAGGTGCTCAATCTTATCGTTAAAAGGGGATCGACTTTTTCATCGTGCGGCACCCAGTATTGATTATAACTATTGTCAGTTAATAAATGGGGGGCAGGTAGGCCCAAGCGCAGGTTCATGTGGGACATCAGTACACCGTAAGTCGCGCGTAATTGTTAAAGACATAGAAACATCACCGTTATGGTGCGATTATAAAGAACTAGCTTTAAGCTTTGGCCTAAAATCTTGCTGGTCAACGCCAATTATTTCAACGCAATCAACTATTCTTGGCACCCTTGCCATCTATCATAGTTATCCTAAAACCCCATCAATTGAAGACTTAGAGTTAATCGACTACTTCGTTAACTTTTCCAGCATAGCCCTAGAAAAAAATGTTGAATCACATAAAATTAAGCAACTGATTTTTGATTTGCAGCAAAGTAATGAAAAATTTCAAGCTTTTACTAAAGTCATGCCTGATTTGATCTTAATTTTAAGTGAGGAGGGGGAATATACTGATATTTACGGATCATCTGATGAATTGTTATATAACTCGCTAAGTAAACTCATTCAACAAAACGTGCAGGATGTTTTGCCTGAAGAGGATTCTGCGCCGATTATGTCGGTAATCGAAAAAACGTTAGAGACTAATGATGTTCAAATTTTTGAATATCAGCTTGAAGTTCAAAGCGGTAGAAAGATTATTTTCGAAGGAAGAACAGCACCTATTGAACATTACCAGCCAAGTAATTTATCCCAAAGGCATGTGGTATGGATGGCTAGAGATATTACTATCCGAAGGACGGCCGAAAAGGAAGTCGAACGGTTAGCATTTTTTGACCCCCTAACCAGCCTTCCTAACAGGAGGATGCTTAACGAAAGGTTAACTATGTGTGTAGAGAGAGTAAAGCGCACGAATAAAACAGGTGCTTTATTATTTTTGGATTTAGATAAATTTAAAAGAGTTAATGACTCATTAGGACATAGTGCAGGGGATAAAATTCTCATTGAATTATCAAATAGATTAAGCTCAGTGATAAGGTCATCCGATACCTTAGCTAGAGTTGGAGGTGATGAGTTCATTCTGTTGCTGGAATATATTGGTGAGGATAACAAACAAGCTAATATCGAAGCTGAGATAGTTGCGCAAAAGCTACGAAGTGTATTCCAAGATAAGTTTGAAATAGATGGATTTGCATTTCAAATGAGCTGTAGTATTGGCATTTGTTTAGTAAATACTGAAAACTCAGTAGCAGAGCATATATTGCAGTTTGCAGACACCGCAATGTACCGCTCTAAAATGAAAGGAGGTAATAGTTATAGTTTCTATGATCCTGAATTACAAACGCTACTCGAAAAGCAAACTGAGCTTGAAAAAGATATTGTAAGGGCGATAGCTTGTAATGAATTTTGTGCTTACTTTCAGCCTAAAATAAGTGCATTAGGTGAGGTCGTTGGAGCGGAAGCTCTCATTAGATGGAATCATCCGAGTAAAGGATTAATACCCCCCAATGAATTTATACTTATTGCTGAACAATATGGATTAATTCAACAGCTACAAAACATTGTGCTAAGAGATATTTGCATTTTAATTAATCAACTTAGTGCTGATAATATGATTGATGAGTCATTTAATGTTTCAATCAATATCAGTCAATGTCAATTTAACTCATCGACTTTAAAAACTGAGTTACTTAATACAATTAAGAATTTCAATATACGGTCATCACAAATTAAATTAGAAATAACTGAATCAATGTTGTCAGGTGATATAGATAAAACGATGCAGCAAATGGAAGGACTCAAAGACAAGGGGTTCCTATTTTCAATAGATGACTTTGGTACCGGTTATTCATGCTTAACCCACCTAAGTGCTTTTCCAGTTAAAGAATTGAAAATTGATAAAAGTTTTATTGATAAAGTTCTAGATGATGGCAGCGGATTTAATATTGTTCAAATGATAATAAGCTTGGCAAAAAGTCTTAATATATCTGTGGTAGCTGAAGGCGTTGAAGGGTTAGAGCAATTCGAAATATTGAAAACGATGCACATTGACTCAATTCAAGGTTATTTAATTGCAAAACCAATGATTTCAAATGATTATTTAGCATGGCATAAACATAATAAAGCTATCTTTGAATAACCTTTGAGTATTCTAAATGCTAATTATTTCGCGCGTAAATATCAATGAACTAATACGAACACTCACTAATCTCTTGAGCATTGTTGAGTGTCCGTATTTCGCATCATATTTCACACTAGGTAAATGACGTTATTATTTCGGCCCTTTTTTAGCAATGATAATAGGAGAGCTGACTGGGTTTTTCATAATATGGCCGCTCTTAAGGCCTTTAATTGTTCCCCATGCAGCTATAATCCAAGCACATAATAATCCTGCAAATAAGATAACCGCAGCCCATTCAAATGCTGGCAACCCAGTATGTAGCGCTAATTGGGTAGTGCCTGTTACACAGGTGCCTACTGGGAAGGTAAATGCCCACCAAGTGAGCGCAAAAGGCATCTTTCTACGCAGAGCTCGTAAGGTAAGAAAGCTTGCTAAAATCGACCAGTAAAAGGCAAAGCCCCACACGGGTACGCCATACAAAATAGCCATAGTATTTAGACTGCCTGCAATGGGGTGTTCAACAACTGCTAAGGCAACTGCCCCTAAGGCGCCCGCTGCGGTGATTGATTGTCCCAGAGGCCCTAACACTAACCACAATGTTGGTACTCGTGCGCCGCCAGACGTACCTGAGTGTACTAACCGTCCCCAGATTAAGGTAAGAATAATCATTGCAGCCATTAAGCTAGTACCAAACATGGCATAACAAGCATAGAGCAGCGTTTGTTGTAATAAAGTATCTTGAACGTGGGGAATAAACATCGCGCCAATTGCCGCTGATACCATAGGCGGAACGACTGGCATAAGCCAACCACCAAAGGCTGCATCTCCACGTACTTCATGATGAGTAAAAAGTCGATAAGGTATAATAACGGCTGTCATCATCCCTACAATGGTGCCCGTTATCCAAAGACTCCAAGCAATTACCATCAATGTATCTTGTGCAAAAAAATGATGGCCAAATAATAATGTTCCGCCAGCAATAGTAAGCAGCGCCATTGGTGGTGCACCAAAAAATTGCGCCATCACAGGATCATTAAATTGGCGTTTGATAATATGAGGGTTGGTAATGGTTTGAACCGCCTTTAGCAGTAGCATTACAATTAACATGAGGGAAGCAATAACCCAGATCACAAGACCGGCTTGACCTAAATATTGACCCACCATAGGTAAACCAACGGCTGCATTAGCAATAATGCCGGTTCCCATTACGGAGGCAAACCAGTTTGGGCCAATCTCGATATTTAATTCAGGCTCTACATTTTCTACGTTCACCGTCACGTTATTCTCCTTGTTTGTTAAAGCCGTTTATTGATGAATAAACCACTTTTACTGATGACTAAGATGTTCCTTTGAAATCTGTTGATTTCGTTCATTATTATTGTAATAGATTACAGGTGTTGTGGCGTCATGAATAGTAATAACAATGCCATTAAAAAAACCACATCCAGTTCCCTGAATGTGGTTACGTAATTCAAATAGTACGATTACTTATTTTTCAATACTTTTATTTAATAAAGGCAGCCAGTGACCAAAGCCCCAAAGCATGGTTTGTACAAAACTTATCTCTGTATTACTTTTAGTTTTCACTTTGGCTTTCATCGCAAAATACTCAAGCAAGTGCGCCAAAAGTACAATGCCAGCTAAGGGTAAAAGATATAATTGATATTCTACGGGGAGCGGATTTATTGATGCTAGCCCTAATATTGCCAGTATCCATAAACCGGTGAGTAGTGCTTTGGTACTGTGTATTATAAAATTAAACATGGGTTCTTTCCTTAATTAATGTGTCAGCATCATATCTGCAACTTTTTCGGCGATAGCCATCGTCGGTGCGTTGGTATTGCCACTGATAAGTGTTGGCATAATAGAAGCATCTATTACTCTTAATTTATCAATACCGTGTACTTTGAGCTGATTATCAACCACAGCCATGCCATCATTACCCATTTTACAGGTGCCTACGGGATGAAAAACTGTGCCTATACGCTCTTTGGCTTTAGCAAAAATTTGCTCATCTGTTTCAAAAGCATTTCCCGGGTGCATTTCATTACTATAATGTTGGGCTAATGCCGGCGCGGTTAATATTTTACGCAGCTGACGCATGCCATCAATTAAGACTGTTTTGTCTTTTCCTTCTTTATCAGAAAATAAGTTGAAATCTATTTCTGGTGCATCTTGATAATTAGCTGATTTTAATGACACAGTGCCGGTACTTTCAGGGCGTAGTACACAGACATGACATGAAAACCCATGTTGTGTTAACAGTTTTAAATCTCTGCCATTATCGTCATATAACAAAGGCAGCATATGCAACTGAATATCGGGTCTGTCTTCCTTCTCAGTAGATTTAATAAAACCACCAGCTTCTAAAATACTGTTGGCAAGTTTGCCTTTGTTACCCGTGATGTAGTTAATACCATCAGGTACCATTTTCAGTAAACTTGAAACCGATAGGGTAAAACCGTCTGTTTTTTTACTTTTTACTAAGACACAGGCATCTACATGTTCACGTAAGTTTTTGCCTACGCCTTTAAGTTCATGCACACAATCAATACCGTGTTGTGTCAGTTCACTCTTATCGCCAATACCAGATAACATTAATAGCTGTGGTGAAGCGATGCTACCACCACTTAAGATGACTTCTTTATTCGCTGATAAGGTTCTCTTTTCGCCTTTAACGTAAACATCAACACCATAAGCTTGTTTGTCTTTTAGTAGTACCTTACTCACTTGTGCATAAGTTAATACGGTAAGGTTAGGTCTAGACAGTATTGGCAACAAATAAGCATGAGCAGCAGAGCAACGCTTGCCATCTTTTATCGTGCATTGGTAATAACCTACGCCTTCTTGATCACTGCCATTAAAATCATCAGTCACTTTGAAACCCGCCTGTTGGCTCGCCTCAATATATCGTTTACTGATTTCATAAAAAGCGGGGCGATCTGTTACTTGTAACGGACCTGCGCCGCCGTGCAATTCACTCTCACCACGGCTATTGGTTTCTGACTTTTTAAAGTACGGTAAAATATCGTCGAATGACCAACCTTCATTACCTAATTCTGCCCAATGGTCATAATCTTGTTTTTGCCCTCGTATATATAGCATGGCATTGGTGGCTGAACTGCCACCTAAACCTCGACCTCTGGGAACAAAGAGGGGTTCACCATTGCGAATATCTTTTCTAGGTTTAGCATCAAAACTCCAATTGAATTTTTTCAAAAACATGAAAGCTGAAAATGCCCCCGGCGTTTTTACTAACATAGAGTTATTATCACTGCCAGCTTCTAACAAGCAGACGTTAAATTTACCGTCTTCAGTTAACCTATTCGCCAAAACACAGCCCGCTGAGCCACCTCCAACTATGATGTAGTCAAAGTTGTTATCTTTCGATTTATTCATATACCTTGCCTTAAATTTTTACTGTTTATGCGTAAAACACTCTTAAGCTGTGCCTTAGGGATATGCTGTAAACATATCCCTAAGTTGTTTGAAAATGCGTGTTGAGATTAACGTCCTAAACGTCTAAGAGCAGAGGTAGAAAAATCTTTGCGTTTAACTTTTTTACCCCAAATCATGAAGGTTGGCTCTTCATTACTTAGCCCTGTTACTAGGTAACGTCCAGAGTCTAAGTCATATAAGGTTTCAGCAACCATCCACGGGGTATCAACATCATAAAATTGAATGTTATGCGCTTCCGATAATTTCCATAGTTGACCACGGCCATCGTATTGATCGATAACTGAGGCACCCCATGTATCTTCATCAATAAAGAAAGTACGTTTCGCGTAAATATGTCTTGAGCCTTCTTTTAAGGTCGCTTCTACTTGCCAAACACGGTGTAACTCGTAGCGTAAATAATCAGTATTCAAATGACCCTTTTGTATTACGTCATCATATTTTGCTGTGGTATCAAGTAAGTTATAAGAGTTGTATGGAATATAAAGCTCTTTTTTTCCGACTAGTTTCCAGTTATAACGATCAGGTGCTCCGTTATACATGTCATAGTTGTCAGAGGCTCTTAAACCATCGGTACCTTGACCTGGTCCATCATAAGCAACGTTTGGTGCACGGCGAACACGACGTTGACCAGAGTTATAAACCCAAGCTTTACGCGCTTCTTTTACTTGATCCATGGTTTCATGTACTAATAAAGCCGTACCTGTTAAACGTGCAGGTGCGGTAATTTGAGAAAGATAATAAAACAAAATATTGTTATCTTTTTTAGCATCACGCCCGCCTTTTAAAAACTCAGGCCATACCAATTGATCATTCATTTTAACGGGCACAAATGAGCCATTTGATTGCACTGGAATGGTAGTGGTAAAACGTTTAGCTGTGCCGCCACGAAAACGGGTGATGTGGTTCCAAATAACTTCAGAGCCATTTTGTGCAATGGGGAAGGGGATTGTTGTCTCAAAATTTTCGACACCATTACCCGATTGCACTAGTTCAGCGGTTGTCGCATTTTTCTTAACAACATCATAAAGTTCATTTGAGTAGGCGGCTGTTCTTCTTGTTTTATAAATAGGCATTTTATAATCAGCGTATTTTTCAAACATTGCAATTTGGCCAGCACTTAAGTTCGCTTTGTAATCATCAAAATTAGCGCGCGTTATTTCAAACAATGGTTTGTCTTGGCTAAAAGGATTTTCAGGGCGTCCAGAGTCTTTACTTTTAGTTGAGTTTTTACTGGTTAATCCTCCACTCCAGGCTGGAATAGTTCCGGCTGCATTGGCCGCCATTTCAGCACCTAATGGAGTTAGCGTTTTACCTAATTTATCAGCTTCTTGTGGGCTAACTTTTGCCAATGCAGCACTACTTACCAGTGATAACATCAGTAAACTTGCAGTTGTAATATATTTTTTCATGATGATTCTCTTAATGTTTTTGCACTATAATTAATATGAAAGACCAAATGACAGCGATACTAGGTCTTTATCTTCTAAAATATTATGACTACCACCTGAATAGTTGTTGTAGCCTACGGTGACGGTATATTTTTGCTGATAGGCCGCTTCTAAAGAAAAACCTAGATTCTTCCGCCCTTCATGAAATTGTTGGGCTGGATCTGGCGAGTAACCATTAACATCATGTGCCCAAGAAAGTGTTGGCTTTAACGATACGCCGGCAAATACATCAGAATATTGCCAAACAGCCCGCATGCGATAACCCCATGCACTATCAGTAACAAAACCATCAGTGCGACAATCGCCTGATAACGCGCCTGCATTGACAAGGTTGGTACAATTTAAGCCGCCACCAGCATCAAAATCCCCCAATCCAAAGACTGAGTTTCTACCGTAATGTTGATCAGAGTCTTCAACGCCATCAGTTAAAATCATGCCCACTTCGGCAATAACTGTGACTCGTGAAGCCCCCATGGTGTTTTCAAAAAATTGAATCGCAGTCATCTGCAATTGGGTTACATCAAACTCGTCCCAACCTTTCACCTCTTCACCATAACCAACTGCGGTAACTCTTGGGGTAAAGCGTAAGAATGGCGCTTCAGATAAGGTACCGTTGAGTAATTCTGGTCCGCTGATCTGTACCGGAGTATCAGGTTTATAAGAGGCTTCACCTGATAGTGCTACACCACCAACATTGGTAGCAAAGCTAACGCCGTAAAACTTTAAGTCTTCTGGAAATTCAATGTCATAACCTGGATTTTGTGCGGCGAAAGCGCCACCTGTTGGATCCAATGCTTCTGGTACAAAAACGGGTGAGTTAGCAATATCATCACCGGTAATTGCAGCATAAGTCGGCGGGATATTAGTACGTACTGTGTTAATCAGTGGTAGGCGAGAATGAATATTCATGTAGTATATTCCAAACTCGGTATCATTTAATTCTTCAGCATAATAACGCGCGGCTAAACCATATTGACCGCCGTCATCAGGCTCAACATCCGCTATTCGCTCAGCGGCAAAACCTGCAGCCAATCCAGCTTGATCGCCTAAAGGACCAACAGAAACATAATTACAGCCAGTTGCTGCAAAATCAGCCCCAGAAAAATAAGTACCACAACCGTCAATTTGAGTTTTCTCCCACTCGTATTGATAAAAAGCTTCAACACTTAGGTTTTCAGTGAGACCGACGTTACCGTAGAGCATGCCAACAGGTAAAATACCTTCTTTTAAATCTGCACCAGGGCGTCTTAAGGCTGCGACATCAAAAGGGTTCGACGAATTCATGCCACCCTGAATAAATGTACTTTCGCCCCAACTAACCACTTGTCTACCTAGGCGTATGTCTACTGGAGTATCTGCTAAATCAAACGAAGCATAAACGTAGGCATCTAATAAGGTGGCGCCAGAAAATTTAGTATTATTTTCAAATCCATCATCGCTTAATGGCGTATTCGGGACATAACCATTACCTGAGTTACCATGGTTCACATCACCTTCTTTGAGTGCATAGTCATACCAATATTTAAAGCGCACAAAAGCACCAAAATCGCCTTTGCTTAATTGAATATCATGCACACCTTTAATTATTTGTGAGTAGGCATCATGTTTTGAGTAGTTCAAGTTGCCATCATCTGTGGTACTTGTAGCGCCAGTTCCACCGTTAGTTTTACCAATAAATCGTGGGTCAGCATCGCCTAGTCGCCAGCTTGAACCAATGTCCAATTGAGAATTTATTTGCAATAAAATGTCATCGTCTTCACCAAAATTAAAGTCTACAGCGTGCGCTGATGACGCACTAAGCGCCATAGCGACAACCAGAGCTAATGGTTTGATTTTGTGATTATTATTTAGCATATTATTCGCCTATTATTATCGTTATAATACTTATTGTAATGTTCGTTTCATCATTACATTACGACAATGAACAGTTTAATATTTCGCTAAATGTGCCAACCTGTTGTCATTTCGTGCAAACCCCGTAATATAGATAGGTCCCCAATTATAGGAAACGCAGTGCAAGATTATTATTCAACGTTGATTGGCTGGATGATCCCGATTTCAAGGGCAATGGAAGCTCACCAGATTGATCTTACAACGGCACTTAAAGAATGTAATATTTCTCAAGATGTTATGACAGACCAAGAATCTCGTATTGCTGCCGAAAAGTTTTATAACTTAATAGAGTATTGTAATAAGAAATTAGGACGACATGATTTTTCTATTTTAATTGCGGAACAATTCCATCCCGGTATGTTTCATGCGCTTGGTTACGCCATGATGTCTTCTAACACATTGCAAGATGCTCTAGACCGAATAGCTCATTATAAACGTGTAGTTTCAAATACTTGCCAATTAGTTACCTACGAGAGTAATAACCAATTAGTTTTTGAAATGAATATTTTTACTTATGAGGGAACTAATCGTCCCGTATTATCACTTGCAACAGTCGAAACCTTTTTAGCGACCATTATCCGTTTTGCTAGAGAGTTGGTTACTTTAGATTTCTCACCTGAAAAAATTTGTTTTGCTTATCAAAAACCTGCTCATGATGTGACTTACCTCGAAGAGTTTTTCAATTGTGACATAGAATTTAATAGCGATAAAAACGCTATTATTTTTAATTTTGAGCAAGCACAAGAAAAGCTAATGTGTGGCAACCCTTTAATTACGCATAGTCACGAAAAAATGCTTGATGAATTCATGGCAAGAATTGATAAAAATGATTTAAGCCATGTCATCAAAAATAAAATCTTTGATTTATTGCCGTTAGGTGCTCCTTCACAAATAGTTATAGCTGAAGACCTAGGAATGAGTTTGCGTAATTTACAACGAAAACTACAAGAGCAAGGCACAAGTTACAAAGAAATATTAGAAAGTACCCGTAAAAAATTAGCAATGGATTACATTGTGCAACAACATTTAAGTTTGAGTGAAATTGGCTATTTGGTTGGTTTTTCGAGCGTAGGCAACTTTAACCGTGCTTTTAAACGTTGGACAAATCAAACACCTGGTGAATACCGACAAAGCAAAAAAACCTAACCTTTCGAACAGTTCTACTTAAAACGACCTCAAAGATTAGCTGTGTTGCAAAGATAATCATTTGGCACGTTTAACACCTCTCAAGTTAACTTTATTCATCAATACTAATAAGTATAAATTTTTTACTTATTAGGTTTTCTATGCGTATACCCTATATCGACTGTGGTGTGATGAGCTTATGGTTTATTACTTTGCTTGGTTCATTCTTTACTGTCGCTCAGGCAAATAGCTCTTCTGATTTACTGGAATTACCTGCGACCAATAGTGTATTAGCCAATAAAAGTGTACTGATGGCGATGACGCCAAATAATGACGCTATTCTCGTGGTCGGCGAACGTGGGCATATAATCAATTGGCAAAACGATGATAACTGGCAGCAGCAACAATCGCCTGTCAGCGTTGCTATAACTGATGTAACTATACTGTCTGATGGTAGCAAAGTTGCGGTTGGCCATGATGGTGTCATTCTTAAAGTTGATAGTAATAGCACGACATGGCGCAAAGTATTTACGGGGAAAGAGATAACACAATTCCAAATAGCGCAATTGAAACAGCAATATCAATCTTTAGAGCAAGTCATATTGCAAACTCAGGATGAAGATGAATTAGAAGAATTAACCTATCAACTTGATGATTTAACCTTTGCTATTGAAGACAACCAATTAGAATTAAAATCCGGACCAAATAAACCACTGTTATCAGTTACTAGCACGTCGAATGATACCTTATTTGCTAGCGGCGCCTACGGTATATTGCTCAGCAGTAAAGACAAAGGTGAGACGTGGGAGTTAGTGAGTAATCACCTTGATAACCCCGATAGTTTTCATCTTAATACGGTTATAGCTACAGCAGATGACCAGCTCTATATTGTTGGTGAAAATGGTATGGGCTTTCATTCTACGGATGTTGGCCAAACATGGTCGGTCATGACATTACCTTATTCGGGCAGTTTATTCGGCATTCTCGCCAACACAGTCAAAACTCATACTATTTCCACTGATGATATCAATTCAACTAAAAATAAAACCCAATTGGTCGCGTTTGGTTTACAAGGAAACATCATGGTTTCCCTTGATGGAGGAGGGCATTGGCAGCATATAAAATTACCACGTAGCACTAGTTTGCTCGGCGGAAATTTCTCTAAGCAAGGCAAGGTGTACTTGGTTGGTCATGGTGGCGTTATTGTTAGTTTTTATCCTGAAAACTTATCAACATTGACGATTAAAAAGCATCCTTCAGGCGCGGCATTGTCGAGTGTGTTAGTTAAAGACAATTCGTTAATTCTTGCTGGCCAATTTGGTATTTCACAATGGCCGATTGAGGCAGAGGAATAAACTTATGTCGACTAAAAAAAATTCACACTCACCAAGTGCATTAGAACAAATAATAGAAAACTTCGTTTTTAAACATCGCGCCTTGATGATGACCATAATAGTTACCTGTATCGCTTTGTTAACTATTCAAGCCGTTAAGGTTAAACCTGAAGCTAGCTTCACTAAAATGATCCCGGGTTCTCACACCTATGTGACAAACTTTCTAACCTACAAAAAAGAACTTGCTGATTTAGGTAACGTTATACGTATTGTGGTGGAAAATACCAATGACGATAATAAAGATAGTGATATTTTCAATGCTGATTTTCAACAAACGTTAAAAGAAGTCACCGATGAAGTTTTTTTTATCTCTGGCATAAATCGTGATGGTTTAAAATCATTATGGACACCCAATGTTCGCTGGCAAGAAGTCACTGAAGAAGGTTTTGTTGGTGGCGCTGTTATTCCTGACGGCTACGATGGCTCAGCAGAAATGATTGAACGGGTTAAAGCAAATGTATTTAAGTCAGGACAAATTGGCGTACTGGTCGCTAACAACTTTCAATCCGCTATTATTATCGCGCCACTGCAAGACATCAACCCTGAAACAGGTTTACCGCTCGACTACCGAGCATTATCGACCGTATTAGAAGAGAAAATTAGGGATAAATATAGCAGTAAAAACGTCACTATACGTATAGTTGGCTTTGCAAAAGTTGTTGGTGATTTAATTGACGGCGCTTTACAAGTTGTTGCTTTTTTTGGCTTAGCCGTTCTAATTACCTTTGTTTTACTTTGGCTGTATTCTCGCTGCTTACGCAGCACAATATCCGTCTTAGTATTTTCAATTTTTGCCGTGTTTTGTCAATTAGGTATTCTAAACTTACTAGGTTTTGGTATTAACCCTTATTCTATGTTGGTACCCTTTTTAGTCTTTGCTATTGGCGTCAGTCATGGCGTACAGATTATTAATTCCATCATTCACCATAGTGTTACTGGCGCAAGTAATATTGATTCGGCCAAGCTGGCTTTCCGTTCATTGTATATTGCGGGTATAACAGCATTAGTCAGTGATGCTATCGGCTTTACTACCTTGATGATCATAGATATCGCGGTCATTCGAGAATTAGCCATCGCTGCCAGTATTGGTGTTGCCATTATTATTGTGACTAATTTAATCGCCTTACCCATTTTAATGAGCTATATCGGCGTTTCTCCTGCAGGCCTAAAATACGCACGACAGTCGGCCCACAAAACAGGCATTGTAGAAAGTTTGTTTAAAAACTTCGCTAAACCACCACTGGCAAAAATAGCGTTAGCTGTTGGCATATGCTGTTTAATTCTTGGTTTGTATTTTTCACAATCGATGAAAATTGGTGACTTAGATGCTGGTGCGCCAGAGCTAAGACCTGACTCTCGTTATAACTTAGATAACGCCTATATCGTTGATAATTACAGTACCAGTACTGACTTATTTGTCATCATGGTCAAAACGGATGTTGAACAGTGTGCGCAATATCAAACCTTGGTTTGGGTCGATCAATTCCAATGGCAACTACGCAACGTTGCTGGCGTTCAAGCGGTTAAATCAGTGGCTGATGTTTCAAAGTTTGGTCTATTTGGCATGAATGAAGGTTCGTTAAAGTGGTATGGGCTAAACCGTAACCAATTAATGACTAATGCTTCTTTGTCTAAAACACCACAAGGTTTGATGAATAAAGACTGTTCTATGGTGCCAGTGCTCGTTTTTCTCAATGATCATAAAGCGCAAACCCTTGATAACGTGGTAAAGGCAGTGGAAAAATTTAATGCTGAAAACCAAATTGAAGGTATTGAATTTTTGATGGCTGCAGGTAATGCAGGCATAGAATCAGCGACCAATATGGTGATAGAAGAAGCAGAAACCGAAATGTTACTTTGGGTTTACTCTATCGTTATTATTATTTGTTTAATCACCTTTAGAAGTGGCCGCATCGTTATATGTATTATCACGCCGTTAATTTTAACCAGCATTATGAGTCAAGGTTTAATGGGCATACTAGGCATTGGCGTAAAAGTAGCGACCTTACCGGTTATTGCCTTAGGGGTAGGTATTGGGGTTGATTACGGTATTTATATTTTCAGTAAAGTTAAAGAAGCTCTGGGGCAAGGAAAGTCCTTGTACATGACCTATCGCTACGCGTTAAATCAAACCGGTAAAGCCGTTGCTTTCACGGGCATAACCTTAGCTATTGGTGTCGCCACCTGGGTATTTTCACCGATAAAATTTCAAGCGGACATGGGTATATTACTCACCTTTATGTTTATTTTTAACATGTTGGGTGCGCTTACGCTTATCCCTGCTATTGCTTGGTTACTTAATATTGGCTCTCACCGGACTAAAAAATAATGATTGAAATCACCTCAGAAAAAGCACTAACAGAGACTTTTTTACAACAAAAAGCGCATTTTGCTAACAATACTTACCCAAGTTACCAAGATCGACTTAGTGACTTAACAAAATTGAAGGCAATTCTTATTGATAATCAGCAAGCCTTTATTGATGCGATGAGCCAAGATTTTGGTCACCGAAGTGCTGATGATACCAAGCTAGGCGATATCCTTAGTACTGTGATGGGCATTAACTATGCGATAAAGAAATTAAAAGGTTGGATGAAGCCAGAAAAAAAACATATCGGCATATTATTTCAACCAGCAAAAGGTGAAGTTATTTTTCAACCCAAAGGTGTGGTTGGGATTATCGCGCCATGGAATTATCCTGTTTTTCTTGCTTTTGGGCCATTGACCACCGCCTTAGCTGCGGGTAATACCGCTATGATAAAAATGAGCGAATATACGCCTAACACTAATATCCTATTGGCTGAATTAGTGGCTAATAATTTCCCACACAAAAAAGTCGCGATTGTATGCGGGGAAGCAGATATGGCTGCAGCCTTTTCAAGTATTGCTTTTGACCACTTATTCTTTACTGGCTCAACGGGTGTCGGCAAATTGGTGATGAAAGCCGCCGCTGAAAATTTAGTGCCAGTCACGTTAGAGTTGGGCGGTAAATCTCCGACGATTATTGATGATGACATTGATATAAAAACCGCGGTGAGTCGATTGATTTTAGGGAAAACTCTTAACTCAGGGCAGACGTGTGTCGCGCCAGATTACCTCTTTTGTCCAGAGAATAAGGTAGCTGAGCTAACACAAGCGTTTAAAGATGCTTATCAAACTATGTACCCCAATACTCAGGATAATGTTGATTGCACCTGCATAATTAACGATGCACAGAAAGCGCGAATTGATAGTTTGTTAACGGATGCCAAAGCGAAAGGTGCCAATATCATTCCGTTAATCCCAGACAGTAGTAACGGCTCATCCAGAAAAATGCCGTTAACAATACTAACCAATGTTACTGATGATATGAGTGTGATGCAGCAAGAGATTTTTGGTCCGTTAATGCCAATTATTGGTTATAAAAAAATTGATGAAACAATTGCTTATATCAACAGTAAACCTCGACCGCTTGCCCTATATATTTGTAGTTTTAATAAAGCATTTCAGCAGAAAATTTTACTCAATACCCATGCGGGTGGCGTTTGTATTAACGATGCTGCGTTTCATGTTATTAATGACGATTTACCTTTTGGTGGTATTGGTGCATCAGGCATGGGGCAATATCATGGCAGTGAAGGTTTCAAAACCTTCTCGCATAGTAAAGCGGTACTTTCACGAGGACGAATCAGTTTGGGGTCCTTATTGTTCCCACCGTTTGGCAAAAAAATTCATCAACTTGTCTATAAGTTATTTATTCGTTAGTCATTTAACAATAAAAATAACGACAACAATTTATACCAATGAGATTAATTAAGGGGTCAAATTTTAATGAAGATAAATTTTCATGAGCAAGGCGCTTGATTGAGCAATAGCTGGCTATTGGGATTGAAAGCAACGATGTTATTGGATATTTAGACCATTTTAAAAGATCATTTAGTTAGTCTGGTTGGTATTATTACTGTTTTGTTTTGATGCTTGTTCTACTATATTCTAAACAAAGCTAGTTACTTAAGGAAAGCACATGACTAAATCTTGGTTTACCAATTATCCTGAAAACGTGGCACATACTGTCGACTTAAGCCGTTACTCTTCTTTAACCGATTTACTGCAACAAACCTCAGCAAAGTATCAGAAGAACACTGCTTACAGTAATTTTGGTGCGGAACTTACTTTTGAACAAGTAGATGAATTATCACGCGATTTTGCCGCTTATTTACAAAATAAATTAAGCGTTGTCAAAAATGATCGTGTAGCGCTAATGTGTCCTAATACCTTATGTTTTCCGATAGCCATGTGGGGCATCATTCGTGTTGGTGGTGTACAAGTTAATGTTAACCCTATGTACACGCCAAGAGAGCTAGAACACCAACTTAATGATGCGCAAGTTGATACGATTATAATTTTCTCTCCGTCAACCCAAATGTTAGCCGAGATTTTAGATAATACGGGCATTAAGAATATTATCACTGTTGATTTAGATGATTTAGTTAATAAAGGTCTACCTTGTGCAGGGGTAGACGAACGTTTAACTAATACCATCAGTTTTACTGATGCGCTAGCGCAGGGTAAAACTCTGGGTTTGAATGAGCCAGCATTATGCCAAGATGACTTACTGTTTTTGCAATATACCGGTGGTACCACAGGTTTATCTAAAGGGGCTATGCTGAGTCATGGCAATTTAATCGCTAATATATTGCAATATAAAGAATTTGCTAAAGCGCATATTGATTACGGCAATGACATTGTTATCACCGCTATCCCGATGTACCACATCTTTGCTTTGATGGCGAATACCCTTAGTTATTTTAGCTTTGGCGCTAAAAATGTTTTAGTCACCAATCCACGTGATATGCCGAGCTTTGTTGAGGTATGGAAAAATACTCCGGCCACTATGTTTACTGGCGTAAACACTTTATATAACGGTTTATTACATACGCCAGGCTTTGATGAGGTTGATTTTTCCTCATTGAAACTTTGTATTGGCGGCGGCGCAGCTGTTCAGCAAGCGGTGGCTGATAAATGGCGACAAGTTACCGGAGTTAAACTGCAAGAAGGTTATGGTTTATCAGAAACTTCGCCTATTTTAACGTTAAATTTTGGTAGTGTAGATCACTCTGATGATGTTCCTGGTATCGGCGTACCTGTGCCTAACACAGACATTTCTATCCGTGATGAGATGGGCAATAGTGTTGCACAAGGCGAGTCAGGTGAGTTATGCGCTAAAGGCCCGCAAGTGATGTCGGGTTATTGGAATAATGTTGCAGCAACCACTGAATGTATGACCCCTGACGGCTATTTCAAAACAGGTGATGTTGCCATGTTAGATGAACATGGATTTTTCCATATTGTCGATCGCATAAAAGATATGATTAATGTTTCGGGTTTCAATGTTTACCCAAATGAAATTGAAGCTGAAGTGGCTAAAATGCCGGGCATATTAGAATCTGCTTGTATCGGCGTTGATGATGAGAAAACCGGTGAAGCAGTTAAACTTTTCATTGTTACTGATAAAGACTCAAAAGAGGGCGAAATTACAGAAAAAGACGTCATTAGCTTTTGTCGCCAAGGTTTAACTGGTTATAAAGCGCCTAAACATGTGGTCTTTATTGATGAAATTCCTAAATCAAGCGTCGGTAAATTACTACGTAGAGAGTTAAGATAATCTCTACTTCTTAATCTTTATTTAACGATAAAGGAGTATGTGAATACCTGATTGGGTATTAAGTGAAGTCTTCATTTAATACCCCGTTTAACTTATCTAATTGGGTATTAAATAGTTAACTAACCTTACTCCATCAAAAACTATTATGTCATCGCCCATTGGCGTAATAAATTTGCATGTGTTTTGGTGATACGATCAAAAGCAGACGTTTTACCATGATGCTCCATAATCTCTTTGCGGGCACAGTCCAAATCAAATAAAATTTCACGCTGTGAAGCTTGGGGAATATGACTTTCTATCCAGGTTAAGGCTACTTTTCTTGAGCCAGAAGTCACCGGGTTAACACGATGTAAGGTGGTGCTAGGATAAATAATGGCGTCACCAGCGTTTAATTTAAATGCCATTTCCATTCCTGATAAATTCATCACCAGTTCACCACCTTCATAATCTTGAGGAGGGGTTAAAAAGAGTGTGCAGGAAATGTCTGTGCGTAATACGCTCTCGTTTACCATAAGCGCATCATCAATATGATCGCCGTAGCCACCACCTAAGGTTGATTCGCTAATGATAAAGGGCATCATCGCTTTAGCATAAGCCGCGCCGGTAAATTGTGGATGTTGCGTTAAGGCTCCTTGAATGCCGGTTTGTATTTGTTCATTTAACTCAGTATCTCCTTGCCATTGCAGATTGTGTTTTACGGCTTTTGCATGCCAGCCAGCAGTATCTTTACCACTGTTAAAGCTGCCATGTTCAATTAATTGAATAATAGAAGCCACTTGTATTGGCGAAAGCACTTGAGGTAGTTTTGTGATCATGATTTTTGTAAACGCGTCCTTAACCTGCTTATTCACTGACAGATTAAGGACGAGTGTTTGCCTAGTTAAATGTAAAGTTATTGATTAGCATATGCTCTCTAGAAAGCCCTTATAGAAGTGCTTTCTAGAAGTGATAGTTTAGTGACAAATTAACCGCTCTAGGTGTATTAGGTTGTACTGTAACCCAGTTAGCGCCGGCTTCAACTCGATTTTTATCAAGCACATTATTAACGACCAATGCTACATCCCAATCGTCTGTTTTGTAATAGGCACCGACATCGGCTTCAAAATAACTTTTTATTTTATAATCTCCATCATTACGTTCAGATTCATAACGTAATCCTAAAGCAAAACTGATGTTTTTATCAAAGGTATAGTTGTTCCACAGTGATACCGCATGTTTAGGGGTATTATTCGATTGAACACCTTTATCGTCACCGACAGTGTCATGTGCGTCAGTATAGGCATAACTTAAACTACTGTTAAACTTTGGCGAAAAGTACATTGCTGCATCAACTTCAACACCTTTTGATTCAAAACTTTTACCATCAAGTTGCAATAATTCCCAACCGTCATCACCTCGATTAAATTTAGTGCTGTTACTACGATCTAGTGCAAATAATGTAACGGCAGCAGTTAAATTGTTATTAAGTAAATCACCCTTTATTCCTAACTCATAGTTATTGCCTTCAACAGGTTTATAGTCTGTTTTACCATTACCATACTCGATAATATAACGACCTTTAACCGGTTCATATGCTCGGCTATAGGTAGCAAAGACATTAATATCACGGTTAATTTTTTGTACAACGCCTAAGTCCCAAAGTGTATCGTCAAAGCTGGAAGCTATTGTTTCACCACTGCTTAACTCTTCTTGATCTTGTTTAACATAAGCAAGGCCAGCGGCTATGGTAGTGTTACCTATACTGATACGATCTTTTAAGTAAATATTAGTATCGGTTTGAGTGCGTGGTTTGGCAGGACTATCGACAAGACCATCAGGAATAGGACCCGTGACTTGTTGATCTGGGTTTGAGGCTGAAATTGGATTCTTGCCAACCGCATCTGCGCTATCTTGAAAACTACGCGCAAATTTAATGTCCATATCTCGATAGTTATAACCAGCAAGTAAATGATGTTTAATGCTACCGGTTTCCACTTTACCTTCAAAGTTAATATCAAATAAGTTATAGCTATCATCACCCGCAGAGTATACCCATTTGCGATTAACGAGATCCTTACCTACTTCATTTTCTAATGCTGATGAATCAGAAATGTACAAATCTAAGGCATTGGAAGTAGTTTCATTATGACGGAAGTTCGCAGCAAGTTTCCAATCTTCAGCTATTTGATGTTTGATCAGTACACTGGCGCTTGTTGATTCATTTTCACCAACATCTATTGGACTACCGTAGTACTTACCACGATTAATAGGTTTGCCATAAGTTGTCACTTCACCTGATGCAAAGGTGGACTCGAATACACCATCGGCATAACCGCTACCACCCGTTCGTTTACGATCGGTTCTTTCAAAGCGGGGTAATATAGTGGTGTTTTCACCTAGTTCGAAGCTTAATGCAGCATCAAGTAGTAGTTCTTCAATTTCGCGACCATCTTGAAAGTGGTCACCTGATGGGGTGTATTGTGCTAACACGCGATATAGCACACTTTCATCGGTTATTGGGCCGGTACTATCTAGGTTAAAGCTGGTGTCATTGCGCTTGAAATTACCGGTATCGCTTGAGGCATAACTTCGGTTATTAAGCCCAATGGATGTTTTAGCCGTCGTTTGAGGCTTTTTACTGGTAATATTAATCAAACCACCCGCGACACCCGCGCCATAAAGAATTGCTTCAGGGCCACGAAGGAATGTCGTGTTTTCTGCATTAAAGGTACTTGGTAACTTAGAGCCTGTTCCACCTTCGCCACCTTGTAATGAACGTAAACCGTCGACCATTACATTGTCTATACTGGTTGAAAAACCACGTGCAATGTAAGTACGATCCGCAGGGCCATTGGCTCTAAAACCAGCAACATAATTGAACGCCTCTCTGACATCTTGCAGGGCACGCATTTTTAAATCATCAGCATCAAGCTCCATCATAGAACGGCCAGTATCTTTGATAGATACATCCATTTTGGTTGCTGCGGTAGAAGGTTTTTCAATATCACTCATCGGTCTGCCAGAAACTGCAATATGTTCTATTGTGTCTGACTCATAACCAATATCAGGTACCTCTTGTGCTGAAACTTGATTAACAAGCGAAGAGATAAGTACTGTTCCTAAAGACACTTTTTTCATGTTTAATATTTTGTTGTTTGTCATTTTATTATTCATTATGTTTAAAGATGTAACGTTAAAAAGAACGCAGATCCTAATGGTAATCATTATCATTTACAAGTGTTAATTGTTTAATTTGTTTTTTGAACAAAATGGGGAGGATTAGCAGTCCTAATTTGGGGGCTAAATTAGATTAATTGTTAGTGGGTAAGGAGTTAGGATTATTGAATGAAGTGGTATTAGTGTTGTTATTTTTGAAAAATATATCGAATTGAGTCATGTAAACTTGCGAAATTCACCGTGGATATTGCAATGTAACTTCTTTTATTTAGCTAAATTGAGCCGATAAGCGGAAGTCTTACTTGCTACAAATAACTTGAAAATAACTTGAAAACAACTTGGAAGTAAATGGGTAGAGAGGGAGGGTACTGACTAGTGCAGACGTTATTATATCTGATTCAAGTAATGATTTACCGCTTGAGTAAAATACTATCTTTTGATGAAATCAAAAGGCCGATACATTATGTATCGGCCTTTTCTTTGGATCGTTCTTAATCGTAGCTACAGTAATTTCTAAAAGAAGAAAATAACTTACTTTGCTTGATTGAAAAGATTAAAAGCACTTGAGAAATCTTTTGCACCATTACCATTGGCAGCATGCATAGCGTATAAACTACGCGCTAATGCACCCATTGGTGTTGATGAGTGACTTTTTACCGCTGTATCCATCGCCAAGCCTAAATCTTTAGCCATCAAGTCAACCATAAAGCCACCCTGATAATCATTAGATGATGGGACATTTTCCATTACACCAGGGCAGGGATTATAGACATCAAGAGTCCAGTTACTGCCTGAACTACTACTCATAATATTTGACAATACGGAAGCATCTAAACCATTGCTGATACCTAGTTGTAAAGCTTCAGAGGTCGCTAACATTAATACTGATAACAGCATGTTGTTACAGGCTTTAGCCACCTGACCAGCGCCATGATTACCGGCATGAAAAACATTTTTACCCATGGTATCTAAAACGGGTTTAGCTTGGTTAAAATCAGCTTCACTGCCACCAACCATAAAGCTTAATGTACCGGCAGTTGCACCACCTACGCCACCAGAAACAGGAGCATCAATAAAATTGATACCTTGTTCTAACAAAACAGTACCAACTTTGATTGAAGTAGCAGAGTCAATGGTAGAAGAGTCAATAACTAAAGCGCCTTTAGCGATATGATTGATCAAGCCATTTTCTGAGAGAAATACGGCTTCAACATGCTTGCCAGCAGGCAGCATTGAAATAATAAATTCAGCACCTTTCACACAATCACTGGCTTGTGGTTGCGTTGTTGCACCTTGCTCTACTACGTTAGCAACGGCTTGCTCTGATAAATCAAAAACACAAACCTGATGTCCGGCTTTGACTAAGTTGATGGCCATTGGGCCACCCATATTTCCTAAACCTATGAAAGCAATATTCGCCATGACGTTCTCCTGTTGTTTGTACTTAATTATTTTAAACGGCAGTGCTAAGACGATACACTACTGTTGTATTAAAATATCCTCAACTATTAACCTCTCAATGATAAATTCTCGACGATAACCTCTCATTGAAAAAGAGGCGTCGAGAACTTCTTATCGAAAAATAGTTGGTGCTTTATTTCATGCTAATAGTGGTGTGAACATTCAATCCATCTTCATGATCTGGTTCAAACCAACGTGCCGTTACTGACTTAGTTTGTGTCCAAAAGCTAACTGTTTGTTTACCGTTTGGACCTAAGTCACCCAATTTTGAAGCTCTTGATCCAGTAAAGCTAAAGAAGGCAACTGGAACCGGAATAGGAACGTTAATACCGACTTGGCCAACATCAATTTCATTTTCAAATAAACGCGCATTCCAACCTGAAGAGGTGAAAATAGAGGTACCATTACCATTAGGGTTAGCATTGATAATTGCGATGGCTTCTTCTAATGTTTCAGCTTCTAAAACACATAATGCTGGGCCAAAGATTTCTTGAGTATAAATATCCATGTCAGTAGTAACATTGGTGAATAATGTTGGGCCAACAAAATTACCATTTGGATAACCTTCAACTTGACAGTTTCTGCCATCAATTAACATGGTAGCGCCTTGCTCAATACCACTATCAAGTAAGCTGATAATACGTTTTTTAGCTTGAGGCGAAACTACTGGGCCTAAGTCAGCATCACGCTGAGAGCCAGGACCAACTTTCATTAATTTTGCACGTTCTACTATTTCAGGCAACCAGTCACGAGACTTGCCAACTAAAATAGTGACAGGGTTAGCCATACAGCGTTGACCGGCAGCACCAAAAGCTGAACCAAGTAAATCATTGATAGCTCTGTCTTTATTTGCATCAGGCATAATAACCATATGGTTTTTAGCGCCCATCATAGATTGTGCACGTTTTCCGTGTTTGCTCGCATGATTATATATATGCGTACCAACATGAGTTGAGCCAATAAACGATACTGCTTTTACGTGTTCATGTTCAATTAACGCATTCACTGCATCAGGGCCGCCGTGAACAACATTGATAACGCCTGCAGGTAAACCCGCTTCAATAGCTAGTTCTACAAAACGTACTGTTGATGAAGGAGCTTGCTCAGATGGTTTAAGAACAAAGGTATTACCACAAGCAATTGCTGGCGGAAACATAAAGGCCGCTAGCATTAATGGGAAATTAAAAGCCGTAATACCTAAACCTACGCCAAGTGGCTTATGTAATGTATAAGTGTCGACACCGGTAGCAACATTATTGCCCATATCGCCTAGTTGTAAGCGAGTTACTGAAGAAGCATTTTCAATTGCTTCTAACGCTCGACCAACTTCACCTTCAGCATCAGGTAATGTTTTACCATGTTCCAATGTTACTAACTCAGCTAACTCTTGAGTATTTTCACGAACCAAATGTGCAAAATTTACCATAATGCGCATACGATTAGTTAACGACGTTTTAGACCAAGTTTTGAATGCAGTTTGTGCACTTTGAACGGCTAATTCAATTTCTTCTGCAGTTGCAATAGGGACACGAGCAACAACTTCTTGAGTCGCAGGGTTTAAAACATCTAACCACTCTGTAGTTTGTGAACGAACTTTTTCACCATTAATGATTAGTGGAACTTCAGTAATACTCATAGCAACCTCTATTTATTAAAAACATTAAAAACATTAAAAACATTAAAATTATTTAAATCGATATAAGCAAGATAGGCCTTTCTTAATGTTGTCACAATAAACATAAATGCAATACGCTTTGCATTTTTGCAATGGTGTTTGAAAAAGAGTAGACTAACTAGATGAATTGGGATGATATTAAAATATTTCTTGAGGTTGCTCGTGCCGAGCGACTATCAACAGCCGCTAAACGCTTAACGATGGATGCTTCCACTGTGTCTAGGCGTTTGCATAAGTTAGAAGAAAGTATAGCGACAAAACTATTTGACCGAACGCAAGACGGTCATGTATTAACGCCTGATGGCGAAATGTTACTTACATCAGCCTGTAAAATGGAGCAGGATGCACAACATGCACTTTCCAGTATTCACAATAATAATGAAGAAAATTGTGGCTTAGTTCGTATTGGTGTGACCGAAGCGTTAGGTAATTTTTTTGTTTCACCCAACCTTTTGACATTGCAACAACAGCATCCCAACATTGATGTACACTTATTACTTTTTTCACGTTATGTAAAAATCAGTAGAAATGAAGCCGATATCGCTATTGCAGTTGAGCGTCCCAAAAGTACCTCGATGATAGTGTCAAAACTTTGCGATTATAAATTACAGCTTTACGTACATCAGGATTATTTAGACCATAATTTAAAGCAATATCCGCAAGGTATAACCCTTGATAATTTAGCTGAACATAAATGGGTCACTTACGTCGATAATCTAATATTTACCGACCAGCTGTCCTACATAAAAGAGTTAGACCGTTATTTATCAGGTGAGTTAAAAGCAAATTTTAGTAGCACCAGCATTATCAGCCAATATTTTGCGATTAAAAGTGGTTTAGGTATTGGAATTCTTCCTTGTTTTCTTGCCGATCAAGATAAAAGCCTTATTAAACTTCATAGCCAAGATATTACTATTAGCAGAAGTTTCTGGCTGGTTACTCATCCAGAGAGTAAACGATTGTCACATGTAAATACCGTTTGGCAATACTTAAAACAATTAGTACTAGAGCATGCTGAGTTATTAAATCCAAAAGAATAACCTCAATTATATTCAATCTTTTATTGCGTAATACCCCCGTAAATAACGTGAATAATTGCAGACAATGCTGCTGTTTTGTTGTCAACACACCGAAGATAAATTTAAAATCTCCCTAGCAGCTTCATACAGACTTTGTTATTGTGTTTGTAATAGTAAAAGTTTTCATTTAATAAAAAACAGCCGATATTATAATAATCATAGTCGGTTGAAGGATGAATTTAATTATGTTCGATAACATGAAAATAATATTGGCTGACGATCATCCTCTATTTCGCCAAGCATTAACCATCACGTTAAAATCTCACTTTACTAGTGCAGTAATTGTGGATGCGCAAAATATTCCTGAGCTTGAGCTGCATTTACAAAGTGAAGAAAAAGCTGATTTACTCTTGCTTGATTTGGATATACCTGGGGCACATGGTTTTAACAGTTTAATTAGTATTAGACGTTCACATCCTGACTTAGGTATCGTGGTTATTTCTGGTTTTGAAGATAAAGAAACAATCCATAAAGCGATGAGTTTTGGCGCTGCTGGTTTTATTCCTAAATCGACGCCGGTACCTCAAATGCTTGTTGCCATAAAAGAAGTACTTAATGGCACATTATGGACACCTGACGGTGAGTTTAACCCGAATGAAAAAGTCAATAATATAGATGATAAAATTGCGTCTTTAACCCCTAAGCAGCATGAGATTCTATTAATGTTTGCAGATGGGTTACTCAACAAGCAAATAGCGTCTCAGCTTGGTACATCAGAATCTACCATTAAGAGCCATGCCAGTATTATCTTTTTAAAATTGGGTGTACGAAACCGCACTCAAGCGGTGATCACTTTAAATGAATTACAATTAAATCAAAGCACTTTTGGTCAGTGATACCAATGCTTTAAGTTAATACCTACTGTTGTTGATTGAGCTATACAGCAAGGCTTTGTTGCTCAATCCCAATAGCCAGCTTATTACTCGTTCAAGTATTCAATTAAGCACTTAATTAAGTACTCAATCAAATAATCAACCAAGCCCTTATCCTGATTTATTGTCTCTGCGTATAACAATAATACTCACACACAGTACTTTTTTATGTATTATTTTGTGAGTAATTCTTTGCCAGTTCTTCGGTGAGTAACGAGCTCATTAAAGCACGTAACGCAAGGGGTCTGATTATTTTGCGTAAATAGCCAATATTATGCTGTTTAGTTAACGCCATCAGGTTTTCACCTGTCGTTGCTGTGATAAGAATGGCAGGCAGTGCATAAGGACTCATTGCTCTTAATTGTTTAATAAGCCCTATGCCATTAACGGGATCAATTGAACATGAACTATTATTCCTCTCACTGATCAGCATATCAGTAGCCATAATAGTGTTATCGTCTTGGCAACCGTCTAGTTGATAATCGACCAGTAAAATATCAATCTCGTCTTCGTGTTTTGCATAAAGCTCTCTGGCTTGCTGGGCGTCAACAGCGGTGAAAACTTGACACTGCCATGCACTCAACAATTTAGACATGCCATCAAGTATTGCGGGCTCATTGTCTATACACAATACGCCTACACCGTGCAAACTCATACTCGCAGGGGGTAATGTTTGCTCTTTTGCCGCAGGCGCTAGCGTCATCGGTGCATTAACACTAAACAAACAACCATGACCTGGTTTCGATTTTAAATCAATTTTGTGCTCAAGAATATTTGCCAAGCTCTGCGCAATATTTAGTCCTAAGCCAAGTCCTTTAGGGCCCATAACATTGCTATTGTTTAATTGAGTAAACTGGTCAAAAACTTGCTGTTGTTTGTCTATCGGAATGCCAGGGCCGTTGTCGAAAACTTGGATTGATATTTCATTACCTTGTCTTCGACAACCCAACAATACTTTACTCTGGTTTTTCTTGTCACATCTATGGGCATAGCGGAAGGCATTACTGAGGAAGTTTTGTACAATTCTTGCTAGTAAGGTGATGTCACTTGCCACATAAATTTTACTCATTTTACAATGAAACTCTACATGATATTCATCTGTTAAGGCATTAAATTCATTGGCTAACATAGTGAAAAGCTCTTTGATTTCAATGGGCTCAATAGTTGGCGTGATATTACCACTTTCTATACGTGCTATTTCATTGAGATCTAGCAACAAGCTATTTGCTATCTCTAAAGAATTATCTATCTTTTTTATTTGTTCTCGTTCTTCATTACTGACTCTTGGACTTAAAGATATGGCGGAAGAAAATAACCTTGCGGCTGAGAGCGGTTGTAATAAATCATGGCTACACGCTTTTAAATACTGACTTTTCTTGACGTGCGCTTGCTCAGCTTTAGTTTGTGCTTGTATGAGTTCATGGTTAGCAAGTGCCAACTCTTTGTTTGCCTGTTCAAGCTCGGCAGTACGAAATTGTACCCTTGATTCGAGATCGGTATTTTCTTCTTTCAACACCTCTTCTGTCTGACGATACTGAGTAATATCAGAGAATATCATCACAAAACCACCACCGGGAATTGGACTGCCTTCTATGCGAATGTTTTTGCCATTTTTTAGTTTATATTCAGTGTTATGGCGACTACCTTCCATAATATACTGAATACGTTTTTTAACGCGTAAATCGATATCTTTAGCAAAATAACCTTGCTGACTTAAATTGAAATGTATTAGCTGACTGATAGGGCAACCAATATAAATAAATGCCTCTGGATAGCTAAAAATATCTAAGTATTGTTTATTCCAAGCAACTAACTTTAGCTCGCTATCGATAACTGAAATGCCTTCGCTCACATTTTCAATAGCACTTTGTAATACCGTGCGACTAAACTCTAATTGTTGAGTTGAGTTATCCTCAACCAATTTAGCGACTTGATCAAAGGCCATGCCGCGGCTACTAATCGCCAGAGACGTGACCAACTTTGCTGAGGCTGATCCTAAGACACGGGCAAGCGTGTTTTCTGCATGAAACAATATCGCTTCATTAAATTTTTTGTTGTCCTTAGTCTGATTCATCGAATGAAACTTTTCAAAGCACTTGGTTGCTTTTTCTTCACCTATAAATCTAGCCACTAAAAGCTCTAACTCTACAATGTCTACTTTGGGCTGCGATGGCAGGCTCCACTTGATTTTTTTTCTGTCTGTATAGAAAAATTCACTTTGCATTTGTTCTCGAATACTTTGTCTTGTACCTAAAGAAACAAGCCATAGCGCGATAACATTAATGAGCAAGCCAATAAGGGTTATTACGGTCGTTTTAGGTAAGTCTGTGTTTTCTAAAGGGTGGGCATATATGCCTAATTGAGGTATTAAATTAAATACCGTCCAAATAGTAAAACCACAAATTATCCCTGCAAGCACACCCGCCAGTGTTGCTCTACGCCAATAAAATGCGACAAATAAAGCGGGACCTATTTGAGCTATTGCGCCAAAAGCGACTTCGCCTAATGATGATAATGCATCGGGAGGTGATACCAATAACAAGCCATAACTTAGAAAAATAACCAGCAGTACCAGTGTTTTACGGATAAACAATAACTGTAATTGAAAGTGATTAAAGTCTTGTTGCTTTTGGCGTGAAAAGTTAAACATGACCGGAAACACAATCTCATTACTGAGCATGGTACTAAGAGCAATAGTTGAAACAATAACCATCGAACTTGCTGCTGAAACAGCGCCTAAAAAGGCAAATAAAGATAACCACACTTGGCCATCCAAAGCAGGCAAAAATAGTACATAAGCATCTGCAGCGAGAGAACTGCCATAATTTAAATTACCAGCTAAGCCGAGAACAGCGGCAAAAAAGCCAAAAATAAGTAAATAAACCGGTAAAACCCACCTTGCCATACCGCTTGTTTTTTTATCTTTTATTTCAACAAACATTACTTGAAATTGTCTTGGCAAACATAAGAAAGCAGACATGACGATGATTAACATGCCAAACAAACCAAACAGGTTACTGAACTCAAACTGTTTCTCAATATCAAACTGATCTTTTGATAATTCCCAAATATCCATAGGTGAGTCATAAATAATAAAGCTGACGAATAAACCTACTAACAGGAAAGCAATTAACTTCACCAGCGATTCAAAGGCAATCGCTATCATAACTCCGGGGTGACGTTCGGTAATGTCTATTGTTCTAATACCAAAAATAATGGTGAAAACAGCGAGGATAATGCTAACCACTAAACCAATTTGCCAAATAGGTAGGTCTTGAGTTTCTTGTAATATTTGATAGGAATTCACAATCGCTTTTAGCTGCAGTGCTATATAGGGCATGGTGCCTATTAAGGCGACTAAGGTAATAATAATTGCTAAGGTTTGCGATTTACCAAAGCGTGCTGATAACAGATCGGCAATAGAGGTAATTTTGAGCTTTAAACTGGTTTTTATAATACGTTGAATGAAAGGCCAAGCAAAAACAAACAGCACAATGGGCGCTAAATAAACAGAAAGGAAAGTAAAAGAGTGATTAGCGGCTTGTGCAGTCGTACCTAAAAAACCCCAGGAAGTACAATAAACACCTAATGATAAGGCATAGATAATCGTTTGTTGTTTTGCTTCTAGCTTATTACGATATTTCCCACCTAGATGAGCAATCAGAAACAACAGACCTATATAGCCAATACTAACGCTAACCAGCAACCAATTCGCAAACATAATATTAAACCTACTTAACTATTCAACTACTTATCACCTGTTAAATTTAACATATTTCTTTAAATAAAAACCTCTATATTTCTACGACTTAAGGACTAGTCTTTGAATAAATTATTTCCTACGACTAAAGGACTAAGCGCTAGGTGCTAAGTCTTATTTCCGATTGTTACATTTTTGTACTGGCTTATGATGATTAGGTAAACCTGAGTTCGATTGACATAAAACACACATAATAAGTTCAAATAAAATAACAAATAATAACAAGGGAAATAGCAATGGTTAGCAATAAATTTAAAAAACTACTACTCGCCTCACCTTTACTTGTAGCTGCTAGCGCAGCAAATGCTGGTTATGACATCAAAATATCAGACGAAGATAAAATATCTTTCGGTGGATATATCAAAGTCGATGCCCGCTATGTTGATGGTAATGTTGGCTATAAGCCTTTCTGGACTGGTTCGGGCACTAAACTTGCTGAAGATGCTTCACAATTTAATATTTTTGCCAATGAAACTCGTTTCAACATGAAGTATACCCATGGCGAAGTAATGGGCTTTATTGAAATGGATTTTTGGGGCGGCGGCGGTAACGAAATCGTTTCAAACTCAGCTCATCCTCGTCTTCGTCACGCTTTTATCAAATATAAAGACGTATTAGCAGGACAAACGTGGTCAACCTTTATGAATACTAGCGCTATCCCTGAAACAGCAGATTTCGCGGGTGCAACACAGGGCTTAGTGTTTATTCGTCAAGGTCAAGTACGTTACACCATGGGCGATTTCCAATTCTCACTAGAGAATCCTGAAACTTGGGGTGGTGATACCGCAAATGACAGTGTTCCAGATGTAGTAGCACGTTATAACTTAAAAGGTGACTGGGGTTCTGTTTCATTCTCTGCTCTAGGTCGTCAACTTAATACTAATTCAGGTGAATCTGAAACAGCTATTGGTGGTTCAATTGCCGGTCGTATTAAAACCATTGGTAAAGATGATTTTAGATTCCAATTCCACCAGGGTGAAGTAGGCCGTTATGTGGGTGTTGGTTTCACTAAAGATATCAATACTGATACTGCAGGCGTTGAAAAAGTTGAAGACACCACTGCTTATCTAGCTGCATACCGTCATTACTGGACTGAAACATTAAGATCTACTGTGCTTTACGGTTCAGCTGAAGCTGATTATTCAGGTGCTGAAAGTAGTCAATGGAGTGTTAACTTATTTGAAAACCTAACTAAGCAATTAGCGGTAGGTGTTGAAGTAGGTCAGTACAGACAGGACAACCTAGATGCAGATTCAAATTATGCTCAAGTAACAATGAAGTACGTACTTTAGTTTTATCTTAGTACGCGTAACAACTCCCATTTTGTTGTTACGTTTTTGAGGGGGAAGAGTTCCCCCTCTTTTTTATGTACAGGACGTACGCTATATCGCAGTGACAGACGCTATATGGATATAGCTTATTAGACAGCAGATTGTCTTGATGTTTCAAGCGTGTAAAAACGCATATATTTTTTTATCAATTGAGGAGTGTGAGTATGACTGAGTCAATACTCAAAGTAGAGAACGTTTCATTAGCGTTCGGTGGCGTAAAAGCACTAACCGACGTTAGCTTTGAAGTTCCCCGTGGCTCTGTATTTTCCATTATCGGTCCTAACGGCGCTGGTAAAACCTCCATGCTTAACTGTATCTCTGGACGGTATCAACCTAATTCTGGAAACGTTATTTTCAATGACAAAATTGTCACTGACTTACGTCCAAATGACAGAGCAGATCTTGGTATGGGCCGTACCTTTCAAAATTTAGCCTTGTTTGGTCATATGTCAGTTTTAGACAACATCATGGTTGGCCGTCATCACCTATTGAAAAATAACTGGTTAACAGGGCCTTTATATTGGGCATCACCTGCGCAAAAAGAAGAACTTGCCCACCGTCGTTATTGTGAAGAAATTATCGACTTTTTAGAAATTTCTCATATCAGAAAATCTGTAGCAGGTACTTTGTCTTATGGTTTACGTAAGCGAGTTGAGCTAGCACGTGCAATGGCATTAAAACCCAAATTAATTCTTCTAGATGAGCCTATGGCTGGTATGAATTTAGAAGAAAAAGAAGATATGGCTCGTTATATTCTCGATTTAAATGAAGAGTTTGGTATCACAGTAGTGATGATTGAGCATGATATGGGCGTAGTAATGGATATTTCACACCAAGTAATGGTGCTTGATTTTGGTAAGAAGCTAATGTCAGGTTTACCTCATGAAGTGATGGCTGATCCACATGTTAAACGTGCTTATCTTGGTATTGAAGATGATGATGAAATAGAAGAAGAAGCGACTAATACCACTGAAGAGAGGGAGGCTAGCTAATGTCTAACTTACAAGCAGCAACAAAAGATTTTGAAATGGGGGAGTTAGATACTTTTCCAAAAATACTGAGACAAAACGCTAAAAGCTGGCCAAATGATATTGCCATGCGAGAAAAAGAGTTCGGTATTTGGAACGAATTTACCTGGGTAGATTATAACAATCGCGTTAAGTGGTTATCACTAGCGCTAATAAAATTAGGTGTTAACCCGAAAGAAGCTATCGCTTTATTAGGTGATAACAGACCAGAATGGGTTTGGGGTGAAGTAGCCGCACATTCTATGGGTTGTTACTCAATCGGTATTTTCCAAGATTCCTTACACGAAGAAGTGGTTTACTTACTTAATAAAAGTAACGCGACTGTTGTTATCGCGGAAGATGAAGAGCAGTGTGATAAATTGCTTGAGTTAGGCGATGACATTCCAGATGTAAAACTTATTGTTTATTGCGATCCACGTGGCATGCGTAAATATGACGATAAGCGTTTAATCAGCATTGAAGAAATATATAAGCAGGGTCAAGCAATAGAAAAAATGTCACCTGAGTTATATGACACTTATGTTGATGCGACTAACGCTGATGAAACTGCTATTTACTGTACAACGTCAGGCACAACCTCAAAACCTAAAATTGCCTTTTTATGTGGTGGTAATTTTGTTAAGCACTGTAGTTCATATTTACGTGCTGATCCTCGTCAACCTGGCGATAACTATGTCTCGGTATTGCCACTTCCATGGATCATGGAACAAGTCTATGCGGTTGGCCAAGCATTAATTGCTCGTCAAATAGTCAATTTTGTTGAAGGTCAAGAAACACTGATGGCTGATTTACGTGAAATTGGACCAAACTTTGTTTTACTTGCACCACGCGTTTGGGAAGGTATTTTAGCCGATGTTAAAGCGCGTATGATGGATTCCACGCCACTTAAACAGAAGTTATTTGATTATGCTTTTGCACTTTCTGAAAAAGCACAACTAGAAGGTAAACGTTCAGTATTTGCTGACTTTTTATTGATGAATGCCTTAAAAGATAGATTAGGTTTCACTAATTTGAAATCAGCGGCAACCGGTGGTGCAGCCATGGGGCCTGATACTTTTAGATTCTTCCAAACTATCGGTGTTCCGCTACGTCAACTTTATGGTCAAACAGAGTTATGTGGTGCTTACACAGTTCACAAAGAAAATGACGTTGATTACGACAGTGTTGGTGTTGCTTTTGATACTGCTGAAGTAAAAGTCATTAACGCTGATAAAGAAGGTGTTGGTGAGGTTATCGCTAGAACTGTGGGTATGTTTACTGGTTATTTAGATAATCAAAAAGCCTATGACGAAGATGTTATTGATGGCTGGATGCATACCGGTGATGCGGGTTATTTCAAACCTTCAGGGCACTTGGTTATTATCGACCGAATCAAAGATTTAGCTAAAACCAGCAATGGTATTCAGTACTCGCCACAATATATTGAAAACAAATTGAAATTCTCATCATTTATTGGTGAAGCCGTTATTTTAGGTAAAGACAAACCTTACTTAAGCGCCATTATTTGTATTCGCTTCTCGATTGTTTCTAAGTGGGCAGAACAACAAGGGTTAGGTTTTACTAACTACACCAGTCTTTCGGCTTTACCTGAAGTTTATCAAAAGCTAAGTGAAGAAGTGGAAAAAGTTAATTCGACCTTACCTGACGCACAAAAAATCAATAAGTTTATTTTGCTTTATAAAGAGCTTGATGCGGATGACGGTGAATTAACTCGTACGCGTAAAGTACGACGCACAGTTATTGCGGATAAATATGGCGACATTATTCAGTCTATCTATGACAACAAAGAGCGAGTTGATATCGATACAGTCATTACCTTCCAAGATGGTGGTAGCTCACGTATTCAAACAACACTTAAAGTTGCGACGGTAATTGAAAATGATGGTAGTGCTGTTTCATCAACAAGTAGTCAAACTCAGAGGAAAGCATCATGAATTTTGAACTCTTAACTCAATTAATCATCAACGGCCTTATTGTTGGCTTGTTATACGGTGTCATTGGTATGTGTTTTGTGTTGGTTTATAAATCAACACAGATTGTTAACTTTGCCCAAGGTGAGTTCTTACTCATTGGTGCCTGGGTATGTTGGGCTTCACTGATTTACTTAGAACTGCCGTTCTTTCTAGGCTTTATATTATCACTGTTATTCATGGCCGGTTTTGGTGTGCTGTTACAAATGATAGTACTGCGTCCTATGATTGGTGAGCCGATTATCTCGGTGATCATGGTGACTATTGGTCTGTCTATTTTCTTCCAATCATTAATGAAATGGATATTTGGTGTTTCACCACAAAGTTACCCGCAAGTATTTGATACGCAGAGTATTAACATCTTAGGCTTAAATGTAGAAATGGCGTACTTAATGAGTACGGTGATAGCGTTAATTATCATGGTCGCATTCTTTTTATTCTTTAAACATTCTAAGCATGGCCTAGCGATGAGAGCGACAGCTTTCGATCAACAAGCTTCGCAAAGTCTAGGTGTGTCTGTAAAGCATGTTTTTGCGATGAGTTGGGGGATTGCAGCAACAGTTTCTGCTACCGCAGGGATAGTGCTCGGTATGGTTAATGGTGTTTCAGATTCACTTTCTATTATGGGTATCAAAGTATTCCCAGCCGTTATTTTAGGCGGATTAGACTCTATTGTTGGCGCCATCGTTGGCGGTCTCATTATCGGTGTATTAGAAAACGTCGCTGAGTTTTTTGATAGTCAATATTTACACATCGGTAATATGTACGATATCGCACCATTTTATGTGTTGTTAATTATTCTTTGGTTCAAACCTTACGGTTTATTCGGTACCAAAGACATTGAGCGTATATAGCATAATTTTAGCTAGGTTCAACTGGGCCTAGCGCAATTTAATTAACAATATCAATAAAACGAACAATTATTAGGAGTGATTTATGTCTAGTTTAACGATGCGCCCGTGCGGAGATTTCCGCACTAGCTATAAACAAGATAATACAATTTTTGAAACAAAAACCATCCGTTGGGTGACCATTTTTACTATCTTAGCGTTGTGCTTTGCACCGTTAGTTGTTGATGGTTACTTTATTACCTTATTAATTCAAATATCCTATTTAGGCATTGCTGCATTAGGTCTGAACATCTTAGTAGGTTACACCGGACAAATATCGTTAGGGCATGGTGCTTTCTTTGGCTTTGGTGCGTTTGCTTCGGCCTGGTTAAACACCAGCTTACATATCCCAGTGTTTTTATGTATTCCTTTAGCGGGTTTCTTAACCATGGGCGTTGGCATGATGTTTGGTGCGCCAGCTGCACGAATTAAAGGTTTATATCTAGCGATAGCAACACTTGCTTCGCAATTTATTATAGAAGATTTCTTTGCTCGAGCTGATTGGTTCTCTGGTGGGGCATCAGGTTCAATGGCAGATCCGGTAACCTTATTCGGTTTTGCTTTTGATACCGACGAAAGCTTTTACTATGTCGCGTTATTCTCACTAGTCTTTATGTTCATCTGGGGTTGTAACTTAATGCGTAGTCGTGATGGACGTGCCTTTGTTGCCGTACGTGACCATTACTTATCAGCTGAAATCATGGGCGTAAAGTTAAATAAATATCGTCTACTTTCATTTGGTATCTCTTCTTTTTATGCTGGTATTGGCGGTGCGTTATATGCCCATTATTTAGGTTATGTATCGGCAGAAGGTTTTACCATCATGATGTCTATTCAATTCTTAGCGATGATCATTATCGGTGGCTTAGGTTCGATAAAAGGTACCTTGATGGGCGTTATCTTCATGGTGTTCTTACCTGAAGTATTAGAAAGCGGTGTTGGTGTAATGAAAATGACCGATTGGGGAAATATCCCTATGGTGGTTGATGGTTTAGCTTACATCAAAGAAATGGCTATTGGCTTAGTTATTATCGGTTTCTTAATCTTTGAGCCAGAAGGATTGGCACATCGTTGGACACAAATTAAAAACTATTGGAAATTCTATCCATTTGCTTACTAAGTGATTTTATTAAAAACACTTGAGAAATGAATGGTGAATAAATCGCAGTTACATAGGGACATAAAAAAGGTAACTGCGAGAAAATAAGCGTAAATATAAACATAAAAATAATACTGCTTACCTATTTATATAAACAGGTTACTTATATAGAGAAGTACTAAATAAAAAGTTGAGGAACGTTCAAATGAATAGCATTAAAAACAAAAAATTATTACTAAGTTCAATTACTACTTGTATTGCTTTAAGTTTTACTAGCCAAGTTCAAGCAGAAGATTCTGTTTTTGTTGGCCATTTAGCCGACATGTCAGGCCCTACTGCTTTTGTTGGTAAAAATTATGCCAATGGTGTGCGCGATTCACTTGCTTATATAAATGCCCATGGTGGTATTGACGGTACTAAACTTAGATCTGAAACCATTGATTATGGTTATAAAGTTCCACAAGCGATTGCTGCTTATAAAAAATGGAAATCACGTGAAGGCATGGTTGCTATGCAGGGCTGGGGTACAGCGGATACTGAAGCATTAATCTCGTTTGTTGCTCGTGATAAAACACCAGTTTTCTCTGCATCGTATTCAGGGCATTTAACAGACCCTACAGGTAAAAACCCTCATACGAAAAAACCTGCACCTTATAACTTCTTTTATGGCGCATCTTATTCAGACGCTTGTCGTGGTTTAGTGCAATGGGCAGCGGATGATTGGAAAGAAAAAGGCAGTAAAGGTAAACCAAAGTTTACTCATATTGGTGCAAACCATCCTTTCCCAAATGCGCCTAAAGCGGCTTGTGCAGAATACGCAGAAGAGCTTGGTTTTGATGTTCAATCACCAGTCGTTGTTTCTATGAAACCAGGTGATTTTAAAGCGCAATGTTTGAGTATTAAAAGCTCTGGTTCAAACTACGGTTATGTTGCGAATATAGGTGGTTCAGTACTGTCGTTAATTAAATCTTGTGACACAGTCGGCGTAGATATTCAATTTATGTCAAGTATTTGGGGTGGCGATGCAAACATGTTTAATGCTGCTGGTTCAGGCATTAAAAATTATGTCTTCCCAACGATGACACCATTTTGGGGTGACGATGTACCTGGTATGAAATTGGTACATGAAATTTCAAAAATGTCAGATAAATCAGGCGAGCAAACGCGCGTTCATCACTACATGCGTGGCGTATGTTCAACATACTTCATGAAAGAAGCGATGGAGTGGGCTAAACAGAACGGCGGTATCACCGGTGAAAATGTTAAAAAAGGCATGTACGTTAATAAAGACTGGGTACCTAAAGGTCTAGAAGGCGTATGTTTAGCTGCTAATTGGAGCAATGAAGATCATCGTGGTATTAACCAAGTAAACATCTATAAAGGCAACTACGAAAACGGTGATGTTAAAGTTGAAAAAGTATCACAAGTTACCTTGGAACGTCGTGATGATTGGTTAGGTTACTAATCCTCGTCATACTTGGCACCGTAGCTTTATTGTCGTCATTGCTCGCCACAATCACTTAGTGTACTAAGTTCATGTGGCTCGCAACTCGACGGCTTCACTACTGCACCAATTATTTAGAGGATCAAAACCTAATTTATTATTGAGACAATAAAAATTAGGCAAGTATATTTTTAATTACCTGATAACTATTCAGCTTGTATAAGTTGGGTAGTTATAGTTTTAACGGAGTATAGATGTATGTCACAGGCGGCAGCAAAAATTCAAACAGCTACACCAATGTTATCGGTTAATAACATTGAAGTGGTTTATGACGAAGTTATTCAAGTACTTCGAGGGGTAACATTAGATGTCCCAGAAGGAGACGTTGTAACGTTACTTGGTCCTAATGGCGCAGGTAAATCAACAACATTAAAAGCAATTTCAGGCCTACTTAAATCAGAATATGGTGAAGTGACTAAAGGTGATATTACCTTTATGGGCGAGCGCATAGATAAGAAAAATGGTGAAGATGTTGTACGTAGTGGTCTGATCCAGGTGATGGAAGGTCGTCGTATTATCGAAGATATGACCTCGATTGAAAACCTAAAATTAGGTGCTTATACACGTAATGATTCACAAATAAATCAAGATCTTGAAATGGTGTTTAATTATTTCCCACGTTTAAAAGAACGTACAGGTCTAGCCGGTTATTTATCAGGTGGTGAGCAACAAATGTTAGCCATAGGTAGAGCATTAATGGCTCGTCCTAAAATGATTTGTTTAGATGAGCCATCCATGGGTTTATCACCATTACTGGTTAAAGAAGTATTTGGTATTATTAAAAAAATTAATAAAGATCAGGGTATTACCATGTTGTTAGTTGAGCAGAATGCTAACTATGCAATAAGAGCTGCTGATTACGGGTACATTATGGAGTCAGGTAAAATTGTACTTGATGGTACTCAAGAGCAATTGCTTAGCAATGAAGATGTTAAAGAATTCTATTTAGGTGGCGGCAACGAAGAACGTAAAAGCTTTAAAAACTTAAAGTCTTATAAAAGACGTAAGCGTTGGTTATAAGCCACGTACATTCCAGACTATTTCCATTTCACTTGATTTTGTTGTCGAAAGTGCTCACTTACTATCGTAAGCTCCGCGCTGTCTCCTAAAACTCGAATGAACTGACTTCTTTCTGAAAGTACGTGAAGTAGTAAAAGCAAAACGATATAAAAAAGTACATGAAAAATTAACGTTTTCATATTTATAAATTATCATATTTCTAAATAATCGAGTTACCATGAAACAATATTTTTACGAAAGAGAATGTCAAAACCCTGAGTTACGTGAGCAGTCTCTATTAGAGCGTTTACCTTCTTTTATCACCTATGCGAAGCAAGAATGTCAGCATTATGGGCAAATTTTACAGCATATAGATGCTGATAAAATTACTAGCCGAGAATTGCTTGCGCAACTTCCCATTACGCGTAAATCAGACTTAATGAAGCTACAAGCAAAAAACTCACCACTAGGTGGTTTAAATGCGAACAAGGCTAACATAGGCAGAATTTTTCAATCACCAGGACCTATTTATGATCCTGAAAATACCAGTGATGATTGGTGGCGTTTAGGCCAAGCATTCTATGCTGCTGGGTTTAGAGCTGGTGATATAGTGCAAAATTGTTTGTCTTATCACTTAACACCCGGCGGGTTTATTCTTGATTCAGGCGCTAGAGCTTGTGGTTGTGTGGTTATTCCAGCAGGGCCTGGGCAAACAGAGCAGCAGCTTGACATCATTGAACATTTAAAACCTCAAGGTTATAGCGGTACACCATCATTTCTGAAGATTTTACTCGATAAAGCTAAAGCTGAAAATCGAGATATTTCAAGTGTTACTAAAGCGTTAGTTACAGGCGAAGCGCTTCCTAAAGGACTTAGAGCTGAATTTGATGCTGCTGGTATTAACACCTTACAAGCCTATGCTAGTGCAGATGTTGGCCTCATTGGTTTTGAATCTAAAAGTGATGATGGTTTTATTATTGCTGAAGATTTATTGGTAGAAATTGTCCGTCCAGGCACTTTAGAGCCTGTTGCCGATGGCGAAATAGGTGAAGTTGTTGTCACCAGCTTTAATGTAGATTATCCACTTATTCGTTTCGCTACTGGAGATTTGTCTGCAGTGAAATCAAGTGAAAGTGCTTGTGGTCGAACTAATATGTGTATTAAAGGCTGGTTGGGTCGCGCAGACCAAACGACTAAAATTAAAGGTATGTTCGTGCATGCAGAGCAAATAGAGCAAGTACGACAAGCCTATCCTCACATCGCTAAAATGCGTTTGTCAGTAACTCAGGTTAATTATAATGACCAAATGAACTTACAATGTGAATTAGATAGTAGCGGCTATTCTGAGGCTGATATTGCCGGTGCAATTGAGAATATTAGCAGCAGCTTGAAAAAAATAACCAAACTTAACGGTGCGGTTGAGTTGGTTGCGGTAGGCACTTTAGCAGATGATGGCAAAGTCATTGATGACTTACGACCTATTGGCTAAGTTTGCGTTACTAATCTTTTTAGAAACGGCTTTATCTCTCACTTTATCAAAAGTGAAATAATCGTAAAGCCAGCAACATAGGCAAATTTGTATCACTTATTTGCCTATGCTCTTATCAAATTAAATAAGGATTTTTATGAACGAACAAGCTTTCCAAGATTGTTACCCTGAAGAATTAAGCCATTGTTATGGTTGTGGTAAAAACAACCAAGACGGTCACCAATTAAAAAGTTACTGGCAGCATATTGATAAGAATGATTTGTTAGCTAGCGTAACTATTGCTCGTTTTACTCCGTCTGATATTTTCACCGCTATTCCTGGTTTTGTTTATGGCGGCATGACAGCCTCATTGATTGATTGTCATGGTACTGGCAGTGCATCAGCTATGGCTTACCTTGCACAAAATCGTGAAATGGGTAGTTCACCTACATTACGATTTGTCACTGGTGCGTTGAATGTTAGTTTTTTAGCACCAACACCACAGGGCGTTGAGTTGGAATTAATCGGTCGTTTTAGTCAAGTTAAAGACCGTAAAATTGTCGTTGATATAACCTTATCGGCTGCTGGTGTTATTTGCTCAAAAGGACAAGTTATCGCAGTATTGATGCCAGATACTATGGCACCTAAGAAATAGGGAACACGGGCAACTTAGAGTTTTTCTGCAAGGAAAGAAAGGTTGCCAATAAGGTCATGAAAGCAAACATATATTCGTTTTATTTATGTATCTTTACAAATAATAACGAGTATTTGTCCGTCTAAAGGGACATTATAAGTGATAACCTCAAGGAGCTAATTATGTTAAAAAAAGAAAGTACCGGTCTGATTGTTGTCGACATACAAGGGAAATTAACGCGTTTAGTTCATGATAGTGATGCGCTTGTGTCAAATTGTGAAAAGCTCATCAAAGGGGTCCAAGCCCTTGATTTACCGATTTTATGGCTTGAACAAAACCCAGAAAAAATTGGCCCAACAGTTAATGAATTGAGTTCGCTACTTAGTTCTCCTACTGGTCATCAAGAGCCCATTATAAAATATACCTTTGATGGTTGTGAAAACGCTCAATTTATTGAAGCAGTTAAAGCCACTAACGTTGATACATGGATTGTTTGTGGTATTGAAGCACATATTTGTGTGTATCAAACCGCGATCAGTTTAAAACGTATGGGATATGAAGTACAAATCGTTTCAGACTGTGTTTCTTCTCGTGAGCTCGATAATAAAAATTTAGCCATAAACAAACTTGTTAACAATGGCGTTGAGTTAACGGGATTGGAAATGTGTTTATTTGAACTGGTTAAAGACTGTCGAACCCCTGTATTTAAAGAAATACTTGTCTTAATTAAGTAGTGATATGAACGCCTAGTTATATATCGATTAAAACACTGACTCCCCAAGCTTCAATACTATTGAAGCTTTTTTTATACTTAAAAAAATTCAAAAAACACTCAACACCTACTCCTCAATCGATGTATTTTCCTATATCGACTAAGCTTAGCTATACCTCATAAAGAATCGAACCACTTGGTAATAATCAAGAAGGGGATAATAAGCTATGAATATTCATATGATTGTTTCTATTACCTTGCTTATTTTAGCTGTTGGCGTGTTTGCCATTATTCTCGCTCGTTTTATACGCATACCCTACACCTTATTATTAGTTGTACTCGGGTTTTTTCTGTCCTTGTTCACGGTAGCATTTGGCATAGATACCGGCGTGAGAGCGAGTAATTTTCAGGATTTGATGTTATTTATATTGCTGCCAGTATTAATATTTGAAGCAGCTTTTTCTTTGAACAGTAAACTATTATTCAAATATTTGCCCAACGTACTAACGCTTGCAACACTTGGTTTGATCATTTCTACGCTTGTTATCGCTGTTTTCCTTTATTTTGGTATCGCTCATCCAGGTTTTCCTTTCATCGCGGCATTATTAACGGGTGTTGTTATATCAGCAACGGACCCGGTTGCTGTGGTTGGTCAATTGAAAGCGTTGAAAGCGCCTGATGATTTAAACGTGTTAATTGAAGGGGAGAGCTTATTTAATGATGCAACGGCGATTGTTTTATTTAGTATTATTCTCAGCATTGCTTTAGGTCAAAGCGAGCCAGACTTGACGTCTGCCATTATCACGTTTAGCAAAGTATTTTTTGGCGGCATTATTGTGGGTAGTGTATTTGGATATATTGCAGCACTGTTAGTTAAAATAATTGATACATCTGTGCCACATATGGTGGTTATTACACTGTTTCTAGCTTATGGGACCTTTTACATCGCGGAGCACTTATTTCATGTCTCAGGTATTGTGGCAGTAATGTTTGCTGCATTACTTTTTAAAAAATCAGCACAGGATCAGCTAAAGGATGTTCATACCGGTTTGCACAATATATGGGAGTCACTTGGTTTCATTGCCAATATTTTTGTTTTTGTCTTGCTGGGATTAGTGGTCAGTCTTAATATGTTTACTCAAATGTGGCTAGCCATAATATTAGCAATAGTGGGGGCTTTTATTGCGCGAGTCATCGCAGTCTATTGTTCAGTATGGTTAAATCAGGTCATTGTGGGACAGCCTATTAACCGTAAATATCCACCCATCATGATCTGGGGGGGATTACGCGGAGCGGTCACCATTGCATTAGTTTTGTCATTGCCAACCGAGTTACCCTATTGGTGGACTATTCAATCTATTGGCTTTGGCATTGTACTTTTCACTCTCATTGTTCAAGCAACAACAACTCCACTGTTAGTTAAAAAACTCAACATTTAACGTATCTAAGTACCTAGCTTATGGACGTTATCCCCGTAATGTTTAATCGGAGGGCCAGTTCCTAAAAAGTAATGGAACTTTGATAGTGACCTCGAACATAACATTTACGTTAAGATCTTGAGTTAACTACATTGATCTTGAATATAATGGATTTTCATAATGACTCTAGTTTTGTTTTTATTAGATAAGTTATTATCAATCAGTGCATTAAGTTATAGTTTCCCTCATTTGTTAGCTCTGTGAATATTTCCTAATACTCACTTCACGATATTAAAATGTCCTCGTTTATAAGGTAAATAAATGCCTTGATCGATCAATTTATTTTACCGGTCGAACGGGAAAATCTCATTAAAATTTCAAAAAATATAAAATAATTATTCAGATAAAAATTGAAAGTTATAAAGACATTAACAGGTCAAATTAGGTGGTTACTTTTATAATTGGTCATAATTATTTTAAGAAAATGATGATCTTGAACTAAGATTAAAGGTGCTGTAGGCAATATTTTTATTTAAACTGAACATGATTCATATGTAACTTAGCTTAAAGCAAAATGTGGCCTGATCTATAACTAAAAACTAATGGGAGAATACAATGAATCAGAGCACTAAAACAAAACTTCAAGGTACCGCGGTAGCACTAGCCGTTGCTGGTTTAATGGGATGTACTGCAGTTGCAGGCGACTCAAGTACTAAAACAGCTAAAACTAGCGCAACCAATACGGTTGAAATGGCGCATTGTTACGGCGTGAATAAATGTAATGGTCATAACGACTGTAAAACGGCTGAAAATGCCTGTAAGGGACAAGCGGTTTGTAAAGGCCATGGTTTTGTTGCTATGTCGACTAAAACCTGTGACGACATTGGCGGTAATGTACAAGACGATTGGCGTGGCGTAGTTGATACTGCTGAGTTGACTCATTGTTACGGCGTCAATAAATGTAATGGTCATAACGACTGTAAAACTGCTGAAAATGCGTGTAAAGGTCAAGCCGCATGTAAAGGCCATGGTTTTGTCGCGTTACCAGCACAAACTTGTGATGATGTAGGTGGCACTGTTGGTTCATAACTTGATAACAAATCAAGCTAGCGCTAGAGAGTATTCACTCTCTAGCGCTGTTGACGGTATCGCTCCACCTGATGATTTCCTCGGCTTTGGTTTAGGACTAAGAACAGATCATTTTCAAGATGTGCTAGCAACTAAACCCAATATTGATTGGTTTGAAGTTGTCTCTGAAAATTTTATGGTAGACGGTGGTAAACCCAAACACTATTTACACGCAATCCGTGAGCTTTATCCTATGGTGATGCACGGTGTCTCGTTGTCTATTGGTTCAACTGATCCGTTAAATATGCAGTATTTACGGCAGTTAAAAGTCCTGGTAAACGAACTACAGCCACAATGGATATCAGACCATCTTTGTTGGACAGGCGTTAATCAAACGAACAGTCATGACCTATTGCCTTTACCGTATAACGACGAAGCATTAAATCATGTTTGCGATCGTGTTGACCAAGTGCAAAATTTTTTAGGCCGTCCTATTTTATTAGAAAACTTATCTAGCTACATTACTTATAAAGAATCTGAAATGAGTGAATGGGACTTTTTCAATAATGTTGCTCGTCGCTCAGGCTGTAACATATTGTTAGATATAAATAATATATATGTCAGCGCACGAAATCATGAATTTGACCCACAAGATTATCTTGAAGGTATCGACAAAAACAAGGTCAAACAATTTCATTTAGCGGGTCATACTGATTACGGAAATTACGTTATTGATACCCATGACCACCCAGTTGCTGATCCTGTTTGGGCTCTATATAAACAAGCATTAGAAAGGTTTGGTTGGGTAAGCACTATGATTGAACGCGATGATAATATTCCGCCGCTGGCTGAGCTATTAGCTGAAGTTGAAACCGCACGGAACATTGCTTACGATACTTTAGGTCAATTGGAGCGAGTGAAGCAACGGGAGGTAGTAACGTAAGTGGATAAATTACCGTTAGCATCATTACAGCAAAAATTAATTGATTATTTAGTCGATGACGACCCCAAGGTCACGACTAATATTATGGAGCAGATTAAGGACCACGGCAGTATTACCCGTGATGTTCGTCTTCATATATACAAGAACGCTTACCAAGCAAGACTGAAAGAAACCATTGAAAACGACCATGAAATGTTAGGTTTTTTCCTTGGTGATGATTTATTTGATCAAATGGTCTTAGGTTATATTAATGCTTACCCGTCTGATAATACCTCGCTTAGATATTACGCTGATAAATTACCATTGTTTTTAGCCAATAACGCGCCATTTAAAGATCATCCTATTATTAGCGAATTAGCCCATTTTGAACGCTTACTTATGGTGGCATTTGACGCGGCTGACGCAACCCGATTTACCCGTGATTTGCTCGCAAATACGCCGCCTGAACAGTGGCCTGATTTAGTTTTTCGTTTTCACCCAAGTGTTCAACTGGCGCACTTTCATTACAATAGTGTGGAAACTTGGCAAGCGCTAAAACAGGAGCAATCACCTGAGCCAGCAAAAGCGCAGCATAGTGATTGGTTGCTTTGGCGAAATAATGATCGCCTAACGCAATTTCGTTCCTTGCCACAGCAAGAATATAACCTGATCACTATGATTTTAAATGGTGCGAGTTTTACCGCTTTATGTGACTTTTTACTCGAAGAAGTGAGTGAAGAGCAAGCTAGCCAAGTGGCCTTAAATTATCTACTAAGATGGCTAGATGATGGCATATTAATAAAACAAGAATTTCTTCAGCAGTGACGTATAAGTTATCGATAAAGACCGATACTAATTGTATCGGTCTTTATGTTTCTACTCACTTAGTTCTAGCTCGTCTCTAGCTCAGTGGTGTAAGTAGCGAGTCCAAGATATCGTCAGTTAAACTCAGCTTATTATCACTGACTTCTTCAGATAACAAGGCTTTGGCGAGTTCGGCTTTGTTTTGCTGAATTTTTTGAATCTTTTCTTCTATAGAGTTTTCAATAATCAATTTGTAAACAAACACAGGTTTGTTTTGTCCAATTCGATAAGCTCTATCAGTGGCTTGGTTTTCTACTGCTGGGTTCCACCAAGGATCAAAATGAATAACCGTATCGGCTGCTGTTAAGTTCAAACCTACACCACCAGCGCGTAAGCTAATTAAAAATACCGGCACTTCACCGCGTTGAAACTTATCAACTACCTCTTGTCTTTTAGTGGTTGAGCCCGTTAATTTAACATAACCAATACCTGCATCGATCAACTCATCCTCTATTAAAGAGAGCATGCTGGTGAACTGTGAAAAGATTAATATTTTACGGCCTTCATCTATTTGCTCAGGCAGTGTTTCCATTAAATATTCAAGCTTAGCGGATTGATTTACCTTTTTAGCGCCTTCCAGTTTCAATAACTTAGGGTGATTACATACCTGTCTTAGTTTTAATAACGCATCCAATACTTCTATCTGACTGCGTTTTAAACCTTTATCAGCAATAATATCTTTTAAGCGGCTATCCATCGCTAAGCGCACAGATTCATACAACTCAGCTTGTTTACCTTCAATACGCAAGGTTTGAATTATTTCAGTTTTTGGTGGTAACTCAGTGGCTATTTTGTCTTTGGTTCTACGTAAAATAAACGGCTTAATACGCTGATTTAATAACTGCTTACGTTCTAACTCACCATGTTTTTCTATAGGTGTTCTAAATAGTTTAGTAAATTGTCTTTGTCCGCCTAAAAAACCAGGCAGTAAAAAATTAAATTGTGCCCAGAATTCGCCTAAATGATTTTCCATTGGCGTACCCGTTAAGCACAATTTATGCTGCGCTTTTAGTGTCAGAAACGCTTGGTATAATTTAGTTTTGGTATTTTTTATATAATGGGCTTCATCAAGCACAAGGTAATAAAATTTTTGGTCAGTGTAATGTGCTAAATCTTTAGTAATTAACGCATAACTGGTGATGATTATATCAACCTGATCTTCACCACCTTCGACGGCCTCAAGACAGCCAAATTGCTCATGACGTTTGTTACCGTGTAATACTTGATAAGAAAGTTGAGGGGTAAATTTATCTATTTCATTAGCCCAGTTAAAAATAACACTGGTAGGCGCAACGATTAATATCGGTTTAGTCAGCCGACCTTGCTGTTTTTCAATTAATAAGTGCGCCAAGGTTTGAATGGTTTTACCCAAACCCATGTCATCAGCTAAAATACCGTTTAATTGGTACTCGCGCAAAAACTGTAACCAGTTTAGTCCTTGGTGCTGATAAGTTCTTAACGTCGCGTTTAAACCTTCGGGTACAGGAATCGTAGTTACTTGTTGAAAGTCTTTTAGTTTATCAGCCAGCGCTCTTAACTTACTTGTGCCTTTTGCTATCATGCCTTGGTCATCTAACATCGATAACGTTTGATGCCCTTGAAAACGCGATAGCTCTATGGTGCCATCATGGCTTAAGGCATTAGGCATAAATAGTTCAATGAACTGTTTTAGTATTGGCTGCACGCTTTGATAACGTAAGGCAACAAAACCACCATTGTCTAAATCTACATAAATGGGTGAATCAGGTGAAATAAGGTTTTCTTTTTCGCGGTCAAGTAATGCTGATCTAGGCAGCTGCTCAATAGCGCTAAGCAAAATAGGAAACGCAGGCATTTTTTTACCATCAATGGTTAAGTTTAACCCTAATGAGAAAAAGTCATGATCATCGGTTTCCATCACTTCGGCATCAAATACGCTATCAGTAGAAAGCGCTTTATAATAAAAATCATCAGCAAAAGTAATATGCCAGCCTAGATCTTCAAGTGGTGATAATTCTTGATGTAAAAAGCGTTGCCACAAGACACTGCCTTGCATCAGCATGGCAAATTCAGGAGTTTTACTTTTGTTCAAATCGTCCTGACTAGTATAAGTGTAACGTTTAGGTTTAGGCTGAGGGTTAAATTTCAGCGTGGTCAATTTATCAATAACCGTTTGTTCAAAAGCTAAGTCACGATAAATTTTTATCTCGCGTGGACTTACATTTTCACGCTCAACTTCATCCTCAATATTACTATAAGCACCACTCTCAATATTACTATCGGCATCACTCTGGGCATCACTATCAATACTAAGCTTAGTTACGTTTGATGGCGTAATCGTAACGTTTTCATCATGGGGATTAACTAAATTACCTTGATAGGAAAAATTAACCTGCACATAACCCGTTTGTCGATTAGAGGCTACTGGCGTAGTGAAGTGCAAGTACACATCAGGTTGTGTTAACTCTTGTGAGTATTTTGTTTTAGGTTTAGGCAAACGTTTCACTGCATCGCCTAAGGACATAGATAATTTACTCATTATCCAGGGTAATTTATCTTCTTCAAAAATAGGGGAATTAAGTAAACCTGCTTCAAAATCACATTGAGTATTAGTATTAATTTTTCCAAAGCAATTTTTTTCTTCGTCATAAAAACACAGTGGCTGTGCTTTGATAATACGAATACTTTCTGATGGCTGCATTAAAACAAGCTTTAACGTATGTAAACTGTTACCCAACGCTAACCACTGCCATTCTGCTTCTAGTGGCTCACTTAACGTCACCGGCTCGCTTAAGTCGTACGTTGTATGCCAAAAGCTACGATTAGTTTTTATAATGCGTTCAAATAAATCAAAATACTTAATGGTATCGCCATACTGGTTAGTACGCATAAGCTCGGTAAGTACAGCAACATCCTCGTCATTCGCATAGGCACTATTAATCAACGAACTGGCAGAATATTCACTGCCAATAGAACTATTCCAACCGCCACTATTTTTTGGTCGAGCTGACTTAATACCTAAAGTTAAAAAGTCGTCTTCGTTATATGGGTTGGGCTTTAAAAAGTATAATAATGATTTTTGCTGGGTATTGGGCTGGTATCTAGTTGGCTGAGCTTGAAAACGGTTAAGCCATTTATCTATTATTGTTTCTGAGGTAGCGATGCTGTTTCGGTCAAAATGTTCGTGAATATAACACTGCGCTAACGCTGAACCATGTTTACAATCGCGACCGACATAACAATCACAATAACTGGCAATATCACCAAACTTACCATCAAAGACTAAACGCGTTAAATAACTTGATTCGCGCGAGCGCTCACTAAAAACTACACCGCGAATTACTTCACCGTCAAGAGCGCAGGTTTTTACGCCATTTGCCTGAAAAATTCTCGCGCCTTTTTTCCATTCATTTTTGGTAAAGTGTTGTTCAAGTAATTCAGGAGTAAACGTGTTTTTGGCCATAGTATTTAATTATTAAGAATTCAAATCGATCGGTAAGTTGGAAAGTTGGGTCGTTATCTTTTATTAATAAGATGAAAAATATCAATAAAATGATAAATATCAATTACAGCAATAGAACCTTCAGGGTTAACTGCTAATAGCGGGCCACTCATTATGTAACCTCGATAGTACCATATTGCCTGCTTATTCATAAGTACGGTAACTGTATTTCAATCAAAGATGTTCAATGATTTTCACTTTACTTGGAACATGCGTGATTCACCTCGTAGACGAAATGACCTACTACGCCAGTCACAGCTCTTTTTTGCTTCAGAAAAGGTCCCTTGTTATTTAAGTAAATTAACTAGGGACAACCTAGTTAATTTACTAAATAAACAGTAAAATCAGTAAAGAGTAAGGGCTAAGCAAGGAATAGAGAGTGATTTCAAAAAAAGTAAGAGAGCTATTTGTCTCATTAATGGAAGCTTCAGATGATTCTCCAGTTTCCTATGATGTTGAAACTGAGCAATACAGTGGTTTTTTCAATAATGTAGTTGTTGATAAGTATATTGACTTAGGCGCGTTAGAATTGGTTGAAGGCGGGAATGGCGAGACAACCATCTTGCTTAACAACCGAGATGACTTTTTAAGCTCTTTTGCTGCAGGTATCAGAGAAGCTAACAATGGTAGTGATCAATCATATGCAGATTACAACGCGAATCCGTTTGCCTTTTCAGTGGGTTATGAGCACTTTCATCAAATAGCTAAGAAAAAACGTAAGATGTGTGGCTACATATGTCATGGTTTTGAAAACGATGATACCGGTTTAATACATCAACAATAATCTTCAAGTGATAATGCTACAGCATTGCTGTCCTTGTTAATTGTTAATGTAAAAAAAGCATCGACTAATTAAGACGATGCTTTATGAGTTACGTTAAGCGCTTCAGCAATATTATCTCTGATAATTTATTAAGATTTTTTCTTAAATCGACGAGCTGTTAATCCTGCCATGGCTAATGCGAATATAGCAAGTGTAGATGGTTCAGGAACATCGACAGGAGGTGGAGAGTCACTTGTTGTATTAATGGTTAAAGTCCAAGGTTGTCCTGGGAAAACTGTGCCAGCCGATATTTGAAAGTCCCAAATTGCACCCGCAGTTGTTGTGCTTAAAGGGCCTGTTTCTGGTCCAAAACTATCAAAGAAAGACGCTGAAATGTCGCTGCCAGAGTTAACCATATTAAAGTTATCATCGAATAAGTTAGCGACATTATTGTGCAAATCAACGTTCATACTTTGGCCAATATTGGCATCATCAAATACACCAGAAAATGAAAGTACTATGCTATCAATAGTTAAACCAGCCAATTGTGTAAATTTTATTCGATCAGTTTCTGCTGGAGGTGTCTCATTAATCACCCCTTGAATAAGATTAATACCAGCAACAAGATTTACATTAGTACTACCTATAGCATCTAGATCACCATCAACTGTTTCACTATAAATTAATGTTGCTGAAGCATTCCCCATGAAAAATAAGCTACTAAAAGTAAGTAGAATAGCTGTTAAAATTGAGTTAGAGCATTTGAATGTCATAAAAGCCTCTTTAATTGAATTTTACAAAATAAAAAGTGATTTTTCAGACTACTTGAAGCAATAAGCACACCAATCAATTAATACATAACTATTTCAATAAGATGAAAAATCGAACTAATTCTCTATATGAATACTGTAAAATAACCCGACAGTTATCTGAAGAAAACGCTTACTATTGTAGAAGGCTGAAAAACATAACTGTAAAGTTTGATCAATTTCACTAACTTAACAGACCATAAATACGCTAAAATAGGGGTAATTACTTTAGCTTTGAGCCCTTTATTTTAATGACAACTGTTACAACGCCTGCCACCTTTACAGAACTTGGCCTTATTACCCCCTTATTAGCGCGATTAGCTGAGCTGGAATATCATCAGCCAACGCCTATTCAAGCGCGAGCTATCCCAAGTGTATTAGCGGGACGTGACTTAATTGCAGGGGCAAATACCGGCTCAGGTAAAACAGCCACCTTTGCACTGCCTATGTTGCAGAAATTACGCGAAGACATTTCATCGGGCAGCAAAAACAGTAAAGGTAACTTTGTTACTGGACTAGTTTTAGTACCTACTCGTGAACTCGCCAAGCAAGTTGCAGACAGTATTAAATCTTATGCAGTGCATTTTAATGGCGAAATTAAAACCCTTGCTGTTTTTGGTGGAGTATCAGTCAATATTCAAATGCTCGCATTACGCGGTGGCGTCGATATTTTGGTGGCAACGCCGGGTCGATTACTTGATTTAATTTCAAGTAATGCCATCAAGCTCGATAAGGTTAAAACCTTAGTACTTGATGAAGCCGACCGCATGTTAAGCCTAGGTTTTACTGAAGAACTAACAGCGCTGTTGGCATTAACGCCGAAGAAAAAACAAACCTTATTATTTTCAGCGACTTTTCCTGAACAAGTAACAACGTTAACGCAAGAACTGCTTAATAACCCGATTGAAATACAATTACAAAGTGCGGATGCCAGCACGTTAGTTCAACGTGTTTTTACCGTGAACAAGGGTGAAAAAACAGCGGTATTAGCGCATTTGATTCAGCAAGAGCAATGGCGACAAGCGCTTATTTTCGTTAATGCCAAACACCATTGTGAACACTTAGCTGAAAAATTAGCTAAACGTGGTATTACCGCCGCCGTGTTTCATGGCGATAAAGGTCAAAGCGAACGTAGTCGTGTGCTTGATGGCTTTAAAGCTGGCGATATTGAAGTGTTAATTGCTACGGATATTGCTGCCCGTGGTTTAGACATCGAAAAACTTCCTGTAGTCATCAACTTTAACTTACCAAGAAGCCCATCAGACTACATGCACCGTATTGGTCGAAGTGGACGTGCTGGTGAAGTAGGTTTAGCCATATCGCTTATCGACCATGAAGATTATCATCACTTCAGCGTGATCGAAAAGAAGAACAAATTCAGGCTTGAACGTGAGCAAGTTGAAGGTTTTGAAGCCGCTGAAATTACCGGTGATTCAATTTTAGCCGTAGAGAAACCAATGGCAGCGCCTGAAGGCACAGGTAAGAAAAAACGTAAAAAGAAAACATCGGTCAATGCCGATATCTGGTCAGGATATTCTAAGCCAGAATAAATCCATTTATACTCAAGCATCTTCAGGTAGTTTGGGTCTAAGTTAGCGAAGCATTCAATTTTAGTCCTTGTTTGCTTCAGCTTAAAGAGAGGGGAGGCGGTAATTATCCATACTTTCTTTGCATTTCCTTGATGAAATCATCGAGTTCTTCACCGTCTACCACAGGAAAAAATCGTGGAGTAAGGTTAATCAATATTATCCTGTCGATGCGAAAATTTCGAAAGTCATTTCTAAGTTCACACCAGGTTAATAGTGTCCAACAGCCTCTCCATAAATGGATAGCGAGTGGACGTACTTCTCGACTGGTTTGCGCGTGTTTAGCGTCTTCATAATCCATTTGAAGGTATTGTCTATCGGTGGCCGCTTTACGTAAAAGGTCTAGATGTTGAAATTCATTTGATTTGGCATGAAACTTAGGTGCAAACATTAATGAGTTAAATGTTTGCAGCCTTTCAGGCAATACTGCAGATATTTTGATCATTGCTTGTTTGGCTGAACTCGCGAGTTCGCTACCTCCCCAAGCTTCTACCATTCTCATGCCTACTTGAATCGCTTCAAGTTCTGACTCGTTAAACATAAGTGGTGGTACGTCTACTTCACGACGTAATAAATACCCTACACCTGCTTCACCTTCTACAGGAATACCATTGGCAATGAGATCTTGAATATCTCGATAAATAGTTCTTGTAGACACCTCGAGTACTTCTGCTAATAAACTCGCAGTAGTTAAACGGCGATTCTTTAACAACTGTATGATTTGAAAAAGTCTGTCTGCACGACGCATTATTATCCCATTACTTCAATTGGTATAATACATAAACCCAGTATTGAACTGGGCTTATACCCAAGCGACTTAAAACACGCATCTTCAAGTGGTTTGGGTATATGTATTATTTTTATATACTGTTAAGAGTGTATTTTAGTTATACCAGTTTCATTAAGTTTGTGATCTTGTTGTTGAGTTAGACATGTTGATGAAGCCTTAATAGGTCAGTTTTATCATCACAGACTTTGAGACCACAACCCAACTTTATTTCCTTCGCTATCTACAAAAATAGCAATGTAGCCACATTCGCCTTCTTTAATAGGCATTGGAGGTAATAAAATTTCAACACCCGCTGCTTTAATCTCATTCACTTTGTCATTTAACGTCAAACTAAGATGTAAATACACTGTGCTGCCATCTCGGCTTGGCACCATCATATCGTGTTTCAAAAGGGCAAAACTTGGGTCGCCTATGTTGGCCGTTTCAGCAATAGACATTTCCATGTCATTCATTACTTCGTGTTTAAACGTTAAATCAAAATGCGTTTGATAAAATGCAACTGCTCGGTTCATATCAGTAACAGATATTTCAGCCCAGACCAATGGAGAATGTTCTAACATATTGTATTCCTTTAATTAATGATACCAAGTTGATTAAGTTCTTTCCCACTCAGCGAGAATTAAAAGGCTTAGAGGCAAGGCATTGATTGAAGAGAATGGTAAAATCAATAACGTCGCATGTAAGCCTTTTAAACTCGCCCTCTGGGAGCTTACTCTATGCCCACTAACATCGTTAAATTTATTTGATTTAGAATGACTAAACCGAAACAAATTTTCCTTGTTATTGAACATAGAGCAAAGCTCTGAGTTGGGAAGAAATTTAATCAAATTGGTATAAGTTCGCAATCGGTTTGACTGCGATAAAAGAACAATACCACTGTGCTACTGACAGCATGGTGTCAGTAGTCATTAGTTTTTTATTGAAAACGTAAAATTAAGGCTTTGGCTACGTTGATAAGGTTAAATCCATTCATATAGAAAAATCAAGCTAGCGCGTTTGTTCAACCCACTGTTTAGGCGAGATCCCCAGTTTTTTTCTAAATACTCTTGCTAGTGCTGATCCGTTCTCATAACCAACGGCATTGGCAACTAATGCCACAGGCTTATCTTTTTTTAATAAATCTTTAGCCACAATGATACGCCAATCAATTAAATAATCTCCTGGGCTTTGACCAACGGTACGTTTAAATATATCCGCAAATTTTGATCGTGACATTATGGCAAGTTCAGCCATTTCTTCTAATCCCCACGGTTGCTCTGGCGCTTTATGAATAGCGAGTAAAACAATAGACACCTGCGGATGAGCTAAACCAGCGAGTAAACCATGCTGCATAATATTGTTATCTAGTACATGACGAAGCACATGAATAAGAAATATATTGGTCAACGAATTAATCATGGGTAGCTGTCCAGATCGTTCGTGAAAGGCTTCTTCGAATAACCAGTCTGCAGTTTGTTTCAATCTTTCGTCGTCGCTAAGTTTAAATGACATCATCGAAGGCAGAGCATTAGCAATTGGATTAGAAGAACTTTCGTTATAAATGATGTTAGCGCACACCAGTTCAGGGGGATTATCTTCATTACCAATAATACGATGAGCATGAGGTGTTGGAAAAAATAACACGGTCGGTTCATTAACCAACCGAGATTTCCCCTCTTCATCAATCAGCGTTAACTCCCCACTGAGAAGTAAATGCAAGTGTCCTCGATTTGGCTCTTTATTAAAGTGACTAATACCACATAAGTTTCCGGTAAAGAAAACCTCTGTATTCATCGAAAAGCGTTGCAAGATGACTGAAAGTTGATCCATTTTATCTCTCTTTATGACTATTCTGGACGATTGGGTTCAAAGTTAGGGCTATGTCATTCCTTTTGGGTAATTGAAAGGCCTATATTATCAACCAAGGAAAACATCCTTATTAATAATTAAATACTGGAGCAAATAATGAAACTTTCAACCTTGATAAAATCCACTTTCGCAACTTCTGCCTTATTAGTTAGTAGTTTAAGTTTTGCAGCGAACATTGAAGTAAATGCAAATGGCAATGATTTAGCCATTAAAGGCTATGACACCGTATCTTATTTTACAAAAGGTAAACCAACGAAAGGTTCTGATAAATTTACAGCAGCTTATAACGGCGCAATTTACCAGTTTTCAACAGCGGATAATCGTGACCTTTTTCAATCTGAGCCAAGTAAATATGCACCACAGTACGGTGGTTTCTGTGCTTTTGGCGTAACGATGAATAAAAAATTCGATACTGACCCTACTGCTTGGCATATCCGTGGCGACAAATTATACCTAAACCTAAATAAAGACGTACAAAAGAAATGGGTAACTGACATTCCAGGTTACATCGAAACAGCTCAAATTAATTGGGTTGATATTAAAGGGTTAACCGAAGAGCAAATTGAAAAAGTTTACGACTAATATCTACTTAAATAAGGTTTTATTATGAAACAACTAACATCAGCAGACTCAATAGATGATCTATTATCTCAGCATCAATATTCACTGTTATATTTTACTGCTTCGTGGTGTGGGCCTTGTAAATCAATGTCACCCATAGTTGAAGACGTTTCTGGCTTGATGAATGGTCGATTTAACACGATTAAAATTGATATCGATAATATGGCAAATGTTGCTGCAGATTATGGTATACGCAGTGTACCAACGCTGATGTTAGTGAAAAATAATGAAATTATTGATCAGCGTGTTGGTGGGTTGCCACCACAACAAATGATGCAATGGTTAGATAAACTTGCCTAATTCTCATTTTAAATAATGCGGCACTGAATAATAAACTATTAGTCAGTGCAACATTAACCATCACTTAATTTTTACTTTTAAAGATAAATAACTATGCATACCTTAAAAAATTTATTGTTATCACTTAGCCACTTTTACCGTAATGTCGCAGGAAAAATAAGCCTGTTAGAGCCTGTTGCATTATTAGCTGCACGTTTTTATGTTGGTTGGGCGTTTTTCTCATCAGGCTTGACTAAATTAAGAGACTGGGAAAGTACGTTATTGTTATTTGAATATGAGTATCAAGTACCCGTATTACCGTTTGAGTTAGCCGCTTATTTAGGAACCGCCGCAGAAATTGTGTTGCCGTTGTTATTGATGGCAGGGTTAGCAAGTCGTTTTTCAGCCTTGGGTTTATTCTTTGTTAATATTGTTGCAGTAATAAGTTTGGAGGAGATTGCTCCTGTAGCGTATGCCGAACATGTCTTGTGGGGAGTATTATTAGCACAGGTTGTTATTTTTAATGGCGGACGTTTAGCGCTAGACCGTCTAGTTGAAATACAGCTCTTTAATGCCAAAAATTAACACCTCTTGTAGTTAATTTATATGTCTTTGTATAAGCAAGGTTAATAGTAAACTGAGGAATTAATTAATGAGAACGAAAGTTGAGTTTCCTAGCCAAGATCAATATCTAGCTGGTTTGTTAGAAACGCCAGAGCAAAAAATACGAGCCTATGTTTTGTTTGCTCATTGCTTTACCTGTGGTAAAGATGTGGCTGCAGCATCAAGAATTAGTCGATTTTTGGTGCAACATGGTTTTGCTGTGTTTCGATTTGACTTCACTGGCTTAGGGAATAGTGACGGTGATTTCGCTAATACTAATTTCTCATCTAATACTGAAGATTTAGTGTCAGCTGCATATTTTCTTGAACAGAATTATGAGGCACCTCAACTTTTAATAGGTCACAGTCTTGGCGGCGCGGCTGTTTTAGCAATGGCTTCACAACTTCCTAAAGTCAAAGGTGTAGTAACAATTGGTGCCCCGTATGAAGCAAGTCATGTCATACATAACTTTGATGCACACCTCGAAAAAATAGAGCAAAGTGGGTCGGCGAAGGTGAGTTTAGGCTCACGTGAATTTACAATTAAGAAACAATTTTTGGATGATTTACGTAACCAAACGACAGAACATATACAGCATCTTAATAAAGCTTTATTGGTATTACATTCACCGGTAGATTTAACTGTAGATATTTCAGATGCAGAGAAAATTTACAAGGCTGCAAAACACCCTAAAAGTTTCGTTAGCCTAGACACAGCGGATCACCTTTTATCAAAATCAATCGATAGTGAATATGTCGCTCAAACAATTTCAGGATGGGCGAGTCGCTATATTCCAGCACCTTAAATCCTATCTGAACTAGCCATTTTAACTAATTTCATCAACTTATCAATTTGGCTATCTACTTCTTCTCGAGTGTCTTTGTCATTACCCTCGGTTATCATAAACCCCGTGTTGACTCTAAAATAATCTTGATACAAATCACGGGTACTAAATTGCTCACCAATGCGTATATCAATATTATATTCAGTAGCTTGCTGAAGAAGTTTACGGCCATTTAAATTGGGCACTTGAATCCATAAAACAAAACCACCGGAAGGATCGCTGATCTTACTGGCAGCAGGTAAGTATTTTGTTAAGTAACGCTGATAACTCAATGTGTGTTGTTGTATCGCTACACGCAACTTTTTCAGGTGTTTTGCATAATCACCATTACTAATAAAATCAGCTAGGCCAAGTTGAACCGGAGAAGAGACCCCTTGATTACAATACTTACGCTTTTGTAAATATTGCTCGGTAAAACGACCCGGCCAGCACCAGCCTAGTCGATAACCTGCCGCAATTGTTTTTGACACTGAGCCACACCATAAAATATAGCCGTGTTTATCCCAATGTTTGGCAGGTAAGGGCATGACTTTACCGTGCGCTAATTCAATATAAACATCATCTTCTATAATCGGAATCTTGTTGGTTTGCGCAAGATTAACTAAGTGCTGCTTCTGTAATGCTGTCATAGAAATACCTTGAGGATTCATATGTGAAGTACAAAACAAGCCTGCTTTAATCTGATTACTCTTCATATGTTGTTCAAGTTGGACAAGATCAATGCCTTGCTCTGTTGACGGAATTTCAACAACTTTACGCCCAAGTGCGGCTAACATGTCTAATATTCCATTAAAACAAGGTGAACTGATGGCGACAGCATCGCCAATGTCAGTGCATATTTCTATTGCCGTTTGAATGGCATCCATACAGCCATTGGTGATTAACAGTTCATCACTGGGGATGTGAAAGTCATAACTCTTAAAGTGGCTACTCAGTGTATCTCTCAGTATTTTTTCTCCCTGAATATCGGGATAAAAACTAATATTACTACCTTGCCTTTTAAGTGCTCGACGAAAACTGTTTTGTAACTTATCTAGCGGGATAAAATCTGTAGAAATACGGGCAACGCCCAGCGGCCCCACTATGTCTTTATTCGCGGGTTGATATACCGAATGATTGGCAAAAGAAGTGTTTGAGCTATCCACTGCGCAAGCAGATGAACTGTCACCTTGATAATAAGACTTAACAACGGGGAGCTTTGGATCAGTCATGATACTTTTAAAAGCAACGAGTTCAGGTTTTTCATTAGCCATTCGCTGCCCGCAAACAAAATACCCTGATTGTGGTCTAGCAAGGATCCAACCTAAGGATTCAAGATACTGATAACAGTTAAGTGCCGTGGTCATGCTTATTGAATGCTGTTGTCGAAAATTTCTTAACGATGGCATGCGACTATTTTTTACCAGTTTTCCACTGCTGATATCGGCAATACACATTTCAGCAAGATCAATATATCTCATCTATTCGTTTACCTTTTGATATTAAAACGACAACTTTGCTGTTGTTGCTTATTACTTTCTAGCGTTGTGACCGTAAAACACAGCCACCATATAACAAAGTTTGAATTAACTGTACCCTTTTTTATTTTATAAATTGTATCTGTTCTCTTTTTTGCTTTCGTTAATAATAACTGCACTTGTAAGAAAACGAACTTAACCACTTGCCATTAAATCTGGCATTTAAAAGGATGAACAATGAACAATAGAGATCTACTACTCGGCATTTTTGTGATGATTATTTGGGGGCTTAACTTTTCGGTGATCAAACTTGGCGTCAGTGAAATAGACCCTTTGTTACTCACCGCATTACGTTTCAGTTTTGCCGTCATTCCTGCGGTATTCTTTGTTAAAAGACCACAGGTAAAATGGCGATATTTAATGGGCTACGGCCTCGTTTTTGCCATTGGTGTGTGGGGCATGGGTAGTTGGTCAATTCAGGCGGGGCTCTCTGCAGGTATGGCTTCAGTATTATTGCAGATGAATGTCGTTATTAGTTTATTAGTGGGCTACTTTGTACTTAAAGAAACCGTTGCTCCCATCAAAGTAGTTGGCAGCGTTGTTGCCATTTTAGGTTTGGCGTTAAGCGTATCGGTAACTGATGGTTCAGTGACAACGTTAGGTTTAGTCTTTATTTTAATAGCCGCTTTATCTTGGAGTATTACCAGTATTCTTGTTAAAAAAGCAGGGACCAAAGAGATTTTTGCCTTTAGTATTTGGGGTATGTTATTTGCGCCGTTACCTTTATTTGCACTCGCTTTTTTACGCGGTGGACCGGAGCAATTACAAACATTGAATTCACTCGCTAATGGCTCTGTTATTTTCTCTGTGTTATTTCAAGCCTACCCAGTTACGCTATTTGGCTATTGGGTTTGGAATCGCTTATTAGTGAAATACCCATTAAGCACAGTTGCGCCGTTAACCTTTTTGGTACCCATTTTTGGTTTATTAGGCAGTGCTATTTTTTACCAAGAGCAAATAGGGCTTGTCAAAGCACTCGCATGTTTATTAATTATTGTAGGGTTAATCATTGGCTTAATAAAAACGGAAAAGTTAAAAGCGTATTTACATCAACCTAAATCAGCGAAACAAGTGGTTTAGGATAAATGTTCAAATTAACGCGATATACAGACTAAGTAGTCGTTTAAAAAATAACAGCAGGTGATATAGTAGAGTCTTGATTTAAATGTATTAAATTACGTTATTTTTTATTTAATTAAAGTTGAAGAGCTCCCATGTTTGCCAATATTCCTTTACCTGCTTCTGACGAAATTATAGATTTGATGGCACGTTCATCTAAAGATGAACGACCTTTTAAAGTTGATTTAACCGTAGGTGTTTATAAAGATAGCAATGACAACACCTTGTTAATGAAAGCGGTGAAGGAAGCTGACCAACTACTCGCCAATGCAGGACGAAATAAAAGTTATGTTGGTTCAAAAGGCGATCTTGAGTATGTGCAATTACTCCAAGAGCTGGTGTTTGCAAACCAAACCGTTAAAGGTTATATCAGTGGCGTTCAAACGGCAGGGGGCAGTGGCGGCTTACGCGCCATTTTAGATTTAATTAAACTCGCAAACCCTACTGCCAAAATTTGGGTAAGTGACCCAACGTATGCCAATCATATTCCAACCATTATCGCCGCAGGTTTGGCTTATGAGGAATATCCTTTTATTGATCATAAAACCATGACGCTTGATGAAAGTGGCATGTTCGATACACTAGAAAAGTTAGGCGAAAATGATGTGGTGCTACTTCACGGCTCATGTCATAACCCGTCAGGATTACGTTTAACAGCGCAACACTGGCAGCAAATTGCTCAGCTATCAAAATCTACCAATTTCTTGCCGTTAATCGACACTGCGTATCAAGGCTTTGCCGACGGATTAAATGAAGATGCTGCGGGTTTACTTACTATGGCTAAGTCGGTTGAACGTTTGGCGCTTTGCGTGAGTTGTTCGAAAAATTTCGGTGTGTACAGTGATAGAGTCGGCGCTGCTTATATTCTAAGTCCAACACTAGAAGAAGCAAACAAAGCACAATCTCAACTCGCTATTATGAGTAAAACCACTTATTGGGTGCCACCTTCAAATGGCGCTGAAATTGTGAAGACTATTTTGAAAACACCAGCATTGAAAACAATGTGGTCAGATGAACTTTCACAGATAAATGGTAAAATTAAAGGGCTCAGAGAAAAGCTTTGCGCGGCATTTCGTCAACACTCAGGCGATAACTATTTTGACTATATTTTATCTCAAGAGGGCATGTTTGCTATGTTGCCCGCAACTGAAGAACAAATGGAAAGTTTGAGGACTGAATATGCCGTTTACGGTTTGAATAACGGACGAATTAATCTTGCCTCAATTCCTGAACAAGATATTGATTATCTTGTTGAAAGCATTTTAGCTGTCACACAAGTGAGTGAATAAGTAAGTCATCTTAAGGATGTTGATTGCAGAAGCACAAGACGATGGCATGAGTAGCTTTGTTGAATGTACTCTATACCATTGCTTCATCGTTTTGTGGTTTGTTAATAATATTCAATTCGGGTAACTATTCAGGGAAACCACTGAACCCTTTAGCGTTTAAGCCAGGCTTAAGCCAACATGCTTCTTCTGATGTAAACATATTAGCTTGTGGTTTTAAATCAGGCAGCTCATTAAGTGAGCCTGCAGGTATAATTAATGTTGTTTTATTTTTGTTTATAAAAGGAAGCGCAGAGCCACAGAGGGAACAGAACGATTTTGAAAATCCTCTAGTAGGGTGATCATACACGGTAACGTTGCGCTTACCTTTAAGCCATTCAATATTTGTAGGAGCAGTCAAAATGTTCGACGTAAATGCCGAGCCTGATAGTTGCTGACACTGCTTACAGTGACATTGATAAAATGCCTTAAATTCATCTTTGACAGAAAATTGTACTGCACCGCAGAGACATCCGCCTGTTAATGTTAGTTTCATAATATCCTTACCTCATGATTTATCATTGTAAGTGGAAAGTTTTCCATCTTTTGTCACCGTACTTTTGTCGCCCTATATTATGGATTATTCCCTGCTCAATACTAGGTGATTAGCGATCTATTAATTCAATTTTGTAGCCATCTGGGTCTTCTACAAACGCGATTACTTCATCGCTACCTGCCAGAGGGCCGGCCTCACGGACAATGTTACCGCCTAATAGCGCTATTTGAATACATGCGCTGTAACAATCGTCGACGCCAATTGCAATATGACAAAAGGCATTACCCAACTCATATTTATTAACGCCATAGTTATACCCGTGACCATTCAAAATGCATGTTTCAGTGGGAGAATAAAACGATTTAATTGACGCGCCTCAAACTAGATTTTCTCAAGCGCTCTGAATCGAGCATTTTGAATGATTACGGGTATATAGGTTAACTCTAATACACACGTTTCAGACTCTTTTGCATAACCTAAAAAGGTTAAAGAAAAACCTTGCCCAGGTTGTTCGAAAGTTCTGAGTACGTTCATACCTAATATTTTGGTATAAAACTCGATTTATTTTTCAAGGTTAGATACTCTTAGCATCGTATGAAGTATTCGATTCATCGTGGAAATCTCCAGTTAATTGTCGAAAAAAAATCACCACTAGCCCGTACTAATTGATAAAGGCTAGTGCTCGCGATTTTTTTTGTGATCTACAATTTACAAATTTCACCACTGTAACGTACTAGTCCTTCCATATTATTCAAATCGACTAAGCCGTAACTTTTGAAATTACCCTCATAGCCTTTGAACGTGCCGGTCGTAGATTCTTTCTCAATGGAGTAATTAATTTCAATCATAAAATTACCCATTTTACCTGGTACAGCGGTTAACTCTGCATGATCTACCGTGTGAAATGAGCCTCCAGTATTGTTTAAAAAGTAGTGGTTCAAATCCATTTCTAAGCCACTTTTGGTTTCTCTTTGAGCAGTAATTGTGCCACTTGCCGCACTAACACTGCCAATTAATGCCGCCGTAATTCTCACCGAACCATCAGCTTGAGGTGAGAATGTTGGCATTGCCATACCCCCAATTGGCGTACATATTTTTTGACCCGCAAAGGAACTCGTTGAAATGATGATAAATAAACTTGCCGCTACTATTTTTTTAAACATAAATTTCTCTTTTTTAACGTTAAATTTGTATGGATAACAACAAAGACACCTAAGGTTCACAGTGTTTGTCGATGTTTTTTACAATGATTCTGTCCACTTCCTGTTGAGACTATAAATGAGTGAACAAAGAATATTACTGACCAAAATCACTTGGAAAACCTGTTATCCCATTGAAATTTCTGCACCAATTTCTTCATTGGTCATCGCGATGCCATTGAAATTCCATGAGCCATCTACCGTATGAATAACATTCGAGTAAATATGTTCTATCGGTTGTTTTCCGCCAGATAAAGCCCTGATTATTTCGGTTGCATCAGCAAAATGCGCCAATTGAATGTCTCTTGAAGCAAAAGCAAATGAAGGTACCTTCCATTCCATCCAAACGCCTGAGAATTCTTCACCACCCGAAAAAGTCGAATTTTTAGGCAGTACTGAAACATGTGCCGTTATATTAGGTGTCATCACCGTATTACCTAAAAGACCGTGATGTTTAAGCATTGAATGAGTGATTTTTTCAACCGCTTCCTTTTCAGAACCAGCAGGGATAACGCCTTCAGTAAGAGTTAGAGTTAATGGCATAGTATTCTCCAATAATTATTAAGTTAATTGTTAGTGATTAATCGATGTTGCTTTTAGGCAACGTCAGTTTTAATCATTAAATATAGTGATCGTTATATTTTGTAATTGAGGTCATATTATATAGTGATCGTTATATTGTCAACGAGAAATATAACGATTGCTATATTTTTATTTGGAACACAGTTATAATGTAAATATTCTCAGGGGTTCGGATATTTACATGACGAAAGTAAGCAAAAAAGAAGAAACAAGAAAACGTATTATCAACGCAGCGAGTCAAGCTTTTCGAAGCAATGGTTATGCGGGTATTGGTGTTGATGGTATAGCTAAAGAGGCAGGCGTTACTTCGGGTGCCTTTTATGCCCACTTAGGCTCAAAAGAAGGTGCATTTGAAGTGGCATTGTCGGTAGGTCTTGATGAGGTGATTACTGCTATCCCTGAGTTTCAACGTCAACATGGAAAACAATGGCTCGTGGCTTTTTCAGATTATTATCTAAGTCAATCACATCGGGAAAACCTTTCATGTGGCTGCGCAATGACAACCCTTTCACCCGAAGTTGTTCGTACTAAGCCTCAATTACAAAGTCTCTATGAAGAAAAAATGAAAGAAATAGTTGCGCTTGTGGCTCAAGGAATTGAGGGTGATTCGAAAGAGGAGTGCATAGCTAAGGGATGGGCATTATTAGGTGTTTTAATTGGAGGACTTACTACAGCCAGAGCGGTAGCGTCTATTAAAACTGCAGATCAAATTGCAACTTCTATCAAAAGTGCAGTAATTAATATTGCGGGGAATATTAAAGAATCTACAACTTAACGTCGATAAAACAATTGCTTTAGAGCTAAAATATTTATCAACTAGTACCTATCAAAAAGTTAACTTTTATTGGCAGCCGAAATTGCCATTACTTATTATTAGGCATGCCTATGCAGTGCTTTTACTTTGCCCTCAAAGTATTCCATTAAGCTGTTTAAGTTAAAGCGTTTGGCATTATGACGCTTTTTCAGTTTGGCACTGCCAACAAGAATCAAAAGAAGCATCATTTTGCTCTTGGCACTGCTGACAAAACCAATCGTGTTCTCCTTGCTGTTTTAATGCCTGCGCTAAAATTGTTTCCGCTTTCTCTTCATCAATATCATTAATTATCCATAACTCTACCCAGGTATCTATAGGCGCTAATACACCTGCAGCGCCAGAGGCAAACTCATTTTTCAAAGTGACTTCTATATTGTGATTTTCAAGAATGTTTTTAGCGTTATTTACTAAAAATTGATTTTCATTACTGTAAATTAATTTCATAGGCACTGCTCTTTGTTAATGAAAGTAAAGGTTATATTAATAATAGAACCTTTGGGAGGAAAAATAATTTCTTTTGTTGGCTAAGCATTTTACTCAAGAAGCGATTAATCACGTCATTTTCATTTAGGAGTTAATCAATAAGACATCTGCACTCAGGTGTTAGTTAATAGCGTCATCTTACTCAGGAGTGAATTAATATCGTCATCTTCGAAGTCTCTAGTCGAAGATCCATTGTCTCTTGGTTACTAGGTTAGTCTTATTACAATGAAGTAAGTTCATTTTTAGTGTAATAAAGTGCGGTTTGATAATTATTTAAACTATGATTTATATAGATTTTATTTCACTATTCATCGACAAGGAACAATGATTAGTAGATTGTCTTTGTGTCAGAACAGAACTATAGAAATACCCCGGCAAAATGCATTCAAAGCAATCTTGCTGTTATCACATACCTTTCATTACTATTACTGCCAGCAACATTACCTATATTACGAGTATTAGTAAAAGGGTAGCAAGTGATTAGAATTAGCTGCGAATCATCTGCCAAAATGGGGAGCTCGCCTGTTGATGCATCGACAATATCAATGGCTTCAACTTGGTAAAGCTGGCTTTGACCATGTTTGTCAGCCAGTGAAATTATATCGTTCATAACTACCTCGTCTAAAAATGAAAAGTGACTATCTCTATGTCCGGCAACAACAAAAGGTTGAGCGCTTCTGACTTGATTAAAAGGAGCAATAGCACCGGCTGAAAAAGCTAATGTGGTTGGATCACCGCCGTTAAGCACAACTACATGCTTGTTTAAACGTTCAAATGAAAGCTCTGCAATGGGATAAGTATCTGCCCACGGCCAAGGTTTAGTCTTTTGTTTCAAATCGATTGTCTGATGCCAGCTGTAACTTATTAATTGCTCAGAGAGCCAGCCTTTAATTGGCAGCCAGCTCGCATGAAGACAAAGCAAGCTGCCAGTAACAAGTAGCAACTTCTTAATGAGGTTTTTCATTACGACTCACCAACTTAAAACGTGTATTAGCCAGCCAAGTATTAGCCAGCATAATATTGTTCAACCAAGCTAAGTTTCTAATCTTCATAAATACTAAGCTAAGCAACATTAGCGCTATGCCTACCAAAAACTGTAATTGCCAATCTAGGGCTGTTTGAGGCATAGCTACCAGTAAACTCTCATGAGCTGGTATCGCATTGTTTTTAGATTTTTTGATAGATGACAAGTCATTTTTTACGAGCAAAGACGAAACTTCTGGCTGCTTTTCTACCGCAATAAAACTGGTGTAAGGCGATATTATTTGATGATTGAGCGAAGTGGCAATAACCTGCGATTTTACCTTGTCTTTATTTGCTCCAACAATAAGGCTATCGACTAAACTCTCTATTTTACGCCGTGCCCAAAGTGATGAAATACCTTTCGATGGCTGGCGATCATCAATGATTAATTGCTGGTAGAAAGGTGTTGAGACTGTTTCAGCGGTTAATTGAACACTGCTGATAGGGAACTGAGATTTAAGGGCTATTTGCAACGGCTCACCAAAATATAAATCAGGGATCTTTTTAGGATAAACCTCAACTTGCTGGTGAATTTGGTTATCAAGCGTTAAGGTAATATTAGTGAGTGCGGGTTGGCTTATTTTTGTCATGAAGTGGCTCATTTTTCGCTGCACTTCACTTTTATTTTGAATCAACACATAACTTCCTCGACCAAATTGAGCCGCTTTTTTCATAAAGTAACCATTGGGTGCTGCGCCTATTCCTACGGTATATAGACGAAAATTCCCCTGAGCGGTGTTAAGTAATTGCATAAGCTCAAATTCATTAGCGACAGCGCCGTCAGTAATAAAAACTATTTGGCGAATTGCTTTTGCAGACTGCGTTTTATCTTTTTTCATCATTAACGCGTTGCTTAATGGTCGGTACATTTCAGTGCCACCATTTGCACTTAAGCCATCAATGAATTGTTGTGCTTTTGAGATATTGTGTGCTGTGGCCATGTGAGTGACAGGGAACAGTAATTCGGTATCATTATCGAACGCGATAATATTGAAACTGTCTTTATTGTTAAGTTGTAATAGGGCGAGTTGCAGACTCGCTTTTGCTTGCTCCATCGAGCCAGTTTGCATTGAGCCTGAGGTATCAATGATAAAAATGATATCTCTTGCTATCACTTGCGCTACGGCTGTTTCAGGCGGGAAAAAAGTCAATAAAGTATAAAACTCACCTGAAATTTCTTGGGTAAAACTACTGACTTGAGGTTGATTACTCGCAATTAATTGCCAAGTTAAATCGAACGTTTTGTTAGATATCACCTGGGTTTTATCTAAAGTAATAAAGTAAGCATTTTGCTCACTGTTTAACTTACTGCTTAAGTCACGTGATTGTATTTTATGGCTATCACTGACAATAGACGTGATGGGAATACCTGAGTTTAATACAATGTTTATTGATGATTGGCTACGAGCAACTGATCGAACATGCGTGGTTGTTGAACGTGTAGTTGATATTTTAAATGGCTCGGGTAACGATTTTGTTGAAATGTTAGCTGAAACGTTAGTTAAGTCGTGAGTGAAATTGCTTGGTGAGCGTTCAGATGAGTATTCAGGTGAGTGCCCAGACGATTCATTAAACGAGTTTGACGTTGATCTTGGTTGATACCTATCGGTTAGTGCAAGGGGTAGTCGTAAATTGAATTTCCCCTGAGAGAACGAGACAGGCATGATAAATTTTAACGTAACAACAACGGTTGACTGCGCAGGAATATTCGCTATTTTGTTGGTAAATAAATTCGGTCGCTGTTGCTCGACTAAGCTTGCTTTTCGTCCTTGTTTTTTGGCTTTTTGGTAAATAACTTTTGCTGCTTTTTTTTCCATTATTTCGCCAAGTATTTCTACATTACCCATTTCTATCTTTAACTGTTTAACGGCTGAGTTTTCAGGTAATGGAAACTGATACTTTCCCGCTAACGCAATATTGTAAGGGTTAATAAAGGTTTGCTTTATTTCTGCATAAGCAACTAAACCATTAATTTCAATGTTGGCTTTGATACCAACAGGGAAGGTTGCACGCATGGCTGAGTTTAGACTCTGACTTTTATTTGGATTCTGATTTTGATTAGGATTCTCAAAAAGTAATTGCGGACCATGAATAAGGGCATTGCCTCGCTTTATCTGTTCCTTAGAATCAAGTTGGCTACTTTGTGCAAAAGGCATTAAAACCAAGGCAAGAGAGATGATAAGTAATAACAAAAGTGAAATTTTTAACCATTTATAGCGTCGTTTTTTACGCTGTTGTTGGCAATAATACGAATTTTTATAATCGATAAGTTGTAGGTTTTTTTTAGAAGTAAACATCGCTTGCTCTTGTCTTTAATTGATACAGAGTATTAAAGCAAAGTAATGAGTGTTACTAGTGTCAACTTAAGGGCAAAGTACTGTCGAAATGTGGCGAAAAGATGGCAAGTGCAGTGTAAATACTGCGGCCGTTGTTGCAAATGTCATTGAAGCCGTCATTCCCGCGTTGTCTTGGCGGGAATCCATGGGGTTGGAGTTTAGTCGCTAATTTATATAGCGTAGCAGTACCTTTCAACGTCACTTGAAGTGAAACATCATGGCATGCCCGCTGGCCGAATAACGATTTATGAAACACGAATTAGAAAAATGTAGCAGATAAGGGAGTGGTAAATGTTTAAATTTACTCTTGTCTTCCTTATTCCTTAATTAGATGTCTCTTTGGTGCGCTAAGCGGAAGTTAGTTTCAAGTATATTTGGAATATATTATCTAATGCGTCCCTGTGTCATATTACTGATGACTCTCAGTAATATCAAAACCCTAAGAAAAGCTAAATATTATTGGTTTATAAACTACTGAAAATATGAGATATTAACATGAATTATATAAGGAGATTGGGATGGTCATTAGTGAGAAGTTTTCATAATAAGCTGATAGCGTTACAAGGATTGATTTATGTATGAGTAGCCAGGAATTAAAAAACAAAAATCTCGATGAATCCCTTCATCTCAAAGTAGATATCAGAACAGAAGCTACGATCAGTTCTACCCAAGAAGACTTCCCTTTATGTGAAGCTGACTTTATTCGTTTGAAAAATGGTAAAGCTAAAGGCTTAGATATAGCTATTACATTTTTTCTAACCTCTCTAGGTAGTTTAATTTTATTTGGAGCTAAATACTTAGCTAGTATTCTTGATAATAAGCTTTTTGTTTATGAGTCATGGGAATGGATAGCTCCATTAATTGCTGCTGTAATCTCAATTGTCATCTATATTTCTTCCACAATTATTCCCAACGATAGAAAACGAGTTTGGAGTGCAATAGAAGCACACTTTAAGAAAGCTCCAAGAATTAGACATATAAAAGGAGCGAACCATGACTGATATGGTTGATGTACCAACAGAATACAAACCCTTTAAGAAATTAATTATTTGTTCAAATACATTAGAAAATGTAAAAATTCCTGTATCTGTTTCTGGAGATATTCCTTTCTTAGTTGGTTATGGGAAAACAGCTAGAGTATGGGTGAACATGTTATCTCAAAAAGAGTCAGGTATTACAAAAGCATTAGTTCGAGATAATTTAACTCTGCACAACCAAATACAAGTTAAAGCAAAAAATAATGTAACCACTGTAACGGTTAATAAAGAAGTTCTCTTAGAAGTCATTAAGCGGAGTGAGGATGAAGCCGAAATAACTAAGCTTAATTTAAGAATGATAGGAATAGATATCTACGGTGACCAAAATAGCTTTAACGTTGGTACTCAAGTAATGAGTGGAAATAGCTTTTCGAATGTAGACTGCATGATTGGTGTTGAAACTTATTGAAGTTCTAATAAGCCGTTAAAAAGTTCCATTGTCGCTTTTTAAACCAACTATTTTATTACTGTTAACATGGCGTTATACGCTTTAAAGGAACTCTGTGATGGTTGCTAATAAACGAAAGTCTATTCCTGCTAAAGTTAAATCGATCTTAAGAGAAGAGGTTGGCTTCGGTTGTCCTGTAAAAAATTGTGGAAATCCATATCTAGAGTACCATCATTTTGATCCACCAGTTAACATCAGAGCACATAACGAACCAGAAGGAATGATTGCACTTTGTGCCCAACACCATAAAAAAGCAGATGGTGACGTTTATACAACTGAACAGCTTCATGAACTAAAAAAAGATAAAGTTAACGCGAGTATAGTAAAAGGTAACCTTGATTGGTTGCGCCAAGATCTCTTAGCAGTCATCGGTGGAGTTTTTTATTACGAAACACCAATTCCTGTATTAATTGATAACCAAGAAGTCATTTCCATAAAGCGTGATAACGATGGTTATTTAAGGCTAAGTGTAAATATGTTAAGTGTTCAAGCTGAAGAGCGCTTAATTATAGATGCTAATTCTTGGGAAAATATTGGATACCCAATTGACCTTCGGAGTCCTCCACAAGGTAAAGAGTTAGAGGTCAATTATGTTAATGGGGATATGCTTTATTTGCGGTTTTTTGTAATTAACTCAGCAGCAGAAGCTAGCAAAAAATATAATACCAATGTTTTTGAGACCAATAAAGATATTAACTTTCCTATCACAGTCGTTGAAATTAATATGTCAATTGGTGGAACTACTATTAACTTTTCACCTTCTGACACGTCATTTGCAAGTAACACTATCAAGGGCGGCTTAATAAGTAGGTGTGGCGTAGGTTTATCATTAGCTAATACTGGTGTTAATTGGCTTCAAAACCCTAAGTGGAAACTTCAATCAAGATTTGAAGTAATTGATAATTCTAATGTTATTAATGTAAAGTTTGGATCCAAATAAAAGCCTATAAGTTACACTAATGGACGCTAAATAAGGCGTTATCGATACAAAAGCTAATCTAACCTGTCCAATTATCAGTAATAGCTAACGTCTGCAAGGTGGCAGGAAGCGTCCATGCTTCTTGTGTTATTTGTGATTTAAATATCGATAGTTTCTGACAGTTCAAGTGCGTCATCGACTTCTATACCAAGGTAGCGAACGGTACTTTCTAGTTTTGTATGACCAAGCAGAATCTGAACGGCTCTCAGGTTCTTGGTTTTTTTGTAAATCAAGGTTGCTTTAGTACGCCTCATTGAGTGAGTACCGTAGGATGTTATATCCAAGCCAATACTAGCGATCCACTTTTTGACTATTCTTGCGTATTGCCTAGTCGTTAAATGGAAACCATCTTTTACTCTACTTCCGAATAAATAATCACTGGAACGAAGTGATCTAAATGAGATCCATTTTTGTAAAGCTGCCCTCGTTTTTTTGGTTATTTCAAATTGAACAGGAGTTCCTGTCTTTTGTTGAATTAGCATTGCTCGTGATTGAATATTTTTCCCATGCGCAATATCCGACACTTTGAGTTTAATAAAGTCACATGCTCTTAATTTACAATCGAGGGCTAAATTAAACATTGTTAATTCACGAAGGTTATCTGCCAAATCAAGCCTGGTTCTAATAGACCAAACTTCCTCAAGTTTAAGGGGAAGTTTTTGACCAACAAGCTTTCCTTTATTCCAACTAGGTTTTGGGGTGTAAGGGATTATGTTGTACATAATAGTGCTCCTTTGATTAAAGGGACTATAAGTATGGCTCAGTGCTAATGTTCACGGTTGTGCGCATTATAGACGTTAGCATTTAATTATTTGCCATATATTTTCTAATGAATATTTTATGTCATGTTACTGAGAAGTCTTAGTAATAACCTAAAAACACCCATCTAACATCCTAATCTATTGATTTTATGGGGAATAGTCTCAAATTCTATATTAGATAAAAATAAAATATTTATTGTTTATAAAGCTTTGAAATTATGGGATATTAATACGAATTAATTAAAGCTTATGGGATGGATATTGCTGAGAAGTCTCCATAATAAGCTGTTATATGGCAATAAATATTGAGAAAGTATGACTAGAATATCAAATGAAGAGTTAAGAGCTATCGATACAAGTTTAGGTGAAATCAATAGTGATATTATCGACGTGATGGGCTCTGTTATGACTATAAAACCAAATATATTGAAAGCTATACGTTGTACTAAATTAAAATCTTATAATGATGAAAGGCTAAGAATAAGAAACCTTTTAAATAAGATTGATACAAAGCTTCATGGATTCATCAAAATTTATGACGGTTCCAATGCAATGGATCTTCTTGCTAATCAATTAACAGTAATATTCTCGGTTAGAAATGCAGTGTTCGTAAGCTTAAGCGAGGTAGATAAAATAGTGTCAGACATTGAAAATAAATCTGTATTTCAATTTAATACAGCAATAGCACTTTTAGCTATTGTAATTGCTAGCGTCAGTCTGAGCGTAGCCATATAACAAGCAAATCAATCAGGACAAAAAACAGTTGGTTTTGCTCCTGCGTCGCTTATTTTAACCAACTATTTTTTGCCCATTATTTGGGCGTTAAGTTACTAAGGAGTTGTCGTGGCAGGAAGCAAAAAATTTCGTAATAAAATCTGTGTTTATTGTCGAAAAAATAACTCGACTACAGCTGACCATGTATTTCCAAGGAAACTATTCCAAACGCATGAAAGGGATAACCTTCCGAAAGTTCCTTCATGCACCGAGTGCAATAATGCTAAATCGAAACTTGAACATTATATAACTGCTACCCTCCCATTTGGTGCAACTCACGATAATGCCAAAACAGCGCTTTCTGTTGATGTAAGTAAAAGACTATCTAAAAATCAAAAATTGCACAGAGAGCTTGAAAATTCTTATAGTCGTAAACAAATACCTGATTCACAACTTGGAACGAGAAGTGCTCTTACTATTTCATTAGACTTTAAAAAGTTAGATGAACTTTGTGCATATATTGCAATAGGGCTTATGTGGCATCACTGGGAGAAATTGTTACCACTAAATTGCTCACATAAGGCTTTTACTCCATCTGGGTATGGCCTCGAAATTATTGACGGGTTATTTAACACAGCATCACAGAACAGGGTCAATAAAATTTTAGGTGATAATACGGTTAGGTACAAAGGTATGCTGAGCGATATTGATAAAGGAATGTCAGTTTGGGCAATTCAATTGCTCGGAGGAATTACTATCGCAGATAACAATTTTAGTAATGTATTTGAAAATAGCTTTGTAGCAGTAATAACCGGATCAGCGACGACTTTAGAAATGATAGAATTGGTGTAATAGTAACTTAACAAGAATTTAAAGTGGGACTGCTAGCAGTTTGCTCGGTTTCGCTTCGCTACACATTTTAGCAAACAATTATCAGCCCCTTAAATGGGTGTTATCGATACAAAATCTAATCTAGACGCATCAATTCAGGTTCCCGCATAATGTCGGCTTTGTGGCAAAAGTGAATGTTTTAAATACTAATATAATCGGTCTATTCTCAGGATTTTTTATAAGTGCTCCATAATAATGGAAACTTAATAATCAGCCTACCGCCAACTTAGCCGTCTCATGCCACAAATATGCTGGCATGGGATGTTTAAGTTTCCATGTGATATTCATTGGCTGACTGCCTTCATATTTGACAAAATCGCCAGGGCCAAAGTTAACAAAACCCATCGTTCTGCCGTTTTCATCTTTGCCTTGTTCACGCACGAATAGCAGGAAGGTCTTAGTGGTTTCCTGTTGAGTAATATAACCTAAACCTCGGCCAGAATTTGGACTCGCGTTGTTTTGTGTTTACCAATGAAATAGGGTCGGGCTAATGGCATAATCCAAGTCTTCATATAGTCGAATACCCTATATAATAACACCAGCAGCAACAAAAAGTTGTAGGTGTACATTAACTAACGCTTCAATATCTCTTTGGTAACCACCACCGATGACCGCAGCGATTGGTATACCTTTAAGCTTACAGTAATCAAAAACTAGCTTGTCACGCGCTAAAACACCTTGAGTAGAAATATCAAGATGACCAAGATCGTCATTGCAATGAATATCTACTCCCGCATCGTAAATTACTGCATCAGGCTTAAAGCTAGAAAAGGCTTTATTCAAAGCATTATCTATTGTCTCCAAATACAGACTGTCTGTTGTTCCTTTCGGCAATGCAAAATCTAAATTTGAAACTTGTTTACGGTGTGGGAAATTTTTTTCACCATGAATTGAAACCGTAAAAACATTCTGATTATTTGATGCTAACTTTGCTGTTCCGTCACCTTGATGTACATCAGCATCAAATATTAGTACCTTGCTGATATTATCATTTTGTAACATGGTTAATGCGGCTAAATATAAATCGTTAATCATGCAAAACCCAGAGCCAAAATTAGCAAAAGCATGATGATAACCACCCGTTAAATTTAGTGATTTTCCATGTTGTAAGGCTAATTGTGCGGTCAATATAGTGCCACCAACAGCTGTTAGTGTTCGTTCAATCAATTGTTGAGACCAAGGGAAACCTATCCTTCTCATCGCTTTAGGATCTAATTGATTATTAATCAACTGATGTATATAGGTGGGATCATAAACGGTTTTAACATTATCGGGATTAACAGGTGTTGGTTTTTTAAACCAATTATTAGGAACTCCATTTGCGACAAGTGCATTTCGTATTCCAACATATTTTTCTATTGGAAATCGATGTCTAATGGGTAATTCAAGTTGGCTATAAATAGGGTGAAATACTAGTGGTGTCATAATTTAACATGCTTATGTAGTTGGCTCAGGAGTTCATTAATTTCGTCATCTTCGAAGTGTCTAGTCGAAGATCCATTGTCTGGCGTTTTGGATTCCCGACAAGACATCTCGGGAATGACGGTATTTTCTCTTTCTTGATTGATCTACATAGGCATGTAATTTAATTTATAGAAGATTTAAAAAGCTATAATGATAATAACTTAAATATCGAGCATTTAACCTTATTTTCGATATCTATCACATTTTATCTTAAATACAGGTATCCATTTCCTTCGCAGATGCTTTTTGAAGATGACATTTATAAATAGAGCCAATTTAAAAGGAAGGAAAGTGTTACCCACATGAGTAAAATCAACGGAATACCCACACGCATAAAATCAGAAAACTGATAACCACCAGCATTCATCACCAATAAATTAGTTTTATATGCCATTGGTGTTGCGTAACTTAAGTTGGCACCAAATAGAACGGCTAAAATAAATGGCTCGGGTGAAAGGTTAAGTTGACTAGCAACAGAAATAGCAATGGGAGTGCCAATAACCGCAGCCGCATTGTTAGAAACGATATTGGTTAATATGGCTAATAACAGCATTAAAGCCGATAAAATTCCTCCCGGAGGCAGTCCATACGATAAAGCGACAAAAACCTGTGCTATATATTCAGCGCCTCCTGTTGTCATCATCGCGGAGCCTAAAGCCAGTGACGCGGCAACAATTAATATAACTTGAGTACTTAAGGCTGATGCGGCTTCTTCCCAATTTAAACATTTAGTGAGTAATAATATGAGTACACCGCATACTGAACTAATCTCAATAGGCAAAATCCCCAATGCTGAAGATAAAACGACGGCGAGTAATGTGCCTAATGCCACCGGCGCTTTGCTCGTTTGAGGTAACGATTCAGCGCCATCTATTATTAACATGCCTTGTTTAGCTTTTAATAAATCAATTTGCTCTGTTTCTCCTTGTACGAGTAATACATCACCAATCTTCAAACGCGTATTTCCAATGCTATTTCGCCCCGTTTCCATTGCTTTACCGGCTCTATGTAATGCAACTACTGAAATAGCATATTTGCGAATGAAATTTGCTTGTTGTAAGGTTTTTCCTTCAATACCAGAGCCCGCAATGATGACAATCTCTGCTAAGGTTTGTTTGTCAGCATTTAATGGATGTTCTTCATCAACTTTATGCAGCCCAGAAAATAAGGTTGCGCCTAACACTGTCTCGAATTCTTTAAGGCGATCAGGGTAATCGTGAACCTTCAATCGATCACCAGTAACAAGTACCGTATCAGGTAAAGGTATGATATTTCGATAGTCTGGACCGCGTTGAATACATTCTATTTTGAGCTGTCCATCGGTCAATTTAATTATTTCGGCAATGGTTTTATCGTTAACATCACTTTCTTCGTTTATATTAAGATAAGCACTAAATAATCGAGGAGACGTATCAGGCATTGATGGTGTTCTATTCGGTAAAAGTTTAGGCGCAATTAGCCATAAATAAAGTACAGCTACCACAGAGGCAATAAGTGCTGGCTGAATAAAGTCAAATAATCCAAATTCAACTGCCCCCATATTTTTTGCAATACTCACGACTAATAAATTAGTTGAGGTGCCTATTGTGGTGGTCATTCCACCCACCAAGGTTGCTAATCCCATTGGGAGTAACATGGGGGATGAGTCTGTTTGAGTGCGTAAAGATACGTTGATTAAAATAGGCAGTAATAGCACAACAACGGGTGTGTTGTTTATAAAGGCACTTAACCCTCCACCAAGAATAAGTGTTAACAATAATGACAAGCTAGGGCTTATTTTCCATAACTTAGCCAAATATCGACCAATAGGCTCCAAAGCCCCTGTACTGACAATACCATGACCAATAATCATTAATGAGCAAACGGTAACTAAGGCCTCATGGCCAAAACCAAAAAACAATGAGCTTGGTTCGAAATGGTTGCCATCGACATAAAATGGAAACAGTGCAAACAGTAAACACAGTATTGTTATAACAGCCAACGAAGAGGTTTCTAAAGGGGTATCTTCTCGGCGAAATAAATACAACGCAAATACGGTAATCAATAAAACGGCTAATGCGTGGTTATTGGGTAGGTCTGGAATACTCAAAAGGGATACCAAGTTGATTAAATTATTTAGCCTATACGGTCAGTAATTATACCCGTTACCAATCAAGTGGAGCGGGTATAGAAGCCAGTATAGACCCAAAATCTATTTAACATACAGACTCTTGTTTTAATAATAGATAATTTGTGAATAACTAAGCAATACAATAAGCATGAACGCTTAGTTAAAATTAACCTACCTATGCGCTTGGCTCAGGTTGATTTTACCTGTGATACAAAAATAACTATTCGTAGTTTATAATACTATGAAATTATGGGATATTGCTGATAAGAGACCATACTAAGCTATTATCGCTTTATCTATGGTCATCGTATGAATTAAAGGAGCTAATTTGTCTTTTACAATTGAGCAGTTACATCTAGGTCAAAAAGATCATTTCGAAAAAACCTTCTCCAATTCCGATGTGATGTTATTTGCGGAAATTTCAGGAGATAGGAATCCCGTACATATTAATGACATTGCAGCGAAAAATAGTGTCTTTGGGCAACGTGTTGTTCATGGCGCGTTTGTATTAAGTACTATTTCGGCATTGTTAGGGGAAAAGCTGCCAGGTGAAGGCACGATATATCTGGGGCAAGAAAGTAAATTTATAGCGCCAGTTTTTATCGGTGATACGGTAATAGCAACCTGTGAAGTGGTTGAACTGATCAAAGAAAAAAACATTGTTAAATTACATTGCACCTTAGTTAATCAAGATGGCAATGTGGTCGCTGAAGGGAAGGCAACCGTGATGCCGCCTAAATTTCAGCATTCATAAAATGCCTGAAATGACAAACGCTACCTTAATGTAAATAGTAGCGTTTGTGATAGAGCAAATGTGTTTTGGGGCTTATTCCATTAACCACATTCTCGCTTTACGCCCTGGTAAGTAAAACTTATGCCATTGGCTATTAATGTTTTGTACATCAACACCTTCAACTACATCACGGTAATTTTTATTCCACCATAAATTGTGTTCTGCGGTATTAACCCACACATCTTGGCCGTTATCACACTTGTTAATACCCACCACACCAATGTGGTCACGTTTGAATAAAATAATACAGTCGTTAAAGCTCATCACTTGCATACCATGGCCTTGCGCGGTGTTATGAAACTTCACCATGCCAGCAACGTCTGAACGTTTGTATAAATCTAACCAACGGTTGTTGTCGTTACTTTCGTTATGATCTGAGTACATCATCGGCGTACCGCCATCACGGCCCATTATGTAGGCGTTGGCTAACACTTCATCGGTGGCATTCAATATTTGATACCTAAAACCTTCATTGGTTGGAATATCATGGGTTATTGAAAAGGTTACCGCTTTATCAGGTGTTAATGCTTGTCCATAGGCTGCTGGGTCAACAAGTTGATTCATTGAACCACCAAAACCAAGGGCACCACGCAGTGAGGCAAATAATGGGAAGTCATAAGCACTATGGCCAGTGTCATTTAAATAAGGCGCTAAGAATGCGTCGTAGCTATTGTCGCCGGCGCCGCCAGAGGTAATGATTTCACCAAAAACATGTACGCCATTTTTGATGTCGTTATTAAAGACCGCATTAATGTGATAGTTGCTCATGTGTTTTGCTGCATCAACACGAAAACCAGTAACACCGATAGTTTTTAACGCTTTTAAGTAAGCTTGTTGCTGAGATACTACCCAGTTATTCGGGTCTAAATCAGGTAATCCAACATCGCCATTGCCACCACAAAGTCGCCAATATTGTACATGGCCTGGGTTGCCCCAGTCTGTAATACAGCCTGCGGGATGAAAGTCATTTGCGCCATAGCTACCCGTTTGTAAATCGCCGAATAACTTAATTGAATTGTAATAAGTGCTATCAGCTGCATAGGTAGCGAGTACTGCTGTGCCTGGATAGTTTAAATCTGAGCGCTGAGATGATTCATTCGCCATATGGTTGAATACGATGTCGGCGTAGGTTTCAACTCCTTTAGCTTTTAGGGCATTAACCATATCTTTAAAGTCGTTGGTATCGCCTAAAGGGCTATGAATAACTCTGAAGTCTTGTGGCTGATAACGAGCCCACCACTGATCGCCTGAAGATTTATATGCTGGCGAAACAAGGACTTTTTTGTAGCCTAAATCAGCAATCTCTTGCGCTTTGGTCGCAACGTCATCATAGGTCCAATTAAAAGCGTGCAGTATGGTATCAGCGTACGAACCTTGACTGAATAATAGTGAACTGGCGATGATTGATGCTTGGGTAAATTTATTCAATAGGGGGGTAGTTTTCATGCATTCCTCGTTTATATTATTTTTATTGTTGTAAACTTTTAGGGCTGAAAGTTACTACTGATTAAGCAACTAAATTGAGCGTAAATTAAGAGAAGATAGTTATCAATCCCCCTACATACGTATTCATAAGAGAATTTAAGTTGCTCAGCGAAACGTGGACACCAGCACTTTTGCTTAATTATTCTGCGGAACAATTTGCTTAGCAAGGTCAGTTTTCGCATAAGTTTGATAGTCACTCTATACTTCTTTTATTACTTTCTCTGTTGCAAGGAATGGCGAACATATGGATAAAACAGATAGCATTGATATTGATAAACAAGTCAATACAGATGAATTATTTGGTCACCCTAAAGGTTTGTATATTTGTTTTGCTACTGAACTATGGGAGCGATTTTCATTCTATGGCATGAAGTATTTGCTGCTCTTATATTTAACTAAATACCATTTGTTCTCTGACGGAGAAGGCCTGGAAGTATTAGGCTCATATGCTGGTTTAGTTTACACCTTGCCCGTTATAGGCGGCATGTTAGCCGATCGCTATCTTGGCATGAAAAAGTCAGTGATATTCGGTGGAATCCTACTCTGTTTGGGGCATTTATTGATGGCGGTAGAAGGCCATCAAGCGGTCCAATATGCGGCAGGTACCATGTTAACGTCAGATATCACCCTAAATAATGGCGCGGTACTTACTGCAGGTACTTTATTAACACAAACGATTAAAATTCAAGATTTAGCGGCGCTGAATGTTTTCTACTTTGCACTATCGCTTATTGTTGTTGGGGTTGGTTTTTTAAAACCCAATATTTCTACCATAGTAGGTCAACTTTATAGTAAAGATGATCCCCGTCGAGACTCGGGTTTTACCATTTTTTATATGGGCATTAACCTTGGCTCTTTTGCCGCCACTATTATTTGTGTTTACTTAGGGGAAACCTACGGCTGGCGTTACGGTTTTGGCGCTGCGGGCATAGGTATGTTGTTTGGTTTGGTGACGTTTACTAAGGGCCTTAAATATTTACGTGGTTTGGCAGAGCCGCCAGATGTTGCCGTATTGAGCGAGAAAGTTTGGGGTTTGATCAGTAGAGAGTACTTAATCTATTTTACGGCTATTTTAAGTTTGTCGGTATTTTGGCTCGTTATTCAACATGAACCCGTAGTTTTTGCGGCTCAGCAGATTTTATTGATTGTTTCTGGCGTAGGGTTAATCGCTTATGCGGCATTAAAAGGTAGTAGAGAAGAGTTCCATCAAATGCTGGTGCTGATGGTGTTAATCGGTTCTACCATTGTTTTTTGGGCCTTGTTTGAGCAAGCTGCTGGGTCGATGACGTTATTTGCCGATAGAGTTGTTGAAAGAAATATTGCTGGCATTGAAATATCTGCTGGTCAATTTGGCTCTCTCAATGCGGGTTTTATTATTATGTTGGCCTTACCTTTTGCTGCATTGTGGGTATGGTTAGAGAAGTTTCGGCTAAATCCAAATCTTCCGATAAAATTTGCTTTAGGTATTATTCAAGCAGGTTTAGGTTTTGGTGTTTTGGTGTTCGGGGCACAATTTCCCGATGAGGCTGGGAAAATCAGTTTATGGTGGTTAGTTTTAGCTTATCTAATTCATACTACGGGTGAGTTGTGTCTTTCTCCGGTAGGTCTTTCGGCAGTGACTAAGCTTGCGATACACCGTGTGGTAGGTTTATCAATGGGCGTGTGGTTTTTGGCTACGGCGCTGTCTGAAACGCTGGCCATGCGTTTAGGAAAATTAGCGGCCATTGATACCCAAGGTGGAGAGCTTAATAGTGTGAGTGATAATCTTATTATTTATACACAGCTGTTTGAGTTTTTAATGTGGATTGGTATTGGTACAGGCGTAGTGGTTTTACTGATATCACCGCTATTAAAGCGTGGTATGCATGGCGTTCGCTAATGTGCTTTAGCGATAGGACTATCGGTAGTAACGAATTAATGGTGCTTAAAGTAGTGATAATAAGCATGAACCGAATACCCTATGATAAGTGCTATTGCACATAATCCAACGACCAAGGAAAGTGTTGTCATAATTGCCTCTGCTTTACGCTTTTGTCTCTAGGATTAAGTATAGCAAAGATGGAAATAGTTAATGAAATGACGAGAGAATTTATTGTTGTTTGAACGCTATGTGAGCATTGTCAGCCCTGCAGTAAGATTAACCTCACATCTTAGTACAGGGCAGAGAATGACCATTGAAACATTTACTATTAACTTAACGTAAGACTTAACGTAAAACTGAAGGTAATTTTAAGACTATTACCTTGCTTTGAATTCCAATACCGTGGCGTTAATACAAAATCTTGGTTGTCCATTCGGACCATCTGGAAATACGTGGCCCAAATGAATACCTGAGGTTTTAGAGCGAATTTCTGTGCGTACCATACCGTAACGGTTATCAGGTTTTTCAATAACTGAACCGTCAACTGCTTTAGTAAAAGATAACCAACCAGAAGCAGAGTTAAAACGGTCGTCAGTATCAAATAATGGTGCACCACTTAGCTTATCTATAAAAACGCCATCAGGAGTGTTCTTGAATATTTCATATTCTTTACAAAAACGTCCATCAGTACCTTCGTCAAACGCGACATTAAAGGCTTCACTTTTCCCTAATTTAAAAGCGCCTAATGCTTTATAGAAATAGTCAGGGCTCATGTATCCTTGCTTACCAAATACCTCTTCACCGTCTTCAATAAATATAATAGTGGGAGTCGCCCAAGTTTCAGTCTTAATCGTTAGGCCTTTAAGTTGGCTAGCTAAACGAAAGTTTATTGCAATCGAACCTTTGTAATCATTAGCGACGTTCTTTTTGAATTTCTCACAATAAGGGCAATAATTTTCTGATTCAATGACAATAATATGTTTGCCAGTTAGTAAGGGCGTATTATCAATTTTTTGACTGGCTAGTCCCGTTTTACTGGCATCAGCATCAAACTTAACGCCAGTAGAGTGATCTGGACAATAACCATTTGGGTTCTTGGCTAAATAATCCTGATGATATTGCTCAGCTTCAAAAAACTTACTAAGTGAACTTATTTTTGTGGCGATATTTCCAAAATCTGCGTCATTTAATAATGTTTGATACTGAGCCGTTACTTTTAGCGCAATGTTATTTTGTTGCTCATTACTCGTTAATATAGTTGAACGATATTGCGTGCCAATATCATTGCCTTGACGGTTAAGCTGCGTTGGATCGTGTCCCTCATAGTAACTTTGTAAAATAGTTTCCAAACTAACCTTTGCGCTATTAAAAATAACCTTAACGACTTCTGCATGGTTATCTTCATTGTATTTATTTTTTCTCTGCGTAATTTCTCGATAACTAGCGCTGACATTCTTACCATCGGCATAACCTGAGATAGCATCAACAACACCTGGAATTGCCTGATATCTTTTTTCAGCGCCCCAGAAACAACCAGCACCAAGTACGATGCTATCTAAATGCGTGGTTGCAGGCATTTCTTTTGTTGAGTTTGATGATTTTGGCATCATGTTTTCGATATCACTTTGCGTATTGGTTGAGTTAACCGTTGAGTTTGTTGTTGAATACTCAGTGGATTTTGGTGCCACAGCATAAACGGTAAGTATCGAGATTAATGCGAGAGCTATGATGAACAATATATTTTTCATAATTTTATCCTGACTCAACCAGTGAAGAGCGATTGATTTGTTAAACTTAACCTAAAGTATAAATGACTGATATCGCTATATGGTCACTGAATTATCACAATTTCATCACAATGGTGAGATAACAGCTCAAAGTGTATAAAAGTGTAAACCTATGCTGGAATTAGCCGCGCCAAAGGCCGTGCGCTAGGTTACAATAGGCAGCGAATAATGAACTTGATGTATTCAAAATTTCGTTCAGTCAGAACATCAATACGTAACAATAATAATAAAAGATTAGAATTCAATAAATGATTAAACAATTTTCCTCTATACCGCGTGTGTTAGTCGCATCATTCAAGCTATTCGCTGTGATTGCATTTTTGTCTACGTGTTCTTTGGCTCAAGCAAAGACAGCTAAATCAGGGAAATGGCATGAAGCAGACTTTGTTGATGCTTATTGTCAGGGAGAGGTTGAGCATGTCTTAGCGGATAAAACGCTGGTTGATTGTTTAACGGCTACCCACGCGATTGAATATGATTGGGGAAAAAATGGGCTGAGTCTTTAGGGCAGGCGTTATTTTATTCAGCCATGACAGGCAAAAAAGCGGGCATTGTTTTAATTGTTAATCCAAGAACCAAAGATAGATTTTTAAAGCGTTTAAACAAAGCTATTGCTGACAATAACCTTGATGTTGATGTCTGGACCATTACCAACCAAAGAACTTAGTAATACCAATCAGACTAACTAAGTGATCTCTTTAAATGGTCTAAATATTCAATAACATCGTTGCTTTCAATCCCAATAGCCAGCTATTACTCAATCAAGCGCCTTATTCTTGAAAATTTACCCTCATTAAAATTTGAACCATTAATTAATCTGATTGGTATAAAGCTCACGTTTTTGCTATGAATCACATTGTTTAGAAAAGTGAGATAACCAGACTACTGGAGAAAATATCATATCCAATTCTGCCTTGACCAGTTGATGGTCATGTTGACTCGAAAACCATAAAACGATATTTTCATGTTCTCCTACTTCAACCACTTTAGTTGTTGTTATTTCCCCCCACTTTTCATGCACAATGATTTCCTGTCCGGTTACTTCAAATTGATAACGTTCAATTCTTTTACTCCCTTGGCGAAATAAGGTAAAGCGTGACTTTCCTTGCAGTAAATTGAGCCGAATTTGTGCACCTAAGGTATCTAGGTCATATAAAGGATTATTCTCATTTTCGTTTTTATGTTGGTAGTGAGAAACTTCAGCATCTAACGTTACCGTTGATGAAAGCCCGTTATCAGACATCTCAGCGATCATTTCTCTTGATTTAAGGCCAGTTAGTTTTTGTGAAAAACTGGGGGTTAAAAAGTGATTAGACTGAGGTGAGTAGTACATAGCGCTTTGTTGTTGGTAGCTTGAATCAAGCCAAAAAAAAGTCACTTCACCGAATGACGTTACGGTTGCTTTTCTAGCCGCTGCGCTGTTATCCCACATTATTTTTCGGTGTAAATAACCCACTTTTCCCCCAAGAAAGTAAACATCATATTCAAACGTTTTATCACACTGATGAAAGTCACTAAATGCTTTTGTAGTAAATGGACTAATCACACTGGCTTGTATTTGGGCTGTAAAGCCAAACAAACAAAAAACCAAGAGAGGTAAAGCGGGTAATGCTTTTAATAACGGGACTGTTTTGTTAGTTAAGTTACCTAAGTCTTTTAATTTTATCAGCTTGTTCAATTCAGTCATCATTATTGGTTAGTACTAATTTAGAAAATATAGGCGATGTAGATGCTTATATTAACGCGAGTTATGTACTGATTAATTGTTTCATTTTGCAATTTGCATTTTCATATCGCAAAACCTCAGTAACTTGCTACTCAGTTAATACATACTTACTATGTAAGTGTTTGAATTTTATAGTTATGTATTATTGGTGCACTTTTTGCTCTCTACATAGATAGCAATAATAAATTTTATGTAGAGGTGAAGTTCACTATGTTAAATTCAGTCAGAAAAAACACAGTTAAAGGCATTATTCTTGCCATAGGTATGACCAACGTTGGCTTACAGGCACAATCTTTTACTGAGTGCCCAGCAGAAGCTTTTTTAATTCAGGATAAGTTAGCAAACTTATATAGTGTTCAGCTTGCTACGGGATTTTACGAGAAATCGTCACCTGTTGACTGGAACCAACAAAAAATGAATGCACTGGCATTTAGTGTGCATGACCGCTATTTATACGCATTCAATTACTACTACGGCACTATCGTTCGTATTGGTTCTGATTTTCAGGTCGACCCTATCCCGCTAGCTAATCTTCCTGATAAAGGTTTCTATGTGGGTGATATTGCTGTGGTAGAAGATGCTTATTATCTATATCGCCCTGGTGGTAATTATGGTTTGTATCGCGTTTCATTAGATGAAGGCAGTGACGATTATTTGCAAATGGAGAATATTGTTAGCGGCACTAGCCTCAATCTCGCTATTTATGATTTGGCTTTTCATCCGGATAACGGCTTTGCTTACGCGGTTGATCGCTGGGGTAATCTTTGGAAGATTGATGTTGAAGCGGGCACTTCGGTAAAACTGAGTAACGTGGGTGAGGGCGGTGTATTTGGTGCAGTGTATTTTGATGTTACCGGTAACTTATATATCAGTCGTAACAATGACGGTAAAATTTTTAGAGTTAATACCAATTGGGCTTATCCAGTAGCTGAATTTTTTGCAAATGGCCCTTCTTCTAGTAATAACGATGGTGCACGTTGTGCGCTTGCCCCTATTATTTCTCTTGATGCTCCTACAACCGATTTTGGTGATGCCCCTGATTCTTATGGCTCTAGTATAAATAATAATGGTGCGCGCCATGATGTAGGCGACGGTACCTTATTTTTGGGTGAAACCGTGGAGAGTGAACCGAATGCTTACGCAGACGATGGCTCTGGAGTAAATGACAATGACGGTATTGATTTTGTAACCGGTCTTGAATCAGGTAAAACCTCGATTGTTGATATCACCTCTTCGGCAGATGGCTTTGTGAACGCTTGGATCGATTCAGATAAAGATGGAACGTTTGATGCTGATGAGCAAATTATAACGGCAGAAGCGGTGAGTTCTGGCAGTAATATTGTTGCTTACGACGTGCCAACTTGGAGTGAACCCGGCTCAACTTGGGCGCGATTTAGATTAAGTTCTCAAGCATCTTTATCGCCTATTGGTGGTGTTTCTGATGGTGAAGTGGAAGATTATGCCATTGATATTGCGGAGCAAGATGTAACCGCAACTCATTATCCTTCTGCAGGCGGTTGGGCAACACTGGCTTTTGAAGACAATTGGCCACTGGTAGGTGATTACGATATGAATGATTTAGTTGCGCATTATCGCCTGTCATCATACGACGTAGAAGGAACTTTAATGCGCGTTAAAATAGAAGGAGAGATCGTAGCCATTGGAGCATCTTACCGTAACGGTTTTGCCTTTAGACTACCTGGATTACTGCGAAATCAAGTAGATACTGGTCGTTTAATTTTCAAGATAAATGGAGTTGAACAAGGTGTTACGCCACTTGAAGTAGATAGAGATGAAGCGATTTTTATTATCGCCAATGATCTCTGGGATTTTGTTACTGCCGGTGAAGACTGTAAGTATTATCGAACAGAGGCGGAGTGTGGTTCAAACATTCAAATGACCTTTTCATTGGAAATTCCTATGGAAGCTAATGTAAACAAAGTTGATGTAGCAGATTTCCCTTATGACCCCTTTATCTTCTCTACTGAAGGGCAAGAAAGAAACTACGTATTTGGGGAGGCGCCGGGTAGAAGGTTTGAGATACACCTTAAAAATCAAGCACCGACAGAAGCCTTTCAAGCGAATTTCTTAGGTCGTGGCGATGATGTTTCAAATGCTGAAATTGGAGAGTACTTTATTAATGCTAATGGTATGCCGTGGGCTATTAGCATTCCTTATGAGTGGGAGCATCCAGTAGAGTATATGGATATTAAATATGCTTATCCAAACTTTCATAGCTTCGTTACTTCTTCAGGTGAATTAAATGTAGATTGGTTTACCGTTGAAAATAGCGCTACTAACAATGTATTTAAACAATAAGGAGAAACCCATGAAACTTACTAACAATACTTCGATATTTCTAATGAGTTTACTAATGATGGGGTGTGGCGGAGGTGGAAGTGACGATTCTTCGACGCCTGATCCTGTTGTAGTAGCAGTTGAAGAGCCCGTGGCCGAAGTGCCTGAACCTCCAGTGGTAAGCACGATTGTCGAGCCAGATCCGAATGCCACTTATGAGTCAACGGCTGATCTTATTGTCTCAAGAAAATTTCTTCTTAAGCCAGAATATGCCTTAGCGGTCAGTTACAAGAATGACGGTAATCGCAATGCTTATTTATCATTGTGTACCGACTTTACTGATGGAGAAGAGGGTATTAAAGTAAATTATAATAGCTGCTTACTACGTACTTCTATTCAAAGTGACTACGCTGGCACATTAACCGTTGCAAACGATAAGAATCGTTTAGTGATGGCTATCTGGTATTTTGAAGACATGAAAAACCCAAGATATGAAGTATGGGAAAATGACACGGATGCTAACGGTGTAAGAACATTTGAGGTTAATTAATGGAATGACTTTGATAAATAGAGTGACTAATAACTCATAATGATAGTGACGTTCCTTTCAGGTTCATTATTTAAAACGCCTCTTTTGGCGTTTTTTATTGTGCAGATATAAATACTGCTAATTTGAATAATTTTCCTTGAACCGTTGTGCTTTACATAAAATTACTACACCAACACTATACTCGCACTGAACCCTCCAATGCGAGTACCTAGTTATTAAGTTAGATACGTCCGTTTATTATCTGAATATTTACCTTAAATATAACGCTTAAATACCCATATTCATGGAAGCATTTTTTCTATGGTCTAGAATCTTATAATAAGTATTTACCCGTCACCAATCAAGATGCAAGTTTCAGAGTGCTTCTTCGATGGGTTTAAAGTCACTTTATACGGCGTTAAATAATCAAACCATAGAATGACTATGCTTAAATTATTTGCCTTGTCTAAAGTAATTTTAATTCCCACTGAAGTCCTGCATCTTGAATGGTAACGGGTATAAATTACGTTTTCATTAAATGGGTTGTCAGGCAATGTTCATCATATTTAATGAGCTATGTGTAGGCTGATTAGGGAAAAATTATGAGTGAGAATAATAAGAAAAAAGCATCAGATTTATTTGTGCAAGCATTGGAAGCTGAAGGAGTAGATCACATTTTTGCTGTACCCGGGGAAGAGAACCTGGATATGGTTGAGTCCTTACGTAAATCTTCCATCAAACTGGTATTAACTCGCCACGAACAAGGCGCGGGTTTTATGGCTGCGACCTATGGTCGACTTACTGGTAAAACTGGTGTTTGCATGGCTACCTTGGGTCCTGGTGCTACCAATTTGTCTACCCCCGCAGCTTATGCTCACTTAGGTGGTATGCCGTTACTGATGATTACCGGACAAAAGCCAATTAAAAAGTCAAAACAAGGTCAGTTTCAAATTATTGATGTGGTTGGCTTGTTCGCGCCTATTTGTAAAATGTCTAAACAAATTGTACATGGCGATACTATTCCTTCCCTAGTGCGTGAAGCCTTTCGCCTTTCAGAAGAAGAGCGACCGGGAGCCGTGTTGTTAGAGTTACCTGAAGATATTGCTGCAGAAGACTGCACTGAAAGTGTGATGACACCGCACAAACGATATTATGCCAGCCCGAGTAATGTGCCACTAGAAGAGGCTGTTGCGTTAATAAAGGCCGCTAAAATGCCATTGATATTAATTGGCGCTGGTGCGAATCGTCAAAATGTTCGAGCAGCCATGTGTGACTTTGTCCATTCGACCCGTATTCCATTTTTTGTCACGCAAATGGGTAAAGGGGTTGTGGATGAACGTTCAAGTTTATTTTTAGGGACTGCAGCATTATCGGCGGGTGATTATTTACATTGCGCGATTGAACGGGCAGATTTGATTATTAATATCGGACATGATGTTATTGAAAAACCGCCATTTTTTATGGAAGAGGGCGGTAAGAAGGTTATTCATGTTAATTATAAATCTGCGCAAGTTGATCAAGTCTATTTTCCACAATTAGAAATTATTGGCGATCTAGCCGCTTCCGTTAATGCGTTAAAAGACAAACTTGGCGGTGAGGTTGAGTTTGACCGAGGCTATTTTGAAATGATAAAACTCGCCATTGATGTACATATTAAAGAAGGGGCAGACGACGCACGTTTTCCTATTATTCCTCAGCGTTTTGTTGCCGATATTAGAAAGGTTATGGGTGATCAAGATATCATTGCTTTAGATAATGGTATTTATAAACTTTGGTTTGCACGTAATTATAAAGCTTATCAATCCAATACCGTATTGCTTGATAATGCACTTGCCACCATGGGAGCAGGTTTACCTTCAGCTATGATGGCTGCCATGTTAAATCCAAACCAACGCGTGATGGCGATATGTGGTGATGGTGGTTTTATGATGAATTCACAAGAGTTAGAAACGGCAATTCGTCTAGGATTGAACTTAGTAGTAACTGTTTTAAATGATAATTCATATGGCATGATCCGTTGGAAGCAAGCCAGTGCTGGTTTTGCTGATTGGGGCTTAGAATTTAATAATCCTGACTTTGTTAAATACGCAGAAAGTTATGGCGCAACAGGGCATAGAGTCACGTCAGCTGAGGATATTATTCCTACTTATGAAAAAGCGTTTTCAGCTGGGGGTGTTCATCTTGTTGAGTTACCTGTTGATTACTCTGAGAATCAAAAAGTTTTAATTGATGAATTGGCTAAAAAGGTTTGTTTGATATAACGCTTCATTTTTAAGAGGCAAACAATTTTTAACTTAATTTTGAAGGAAATATATCATGGACAATGTAGAACAAAATGATGTAGCAGAAAATAACAAGGTACCTGAAACACTCGATGTTGTTAATCCATATGATCAAGCTTACATAGCGTCTCTAGCAACCGTAATGTGGGATGATATTGATAAATATTTATCAACGGCTCATCAGCTTTATAAAGATTGTAATCAGTGGATCCCGGCATATGAGCGTGTCAGTATTCTCAAAAAAGTGGCGGTGTTGATTTCAGAAAGAGCCGATGAATTAGCCTTTTTAATTGCTAATGAAGGAGGAAAGCCGCTGGTCGATGCGCGAGTTGAAGTCACCAGAGCCATTGATGGCGTAGAGCTTTGCGCAAAAGAGATTTCAAAACTAACCGGTACTCAAATCCCGATGGATTTAACCCAAGCGGGTGCGGGCAGAATAGCCTTTACCACCAAAGAGCCTATCGGTGTGGTAGTAGCTGTTTCTGCGTTTAACCACCCATTGAATTTAATTGTTCATCAAGTGGCTCCGGCCATTGCTGCAGGTTGTCCCGTGTTAGTTAAGCCAGCACGCGATACGCCATTATCTTGTAAAGCATTTGTTGATATTTTGCATGAAGCAGGATTACCTCCACAGTGGTGTCGTTTTGTTGCTTGTGATATTCCAACCTCTGAAAAAATGATCACCGATCCAAGAGTCGCATTTTTTAGCTTTATTGGTTCGGCTAAAATTGGTTGGATGTTACGTTCTAAATTAGCACCTGGTACACGTTGCGCGCTAGAACATGGCGGAGTTGCCCCTGTTATTATCGAAAAAAGTGCCGATGTTGAAGCGATGATCCCAAGTTTACTTAAAGGTGGCTTTTATCATTCAGGACAAGTGTGTGTGTCAGTGCAACGCATTTATGCGCCTAAGGAGATGGCCAAAGCTATTGCACAATTGTTGGCTGACGGCGCTGCAAAACTTGTTGTGGGCAATGCTATTGATGAGAAAACTGAATGTGGCCCACTTATTCGCCCTAAAGAAGTTGATCGCGTTGCCGAGTGGGTTGATGAAGCCGTAGCTGCTGGCGCAACTTTAGTTACAGGAGGTAAACGCTTGGGTGAGAGCACTTATGCACCAACCGTGCTGCTTGAGCCGCCAGCGGATGCGAAAGTTTCGACTATGGAGATCTTTGGTCCTGTGGTTTGTGTTTATGGTTACGACGATATCAATGATGCCATTGAGCAAGCTAATTCATTAGATTATGCCTTTCAAGCTGCGGTGTTCACCAAAAACCTCGATGTCGCAACCAAAGCAATACGCGAATTGGATGCTACTGCGGTGATGGTGAATGACCATACGGCTTTTCGTGTTGATTGGATGCCTTTCGCTGGGCGAAAACAGTCTGGCTATAATACTGGCGGCATTGCTTATACCATGCATGATATGTCTCAGGATAAAATGGCGGTGATTAAGCTCTAAGCTTTCTGCCTTCAAACATTACTCCATTAATCAAAGCCCTGTAGAAGGGCTTTTTTGGCCCTAAGGTGATATAGCTTCAAAAGTTAACATGCCTATGTAGTTAACTCTGAACCTTACTGTAAACGTCATCTTCGAAGTTTCTGATCTACGTTCCCTCCTTTTTTAGGAGCTGGATCCCCGATGAGTACATCACAAGGATGACATCCCTGAGCTATGTATACAGGCATGAAAGTTAATTAGACTCTATCGTGGTCGATACTAATAAGGATGAAATGGCTTGTATATATGAAAAATCATATATACAATATTTAGTATGTTGTTTTTAGCTTAATTTTCTATGACAAATACAAGTAGACAAAAAGTTCTTTTTCTTTGTACGGGTAATTCTGCCAGATCACAAATGGCTGAAGCATTACTGAAACATAAAGCGGGTGAGCACTTTGAAGTTCATAGTGCAGGTACTCAACCTGATGCCGTTGATGTTCGAGCAATTGATGCATTAGTAAAGTTTGGCGTAGATACTAAGGGATTAGCTTCTAAAAATGTAACTACCTTTGAAGGTATTGTTTTTGATTACGTCATTACACTCTGTAATAAAGCAAACAACGAATGTAGAAGTTATCCTAATGCAGTAAAGCAATTAGCATGGGATTTTCCCGATCCCAAAGAACGCGCGGGTAATAATCCATTTTCTACCACATTAACTGAGCTTAACAGCCGTTTATCTATGTTTCTATCGGTAGAAAAAAACGCTATTAGCCCGGAAAGTACTCCACAAATAAATTCGATTACGGAAGTGAATAACCAACTCACTGACTTTGAACCAATCTCTTTTTATAAATGCCTGACCGATGATATTCGCTTAAAAGCACTTATGTTGACGCATTATCATGGCGAACTTTGTGTTTGCGAATTGATGGAAGCGATGGAAGAAGGTAGCCAACCTAAGGTATCTCGAAACCTTGCCGTCCTTAAAAAAGCCAAGGTTATTACCGATAGAAAACACGGTCAATGGGTGTTTTATCGTATTAATCCTGAACTGCCGTTATGGGCTAAGTCTGTGATTGCAGAGACGACAGAAAATAATATTTCGCAGATACATAACGAACTTCAGCGTTTAGCTAAAATGCAAAATAGACCTGATAGAGCAAATTTTTGTAAATAACTATTTAAGGATATATTGGATGAAACTACCGTATAACCTCACAACTAAAAATTATTTATTAAGCAATTATAATTTAATTAAAGTGCCCGTTATGTTGTCATTAGTTTATTTTATTAATCAGATACAAAGCTGGTTTGGGGAAACGCATGTTTGAGGTATTTACCGACTTTGCTACCTGGTTAGTTGTTGATGTACTAGAGATATCAAAATCAACGAAGTTAGGTGATGCGCTTCATTTTTTTATCGAAGATACCACTAAAATATTCTTTTTATTGCTAGTCATGATTTACGTTATTGCGCTGATAAGAGCTTCTATGAATGTTGAACGTGTTCGTGATTATTTAGCAGGCAAGCATAAAGGTGTTGGTTATCTCTTAGGCTCTAGCTTTGGCGCAATAACGCCATTTTGTTCCTGTTCAAGTATTCCAGTCTTTTTAGGTTTTACCTCGGCGGGTATTCCTGTTGGCATAACGATGTCATTTCTCATTACGTCACCGTTAATTAATGAAGTAGCTGTTTTGTTGTTACTCAGCTTATTAGGATGGAAATTCACACTACTTTACGTCGTTGTTGGCATGTCTGTTGGTATTTTAGGTGGTGTATTCCTTGATGCGATTAAAGCCGAACGTTGGTTGCAATCTTTTGCCGCAAAAGCCTTAGAACGTGGTAAAAACCTATCTTCTACCGTTAACTCAAAACAGATCAAAAAGTTATCTTTACAAGAGCGACATACTTTTGCAAAAGAGGAGATGTTAGAAATTTTTGGACGAGTATGGAAGTGGGTAATTATTGGTGTAGGCCTAGGCTCTGCTTTACATGGGTTTGTTCCTGAAGGTTGGATTGAAGAACATTTAGGTAATGGTCAATGGTGGTCAGTTCCTTCTGCGGTATTACTTGGAATACCCTTATATTCCAATGCTACCGGCGTTATTCCTGTGATGGAAAGTTTAATTAAACAGGGGCTTCCTATTGGTACAACCCTCGCTTTTTGCATGAGTACCGTAGCTGCAAGCTTCCCTGAGTTTATTTTGTTAAAACAAGTAATGCAGTGGCGATTATTGGCAGTGCTTTTTGTACTTCTACTCGTTGCGTTTACATTAATTGGTTGGATTTTTAATTATCTGACTCCCTTTATTTACGCTTAAATTCAACAAGGAAAATATGATGAAAGAAATAAAAGTACTCGGAACTGGTTGTGCTAAATGTACAAAAACCGTTGAAGTAATTACAAAAATAGCGAATGAATTAAATATAGACGTACACGTAGTTAAAGAAACCGATCTTGAAGTCATTATGGGGTATGGCGTAATGAGTACGCCTGCGGTCATTATTGATGAAATAAATGTACACAGTGGCTCTATTCCGCACAGGGAAGATATTGAATCATGGTTGAGAAAATAATTTAATCAATGTCGTGCTCGACTCATTAACAACAAAAAGTCAGTACAGTCTGATTATTTTACTTTTTATTTATAATTTCTATCACACTATTTAGGACAGGTTTATGACAATTAAAATTGGTATTAACGGTTTTGGCCGTATGGGACGCTTATCAATGCGTGCAGCATTTGATTGGGATGATATAGAAATCATTCAAATTAATGATCCAGCGGGAAATGCTGAAACAATGGCACACCTGATGACATTTGATTCAATCCATGGGCGTTGGCACCATGAGGCGACGCATGAAGGTGATTCAATCGTTATAAACGGTAAAGCAATTTCATATACACAAAACACCGCCACATCAGATACTGATTGGTCTCAGTGTGATGTAGTTATTGAGGCTTCGGGGAAAATAAAAACTAAAACTCTATTAGAAGCTTATCTAGCACAAGGCGTAAAGCGTGTTGTGGTGACAGCGCCAGTAAAAGAAGAAGGAGTGTTGAATATCGTTATGGGCGTGAATGAAGAGCTATATGACAAAGCCATTCATCCTATTGTTACAGCGGCTTCATGTACCACTAATTGTTTAGCGCCCGTGGTAAAAGTTATTCATGAGAAAATAGGTATTAAGCACGGTTCAATGACTACTATTCATGACATAACCAATACGCAAACTATTTTAGATGCACCCCATAAAGACTTACGCAGAGCGCGTGCGTGTGGCATGAGTTTAATTCCGACAACCACTGGCTCTGCTACCGCTATTACGCATATATTCCCAGAGCTTAAAGGAAAGTTAAATGGTCATGCGATACGTGTTCCTTTAGCTAATGCATCAATTACTGACTGTGTTTTTGAGCTTGCTCGAGGCACAAGCGTTGAAGAAGTGAATCAGTTACTTAAAGAAGCAGCTGAAGGTGAGTTAAAAGACATTATGGGATATGAAGAACGTCCGTTGGTGTCAATTGATTATAAAACGGATCCGCGTTCAAGCATTATTGATGCCTTGTCTACGATGGTTGTAAATGACACTCAAGTAAAACTCTATGTTTGGTATGACAATGAATGGGGTTATGCAAATAGAACAGCCGAATTGGCTCTTATGGTTGGACTGGCGGACAAGGTTTAATTAATAATGGGGCTTTCATCACTCAAAGGGTTATCACCTGCATTGTCTAATCAAGTGAAGCAATACTTGGTGATAACAGGTAATTATTGGGCGTTTACCTTAACAGATGGCGCGTTACGCATGCTTGTTGTGCTGTATTTTCATCAGTTAGGTTACAGCCCGTTTAATATTGCCATGCTGTTTTTATTTTATGAAATCTTTGGTGTTATCACTAACCTTATTGGTGGGTGGTTAGGCGCAAGGCTTGGGTTAAATAAAACCATGAATATTGGTTTAGCCTTGCAGATAATCGCGCTGGCTATGTTGGCCGTTCCTGCTGAAATGCTAACCGTTATCTATGTCATGGTTGCTCAGGCATTGTCAGGTATTGCTAAAGATTTGAATAAAATGAGTGCTAAAAGCTCGATTAAATTACTGGTGCCTGAAGGAGCAGAAGGTAAGCTCTATCAATGGGTTGCTATTCTGACTGGCTCTAAAAACGCCTTAAAAGGTGTTGGGTTCTTTTTAGGTGGATTATTACTTACTTTACTTGAATTCAACGGTGCAATTATTTTAATGGCTTCACTATTAACTATAGTGTGGCTATTTAGTTTATTCGCATTGAAAGAAGATTTAGGTAAAGCGAAAAACAAACCTAAATTTAAAGATATTTTCTCTAAAAGTGCGTCAATCAACATACTCTCTGCTGCACGACTGTTCTTATTTGGCGCGAGAGATGTTTGGTTTGTTGTCGCATTACCTGTGTTTTTAGCGGTATCTTTTGATTGGGACCATTGGGCCGTTAGTGGGTTTATGGCAAGTTGGATCATTGGGTACGGTCTCGGTCAATCTGCTGCGCCATTAGTTACAAATAGAGGTACCTCAAAAACGACAGGTAAGGGCAGCGGAATACAACAAGGTAACGCTCCTACGGGCAGAGATGCATTCTTATGGGCGAGTTATTTAACCCTAATACCTGCGGCTATTGCTTTGGCATTACATTTCAATTTTCACGTGCAAGCTTCTCTTATTATCGGATTACTCATCTTTGGTGCAGTTTTCGCTATCAATTCTTCCCTACATAGTTATCTTATCGTTAGTTATGCTGGAAGTGATGGTGTATCCCTTGATGTTGGTTTTTATTATATGGCTAATGCCATGGGCAGGTTAATAGGTACCGTGCTGTCAGGATGGGTATATCAAAACTATGGTTTGGAAGCTTGTTTGTGGATATCAAGTGTATTTGTTGCAATGGCTACCTTGCTGTCTCTAAAATTAAAGCAATAGTTAACTAGACTCTTCTAATGAAGCTCGCTCCCATGCAAGCATGGCAGTTTTACGTTCAATGCCCCAACGGTAATTGCCAATTTCGCCATTATTTTTTATGACACGATGACAAGGTATCAAGTAACCAATGGTATTGTTTGCGAGGGCAGTACCTACGGCTCTGGCAGATTTTGGAGAGTCGATTAGTTGTGAAACTTGTGAATAGGAAAGCTGTTGTGAAGAATGAGTATTAATTAATGCTTCCCAAACCTTTATTTGAAAGTTCGTTCCTTTGAGTAATAAATGAATTTTTCCTCGTTCAAGCGATGATGAAAAAATGCCGTTGCCCATTTGCACCGCTTCTTCTCTATTGGGGGTAATACTGGCGTTGGGCCATTGTCGATATAACTCATCAATCACTGGTTGTTGCTTATCTTTTATAAACTGAAGATAGCAAACGCCTCTTAACGTCCAAGCTAAAATTGCCTCACCAAAAGGAGTTGAACAAACACCGTATTGAATCATCACACCTTCACCACCTCCTTTTAATTCACCGGGTGTCATGCCTTCGCATGTTACTAAAAGATCATGTAATCTTCCTGAGCCAGAGAGTCCTATGCTATGGCTTGCATCAAGTAAGTTATTGGTGTTTTGTAAAGCGTCTAAAGCCGCTTGCTTAGTAATAAACTGTAAAAATCGTTTAGGTGAAATGCCTGCCCACTGAGAAAACACTCGTTGTAAATGATGTTCACTCATATGTACCGAACCAGCAATATCTAGAAGTGTCGGCTGTTTATCAAAATTCGTATTGATGAACTGTATCGCTTTTTCAACAATTTGGTAGTGACGATGTGACTCAAAGTTATCCATTTTTCAGTCCCTTTTTATTAAAAGTAGTTGTTGGAGAAAACCTGTACGCAAGTACCGTCCCACAAACCGCCTAAACTGAGTAATCTCGTTAGAGACATAATACATTCCAAAACACGATAATGTATTCATTCTTAACTAAGGTCGTTTATTACTCAACCCGATTCTTGCGAACATAAGAAACACAGCGCAATTTACTCATATTGCATCATTAGATGTTTTTTTGCTCCATCGAGGATAAAAATAATGATGTTCTATTTTTAAATGCAAACAAGGCTTAAAAATAATAGCTTTTGCTATCGAGTTTCTAGATAATCCACATTTTTGAAAGCAGTGCTAACGTTAGCGTTGTTAACTGAGTGTTTTTCTATGCATGAAATTAGTGGTCGATGGCGACTGGGTTTGTTTTTATCTCTTACTACGGCGATTTTATGGGGCATTTTGCCTATCGCCTTAAAAGGGCTTTTACAGTATATGGATGTAAACACCATTACCTGGTATCGCTTTCTTATTGCTGCAGTATTTTTAGGCGGGTATCTATTAGTCACTAAACGTTTACCTTCATTATCGTCGCTAAAAAATAGACGAATAATGGTGTTAATGACACTGACCATCGTTGGCCTATTAGCAAATTACATTATGTATATGATGGGACTGGAATTGACATCGCCTGAAAGCACGCAGGTTATGATTCAAATAGCCCCAATGTTATTACTTATCGGCGGTGTTTGTGTTTTTAAAGAATCATTTAATACCAAGCAAAAAGTGGGCTTATTAACGTTCTTTTTAGGACTGTTGTTATTTTTCAATCAACGTTTTGAACAATTACTTAATTTTCATGGTGATTATGCGCTTGGTCTCTTCTTCATTATTCTTGCAGCAATTCTGTGGGCTATTTATGCACTAGCGCAGAAACAATTGTTGAAACATTTTGCCTCAGAAGAAATCATGATACTCATTTATTTATCGGGCACCTTGGTGTTTTTACCATCATCTGTACCTTCGTTAGTATTAGAGTTAGATACTATCGGCTGGTTACTGTTAATTTTTTGTGGGGCAAATACCCTTGTGGCCTATGGTGCTTTTGCGGAAGCTCTTGAGCATTGGGAAGCATCACGAGTAAGTGCAACGTTAGCAGTAACACCGTTATTAACGTTAATGTTTATGCAACTTACCAACTACATTTTGCCTGAAGCAATAGCTATAGAGCCACTAAATACACTCAGTATCATTGGTGCCGTCATTTTAGTGATTGGTTCAAGTGTTACGGCATTGAGTAAAAATAGAAACAAGCCAGCGAATTAGGATCTACTGCGGTAATGGTTAATGACCATGCCGCTTTTCATTTTGGCTTTTAAAAATAATTAAGCCTCGATATCGAGTTCGAGTGATTGTTCGCGGCGATTGTGTGACCGTCTTTCGTAGTAAATAAAATGTAGCTTTAACATGTTACGGCGTTCGCTGTGGTGCCGATGTTCTTTTAAGTAGCAGCCATTGACCTCTACCGTTTCAATCACCTTAATATACTTCATAGACTGTTTCATATTCGATAACCTCAGCGTTAGGGGTGGGTAAATAATCCCGAGCTTCCAAGTCATAGTATTAATTGTAGGTTATTTTTTGTACGATTTCTTTAGTTAAAGATGATAACAGTAAGAATATTCTAGTCAGTATTCTAGGATTTCATGAGGAAGTTTTGTTGGCTTTTGTCAGCATTAATTTAGCTTTCAACTTAGAAAGTCGCTAGTTCATCTCAAAGACGTTTATTTAAAATTGATGCTTTGTTATAAAAATGTAAGTTAGCCAATACGCTATAACTTAATTGGTAACGAGTATAGAAATACACGCGATTAAAATTATCGACGAAGTCATCTACTACAGTCACCTATTAAAGTAGGAATATATGTTGAAAACCTTTAAAAAAATTATAATTACTCTTTGTCTGATTGGTTCAACGTTCAATAGTGCATGGGCAAAAAATGAGAGCTTTGATTTTTCGGTGACACCGATTTCCGATAATGTCTATAGTATCGTTTCACCATCATTTGGTTTACCAACACCTGAGAATAAAGGCTGGAATTCCAATAGTCATTTTGTTGTTACCGAAAAAGGAGTGCTGTTATTTGATACAGGATCTTCTGAAATCATTGGTAACGAAATTAAAAAAGCGATTAAATCAGTCACGGAGAAGCCGGTTCGTTGGGTGGTTAACTCCCATAGTCATGCGGATCATTGGTTGGGTAATGCAGGATTTACAGATACGGGCGCTGAGATAATTGCAAGTGCTCGAGCGGTTACAATAATGAACGAAGACGGACAAGGACCGGTAGATGCTTTTTCTCGCATGACCGAAGGGGCGACTGGTTCCACTCATGTTGTGTATCCATCTTTATTGTTGGCTCAAGGAGAAAAGCGTAATTTTGGTGGAGTGGATGTTGAGTTCATTTTCTCAAATGATGCACATTCTCCAGGTGATGTTTTAATGTGGTTACCCGAACAGAAAATTATATTTGGTGGAGATGTTTTGAGTTCGCAATGGATGCCGATTCTTACTTACCATGGTGATGTACCTAACTTGATTGATACTCTTAATGATGTAGTAAAGTTGAACCCTGAAATTGTCTTAACGGGACATGGTGAAGCGACGACAGGCAAATCGGTGAAACGCGATGCTGATTTAGTTGCGGGTGTTTGGAAACTTGTAAAAGAGGGTTACCAAGAGAATAAAAAGCCTAATGAAATTATACTAGATGTTAGTGAAAAGCTGGGACCACTATATAGACCCTTATATGATAATTTCGACTCGGAAATTAAACGCTATGTAGGGCTGATGTATAAAAGACAGCAGTAAACATTTTATTAAGAGCTTAGCTTTTGCAAATATCATTGATTATTAGCACATGGCTGTTATGCCAGTGCTAATAATCGAACTTAAAAAGCTCGTTATGCCACCATTTTTCTTTATGCCATTTACACTTAGGCTTCAGGTGATTTTTGGCAAGTCTGTATTTTACTTTGCTCTTCTTCATCGCTGACGAGTACTTGTTTAAGCAGTTCCATACGTTGTTTAACGGCAACCCCATAACTATGATCATCACCCCATACTTCAGATAAAACATGCATTGATTCTCTATCATGCTCTGAAAATAATTGACCTGCACGTTTAGCACTTTCTTGGCTATTTCCGAGTAATTCTAGCGCTGAAACACCTAAGCCTAAGGCTGACTCGAACGTTTCTCGTTTAATGGTTTTTACCCCAATACGCATTAACTCATAGGCATGATGTCGATCAATCGCACGGGCGACAATTTGTAAATTAGGATAATGTTTTTGAGCAAGCTGGGCTATTTCAATGATTTTATCGGCATCATCAATGGCTATTACTAATAATTGTGCTTCTTGCGCGCCCGAAGCTTCTAATAAGTCTTTTCGAGCGGCATCGCCATAAAAGACTTTATTACCAAATTTTTTCAGCAGATCTATTTGCGTTGGACTGTGGTCTAGAATAGATAAGTGATAGCCTTGAGAGCCAAGAAGGCGACCGACTATTTGACCAAAACGACCATAACCGGCAATGATAACGCTTTTTGTTGCTTCAATATCTTCTGGTTTATCAAATTCTCTAGCATTTTCTGCTTCCTTATCGAGTACTTTTTCATAGAATATCAATAAAACAGGCGCCATCAGCATAGAAATGGCGACTACCAAGGTAGTAATTTTACTTTGTTCTGGCGTGAGTATTTGTAAGGAAGAGGTGAGTGATAGCAGTACAAAAGCAAACTCACCCCCTTGCGCTAAGGCAAGTGTAAAGAGCAGTTTTTGCTTTTTTTCCATTTTGAATAAAATAGATAGCAAGAATAAAACAGCCGCTTTGATAGCAATTAATGACACCACTAACAATGTCACTAAACCCAGCTCTTCAAACAATAATGGAAAGTCTATTGATGCACCGACAGTAATAAAAAACAAACCAAGTAAAAGCCCTTTGAACGGTTCAATATCTACTTCCAATTCATGTCTAAATTCACTTTCGGCCAAAACCACACCGGCTAAAAATGTTCCTAGGGCAGGTGATAGACCTATCTTTTGCATGATTACCGCAATCACTATCACAAGAAACAAAGCAAAGACGGTAAACAACTCTCGTAAGCGTGTCTCGGCGATATAACGAAATAAAGGTGCTGAAACATACTTACCAGCCAATATAATGGCGGCAATCACACCGACTGATATCGCTGTTTGAATGTACACCGGAAAATGTTCAATCAAGTTCCCGTGAGAGCCTGAGTCGCTAATGTTGTCACTAAATGCTAATAAAGGGACTAATGCCAAAATGGGGATCACAGCAATATCTTGAAAAAGTAAGACTGAAAAGGCGTTTTGACCCGCTTCTTGTTTTATCCAACCTTTTTCATTTAATGTCTGCAAAACAATGGCGGTTGATGAAAGTGCCAACATTAAGCCTATGGCAAGCGAGGTTTGCCATGCCAGTGACAAAATGGTGTAGCAGGCCGCAGAAATTAATAGGGTTGTCACCACAACTTGCAAGCCGCCTAAGCCAATAATGGAGTGTCTTAACTTCCACAAACGAGAAGGCTGTAATTCAAGGCCCACTAAAAATAGCATCATCACAACACCGAACTCGGCAAAATGCATTACATCAGTTTGATCGCCTACTAACCCCAATAAAAATGGTCCAATCAAAATGCCAGCTAGCAAATAACCTAGTACGGAGCCTAAGCCGACACGCTTTGCTATGGGCACCGCAATTATTGCCGCGGCGAGATATATCACAGCCATTTCTAACATCGCTTACTCCTGATAGGTTTTTATTTTTTTGTTAATACTAAGCCATGCAAACTTTATTATTAACACTATGACCAATAATAGCTTGATTAATGGGGATTAACTTTAATTATTAATGCTGTCACCATTTTATGGTGGTGGATATATTCAAATAAATTGTGACTCTAATCCTAAAAAAACTCTAAAATAATAGGGTTGAGTTAACGTTTATCTTGGGGGAAATAATTATAATAAAGGGCTTCTTTATACGCTTAGTGGAAGCTAGCAACTAGTTAATCCTAAGGTCCGCTTCAAGCTCACTGGGGACATTAACTGTTCCATAAAGTTCTTGGTGCACTTTTACCTGAGTTAAACGCATAAGTCTGTCAATATTTAGGAAACTTGTTACAATGCTCTTTTTTGATTTTAGGTAGACTATGAATAATAGTAATGATCCGCTACACGGCGTGAAACTTGAACAGATTCTAACCGAACTGGAGAAGAAAATTGGTTGGGATAAGATGGGTGAGTTACTTAACATTCGTTGTTTCACCAATAAACCGCGTCTTAAATCAAGTTTGAAATTTCTGCGTACAACTCCTTGGGCACGCAGTAGAGTTGAAATTTTATATCTAAAAACATTTTGTAGTAAGCATAAAGAAACGGGGAAATTAATCAGGGGGATACTCGCCCAGAATACAGCAGTAGCAGAAACGACTTCCACCAAGCCCGCTTCCTTTGTTTGGCCAACATCGAAAAATAAATAGACTTATGCCACAATATAGTCTTTAACTCCTGATAAAGACCATACTTAATCTGTTCAGGTAAGTGCCTATTTCATACGAATAATTGCCACATAACATTAAATGTTTACTCCTTTGCTTTCGATGTTTTAGGTACGCTTAAGCTCAATAACGAATACTCAGGGCTTGTACCATTCATTACTGGCTATATTGCTTTCGAAGAGCTGAGCATACTGACTGAACGCCTTAATGTTTAGGAGGTAATATGACTACGTTCACTACTGAATTTACTGCTCATATAGGTATTGATTGGGCAGATAAAAAACACGACTTTTGTATTCAAGGTGTCAATCAATCGACCCGTGAATTTGGAGTTTTAACTCACTCACCAGAAAAAATAGATGACTGGGTACAGTCTTTACATCAACGATTTGGAGGGCAACTGGCCATATCTATTGAGCTGACAAAAGGACCGATTGTGTATGCTTTGCAAAAATACAACTTCATCACAATCTTCCCTATCAATCCCTTGCTGCTAGCTAAATATCGTGAAGCATTTACACCGAGCAAAGCTAAAGATGATCCAACAGATGCTGAGTTAGCTTTGGATTTAATGATTAATTACCCTAAAAAAATCAAACCCCTTGCTTTACAAAGTACACCAATACGGAAGCTCATGTACCTGGTGGAGCAACGACGCCGATTAGTTGAGGATAGAAGACGTTTTGGGAATCGATTGATATACGTCCTTAAACAATACTTTCCTCAATTATTAGAGATGTTTAGCCATCGAGATTCGGAAATGTTTTGCAATTTTATTCATCGCTGGCCTAGTTTGCAAAAGTTGAAAAGAGCAAGAGCGGATACCATAAGAAAGTTCTTTTTAGCTGCTGGTGGGCGCTCAGTGCCACTAATTGAAAAGCGGATTGAGATCATTAATCATGCTCAATACATCACCGAAGATACCGCTATAATTGATTCACATCAGCTTCTAGCAATATCAATTTCAGATCAAATAATAACAACAGTTAGAGCTATTGGCATGTTCGACATCGAGATAGACAAGTTATTTCATGAACAACCAGATGCAGAGTTCTTTGAATCTTTACCGAGTGCAGGCCCTTGCATGGCACCACGGTTACTCGTCGCCTTTGGTGAAAATAGAGATCGGTTTACGACTGCATCAGAAGTACAAATGTACGCTGGCGTCGCTCCTGTAACCGTCAGAAGCGGACAAAAATCATGGGTACATTGGCGCTGGCAATGCTCAACATTCCTTCGACAATCATTTATAGAATGGTCAGCTAAAACCGTTCATTCATCTTATTGGGCAGGTTTGTATTACACCCAACAAAGAAGGAAGGGGAATTCTCATCAGTCGGCGGTAAGGTCATTAGCGTTTAAGTGGATCCGGATTTTATTTCGTTGCTGGAAGTCGAGAACGAACTATAGTGAAACGAAATATCTGAAGTCACTCAGAGATAGAGAGTCGCCACTATTATTGTTAAAAATAGTTGACTGAAAGACTCAGGGCGTGATGAAGACATTAGTATTTGAAAATTTTTGTATGTTTTGATCTACAGCGGAAATGGCTTAACAATCACATTCCTCTAGCAGCTTCCCGATAGTTGACGTTCCCCATAGATAAAAACTTTAAGCTTTTGATGATGACTTTTTACCAATAAGTCATTCAGCCTCTATGTTAACTAAGCTACCATTGCCGTCAGTCGCGAAGTTGCATTGGGATGACTTCAAGGCTCTAAGCTGCCATTGAACTTCCATCACTTGATGTTAACTTTGAGTCTATAGCGTTCATCAATTCAGACTTTAATACCGCTATTTTGCAATTTCACCTTAAGAGTAGGTGGTTATAAAGTCATTCTTATGGCACTAAGTTTAGTTCTTTAGAGCACTCTTAACTAAATTTATAAATTCTGGTTCGTTTGCAATTGTTGAATACCAATAGTTAGTTTCTATAAGCGGCAGCATTGCGATATTTATAGGTAATATTATCACTCCTTTGTTTTTTAGCATTAATGCGACTATTTCTTTTGCTGTATATTGACCAGACAAAATGTTGTAAGTAAAACATTTTTCAACTAAAGCAGGATAGCCATTACAATTTTCATAGCCATGCTCAATTAAGGTTTGATTATAGCTTTCAAAATCCATGCTATTTTTGAGTTTTTCATTTAAGTAAATAGCATAAATACTATAATCAAGTTTATTGTTTAGATTAGGGATAACACCTTCAATGAAACCTACAAAGTGTTGCTCATTTTCAACATAGCTGTTCACATCTTTGATGTCACCTAATAAACTTTTGCTAAATAATGTAATTGATTTTGTTCGTAAATTATCCATATGACCAAAGTCTACTTCTTGATATTGTATTCCTTTATCTCTCACTAATTTTGCCAACTCAACTGCTATCAAGTAATCGTCACCAATTTTCAAAGCCTGTTCAAAAGTAATCTCATTGAAAAAAGAACCTAAAGAATTTCTATAGTATTTTAAATTATCATCATTAGATTTTTTTATGATTTTAAAAGCAGATGAAATATTATTTTCAGCAATCAATCCAAATATCTCATCCCTAATACTTTGTATATGTTGAGGTTGTAATTCTCTGCCTTTATCTATTACCTCTCTCATCTCAGCTAGACGGTTTTCTTTCTGATAAAGGCTCATCAAATTGCTTCTTGAAGAGGTATTTAAGGGGTCTTTAGATAAAACACTTTTATGCATTTCAATAATGTCATTCCTAGACAAGTGCGAATATATATTGGCGTAATAAGCATAAATAAACTTTAACTCACTGCTTGAAGGGAACTCACTAACACTATGTTTAAAATACTCAATAGACTGAACGTTATAACCCTCGCCTGAAAGCCACATGCCAATGGCCATACTTTTTTCAGCAAACTTCTCTGGAGACGATAGTAAATCTCTAATCAATAGTTCAGCATTTTTTTGCTGTTCAATATTTAATGCTCTTATGTAACGATTATATCTTGCATAAAGGTTATAAAGTTGAGCCTTAGCTAATAAAAAATCATGGTCTAGTTCAATGGCTTTTTCCAGTAACTTCTCGGCATCTTTTATGCCTGAAGGAGTACGTTGATGAAATAAAGGTAATGATTTTAGATAAAGCTTATAGGCTTCGGGATTATCTGATTTTGCTAAAGCAGAACTTTGAAGGTCACCTTTAAGGATGTTGAGCTTCAATGCTTGAGTAATAGCAAATGTGAGTTGATCCTGAAGAACAAAAACATCTGTTAACTTTTTGTCGTAAGTTTCCGACCATATGTGATGCTGGGTGGTCGCATCAATTAACTGAGCAGTAACTCTTAGTTTGTCTTCTGATTTTCTGATGCTTCCTTCTAAAATAAACTGAGCACCTAATTGTTTTCCAATTTGGTTAATATCCTTTTTTTCATTTCTAAATTGAAAGGAGGATGTTCTAGCTATAACTTTAAGGCTAGATATTTTTGTTAATGAGTTTAATATTTCTTCGGCAATACCGTCACCAAAATACTGTTGAGTCCCTCCAGGGCTCATATCTTTAAAAGGTAATACAGCAATGGTTAAGTCTAATTTTTCATTGATTTGAAAAGTAAAAAACTTGTCATAAACAATAAAACTTATTAACAGAGCTATTATAAACATTAAAGATGCATTGAGTTTTTGACCTGTTTCTTGACGAATAGATTCATCTTCCTCGACATCTTTAGTGAACTTCATACCCTCAGGGGTGAGTTCAAATGCCCAAGCTATTACGCACGAAATAGGAAAACCAATAATAAGAACAACAGTAACGATTGTTCCAAACATTATAGGTAGATTAAGAGAGGGGGAGATAACAGCGATAATTTGCAACACTAGCCAAGTGGTGAGTAAATAAACACTCGCTACTTTAAAGATATTTCTACGTTTTAATTCAGTAAAAAACTTCATATTCCCTGTAATTTTAAGTTGTTTTTCTTTGTTAGATTAAAGTAGCACCTTAAAAGGTATGATTCAATTTTTAGACAATTATGAAACTAACTAATGGTTGCAATGCTGGAGGAGAAACTTCTTAATTTAAAGGCTCTATGACCGCTTTAGTGGCGTTGTTGCCAGTCATTGGGGTATTTTGGTTAAGTGAAACATATGTCTTCTGAAAGCTCAAAGCTGCTAGTGGGAATACATCTCAGAACGCTAATTGATAAAAAATGGTTGGCAAAAGCTTATCGACGGTCTGGACTGAAAAGCATTATTAAAGTTCACACTCAAGTTCATGATAAATCAACAGGCAAAGATACAGCAGAAACCCGTTGGAATATTAGCTCGTTAGATTTGCACGTAGTGCAAGCGCTCAATGCGGTTCGTAGTCATTGGCAAGTTGAAAGTATACATTGGATGCTTGATATGACCTTTAGAGTAGATGAATCGAGAATATGTAGAAAGCAAGGTCCTCATGTATTTAATGTAATGCGAAAGATAGCGATGACACTATTTAAACAAGATACGACTAAGTTAGTTAGTATGGCGAGAAAAAAGAAAATGGCAGGGCTTGACGATGATTATCGCTCAAACCTGTTAGAATCTGGGATTAAAATGCGCTAGCCGTTTATGCTTCTACCCTCAAACACAGATTGGTCTGACTAAGTATAGGGCTTCGCGCTATTATGGTGGCTTACCCACCAATACCGCCGAAACAGATTACGGTTAGTTGTGTACCTCTATCCTCCTATGACTTCCTTCAGACTCACCGTCAGCCAGTAACGCCCTTGCCAACTTCGCTGAGCAAACATAAAAAAAGGCCCATAAAGGGCCTTTCAACTTTCCGTTAGTTGTTAACTAGCGGTTATCTACTTCAACTAAGGTAGCGCCTATCAGGCCTCCTGCGTCAGAGTGACCTATTACTCCAAAATGCCATTTTCCATTGGTTGCACCGGTCCAGTCTACGCCAATTGTCTCCGTCGCACCCAATGTTGCTGAACTGGGTGCACTGGCAACTGTCAGACTGCCGCTAGCCATGGGAACTACCCAGCTGTAAAGTTCATAGTCAGTGCTCCCGCCTGGGGCAGACCAACCGTGAACCCAAAGGGTGTAGGTGTCATCTCCTGGAAGTTCCATTTCAATCAACTCATCGGTACCACCATTGGCACTCACGCCAACGATATTACCAACAGAGTCCAAAAGGAATATATCCAGATCTGCGTTCGGATCAGCTACGCCGGGGATCGCAATTCGTAAATACGCCGCACCACTTACTACAATAGCGTGTGCGTTAGAGAATGTATCGCCTGGGTCAAATATTTGATCCGGATCCTGAACAACGCTGTCGATATCAACAGTGGCTGCAGTCAAACCATAGCCGCTGGCCGTGTAATCACCAGTGTAGCCGAAAGTCACGTCAATGCTTGCGCTGCCAGTCTCACTGCTTCCAGTGATGTTAGCAGGTGCTTCAAATAGAGCCCCCTTGACTGCAATTGGGCTGTACACGGAATAATGATCATTTGAATCTCTCCAAGTGATGGAGCCGTGGGCCCACTCGCCTGCAGGAGATGCCGTGTTGGTAATGGTAACTGCATAAGTTGCCGACATACCGGATTTAAGTTTTATGCTGGCTGGCAACACCGAAACCTCATATCCAGCAGGAGCATCAACGTCAACGCTGTAAGTTCTCCAACCGCTATCTTTGGCGACCCCAGTAACAGATCTATAAACGGTTTTGCTGCCGATAACATTGGCTATACCGATAGAAGGCAGATTGAGATTAGCCGGGTCAGTAGGAATCCCTAAGGATTCCAAAAAGCCGCAGGTTCCCGGACTAAATATGCCGAGCTCGGCGCCACAGCTATAAGCTGCATACTCGAACAAACCTGCTTGATAGGCAAGGCCGGGCTCAAATATCGATCCCTTGTTTGCTTTGCCGCCGGGGTTAACATGACCAGCGCCCATATCAAACGCATCAGCTGGAGTCGCTTCGTCTTCCTTCATCACATCCTGATACGCGGTGGTCATCAGGGCCGATTTGGCGGTAGATGGCGACCAGTTAGGGTGAGCTTGTTTGATCATTGCAAACAAACCAGCCACATGAGGGCTGGACATGGACGTTCCGGATATCATCTGAAACAGTTCACCACGGCCTTCGGATGCGGGTGTTTGGCCCGCAATGATGTTAACACCGGGAGCTGTTACGTCTGGTTTGATAATATCCCCAGATAACAGGTTGGGGCCTCGAGATGAAAAGCCAGCCATTGAAGGTGCGTCTATTTCTGTATAGGTGCCACCCATTATTTGGGCAACCGCAGTTGAGGCATCGTTAGAGATATAGCCTTTGATAACTAGACCGTCTGTATTGTTGATATGCACAGAGGGAACCCAGTGTGAATCAGTAACTTGACTCTCGTCGTCGTTGGCATTGTAGAGGATCATGCCTGCGCCACCAGCAATATTTACTGCCTTACTTTTGTCTACACGGGCAATAGCCCCCCGAAGACACAGGACAATTTTCCCGGCCACTGCCACTGGATCTAAAACACCGGGAATGCATAGTTCACTCCCCGCTTCTGCAGAATCGATTAGTGCTAATTCAGCGGTGCCTGCAGTGATTGAAGCTCCAAAAAATTCCCACTCTCCGACTGAAGAGGCCGAGCCCTGATAAGTTCGATTCTGGGTGCTGGCACCCACAGAGGTTACCCACGGTGTTGAGGCAGGGGAACCTGTTGTAGCTGGGGCTGGACCGCTGTTACCATTCGATGTCGCAACAAACACTCCGGCATTCTCGGCAAACAAAAAGGCAACATCATCGGGACCGATTGCAAAGCTACTTGATCCGATGGAGTAGTTGATAACGTCTACACCGTCAGCTACTGCCTGGTCAATAGCAGCTGCTAGGTCAGATCCAAAACCGCCCAGATCACCAAGCCCTTTATACATAACGATGTGAGCTCTTGGGGCAATGCCTGAAATCAGACCATAGTCATTGCCTAACATATTCGCTGGGACGTTTGCATTTCCGCCTGATGTTGAAGAAGTATGAGTTCCATGTCCATCTTCGTCTCTAGCAGAGTCAAACTCATCACTCGTTGCGCCCACGATAAGGCGATAAGTGTCCAGCATCTGTCTGGCACCAATCAGTTTGTTGTTACAGCTGAAGGCAACATCATCTGGACGGTGTCCCGTGTTGCCAAATTCGCAATTTGGACGCGAGTCATCAAGTAAAATAGGGGGGGTGCTGTAAGATCCGTCGTCAGTAAACGACGGATGTTCTGGCCAGATTCCGGTATCAATTACGCCGATAACGATGCCTTCGCCGTCATAACCTTTAAGCCAGGGACCCGCCGGACCACCTAAATCAAGAAAACTGGGACTGTTATCCGTCATCTTCTGGCGCAATACATCGGGCATAACTTTCGCGACACCATCCTGCGAGGAAAGAGCTACGGCTTGCTCGTGAGTCATTTTGGCACTAAAGCCGTTAAGAGCGATGCCGTAGTCATGCACCTTGTCTTTAGATTTGACATTAGCCTTTGCAAGAGCCGCGTCGTGGGTCTTGCTGAGCATGCTGGTGTATTTACGAACATTAGCGCTTTTGGGGTTTATCTTTTTATTTTTGCCCGGTTTAGTGGCCTTAAAGCCCTTGATATCGCCCTCATAAGCAATTGCAGGGTTCAGGTCCATAATAACAATGTAGGAGCCATACTCTGATTTGGGGATTTCTTTTTTTCCTTTGGCGCTAACGCCTTGGGAGATCACGAACATTAGTATAATTACCCACATGAGTGGGAGTATATTTTTCATAATAATAGTTTCCTGCCTGTTTTATTATTGAGTTGTTATTACATCTTTAAATTTTAAATTAAAAGAAGACATCAATAGCTACTGGCTACTGTTCGTGTAATGAACATTACCAGTGTAGTCAAGATACGAATCATTTCCAGTTAGCATGCTATGAGTCAAATGACTATTTTGGTGAACAGGTAGATATATTAAATATTTATTCTACGACTGTTTTGTCGCTTTGGGTTACAGAGGCTATGACTGCTATGGTGGCTTAGTTCACATTCAGGTTTAACGACTCATTGACAAAAGTCATCATCAAAAGGCACATGTTTTTATCTATGGGGGAACGTCCGTTATCAGGAAGATGTTTACATGATGTGGTTGTTCAGCTATGTCGGCTATAAATCAAAACATACAAATATTTCAGTATGAACATACAAATGCTAAATTCCGAAATGTGGCATGAGTCGCCCTTTAAATTATGTAATATATTCATACTACGGATAAGTATACCGCTCTACTTACCTCCTTATGGACAAACTTTATTGTCGCTGCACATCTATCTCTTCGCTCGATGGGGTGGATGAACTTCTCGTTACTACGACCCCTATATTTCGAATATTCGGTCAACAAGTCATACTTGGCATGTAAGCAGCAAAATGCCTATTCTCAGAATCAAGTTCAATACCTAAATAGTTAGTATAGAATTTTATGTAAGACAAAAGGAACCTGTTAACTTTTACATGTGATAGCCGCAATTTTCCGGTCTTATCTGGCTCTGCAGACATACCAGGAAGACCACCGAATGTTTTTCGATTAGAAGCTTTTGTGATAGCAAATGTATAACTTTCTTCCATCAATAGGCAGAAAAAACGTTTCAAAGTACCGAATTCAAACTCTACAGGTCCACTAGCCGCAATAGTAATGCCGAGACGCACCTCAAGTATTTTACGATGTAACGCGGACAACTTAGTAAGCCTAAATTTTTCAGAGTCCAGCAGCCCCGTTGAGCGGAAATTTGGTTGTGCCATGAGTTCACGCATTATCCCCCTAAACGGAATTGCGGCAAAACAACCCCATATCCAGTTATGCCCGTCGGGGTGGTAAGCGTTCGCGAATTGTGTTTGATGTGAAATACTCATTCGCGGTAATTGAAAATCGTGGAAACGAGCATCGAGATCATGTATGTCTCGATGGCCACCAGATGTATTTATTTGGTCGCTATTTACAAGAATTGGGCCCCCAATAAATGAATGAGAGAATATGCTCAATTCATGTAAAGTATTTGGGGAATCTACGCCTATTTCTCTAACCGCGGCATAAACATGTGTGATTGAAAGGAAACCCTCTTGTTCCTCATTAAAGGTCCATTCACCATCCCCATCTCTGCGATGATAAAGATGGTTCTTGATTCTTTTGAATCTATGTTTGGGCACCGCCGTAATGATCCGCCTACCGTTAGGATCGATAGATATTTTTATAATATTCGCCTGTCCTGACTGGAAGTCAAATGTATGGAAATGAATTTCTTCCCCCTTATTTTTAGCCTCAAGCATCTTCATACGCTTCGAAATTCTCTTAGAAAATCCAAGGCCATGGCGAGAGTAGTCGAAGCCAGCTACCAATATGAACTGTTTCAACATACTTCAATCACAGCTTTACGCATTAATTTCGGGTAAATCACTCCCATCCCCCAATACCACTAACGAAGTAGGAATAATTACTATCCACGGCACTCCTATCGCCTTAGCACCTATTGAAAATTGGGTTACTCCTTGCAAAGTCGGTCCAATATCGTCATCCAGCATAATTGTTTGCTGTTCCTTATTCACCGATTTAATCATATACGTTTTGCCATCGATATTGATTTCTCGATTAACATCATCGTTATCAAATAAGGTGTTTTCACCGGTAACCTGCGCTTGGGGATCTCCTGTTACATAGGAAAGTGTTCCCTTAGATTTAAAATAAACAGCACCTTGTTGCGCTTTCATTTCTTCGGTGATTGAAAGGAAGGGATCTACTGACTCTTCTTCGTTATCTATATCAAGACACGAGATAATTGTAGCACCCTCATTTCCATCCCACGGGAGTTTACCAGTGGAGAGGTATGTGTTTACAGCATTTACAAATCCTGGTCGAACGGCAATATTGAGACGACATGAGCCTGCTTGTAGGAAAGCTTGAAAAATAGGATCAGTGTCTTCTATTCTGCTTGTGGTAGGCCAATCCTTCTTTTTCCCCCAATAATAAGGGTAAAAGAGATATTGTAAATTCTCCCACTCGAAGGCCTGCTCTACAAATCTTATTTCTTGTCCCTCGCTCCATGCCTCATCAACATTTTGTTGTGGGTATCCATATTCACCTACATTCTCTTGCATGGCGTCAAATTCAGCAAAGGTCTGCCCTGTCATTTGGGTAATAACTTGGCGTTTTAATTCATTAAGGATGATTTTTTGATTTTCTAACGGGTTTTTACCTTGAATATCTACACTGCCAAAATTTTCTTCGCCGGATATGGCTTCTTCGTATTCTTCCTTGAGCATTTCGTATCTGTTCATAATAGCGTTGAACGTTGATATTTGCCACGCTGTCATCGTGGTATAGGTTCTTTTACATTCCACTTCCAAAGTGGCCGTGAACAAGCCCAAATACCTCAATGACATGGCAACAGGTAGTATCATTTCTTCATTATCTAATATGAGTGCTATATTCTGTATATCCGCCAGCGAAGGGGCAGGTACTAACTCTCCATCTACTATGGGCTGATTTCCCCCGACATCAATATTTAACTGGCTCTTTTGTACAAAGATACTTCTTCTACCTATAGCAATCTCGCCATAAACATACGCATCACTCGTATTCAAATTTAGCCAAGCTTTTTTGGCTTGATATCCGGGCGGGATCTTGAGCGTCATATCTGCAAATCCCGCAAAAAAAACCTGTTGCTCAAAGGGCTGTTCCACCGCAATCTTAAAAACGTCTTTATCATACGCAGTAGATACTGTTACAAATTTGGCTGGTGGTGGTTCAATATCTTGAATATTATAAGCCTTCACCCAGTCTAGATAACTTTCCACGGTCAGAGTACCTGGTGATAGCGGGATATACTTGCCTCTGATGCAGTATCCCGGTTTCAAAGGCTTGGAAATAGTACTACCTTCTTTTGGACGACGTGTTGCTAGATACCTTATGAAAGCAGCAGGCTCTGGAATTATTACTTCGATAAGCTCCCGTTTGCCGTAATTAAATACCTGGGCTTCATATTTTTTGTTTACCCAGCTATAGATTCCATTAATATGTTCAGCGTCAGCTTCCTGGTTTTTAAAGGAATGTTCATTAATAACTTCAACTTCATCAATGGTAAGCATAGTACGCTTTTCTTTGATTTTTTCCTGTATGCGATGAACACTTCTGTCGACCACTTCTTTGCTATAACTGGTCGAAAGGCTCTCTGTTTTAGAGCTAGAGTTGTCCGTCGCAATGCCTGCGTTTGCACTAAATTCTACAGAGATACCGTAAGTTCCACTGACTGTAAGTCCTGCTTCTTTTTGAGTACTCTCCTGCATCTCTTTATTAATTTCTTTTTGAAGCTCAAATCGAGTAGTCGTTTCCAGATCTCGTTCTGTCTCTTCTTCCCTGTCCAGTTCAAATGAAGTAAACTCTTCCGTTTTGTGTAACGTTCGATGGTTGCGTGAACGCTTTTCACTGGCCATAACATTTTCTATATGTGCTATCTCACCAATTTCGTAGCCTATCAATTTTTGCTTGACGACTTGTAACTCTCCAACACCCAAAGAATTGAATCGACAAAGTTTAAGAGGATAATCGGCTTGCTTAATGGGATCGTCTTTGGACGACAAAGGACAATCTCCTGATGGAAATTTAATGGGGGGAGCATCTGGATCATAGTATGCTTCATCGGCTTGGCTGCCAACATTAACATTGTATTCGCCAAACCTCGACATAACAGTATTTGTGGGCACGGCATGGAGGTTGTTGGCAATGTTAAGATTTCGTTCTTCTAGTCGAGTAATTGCAAAAGAGGCCTCTATTTTATCTGAATTACTACCAATCGCCTCTAGACGTTCTTTTGTTTGTTGACTAATATTTTTGGATATACCTTGTGCGAGAATTGATTGAAAATCGATTCTGTTTTTTTGTGGCTTTCTGGCAGGAATGCTGACTTTGTTTGATACGGGTAATAACCCAAGCCATCGACCAGCTCTTTGAATAATTCCGCTATAAACAGCAGGAATTTCCTGCGCTTTAGACTCAGGAGGAGCTTTCTCAAGTTGTAACATGCGGCGCCTTTCCCAGTCTTTATCATAGGCTAGAGTTAGTTCTTTAATCGCACTGTTATTGCCATCGTATTCTTCAACTGCCTTTTTTACTCGTTCCTTATTTTCTTTAATTTGTTCCGTATTTTCGTCGTCGACCTTTGGTAATCTTTCTGATGATCTTTTCGAAACGATAAGCTTTGATACAGTGATTGTTTTCGCTAAAGCTTCATCAATCGACTTATCGTCAGAGATAGCCTCATTTTTTACCTGAGAAATTACATGTAGGCTACGAATTGCACGTTCAATACTCCTAAGGTCTGCCTTTTTTTCCTTACCCAATAACAGAGTAGCATTGAAACTGTCATCAAGCCGACTCTTCCAGTTTACTAGATTTTCATCTGTGATATTCAACCTATCCAATTCTGTTTTGACAATAGAAAGCTTACCCTTGCCCGTTTTACTATGCATTTTTACAGCTAAATCAGAGAGTTCCGCATTAAGACTTTTCAAACTGGAAGTATAGACTGTTGCATCATCACTGAGTTTATTGTTCACATAATCATTTGCGATCTTCACAATTACAGGTAAAGGTGAATTTAGCTTGTTTTCGTCATTAAGCATTTGTAAAAGTACACTGGAATCTTCACCATTCCCACTGGCATCAATTCTAGCCGCATCTACATCACTCACATTATCCGGCTCTCTGATTGCCATAAACCTGAATACATCTGAACGTTCCATACGCATTATATTTATCCCTTTATTATTCGTAGATATATAACTGCAACGAACTGTAAAATATTGCCGTATTGATAAGCATATATGTAATTTGTGATTACGTGATATTGAGTTTAGCTTGTTAATTTTGAAATACTAGATCCGTAAATGATAGAAGTGATTGATAAAGCTAATACTGATTTACTTAAAAAAACGTATGTGGATATTCGAAAATTTCAAGATTAGACGACTATGGTCATATTAGTTGGGCATTAATATCTAAAACCAGTCTATTATGACTACTATATATATGAGGGAGTGGGGATTTATTATCATTTACTTCGGTTTAGCTAACAGATGAATCATTAAAATTAACTAGTGTAATGTCTGCTTACTTATCAAAGTGAACATAAAACGGGATGGTTTTGACCCGTGAATTAGGTCAGCAGTGTTGCAAAAGCGGAAGTTAGCTTTTGAGTTAATAACAGCAGAGCAGAGATTCTAAAACTTCCTTTTTCATTCAAAATTCACATCCATCCACAACTAAAACTTTTGCATGGCGCTAGATCTCAAATCGCCAAAGCAGACATTGGAATTTTTAAGTTTTGAATAAATATAGAGTATTAAGTCTAAGACGCAATCGCCCCCAAAACGACTTCTAAAACAATGTTCGCTTTGTGAAAATTCAAAATTAAAGACCTGGCGCCATGGTTCTTATTTTTGTAAGTTGGCTAATAACTTTTCACAGCTTGCTTTGAGTTGCTGTAATTCAGCTATTTGAAGTTGGCTTTTACAGAAAATCGCTTCTGGTACTGATTCAGCCTGACTTTTTAACTGTTGGCCTTGAGTGGTTAAAAATACCAATCTAACACGCTCATCTTCATCACTACGTTCGCGCGTTATAAAGCCTTTTACTTCTAAACGTTTTAGTAAAGGAGTTAATGTACCTGAGTCGAGATGTAAGTCATGGCCGAGATCCTTCACGTTAATACCACTTTTCTCCCAAATTACCATCATGGTTAAATATTGAGGATAAGTCAGATCGAGTGCGCTCAGTAGTGGACGATAAGAACGAATTAACGCATTTGAAGCGCTATAAAGTGAAAAGCAAACTTGATTCTTTAATAATAACTGAGGCGTTTCTGCTCCATTTTGATCGCAAGCTGTTGTTGATAAACTCATATTATACCTCTGACTAAAAAAGATTGTGCACAATATACTTGTATTTTGCTTTTTAATCGAGCTATAATCACTAAAATTGAATTGCCCGCAATCTAATTGCGGGCAATTATAGTAAATGCCTAACTAATTAAATATGTTCAAAAGGAAATCATTATGACAACGCTATATACAACAACAGCAACTGCTTCTGCAGGACGTAACGGACAAGTAAGCACAGATGATAATATGCTCGATCTTGCACTAAGTTACCCAAAAGAGATGGGAGGAACGGGCGCAGCAACAAACCCTGAACAGTTATTTGCAGCGGGTTACGCTGCTTGTTTTTCAAATGCCATTTTACATGTAGCGGGAGGGGAGAAATTAAAACTAGTGACAGCACCTGTAACTGCAGAAGTGGGTATTGGTCCTAATGAAGCGGGTGGTTTTGCATTAAGCGTTTCATTAGCGGTAACGTTAGAACTGGATGATGAGCAAGCAATCGCATTGGTTAAAACTGCACATCAAGTCTGCCCATACTCAAATGCCGTTAATGGTAATATTGATGTGAAACTGACAGTCAATGGCGCTGCATTATAATTCGCTTTATTTAGATAGTCATTAAACAGTAACAAACAAGGATTGAAAAAATGAACACTATGTTATTAACGGTTGGACGTGTTTTACTCGCATTATACTTTCTGGTTCCCGGTATCATGAAATTTGTATCTTGGGATATGCATATACAGCTAATGGAAAAACACAATATGCCATTTGTCCCTGTGTTATTAGCATTGGCGGGTATTTTCCAAATAGTCGCTGCTTTGATGCTAATTGCAAATCAATTTACCGGAATCGTCGCATTGTTATTAGCAGGCTTGGTGTTAGTCATTAATATTTCGTTGCATGATTTTTGGAATTTTTCGGGTCTAGATGGCGCACATGAAATGCAAAATTTCATTAAGAACTTAGGCATTTTTGCGGGATTATTGGTACTTTCTGGTCATTCCTTGCCGGCATTTTTACAAAAAGAAAAGTAATGTTTTTAATTTTCATAAAGTTTATGAGTAATCTAGCTGCTTAATAGTTATTAATTTATCAAAAGGTTCGAAAACACAAATGATCCATAACCTCATTACCCCAAGCCTTACTGCTTTTATTCTAATTGCAGGTGCTACAGCAACTTCTAATGCCGTAGCTAATGAAAATAAAATTCAAGCAAATGATTTCGTTGAAATATTTGTAAAGCTAGGTGGAAAACATCCAGGCTATAGAAAGGCACATGCTAAAGGTTTGTGTGCCTCAGGCACTTTTTTACCAGCGCCCAATAAGCACTTCCAAGGTTCAGCACTGTTGTCCAACGGTGAACTGCCCGTATCTATGCGCTTTTCATTAGGTGGTTCTAACCCAACTAGTGATGAAAAAGCACCCGGCACTCGCGGTATGGGTATGCAAATTGAACTACCTAATGGCTCTTTACATACTTTCACGGGCAACAACTTCCCAGTCTTTGCAGGTAAGGATCCAGAAACTTTTCATGGCTTTTTATCAACATTACTTCCTGATGAAAATGGAAAGTCTGACTCTGCCAAAACAATAGCATTCATTCAGAAGCACCCGAGCGTGCAAGCTAATGCCATGTGGAATCAAACAGCTAAAACACCTGCATCGTATGCCAATACAGAGTTTTTTGGCATCCACACGTTTTACTTTGAACAATCAAATGGGCATAAAACTAAATTTCGCTGGAACATTAAGCCGAGCTTAGGTGTAAAGACAATGGAAAAAGCAGAGGCGGCTAATAAGCCAACCGAGTTTTTAGCTGATACTTTTGCTCAACAACTTAAAAACGAAACTGTTCGTTTTACAATTATGGCAAGCTTAGGTGAAGCTGAAGATAGCGATATTGACCCATCACAACAGTGGCCTAGTGAACGTCCTCAAGTAGCTCTTGGAACAGTGACGGTTACAACTAGTGGTGGGGGTGCATGCAAAAATACTAACTTTGATCCTAATATTATGTCCGCTGGTTTTATGCCAAGCGCAGATCCAGTTTTAAAAATACGATCACAAGCTTATGCTATATCTTTTGGCAAAAGATTGAGCGGTCAATAAATAACTACCAAATATAATTATTTTAGGACATCCGTTTGGAATCAATGGGGTGTAGTCTTAGCTATACCCATTGGTTGAAAGCTCAAGTGCCAATCAATGTTGCAGTCAAAGAAAATAAAAAACGTCTAGCTAAGTTCAATGTCAGCTATCGTATCTTAGTTAACATTTAGCCAGTGACTTCTTCAACTAGCCAATTGTGGACATTAAATCTTTGCAAATTCAGGAGCATATTTAGGGCAATATTAGCCAAGATTTTTTGCTCACTTGTGGGGCGGGTTTAATCTCATTGCAGACGGTGGGCTTTCATCCATCAACACTAACTATTGCAGCCATAGTCTATTGTTATGTTTTTTAGCCTCAAAATATATAAGTGATATCAATAGTGAACTGACTATAATATAACCTAAATTGAATGAGGCTTTCCAAAAGTAGGAATAATTACTTTTAGAGGATCCATGTTTAATTTCTTAATTTCTTCATTAAGAGTCTCAATTGGATCATTATATCCCTCATCAGTTAACTTAAAAGTCCCAAAGTGAATACCGATCATCTTCTTACTTTCTAGGTCTCTAAATGCTTGTAGAGACTCCTTTGGGTTAAGGTGGGCATCTTTCATGAACCATCTAGGTTCATACGCTCCAATTGGAATCAAAGAAAGATCCGGTGCACCAAGTTTCTCTTTAATTTTTTTAAAGAACTTCCCGTATCCGGTGTCTCCTGCAAAGTAGATCTTATAATTATTTTCAATATAGAACCCACCCCAAAGCATTTCCCTTTTATCGAATAGACCTCTGGCTGACCAATGCTGGGAAGGAACAAAAGTAATCTTAGTATTATTAGCTGTTATATTTTGCCACCAATCCAGATCGACAGCGGCTTCAATTCCATTCTCTTCTAGAAATGACTTTGTTTTCAATCCTGCAACGAACTTGGGAGCATCTCTATCGTTTAATCGCTTGAGCGTATCAAGATCTAGATGGTCATAATGATTATGAGATATAAGAACGATATCTATTGAAGGCAGATCATCAAAGGCAATACCAGGTTTAACGACTCTTTTGGGTCCAGCAAATTGAACAGGTGAAGCTCTGAGTGAATAATGAGGATCAGTTAGTATGTTTAAATTATCAATCTGAATAAGAACTGATGCATGGCTGATTACAGTAATTATTGGCTTTACCGATCTTTGGCTAGAGGGTTTAAACTGCTTGGAGTCAATTTCATCTGGCCAAGGAGTAGACTCACTTATAGCCTTAATTTTCCAACTGAGTAGGTCAAATATACTTTTATCGTCAAAAGGCTCAATGTTATCAAATTTAACACCGTCAAAAGGGGCATTAGTCTTTGTATAGGGTTGAGATACACAGGAGGATAGTAAAACGGTAAATATTAACGCTGAGAGTTTTTTCATTTAGCTTGCTCATTTTTTTCTTAGTATTTATTTAAAACCAAAAACATATTACGTAACGTATAAACTTAGATATTAAATTAAAGGTTGATGAATATGTTTTCAATATTTAAGGAAGACCCAATTAAAAAATTGGACAAACTTTATGAAAGTAAACTTGAAGAAGCTATGTATGCCTAGCGTAAAGGCGATATAAAATCATACGCAATGATCACAGCTGAAGCTGAAAAATTTAAAATACAAATTTTAGAACTACAAGCATCTTCAAAAACATAACAGCTTATTATGGAGACTTCTCAGTAATATGGTTCGAATAATTTATTAGAAAATATATCGCCACAAATGTATTCAGAGAGTCCGAAAAGAGCACAGTGGCAATTCAACAGTGAACGAGCTTTGTTGGTTCAGTTGACCTAGATAAATATTCAAAATATTTATTCCTTCTTGGCACATAGAGTTTATACGATCCACGAACTAAAAAAGTTCACACACTTAACTATAAAATAACATCTCACAGCGTTTAAATTCGCTAGTTATTGATGTTAATGTCCGCTTTCCTATCTTTGTTAACATTAAGCTAGTGATCATTTTTATGGGGCAAGATCAACTAGCCACAAGCTGACATTAAGCTTTTGTGCACCCACAATCATTTTAACCAAAATTTCTGCCCACTTGTGAGGCAGGTTTAAGCTGTGAGTTCATCTAGAAATGCTCATTTTAGCTTTGAACGGACATTAATTGCTTTTATTTATCTAATTTGAAATGTTCAGTTAAATATAAGTTATGGAAGTCCAAGCCTGCATGCTCTTATTAGAAGTAATGCTTTCTTACAAAAGCCATTTAAGGAATAACTTCCCAAGTAAATACTGTGATAAAAATAATTATTATAAATTTGCATCTGGTCACTATTATTGTCGCAGTAATTTTATTTGGTGGTATATGGGGATTTTGGGGAGTGTTTTTTGCTATTCCACTTGCGACTTTAGTAAAAGCGGTTTTAAGCGCTTGGCCTTCAAATAACGAATTTCCAGAGCAGAAAAAATGCTAATCGATTAGCATTCCGCTTGGTTATGGTGCACTTTTTTGATAATCATCCATAACTTGTTCAATAGTCTTGATGCCAAACATTACTTTATTAATGAACGATTCCGAACTATGAATCAAGTTAAAGTTAGGATGCTTTGACCAAATAGTTTTTAATTTATTATCAAGCTCAATAGCGGCCTTTTCTGACTCATTGCGAATAGGGTTGTTACTTTTAATGCTTTCACCTGATTTAGCTGCGCTTTCGAAGAAAATGACTGCATCGTAGCGTAAAAGCTCTTCTTCAATACTGGTATTCATAGAGGTGAAAAAATTTTCATCATTTTCTGGCCAGTATGCTAATCCATCTAATGAGCCACGGTCGCATAAAATAATACTGTTTTGAAAAGTAGTACGTTGAATATCTTCTAAATGCTTTTGTAAATTAAAAATTGCAATTTGTTGTGTTTTTAGTATCTGGTCATTAGTTGAGCGTTCAATACCACCACTGAATATCATTGTTGCCGCTTCAGGTACGGTTGCTATTTTCCCTAAAAATTCACGACGAATTAAGTCGAGAGCTGTTGTTTTACCGCCACCAGGACCGCCAGTAAGTACGATACGTTTTTTTATATTAGCAATATTCATGGGCATTTATAGTGAAGATATTTTTATCACTGTAGCTTGCGGCTAAAACCCCTTCAAGCTTAATTGTAAATATTTATAGTCAAACAATGCATATTTACATCTGTGGAGAACGTCCGCTTTCGTATCTTTGTTAACATAAAACAGGGTTGTTTTGACCAGTGAATTAGGTCAGGTTTGTGGCACAAGTGACGTTTTTCATTTACCAAGCAACTAAAAGTAGTTTCTTGGTAAATACATGAACAACTTACTAAGGTCATTTAATACAAACACTTTTATTGCGCTAAGTTTTGTTGTTATACATTTTGTCGAATCCAGGAATTCGGGTCTCCCAAATTGGTCTTTTATCACCAACGACTTCTTTAAGCGTTTCGATAAATAATTTGGTTTTTAAGGGGGAATTTCGATGCGGATATACGGCATAAAAAGTTCCGTAATCAGCTAAATTGATATGTGTCATGATTGGTATAAGTTTGCCTTCTAGCACCTCATTCTCAATCATTTGTGCCGTTGTTACTGTGAGCATTTCTCCAGCTACGGCAGTATTGATTAGCATTTCAACTTCATTAACCTTATAAGCGGTATTTAGCTGAATAAATGCTTCATTTCCTGTGTTATCAAGGTATTTAATTTTATCAATCAATAACCCCTGAGCCGAATATACCACTGCGGGTAGGCTTTCTAGCTTGGGTATTGTGGTTGGTTTTCCGTGTTTTTCAATGAATGAAGGAGCGGCGACGATTAACAGTCTATTTTGCGCTATTTGTTTAGCAATTAAGTTGGACTCTTTTGGTTCTCCAATTCGAAAACCTATATCAAAACCTTCACCCACTAAATCGACTATTCGATCTTCTAAAAGCAATTCTATGCGAATATCTGGGTACTGCGCCTGAAACTTCAAAACAGCTTGCTGCACATATTGTCGACCAAACAGGGTAGAGCTGGAAATTTTTAGCTCTCCTCTGGGCTCACTGTGATAGTTTTCTGCTAAGCGTTTTGAGTTATTGAGTAAGTCTCTCAGTTGCTTTGCTTGATTCACCATTTCAGAGCCTGCGGCCGTTAATGATAATGAGCGGGTAGTACGATTTAATAAATGTACGCCAAGCTCTTTTTCAAGCTTCCCTATTTGCTTAGAAATAGCAGATCTGTTGACATTTCTAAGCTCTGAAACTTTTACAAAGCTACCTAGTTCTGAGACTTCTAGTAAAAGCAGCAATCGGCTAGCGAGATCCATACTCACCTCATTGGTTCCTGTTTGGAATCAGTATAGTTCATTTTACCTTGTTTTTAGATACTTATCTTAATCGTATTATAGCTGCGTAAACTCGACGTGACGGATTAATTGTCGCAGCACTAACTATCTGATGAGGAAGAATAAAATGAAAAAATTAATGATAACCCAAGAAGCTGGCGTGGCTACTGTGTTAATTAAAAACCCTCCTGTAAATATTTTAACGATTGATTTAATTAACGAGTTAAACGCATTTATTCTGTCATTAAAAGATGATCGTGAAACTAAAATTGTTGTTTTTAAATCGTTTCATGAGGCATTTTTTATTGCCCACTTAGATCTTAATGTTATTAACGGAACGTCAGGTGGACAAGCCGCATCAATAGAGTTTAATCACATGATTGCTAATATCAAAGCGATGAAGCAGCTCTCTATTGCTGTAGTTGACGGTGTGGCTCGTGGTGGCGGTAATGAGTTTGTTATGGCATGTGATTTAGCATATGGCACGGAAAATTCGGCTTTTGCTCAACCGGAATTATATATTAACATTCCAACGGGCGGTCAAGGCGCAGTGCAGTTTGCTCGCCGTTTAGGAAAGGGTAAAGCACTTCAAGCATTACTAACTGGCGCTGACTTTACAGCACAACAAGCCGAAACTTTAAATATAATCACTCAGTTTGTTCTTAAAGCTGAGCTTGATGCATTTTTAGCGCAATTGTTATCAATCATTGTCGGCTGGGAGATTCGCGACATTGTGATGTATAAAGAAATTATTGCCGCCTCAATCAAAGATGAAGCTGTCGGCACAGAACTTGAGTTACGATACTTTTTAGAACGAGCGAAAGAAGAAAAAACACAAGCCATCATTGCTGCATTTCTTAAACATGGTGGTCAAACTGAACGTGAGGCTAATGACATGCAGGGCATTTTTGTAGATACGGCTGTAGAGCTCTCAAAATAGAGTTGAATCACAAAACAGTGTGGCAACCTCAAAAGGTAGGTTGCCTCTACCATCTTATTAACTGATTATTAAATTCAAAGATTATGCGTACTAACAGGGTAGATAAAATATATTACATCAGTTTGATCACCCATTACCTCTAATAAACCCCAATCAAAATAACCGCAAACGAATATCCTTTCGTCTGTCGACATACTTAGCTGTAGGCAGCACAATTATCGCGGCGGCGAGATATACATGGCTATTTCTAATGTCGTTTACTCCTGATAGCTCTTGTTTTTATTGACGTTATCTAATCGTTCAGTCATTAACCAATGATACTTTGATGTGCGCTGTTATATTGAGTTTTAGCTTTTGTGGTGCAAGTAACCATAAGTCCCATGACGAACAATTCACTAAGCTTATGTAATTTAAGGATAATAATAACTGGCTTGGATTTTGTATTAGGTTTTAATGAAAGAAGCAATTGTGATTACATAATTGTAACTAAAAAAACACCTAGGTTGACAAAAACATGAGCCTTAACAATAAACAGGTTAATAAAAAGAACTTGTTGCATAAAAAATCAATGGATCCAGTAATAAAAGATATCACCGTACTTTTAATTGAAGAGCAACCAAACGTTAGTTCTATGCTAAAAAATGCATTAATGGATTTTGGTTATCATATTACTAAACACATCTCCTTTGATGACAATATTATTGAACAAATTGATTTGTGTAACCCCAGTATTCTTATTCTAGCAACTGACTTACCTAGTGAAGAAATTTTGAAAGAACTCGCAGAAATAAATCAATTATTACCTTTGCCCATTGTTATATTTGCTGAGAATGATTCTCCTAATGTGATTAAAAATGCGATTAAATCTGGCGTAAGTGCTTATGTGGTTAATGAAATATTACCTCAACGACTCAAAAGTATTATTTCAGTTGCAAACGAACGCTTCAAAGCTGTTCAGTCTTTACGTAATGAACTTAAACAGGCGAAAACCCAGTTAGAAGGCAGAAAGTATATTGAAAGGGCGAAGGGGCTTATCATGCAACAAAAGAACATAAGTGAAAATGAGGCTTATAGTAAGCTCAGGAAAATGGCAATGGATCAAGGATGTTCATTGGCGATGGTGGCAAAAAATATTATTGATGTTTGTCAGTTGTTATCAACATCTAAAGCATAGCGAGTGTGTTCTGATATGGTGCATTTCATTATTATTGTGCAGTTAAAGTCGCTAATCAAAGGAAATAATTGCTTTTAGCCCAGTAAAAACGATGAATTTAATATTGGCACATTATCTGCTTTGTAATAAGTAAGACGATAAATAAGTATTACTTACTTTATCGAACATAGTATCGAATTAGCGATTGGACTGAATACAGAAACAAGTACAAAGCTAGGTACACAAAAGAATAAAATTGAGTTAACACACAGAATAAAATGTTTTTATCAACGGCGATAAAAATAAAGTAATGCCAATCAGATTAATTAAGGGTTCAAATTTTAATGAGGATAAATTTTTAAGAACAAGGCGCTTGATTGAGCAATAGCTGGCTATTGAGATTGAAAGCAACGATGTTATTGGATATTTAGACCATTTTAAAAGATCACTGAGTTAGTCTGATTGGTGTAATAAACCTAGCAGCAACGGCGCTGCGGGATAATGATAGGCATAAGCCTTACACTATACGAGCAATGGCGCTCATCAATAAGCAACCTTAACGGGTTGACTATTGGTGGGCGTTTTTTTTTGATTTTTTATTAGTTTTTAATATTTACTATTTAACATTTTTATAAATCCTACAAGGAATTCATTATGAATTGGAAAAAACCTATAACCTCTAGCCTAAAAAGTTTGTCGCTGAGCATTGCACTCGTTTGTGCGGGCACTTATATCGCTCATGCTGAAACGCTTGGCGAACCAGAAAAAGAAGAGTTGAAGTTCGGTTTTATTAAATTAACTGATATGGCGCCGATTGCTATCGCTTATGAAAACGGCTACTTCGAAGACGAAGGTTTATATGTCACGATTGAAGCACAAGCTAACTGGAAAGTACTATTAAATGGTGTGATTGATGGCACGTTAGATGGTGCGCATATGCTTGCGGGTCAACCTATTGCAGCCACTATGGGATACGGTACTAAAGCACACATAATTACGCCTTTTTCAATGGATCTAAATGGTAATGCCATTACCGTTTCAAACGATATCTGGAAAAAAATGAAGCCAAACATTCCTAAAATGGCGGATGGCAGACCTGTTCATCCAATTAATGCTGATTCATTAAAGCCCGTTATAGAATCGTTAGCTTCAGAAGGTAAGCCCTTTAAGATGGGCATGGTCTTTCCTGTTTCGACACATAACTACGAGTTACGTTATTGGTTAGCTGCCGGCGGAATACACCCTGGTTATTATGCTCCACACAAAGGGGATAACTCAGGACAGATTGATGCACAAGCCTTGCTTTCAGTCACTCCGCCACCACAAATGCCATCAACAATGGAAGCCGGTACTATTCATGGTTACTGTGTAGGCGAACCTTGGAACCAACAAGCCGTGTTTAAAGGTATTGGTGTACCTGTGGTGACTGATTATGAAATATGGAAAAACAACCCTGAAAAAGTTTTTGGTATCACAGCCGCTTTCGCTGAAAAGTACCCGAACACTACTATTCGTTTAACACGTGCGCTTATTCGAGCCGCTAAATGGTTAGACGACAACAGTAATGCGAACCGTCCTGCAGCAGTGAAAATATTGTCTCAATCTAATTATGTTGGTGCTGATTACGATGTTATTGCTAACTCAATGACAGGTACCTTTGAATATGAAAAGGGTGATAAACGAGCAGTGCCTGATTTCAACGTATTCTTTAGATATAACGCAACCTACCCATATTACTCTGATGCTATTTGGTACCTAACGCAAATGCGTCGTTGGGGACAAATTTCGGATGATAAAAGTGATCAATGGTACAAAGACTTAGCAGCAAAAGTATATCGTCCTGATATATACGCTAAAGCGGCTCAATCATTAATTGACGATAAGTCAATTCCTGCAAATGAGTTTCCAGACTTTACTAAAGAAAACGGTTTTAAAGCACCACAACAACACTTTATAGACGATATTGTTTATGACGGAAATCAACCTAATGCTTATTTGGAAAAATTTAAACTGGGTCTTAAAAAGGGTGACAAGCTTTAAGCGCATTTCTTTAAAGATAAGTTTTAAAGGTAAGCCTTTAATGACTTATCTTTAAAGGAAAATCGTTAAGAATTCGCTAAAAGCTAATGATAGATAAGGAGTCACGAATGAGTTTAACAACAGTAAATTTAAGTCAGTTAACTATTACCGAGCAGGTGATGAAAGTTTCTAAAAGTATTTTAAGTAAAATCACTAATGCGATGTTACTGCCTGTTATTGGCATAACAATATTTCTATTTTTATGGTCAATATCAGCACAAAGCATTCATACCTCTTTAGGTACGTTTCCTGGTCCCAATGCGGTTGTTAAACAATTTTCTTCTTTGTATAGCGAACATGTAGCAGAACGAGAAAAAGCTGAGGCTTTTTATCAGCGACAAGAAAAGCGCAATGTAGCAAAACAAGAAAAGAACCCTAATTATGTCGGTAAAATAAGAGCATACACAGGTAAGGAAACATTTTTTGATCAAATCCTTACCAGTTTATTCACGGTAACTTGCGGCTTTTTAGTCGCCGCAATTATAGCCATCCCGTTAGGTATTTGGATGGGGTTAAATAAACGTTTAAATTCAGCAATAAACCCAATTGTGCAAATATTTAAGCCGGTATCACCGCTTGCTTGGTTACCTTTAGTGACTATGGTTGTCAGTGCGCTTTATGTCTCTGATGATCCTATGGTATCAAAGTCATTCTTAACATCATTAATTACCGTTAGCCTGTGTAGCTTATGGCCTATGGTGATCAATACCTCGATTGGTGTTTCTTCAATAGACAGTGACTTACTTAATGTGAGTAAAGTACTGCGCTTACCCACATTAACGCATATTAAAAAAATTGTAATACCTGCGTCAATCCCAATGATTTTCACGGGGATGCGTTTGTCATTTGGTGTCGCTTGGATGGTACTGATAGCTGCAGAAATGCTGGCGCAAAATCCCGGTTTAGGTAAGTTTGTTTGGGATGAGTTCCAAAATGGTAGTTCAGATTCTTTGGCTCGTATTATGGCAGCAGTTATTGTGATTGGTTTCATCGGCTTTTTATTAGACCGAGCCATGTTGGAACTGCAACGAAAAGTCTCTTGGGACAAATCAAGCGCAAGCGTTTAAGGAAAAATTATGAATTCATCAGCTTTAGAAAAAAACACGCCACCAGCTTTTTTAAATATCAGCCAAATAGACATGGTTTTCCCGACAGATACTGGCGGCTTTACCGCGTTAAAAGGTGTTGACCTAAAAATTGATAAAGGTGAGTTTATCTCGCTTATTGGTCACTCTGGCTGTGGTAAATCAACGGTGCTTAATATAGTCGCCGGTCTTTATCAAGCCACAAAAGGTGGTGTGTTACTGCAAAATAAAGAAGTGAATGAACCGGGTCCTGAGCGCGCGGTGGTGTTTCAAAACCACTCATTATTGCCTTGGTTAACGTCCTATCAAAATGTTGAGTTAGCGGTAAGACAAGTTTTCAAAAAGACTATGTCAAAGGGAGAGATGAAAGAGTGGATTGAATACAACTTAAAACTTGTACATATGGACCACGCTATGCATAAACGGCCAGATGAAATATCGGGTGGTATGAAACAGCGGGTTGGTATTGCACGTGCCTTGGCGATGCAACCGGAAGTTTTATTAATGGATGAGCCCTTTGGCGCCCTTGACGCCTTAACCCGAGCACATATGCAAGACTCGCTCATGGAAATTCAAAACGAATTGAACAACACCGTGATAATGATCACCCATGATGTTGATGAAGCAGTCTTACTTTCTGATCGTATTGTGATGATGACCAATGGACCAGAAGCAACCGTGGGCGAAATTCTCGATGTTAAACTCGAGCGACCACGCAGTCGATTATCCCTTGCCAAAGATATTGAATATAACCGACTTCGCTCTGAAGTATTAACCTTCCTCTATGAGAAACAAAGAAAGGTAGAAAACATAAGCAGTAAAACTGTGGCGCCAAAGGTAATCCCAAGAAAACGTGCTAACGAAAAATAAAACAAACTTAAAATAAAATATGAAAGGAAAATTAACACATGACATTGAATAAAATCGCTTTATGTCTATCTATAGCCTTAGCAGGTAGTTGTTCATCTACGGCTTTTGCCAAAGAAGCTACGTCAAATTCAGCTAAGTCAAGTTCAATAGCGGAGGCTATCAGTAATGGTAAATCTGCTATTAATATAAATCTACGTTATGAAACCGTAGATCAAGACAACGCGCTAAAAGATGCTGATGCCCTTACGTTACGTACGCGCTTAACTTACGCAACGGGCAATGTCGCAGGTTTTTCTTCTTTAATTGAATTTGAAGATTCTCGCACCGTGCTTGGTATTGATGATTACAATAATACTTTAGGTAAAAATACCGATTATTCAGTGATAGCGGATCCTGAAACAACAGAGCTTGACCAATTTTTGCTGCAATACAAACAAAAATCACTGGCCGTCAAAGTGGGTCGTCAGTTGATTACTATGGATAACCATAGATTTGTCGGTCATGTTGGCTGGCGCCAAGATAGGCAAACCTTTGATGGGGTAACTTTAGCTTATCAACCCATTAAAGATTTAACGTTAGATTATGGTTATATTACCAAACGTAATAGAATTTTTGCAGAAGCTAAAGATATAGATTCTAACGATCATCTGCTTAATGCTGCTTATCAAACCACATTAGGTAAAATTACCGCTTACGGATATTTATTAGAAGTTGATAATGATACCGATAATGGCTTAGATACTTTCGGTCTTCGCTTTAATGGTGGCACGTCAATTGGTGAACAGAAAATATCTTACCAGTTAGAATATGCACAACAAGACGCTGACAATGCGGTCATGTCCTATTCAGCAGATTACCTCTTAGCTGAGCTAAGTAGCTCATTTTCAGGAATTGGGATGAAAGTTGGTTACGAATTACTTGGCTCAGATGATGGTAATTATGGTTTTTCGACGCCTTTAGCGACATTACATAAGTTTAATGGTTGGTCAGATCAATTCTTAAATACGCCAAAAGAAGGTCTAACGGATTTATATGCTAGTGTTGGCGGTAAAGTTGCAGGCGGAAAATGGGCCGTTATCTATCATAAATTTGATGCCGATGAAGCTTCTGCAACCGTTGATGATTTAGGCTCTGAAATCAATGCTGTCTATTCAAAGAGTTTTACTAAAAATTATACAGCTGGTATTAAATTAGCCGCTTATTCTGCTGGTGATACAACAGCAGGCAAGGTTGATACAGATAAAATATGGGTATGGCTAAACGCTAAGTTTTAATGAGATACCCGTTACTATTTTAAGCTGAACTCTGGGGTAGTAACGGGGATATAGCTAAAAGAAGTTTTGATTTAATCATAACTTGAAAGTGTGACGTGTATTAATCACTCTCTTGTCTACTTGCATAAAAGCAGGCAAGAGATAACTCCCCCGCGCAGCCTTTATTCTGTATTAGATTATTCTGGAATGACCAATTTGTCTTGAGTTTTAAGCTCGAAATCACTGGCATCATGGCGTTCATGCAATTGTTCGTCTAACTCACCCCAAGTACGGTTGACCATTATTCCACGCTTAACCGCTGTTCGTTGGCTAATTTCTTCAGTCCATCGTGTTAAGTGTTTATACTCTTGGGTCTGCAGAAATTCTGCCGCCTCATAAACTTTATTCTGCATCAAGGCCCCATACCAAGGCCATATAGCGATATCGGCAATAGTATATTGATCGCCGCACATGTATTTATTATTAGTCAAATGTCGGTCTAGCACGTCAAGTTGTCGTTTCACTTCCATGGTAAAACGTTCTATCGGGTATTCAAATTTCTCGGGTGCGTAAGCGTAGAAATGACCAAAACCGCCACCTAAATAGGGGCCACTACCGACTTGCCAAAATAGCCACGACATACATTGTGATTTAAGTAACGGCTCTTTTGGTAAAAAAGCATCAAACTTCTCTGCTAAATACAGCAGTATCGCGCCAGATTCAAAAATGGGCAGTTTATTTTCGCCGCGCTTGTCGCTACTAATATCAGCAGAAGTATCTACCAAAGCGGGAATTTTAGAGTTGGGATTTACTTCGACAAACCCTGAGCCAAATTGATCTCCTTCCATGATTTCAATTAAATGCGCATCGTATTCGGCTTCTTTTATGCCTAATGCTAATAATTCTTCCAATAGAATCGTAATTTTCACGCCATTAGGTGTCGCTAACGAGTACAACTGAAGCGGATGCTTACCTACGGGCAATTCTGCTTGATGTGTTGCGCCAGCAATAGGTCGGTTAATACTGGCGAACTGGCCACCACTTTCTGTCTTCCATTGCCATATTTTTGGTGGTACATAAGTAGATTCAGACATATTCAGCTCCGTAATTATGGTTGGTGATTTTAGATTATCATTAAAACTTGAAAATTAAGTAGTTTAATTAATAGGTAACTTAGCATTGATTTAAGGTGACTTTATAGTTAATTCAGGATATTGCTTTAAACGTCATCTTCGAAATCGTTGATCGAAGAACCATTAATTTTTAAGCACTGGCCACCCGATTAATACCCCACGGGGATGACGTTCCTGAGTCATCTGCATAAGCACATAATTCAATTGATATTGGAATAGACATAACTTAACTCTGTTTCATTTCATCAGCACGATATTTTTAATTATCCATCAAATATTATCGCTTAACATAGCAAGGTTAACAGCGAGTTTTATTCGTTTGTGGGAACTTAAGCAGTCGTCTTGAAATAATATCAATGGCGACATTGAGCAGCGCTGTACACGTGATAAGCACTAGTGCATTACTATAGCGTATTTCACTGAAATTACTGTCGATATAAAACCCTAAGGTCATAATTCCCAAAATGCCAAACACTGCGGTTTCTCGTACTATGATTTCAAAGCGATAAAACATTAACGCCATCATATTGGGATAGATAGTAGGCATAATGTGGTAGTTAAACTGATTTAACCTAGTCATCTGCATCTGCTGTGGCGTAATCGCATTACTTTGCTTAACAGCCAAGTAAGCAATAACGCAGCCATTATGAATGGCTAACGCGATAACCGCGGGTAACATCGATGGGCCGAGCAGCATTAAAAAAATAAACGCTAAGATATATTCAGGTACTGAGCGGCCTATTAATAAGATAAATCGCCCAAGCCAAGTCAGTGGTGTAGGCCATAAATGCTTACTCGCGATAGCATGGGCGCTTAACGTAATAAAATGAGTGGCAGCTAAGGCAAGTAGCGCTAAGGTAATGGTTGCGATTGCGCCTGGAATGGCTTGGTTAGACAGGATAGTGCTAAACCAAGCAGTGAGTGATGACCATTGAACTTCTGCCAATGTTGTGACGTTTACTAACGCGGGAGGCAGAATATCTTGGCTGATAAAACGCACCAGTAGGCTGCTATCTACGTTAGGAATATCGACCAGAGTCACGCAAGCAATAACAAGATAAATTCCAAGTGATTTCGGTGGACACCAGTAACGAATTGAGCCAATAAGGGCAATAAATATAATCAATAACGCTGCCCCCTCACTATAGTTTCCCTGTCTAAACGCGGTTTCCATATAAAAACCTAACGTTGGCATTCCGATAAACCCGAGTACGGCGCTACTACGAAGGGCACACTCAAAACGGTAGCGCGTGTAGCTCATCAGTTGTGGCATCACTTGGGCTATTTTGCCATAAGTGAAACGGCTAATTATATCGGCGCGACTATCGATACTCTCTAAGGGGCTGTCTGATGATTGATTGAAAATGTCGTGAAATACGCGGGCAAAAGTGGCGGCAAACGGGATTGCGATAGCCAATATTCCGGTAATGGGAGACAGGCCAAAAACTTGTAAAAATAGCAGCGCCCAGAAAATTTCATGAATCGCACGTAAAAAAGCGCAGCAGCTTGATACTATTGGATTTTGGTATATCAAGGAAAGGGGAGCACCTAGTACCAGGCCTAAGCAGACGCCTATAATGGCAAAGTTAACGGTTTGAATGATGGCTTGAAACAGGTATTCAGTCGCGAAAAAATCGGGTGTTACAAGCCCATTTACCATGCGAGTTAACTCGAGGAAAGGATCGAAACTGACAATCTCTATATCGGCAAAAGGAATAATAACCAGTGCAATAACCCAGATTGATAAAGTGACTTTTTGCCAATAACCCAAAGCATAATCTGCGTTTTTGACTCGTTGCAGTTCCGACATAAAGAGAGCTACGCGACAGCGTTAGTTTGAAATAACGCTGTGATCTGTTGGTGACCGATACTCTGCTGTTGGCTATCGAGTACCATTTGGCCTTTATCTAATGCGATAACGCGGTCAAAAGCGTTAATCGCCAACTCTCTGTCATGAACTACCATGATGACACTCTTATGCTGTGCTAATACGATGTCGAGTAGTCTTGATTTCATCAACGGGTCCAGCGCTGAAAAAGGCTCATCACCGATAAAGGTATCTTGTTGTTGATACATAGCTCTTGCTAACGCCACTCGTTGCCTTTGCCCACCAGAGAGTTGGTCCACTTTTTTTGCCAATGGCTGGTCTAATTCCAACTGCTGACAAAGTTCAGCAATAGCGTTTAAGTCTTTTTTGAAAGGCCTGATTAAATTCACTAAGTTAAATAACCAGTGGTGTCGAGCTAAAGCACCCATAAATATATTGTGATAAATGCTTAAATTATCAACCAAACCTTGTCGCTGTGAGCACAGGGCTGCACTGTTTTGTAACTGTTGATAAATATGATGTAGCAGACTAGATTTACCAGCACCAGAGGGACCGATAATGGCAACCTTTTCACCTTCATTAATTGTCAGGCTCAGATCAAAAATCACCTGAGTAGACGCCTTCTTTTTACCGGTGTACTTACCGATATTATAACCAGCAGTTTTATCATAATGAAGGTTTAGGTTGTCAAGGGTGAGCATTAATCGATAAGTCCTATCTGTTTAGCGACATCTTCCACTGGTTGAAAATCTTCATTTTTAGCTTTGACAAAAGAGGAGCGTGGAAAACTATCTAACAGTGCTGGACTATCCATAGTGAGCAGTGCCGCTTGAACTTTATCAGCAAAGCCTGGACCAAAATTGGCTTCAACATCAGCGCGTATTGTCCATTGGTAATCAGGGTAGGTAGGACTTTTCCAAATGACTTTCACTTTATTGGTGTCAATTTTACCAGCGGCTAGGGCACTTTCCCACACTTTATAGTTCACAGCGCCAACTTGGTAAGTACCTGATTGAACCTGGACAATAGTGCGGTTATGGTCACCAGAAAAACCAACGCGCTTAAATGCTTGTTGTGGCTTTTTCTTTAAATGTTGCTCTATATAATATTGCGGCATCAATCTACCTGAGGTGGAACCTTTTGAGCCAAAGGTGAAGGTTGTCTCGGTAATATCAGGAAAACTATCGCTCATCTCTAAGCCAGTACTGTAGTGAGCAATAAAGTAGCTTTTGAAAAACTGATCTTCATAACCTTGTGCAATAGCTTGCGAGCCAGGCACTAATCGTCTGGCTTGTACTCCAGATAAACCACCAAACCAGGCAAGTTGCACTTGGTTATTTCTAAATGCAGTTACCGCTGCTGAGTAGGATTTAACCGGAACATATTTTACTTCAACACCAAGTTGCTCTTCTAAGTAGAGAGCAACTTTTTCAAAGCGGGTTCTCAGTTGAGATTCGTCTGCATCTGGGATAGCGGTGAAAGTAAATGTTTCCGCGCTCGCGCTGGTAGTCACAAAGAGGCTTAGCGTTAACGCACATAGTACGAGTAATTTAGTCAATATTTTCATAATATCTCAGTTTATTAGAACTTCATCAGTATTTTTGATGTTATTGGTGTAATAAAGTTACGGGTGTTCAGTGGCGCATTATCTCTTAAAAAGGTGTGATTCACACACTATTTACCGATAAAGATGCGTGTTATATCACTTTCGTTAAGTTTGTGATCTTGTTATGCGTAGCAAAATAAATCCAGACAAGGCGAGCAATTGAGCAATGACAGGCTACTGGGGGAGAGCAATGTGTCTTGGAGTCTTGTAACGAGTAGATTTTTTTGATTGAACGCGCTGCTATGGATGTGGAGTTATTAAGGAAAACAGTACTGATAAAAAATATTTCAATAAAGTTCTCTTTGATCATGTGAGTTTTACAAGATATCACCGGAGAGCTAAAGGGTGACTTTAAAGTTCATTAAAGTAAAAGACGATACTACCGCCAGAAAGCGCGCTGCCTTTATGAATATTAATGCCTATGCCGATATTATCAGCTAGTTTAGTGAACTTACGGGTGTCGAGTAATAAACCTACTCCAAACTCATAGAAATGATCTGTACCTAAGCTACTAACCATATCGCCGCCAATATCGGAACGCTGAATTTTTACATAAATAGATTCAGCATGGAATTTCGATTGATTAACGTTAAAGTGGAATTTAAAACCATTATTTAAGCGCCAGCCTGTCGGCTTTGCATCTTGGCTAGACTTAGCTCCCTTAAATGTGACGCCAGAAAATACGTTTAAATCGTTGTTAAATTCCCACTTGGCCCAATCCTTTTTTTGGCTATAGCTTAGCTTTACATTTGGTTCAATAATGAAAGCATTCGCTGATAAATTTAAAAAAACGCCGTCTAATTGATCTTGATATTGCTTTGACTCATCGCTGTTATAACGGTATTTATTTTTATGGTGCATTAAATATGAACCAAACCTCACTCTTAAATTCCAATTTTCAGTCAATTGCCTATGTCGACTATAGGCGAGATAGGCTGAGAAAACTTCATCTTTATTATCATCAGTAATTGATGAGTTAGATAACAAATCATTTTTATTTTCTTGCTTGAGGTAAGAGAGTGATGCGGTTAATTCGTCTAGATAAAAGAAGTTGGACTTTTCTTTTTTAGCTTTATCTTTTGTCTTAGATTTATCGTCAGTCAAGCGCCAAGTATAGGGAATGCTATATACGGTTAACTCATTTCTCAGCTTGATAGAGTCGCTTTCGGAAAAGCTCTGTTCGTGAGGTTTTAATAACTTGTCGGGATCAAAGTTGCCAATTCCTAAGGTGATTGTTTCTGAATCTGTTAGCACGACAGAGGTGGAAAAGAGCTCTTCAAAATGAGTTTTATTATTAGCGATTGAATGATGACTTAATAGAGATAATATTAAGAAAACCAGTGTTTTAAAATGAATTTTTGGTTTAGTTAACATCTAATTAGCGATTTCATAAAGTCAGTATATTATTTATTCAGTATAATTAATAAAAGTGGAATTAACCACGAAAACATTAATTTATACGCTAGAGGTTAGCATTGACTAAATTTTCCATGTTATTGATATAATTCAATAACGGACTTGGATTAGTTTATAATTTTTCTTAACTACCTGACATTATCATGTATAGTTTGTAGACAGCTATTTCACCTTATCTTTGAGTCAAGATTACCTATATGAAGCATATTCACAGTTATTACTCTCCAAACAATTTGTATAATAAAATAATTGAAGGTCTCAATAACCTAGGTAAAGATTTATCTTCAGTCACTCCTGATGACCTTCAGCCGGTTGATGAATTTCATATTCGTGGTGATATCGCCACTAAAGAGTTGATTGAACTTGGCAATTTTACGCCTGATATGCACATCCTGGATGTGGGCTGTGGTGTTGGCGGTTCAACACGTCGATTATCACATGAAACTGGTTGTCATGTTACGGGTATAGATTTAAGTGATGAATACATTGATGCCGCAGAAAGGTTGACACAATTACTGAACATGCAAGCCCGTGTTAAATTCAATGTTGGTAGTGCGCTTGAATTGCCCTATGCGGACAATACTTTTGATGGTGCTTGGTCAATCCAAATGAACATGAATGTTGAAGACAAGCTGGGTTGGTTAAAGGAAATGTATCGTGTACTTAAACCTGGTGCACGTGCTGTATTGTATGAGGTGTGTGGTCATGAAGAAAAAGCTATTTATTTTCCTGTGCCGTGGGCTCAAGACAATTCGATGAGCTTTTTGATACCGAAGGAAGCATTTCACGATTTAATTGCCTCCACTGGTTTTAAGATTGAAGTGTGGAACGATAAGTCTGATTTGGCACAAAAGGCCTTTGCACGAATGAGAGAACCTACAGGTGAGTCGACACTGCCAGAACTAGGTTTGCATATGCTCATTGGCAATGACATCAAAACCAAAGCTTATAACATGCGTCGTAATCTTGATGATGAACGCATTAGTTTGATCGAAATTTTAGCGATAAAGCCTAATTAGAAACAAAGAATAACTACCGCATCCAAATTGCTTAAAGGGGATGTTGAGCATGTGCTACTTATCCAACGTTCAGGTTAAGTAAGCACTAATTTATATCCTACGCTATAGACTGACTGCACTAGTTCGTTGTCTGATTCAATCGCATTCAGTTTTTTACGTAATTTTTTTATGTGACTATCTATGGTGCGCTCACTCACTACACGGTTGTCTTGATAAACCCTATCGATTAATTGTGATCTGGAATAAATACGGCCAGGCGCACTCGCCAAAATATTCAATAAATTGAATTCTATTGCGGTAAGTTCTACCGGGTGTTGATTGATTGTCGCTTGATAGTTGTCGGTGTTTAACTCTACCGTAGTCGTCTGTGATTGCTTAGCGATATTAGTGTTAATGCCAGTGGTTAGAGGCGGGTTGATGCGCCTGAGTATTGTTTTTACACGAGCAACTACTTCTCTGGGTGAAAAAGGTTTGCAAATATAATCATCAGCGCCTAATTCTAACCCTAATAATCTGTCTATTTCGTCAACGCGTGCGGTTACCATGATAATTGCTATGTTACTGAATTCTTGAATTTCTCGGCATATCGTTAACCCGTCTTTACCGGGCAGCATTAAGTCTAATAAAATCAAGTCAAAATGTTGATTTTTAACCGTTGAAACCACCTCTGTTCCCTCATGCATTATGGTGGTTTGGTAGCCAGCTTTAGCTAAGTAATCCGCTAATAATGACGCAATTTTTTCTTCATCTTCAACAATTAATATATGTGACATGTTAATTTTTAATCCTGATCATATCGTTGTCTGCTAAGTTATCAGAGGAAATGTACAACTGATTTCAAGGCCGCCTTGCTTGGCATGAGATGCTTTAATGCTTCCTTGGTGAGCAGACATTATTTTTTTACATAATGCTAAGCCTAACCCTGACCCCCCCGTTTTTCTATTTCTAGAGCTTTCAACGCGATATAAATGGTCAAATAATTTAGGTAGTGAGTTATCGGGCACACTAGGAAAACTATCACTAATAGTAAGTACCGCTTGAGAAGCTTCTTTGGTTAGTGAAAGATGAATAGTGCCCGGTGTTTGCGTGTACTTAACGCTATTATTGATTAAGTTGTCTATTAATTGGTTGATGCGGGTTTCATCGGCCCATATGATTACATCACTGCTAATGAGTTGTTGACTGATGGTAATGTTCAGCTCGCTTGCCTGCTGCTGATGACGCAGTAAATTGTGTTTAACAATGTCGGCTAAATTCAACTGCTCTTTTTGATAACGCATGGCGCCAATTTCGGCATTTGATAAAGCAGATAAATCATTAACGAGTTTATGTAGATGGTTAACTTCATCATTTAGTGAAGATAAACTTTTTAAATCTAAAGGTCTGATGCCATCTTCAATTGCTTCAATTTCTCCTTTAATAATGGCGATAGGTGTGCGTAACTCATGAGATATATTGGCTAACCAGGTATTACGAGAACTTTCATTTTGTTCTAAGGTTTTAGCTAAATCGTTAAAGTGTCGCGACAGTGATGCTAATTCATCATTACCGATCACATCGGTTTTTACTTTAAAGTTACCGTTGTTTAGTGAACGCATAGCCTGTTCTAAACGTTTAATGGGCCTAACAAAGTGACGTGATAAAGGGACAGCAATAACGATAATGATTAGGAAAAGTCCGAGAACAATATAAAGCAGGTTAGCATTAATTTGTGCAAGAAATGCTAAATCAAATTCATCAGTTAGTTTTGTTTTAGGCGGTAAGGCTAAATAGCCAATAAGATCTCCATTCAAGTGAATGGCCTGTAAGCTAAAGTCAGGTGTCATTCTCCCCAATATTAATTGTTTATCTGCATCGAGCAAACTTGGGTGTAACGCGCCTTGGTTTTGAGGAGGCCTTGGTTGACGGTCTTCGGGTCTTGAACTGCGCTGAAAATTTGAACGTGGCGGTGGTCTATTATGCTTAGGCATAAAATCATCGTTGGCCGCTAAATATTGCCTGACATCCGTTGGAAGTTTAACGCCGTCATGTGAAAGTTTTAATAGTTTCCGCCAAGTTTGGCTAGGTCTGAATTGATCGTTTTGTACGGGAGGAGATGAAAAACGTTCATGCTTTCTTGGAGGAGGGCGTCTGTTGTTATTACTTGCAGCCACTAAGGTTGTCCAACGTTGTTCTTGCTGATAAAAAGTGGCTAAGTTGTTTGATAAGAGCTGTAAACTTGCCAGTTCCTTTTTATTAACGTAATCCAACATGCCACGATCAAAGCTCCACTGCACCGCAATATAAATAATACTCAGCAATAATAAGCTAATAAATAACAGTGTCAGTATTAATTTAGTAAATATTTTCATGGCTCAAATCATAAGTATAGGGTCAGTTGTTATTGATGAATTTATAGTGCTGATATGTGCTTTATTTTTTATAAAGCCCGCACAATAAAGGATTCATCTGATTATCGATTTATGGATTCATCGTTTATAGATTTGTTGTTAAACGCTTCGTTCCATTGTTTCCTTAGTGCTAAATACTCTAGGTCATCACGGTTTAATTGCTTGGCCAGCACTCTTTCCATTAAGTAGTTAAAGCGCATTATTTTACGTAAGCTCATGTTATTCATCCTTAATTGTCATTTTAATTAATCCTTTAATTAACGATATAATAATGCTTTAGTGAATGTATTGGAACTACTCATCAGATAATGTTTCTAAAAAGGCCATTAAGTTATCAATTTCATTTTCTGTTAAATTCAGTTCACCAATGCGTCCACCTTGATCGACGTTTTGGTTAACTTCTGGCGCATCGGTAAAGGTTGTGTCCCGAGTATTATAAAAATTGATGACCTCTCTTAATGTGGTGAATACACCGTTGTGCATATAAGGGGCTGTGTGAGCGATATTGCGCAAGGTTGATACTCTAAATTGTCCATCGTTACGATCATTACCTGATTGTGCTCCTAAGCCTAAATCAATGAAGAGCGGATCCTCAATAAACGCAGGCAATAAAGGGTTGCTCGGTACACCAATATTTTTATAGCTGAAGTCTGAAAATATTTCAGAATTGTTGGTGTTATTGGTATTAGCTCCAACAGCGTTAGTGCCGTGGCAACGTTGACAATCACCTTTGTTGTTAAAAATATCTTGTCCTTGGCGTTCAGCGTTGGTGAAGACTGCCGTACCAGCTTGGACTTGGTCGAACTTGGAAGAAAAAGGAGAGAAAAGAGATGTTCTTTCAAAGGCGGCAATCGCATCAGCAACGTAATTATATGCGCGGTCTGTTTCTAGCAAAACGTCATCTCCAAATAATAATTCAAACTCAGTGGCGTAGGTACTTTGAGCGACTTTGCTAATCACCTCACTGGCACTGGCATTGCCCATTTCTACGGGATTAAGAAACGGTCCCTTTGCCTGTTCTTCTAATGAGGCTGCTCTACCATCTAAAAACAAGCCACCCATAAATCCTTGTGTTCCGCCAGGTACTGGGTTTTGCGGCGCGGGTATATGAGCGCTATAGCTTGCAGTTGGGGAGTTACGAGTACCAAAACTGCTGCCATCTGCGCCTACGGACGTTGGATTTGCCGTGTTAGGATCATCAAAACCAGTATTCAAATCGTGACAACTTGCACAGGACTGACCTATAGGACTTGATAAGTTAGTATCGTGATAGAGCAGGTTACCCAAATTGACTAACATGGCGGTATCAACAATGCTGCCATCAAGCAATGTCGTTGTTAGGCTTGGAGCCAGCACTTCAATTGATATCGTCGCAATATTTGAATTATCATCGCCGTCATTGGCTATGAAAGTGAAACTGTCACTGCCGATAAAATTGTTATTTGTGGTGTAAATGACGGTGTCATCATTTTGGCTAATAACACCATTTTCAGAGGAATTTTCAATCGTGTAAGTAAGCGGTGAACTTTCATTGTCTGTCGCTACTAAGGTTATAGTAATGGTCTCATTACTTTGTAGTGTTACGACATTATCAAAAGCGATAGGTGCTTGATTAATGCTATTGGCAGTTGGTTGAGTAATTTGAGTTACCACAGGTATTACTTCAGTAATACTGTCATTAGATGAATCATCTGAATTACAACCAGACAAGGTCAATGCCGATAGGGTGAGTACAGCGACGGAAAGTAACGTTGGATTTGCTGATTTTTTTGAGTTAAAAAATAAAGTGTTAATAAGCATGGCTAACTTCGCTATAAATAGAGTTAGCTATACGTTAACAGTGAAAAGTGTAAGCACTATGGAACAATTAAGGAAGAAATGTGCAAATGGAAAGTTAACTTAAGTGAGGTTAAGTTAATGATCAATGGTGTAGCCGTTACATGAATTAACTTAGCGTTTTACTGAGGTCAATTAGTCGTAAGGGACACTGAATAGTGATCAACATAGGTTGCTCACTATTCAGCATAACTCTTACTTTTTTATAACTTAAATTTTGTTAACTGGGTATTTAATTCATAAGCAAGTGACAATAGATGCTCGCTGATCTCTTTTCCACGAATAGCATCGTCACTCGATTTTTCAGCAACATTACTTATATTAACGACATTAATATTAATTTCATCAGCGGCTAAGTTCTGCTGCGTCGCGGCATCTGAAATTTGACAGTTAAGTTCGTCTAATTCCTGAATTTCAGCACTGATACTTGTCAATAAATCAGCAACATTAGCAACATCTTCAGCTTTTTCGCTGGCTTGTTGACTAACCACATTCATTGAATCAACAGCACCTTTTGCTCCAACTTGTAATCGACTCATTGTCACGTGTATTTGCTCAATTGATTCTCGAGTACGAGTTGCTAAAGAACGAACTTCATCGGCGACGACAGCAAAACCTCTACCTTGTTCGCCGGCTCTTGCCGCTTCTATCGCAGCATTTAACGCTAATAAATTTGTTTGCTCTGCAATGGCAGTAATGACTTCTAAGACACTGCCCACTTCATTGGTTTTATTACTCAAGTCGGTGATCATCGCTGTGTTTTCAACAACTTTATCTCTGAGATCATTAATGCCAACTCTCGCTTGTTCAACAAGAATTAATCCTTGTGAGGTCCTTTCATTTGCTGAAACTGATTTATCGGCTGCACTTTGCGTATTATGTTGTACTTCATTCGCAGAGGTATCTAACTCATTAATTGCAGCAGCGACAGAGTCGGTGCCATTCTTTTGCTCTAACACTGCTTCGAGTGTTAGCGAAGATATTTTATCAACTTCTTTCGCTGATTCAGTTAATTGCTCACTCGCTTGGGCAATTGACATGAAGCTAATTCTAAACTTACTCATCATGTCATTAAGCGCTATGCTTACTGAACCGAGCTCATCTTGATAATTAACTTTAATTTCTTTATTTAAATCGAGTTCTTCAGCAGCCGTTTTAATAGAGTTGCTTAGGCGTTTTAATCGGAAGAAAATTAACTTTCGCAGGGTAAGGCTTAACAAGGTAAAACAAATTAAGGTAATGACCAATTGTAAAATTGCAGCTTGGGTAATAGAGCTGGTGATTTCTTTATCTACGGTAGATAAGTCATAGGTAAGCTTCACTGCGCCCAATATTTCATTTTCACTCACCTGATGGCAAGTCAAACAATTGGTGCCGCGATAATCTGAACTTGCTTTGACCGGTATAATAAAGCTCATCATACGTTTGCCATCAAGTTCAAACTTTTTAAACGCTCTTTTACCCGCTAGACCTTCTCGTTCAAATGCACTTTTTGCACTCTGATCAGGGAAGCCTTCACCAAAAACTTTATTAACCGCTTGAGTACGTAGAATTCTTGCTTCTACAATATCATCTTGGCTGAGAATTTTATTTTGAATAAGTTGTCGATTAGCGATAGTGCCTGTGAGCATCATGGTATTGACCGAGTCAAAATAATTAAGTGCAAGGCTTTCAAGGTTTCGTTCAACAAAGTGCTCTGCCAGCACCTTTTCATCATGATGAAAAAAGAAAATCGTTGTACTTAAAAAAATAGCGCCAATTAAGGTGAGTGCTAAGTGAATTTTTTTAGCCAGTGACAGGTTTTTTAACATATTGACCGTTCCTACTATTACAATAAATAATTCCATTTATTGAACACTGCTCATCCTAAGCAAGTTCTAATCTATCTCGATTGTATATAGCTTAAACTATAAATATAACCACTACTTACAGATTACTTGATCTAGTCTGTCTTATTATTGTCAGTTTATTTTTCTGCTCGATATTAATCGTATTATCGCTATCAATTAAAGCATTCTGAAACATCTACCTTGATTGCTAACCAGTATATACCCAAGCCACTTGAAGATACGTGTTTCAGGACGCCAGAGCACTTCATCTTCAAGACGGCTCATTTTTTTAATGGTTATTCAGGAGAATATGCTCCTGCATTCTCTAAGAAGCTACATCCATGTAGCGCCCTTAAAAATAAAGGCAACGAAGAATATGAATTGCTCAGACGCCCATATAAGGTTGGTTTAGAAACGCTTTATCCTGCGTTATTGATTTCGATAAGGGAGTAACCATTATCATCAATCTATGCCTTGGCTAAAGACGTTTCTAATTCCAACTGAAGCCTGCATCTTCATGTAGTTTGGGTATATATTCTCTGCTTATTCCAACTATTTTTTAAATCCTGTGGAAAATTTTTACTAACAGGTTAAAGTTAGCGTCATATGAAGATATCTAGTGTCATTTTCTATTCGGTTAAATAAAATGGCATAGTTAATCAATACCTTAGTTTAATTTGTAAACAATAAGTGGGAAAAACATGAAATCATTTAATGGCACGGGTAACTATATTGCCTCTAAAGCACTGCAACTTGCTGTAAATGCGGCGATTACACTCGAACGACCTTTGCTAATTAAAGGTGAACCTGGGACAGGAAAAACGATGCTTGCTGAAGAGCTAGCGTTGAGTTTAGGCACGGAGTTAATCCCTTGGCATATCAAATCAACCACTAAAGCTCAGCAAGGGTTATATGAATATGATGCGGTATCACGTCTTAGGGATAGTCAGCTAGGCGATGAAAAAGTTCATGATATTAGTAATTACATAGTAAAAGGAAAACTGTGGCATGCCTTTACAGCGGATCAAAGACCGGTTTTATTAATTGATGAAATAGATAAAGCCGATATTGAATTTCCTAATGATCTGTTATTAGAACTCGATAAAATGGAGTTTTTTGTTTATGAAACCCAAGAGAAAGTTGTTGCTAAACAAAGACCCATTATTATTATCACCTCAAATAATGAGAAAGAGTTACCTGATGCCTTTTTGCGTCGTTGTTTCTTTCATTACATTAGTTTTCCTGAAGCAGAAGAAATGAAAGCGATTGTTGATGTGCATTTTCCTAACATCAAACAAAAACTGCTTGATGAAGCGTTAGCACTGTTTTTTGATCTTCGTGAAATACCGGGTCTTAAAAAGAAACCTTCAACGTCTGAATTAATTGATTGGTTAAAGTTACTTTTAGCTGAAGATATTGATATTGATGTTTTACAAGAAACTCGCACCAAAAAAGTGATCCCGCCTTTACATGGCGCTTTATTGAAAAACGAGCAAGATGTGCATTTGTTTGAAAAGCTCGCTTTTATGCATCGCTCTCATCGATAAATAAAATCACCAGAGGTCAAAAAGCATATGTTAATTGATTTTTTTTGCAAATTACGAGACTACAAAGTGCCTTGTACCATACGTGAATTATTAGACTTAATTCGCGTATTAGAGCAGCACGTAGTGTTTGCTAATATTGATGATTTTTATGTCGTTAGCCGCGCGGTTTTGGTAAAAGACGAAAGTTATTTTGATAAATTTGATCGCGCTTTTGCTGACTACTTTAAAGGCGTATCAACTATTGAACTTGATTTGTCGGCAATACCTGAAGATTGGTTAAAGAAACATTTTGAAAAAATGCTTTCTGATGAAGAAAAAGCAAAGATTTCTGCCATGGGCGGTTTAGATAAATTAATGGAAACCTTGGCTGAACGCTTAAAAGAACAGGAAAAACGCCATGAAGGAGGTAATAAGTGGATTGGCACTGGTGGTACATCGCCATTTGGTGCAAATGGTTACAATCCTGAAGGTGTAAGAGTGGGTCAAGAAAACTCTCGACATCGCCAAGCCGTAAAAGTATGGGATAAGCGTCAATATCGAAATCTAGATGATAACGTTGAAATTGGTACGCGAAACATCAAAGTTGCCCTGCGCAAACTTAGAAAATTTGCACGTACTGGTGCCAGTGATGTATTGGCACTTGATGATACGATATCTGCTACTGCGCGAAATGCGGGGTATCTTGATATTAAGATGAAACCTGAAAGACACAACGCTATTAAATTACTGATGTTTTTTGATGTTGGTGGTTCAATGGATGATCATATCAAGGTATGTGAACAACTGTTTTCAGCAGTGCATACAGAGTTTAAGCACTTAGAGTTCTTTTATTTTCATAATTGTGTTTATGAGCATGTATGGCGAGACAATAATCGTCGAATCAGCGAACCTGTTGATATACATAAAGTCATTCATACTTATGGTAGTGACTACAAGGTGATTTTTATCGGGGATGCGACTATGGGACCTTATGAAATCACTTATCCTGGCGGCAGTGTAGAACACTGGAATGAAGAGCCAGGCAGTGTGTGGATGAAAAGGTTATTAAGTCATTTTGATAAGAGTATTTGGTTAAACCCACAAGAGGAAAGACAGTGGTCTTATCATAGTTCCATCGATATTATGAGAAGCATTGTTGCTAATAAAATGTATCCTTTAACGGTTGAAGGGTTAACTCAAGGTATAAAGGCACTACTCTAAGTATTATAAAGTCTCGGCCCTACGATTTTAAGGAGATAACTAGGTGCATTGATATATGCCCTAGTTATTATCTTAAAGTTAAATAAATATCGCTTTGCGACATAGGGTGATCACAAAACACAACATTGCTCCGGTAAGTCCAATGAGAGCAGTGCCTATCAAAGAATTAACAATACTTGAAATACGATAAATTTATTTTAGCTAACCTTAGTTGATATCAAGTATTAATCATTGTTTTTTGTCAATAATCGCGCCATTGTTCATTGATATCTTTAGCTTTCTCTCTCCAGATAACTGATACATAATTTAGATCAACTTGTGTTCGGAATTAACCTAAATATATTGCTATAAGTATCTGATTCAACTAACTTTAAAATAAGAGATATCTTTATTGTTATTTTCTAAACTAATAAAGGTACTATTCAGATGATTGTTAATTAAATTATTGATACTTAAGGGAATGTTATGAAAGATATTACAAATATATTGGTGGTGATGGACGCTGCTAGTGACCACCAATCAGCGTTAGTGCAAGCAATTAACATTGCAGAGAAAACCTCAGCAAGTATCGAACTTTTTCTTGTGGTTTATAATAGCCAATTTGTTAGCCATTGGAACTTTAATCAAACGCAATTAGATGCTTTACAAAAAGAATATATAGCATCGAAATTACGGTGGTTAGAAACGTACGCTCTTGAAGTGAAATCCCTTGATATTGTCGTTAATATTGATGTCGTTTGGCATTCTGATGTCAGTTGTGCTGTTTTGGCTAAGATCGCCAGTAATGGCGCATCGATAGTAATAAAATCAACTAAGCAAGATTCAACAATTAACAGAATATTCTTCACGCCTGGTGATTGGCAATTATTAGAACACTGCCCAGTACCTTTATTACTAACTAAACACATTCGTGATTATTCATATCGTACTGTTATGGCTGCAGTTGATCCAGAAAGAACACATGATAAACCTGAAAAATTAGACGCCAAGATTCTCCAAGCGGAGTTGCTCATGGCTGAATTATTTGATAGCAAAGCTCACGTTTGCCACTGTTATCAGCCTATGGGCATAGAATTATGGCAAGGTATGAATGCTGTGGGTATGGACCACAGTTTAGCTAGTGGTGATTTTACTGATTACAGCGAGGCGATAAAATATCACCACAAAGTGGTATTTGATGAGTTACTTAGCCATTATATTTTTGATGAAAAGGTGACTCACTTAGTCGCGGGCTCACCTGAATTTGAATTACCTGAGTTGGTAAAATCGCACGAAGTTGATTTACTAGTGATGGGTATGGGCAATAACGGTAAATTTATTGGCAATACTATTGAAAAGATACTCGATAATGTTGATTGTGATATTTTATCCATTAGGTGTCCAAGTTAATTGAGGTTGAGGAGCATTGGGTTCAGATGAATTGCTAAAGTTAATTTTGGCGCAGAATCATAACTATTTCTTTACAGATAATTCGTTATGCTTTAGAGCTAATTTAGTATTTAATAAAATAAATGTTTACTTTATCAACAAAGCCCAGTATATTTCCCAACATCAATTAGCCTTCCTCATCTAATTGATGTTAATCCCCAGTGATTTTTTCGTGTTTTGTCTTTCCCTTTCACAGTCAGCCAACACCTTAATAAAAAGTTATTAAATTAAAGCTTTTTGCTGCATGAGATCCCGAGTCATTTTCGGTTAGTTCATCGTATTATTATCAATTATGTATATGCAGTTATGGGCTTTTTAATGTTGCGTTTTACGCAATTAAAGGAGTTATATTATGTCTTATACTTATCAAGGTAAGATTTACGCTATTGAAGCACCAGTAAAGTCTATTTCAATCAACAAATTAAATGTTGTTGTTAAAGATCAAGCCGGTTCTAAATTGTTTAAATTTAGCCAGTTGAATGAGTCTAAAGATTTTCTAGCTATGTTATATCAAGCATAACAAGCAGAAATCATAACCGTTAGTTTGACTATCGGTTAACCCAAAAAAAACCAGAATTACCTTAATAAGGTATTCTGGTTTTTTGCTTTTAACGCATTAGCCGCTTATAGCTAATCGACCTTATTAACAGTCACTTCTAGATATTTACTATTACCTGCATACCACTTTTGTACATAGATAGAGCCTAAAATTGGTGGCATGCCATCTTTAGGGATTTCTTTATAGCGAACACTGTTTTTGTTTTGTTTTTCGAGTTCAAATTTAATTTTAGTTTCAGACATCTTAGTTTTATATTCTTTGGTCGTAGCTCAGTTATTTATATAATACCAATTCCATTAAATTATTGTCCACTTGTCCTGGTTAAAATACTCACTCAGTTAGGGTCATTGGTATTAAGCGTAAATATCGCCAATTAACTCTACGTGAGTAAGGTAAATACGTAAGTCTAACTCTAATTGATGATAATCCGGCAACATGCTTTGGCATAGCTTGTAAAAGGCTTTGTTATGTTCTTTCTCTTTTAGATGAGCTAACTCATGAACGACTATCATAGCTAAGAAAGCCTCAGGGGCCTTTTTAAACAGGCTGCCTATGCGAATTTCATGTTTACTTTTTAGCTTATTACCTTGTACACGAGAGACATAGGTATGCAACCCTAAAGCATTATTAATGATATGAATTTTATCGTCATACTTTATCTGACTTAAAGGCGATGCTTTTTTCAAATACTGATTCTTGAGTGACATAACATAACCACGTAGGGCTTTGTCGTTACTTACCTCATGGGTCGTTGGGTATTTGTTTAATAAATATTTCTCTAAATTTTTTTGTTCGATCATTTGCTGAACTTGCAGTTGTATTTGTGCAGAATAAGCAGATAAATACTTTAATTTAGGGGATTTAAGCTCTGTATTTTCAAATTTTGATGACATAAATATAATAGATAGTTAGTAATGTTGGCGTTATATGAGCATCATTTATTGAAATATAAATTCAGTAATGGCTCAGTTATGGTGTATTTTGTCTGCGTCAATTCAGCGCTATTATACTTTTTCTTTTTCAATAGTGTAATGAATGAAGTTAGTTATACCAAGTCCATTAAGTTATTTTCCACTCAGCGAGAATTAAAAGGCTTAGAAGCAAGGCATTGATCGAAGAGAATGGTTATTCAGGAGAATATGCTCCTGCATTCTCTAATAAGCTGCATCCATGCAGCGTCCTTGTCAAAATCAATAACGCAGTATGTAAGCCTTTTAAACTCGCCCTTGGGAGCTTGTCAGAAAATCAATAACGGCACAAGTTTGTTCGATATAGAATGACTATGTCAGCAAAAACTTTATTTGTTATAGCTTCTCTGACATAGCTCTGAGGTGGGAATAAATTTAATGGAATTGGTATTAATTAGATTTTTGATTTATTAATGGGCTGCTGTCTGTAAAGTTCTTTATAATTTGATATTATAATCTGCATGACTCATAGGGCTATATTTATTAAAGCAGCCTGATTATTACTAACGCTAAACCTAATATTAAATAGAGACAATTAATGAACCCGATTATTCAAATTTTAAAAGAATTAAATATCAGTGATGAAAAAATTAGTGAGATGTTTCAGGCGCTGACTGAAAACCCTATGATGGCAATGGCATTCATTACACAACTTGGTATTCCACCAGAGAAATTACAAGCTATTATGAGCCTAGTCATGGCAGACCCTAGTCTTATTGAGCAAGCGGTTAATGAATTAGGTTTAGATTTCTCTAAAGTAGAGGAAGCAAAGGCTAGATTAAAAGCTGGTGATGCTTAATGAGCACTCAAGAAGTTAATATTACTCTAACTGATTTCATCAACCAATTAGATTCAAATGCGGAACAAGTAAGTTTTGAGCAAGTAATGCAAGTTATTAGTGAAAACTACAATTACTTACCTGCAACGTTTAATAACGGTGATTTACTTAATGAAGCTGGCACTAATGAAGGGTCATGCAAGATTTTTTATTTTGCCAAACTTAATGATTTATCAGAACAACAAACGTTAGCTTGTTTTGGCCGTTTCTATCGTGAAGACGTGGTAAATAATCCACAAGGAAATGACCACGGTAATATTCGTAACTTTATGCAAAGTGGTTGGAGCAAGGTTGAGTTCAACTCTGTTGCTTTAACGCCACTAACTTAACTTTCCCAAGTTAAGTTTATTAGGTAAAGATCATTAGATAAAGTGTATGAGTTTATGCACTTTATTAATTCTTACTTTTCTTAACACTTATTTAGCGTAACTCCTCTCTAGCTTCAACCAATAAAATCTAACGTAAGGTGATCTCTTTGAAATATATCCATGTTGATAACCAGCAATCATTAGTATTTAGTCAAACCGATATGCCTGAAATTACGGCTGATGAGTGCTTGATTAAAGTTCACGCTATAGGAATTAATCGAGCCGACTTATTACAGCGAGCGGGTAAATACCCAGCTCCAGCAGGCGAGTCATCAATCCTTGGTTTGGAAGTGTCGGGCGAAATTGTTCAATGTGGTGAGGCGGTTTCTGATAATAATTTAGCACAATCGTGGCAAGTAGGTGATAAAGTTTTCGGTTTAGTTGCCGGTGGTGGATACGCGCAATATGTCAAAGTAAAAGCAAGGCAATTGTTTTGTTTGCCTGAGCAATTTACTTTTGAGCAAGGAGCCGCTTGTGCTGAAGTGTTTTTAACCGCTTATCAAAGTTTATTTAGTATCGCGAAGTTAGCCAATAACAGTAACGTGCTTATACATGCAGGCGCGAGTGGTGTGGGCAGTGCTGCAATACAACTTGCGAGAGCGAAACAATGTTATGTTACGGTCACTGTGGGCAGTGAAGCTAAAGCCCTAGCTTGCCTAGCTCTTGGCGCTGATTGTGCAATAAATTATCAAAAAAATGATTTTGTTGCTTGGTCGAAAGAAAACGTATCAGCAGGCTACGATGTCATTATTGATGTTGTTAGTGGTGAGTATTTAGCTAAAAATATTAACGTCGCTGCACTTGATGGGCACATAGTTACTTTATCAATGTTAGGCGGGCGATATTGCTCGCAAGTTGACATAGCAAAGCTATTGGCAAAAAGATTAACGTTATCCGCTTCAACCCTGCGTAATCGCAGTGAGGACTATAAAGCTCAACTCGTTGATAATTTTAGCAGCGATTTTTATGCTGATTTAGTTAATGGTCAAATTAAACCTATCATTGATTCGATTTATCCATGGCAACAAGTCGAGCAGGCCCATGAGAAAATGGCGAAAAATAAGAATGTTGGTAAATTAGTTTTACTTGTTAACTGATTATTAGTCATAGTCATAGGCATAAAGCTAATAGCTAGTTAAGCATTCATCAATGATTAACTAGCCACTAATCTGATGGAATTTCTTAAGGTATTATTGCTCTGTTTTCTTCACTACTTTCATAATAGCTAAAGAGATAAACACCAGCAGCGCACCTAAAATAAATCCAACGAGCAAGTCGATTAATAGTGGGGTGATTACCACTAGCAGACCAGGAAGAACAGGCAGGTTACCAGCAAAATTCGTCGATGATTCAATAATATGATGAAAAGCAGGAACGCCATGAGTGATAAGTGAACCGCCGACTAGCCACATCGCGACGGTACCAGCAACAGCTAAAAATTTCATTAGTTTTGGCGCAAAAGAAATCATAAAATAACCTAAAGCACGTTTTGCCTTTGCCCAAAGGTTTACTGATTTATCTTTAATGAGTAACAAACCACCATCATCAATCTTTACAATACCAGCGACTAAGCCATAAACTCCAATTGTCATCAAAATAGCAATAAAAATTAGGACTGAAATTTGCGTGGTTATCGGCTTATCAGCCACAGTACCTAACGCAATAATGATTATTTCTGCTGAAAGGATGAAATCAGTGCGAATGGCGCCTTTGATTTTATCTTTTTCATAAAGGGTGATATCTATGGTTTCATCTTGGAGTGCGACAACATGCTTTTCGTGTTGCTCTCGGTGTTCTTCTTTATGGGAGAATTTATGCCATACCTTCTCAAAACCTTCATAACATAAATAAGCACCACCGAGCATTAGCAAAGGCATTATCACAATAGGTAGAAAGTAACTCAGCAATAAAGCAATGGGTACTAAAATAGCTTTATTAAGCATAGAGCCTTTAAAAACAGCCCAAACAACGGGTAACTCTCTGTCTGCTTTTAAGCCCCCTGATAGTTGCTCAGCATTTACTGCTAAGTCATCACCCAGAACTCCGGCGGTTTTTTTAGCAGCTACCTTTGATAATACTGCTACATCATCGAGCAGCATGGCAATATCATCTAATAGGGTTAGTAAACTTGCACCAGCCATAGAAATCCTTGTAAATTAAGTTTCGGTTAAATTAAGCGTGTAATTTAAATACTATATTTATCTTAACGTTATTTTTCAATGATAACCTCTAATGGATCGTATTGATTCTTATGTATTCTTTATCGATTATTAGGGGAGGGGATTTAGAGTAAGATGGATTCTCTGTTGAAGGGCATAAAAAAACCGATAAAAAGACTTTATCGGTTTTTACTCGTTATTTGGATTTAAGCGTTAGCTTAAACGCGCGCTTCTTTAGCTTCTAAAGTACACGCTTTTTCTTCAATGATTAAACCAGCTTCAACTGCGTCGATTGCGCGTTGGTCATGCTTGTTAGCAGGACAGCCACAAGTATGAGCGCTAACGTTATGTAAACGAGCTTGCTCTAAGTGCCATTGTGCTACTTTGATATGTTGATCAACATTCATATTATTCTCCAGGACAGTTTGATGAGTGAAATTACCAAGATTGATAAGATGGCTAGATTGTAATGAAAATTTCGACAGTGTCTAGTGGTGAACCACTAAAAATGACAGTAAATTAACAATATGTTTTAATAGTAGAATAAAGGTTGGCAATTTGTTGATATTTTGTAGTCCTAAACAGAACAGTCTGACTGACTTAATTTAGTCTTTCACATCGTGGTAAATCAATATGCAGAATTATGGAGATAACTAGTGAGCAACCCTATTAGTGAAGGTATCAAAAGGTTACGTGCTCAGCACAAACTAACGCAAACTAAGTTAGCTGATATGGCCGATATTCCACGAGCAACATTAGCTAATATGGAAAGTGAACAATCAAATCCAAGCATAACTTTGGTTGTTAAAGTAGCGCAAGCATTGGGTGTGTCAGTTGATGATTTAATAAGTCGGCAATCAGCACATGTTACCGAGGTTTGTCGTAAAGATATGCCCGTTACTCAATTAGATGATGGCAGGTTTTCTAGTACCCGAACGAGTCCTATTAGTACGCAAAAACTACAAGTTAATGATATTAGAATGAAGGCGAATTGTTATAGCAAAGGGGTGCCGCACCCAGAGGGTAGTCATGAGTTGTTTTTGTGTTTGGAAGGGACTGCTTGTGTTGAGGTACAAGGAGAAGAGTATATGGTGGAGGCTGGTAACTTAATTTATTTCCATGGTCATCTTCCTCACTGTTATGGCAATAAAAGCACAAAACCTGTAAATGCTGTTGTAGTGGTCTTTATGGCTTAGTTAGTCGAAGTCATTATGTTGGAGTTATTAAAAATAAAAATAAATAGAAAATAAAATTCTATTGAATTGATTTTGGATGTTGAGCATTAAATAGGCAGTATCAGTTTCCGGTAATTGATTAGTACCAGATAGATGTATTCAATTTATATTTTATATGGGAACAGATATTGAATATTTTGCAGGTGCCACTTTCTTTAATAAATAATGAAACAGGTAATGATCAGTTTTGGCAATTTATAAGTAACAGTTAGGTAGGTTATAACTTAGGAATTAGATAGAGGTTTTACAAAGATTGGTTGCGGGAGCCAGATTTGAACTGACGACCTTCGGGTTATGAGCCCGACGAGCTACCAGGCTGCTCCATCCCGCGTCCGAATGACCTACGATAAAGTAGGAAGCCAAGTTGTTTTAATTCAAACTTAAGAATTAGTTTTGAGAGCCCTTATCTGATGAAGAAGGAACTAAAAATCTACTTTTTATACTTATCTCTTTAAAAGACAAGTTGGTTGCGGGAGCCAGATTTGAACTGACGACCTTCGGGTTATGAGCCCGACGAGCTACCAGGCTGCTCCATCCCGCGTCCGAATGGTTTAAATTTTTACTATTGCTAGTAAATACTTAAACAAGCCAAGTTGTTTTAATTCAAACTCAAGAATTTATTTTTATACTTATCTCTTTAAAAGACAAGTTGGTTGCGGGAGCCAGATTTGAACTGACGACCTTCGGGTTATGAGCCCGACGAGCTACCAGGCTGCTCCATCCCGCGTCCGAATGGTTTAAATTTTTACTATTGCTAGTAAACACTTAAACAAGCCAAGTTGTTTTAATTCAAACTTAAGAATTTACTTTTTATACTTATCTCTTTAAGGAAACAAGTTGGTTGCGGGAGCCAGATTTGAACTGACGACCTTCGGGTTATGAGCCCGACGAGCTACCAGGCTGCTCCATCCCGCGTCCGAATGGTTTAAACATAACTATTGCTAGAGATACTTAAACAAGCCAATAATTGTTTTAATTCTATTATCAGAGAATTGGTTGCGGAAGCCAGATTTGATAACAAACATGACGACCTTCTCTTTATACTTGAGGAAAGTTGGTTGCGGGAGCCAGATTTGAACTGACGACCTTCGGGTTATGAGCCCGACGAGCTACCAGGCTGCTCCATCCCGCGTCCGAATGACCTACAATTAAGTAGGAAGCCAAGTTGTTTTAATTCAAACTTAAGAATTGCTTGCGGGAGCCAGATTTGATAACAAACATGACGACCTTCGGCTATTTATAATGAACAGCCCGACGAGGTTGAACTTTTAGGCTGCTCCATCCCGCGTCCGAATGGTTTAAATATTACTATTGCTAGTAAAACACTTAAACAAGCCAAGTTTTTTTAATTCAAACTCAAGAATTGGTTGTTGGAGCCCTTATCTTATGAAGAGGGAACTGACGACCATCTCTTTATACTTGAGGAAAGTTGGTTGCGGGAGCCAGATTTGAACTGACGACCTTCGGGTTATGAGCCCGACGAGCTACCAGGCTGCTCCATCCCGCGTCCGAATGACCTACAAAAGTAGGAAAGCCAAGTTTTTTTAATTCAAACTTAAGAATTGATTGCGGAAGCCAGATTTGATAACAAACATGACGACCTTCGGCTATTTATAATGAACAGCCCGACGAGGTTGAACTTTTAGGCTGCTCCATCCCGCGTCAGAATGATTCAAATGTTGCTATTGCTAGATATTACTTGAACAAGCCACAATATTTTACTTCTTATTGCGAGAAATTACTTCCAGAAAGGTTACTCCCTGAAAGCGATGCGTATAGTAAGGATAGAGCATCGATAAAGCAAGCGCTTTTATAAAAAAAAGACTGTTAGCATAAATGTTATTCGTTACGTGTGAAAATCAGGCACTTTCGGTCAGTTAAAGTTAACTTTTGTTTATGTGCTTTGCGTTTGTGTATATAATCGCGCCCATAGTTTACTCTGCTTCTTACTCCGGAAATTCACCATGAAAGAATCCACGCAACAATTTTTAGCTTTAACCTCTCCAGGTATTGAAGTTTTATTGTTTGATGAAATTAAAAGCCTCGGCGCATTTAACGTTATACAAAAACCAGAAGGCGTTTATTTTCAAGCTTCTTTAGCTTTGGGATATAAAATATCGCTTTGGACACGTCTTGCGACACGTATCATGCTTAAACTAGGTGAGGGTGAAGCGAAAGATAAAGATGAATTGTTCAAAGCCGCTAGTAGTATTAACTGGCCAGATATTTTTAAGTCGACTACTACCTTTGCTGTCGACTTTGTTGGTTACAGCGAAGAAATTCGAAATAGTCAGTTTGGTGGCTTAACGATTAAGGATGCGATAGTTGATCAGTTTAGAGATCAAGGCTTCGAACGCCCTAATGTTGATAAAAAAGCACCACAAATTAGTTTTCAGGCTCGTTTATTAAGAGATAATGTTACCATTTTTCTTGATTTTTCTGGCCGAGGTTTATTCCAACGTGGCTATCGCGAGCACAGTGGTGCAGCCCCGTTAAAAGAAAACTTAGCTGCAGCGTTAATAATACGTTCGGGTTGGTTAAATGATACCAGCAAGCCGTTGGTTGATCCTATGTGTGGTTCAGGCACTATTTTGATTGAAGCCGTTTCAATGGCAGCTAAGCAAGCACCTGCCATTAACCGACAATCGTGGGGCTTTGAGGCTTGGTTGTCTCATGATAATGCTGTTTGGCAAAAACAATTAACGCTCGCGATAGATAGCTCTGAAGAAAATATGTCGAACCTCAAAGTCAAAGTCTTTGGTATCGATATCGATGAGCGTGTATTGAGAACGGCACAACAAAATGCTCGTAATGCTCAGTTACACCAATATATTGAGTTCACCTGTAAAAACACCAATGATATGGATAATACCTTTGGGCAGCCGGGTACTATTTTATTTAACCCACCTTATGGTGAGCGTATTGGTGAATTACCTGAGTTAGTAGAAAACTTCGTTTTATTCGGTCAAAAACTTAAAATGCAGTTTAAAGATTGGCGTATTGCCATATTGACAGCGAATGTTGATTTGCTTTCTATGTTGAAACTGTCAAGTTTTAAGCGTTATAAATTTAAGAATGGTCCGTTAGATTGTCAATTAGCTTTATATAACCTTGATGCAAAGCAAGGGGCAAAAGATGCGATAAATCCACAATCTGATTTTGCCGAAGAAGATAGTGCGTTTGCTAACCGTTTAAAGAAAAATCGTAAAAATTTAAAAGGCTGGTTGAAATCAAATGAGATTGAAGCCTACCGTTTATATGATGGTGATATTCCAGAGTATAATGTTGCGATTGATATTTATGGCGAATATTTAGTTATACAAGAATACGCCGCGCCAAAAACTATTGAAGAAGATAAGGCCAAAAAACGTCTGCAAGAAGTTATTTATTGGGCACCTAAGGTATTAAATATACCAACAGATAAAGTTATTTTGAAAACCCGTGCTAAGCAGAGGGGCGCCAATCAATATGAACGATTAGAAAAGACGAAACAATCGCTTACTATCAATGAACATGGTGCATTGTTTAAGATTAACTTATGGGATTACCTCGATACGGGTTTGTTTTTAGATCACCGAAAAACGCGTCAAATAGTAGCGAAAAAATCTCAAGGTAAATCATTACTTAATTTATTTGCCTATACGGGTTCAGTGTCAGTACAAGCAGCAGTGCAAGGCGCAGCATCGATTACAACCGTTGATATGTCTAATACCTATCTAAATTGGGCAGAAGATAACTTTGCCTTAAATAAGCTGAACGGTCATAAATACCAATTCATTCAAGCAGATTGTTTAGATTGGTTGAAAAAGAATGTTAACAAGTTTGATGTAATCTTTATTGACCCGCCAACATTTTCTAATTCAAAGCGTATGGAAGATAGCTTTGATGTGCAACGAGATCATGTTGACTTAATTACAGATGCTTTGAAATCACTTAATAGAGGCGGTGAAATATTTTTCACTAATAACAAACGCAACTTTAAGATAGATTTTGAAGCGTTAGCTGAACTGGGCTTAACTGCAGAAGCAATGTCTGATGTGACGCGTGATAAAGATTTCGCCCGAAATAAGCATATTCATAATAGCTGGTCTATTAAGCGCACGGCGACATAAGTAGGCATATTTAGACAAAGGTAAGTAGTTAATCATAATGACTAAGTATAATTTGTATGGCAGCGAAGGCTGCCATTTATGTGAACAAGCGTTGGCCATTTGTTTAACGGTATTGACTGTTGAGCAGTTAACGCAAGTTGATATTATTGAACAAGAAAGTGTTGACCATGAAACGGAAACACTGGTCGAGTTGTATGGTGTACACATTCCCGTACTCGAAAAATTAGAACAAAATAGCAGTGAAAATACTAAGCTGTTTTGGCCATTTACCCAAGCGCAAGTAACGCAATTAGTTAACAGTAACGCATAAGAAGAATTATGGAATTATTAAGAATAGCCAATGGTGAGCTTGCCTTCGGCGAAGATAAGATTTTAAATAAAGCAGATTTAAGTGTACAAACTGGCGAGCGTATCTGTTTAGTAGGGCGTAATGGCGCAGGTAAGTCTACTTTAATGAAGATATTAATGGACTTACAAGGTTTAGACGATGGTCAAATTTTAAAGTCTAGTACCATGAAAATGTCAATGCTAGAACAAGATCCACCAGAATCGTCTGATATCTCTGTGTTTGATTATGTTGCTGAAGGGGTGAAAGAAAACGCCGAACTTATCCGTCGTTATCACGCTTTAATTCACTTGATTGGCGAAGATCCAAGTGATAAAAACCTTAACAAGTTAGCAAATGTGCAAGAAGAGCTTGAAAAAGCTAATGCTTGGTTAGACGAACAGCGCATTGATCAAGCCATGACAACGTTATCATTGGATGCAGATGCAAAAATTTGCGATCTATCTGGTGGTTGGTTACGTAAAGTTGCGTTGGCTAAAGCACTTGTTACCAGCCCTGATATATTGTTACTCGATGAGCCAACTAACCATTTAGATATTGAAAGCGTGTTATGGCTAGAGCAATTCTTAAAAGATTTTGCCGGTACTATTATTTTTATCAGCCATGATAGGGCGTTTATCCGTGGTTTATCTACTCGTATTTTAGATTTAGATCGCGGTAAATTAAAAAGTTATCCGGGTGATTACGATTTGTATATCGAGCAAAAACAGCATGATTTACAAGTTGAAGATCAACAAAATGCGCTATTTGATAAAAAATTAGCGGAAGAAGAAGTATGGATCCGTCAAGGGGTTAAAGCCCGTCGTACCCGTAATGAAGGCCGAGTTCGCTCATTAGAAAAACTTCGTCTTGAGCGTACAGCTCGTCGCGATGTGCGTAATCAAAGCACCATGAATATTACGCAGGGTGATCGCTCTGGCAAACTAGTCTTTGAAGCGGAAGATGTCAAAGTAGCCTTTGGTGATAATGTAGTGATTGAAAACCTCAACCTACTTATTACCCGTAATGACCGATTAGCGTTAATTGGTGCTAACGGTACGGGCAAGTCAACTTTAATTAAACTCATCATGGAAAAGCAAGCTGCTACAAGTGGTAAAATGCGCTCAGGTGTTAATTTAGATATTGCTTATTTTGATCAGCATCGTGAAGCCCTTGATTTAAATCTAACAGTACAAGAAATTGTCGGTGAAGGTAAACAAGAAGTTGTAGTGAATGGCCGTTCTCGCCACGTATTAGGTTACCTACAAGATTTCTTATTTAGCCCTAAAAGAGCACGTACACCAGTAAGAGCTTTATCAGGTGGAGAGAAAAACCGATTATTACTTGCTCGACTCTTTTTACGCCCGAGTAACTTGCTTATTCTCGATGAGCCGACCAACGACCTTGATATTGAAACATTAGAATTGCTAGAAGAAGTTGTTGCAAATTATGCTGGAACCGTTATTTTAGTGAGCCATGATCGCGATTTTGTTAATAACTGTGTGAATACTTGTTTGTATTTTGACGGTACCGGACAGATAAATCAGATTGTTGGCGGTTACGATGATGTGGATGATTACCTCGCTTTAAAAAAGACACAACGCCAAAGCATGGCTGAAGGTGTACAACAAAAAAGTAATCAAGAAAAGCAGACTAAAAGTAGTGTTACTTCTGCAGCAAATAACGTTTTGGCAGAGCCTGAAGCTAAGAAGAAAAAGCTATCGTTTAAAGACGCTCGTGAGCTTGAAATGCTGCCTGGAAAAATTGATGAATTAGAAAGTTTGATTGATTCACTGCAGGCACAAGTTAATGATGCTGACTTTTTTAGCCAAGATGAGAAAATAACACAAAAAGTTTTGAACCAGCTGGCAGAAAGTGAGTCAAATCTTGAAGTCGTTTATGCCAGATGGCAAGAACTCGATGATGAATAACAAATAAATACTTTGAAATGGTAAGTCTTCGTTTTAAAGTATTGCCTTAATGTAGACCTTAAATAACCATGTTTAACTTGTTTTGTTAAAAGATAAGTTAAACAGAACAACCTTAAAGAGTAAGCAAGTAGTATGAAGCAATTTGCAAAAAATATATTGGTGTTAGGAGTTACTAGTGCGTTAAGCCTGAGTTTCCTTAATTTCAGCCACGCTGCTACTTATGAAGTAGTCGACAAAGGTAATGCAGAAAACCTTGAGTATACTTACGGCAAGAAACAAAATAACCAAGGGGTTATGGCCGTTGCTGGTACTAATATTTATAATTTCCCAGTGCAGTTTGAACACTTAAGTGAAACTGACTTTAATAGTATAAGAAGCTTTGCTTTGCAATTTCATGACTACCAATTTGGTTTGGATGAAATTGAAGATTTTGATGCGTTGAAGGCTGGAAATCCAACAGCTAATGACTTAGCTTGGACCAAGTTATTCCTACAAGACAGAAACTCATCGTCGCAAAACCCAAATTTTGAATATCAAATTGTTGGTGATACTGTGGCTATGACTAATCTAGGTGATAGCAGTCAAAGTAGTGAAATACGAATATTTGATACTGGTTTTGACGGTACATACAGTGCAGGAAACGTAATTACCCGTTCAACAATTGATGTTATTGAAGGTGTCACCGATAGTAATATAGCTTTTGGTACGGCAACGGCGCCTTATTTAGCAATGCCGGAGTTCACTGATAGTTCTGGTAATCTTCATACTCATTGGGTCAGAGAACACGGACAGCGAGGATTCTTTTCTCCTGATAATGGCTTGACCATTTATCCAGTTCTTCCTATTGAAACTCGATATGGTGGTGGTATCTCAGCTGTTTTTGATATGAATGAAAATGGCAGTGCTGTTGGTTATAGTAGTTATAAATTGAGTGAACTTAGAGAAGAATATGTACTTGATGAAGACGGTGGTTGTGCCGACCCTGGTGTTGTAGATGATATTCCTTATGAAATTTGTGTACAAAAAGTTCAAAGTGGTATGTATTACATCCAAGCATTTAAGGCAACATTATCGGCTGATAACCTTGTAGAAACAGAGCAATTAGGTTTGTTAGTTACTCCTCATGTCGATGATAATAGAGCTTTTTCTAGCCAAGCGCTTGCGGTTAATAATAACGGCGTCGCAGTCGGCTATGCCCATGGTTGGGATGCTAATGATGTTACTACTCCTACTTCAACTCAGGCTTTGAGCGGTTCTTATGCGGTAATATTCAAAGAAGATGAATTGGGTAATAAAGTTGTGTTTGATTTTAATCAACTGCATTATAGATTTAATACCAACTCAGTCTTTTCATTTTCTAGAGCATTAGATATTAATGATAATGGTTTAGCTGTTGGTTATACCCATGAGATTAGTACTTCTGTTAAAAAGTTTTTTTATGTTGATACCACGGTTCCTGAAAGTGAAATGGAGCTGATCACGCCAAAAGATTTCTTCACGACCTCGAAGAGTACTGCTTTTGCAGTAAATTCAACCGGTATTATTGTTGGTGAAGCAGAAATAGAAAGCCATAATGATAGTACAAATAATCCTCGCCGTACTGCTGGTTTTTTGTATGATACTTCAAATGATGCACCTGTAATGACAGATTTGAACACACTACTAGAATGTAATTCAGAATATAATGTACTGAATGCCAGTGACATTAATGATGAGGGATTAATATCTGCTACTGCTGTTATTAAGTCCGATAGCTATGATGCAAAAGGTGAGTTAAGACTTGATGCAAGCGGAAATGCAATAAGGATTGATGTAGTAAGAGCAGTATTACTTAAGCCTATTACTGGCGGTGTGATTGATGATTGTAGTGAGGTTGAAGAGAAAGTAGAAAGACAAGGAGCAAGTATTGGCGGTATTGCCATATTAGCCTTGTTTAGTTTATTGGGTCTTCGTCGTAGAATATTTAATAAATAATTTTTCAAAGAGTAAATTTAATTGCTTAATTATTGATAGTTAAGCATAAAAAAAAGCACCGGTGAGTGCTTTTTTTATATCCGAAATTTGGCACTAAAATTCATTGTATTTCGATTGTTTTGAACTATGCTTAATGAAATTGGGCAATATCTATTTGATGAATAATTTTATCTTTTTAATACTTATTTATTAATAAACTGATATTGATGTCTCTGTTAAGAACAACCAAGGAGCGTGTATTTATGATGAAGCGGCAAAAACGCGATCGCCAAAGTAGGGCACATACAAGAGGTTACCAAGCAGGTATATCTGGTCGTTCCAAAGAACATTGCCCATACCAAATTGATGCTATCAAATCACAGTGGCTTGGCGGATGGCGAGAAGCCATAGAGGATAAACAACAGGGGCTGTTTAAATAAACATTTTTTTGTTTTATCAAGAACAGTTCAACAGTATTTTAACCCATTTGAATATATTAAAAAGCCCAGCAAATTGCTGGGCTTTTCGATCTAAACTTATAACGTAACTATTTATTTTCAGTAAGTTAATACTTTACTAAAATAACGCCAAAGTTAATTTAGAACTTACTTGTATCAGTGAATAAACCTACTTTAAGATCTTTAGCTGTGTATATTTCACGACCATCAACACTAACACTACCGTCAGCAAGACCCATGTATAGTTTACGTTTGATAACGCGCTTAAAGTCTATTTTGAAAGTAACTTTCTTTGCTGTCGGTAATATCTGACCGGTAAATTTAACTTCACCTACACCTAAAGCACGACCTTTACCTGGACCACCAGTCCAAGCTAAGAAAAATCCAACAAGTTGCCACATAGCATCTAAGCCTAAACAACCTGGCATTACCGGGTCACCCTTAAAGTGACAATCAAAAAACCATAGATCAGGTGTAATATCTAATTCGGCTAAGATGAAGCCTTTACCATTTTCACCACCTTCTTCAGAGATGGTAATTATGCGATCCATCATCAGCATGTTATCAGAGGGAAGCTGTGAATTACCTTCACCAAATAATTCCCCTGTGCCTGCTTTTACTAGATCTTCTTTACTGTATGAGTTTTGTTGTGGCATAGCCATAATAAGCTGAAATCCGATAATAAATTTTAGGAGACTACTTTAGCGTACGCTTGTACACTAAACAACTCTGAACAGTTAAATATTTAAAAAAATTTGTGCTATATCAAATTTGTTTCATGCCTTGATTATACTGTCGTTATGCGTAATTATAGGTCCATGTAACTAGAAATAAACCAAGTTGTTATGAAAAACGTCGAACAAACGAACGAGTTGCCTAATAAAAAAGTCGCCATGAGCAATGCTGAAAAGCAAAAGCGTTATCGCGAACGACAAAAAGAGCGTGGTTTACAGGAAATGCGCGGCTATATGTCACCGGAAGCAAAAAACTGTTATCAACTTATTAGTGAACAAACAAACTGGTCTGATAGTGTTATATTAAGTAATGCAGTTCGACTAACGTATGCTGCTTATAAAAATGGTCAAATAGGTTTATTAAATAATTGGCTGAAAAATAATAAGCTCTAATTGTTATTAATACCAAGAACTCACATGTACTTGTGCTTTTACATAACAGCAGACTAATAAACGCTTAATAGCATTAGTTTTCTATAATAATCAATTGAATAGTCAGTGGTTTAGCTATACCCTTGCTGTTTTTCATTTCTAATTAAGGTTGCCTTGCGTGATAAATGTTTTATTGGTTGATGATCACCACCTTGTACGTGTCGGTATTAATAAAATTTTAACGAGCGTTAAAGGGTTGAAGGTCGTCGGCGAATGTGAAACAGGTGAAGAAGCCATTAAATTCTGCCGAAACAGTGAACCTGATGTTTTACTCATGGATATGGATATGCCAGGTATGGGTGGACTTGAGGCAACCAAGAAAATTTTACGTTTTGCACCTGATGTTAAAATTATTGTTTTAACTGCGCATACCGAAGACCCTTTTCCAAGTAAAGTGATGCAAATGGGGGCCGCTGGCTATTTAACTAAAGATGCTGGTCCTGATGAAATGGTTAATGCTATTCGTGCTGTTCACAGTGGTCAACGTTACCTCCCTTCTGATATTGCCCAAAAAATGGCATTGAACCAGTTCAAATCGGTTGAAGATAATCCTTTTAATACATTATCCGATCGAGAATTACAGATTATGATCATGATCACGCGTGGTGATAAAGTACCCGCTATATCTGAGCATTTAAATTTGAGTACTAAAACAATTAATAGTTATCGTTATCGCATGTTTGAAAAACTTGATGTTAGTAATGATGTAGAGCTAACGCATTTAGCGATCCGATATGGTATGTTAAAAACAGAAAAGCTGTAGATATCCATAAAAAAGATTAGCCTCAATGCCGCACAATACTACTGATAATGTAGAAAATAACCAAACCATTAAAGCCTCAACTTTCGATAGTGAGGCTTTTTTGCGTGTAGTTACTGAGCAGGCTGGTGTTTATCGAATGTATGACAGTAAGCAAGTAGTCATCTATGTAGGTAAAGCAAAGCAGTTAAAAAAACGTCTTGCGAGTTATTTTCGAAAAGATTTAGGGTCAGTAAAAACACAAGTTTTAGTGAAACAAATTGCCGCCATTGAAGTAACCGTTACCCATACGGAAGGTGAGGCGCTGATCCTTGAAAATAACTACATCAAAAAGTATCAACCAAAATACAATATTTTATTACGTGATGATAAGTCATATCCTTATTTACTCATTACTGCACATAAGCATCCCAAATTGGGTCTACACCGTGGCGGTAAAAAAGTAAAAGGTGAGTATTTTGGTCCATTTCCTACGGTTGGTGCCGTTTGGGAAAGTTTGCGATTAATGCAAAAAATATTTCCTATTAGACAATGTGAAGATAGCTACTATCGCGCTCGGTCAAGACCCTGTTTACAACATCAACTAGGTCGTTGCTCAGCGCCTTGTGTTGATAAAATATCGGTTGATGATTATAAGGAACAAGTCAATTTAGCTAAGTTGTTTTTGCAAGGAAAAAGCTCGGCGGTGATAGAGCAGTTAGTTGCAAGAATGGAGTTAGCGAGCAATGAACTACATTTTGAACTTGCGGCAAAATATCGTGATCAAATAGTGACATTACGTAAAGTCCAGCAGCAGCAGCATGTAAGTGGTCATGTGGCAGAGCTTGATGTTGTCGGATTATATCGAGACAAAACCCAAGTCTGTATCCATCTACTCTTTATTAGGCAACATAAAATTTTAGGCAGTAAAAGTTACTTCCCTACGGTGCCGAGTGAAAGTAGCGACAGTGAAATATTACAAGCTTTTATTGCTCAGCACTACTTAAGCAATGAAATGTTAAATCATGGCAAAGTGCAGAGTAGTATTCCAAAAGAGATTGTCATTAAAGAGTCAATTGAACAGGTAGTAGAATTAGCAAGACTGTTGAGTGAACAAGCAGAGTATGACGTTAAGATATCCACTAATACCCGTAGTGAGCGAGCCCAGTATTTAAAACTCGCCGGAACTAACGCACATACAGCCTTAGTTACCCGAAATAGTCACAAAGAATCAATGCAAGCTCGCTTTGTTGCGTTAAACGAAGTTTTTGAGCTTGAAAATGGCATTCAACGTATTGAGTGTTTTGATATAAGCCATACCATGGGACAACAAACCGTAGCCTCTAATGTTGTCTTTAACCAAGAGGGTCCACTAAAAACGGATTATCGCCGTTATAATGTTTTCGGTATCACACCAGGGGATGATTATGCCGCCATGGCGTTTGCGTTAAATAAACGGTATGGAAAATTAAAAGCGAATCCAATCAAACCGGAAGAACATGGTGCTTTAGAAAAGTTACCTGATATTGTTTTTATAGATGGTGGTAAAGGACAGCTTGCTAAAGCTGAAGAGTTTTTTAGCCAGCTTGCACTAACAAGAACGCCCTTGTTAGTGGGGGTTGCTAAAGGAGAGTCACGTAAACCAGGCCTAGAAACGTTAATTTTAGCGGGTAGCCATCAGTTGATCTCTTTACCTGCTACCTCACCAGCATTGCACTTAGTACAACATATTCGAGATGAGTCACACCGTTTTGCCATAACAGGGCATAGAGCGAAAAGACAAAAGGTCAGTAAAAAGTCTCGCTTAGAGTCAATTGAAGGAATAGGTGCAAAAAAACGTCAAAGCCTATTAACGTTTTTAGGTGGTTTGCAAGAAGTCATGCAAGCCGATATTACCGCCTTAGCCAAAGTTCCCGGTATAAGCCATGTTTTAGCTGAAAAAATTCATAATGCTCTTCATGATAAATAAGCGTTCAGTGTTACGATTTACACTCTCTGCTGAAAAATAGAAAAGACTTTCCTATACAAGACTTTATTCAAAGCTTTTACTTAAACTTGTCTTATTCTGCCGTAGCACTGCTATAACAACTTGTGTAAACTAAAGAAAAATACTTGAAGTGAAAAGTAAATGTGGACAATACCTAATCAAATAACCTTATTTCGGATCGTCTTGATCCCTATTTTCTTGATAATTTTCTATTTACCCCTTTCGTGGAGTAATTTTGGTGCATTTGCAGTTTTCTGGTTGGCGGCAATTAGTGACATCTTAGATGGTTACCTTGCTAGAAAACTCAATCAGTCATCTGCTTTTGGTGCGTTTATAGACCCAGTAGCCGATAAACTCATGGTTGTTGTTGCGTTGGTAATGATTGCACAAGACTATAGTTCTTGGTTGGTCTCCATTGCCGCTATCATCATGATAGCGCGAGAAGTGTTTATTAGTGCTTTACGTGAATTTATGTCTTCTATAGGAAAGCGTGACATTATTGCGGTTTCTAATATGGGGAAATATAAAACCGCTGCACAAATGCTCGGTATTATGGGACTGATTTGGCAGCCTAGTTATGATATTCCATTAATTCTGTTTTACTTGCCACATGAAGTGATTAATTATCTTTCTTATGGCTTTTATTCTATTGCGACGGTATTAACCGTGACTACTTGGGTTAGTTATTTCAAAGCGGCATGGCCAGAGCTGAAAGGGCAGTAAAATTTTATAAAAGCTTTGTTTAATTATAAACGGTCCAATAAATGGACCGTTTAGTTAAAAATAACGCAAACGACTCGCTTTTTAAGCAGTTAGAATAAAAATTTGATTTAATAGTTGACTGAAAAATATTTAGATGTAGAATGCGTTTTCGTTGACAGGGAGTCAGCAAGTAAAACGAAATGAGCCAAGATGATGTTACATTATCTAGCAAAACGGTTTACTAAAGTTTGTAATTATTAAGTTTAAATTTAGCGGCTGTAGCTCAGCTGGTAGAGCATCACGTTGCCAACGTGAATGTCACGAGTTCGAGTCTCGTTAGCCGCTCCAATTTAAGTGTAAATAAATAAAAACTTATGATATTGATATCATTGAAAAACATCGTTAACAAAATGGCGGGTTGGCAGAGTGGTTATGCAGCGGATTGCAAATCCGTGTACACCAGTTCGATTCTGGTATCCGCCTCCATTTTGTGCCCGGGTGGTGGAATTGGTAGACACAAGGGATTTAAAATCCCTCGCCGAAAAGCGTGCCGGTTCAAGTCCGGCTCCGGGTACCATTCCTTAACGATGATGGGAAGTAAAAAGTAAAGCTCTCATGAAGCGGCTGTAGCTCAGCTGGTAGAGCATCACGTTGCCAACGTGAATGTCACGAGTTCGAGTCTCGTTAGCCGCTCCAATTTTAGTTAGTTAAACTAAAAGAAGTTTTACCTATAAAAGTAGTAAGTGAAGATTAATATTCTACGAAGCGGCTGTAGCTCAGCTGGTAGAGCATCACGTTGCCAACGTGAATGTCACGAGTTCGAGTCTCGTTAGCCGCTCCAAGATTTCACTAAAAGAATAAGTAGGTTACCAATACCTACTATAAAAAACTCCCTTTATCTTTTAGATAATTATGCCCGGGTGGTGGAATTGGTAGACACAAGGGATTTAAAATCCCTCGCCGAAAAGCGTGCCGGTTCAAGTCCGGCTCCGGGTACCATTATTTAGATGTAAAATAGTAAAAGTAAAGCTCTCATGAAGCGGCTGTAGCTCAGCTGGTAGAGCATCACGTTGCCAACGTGAATGTCACGAGTTCGAGTCTCGTTAGCCGCTCCAAATTTTTATAAATTTATGACAAGTAGTCAGTCATTTTTATCAATAAAAATGATAACTAAATTTATGAAGAGTAGGTACCAACCTACTATAAAAATACTCCCTTATCTTTTGGTGTAAGCCGGAAAGATATAATGCCCGGGTGGTGGAATTGGTAGACACAAGGGATTTAAAATCCCTCGCCGAAAAGCGTGCCGGTTCAAGTCCGGCTCCGGGTACCATCTTAAATATATAATCAGTTCTAAGTTATTCAAAAAAATAAACAATATTGAAATGTTTATTTCTAAATCTAGTTATTCTTAAAAACAAACATATACCTTCAAACTTTTATATTTTCTAGTTACAGCAATTTCGATTATAAATTTACTTTTAATCACATCATCAAAAACTCTATCGTTTCATCATCTTAAGAAACACACAAATCACATCATGCTATTCTTGAATTTACCTAGATCTTAAAGACTAACTCCAAGCCTCGTTTATAAATACATTGAATAAGCTTTATTAGTACCCCGCTAAAATGATAACTTAACTAAAATGAATAAGACAAGTATGTCATTAATTATTAAAAGGATACTTTATGTTGATTATGAAGTTTTTGTTTAGATTTTTCTTGTTCACCTACCTCATCTTTATCACTACTTATACTTCAAATGTTTATGCGCAGAAAAAATATACTATTTACCTTGATGCCGATTTTAGCGGTGCTACAGCATCTAGCTTAGCCATACAACAAGGTATTACTACTGCGTTGGCTGAAGTTGATAATCAAATTCAAGGAATTGAATTTGGCCTTATTTTGAAAGACCACAGAGCGAATTCATTGCGTAGCCGCCGTAATTTAGAAGCATTCTTATCTGATGAACAAGCATTAATGGTTTTTTCTGGTTTGCATTCGCCTCCTTTGTTAGCAAATAAATCCTTTATTAATGATAATGATATTTTATTATTAGACCCTTGGGCAGCTGCTGGGCCTATAACTCGTAGCGCTTCAGAGAAAAATTGGATATTTCGATTATCTATAGATGATAGTAATGCTGGTAAATTTATAAGTAAAAAAGCGATTGAACAAGGCTTTAGAAAACCTTATCTATTATTAGAGGACACAGGGTGGGGGCGTTCTAATAAAATAACAATGACTCAAGCCCTGAACGAATCATCAGTAAAACCTATAGGCTTGTCTTGGTTTAATTGGGGAGTAGGGATGAATCATGCCAAGGTGTTACTTCGTGATATTAAAGCAAGTGGTGCGGATGTTATCTTTTTTGTTGGTAATTCAGCAGAAGGGGTTACTTTTGTAAATGCTATGATTGAATTACCCCAAAGCACTCGTTTACCTATTAGGAGTCATTGGGGTATAACAGGGGGAAATTTTTCTGAAAAAGTTACCGCAAGTCAGCGTGAAAAAATTGATTTACAATTTATCCAAACAAATTTCTCTTTCATCAATGACAACTTATCAGTAACGGCTAAAAACGTCTTAGCGTTGGCTGTTAAGTCAAACAGCACTATAAAACACCCTACAGATATTAAAGCACAAACAGGTTTTATTCATGCTTATGATCTCACTAAAATTGTCATTGCTGCCATTAAGCAAGTTAAATTAACGGGTGATAGAAACCAAGACAAAAGCTTGATTCATCATGCATTGGAGCATTTAGTGCAGCCAGTAACTGGTTTGCTAAAAACATATAAAGGACCGTTTACTCCTTATAGTAAGTCACAGTTTAATGCCCATGAAGCGTTGACTATTGAGGACTATGCAATGGGAAAATATAGCCCTAAAGATGAGATTGTTTTACTTAACTCGTTAGAGAATAACCATCAAAGTAATATTATTGAAAGTATTGAGTGAAATAAATGATTAAAACTACAGTCTCTTTTGCTTTAGCAAGATTTGTTTTTATTAGTTGTGTCGGCTTAGCTGTAATTATCACCAGCTTAGTGAGTACTCATGTGGTTGATCTTGTTAATAGTGAATATGAGAAAATTGCCAAAGGAGAGATCACTGCATTAAATAGTAGTTACCGTGTGTTCCTTAACCATCACTTGATCTTACTGAAAGAGCAATCTCAAGAGTCACTTTTTGTTCAAGGTATAATGCAGCCTAAAAGAAACATAGGGAAAATAAAAGACTATATGGCAGGCTTAACATTATTAGGTCTAAAGTATGATGAAACCTTGCTCGACTTTGAAGGCTCTACATTACATTCCACTTCCGCTACTGATACTAACTACCAAGAATTTCCATGGGTAAAAGCCATACTTAATGAAGAGCAGTTTAGCTCTATACAAATTCTAGCTGTAGAGGGCCGATATTTTTGGTGTGTAGCATTCCCTGTAATATATAACAAACATGTTGAAGGCGTTTTATTAGCCAATATACCTTTAGAAACTATCCTTGCAGCTCAAATAGATGTTGAAGTTCTTGATGGTTTAATGATTGAGGTGGTGAAGGGGACTAAAACGATTGCTAAGTTTGGTAAACAGGCCGTGGGCACCAAGCAAACAATACAATGGCATGATGCAGGGGTTAGCTTTAATTATACCGTTGATGAAGCTTATAGGAATGATGCTCTGTATGATTTAGTTATTCAAATGGGGAGTTATATTATTCTTGCAATAGTGCTAACGACATTATTAGCCTACTTGTATGGCTATCGCTATTTTGTCAAACCTATTCTCGCTCTTTCTCAGTTAACCTCTAGCCTTGATAAAGGTCATGAGCCTGATGCTTTACAAGGCGACTTAAGGTTTATGGAGTTTGCTGATTTGTTTAATCAGTTTAACCTTATGAGTGAAAAAGTAGCCCGACGTGAACGCGCGTTAAAGGAAAGTTATGAAAAATTATCGAATACTAATGATGAATTAAAACAGAGTGAATCACAATTAGTACAATCTGAAAAAATGGCCAGTATCGGTGTGTTAGCTGCAGGAGTTGCACATGAAATAAATAACCCTATTGGTTTTATTCGGAGTAACTTAGAAGTACTCGAAGATTACTTTTCTGATGTTGAAAAATATTATTATGAATTTAACAGCACTCTTGCCAGTGAAGAGGATAAGGAAAACCATAAAAAACTAGCAAAAAAATATGAGCTAGAGTTCCTTTTCAAGGATACACCGCCGTTAATTAAAAGTAGTATCGCAGGCGTAGACCGAGTCAGCGAAATAGTCAAAAACTTAAAAACGTTTGCTCGTATTGACCAAGTAGAAAAAGCCCTTGTTGATATCAATGAAGGATTAAATGCTACTTTAAATATGGTTCATAATGAACTTAAATATAGCTGTAAAGTGCATATCGATTTACAACCATTGCCGAAAGTTCATGCATTTCCAGGCAAGTTAAATCAAGTGTTTATGAATCTATTGATTAATGCTGGTCAATCAATCACTGATAAAGGAGACATCTTTGTCAGAACATTTGTTGAAGAAGACAATATTATTATTGAAATAGAGGACACGGGTAGTGGTATTGACTCAGAGAATATAACGCAAATATTTACCCCTTTTTATACTAGTAAACCCATCGGAGAAGGGACCGGATTAGGCTTGTCTATTAGCCACCAGATAATCGAACAACATAATGGCAAAATAAGGGTTAAATCAGTACTAGGCAAGGGAAGTTGTTTTTCAGTTTCCATACCTATTAGTTGAACCAATGATCTCGGAGTTTGAATTTGTGGCAAAGTTAACTGAAATAAATTGAACGTTCAGATCAGGAAAATTTGATCGTATGTTATGGCCATTATTGAACCAGCATAGGGCTAAAATCGATAGATTTCATATAGTTCTACTATTACTTCAGTTTTGCCAATTAACATCTGGCTTCCAGTCACTAATCCACGTAGGAATTTCACTGGCAGGCATTGGCCTAGCAATGCCATAACCTTGTGCTAATTCACATCCTAGCTGCAATAGTGCTGTGCCATGTTCAATCGTTTCAACGCCTTCTGCAATCACGTCCCGTTTGAATGATTTAGCTAACGCTATTACGCCTTCAACAATGGCCAGATCATCCGAGTCATGCAACATGTCTCTTACAAAACTTTGGTCTATCTTAATTAAGTTTGCTGGTAATCGTCTTAGGTAAGTCAGGGACGAATAGCCCGTGCCAAAATCATCTAGGGCAAAATTTACGCCTAGCGCCATACAGGCATTCATTATTGTTGAAACATTGTATACATCTTCTAAGGCACTTGTTTCCAGTACCTCTAACTCTAAATAGTGTGCTTCAACATCGGGGTGGGCTGCTAGTAGTATCATTAACCTGTCCGTAAAGTCAGGCTGCTGCAACTGTAACGCTGCAATATTTACGCTAATACTTACTGGGAAGTTAAGTCCTAATTTTTGCCATTGGCTTATTTGTGTCAGTGCGGTATCAATAACCCATTCACCCATCTCAATACTCATGGGGTTATTTTCAATGACAGGTAAGAACTCGATTGGGTTTAATAGCCCTCGTTTCGGATGTTGCCAGCGAATAAGCGCCTCAACTCCCGTCACTATACCCTTCCTCATATTAACTTTAGGTTGATAATGAAGAACAAATTGATGATTATCTAACGCGCTTCGAATTGCCTCTAAGCTTTCCCGTTGTACTTTCACTGCGTCATCTTGGGCCGTATCAAATAAGTGATAACGATTCTTACCTGATTCTTTAGCCACATACATGGCTTGGTCGGCATGCCGCATGAGTAAGTCGGCACCCACATTATCTTGCGGATAGAGTGTGACGCCAATGCTGGCTGATATATTCAATACAATGTTATCAAAAATAACCGGCTCTGATGCAGCGAGTAATAACCGTTCTAATACGGGTTCACAATCTTCAACTGTGGTTAAATCAGCTAACACAGCAACAAATTCATCACCGCCAATACGTGCTAAACTATCATTTTCCCGTAATGCTTCTTTCATGCGCACAGAGAGGGCAATCAGTAGTTCATCACCTATATCATGCCCATGAGTATCATTGACGTGTTTAAACCCATCTAAATCTAAGAATACGACAGCGAGGGACTGTTTGTGACGGCTACACTGCAACATGGCTTGAGACAATCTGTCTGCCAGCAATACGCGATTAGGCAAATTAGTGAGTATGTCGAAATGGGCTATGTGCTCCAGTTGATTCTGATGTTCTTTCATCAGGGTTATGTCGTTACCTAAGGAAACATAATGGGTCGCAATACCGTGTACATCACGTACGGCACTGATAGTTTGCATTACGGCATACACTTCACCATTTTTACGTCTGTTCCAAACTTCGCCAGACCAATAGCCTTCATTCTGTAGGGCTTGCCACATATCCGCATAGAACTCAGGTGTTTGTCGTCCTGACTGGAGAATACGTGGATTTTTACCAATAGCCTCTTCACGACTAAAACCGGTTATATTAGTAAAGGCGTCATTAATATCGATAATAGTGGCTTTATCATCGGTGATAATAATGCCTTCACCTGCATGGCTAAAAACACTAGCTGCTAGTTTTATTTTTTCTTCTGCTAGTTTACGGTTGGTTATATCACTATGTGTACCGCTCATACGAAGTGGCTTGCCATTACTATGACGTTGCATCACATTAGCTTGGTCATGCACCCATCTATAACCACCCTCTTTAGTTAACATGCGATATTCAAGGCTATGGGATTTTGATCGACCTTCAAGTACGTCATTAATTGATTGCCATGCTTTCTCTCTATCTTCCTGATGTACGAAATCTGCCCATTGATTAGTGCTGTGTTTTAATTCTTTATGGGTATATCCCAGCATAGTTGCCCAACGCTCATTTCTATCTACTCTACCTGTGACTATATTCCAATCCCAAAAACCTAGATCGGCCCCCGCTAAGACTAGTTGCATTTGCTCATCGCTTGCCTTTAAGGCTAAGTTGGCTTGGATTTTCTCAATGGCGATACTTGCTAAACTGGCTGCTTGCTCAATTAATGTCATATTGGCTTCTGTTGGCTTATTTACCTCAAGGTGATAAATAGCAAAAGTGCCGAGAACCTTCCCTTGAGTGGAACGTATGGGTTCAGACCAGCACGCCCCCAACCCCGCCTTACTTGCTAGCTCTTTATAGGGAGTCCAATAAGGATGATTTTGAATGTCTTCAACGATGACACGTTTGTTGGTAAATGCGGCAGTACCACAAGAGCCAACCCCTACACCAATCTCAATGCCATTAATCGCGGAGTTATAGAAATCAGGAAGGCTCGGTGCTGCGCCACTCAATAGATGCTTACCCTCATCATCTAACAACAAAATACTACATAGCATGTCTGAATTCTCTTGCTCAACACCGCGTACAATAGCTTCCAAAATTACAGGTAATAAGTCGCCACTTGTAAGGAGTTCTAATACATGAGAACGCGATTTTTCACGTAGTTCAGCTAGTTTCCGAACGGTAATATCTTGATGTGTTCCACAAAGTCGAACAGGTTCGTGGGTATTTTCGTCGTACTCAATAACAGAGCCAGAGCCTTGAATCCATACCCATCGCCCATCAGCATGCTTCATTCTGAATTCAACAACATAATTTTTTCCAGACAGAATATGAGTTTGGACAGTCTTTTTCATAAATTGGTCGTCATTGGGATGAATAAGTCCATCCCAATCACTAATGTGATTGGTGATATCTTGACGAGATAGACCAAGTATTGATAACCATTCATCATTAACAACATGCTCTCCAGTTTGATAACACCAATCCCAATAACCCAGCTTCGCTCCATTAATTACATTTAGAAGCTGTTTCTGAGAGGAATTAACGTTTTCATTGCTCAATTTTAGTACGTCTATATTTTTGATTCGTTTATTGTTAAAGCGAAGGGATAAACCACCGATGATGATGCCCAATATAAGAAGCAGGGTGATTAATAATACTTGTGTAAATTTAAATGTTTGTAAATCTTCTGCTCTTACCTTCTGTAAGGCGCTCTCAACATTATCAGTAGAAAGATTAAATTTTAAAAAGGCGAGGTCAAATTGTTGTTCGATACCAGAACCGACACCCGATGTTGACTGTGATGCCCATCGCTTTTTTGCTATTTGGCGAAAGTGATGAATACCATCTATTGTTTCTTCAATTTGGCTACGTAAATCAGGGTCATTTAAAGCGAGGAAGGTGCCTTCCTCATTAGTGCCACCGTCAAGCATTGCTTGAGCATACCATTCGGATTGGTCAAGGTTGGCCCAGATAGTTTCGATATCAACCGTTTGGTCACCACTCATCATCTCTTCAAACCACAAATGTGCTGTGGTCGCTTCAAGTTTAATTTCCATAGTGGCATCAACTAAAGGCGTGTAACGTTCTGCTATATCGCGTCCGATGAGGAATGAATAATAAACGATTGCCATGGTGAATAGTGTTACGGATATAGAAATAAAGAGAATTTTACGAGAGTTAGTATTCATCAGGTACATCCATACTTAATACGGTGAATTAACTGTTCTTATGCGGTTAAAATCCTTTTATTTTAATTACTTGCTTACATCTATTTTTATTAAGTATCGAGCGATAAACAATCATATATGCAAGGTTATTAATATAGCAAAAACTCAGGTATTATCATCCTAATTAAAGTTAATACTTGAATTGATAATCATCAAGGATAGTAAATAAATATTAAACGTCGCCTAACGGATCAGAATATTTTGCCTGAAGCAGACGTACAGTGATGACTGCTTTATACGCAGAATAGCCCTTTTAAAGGCTGACTTAGGTATTTTAAATCATCTTCTCTGTGGAAGTAGTCGTGTAAAAAACGACTTTACTGTCTACTTAGAAAAAGCAGACAGTATACTGTTAGTTGGCTTGGGTAGTCTTATGCATCTTTTTTCTGTAGACATCGTCCTCTAGGTTCATCGCCTTCATGAAGCACAATATCTGAATGCAAGAACTGTGCGGCCTCTGCTGAATCTTTCACTTTGGAAGCACTGCGTGCTAGCATTTCTGATTCAAACTCAGTTAACACACTTTCCCTTATTCCCGTTTCCCTCCATCTAGAAAAGGGTCTACATCCTTTTGATATCCCTCGAGCCAACGCAAGCGCATCCAGCAGAGCTTGATTCGCTCCTTGCCCTTTGAATGGACTCATAGGGTGAGCAGCATCTCCGATCAGTGTCACTTGATCTCCTTTCTCCAAGAATTCTGACTTGAGCAAGGCTCGGTCGTATACCGGATAACCAGAAATTTGAGCTTCAAGAGTCGCCGCTAAAATTTGAGGTATGGGATCGTGCCACTGACATCTGTGACATGCTTCTTTTTTGAGTGCTTGAACGCCTAAGGCACTCAATGCCTTAGCCTCTTCTTCTGGCATTGGGAAGCTAAGCTGCCACATTACCGAGTCTGATGAATAAGGCATGATGTAGATGCGCTCATGGCCATTGGCTGTTTGGAATACCGTAGCCGAGTCGAGCAAAGGACTCTCAAGCCCATCGAGAGCTGCCAGAGGGCAAATACCCAAGATCACGAGGCAACCTAAGTACAGTAAAGGGGAAGCATCCTCACCAATCAATAACTTTCGAACCGAACTGCGAATACCATCCGCTCCCACCACAATATCTGCCTTGGCGTTTTTTATTTTTCCGGCTACTTGAAAGCTCAGATCAACAAATTGATCTGTGCATTCATTAGTTTTTTCTTTAAAACTAACTAACTGGTGGCCCCACTGTACAGCATCATGTCCACCGAGTTGTTCAAGCAGAGCTAAGCGCAAAGACTGTCGTGCAATATGAATATTAGTGCGCTTGGGTGACTTTTTCGTATCTAACTGCAGCCATTTTCGGATACCCCATTCACCGATCACTTTTCCTTTTGTGGTATGAACCACATGTCTTGTTGAGATCAATCCTTTTTCTAATGATAAAATACCCAATCCTTCGATTGCTTTACTCGCTTGTTGTAACGTCAGTCCATAACCCTGAGAACGGGCATCAAAACCGCTATCGCGTTCATAAAGTGTAAAGGGGATGCCGCGGTGTAAACAAGCTACAGCCAAAGCTACTCCTCCGATACCACCACCAATAATTGCGACGTGTGGGTAATGTTCTGTATCCGCTATAGGGTGGTTGGCAGACTGAAGCAAGCCCGTTCCGCAACATTTTAAGCAATCGTAAAGGTGGCCCTTCGGCCTAACGGGGGCTGTGCCTTCGTTATTAGTTTTTTCAAACAGCTCTAACTCTCTTTGGTAGCGGAGTCGAACCTTTTTTCGTAATCTCATGCTTCTTTGGCCGCGTCCCTGACATTCCTGACATGTAGCCCAGTTAACCTGTTCATCTTTCAACTTTTTCACTACCTTTTATTTCGTCAGATTTAGACTTACGTTTTATAAGAGACATCTTAGCCGATACCGTTGGTGCTAACCTAATAGTAATACTTTTGTGGCTTGGATTGGTATTCAAGTAGCAGGGCTTTAATTACAAATACTATTAAGCGTTACTGGAAGTGGCTATGCGGATTAACACTTCAGTAAAAGCTAACTACGTCATGCCTGTTTAGCTAACTTGTTATATGCAATTATAAGTTTACTAGGAATTGATTGTATTTTAGTAATTATTTCATAAAGTGTACTCATAAATAGTGTTTTCCAGACATTTGACAAGCGCATTTCTATAACTCGATGCATAAAGTATGAAACTGATAAAACAATTGATATTGTTACTATATAAATAAAAATTTTATTCTCTTCTGTAGCATATTTTGAAATGAACATATAACCAAAGTGGGCATGAATTAAATATACCGGATATGTTAATGCACCAAATATTTTTGAAAGTGGAAGTTTTAATGATTGAGCCTTTTTTGTATTCAGAAAAATAAAAAAAACAAAGAAACAGAAAATAATTAACCCTACAATATATTCTGAAAATATTACGCCCATGAACTCTGATTTTAATAATGCTTGGTCTATTGAATACAACAAACCTAAAATAAAAGAAATAATTATTGATAAGATAATCTCCAGCGATTTATTTATTTGTAATATTGCAAATAAAGCCCCAGCAGAAAAATAGTAGAAATACCCACCAAGATACGGAAGGTCATCATAACCTGTGATAAATGCTCCAAGCATTGCAATAGGCCATAGTATGAATAATAGATCTAAATGTTTTTTCAAACCAATAATAAGTAAAAAGAAAACCAAAGCATAAAACTTTATTTCATATACCAATGTCCAGTACACACCGTCAACATGTTCAATATTTAAGTAATTTTGTAGCAGTGTAAAATTAACAATTATTTGACTCGGAGTTACTGTCATAATATCGCCCCCCCAATGGAATGAAAAGATTGATGTAAAAATCACCGCAAACCAATATGAAGGATAAAGACGAATTGCTCTAGAAACGGCAAACTGGGCAGGTGTTCTATTTTTAGCCGAGTTAAAAATAACAAAGCCACTAATCATAAAAAATAATTCAACCCCAAGGTATCCATATTTTGTGAATTCAATTAGTGAATCAACATGCTTTAAGGTGTCAATCTTTCCATTAGCTATGCCATTAAAAGTATAGTGAAATATAATGACTATTATAGCTGCAAAAAAACGGCCATAATCTAACAGCTCTAATCTTCTCATCTGAATACTCCCTAATTGTAGATTCATAAATCAATTGGTATTAGCTAATATTTATATTTGTTTGTAATCAATGATATTTGCTAACCATTGACTCGTTTGTTGTATCCATGAAAGTCCATAAAGGCCAATCAAATGCTTAGGCTTTAATTTACAACGAGGATCTGATAACAATTTTCTCGCTTGAGAAAAATGACCATTGCCAATATTAAGTTTTGCAAGGTGGCATAAATGTGTCGCGCTATATTTAAGCATATACTTAGCGCTCTTTCTTTTGGTATCCTTTCTCGCTTCTTTAGTTATACGAACGCTAAAACCACACTCCGTTGATGGAATATTTATTCTACTTGCTTGGTTTTGTGCATCTTTATGATAAAGAGAATGAATATTCGGTGAATAGGCAATTGAGGTATTTAAAGCAACGCGACAAAATAAATCTTGATCCTCTCCAATTGGCTCATTAAGTGGAAAGCCCCCAATTGACTGAAATAATGAACGTTCAATTACCATAGAAGACATGGTAAAAGGTAAATCGCCTTGGGAAGCGATATCAAAATAGTTATCCAATATCACGCCTTCTGGGTTTATATTTTCTAGCTTAATTTTTGCATCACAATAGTTGTTTTCAGATTCCACTATTTGATAGCGGGTACCAAAAAACTTCGCTTGTGGAAACTTAACAATTAAGCGTGCGACTTCATCTAAAAATAACGGCAGCCATTCGTCGTCGGCATCTAAAAAGGCCACATATTCATGACTCGCTAAGGCAACACCATTATTTCGAGCCGCCGATACCCCTTGATTTTCCTGATGAACCAGTTTTACATTTTTGATGTTAGCTTTTTCGACTAGGGCAGGGCCTTCATCTGTCGAGCCATCGTCAATCACAATTATTTCTGCTGCAGGATATTTCTGCCATTCAACACTTTGTAACGTTCTTAAAATATGCTCTGCTTTATTAAACAGTGGAATAATTACGGTAAAATTTAAATTGTTCATTTTGAGTACTCCAGTTAGATAAAGAATTTTTTAAAGCGTTGTTTATAGATAAAGTAGGTTGCTGAAATGTAGTTGAAACACCTAGCGCTATTTGCGAAACGATTTTTTCAATGTTTAGGTTAAACAAATCTATTTTATAGTCTTCTGGCATGCCAACTTCGTCACACCAACCTTTGCATTTACTGTGATAATTAATAGATAGAACGGGGGTGTTTGCTAAGTAACCGAGAATAGAACCGTGCAAGCGCATACTTACAATCGCTTTGTAGCCTGAAAGTTTGTTAAGTAACGCAATAGGGTTGGGATCATATTTTTTTATAGACACCGGAATGTATTTATCTAATAAACGGGTAATAATGTTGTTATTGATTTTCCAATCACCTAATACGTTATGCCCGTTAAACTCAATCAAGGTAATAGGCTCACCGGTTCTAGCATAAATTTTGGTAATTAATTGAACAAATTGTTCTACTCTTTTTTCTTCTTCTAACTCATCTGTATTGCCCATGGCATCAATAGCAACTGAACATAAGGTTAAGGCAATACCTTGGCGTTCTCTATTTGATGGTTTGTATTGTTTTGAACATAATAACAATGGCGCTAAATCAAATGTTTTATGTACGTTTGCATGAGGCGCAATATTTCGTGCTATTGCTAAACTCGCGTTATCTCTAACACCCACATAACCACATTCATTTAAAAATTTTGCGCAAGACTTTTCAGCCATAACAGAATTAAATGGACCGATACCGATACCGACCGCTAAGCTTTTTTTCTGGTTAGCTAAAGACATTAACTGTCTTTTAAGATTGATGTCGCTTTCGCTGTGCAAAACTGAACCGCCTCCAAAAATGATACGCTTACTTTGAATGGCCGTTTTATAATGCAGTAACCTATTTTGACCTGGGAATTGTTGAGTAAACTTTAGAGGAAGCTGATTATCACTTTGGGTTTCTCTGGCGTAATCACCATATAAACCTACTTTAGTGTTATTACATCCCAGAATTTTTTTAGCTGCCCAAGCCGTGGCGTACATTAGAGCGTCATCACCGCTATTTTGCATGCCGTAATAGCCGACTAAATAAGCATCATATTTCTTAAACATATTTTTCTCCTGATTTTAATGGGTTAAGTGCAATACCAATCCATAAAAGTGCTGGCCAGTAAATAAAACTTAAAATCTCTAGGTTTTCGAAAAAGGAGTAACAAATAAACACCACAAGCATTAACGCTGCGGTATAACAAGTTTGGCTTTTCAGGCTGTTCCAAAACAAATAAATACAGGTGAAAGCTAGAGGAATTGCTAGCGCTAGTAGCCCTACGATACCTTTTACAAATAACAAGCCGTACCAAGTGTGATGCGAGCCAATAGGCATTCCTTCAACAATCTTAGGACCTCTTTCGACAATACCGTGCCCCCAAATTGGAGCTTCTGACTCCCAGCGTTGTAACGCTAATACTTCTAAAGTTTTACGTACACGTGTTGATTCAGGGCGCGATGCTTTGATATCTGCATAGCTATTGCTTAACCAGCTAAATAAAGGCTCGCCTAATAAGGTAATAGCAGGGATCACTAAACCAATAAGGACTAACAGCATTGGATTTTTAAAATGTTTGTGTAAGAAACATAACGGGGTTAAGGCGATATAAATAACCCAGCCAGCACGTGATTGAGACAACAAAGACATGACAAAGCTGCCTAACAAACCAGTATTTCTCCAAAAAGAATCTTTTTCTTGGCATGTGAAAATTAAAAATATACAGGCCATAAAACCTGCAGCTGGCGCCCAAGGAGTAAAAAATCTCCACCGTCCAGCACCTGTTTCAGGGTTTAATCCGAATAAACTCACGGTAAAAAAGGTTTCACCAGGTCCACCAATAACTTTTAAAGGTGAAACAAATAAGTCGCCATGAACACCAGCCATATAAAGAGCCATAGTGACAAGCGCAAAAATTAAGGAATGAAATGAAACTATGCATACGGCTCTAACGATTAATTGCGGTTTTATATCAACAAAGGCACCAATAAATAAAAATAGTGGCATAAGAGCCCAACCTTTTGCCCAGCCAATTGATGATTTAATTGTTTTCGCCAAACCTAAATCCCAATTAGAATGTCCAATCAGTAAGGCTAATAACATAAATAGACCACCAATTACCCATAACCAAACGATGGCAGGGATAGCTGAGAACTTGTCTTTACCATTGACATACCAGCGTAATAAAACCACTGTAAATATCATCCAACCTAATACTGAACCCGTAATATAAAGACCACCAAAAGCGAAGAATGGGTAGGTTAACGTTAACCCAAACCAGATCAGCTTTTCTTCGGTAGAATTAGGGTTTAATTGGTTTGTTGTCATAAGAGCATTAGTCCAATGGTGAGTAATACAAAGGCTGTTTTAAAAGTATTATGCTATTGCAGCTTACTTTGTTTCTTGCCTAAAACCGCGTTGTTACTCTTGGTATTGCTAAAGGTGTGCCAAACTTATTTAAGTTTTTATGTTGTTGATAATAAAGGGGTATTGGTGTTTTTTTCGTTTCATGATGAAGAAGGGAAGTGTTTGTGAATTGCAAAATAAAAAGGCTATTATCATTTTGCAATTCATTAGTTATTGTCGTTGATGTTAAAAAGTTAACTATTACTTGAAGTTGTTTCCTCTTTTTTAAGTATTATTTGAATTAACTTATTACGTTGAGATAAAATAATTAACCCTAAGGTGATAAATATAAATCCAGTTATTGCACCTATAAAAGCAATAATGTTTTTAGGGCTGCTTTGTTTCATTGGATATGAGGGGGTTGTTAACATTTGCAGCACGGGATAAGAGGCAAAAACATCTGACTTACTCGCTTCAAGTCGTGCTGCTGCAGAGGTGAAAATTGCTTCAGCCATGTTGAACTCTCTTTGTAAGCGCTCTAACTCCACAATTTCTCGAGAATAAATTTTTAATTGGTCCCCCAAGTGCAGGGCTGAACGGCCTAAATCTTCGAGCATCGACTCTTGGCCCTTTTGCTTTGCATAAGCGTCAATTAAATCAGCAAATAACTCAGAGCGTTTCGGGTTTAAATCTAAATTCAATGAATTAAATATTTCATTAGAATTTACCCCGTACATTTGGCTACTTCGCTCGTTAATCGAGATACGGGTAAAGTTTAATCTCTTTTGTTGCGCTTTAACTTTAGGATGATTCACTCCCCACCTTGAACTGTACTCTGTAAGTTGGGTTATGCTTTCCTTTAACTCGGTAATGTAAGCACGAAATTCAACATCAGATTGCAGGGCGAAAGCTTGCCCAGCTAACTTGGGTGATACGCCTAACTCGTCACTTAACTGATATATATACTCTTGCAATTGTTTTGTTTCGGCTTTGACATAGAGGTGTTTTTCTCTAACCCCAGAAAGGGTTCTCACTAATTGGTCCATTTGGTCTGTTGAAACGACAATTGAACGCTGTTGAAAATCAACAATAGCATTACGTGTTATGTTCATTCGTTCTCGGTATCGGTCAAGCACTTGTTCAATACTTTGATCTCGACGTAATACTTCATCGGCTCTTAAGTTATTTAACTCATCTTGGAGAGACTCATATAAGGCAAGCGTCTTTGCTTGCGCTAATTTTTGACCATTAGCACTCATCTCAAGTGAAATAATTGACGTTTGTTCAGTCAGTTTAATTCTTGGTTCACCAAGATCCTCAAGCGAAAGGTGCAGTTTTTTTGCCGCACGAGCTCTTACGCCTCTGCTTGATAACATTTCTTTATAATTAACACGAGGGTTAAAACCACCACCAGAAAAGGGGGTATTAGTTTGTGAGACAACTTGACCAACATTATCCAACGATACACTGTTACTACTACCAGTACCTGGTAATACCATCTCCATATCACTGGTAAATGAAGGGGCTTTATTTAAATAAATTATTACAAGCAGGGCAACCATGAAATAAGAAACTAAAGCTGTTACCAAATAGGGCCGTTTCAATACCGCATATGTTTGTGCTCTAAATAATCCAAATTTTGTCAATGGAACAATAGGATACTTCATAACTCACCTATAATAATTTGAATGGAATAATAAGATCAGTAAGGGTTTTGGCGATATCTCGATAATTAGTAATATCTGAGTCGTAGCAAGCAACCGCATCGTTCGGCATCAGATAAGGATTAATTCGCGCTTTATTTGGCATAGTCATCAACTGTTCAACTGAACGTTCAATGACTTGAGTTTCACCCGTTATCGGATTTTTACTTGAAAGCACAACTCTGCGTGGTGCATTAGTCCATTCTTTACCACCAACACAGTTAGCTGAAACAGCTGCCTGAAGTAAGCGTGTGCCATAAGGCAGGCTTGTTGAAAATCGGCCAATGCCGGCACTAGAATTATCACCTGCAGAATCAATTAGGTTAGACATAAACACGCGAAAACCTTTAGGGGTAATTTGGCTTGGTCTAACTAAATGCGCTTGAAAACAACCTGTACTAGGTACTATGACTCGGTCACCGGCGACTAAAGGATAATCATTGACCAGGTTCCCACTTAACATGCCAGTCATATCTATTTGTACCTGCCAGCCTTTACGGATCAAAATGATTTGGTCCAATTTGGCATCGGGTCTAATACCTGATGCTGCTCTTATGGCTTCAGATAACAAACGCGTGGTTGAATAATCACCATAGGCCTCTAAATGTTCTGCATTTTGAATGCCGATGGGCTTTTTATTGATTAATACTGTACCGGGTTGGAAAACGGCACCAGCAACGGCAACTTCAATTGATGACCAATTTAAAACATATATCGTTACGCTTGCACTATCAGGCTGAAATATTTCTGCTCTAATAAGGGCAAGCTCAATTTTTGTTTCCAATTTATTGGTTGTCGCTCCGCCTGCCTCAACAACACCAATAATTGGTAATTTGATATAACCTGCATTATCAACAATGTAACGACCATTAAAGCCTTCACCATCTTCTATAATCACTTCGACTAAATCACCAGGACTCAACAGTAAACCTTGTGCCAGAATGGGATCGTTCTTGGCAGTAGCTTTCATGTTTGATGAGCTTAAATTTAATGGTTTATCAGTTCTATAATTTAATGCCGCTCCCATGTTTTGAAACTGACTACAACTTAAGCCATCGGCAAAGACACTATTGGGGGCTTCTTCATGAATAAAATCATCGCCATTGTCAGTAGGATTACCATAAAATCGAAGTTCAGATTTATCCATATTTTCAGAAGAATGCCTAGCACAACCTTGTGTAACTATTGCCGCTATTAAGGCAACAAGTACTGGTATCATTTTATAATTGTTAAATGCGTGATACAGCATAATATTCTCCATGACGATGTTAGCGATATAAATAGTAATTGCACTTAACGTACCAAGTGTCTATTTGAGGTTTACCTGTTGTATTTAAAGGGATTATTGTTTTTTTATCTGAGTGAGGTATGGGGTGTTTTTGCAATGTGCAATAGCTATTCTCACTTTTGCAAAATGCTATTTGCAAGGAAATAACCAAAAAGAACTAGGAATACAAACTAAAAAGTGAATTGATAATGAGTGTTATCAATTCACTTTAACTGTTAATACGTAAAGTCTAATGATGTCTATACGCGAGTGGTTGTTAATATTAATAAGCACCTTTTGCACTTAATACTGCAGGAATGGTGAGCGCTATTATTTTACAATCCATTAAAAAACTCTGCTGTTTAATATACGTTTTGTCTAACTGTAACTGCTCTTCAAAATTAGTATCTGCTCGGCCAGATACTTGCCATAACCCCGTTAGACCAGGTTTGGTAAACAATCTTGTTTGATCGTTATTATCATACTCATAAGTTTCAATAGATAATGCAGGTCTAGGTCCAACCAAACACATATCCCCTCTAACAATATTAAATAACTGTGGGATCTCATCTATCGAATATTTTCTGATAAATTGGCCAATCTTGGTAATTCTAGGGTCATTAATATACTTTTTACACACCCCTTCACGAGAGCTTTGTGTTGGATCCGGCTCTTTATAATTAGGATCTGTTTTTAAATACATAGAACGGAATTTATACATTTTGAAATGCCGACCATTTTCACCCACTCTTGTTTGAGAGAATAAAGCACTACCTGAACTTTCAACTTTGATCAAAATGAGCACTAATAAAAGTAATGGGCTTATCAATAGTAACGTAATCAATGCAACCGTTTGTTGCAAGATAACTGGGATCCCTTTATGTTTATAATTTTTATCAATGGTTTTATGAGTACCAGTAAATACAGCGTTATTTTTAACGTGTTGTAAAATTTGAATAGCCATTATTTTTCTCCTGTATTTACTAAACCAAGAATGAAGGTTCTATATAAAAAAAGTGGATTACCAATAACATATCGATTAAATTTATTGCGAGGTTCTTGTAATAAACGCCAAACCCATTCCATACCTATTTCTCTTAACCACATTGGTGAACGTGAAATATTGCCAGAATAAAAATCAAATAATCCACCTACCGCTAATGCGGTTTTACAGTGTAATTTGTCTCTGTGTTCGAGTAACCATTGCTCCTGTACTGGTGAGCCCATAGCCACTAATAATATGTCGCAACCACTATTGTTTATTGATTCGATAATTTGTTCAGCATTGTTATCTTCGTTATAACCATGCTTGGTACCTGCAATATTAAGACCAGGGTACTGCTTGCATAATGCACTCGCGGCTTGCTCAGCAACTCGGGGTTTAGCCCCAAAAAAATATAAAGATTGATTACTTTCAACACAGCTTTCACAAAGGTGAGGTAACATGTCTGTGCCATTATTATTACCATTAAGAAGAAAACCCGCCTTTTTCGCAGCTAATCTCATACCTGAGCCATCTGCAAATAAAGCATTTGCATTTGATAGTTGTTTAAAAAAAGTAGGATCGCTTATCGATAAGTTAATTGAATGTACATTGACGAAAAAACCTATTTGAGTTTTGTCCGCGGGTGTCTGTATTATCCAATCAACAGCCTCTGCCATAGATGTGTTTTTAACGTTTAAGCCAAATAAAGATAAATACTTAGCTTTTTTTAATTTTGTTATTGCTCGACCATAAAGAACAATAGACATAAAACTTTTGATAATAAGTACGAAATAATCAACCGAATTGCCATTAAGCTGCTGTTCAAGTAGTTGCTCTTTGCTCATGATTGCTAAACCCGTTCTGAGGTGTAAATCATACAAACTAAAAAGGCCTGCTCTACATTTAATTTGGTTAATCACGCAAAACTGTAGATCGGGTGACAATCTGTGAGTTAGCGGGATACCACAAAAAGAAATTCTTCCTGAGTAAATATCAAACAAAACGGCGGTTTTGACCCACATACCACAACTAAAGTTATGCAATATAACCGGTCTGCTTAGAGCATCTGTTCTATGTTGCATTGAAAACAAGCTTCTTTTAGTGCACAGAGCCAATGTTATATTGATCAAAAAACAAGGCAGAAGGATTAAAATAAGCATCAGTGCAATAGGGCGATCCATAAAAGTACCGCGATATTGATGATTAATGGAATCGTAATGCTTAAGAGATTGAGTCATTGTTCGAAGTGAGAATTTAGTATTTATCATTTCAGTTAACCTAATCATTGGGGGTTAACTGATACATTGCTTAAGCTATGCCAATCTGTGAGGTTATTTTATCTTACTGTAAATAATGAAGTTTTTTGTTTTGTTGCCTTTTTTGTTGGAAGGGAGGGGGATAATATATTGCAAAATAGAAATTAGATTATCATTTTGCAATATATGTATAATTTTTAGAGGCAGGCGAGTTTTGGGTAGATAGATAATATTACATTTGTTTCCCGTGACAGAATATCTTCATCAAGTTCCTTACTCAAAATCCTCCTGTTTTTATTACCGAAAGCTGATAAGCGTGCAGATAGAAAAAAAACAACTTTATGAAAGAAATTATTAAGAAAGCCCGTTCTCATGGGCCCACAATTGCGGTGACGTATATAATCGGTTAACTGATAATCGAATGTGTTGTTCCACTTTTGTTCAAGCTCTACTATAAAAGGGACTTCTTTACTGAATTCAATAACATGGCCATTCTCCCCCCAACCGACATCGTTTTCACTTTGTACTTTATCAAACTGAGCATCAATAACCTGCGTGAGCCATTCTATGGTTTTTACATTGTTTCTCGCTAAAAGCACTCCTGAATTGAATCTATTCGAATATCCTTTTGCCATATACAGGTATTTACCTGTTTGAAATACATCGGTTAAATCAGGACAGTTTTCATTAACCATGGTATCGGCATCCAAAAACAATACATTTTCATAGCCGGACAATAAAGCCGCTCGCATTAATGTTAATTTAAGCCAGCAACACTCTACCCCTAGGGCAGAAACAAAAGGACGTGTTACGGCTTGGTGAACATAACCGTATTTTTGTGCATAGCGTCGATGAGATTTAAGCTCCCGTTGGTACATCCATTGATAACCGTTTAAAGCAATACTCAGTATTAATGTTTTATGTTGCATATATTCACCCTTGCAATTAATCAATTATTTTTCTCTTATTAACAATTAATAAGCAATATTTGCTCCATCTATTTCATTAAAGTAATTATTCTGCATAGCTTTTAGCTATACGATTGAATTTCAATATGTTTTGCTATTATTGATAATTAACGGTTATATTTATTTATCAATAATTTATTAATGATAAATATCAACTATTATTTATCTGTAGAAACAAATAAAGCCCGATTGTAATTACAACAACTATTTAATAAACTTGTTGATATTTATTGTTTTATTTGTGTTTTATTTGTGATTTATGAAGTGAAAGTTATCCATTTGACCGCAGTTATTCAACAGGCTGTTGAGTGTTTACTAAATACAATTTAGATGATCAATACTCGCAATTTTAAGGATTGGAAATGCAGAACTTAAATAAATCTAGAATTTTATTTGTAGATGATGAACCAGAAATTCTGCGTTCTCTCGAACGTATAACAAAAAAATTGGATGCCGTTATTTTAACTGCTTCTAGTGGACAAGACGCACTTGATCTTATTAATGAGTGTCCTGTAGATGTCATCGTGTCTGATTTTAATATGCCAAATATGGATGGTAATCAATTACTGGAACAGGTTGCTAAAATTTCACCAGAAACAGTTCGTATGGTACTGACAGGCCATGGTGATATGGAAATGATCGTCAATTTGATTAACAATGGCCATATCTGGGGCTTTCTTCAAAAGCCTTGGGATAACTTCGATCTTATAATTAAGTTACAACAAGCCTTGCAATTACAACAGGTTTTGGCCGAACGAACGTTAATGCGAAGAACAATTGATCAATACCAAAAATATCATAAATCTAGTTTTGAAGGTTTCATCGGTGATTCAGTGGCTATGCAATTTGTATATTCATGTATCGAACAAAGCGCACCTAGTAACGCTTCTGTCTTTATTACAGGACCAAGTGGTGCAGGTAAAGAAGTTGCGGCACAAGCTATTCATCACTTAAGCAAAAAGAAAAATGGGCCCTTTATTGCGCTTAATTGTGCGGCTATTCCATCAGAATTAATGGAGTCAGAAATTTTTGGCCATATTAAAGGTGCATTCTCAGGCGCTGTTTCTAACCGAGATGGAGCGGCCTCTCTGGCAAATGGTGGTAGTCTTTTTCTTGATGAAATAGGTGAAATGGATATTAGTTTACAAGCAAAACTATTACGGTTTATTCAAACCGGTTGTTTTCAAAAAGTTGGTAGTGGAAAAGAAGAGAAAGTAGATATTCGTTTTATTAGTGCGACCAATAGAGAGCCACAAATTGCCATTGCCGAACATAAATTACGTGAAGATCTCTTTTATCGGTTAAATGTTATTTCAATAGATTTGCCGGCGTTAAATGAACGAGATAATGATATTCTTAAATTAGCTGAACATTTTTTAAGACACTTTAGTGACATTGAGGGTAAGGTATTTGCTGGATTCTCTTCTGGTGCAGAGGCATTAATAAAGTCTTATTCATGGCCGGGTAATGTTCGCCAGTTACAAAATATTATTCATAGTTCAACCGTTATGTCTGAAGGACCACTAATTTCTGAAAAGATTATTGCTCAACAACTGGGTAGACAAAACAAACAAGCAGAGCCAACGTCTAATACTCATAAACAAAGCGACATCCCTTCAATAAATCAGCACAATCAAAATACGAGTGTTGATCAGGGGAATCATTCGACCTCATCAATTATTACCTTGGCTGAAGTTGAAAAACAAGCCATTGAACAGGCCATAGATTCGTGCCAAGACAATATTGTAAAAGCTGCGAGTGAATTGGGCGTAAGTCCATCAACACTCTATCGAAAAATCCAGCAATGGCAAACATCGCCAGCAGAATAATTGTATTCCTAATATGCAAATAACCACCATAATGATTTTCATCATGCAAATAATTATGGTGGTTCTATTTAAACTTTAATAAAACCATTATTAATCAATCGATTAAATAAATCACATGTTGGAATGAATCTTGAAGCTACCTTGTTAATTAACAATGCTTCAGGAATATTCTAATGTGGTTGCTTAATTTTTTTAGAATACAATTAAATTCAGTTATTGAGCTCTTATCAAATACTATTTGGTTGCTCAGTGCAGAGTTTGTAGCAAAAATCTCCCGAATATTCACCATTATTGTACTGGCTGCTCAATTATCACCAATGTCATACGGTACTGCCATGTTAGCTTTAGCATTTCATGATGTTTTTGGATTGTTGTTACGTGCAGGTGTGGGTAGCCAAATTATCAACTGTAAGCCACATCAATTAGAAAACTTTGCCAAAAATGGCATAGTGATCCAATGGGGTATTTGCTTAACCATAGCGATAGGCCAATTCAGTTCAGCAAATTACTTTTCATCACTTTATGATAATGATGACATAACACTTTTATTACAAACGATGGCTGTAATTTACCTTCTATATCCGTGGGTAAGCATTAAAATATTTTTATTGCAGCGTGAAAACAAAATGCGTTGGTTCAGTATTAGAAATGGTCTGTGTGTCATTATTGAAAACTGTACAATTGCAATTACCGCTTTATTAGGAGCCGATATCTTATCGGTGGCTTTGGGGAAAATTGCTTTTTCAATTTTTTGGTTATTGTTATTTTCATTCTCACCTGTCAAATCATATGGGGTTGGTTGTAAACCCTTTATCATTCATCAGATGCTTCAAACATCAGGAAAGCTGTTTAATACTGAATTTCTTCGTGGTATTCGATTTCATGCGGATACCTTTATTGCCGGTAGGTTATTAACACCTGAACTTTTTGGATTTTATACCTTTGCGAAGAACGCAGGTGTAGGTTTAAGTCAGTCAATTAGCCAAGTCTATATTGGTGCTTTATTCCCGTACTTGTGTAAATTAGAGCGAAAAGGTCAGTTATTAGAACAACAAAAAAAAGTATTTGTTATCTCTTTATGCATTGGTTTTCTGTTTGTTATTCAAGCGCTATTAGCACCCATTTATGTCCCTATTCTATTTGATGAAAAGTGGTCTTCAGCGATACCTATTATTACCATCTTATGTTTAGTCGCACTTCCTAATTTAATAATCGATATTGTCTGTTGCATGCAGCGTGTAACCGAGCAATACCACAGGGAAACATTTACTCGATTAGTCTGTCTTTTCATCAGTCTAGCAACGATTTTTATCTTTACTCCCAATGAGCCTATGGAGTTCGCTTTGGTGATCTTTTTTAGTAGTTTATTTTGTTTAATTCCAATTTATTTAATTAATGTAATAAAGCCCTTTAGTAACAATTTACGTACTGTAATTTGATAGGAGAAAACACATGGAAGCTAAATCAATTCCGGTAGTATCGGTCGTTATTCCAATGTATAACGTAGAAAAATATATAGAGCAAAGTGTTAATAGTGTCCTTAATCAGAGTTACCATCATTTTGAACTTATTTTAGTTGATGATGGCTGTGTTGATAATACCTTGGACATAGTTAATACCTTTACTGATCCACGTATTAAGATTGTACGACAAGTTAACCGAGGTTTGTCGGGTGCTCGAAATACAGGTATAGAGTCCGCCAGAGGAATATATATTGCTTTATTGGATGCAGATGATTATTGGGCAACTGATAAATTAGCTAAGCACATACAACATTTAAGTATGAATCCAAAAGTAGGTGTTAGCTATTGCCCTTCATTATTCATTGATGAGGAAGGTGCTCTTTTAGGTGTTGGCCAATTCCCTAAACTTAAGAATATCACTAAACAGCATATCTTTTGTCGAAACCCAGTAGGCAATGGTTCTTCACCTGTCATTAGAAGAGCAGTATTGTCAGAAATTGGCCGTTTCGGTATTAATAAAGATAAATACCGAAAAATGTATTTTGATGAAAGCTTAAGACAATCAGAAGATATTGAACTTTGGACACGTATAGCGTTAAACACAAAATGGCAGTTTGAAGGCGTTAGCACACCGTTAACTTATTACCGTGTTAACGATTCAGGTCTGTCTGCCGATGTAGATAAACAATTTGCAAGTTGGCAACACGCTGTCATGTTAAACCAAGCATCTCATTCAACTTTCTTCAAACAATTTTACAGCTTGGCAAAAGCTTATCAGTTAAGGTATTTAGCAAGAAGATCCATACAATCAAAGAGTAAGGTCACTGCATTTAAACTTATTCATCAAGCAATATACTGTAACTATAGAATTATTCTGCAGGAGCCTAGTCGTACTTTCATGACTTTGTGTTGCGCTTGGTTAAAGTTTTTACCAAGTAAGCTATACAGTCGTATAGAGAAATTTGCCATGTTGAATTTTGGTAACAGCTCAGTTAAGCAGTAATATGAACTAAATAGTGACTATCTTTATGATTTTTATCAGTAAATGTTGTAAATAATATCATTAACTAATCCAATTTTACATTGAGAGATATTATGAATCGTATTAAAAAATTGGATAAAACCTCAACAGTTAATCAACTATTAAACGGTATGGAAAAGTCTGTTGCTGATAGCTTTACTGCTGAACAGCGTAAAGCATTGCAAACAAGCATTAGCACTCAAGACTGGCACCAACACAATGTAGATTTTAGGCCTACGTTAGCACTGCCATTTTTACCCTGGAGCTTTTATCTTGTGTTTCTTGTTGGTATTAATAGGAGGGGACTTGTACCGATAGAACGTTTTATTGCTTTTACTATGTTTTTATTTGTTATATTTATAATTGGCTTAACGGTTACTGGTTGTGCTTTGGTGCTTATTTACTTACTAAAATCATGGTTAGGTATTGATTTATTTCCAAATGAATCTCTTGGTATTTGGGATAAATTCAAAGGCTATTTTTAACACTCTATAGTTAAATAAGGGAATATTTATAAATTATTTGTTTTACCAACAATTACTATACTCCCCACAGAGGTCCTTGAATTTTAATGATAACAGTTATATATACGTTAATACTCAGCTATAATTAGCCAAATTAATTGTGCAATTAATTTTATGTGATAACTTAATTGATGGTCGGTAACCAAGGAACAATAAATGGAAAAACCTTCATTACTAATACTTGATGATGAAAAGGAAGTGCTAAACGCGTTAAACCGTGTTTTACGTAAACATTTTCAATTGTATTTATTTTCAGACGCCAATGAAGCCATTGGCTTTTATCAAGATAATCCTAATATTCCGCTAGTGCTTACGGATATGAGAATGCCCATCATGGACGGGGCTACATTCTTAGGGAAAATCATTGAAATTAATTCCCACTGTAAACGATTTTTGTTAACAGGGCATGCCGATATTAATTCAACTGTGATAGCCGTTAACGAAGGGAAAATATCCCACTACTTTTCAAAACCATGGGATAATGAAGAACTAGTAACTAAGCTCAAAAGTGCTTATGCACTGTATCTTAATGAAAGAAAAACCAAACATTTATTAAAAGTTAATTTGGCTAAAAATGCTGAGCTCTCACTGATTAATAGTTCCCTTGAATTAGAAACCAATAAAAACCAACAAAAATTACAACTTATCTCTACCCGAGAAGCGAATAGCTTCGGTCGACTTAAAAAGACATTTTCGACCTTTATTGATATATATGCTGAAACCATTTGTTTGCATAATCAAGATGTATCTCGGCACAATTTTCGCGTTGCAGCCCATGCTAGGTTAATTGCAGAAATGCATTCTTGCGATAAACTCACCACTTTTCAGATTTATATCGCCGGCTTACTGTATGAAACAGGAAAGTTATCTTTAGAACAAACGTTACTTAACAAACCTATAGATACTTTGACGCAACAGGAAAAGAATCTATACAGTGCTTTTTATCAAAAAAGCTACGAGCTGCTCAATAGAGTTGATGAACTTTCCTTCGTCGCCGAAATAATAAAAAACATTCCTGCAAACTATAACGGCACTACTGCGCCAGAACACCTAACAGCGGATGAGATCCCGTTAGGCTCAAGAATTATTGCCATCGTATCAATGTATGATAATTTAGTTAATGGACGTCAGTCACAAGTTAAAACACCGACAGTAGAAGCCAAGCATCGTATTAAAGAATTAGCTAAGACAATGTTTGACCCAAGTTTAGTTAATCACTATTTAACCATACTAGAAGAACGTCCGAGTTCAAGTGAAGGTAAAGTAGACTACCTACTCAATTGTAGTGATTTACAAGAGGGCATGATGTTAACAAGAGATATTGTTAACGCTGATAAAAACCCAATGCTAACGAAAGGAACCACTATAGAGCAGCATCATATTGATAGACTCCTTGAAATTGAAAAGAGCCAAGGAGAATTCTTTCTTGTTTATGCTCGTTGATAATCCAAGGTGCAGTGATGATAAGCTCTTTCGTAAGAGCATTTGAACACGAAATATACGCAATAAGCGTGATAACCGAATAACCACAATAATGCGATAAGAGTATTAAGAAATATACTCTTATCTAACGCTATTCTCCCCCGTAAACACTTGCTATAATGTTCGGTATCTTTGTGCGTAAAACGTACTTTATACCAAGCTTTATACTAACCGACTCCATAAGTTGAATCGATTGTATTAAGTTATTTTCAGAGGTTTATTTTCATGTCGGATACCGAAAACCGCCCAACAAACTTTATTCGTAATATCATTGATGCCGATCTAGATAGTGGTAAACACACAGGTGTGCAAACACGTTTCCCACCAGAGCCAAATGGCTTTTTACATATTGGCCATGCAAAAGCTATTTGCTTAAATTTTGGCATAGCCCAAGACTATAATGGTTTATGTAATTTACGGTTTGATGATACCAACCCTGAAAAAGAAGATATTGATTACGTTCATGCTATTCAAAAAGATGTAAAGTGGTTAGGTTTTGAGTGGGCAGGGGAAATTCACTATTCTTCTAACTACTTTGACCAATTACATGGTTTTGCGGTAGAACTTATTGAAAAAGGTTTAGCGTATGTTTGTTTCTTAAACGCAGAAGAAACACGTGAGTATCGTGGTACTTTGAATAAACCAGGTAAAAACAGTCCTTATCGTGATACTTCAGTTGAAGAAAATTTAGCCTTATTTGCCAAGATGAAAAATGGCGAATTTGAAGAAGGCATTTGTGCCTTGCGCGCTAAAATTGATATGACTTCGAGCTTTATGTGCTTGCGCGACCCTATTATTTATCGAGTACGTTTTGCCCATCATCATCAAACAGGTGATAAGTGGTGCATTTATCCAATGTATGATTTTACCCATTGTTTATCTGATGCATTAGAAGGCATAACCCATTCTATTTGTACGTTAGAGTTCCAAGATAACCGACGTTTATACGATTGGGTCATTGAACACGTTTCAGTACCAAGTACGCCGCATCAATATGAGTTTTCTCGCTTAAACCTTGAATACACACTGATGAGTAAGCGTAAGCTAAATACGTTAGTAGAAGAAAAATTAGTTGATAGCTGGGACGACCCGCGCATGCCAACAATTGCAGCATTTCGTCGTCGTGGTTATACTCCCGCGTCAATGCGAGAGTTTGCCAAGCGAATTGGTGTAACTAAAATGGAAAACACTATTGAAATGAGTGTTTTAGAAGCATGTATTCGTGAAGATTTAAATGATAATGCTCCGCGTGCCATGGCTGTTTTAGATCCTATTAAATTAGTGATTGAAAATTACCCTGAAGATAAGAATGAAGATCTTATTGTTAAAAATCACCCAAGTGATGACGAGCAAGGGACACGTATCGTGCCATTTTCTAAAGAGCTTTACATTGAAGCTGAAGATTTTAGAGAAGAAGCCAACAAAAAATATAAACGTTTGGTCATCGACAAAGCAGTACGTTTACGTGGTGCTTATGTGGTAACTGCAACACGCTGCGATAAAGATGAACAAGGTAACGTTACCACTGTTTATTGTACTTACAATGAAGATACGCTAGGAAAAAATCCAACCGATGGGACTAAACCTAAAGGTGTAATTCATTGGGTTGATGCCAATAAATCACTTGATGCGATAGTACGTTTATATGACCGATTATTTACCGTGCCTAACCCTGCAGCAGCAGACGATTTTAATTCTGTTATTAACCCTCAGTCTTTAGTCACTATTACAGGAGCTAAAGTTGAGCCGTCACTAGCAGAGGCAAAACCTGAGTTTGCATATCAATTTGAGCGTCAAGGCTACTTTTGCCTAGATAATGACATTAAAGAGCCTGGTGCATTAGTCTTTAATCGCACGGTTGGCTTGCGTGATACTTGGGCTAAAATTAGTCAGTAAGCTAAACAAAAAAATTAGCAAAAGATGTCGTTAATTTCTTAACATTATTTTTAGCATCTTCTTAATAAAGCCAGTTGTAGGTTATTTAAACTTACCACTGGCTTTTTTTTTGTTAAACCTGTTAGTCTTAGGGATAGCTTCTTCATAATTCTTTCGGGCATATTTAATGAATAAACAGTTAGTTGCAATAACTCTAGCAAGTTTTTTTACGCTATTTATCTTAACTGGCTGTCAAGAGGCGCCTACAGTAGAAGAAAATCCTAAAACTGACATTAGCCAAAATGGGAAACAAAACGATCTCAAGCCTAAAACTCAAAAAGCAGTAAAAATTGTAAAACAGAGAACAACCGCTAGAACTTGGTCTGAGATAAAAGCATCAGGGCAGATCAACGCAGTAAAACTTGATTGGAAGTTAGAATCTGCACTACCACGAGCAGGTTCCACAGGGGCATATCACACTACTTTATTACAGAGCTTTGCGGATAGCGGAGGTTTAAAAGTTAAGTGGCATAGGGTGAGCAACTTAGCTGACATGTTTAAGAAATTATCAGCGTTTGAGGTTGATATTATTCCGCGACATCTAACCATCACCACAAATCGTCTTGATAAATATAGTTTCACCTATCCGCTTTTACGTGACAAAGAAGTGGTCATCGCTAAATCGGGCAAACAAGATTTTGATGAGGATGATGACAATAATATCTCTCTTCCTATTGGCTCAGCTTATATTGATAGTGTTAGTAAGCAATATCCTCACTGGCAAGTTAACATTATTGAAGATCATGTCAGCTCTCAGGAAGTGGCTGATAGTATCGCGACAGGTCAAACTAAATATACTGTCATCGATGGCTTTGCTTTAGAAACATTAAAACAATATCGCGATGATATTCAAAGTGTTTTCACGTTGCCTAAAGCGATTAATCTTGCTTGGGCCGTTAATTTAAATAATGACACTTTTTTACATGAGTTAAATGAATTCATATCGGTTCATCATGTTATGCAAATGATAGAACCAGAGCGCACTATCGATTTTAAACAGTTAAGAAAAGATAAACTCCCTTTACGTGTGATCACACGAAATAGCCCTGAAACCTATTTTTTATGGCGCGGCGAGTTACTTGGTTTTGAATATGAATTGATGCGAAAATTTGCCGATATCCATAAGGTGAAATTGGTTATTGTTGTGGCGGATAGTTACGAAGAAATGCTAGAACTATTAGCAAATGGGAAGGGGGATATTATTGCCGCAGGACTGTCTCGTACTAAAGCAAGAGCAAAAAAAATAACTAAAGCTAAGTTAGTGACAAGTATTCGTTATAACCGAGTAAAAGAGCAACTGGTTGCTCATCAAGATAGTGCACAAATAAATGAAGCAACGGATCTTAAAGGCCGCACCATAACTATCAGGAAAAGCAGCAGCTTTTGGTCAACAGCACAAAGGTTAGCGACAGATTTTGGCGCCAATATTGTTTTAGCAAATGAAGATATTGCCACCGAAATATTAATCGCTCAGGTCGCTGACAAAGAAATAGATTTAACCATTGCTGATAGTAACTTAATCGCCATTGAGAGCAGTTTTCGCTCACAAATCATTACCCCGCTAACCTTTAAAGAAGATGTACCTTACTCTTATCTGGTCAGACAAAATAACCCGCAATTATTAGCCTATTTAAATGAATTTGTTAGAAAGTACTATCGTGGTACTTTTTATAATGTAGTTAAAAATAAGTATTTTTATAATGAAAGACTGCAAAAAAGTCATAACAAGTACCGTTTGGTGTCCGGCTCAATTTTATCGCCCTATGACGATATTGTTCGCTTACATGTACAAGAGTATAACTTTGATTGGCGACTTATTGTCTCGCAAATGTATCAAGAAAGTCGGTTTGACCCGCTGGCAAGTAATTCCACTGGTGCCTTTGGTTTAATGCAAATGTTACCGCGCACAGCAGCAGAGCTGGGAGTAAAGGATTTAAAAGACCCTGAGCAAGCTATTGCATCTGGCGTGCAATATTTAGATTGGACCCGCGATCGATTCTCTAAGGACTTGCCAGTACAAGAGCAAATATTTTTCTCTCTTGCCTCTTATAATGCGGGTTATGGCCATGTAAAAGATGCGCAACGTTTAGCAAGACAGTTAGGGCTAAGAAGTGATCGATGGTTTAACAATGTTGAAAAAGCCATGTTATTACTTCAGCGTAGACAATATTATAACAAAGCGCGCTTTGGTTATGTTCGAGGGAGAGAGCCAGTAAATTACGTACGCGATATTCATCAGCGCTATTTAAGTTATATTCGCATTACTGATTAATAGACTGATTAATGGGTTAATTATTCTATTTTTTAAAAGAGGGCATAACCATTTCTTTATTATTAATAGTGCATAAATTATGAAGCCAATCATGGTCATTGTTTTAATGCTATTTAGTTTTATAGTCATGTCTGTAGAAGCTGAAGATATTGAACCAGTACATTATGCTTACGCTAATTACTTAGGTAGTGGTATTTATCAAACCACAGGTCAAAATGCTAGTTTGATCAGCATGCCGTTTTCCTATGAACTAGGGCATGAGGGAAAAACAACTTATGGCTTACGCTTGCCTGTTTCAGTGGGTTTTTTTGACTTTGAACTAGGTGATTTACCAAACCTTGATTTACCTGATAGCGTTGGCACAGTAACTTTTACGCCGGGCATTGCGTTTAACTATCAATACAGTAAAGATTGGTTTATTGAGAGTTATATTGATCTAGGTTATGGCCGAAACTTAACAACGAACAAAGGCGTTAGCATTCACTCTTCGGGCGTTTCTGCGCTTTATCATTTCGATATAAAAAACTATGACGCAATTTGGGCGAATAGATTATATTACGCTCGTTATGATGGTAACGGTTATGATGCTAAAGACTCCTATGCTGCTATTCAGCTTGGCATAGATATGGGGTTACCCTTACAATATCAAGTATTTGGTTACCCATTTCAGCCGAGATTTTTTGCCACCGCCTTTTGGTATTTTAGTGAAGTTGATTTTTTAACACCACGAACTCGAAGCTTTGACGAAGAAGATAACGTCACGTTAACTAACAGTGTAGAGTTTGGTTTTACCTTGAAATTTGCTAAAACGATTGGTTATTCATGGGCAGGAATTGAACGGTTAGGATTAAGTTATCGTTATAGTAAAAATTTTAGTGCTTTTCGTTTACTGTTTAGCTTTCCAATTTAGTTAATCTATTCAATTTTATTACTTTACGAACACATCAGTTTAGTAAAAAAACAAAAAAAAGAGGCTAAAAGCCTCTTTTTTCGTGTGTTTTTAGTTAAATCCGTAAAGCTTGATCGCCACGTGCCATACCAACACAACCTGAACGAGCCGACTCAATAATTTCAGTCTCGTTTTGTAAAGCATTAATAAAGGCATTAAGTTTTTCCGCATCACCGGTAAGTTGAACAGTATAAACTTGCTTGCCAATATCTATAATATTACCGCGAAATATATCCGTTATCCGTGTTACCTCAGTACGTGACTTATCATTCATAGCCGCCACTTTTACTAAGAGTAATTCACGTTCAATGTGTTTTCTATCGGTAATATCAGTGATTTTAATCACATCAATCAGCTTATTTACTTGTTTAACAATTTGCTCTAATACTTTGTCATCACCCTTAGTCGCAATGGTCATTCGAGATAAGCTATTATCATCAGTTGGCGCAACGGTTAAACTTTCAATATTAAAAGCACGTTGAGAGAATAAGCCAACAATACGTGATAGTGAACCAGGTTCATTCTCCATCAAAATCGCTAAAATTCTACGCATTATGATTTAACCCCTTTTTTTAACCACATTTCATCAATTGCACCCGTACGTATTTGCATCGGGTAAACATGTTCTTTCTCATCAACCATGACATCGACAAACACTAAACGATCTTTGATAGTAAAAGCTTGTGTTAATTTTTCTTCTAATTCATCTAAGGTGTCAATCTGAATACCAACATGGCCATAAGCTTCGGCGATTTTAACAAAATCAGGAAGGGATTCCATGTAGGAAGATGAATGACGACCACCATAAACCATATCCTGCCATTGGCGCACCATACCTAGAGAGCGATTGTTAAGAGTGACAATAACGACGGGCAGATTATATTGTGAACAGGTAGAAAGCTCTTGGATGTTCATTTGAATTGAACCATCACCAGTAATACAAACAACATGTTTGTCTGGATAGGCTAACTTTACGCCCATTGCTGCTGGTAATCCAAAGCCCATAGTGCCTGCACCACCGGAGTTAATCCATCGGCGTGGTTTAGCAAAAGGGTAGTATTGTGCTGCAAACATCTGGTGTTGACCAACATCTGAGCAAACGTATGCATCACCCTCTGTTATTTTATATAACGCCTCAACAACTCGCTGAGGTTTTATCATTTCATTTTCATCTTGCTCATAGCTAATGCTTTTTACATTGCGCCATAAGTTTATTTGTTGCCACCATTGGCTCAATGCCGCTTCATCTGGTGAGAAGTTAATATCAGTTAATTCATCTAATAACTGCTGCATAACCACATCGACTAAACCAACAATAGGGATATGAGCATTAATCGTTTTTGAGATTGAGGTTGGGTCAATGTCAACATGAACGATAGTGGCGTTAGGGCAAAATTTCTCGACATTATTAGTAACCCTGTCATCAAAACGTGCACCAAGTGCTAAAATAACATCAGCATTCGCCATGCTCTTATTCGCTTCTAAACTACCATGCATACCCAACATACCAATAAACTGTTTGTGGGTTCCTGAAATACCACCCAGCCCCATTAATGTATTAGTAATGGGCGCTTTTAATGTCTCAACTAACTTAGTGAGTAATTCAGATGCATCAGCTAAAACAATACCACCACCCGAATACACTACCAGTCTTTTGGCATTAGAAATCGTTTGTGCCGCTTTTTTGATTTGTTTCGGGTGCCCCTTAATATTAGGGTTATAAGAGCGTATTTTAATATCTGTTTCGATAGTAAATGGCCCTTTATTTTGAGGAATCAAAATATCTTTTGGCAGTTCGACAACAACGGGACCCGGTCTACCCGTGCTTGCTATATAAAAAGCTTTCGATATGGCATCTGGGATGTCTGCCAAGCTTCTACAGCTAAAACTATGCTTAATGATAGGACGCGTACAACCGACGATATCAGTTTCCTGAAATGCATCGTTACCGATAAGTGAAGTAGCAACTTGACCTGCAAGCACTACCATAGGAATTGAGTCCATATAAGCAGTCGCAATACCCGTAACGCAGTTAGTTGCTCCTGGGCCTGACGTTGCTAATACAACACCAACTTCACCCGTTGCTCTCGTATAACCATCAGCCATATGGGTGGCTGCCTGTTCATGACGAACTAATATATGTTCAATTTCATCTTGTTGAAATATAGCGTCATAGATATCTAAAACGGACCCACCTGGGTAGCCGAAAATGTATTTAACTTTCAGTGCAGATAGTGATTTAACTACCATTTCTGCACCAGTAAAAAGCTCTGTTGTCATACCATCACCTTGATTTTTTAGACCTGTATTATTGTAAATAATGTGTTGTTCTTAAATTGAATAAATTAATGTTGAGCTAATAAAAAACCCTCGGTCTTAAAAAGAGCGAGGGTTTTTTGATATTCTGCTTAATCGTTTTTGCTAAGCACAAGCTATCCCCGCTAATGGTGAAAGTACCACTACGACTATGAGGACGACATTGAGGATAGTTGTTTTAAAAATCATACAATCTTACAAAAACTTAAATATTTTAATTAGTACTATTTTTAAAGACTTTCACTACTTGTGTCAACCAATAAATACAAAACAGCAAATAAAGTGCTATTTAAAGTTTAAGTTGCGTATTGACGACTTATTTTCATGTTTGATATTTATGCTGTTGTTTACAATTTGTTAGAGTTGAAAACAATTTAAATCACTGTTTTGTCTGTATTAGTAACGTATTATGATTTATATTAACTGTAATATTATATCGCAGGCCTATAGATTTATAACTTTGGTCTTACAAAAAATGGAAAAGATATGAATCCAATTAAATTATTAGTCATTACCAGCTTAATTGTTTTTACCGCAGGTTGTGCGACAAATTCAGCTAAAGTTAATTATGATAAGAACACTGAAATTGAAACTATTAACTATAAAACCTTTGCTTGGTTAACTAATGCTAAGATCATGGCGGCACCTGTTGATATTAACCCCGTTATGAAAGAAAGAGTTGATAAGAGTATCGAAGACGCTTTTATTGCGAAAGGTTACCGATTAGTTGATAACGCTGAAAATGCTGATTTTGCTATTTCTTATACAGTAGGTAGCCGTGATAAAATTAAAGTAAATAGCTATCCAGCAACGTATAACAGCGGATTTGGTTGGGGACGCGGTTATTATGGCGGCCGGGGCTACTACGGTACTATGTCAATGGGTACAGAAACGAGTGTTAGACAATACACTGAGGGTAAACTAGCTATTGATGTTTATGATGTTAAAAATCATCAACCAGCTTGGCATGGTTGGGCGACTAAACGTTTATCTTCAGAAGATAAAGAAACACCATCAGCAACATTGAATGAAATTGTTATCAAGGTAGTGAACCAGTTTAAATAATTCATAAAGTTATACTATGATGTAAAAAAAAACGGCTTAGCCGTTTTTTTTTGCATAAAATAACGTCATATACACTGTATTGTGAGTTCACTAGACACTTAGCTCTTACCGTTAATGATGGTGATAAGTTAGTGTATTAAGTGTTTAAGCTAGCGATTCTCTTAAAAGGGGATTTTAGTACTAACCTAGATGTATAAAATCCAGAAGAAGCAATAGTCGATATTGGGGAATAAAGCGTTGTGAGGAAATGTATCGATTCAATATAATGAAACAGGCCAATTTATCTTAAGGAAATTGACCGTGAACATTATTCTTTTGATAACTTATCTACAGTCGCCAAACAAGCAGCCATAAAGGTATCAATAAAGTATTCTACTTCAGGCATGTTTTCTTTTAATTCAGATATTTTTATCGCTAATCGTTGCTCAACATGATCAAACTCTGGATTCTTATGATTAATCTCATCTAGGGCTTTAATATAAGCGACAATGATATCAGCAGCTTTAACAATCGTTTTGTATTCTTCTGAGACGTTATCTTGTACGATAATATCGCTAAATAGTTCTTGAAGTTCATCAGGAAGCGAGGCTAAACATTCTTGCTCTGCTAATAATTCAATCTTTTTAAATTCTCTAGCTATCTCTTTATTTGCATACTTTGTTGGATTAACAATATCGCCGTATCGGGTTTCACTGGCTTCATGATACATGGCAATAGTTGATATTTTATCGGCATTGATGTTGCCATTAAATTTTTTATTTTTAATGACAGCCAGTAAATGAGCAACAATGGCAACCTGATGTGAGTGTTCCGCAATATTTTCTGGTTTAACACAAAACATTAATGACCATCGTTTAATTAATGGCATGCGAAACATCCAGGCTAGAAATGAACTTTGCATTATGTGTCCTCGCTATTAATGATTATGCTGATTTACTCGGCTGAACTTGTTTATAGCTAGCAAAAAAGCTTTTTAACTTTTCAAGAGCAGGAATTAACTCATCAACATGAGGTAAAAAGACTAAACGAAAATAATTATGCTCTTTAACATTAAAAGCTCGACCATGAACTAATAGTATCTTTTCTTGTTTTAGTAAGTCTAAAACCATGCGTTCATCGTTGGTGATATTGAATTTTTTATTATCTACTTTAACAAATAGATATAAAGCACCCATGGCAGGATTACATGATAAACCATCAATATCGTTAATCATTTTGTAAGCAATATTACGTTGTTTAATTAAACGGCCGTCATCACGAATTAATTCATTAATGCTTTGGTAACCACCTAACGCAGTTTGTATGGCGTGTTGACTCGGTACATTGGCGCACATTCGCATTGATGAGAGTAATTTTATGCCTTTAATGTAATCTTCAGCATGTAACTTTGGACCAGAAATGACCATCCAACCTGCTCTAAAACCGGCAATGCGATAATTTTTTGATAAACCACCCAGTGTAATGATGAACACATCTGTCGCTAATGCGGCAGTTGGGACATGTTTAGCTTCATCATAAAGAATTTTATCGTAGATCTCATCGCTATAAATTATTAGACCATGTTTCCTTGCTAGGGCAATTATAGCGTGTAATACCTCTTCTGAATAAACCGCACCAGTTGGATTATTAGGGTTGATCAATACAATGGCTTTGGTTTTTTTTGTAATTTTACTTTCCATATCTTCTAGATCTGGAAACCAATGATTCTGCTCATCACATCGATAATGCACAGGTTTACCGCCTGAAAGTGATACTGCTGCAGTCCATAATGGGTAATCGGGTGCAGGGATCAACACTTCGTCGCCATTATCAAGTAATGCTTGCATTGCCATAACAATCAGTTCACTGACGCCATTACCAATAAAGATATCATCGACCATGACATCTTTAATACCTTGCTGCTGAAAATATTGCATGACAGCAACTCTGGCAGAGTAAATTCCTTGAGATTCGGAATAACCCTGTGAGTTAGGTAAGTTATGGATAACATCTTTTAAAATATCATCAGGGGCTTCAAAGCCAAAAGGGGCGGGGTTACCAATATTTAACTTAAGAATTTTATGACCTTCATCTTCAAGGCGTTTCGCCTCGACGGCTACTTGTCCTCTAATATCGTAACAAACATTATGTAATTTAGATGACTTGGTAATAGCTTTCATGAGTTAGTAACTTCTTAAGTAAAATGGAAAAAAGAGAACATCTCATTGTTGCTAATAATGTACTGTTTTGAAAGTCTTATTTTGGCTTTATTTATGATAATTTATCTTATTTTATAGATAAAAGGCATATTGTAACAACGCATTTACTTTTATTAATAGTGCAGCGACCAAAGACCTAACAAGAATGAAAGGTTTTTCACTCAATAGTGTCTATTTATAGCTAAAACTAGCCAATATTATACTCAATAAACTGGGAGGATGAGGTTACGAGGAATGTTCTTGTTTGCCGTTAATGGTATTGCTGCGGAATGTAAGAATATAGTGCGATTAAAATCAATATAGCTTGAGCAACAAAAAAGGGGCAATAGCCCCTTTTTCATTTTACTCAGTTAATTGCATAACTGATTGTATCGTTAATTAAATAAAGACATAACTTCATCAATAGCAATAAGAGATTTTTCACCAGTGATACGGTTCTTAAGCTCTACTTGCTGAGCATCTAAATTACGCTCACCAATGATAAGCAATAATGGTGTACCCATTAATTCATGATCAGCAAACATAACGCCAGGGCGTTCTTTTCTGTCATCAAATAATACTTCAATACCGGCTTGATTTAACGATTCATATAAGGCTTCAGCTGTTTCTTTTACACGTGCTGATTTTGCCATATTCATTGGCACAATAGCCACTTGAAATGGTGCAATAGCTTTAGGCCATTTGATACCGTATTTATCGTGATTTTGTTCTATAGCAGCAGCAACAATACGAGAAACACCAATACCGTAGCAACCCATAGTCAATGTTTGGTTTTTACCACCTTCATTGAGAACTGCACAGTTCATCGCTTCTGCATATTTACGGCCTAACTGGAAAATATGACCTACTTCAATACCACGTTTTATTTCAATGTTACCTTGACCACATGGGCTTGGATCACCAGCAACGACGTTACGGATATCATGTACGCTGATTTCGTTACAATCACGTTGCCAGTTTACACCAGTTAAATGTGCGTCATCTTCATTGGCGCCACAAACAAAATCACTTAAGTGAGCAGCACTGCGATCAACAATTACTTCAATGTTTAAGCCAACAGGACCAATAGAGCCAGCATTACAATTAGCAGCGGCTAAGATTTGCTCTTCGCTAGCAAATGTTATTGGAGTCGCTACTTGTGGTAAATGTTCTGCTTTAATTTCATTAAGCTGATGATCTCCACGAAGTACAAGGGCAACCACTGTTTCTGCTTCACCTTCTACCGTTGCTCCAACAACTAAGAGTGTTTTTACTGTTGTTTTCAAATCAACAGATAAACATTGTACTAAGTCATCCATGCTTTTAACATTCGGCGTGGCTACTTTAGCTAACGTTTGTGTTGGCTCTGCACGTTCACCTGCAGGGGCTAATGCTTCCGCTTTTTCAATGTTTGCTGCAAAATCACTTGCATCACTAAAAGCGATATCATCTTCACCTGAGTCAGCAAGTACATGGAATTCATGTGACTTCTCACCACCTATTGAACCTGTATCGGCTAGAACCGGACGGAAATTTAATTCTAGACGTTCAAAGATACGGCAATAAGCATCAAACATAATTTGATAAGTTTTTTCTAAACATTCATCTTCTAAATGGAAAGAGTAAGCATCTTTCATTAAAAACTCACGGCCACGCATCACGCCAAAGCGAGGTCGTATTTCGTCACGAAATTTTGATTGAATTTGAAAAACATTTAACGGTAGTTGTTTGTAGCTGCTTAATTCATTAGCAACTAATTTTGTAACAACTTCTTCATGCGTTGGACCTAAAACAAAAGGACGTTTATGACGGTCATTTATACGTAATAACTCTGGACCATAGTCATCTAACCGACCTGACTCTTGCCAAAGATCAGCAGGTTGCACCATAGGCATCAATATCTCATTACCACCAGCGCGTTGCATTTCTTCACGAACAATTTGTTCTACTTTTTTCAAAACACGCAAACCAGTTGGAAGCCATGTATATAACCCAGAGGCTAGATTACGAACAAGTCCTGCTCGTAACATCAACTGATGACTGATCACTTCTGCGTTAGCAGGGGTTTCTTTAAGAGTAGACAGTAAATATTGACTGGTACGCATCGTAAAAATTTCCGTAAAATAGGGATAAGTATAATTGGCGACATTCTATCAGGGGGCTAGCTTATGAAAAAGTAATATATGTAATATTTATGACTTAGTTACATCAAAGTTATTAATGTGACGGTTTATGGACTTTTTTAGTCGTTTATTTACAAAAGCTAGGACAAATAAAGAAGAATAAAACTAACGATAAAAGCCTTTTAGAATGGTAATCACTTGAAAGGTACTTATTCACCTCACTGAGAGAGCAAAATTTTTGATTTTTATTTAATGAAAGCTTTATATACCCGTCACCAATCAATATGCTGGTTTCAGAGTGCTTGAGCTATTTTAATTCAAGGCGCTGTGATGAAATAATGGTTATTCAGGAGAATATGCTCCTGCATTCTCTAATAACACCATCCATGTAGCGCCATTATAAATCACAGCATAGAATGATTATGTTTAAATCATTCTTCTTGCCTAAAGTCATTTTAATTCCCACTGAAAACATGCACTGTGAATGGTAACGAGTATATTGACACAATATCTTTATCATATTCATATTATGCGTATAGTTCGTCCATTTAAAAAATTAACAAAGGAAGTAGTGTGAAAATAACTCTAATTCAAGCAGATTACCATAACGAGCAACACGGTAAAGATTTAGTGATGCTATTAAATGCCTATGCTCTTGACCCTATGGGTGGCGGCGAAGCGCTAACAGAGCATACGCAGCAAAATTTAGTGGCGACTTTAGCAAAACGAAGTGATTTTTTAACATTACTTTGTTATGTCGACGGTAAACCCGCGGGAATACTTAATTGCGTTGAAGGTTTTTCTACGTTTAAGTGCAAACCGTTACTTAATATCCATGATTGCGGTGTATTAAAAGAATACCGAGGTTTGGGGTTAAGTCAAAAATTGTTTTGTGAAGTAGAAGAAATATCGCGTGAACGTGGTTACTGTAAATTAACTCTTGAAGTATTAGAGGGTAATACAGTCGCGCAAAATGCTTACAGAAAGTTAGGCTTTACTGGCTATGAGTTAGATGAAAAAACAGGTAAGGCGTTGTTTTGGGAAAAAGTACTGTAAATATGTTTTAAACGTTAATGATTACTAAAAGGCTTTCATTAACGTTTATTTATCAATGATTAAAAGAACTTATGTCGTTAATGATTAAAACGAAATAGGTTTTCTTTTTCTTGGTACTTTAACTATTTCAATATCTTGTGGCTGAGTAATAAAATCACTTTTAGCTTGTTTTTTATTAGGCTTAGCTTTTTTCTGAGGTGTTTTGGTCTTTGAAGTATAATTGCTCTGTTCGTTAGTCGTTTTAGTTGAACTTTTAGTTGTAACTTCACTAACCGCTGGAGTGATGCTTTCTTCTAGACCTTCAGGGATAGCTTCTGCCTCAGTGAGTTCTTCATTGATAAGTAACTGAACTACTTCACCATTAAACTCAATCACATCTTCATGATAAGCTTTTTTACGCTTTTGGTATTCCACTTCACCATTGAGTAAAACATAGCCTTCACTGATAACGACTTTTGCTTCACCGCCACCACTGACTAAATTTGCTATTTTTAATAGCTTACATAATTCTACCGGTTGATGGTTTAATTCAATAACTAAGTAACTTTCTGACATATATTTCTCGATAATAAACTGAGATTTATTCTTGTGTTAATTGAGATAAAAGTTCAGTTATTTCAGTTTTTAATTCTTCGCTTTCAATGGATTGTGCAACGTCGTTAGCTTTATTAGCAAAAATTAGTGCTTGTTCTTTTTCTTCAAATTCAACTTGGCGTAGCGCCATTGCTAAATATGCGGAAGCAGTAAAGACCGGTAACGCTAATTTTTCTGCCGTTGCTAAGGCAACTTCATAAATATCCATAGCTTGTTCACCATCTTCGGTAAAATCAGCAAGTGCTTCCCATTGTAGGGGGTGATCTTTTGGTGAGTCTTGGTTTGTTGCACAAAGTACTTGTAATTTTTTACAACTGGCTAGCCTTAACTCATCATTATCGGTGTTTGAAGCGTTAGCAATTTCTTGGCAAATAGCAAGAATGTCAGTATATAAAGGGGCTTTCATAGATATTCCTAGTGTATATAAGTAGTTACCGGCTTAATTTTAATGTAATTATATTTACAGCGGCATTATTTCAGGCGATATTAACATACTAACAATTTTTTTACATTAACCCGCACACAATACAGGATTGTATGATGAAACTTAGCCTTAATGTACCCATACTAAGAGTTATTAGTAGATGCTTCATAGCATGCTTTTTACTCCTTTTTTCTTTAACTAGCTTTGCTGAAGATTGGCCACAAGAGCTATCTGGTGATCGTGGTACTATAGTCGTTTATCAACCTCAGCCTGAAAAGCTTAAGGGTAATATTCTGACTGGGCGGGCGGCAATGTCACTTGAATTAAAAGACAACCCCAATCCCATTTTTGGCGTATTTTGGTTTTCGGCCAAAATAGCGACAGATCGCAGTGAAAATACAGTCACTATTAACCAATTAAAAGTGACTAAAGTAGGCTGGCCTGATTCAACAGAATCAGATGAAAAGCAGTTTAGTCAATTTGTTGATGCACAATTAGCCAACTCTTCATTTACCGCTTCGTTATCTAAATTGACCGCCAGTTTAACCAGTGCAGAGCAAATAAAAGAAAGCCTCGCCACGATTAAAAATGACCCACCAATAATACAGTTTACAAGTATTTTGTCAGTATTGCTTAGCTACGATGGTGATCCTGTTTTTAGAGATATTGATAACAGTGACTATCAGCGGGCATTAAATACACCACTGGCGGTAATAAAGAAAAAAAACCAAGCAAAGTTTTACTTAACCAGTGGGCATCTATGGTACCAAGCATCAACAGCGTTAGGACCTTGGTCAATATTAGCTAATCCTCCTGCTGATCTTAAAGCGTTAATTCCAAAAGAAGAAGAACAAAGCGACACACCACAAGTCATTTCAGCGCCTAATATTGTAACGGCAACTAAGCCGACTGAACTGGTTGTTTCTGATGGTAAAGCGAATTGGACGAGTTTAGTGGGTGGTAAATTACTCTATGTTGAAAATACCGAAACACCTTGGTTACGTGAACTTGCCAGTGGTGATATGTATTTGCTGTTATCAGGTCGTTGGTTTAGCAGTAAAAGTGAACAAGGTCCTTGGGTTTTTGTTCGTGGTGATAAGTTACCGCAAAGTTTCAAAGAAATCCCACCTGAATCTGCTATTGGTGGCATAAGAACATCCATTGCAGGGACTGATGAGGCTGAACAAGCGGTATTAGATGCACAAATTCCTCAAACCGCTGCAATTAAACGTAGTGAAGCTAAGCTGACGGTAAATTACGACGGCGAACCTATTTTCGAGAAAATAGCTAATACCCAAGTTGAATATGCAACTAATACTTCAGCGCAAGTACTTAAAATCTCGGGTAAATATTATGCAGTTGATAATGGTGTTTGGTTTGTTGCCTCAAAGGCTAAAGGGCCTTGGCAAGTTGCCGATGATATTCCTCAAGAAGCGATAGCTCAAATTCCGCCTAGCTCACCTATGTATAACACCACTTATGTCACCGTTTATGACTCTACACCTGACGTTGTGTATGTCGGTTACACCCCAGGTTATATGTGGTCATATCCATATTATGGTGTGCCTATTTATGGTACTGGTTGGTATTACCCACCTTATTATGTTGGCGGTTGGTATTACCCTAGACCACCAACGTGGGGATTACATGTAGGTTATAACCCATGGACTGGCTGGAATGTTGGCGTAAGTTGGGGCAGCCCATTCTTTAGAGTTGGCGTGGTATGGGGCGGTGGTTATCACCACCATCCAAGACCCTGTTGTGGTCGATATTATGGCGGTGGTTATCGAGGTAATACCAACATAAACATTAATGGCAATGTGAATATTGGCAACTCGGTGAGTATTGCAAATCGTGATCATGCAAAGAAAAGAATTGCCGCCAATCCAACGAATAGGACTGGAGGAAGAATCGCACAGGGTCATCGAACTAATAATCTATACAATCAAGGTGTCAATAAAAAGCGTAATGCAATCAAACAACCATCGACAGGAAAAATAAACAGAGCAAAAGTTTCTCCGAAGCGAGCGAATAATGTTTATGCCGATAAACGTGGTGGTGTTGTGCGTCACGAAAATGGTCAGTGGCAAAATCGTAGTAATAAAAACTGGAAGACGGTGCCAAAACAGGGAACACTGAACTCACCCTCTTTTCCAAATCAACAACAGCGTAACCAGCAAATAAATAGGCAAAAACCTAATAACCGTTCATTTGATCACAAAACGATGAATCGTGATTTACATGGCCGACAAATGGGTAATATGTCGCGAGGTGGTCATCAGCCAATAGGCAACGCTCGACGAGGTCGATAGCTTATTTATTTGGATAATTAATAATAACAGCATAAATAAACAGGAAGCCTTAGTTAATACAAATCTATTATTAATCTAGTATTAACTAAGTAATTAAAATATAAGGAATAAAAATGACTAAACAACAAGGTCTTAAATTGAGCTTTATCGCTTTAGCCGCATCATTGGTTATTGGTTGTAATTCTACCAACCCAACCAATGCACCTCAAGTCTCGCCAGAAGGCATGGAGTTGAAAAAATCAACACGCTCAACGGTTGCTTATAAAAAGGAAGGTGTTGATTTTTCAGAGTATGACAAAGTACAAATACTCCCTAGTGCAGTTGCTTTTAAAAAGAACTGGAAGCGCGATTACAATAGAGATCAGGTCTCATTATCGACACGGATAAATGATGCTGATGTAATACGTATGAAAGCTGAGATGGCTGAATTATTTGATGAAGTTTTTAAAGAGGAGTTTGGTAAAGATGCTAACTTTTCTCTCGTCGATAAAGTAAGTTCTAAAACCTTAGTTGTAAGACCTGCCATTATCAATTTAGATGTTTCAGCCCCCGATATGAGATCAGCGATAAACGTAAAAACCTATGCCGATGATGCAGGACAAGCGACCTTATTTATTGAACTTTATGACGGTGTTAGTGGCGAAATATTAGCCCGTGCTGTTAACACAGCGGTTGCAGGAGATAATAGCTATCATCAGTGGGCAAACCGTGTGTCTAATCGTGCAGATGCGAAGCGTATGATCAGAAAATGGGCCAAAGCATTGAGAATTAAATTTGATGAAGCTCATATGCCAAAAACTAATTAGATGATGGATCTAGTGTCTAAATGAAAAACAGTGTTACACCTCTTAATTCACACAGTTTACTTTTTCTTATTTTAGTTAGTACGCAGTGGCTGTTTTTTAATACTGCTGTGCACGCTAAGCCGCCGAGTAAGGTTAAGTACTCGGTGCAGCGACTAGAAAATACTAAAATGCGTGAAAGTTTAGTATTACCCTATGCTTTTAGTACTGATGACTTAGGTTTAGTTGTCGGTGTAGGAGCTATGGCTTCTGGCCTATATCAAAAACAAATGACTATGGGAGGAACCGTTTATGGCGGTGAGGAGACTAAAGGTTTGGGGGCAGGGCTTTGGAACTATCGCGTTTTTGACAGTAAACGCTTTTTTTTTAGCGCTATTGGTATGATGGGGAACTTTCCACTATTACGTGCATACTCACCTTTGCCAGAGAAATATACATCAGCGCCTAGGGCAGGGTCTAATGACTCAAGTTTTGACGACTTTATTCAAGCCAGCGGCTCAAGTAATTGGTGGGAGGTGAGTTTAGAGTATGTTCTGCCTTGGGGAGATGCTAAAGAGCAAAGTATGGCTCGTTATCAATTAGCGGGCGGGTTATTAAAAGATGAAACCGAACCAGCTGATTGGAACCCGCTAGTCACCGGTACTAGTATCATTATTGCTAGGCAATTCAATCGTTATCAGCAATATATAAATGAAGAGGGTGAGCTTTCTGGTGCAGTTCATGCGCTTGAATTAGGTATGTTTTACGACAATACGGACTTTCCAGCTAACCCTAGCAGAGGGAGCTCACAATATATCGCTTATAGTTATAATCCTGAATGGTTAGAATCAAAAGAGCGCTGGGACTTTGTTGAGGTGGAAGTGAGTAAATATTTTTCTTTAGGGAAAAGTTCATTTGCGAAACAAAATATTATCGCGCTCAACGCTTGGTTGGGTTACTCACCAAGTTGGGAGGTTATTTATGATGAAGCTGGAAATAACCAGGTCATTAATCATGCTCCTTTTCTTGAGGGGGCAACATTAGGGGGGATGTATCGCTTGCGAGGGTTTAGGCAAAACCGCTTCCATGATAAAGCGGTTGTTTATGCTACAGCCGAGTATCGTATGACCTTAGATTATAATCCCACAGAAAATGTACGATGGTTACGATTTCTAAATCTTGATTGGTTTCAAACGGTTTTGTATGTTGAAGGCGGAAGAGTTTCACCTACTTTTCATCGAGATACTTTATTATCTGACTGGAAATCAGACGTTGGTGTCTCATTAAGAGCCCTAACCGCAGGTATTGTAGTGCGATTAGACTTCACTCGTTCAAAGGAAGGAACAAGTACTTGGTTGATGATAGGTCATCCATTTTAGTTTTATGAACTTAAGTACGTTAAAAGTAATTTTTAATGTGTATTAATGCAGCGTTATGGCTGAAAATAAATCAAGCGCATGATTTTTTGAAAAAAAAATTAGAAACTTATAGCTTTTCTGTTGACAGCTTTTGCGAACTGCCTATAATACGCCCCCGAAGAGACGGACGATTAGCTCAGTTGGGAGAGCACCGCCCTTACAAGGCGGGGGTCACTGGTTCAAGCCCAGTATCGTCCACCACTTTGTTTTTACAAAGTATATTGTGACTTTATACGCAGAATAGGTTCAAGCCAATTCTTGCAACTAATGTCCACCATTCTTTCCATAAAGAATTAAAACTAAATGGACGATTAGCTCAGTTGGGAGAGCACCGCCCTTACAAGGCGGGGGTCACTGGTTCAAGCCCAGTATCGTCCACCACTTTATGTTTTTATAAAGTGTATTGTGACTTTATACGCAGAGTAGGTTCAAGCCTGTTCTTGCAAATATTGTCCACCATTCTTTTCCATAAAGAATTAAAACTAAAATGGACGATTAGCTCAGTTGGGAGAGCACCGCCCTTACAAGGCGGGGGTCACTGGTTCAAGCCCAGTATCGTCCACCACTTTATGTTTTATAAAGTGTATTGTGATTTTATACGCAGACTAGGTTCAAGCCTGTTCTTGCAAATATTGTCCACCATTCTTTTCCATAAAGAATTAAAACTAAAATGGACGATTAGCTCAGTTGGGAGAGCACCGCCCTTACAAGGCGGGGGTCACTGGTTCAAGCCCAGTATCGTCCACCACTTTATTTTTTTATAAAGTGTATTGTGATTTTATACGCAGACTAGGTTCAAGCCTGTTCTTGCAACTAATGTCCACCATTCTTTTCCATAAAGAATTAAAACTAAATGGACGATTAGCTCAGTTGGGAGAGCACCGCCCTTACAAGGCGGGGGTCACTGGTTCAAGCCCAGTATCGTCCACCACTTTATTTTTTATAAGGTGTATTGTGATTTTATACGCAGAGTAGGTTCAAGCCCGTTCTTGCAAATAATGGCCACCATTCTTTATCCATAAAGAATTAAAACTAAAATGGACGATTAGCTCAGTTGGGAGAGCACCGCCCTTACAAGGCGGGGGTCACTGGTTCAAGCCCAGTATCGTCCACCATTCTTTATTCTTATTTTCTTTTAGTATTACCTCAATATTATTTAGTTAAAAAATTTGTTTATCTTCATATTCCCGTACATATATTTTACTACACCCATTAATTATTATTTGTAGCTATTTAGCCTGCGTCTCCACCTCAAAAAATCAATAATTATTGGTCATTCCTCTACCCATTAATGCCCATTGCAAAGATAATACCAATTTGATTAAATTTATTCCCTACTCAGAGCTACATTAGCAAGCTTAGAACAAGAAAAATTAGTTGAACATAGTTATTCTATATTTCATGCATTTTACGCTGTTATCAGTTTGCTAATTAGCTTCCAAAGGACGAGTCTAAAAGGCTTATATGTTGCGTTATTGATTTTGACAAGGGAATAACCATTCTCTTCAATCAATGCCTTACCTTTAAGCCTTTTAATTCTCGCTGAATGGGAAATAACTTAATCAACTTGGTATAAACTATTTAATTACATCAAAGTGATGAATTAACTTAGGTGCGGTGTTAAAATGCGGTCAATTTTTCGATTTACACTCCCAATGTCGCCAAATAGGCGCTGTTAGTGACACCCTTTAGAGATTCTTATGACTTTAACAACACGTTTTGCCCCAAGCCCAACAGGATACCTACATGTTGGCGGTGCCCGTACTGCTTTGTATAGCTGGTTATACGCCAAGAAAAATGGCGGTGACTTTATTCTTCGCATAGAAGATACCGACCTAGAGCGTTCAACCCAAGCGTCAGTTGATGCGATTATGGATGGAATGAACTGGTTAAATCTTGAATGGACACATGGTCCATATTTTCAGACTGAACGTTTTGATCGTTATAAAGAAGTTATTCAACAGTTACTTGCATCGGGTAATGCTTATCGTTGTTATAGCACCAGCGAAGAAGTTGATGTAATGCGTGAAGCAGCTAAAGCAGCAGGCGGCATAGAAAAATACAATGGTTTATGGCGTGATCGTACCGATCACCCAACAGATAAACCTTTTGTTATTCGCTTTAAAAACCCTATTGGTGGTGACGTTGTTATCAAAGATATGGTTAAAGGTGATATTACCATCAGTAATGACCAATTAGATGATTTAATCCTTGCTCGCTCTGACGGTACGCCAACGTATAACTTAACGGTTGTGGTTGATGACTGGGATATGAAAGTATCACATGTTGTTCGTGGTGATGATCATATTAGTAATACCCCTAAACAAATTAACATCCTTACTGCATTGGGTGCTGATATTCCTGAATATGCGCATATTCCAATGATTTTAGGTGATGACGGTAAGCGTTTATCCAAGCGTCATGGCGCTGTTGGTGTTATGCAATATCGTGATGACGGTTATTTACCTGAAGCTCTACTAAACTACTTAGTACGTTTAGGTTGGTCTCATGGCGATCAAGAAATATTCTCTCGTGAAGAAATGATTGAATTATTTGATTTAAAAGATTGTAACCGTGCAGCTTCTGGTTTTAATACCGATAAATTAATTTGGGTAAATCAGCATTATATGAAAACGATGGATCCCGCTTACGTAGCTGAGCATCTTGCATGGCATATGGCTGATCAAGGCATTAATACCGAGAATGGTCCTGCTTTAGCTGATGTTGTTAGAATTCAGGCTGATCGTGTAAAAACCCTTAAAGAAATGGCAGATATTTCACGTTACTTCTATGAAGATTTTACTGAACTTGATGCAAAAGCGGTTAAAAAGCACTTACGTCCAGTCGTTAAAGAGCCAATGATGTTGGTTAAAGAAAAACTAGCTGCATTAACTGATTGGTCACCAGAGCCTATTCACGCAGCCATTAACGATACTGCTGTAGAATTAGAACTTGGTATGGGTAAAGTAGGTATGCCATTGCGTGTTGCTGCAACAGGTGGCGGTAACTCACCATCACTTGATATTACCTTAGCTCTGTTAGACCAAAGCAAAGTAATCGAACGAATTGAACAAGCTTTAATCGTAGTAGAAGCACGAATTGCAGCTGGTTAATGACATATCTAACGATGAGTTTAACCACTTTAAATAAGTTTAGGAGAAAGCCGAGTGCAATTTAGTGATTTTGGTTTAGACAGTGCTTTAATGAGTACCATTGAGCATATGGGGTTTAGCGAGCCAACACAAATTCAGCAACAGGCTATTCCTGCTGCAATGGCGGGGCATGATTTAATTGCTTCGTCTAAAACAGGCTCAGGTAAAACCTTAGCGTTTATTATTCCTGCTTTACAGCGACTGAATAAAAATCGTGCTCTGTCAAAGCGTGATCCACGTGTGGTGATTTTAACACCAACACGTGAATTAGCTAAACAAGTATTTAGTCAACTACGTTTGTTTACGTCGAATACTCAATATAAAGCGGTATTAATTTTAGGTGGTGAAAACTTTAACGACCAAGTAAAAGTTTTGCAGAAAGAGCCAGAGTTTATTGTTGCAACACCTGGACGCTTAGCGGATCACTTAACGCAAGGTCACTTTCATTTAAATGGTTTAGAACTGCTTATTTTAGATGAAGCGGATCGCATGCTTGATTTAGGCTTTAGTAAAGAGCTTACGCAGATAAATAATGCAGCCGATCATCGTAAACGTCAAACGTTACTGTTTTCAGCAACTTTAGACCACGCGCAAGTAAATGACTTTGCAAAAGAGCTATTAAAAAAGCCTAAACGTGTTGCTATTGAGTCGGCTCATACCGAACATGAAGACATTACTAAACGTTTCTACCTTGCTGATAATCTTACGCAAAAAGAAGCGTTACTACAGCACTTCTTGGTTACTGAAAAATCACAGCAAATCATCATTTTCACGGCAACACGCAGTGATACTGAACGTTTAGCTAAGCTACTAACCGAGCAAGACCTTAATGCAGTAGCCTTAAGTGGTGAGTTAAACCAAGGTCAACGTAACCAAATTATGGACAGCTTTTCTAAAGGCCAACATAAAATATTGGTAACGACTGATTTAGCCTCACGAGGCCTTGATTTAATCAATGTATCGCATGTTATTAATTTTGATATGCCAAAGCATACTGAAGAATTTGTTCATCGTATTGGTCGTACTGGCCGAGCAGGAACGAAAGGTGATGCTATTTCATTGGTAGGGCCAAATGACTGGTTAAGCTTTAAAAATGTAGAAGCCTTTTTACAACAAAAAATAGCTTTTACAAAAGTTGAAGGTATAAAGGTTAAGTTTAAAGGCTTAAAACCTAAAAAACCAAAAGCGGTTAAAGCGAAAGATAATGTAGTACAAAACAAAAAACCGGTAGCCAATAAACCAAGAAAAGTTATTAAGAAAACTTTCCTTGATATAGAGGATGCTGGCGCAATGAAAATTATTAAACGCAAGAAGTTAACACCAGATCAAATTGAAGATGCGACTAAAAAAGAGCAGGATTAACACTCTTTGCTAAAGCACTGTTCGCTAATGTATCTCAGATTAAATGCAGATTTACTTTTCTGAGTTTGTGAGCCATTTCAGTTGTAGACTCAGCGATTAAATGAGAGTACTCCCTTATTTAATCGCTGTAATATAGCCATGAAAAGGCTCAAATTCTTTTAAGCATTATGCTTTTAGTCCTATCATAAAATGACAACATCAACCTATCATAAGTAACTCTCTCAACTCAGCCACTAGACATTCTAGAATTGCGTTTTTGTTAGTGAAATACCTTGTAAGTAAAATACCTAGATATGTAATTTATAACCAACACCTTTAATCGTTATGATCCAATGTGGATTATCTGGGTCAAGTTCAACTTTCTTTCTTAATAAATGCATGTATTGGTAAAGGTCAGATTTATTCGCACGACTTCGATTCGGCCATAAGTGAGTGATTAACTTTTCGGTCGTACATACACGTTCAGGGTCTTCAGCTAGCAATTTAAAAAGCTTAAATTCCTTAGAGGTAAGCGCTAAGTTTTTTCCTTTTAAATAAACATTTTGACAATCTCTGTCTATTTTAAAAAGCCCCAATAATTCGAGTTCTACATCGGGATTAACTAACTTAGCAGTCCCATTAAGTTGTTTGGATGAAAAAGAGTTAATTGTGCCTAATAAAGTACGTCTGTCAGTCCCTAATCTACGATTGTAATTTCTTCGTTCATCAAAGACATGAGTAAAATCGATAATGTATTTATTAATATAATCATCAAGTTTTTCAATAAAGGTTTCGTCTTTATAATAATTGAGCCAAGGTAGTAGTAAATGAAGTGGCATTCTATTTCTGTTATGTATGGCGCAAATAGGAATGGAATATTGATGATGAATATTGTTTAACGATTCTAAATGGTCTTCAATTAAAGAAGGTGTCAGTTCACGTAAATCAAAAATAATCAACTTAAACTTAGGATGATCACCATTGGTATATAGAGGCTTTGAGCGAGGTATACATTTAAGAGTGAAATGATTAGCAACACAATATCCCGTTAATAAGCCAATGATAAAGCTATCATTTGAAATTATGAGCATACTATTGTCATGCTGAAAATAGGGCATATTTAAGTCCTTTTCTAATTGTAATGACGAAAATAATTTCTCTTACTCTGGAAGTAAGATTGAACCCCGCAGAGAAAGTCCACAGTAAAAGTTAATTTATTGTTAAAAAACTATTTTCAATCATATGTTTAAAAAACAAGCAATATTTACGCCTAAAATATTTTTTATTATTAATACAATTGCTTAATTGATTCACTCTGTTGCACTGATGGCGCATAAAAAATAAGTGTAAAAAATACTGACAGATAATCTAACTCCTAACACAATTATAGCTAACTATATTTATCGTTAAAATTCCAACAATCCCCTACGGTTAATTACTTACTATTTTATAAAATCATTTTAAAAATTAAGGGATTTAGATTTTTTTTTAAGTGTTTTTTGATGTGTCTTTAATGGAATTTTAAGTTAGCCGTGAACTACTATTCACAGTGAATACAAAGCTGGTGCATTCAGATATATGTTAACGCAGATATGGGTTAACGCTTTTTATATAGGTATACACGCTTTATATGGACGTTTAAGCTGTCACTATTTTTCTTGTTTCGTTAGATTTTTCTTTCTTACTAGCGTTTTAGATGTTTCAAGTAGATTAATAGTTACTAAATAATTTTTAGTGGAGTGTAAAATATGAAACTTTTTAACAAAAACATACTAGCAGTAAGTATTGCCCTAATACTTAGTTCTGCAGCCAATTTAGCATTGGCAAATGAAGCGGATAATGGCTCATCCGCAGCAAATGATAACTCGACTGTAACTACCGACAACTCAGCTAATAACAACTCAGATAACAGCGATGCTTCGAATAGTTCGGATAACAGCACTAATAGTGATGATGTAGATGTTGCTATTTCAGATAATGCTAATGATAATTCGGATAACTCGGATAACTCGGATGATTCGGATAACTCGAATAACTCGGATAATTCGGATAACTCGGATGCTTCGGATAACTCGGATAACAGCACTAATAGTGATGATGTAGATGTTGCTATTTCAGATAATGCTAATGATAATTCGGATAACTCGGATAACTCGGATGATTCGGATAACTCGAATAACTCGGATAATTCGGATAACTCGGATGCTTCGGATAACTCGGATAACAGCACTAATAGTGATGATGTAGATGTTGCTATTTCAGATAATGCTAATGATAACTCGGATAACTCGGATAACTCGGATGATTCGGATAACTCGAATAACTCGGATAGCTCGGATAACTCGGATGCTTCGAATAACTCGGATAACAGCACTAATAGTGATGATGTAGATGTTGCTATTTCAGATAATGCTAATGATAACTCCGATAATTCAGATAACAGTGATAATTCAGATAACAGTGATAATTCGGACAACAGCGACAATACTGATAACTCTGATAGCAGTAATGATTTAGATGTTGCTATTTCAGATAACGGTAATGATAACTCAGATAATTCGGATAACTCAGATAATTCAGATAATAGTGATAATTCGGATAACTCTGATAATAGCAATGATTTAGATGTTGCGATTTCGGATAACGGCAATGACAACTCCAACAATTCGGATAACTCTGATAATAGTGCTGATTTAGACCTTACCGTTTCAGATAGCGGTAATGACAATTCAGATAACAGCGACAATTCTGATAATTCGGACAACTCTGATAACAGCAATGATCTTGACTTAGCCATTTCAGATAATGGTAATGACAATTCAAATAATTCAGATAACTCGGATAACTCGGATAGCAGCAATAATTCAGACAATAGTAATAATTCGGATAACTCTGATAAGAGCATGGCTAATGCAAATGCCATGGGGTCTGCAGCTGCCAATAATGGTGGAGTAGCGACCGTTGATAACTCCGATAATAGTGATAACTCAACTACAGATAATAGTGACAATAGTTATGCTGATGCCAGTGATCAAGCCGCTTCAGCGAATAATGGCAGTACCGCCACGGTTGATAACAGCGACAATAGCGATAACAGCGACAATAGCGACAACAGTAGTGCTTGGGCTGATGGATGGGGAACATCTTCAGCAAATAACGGCGGCACAGCGACTACAACCTACAGTGTTAATGAATCTTCATTAACAGGTACAGTTGCTGATAATAACGTGTCATATAACTTTGGTGGTGCTTCTACAATGTCACAAAGCAACAATATGACCGATGCCTTTAATGGTACCGCTGGTATTAACCAAAATGTACAAAATCTTGGTAATAATGCTTTAACTCAACAACAGGTATCATTTCAAGGGAATGTTGATGTAAACCAATGAGAGGTAGGTACACCGACACGTTAAGGTTTATGTAAAATGACGTTAAAAGTTGCTGGCATTATGCCAGCAACTTCCTATAAGGATAAGGGCTATGAAAAAGCTATATCAAAGTACTCGTCTATTAATGTTACTTATCTTATTAATTATAATGAGCAACAAAACCTTTGCCGAAGATGTTATAGACATTACGATAATTGATGTTGCGCCTGTATTGCTTGAAGAATTAGATCAAATCCGAGGCCTTGGTGGAGTCGTCGATGTTACTAGCAATGCGAACTTAGGAGCCGAGCTTACCAATAATGGTGTTAACAACAGTGTTACTGGATATAACATCATAGATCAAGGCTCGTTTACTGATGCAAGTGGAGTATTTTCGATTATTCAAAATACGGGGAATAATGTCATCATTCAAGACTCGACTATAATTACTATTACAATAACTCCTGAGTAAAGGTGTCATTATGAGTAGAATGTTTACGGTATTTTTCCCGCTAATAGCAATAATGCTAATGCAAATAATGTCTGCACATGCAGGCACTGTTAATTTAGGCGGGGGGTTTAGTGGAGGCGAATTTTCAGTAAATGTTTCAAGCATCAAAGAGCGGCGTTTCAAAACTATCTATAAACAACAATACGACTTTAGTTGTGGTTCTGCCACTTTGGCAAGTTTGTTGTCTTTTCATTATGACGATGTTGTTGATGAGTTTAAAGTCTTTAAAGATATGTATAGCCATGGTAATCAAAATAAAATACAGAAAGAAGGCTTCTCGTTGTTTGATATGAAACTCTATTTATCACGTCGAGGTTATAGATCTAATGGTTTTAAAATAAGTTTAAATCAGCTTGCAAAAGCTGAAATTCCGGCAATAACTATTATTAATAATAAAGGTTATATGCACTTTGTTATTATCAAAGGCAGTGATGAAAAGGAAGTATTAGTTGGTGATCCTGCCATCGGTATTAAAGTCTATAGCAGAGCAGAATTTGAAAAAATGTGGAACAAGCAAATTCTTTTTGTTATTCAAGACAAAAAGGACATTGCCTCTAATCATTACCAAACGCAGGAAGAGTGGAAGTTACGAGTGAAGGCTAATTTAGGCTTAGCCGTGGATCATTCTAGTTTAGCACTATTTAATGTACTGCAACCTTCAGCAATTGATTTCTGATTTAACATTTAGGATATTTAGATGAATATAAACTCGGTCATGCTTTTAAAGAACCTATGTATAGTTATGGCATTTATAATCATGACTGGGTCATGTTTAGTGTCTGCTGCAAGCATAGAATATGTAGCTTTTAAGGCACCTCTAGATAAAGAAAAATGGCTTAAGGTATCGGACAAAAAGTTAGCTTTTTCACGAGGAGGATTTATATTATCTAATGGTGTCATAGTTGATATCAGTTTTGAAAAGCGTATATTTCGAAATGGTCAAGAGACCTCTAGCTCATATTTTCAAACTGCAAATAATCAGAACTTAGTTAAGAACGGAAAACTAAATATCCCTGGATTATCTAATACCTTATTTAAGTCAGTAGTACAAAATGATCTAGACAACCAATTACTTCAAACGATCAACAACATCAATATTGATATAAAAAACTTAGATAATATTAACTTAACGCCAAGTGATAGCCAATTTTATAATTTACACTCATTGCCTGTAACCATTAACCATTAACCATTAACCACAAGGTTAAACCACTGATAATATGACGTTTTTACATGCCCATCACCAATCAAGATACAGGTTTCAGAGTGCTTGAGCAATTTCAATTCAAGGCGCTGTGGTGAAATAATAGTTATTCAGGAGAATATGCTCCTGCATTCTCTAATAACACCATCCATGTAGCGCCATTATAAATCACAGCAACGATGAAGTGATGTTGCTCAAGAGCTTCTTCTATGGGTTTAAAATGATTTTATTCGGCGTTAAATAATCAAGGCATAGAGTGAATTGCTTAAATTATTTGTATTGCCTAAAGTCATTTTAATTCCCCATGAAATCCTGCACTTTGAATGGTGACGGGTATAATCCTTCCACTTGAAAGTGTTAGATTGATAATCTCTGAGCGACTCATAATCAATACGCATTTTTGATAAATGATTATTCCTTTAAAACTTAAAAAGAAATTCTATGCATTGTATGGGCTGAGTATTATTTTCTCTACTCCCCGAAGTACGGGTAGAAATGTTTGAAGTAGCTTTAGACTAAGTTAACATTGAATAATTATGTTTATTATCGGTCTACTTTTCTTGAGGTGTAGTTGATTCCAACTGAATTCTAAACGAAATGGCTATAAACAAAGTGTTGCTTTAAATATATCGAATTAAAACACCATTGGAAGCCTGAAGTTAAGTCTGATATCTGGAGCATCATCAGTAACGCCAATATTCAATGATAAATTAATGTTTGTTTGTTTTGTATAGTTGAATGAATAGCCAATAATCAGTTGGCCAATATCAAGCGCACTACCGTTAATTTTAAAGTTATCAATTTTGGATTTTAATACATGTTTATGTGAGTAACTTAAGCTCATAGAAGTACGTTCATTTAATGACAGACCTAAGCCAAAGCTAAACCCTATGCTATCACCGGGATTAACTTCCCCTACCTCTTCATCGGTTTTTAAGTTATTGCCGTAGCTTATATTACCAAAAAGCACACCAGGGTCCGTCGCGTAGATTGCAGTTAAACTAGGTTGAACACTGTAGTATCCAGAGCCTGTTGGTAACTCTGTAGGGAAAACAGTTCCTGGTGTTGATTCTACATACTCAACATCGAATGGACTTGTACCTGTTGGGATTGTGGCAACAAGGTTAAAAACATAAATTGCTCCGCCATCTGCGCCAGAGTTAAGCTGATAACGTGTAGACAATTCAATATCACCCATATCACTACCACTTGCTGTAAATATGTCATCCTCACTAACACCTATGCTTATTGGGCGAGAGCGCTGACTGTCATTTCGGCCAATGTAAGAAAGTTTCATGTCGACCTCCCATCGATCAGTCACACCATATCGAGCACCGAGACTACCAACAACGGTATGACGCTTTATTTCTCTAAGGTCGATCACACCAACCACGAGTGCAGGTAGAAAAGAATAAGCATCTAGAAATACACGGTTAGTATCTGTGTATGAATAACCTAACCTTGGCTCTATTATTAAAGTACCTGATTTTGTAAGTACGCCGCTATTATTAGTACTTAATTTAGGTATAGCTGAGACATCAATGCGGGTAGCTTTTTTAGGTGGCGCTTTACCTACCGGCTTATTAATGACAGGCGAAACTTTACGTTTTTTGTTATTCGTAACTTGATTGCTAGCTTGTTGGGCGTTTTTGTTTTTGGGAGAATTCTTATTCTGTTGATTGATTTTTGAACTTTGCTTTTTAATTGAACGTTTTAATTTTTCAATCTCCTTTCCCTGCTGAATTAGTATTTTATATTGTCGCTCTAACTCAAGTAGGTGTTTTTTATTAGCAGACTCTTGCGATTCAGTTATTTGCTGTGAATAACTGTAATGGCTTGTAGACATCGACAATGCAAACATAAGCACAAATAGTTTATATCGTTTTGCAGGAGGTAAGATTATGTGACTATTAGTTTTTTTCATAAATTTCTCTTATATGAAAACATTCAAAGTAGTTAAGTCAATCATTGAAAGTTTACAAATATATTTGTTAACTGAAAATCATGCTTTAGACCTAGATGGTAGTTAATATAAGCTTATATGTTAAAGCTTGAAATGCAAATTTAGGGAGTAACAAATAAGAGGAAAACAAGTAGGAAAATTGATTTTTTATCGGTCATACCAATAGAATTATTACTTACCTATTGAAACTCACACAGGGCTAGCGACTTTGTTTTAAGCAAAGTAAGTAATGAGTAAACCAATTGACAGTCTTTATAAAAACTTTCGTATTCAAAGAAGAGTGAATAATGGTAAGTTATTAGTACCAAACTATTTAATCCTTCTTTTGGATTAATAAGTTTGATTAATGCGCTTGACAAATATAATAATTATAATTCTATGAGGATGTTTCATGACCATCATGCAAAAAGCTCTATGGTTCATTGCCAGTGTTGGTAATTTTTCAGCAGGGTACTTCTACATGCACAGCGAAAGTGCTTTTAGTTTAATTTTATTAATCTCAACATTACTTTATAGCATTATTGGACTGTATGATGTCTTTCATAGTCGCCATAGTCTGAATCGCCTTTATCCGGTAGTCGCTTATCTACGTTATTTCCTTGAATCTTACCGAGTTGAAATACAACAATATTTCATAGCAAACGATACCGAAGAGCGTCCATTTAACCGTGAGCAACGTACTTTAGTGTATCAACGTGCTAAAAATGTCCGTGATACTATCGCTTTTGGTACCCAGCGTAATCTTGTTGAAGATAATTATCTAAGTTTATGGCATTCATTAGCGCCTACTCATATCAAAGAGGCTGCTAAGCGAGTCATTATTGGTGGTGCTAGTTGCCAGCAGCCATACTCAGCATCCTATTTAAATATTTCAGCGATGAGTTTTGGCTCGTTAAGTTCAAATGCCATTGAAGCACTAAATTTAGGTGCTAAAAAAGCAGGTTGTTATCATAATACTGGTGAAGGAGCTGCGAGCCCTTATCATTTAAAGCACGGCGGCGATATTGTGTGGCAGCTAGGTACCGGTCTTTTTGGCTGTCGTGATGAACAGGGACGATTTAACCCTGCTACCTTTGAGAAAACAGCTAAGCTGCCACAAATAAAAATGATTGAAATAAAATTAAGTCAAGGCGCAAAGCCAGGTCATGGTGGTGTGCTGCCTAAAGCGAAAATTACCGACGAAATCGCCCACATCAGACATATTTCAAAGGATAAAGACTGTATCTCGCCGGCAGTTAACCCAGAATGTACTTCCCCAAAGGATTTGTTAGCTTTTATCGAGCAATTACGCAGCTTAAGTGGCGGTAAGCCTATTGGCTTTAAATTATGTATTGGTAACCCCGCCGAGTTTTTAAGTATTTGTAAAGCAATGTTAGAAACAGGTATTACACCTGATTTTATCACTGTTGATGGAGCCGAAGGGGGGACAGGTGCTGCACCAGTTGAATTTACTAATCGCTTAGGGCTAATTTGTCTAGAAGGCATAAGCATAGTAAACAATGCATTGGTTGGTGTTGGACTCAGAGATAAAATAAAAATAATTGCTTCAGGTAAAACGGCATCAAGCTTTGATTTACTCGCAAAAATTGCTGCCGGCGCCGATGTAGTTAATGCGGCTAGAACTATGATGATGGCCATTGGCTGTATACAATCAAGACATTGTAATACTAACCTTTGTCCTACAGGTGTAGCGACTCAAGATCCCGCAAGAGCAAAAGCAATTGACATCGAGTCAAAAAGTGACCGAGTGAAAAACTTCCATGATAATACGGTAGCAAGTTTCTTTGAATTGGTGGGGAGTATGGGCTTGGACGATCCAGCTAAGCTCATTCCGCAAATGATTAAAAGGCGTTCACCTTATGGCGTTCAAATGTCGATGGGCAGTATTGTAGCGCCATTACCGGCAATGGCTTTAGTTGACCCTTTACAGAACAAGTTAGACCTTGATGAGTCTTGGCAACATTGGTGGCAAGCAAGTAGTGCAGAGCAATTTTATGTCGATGACATTTTTATACTGAAATCGCCAGAGTTTCATCAAGTAAAAACAAATCGAGCTTAGTTATGCTCTTTTGCTTTAAAATAGAGTCTTTTAAGTCATATGACTTAGAAGACTCTAGCAATATTTAAGATTGGTTTACCTCCAGACAATTATTTAGTCTGAGCTTATATATATCACTCATCTATATCATTCAGCGATCAACTGGTTAAGTGTGTAACTTGTGTCGTCACTGCCTAATTTAGTCTTCATATAAGGTAATATTTCTTCAAGCTGCGAAGTTAATTGCCATGGAGGATTAACAATAAACAATCCAGTACCTGTCATACCGTATTCATCAGTATCACTTTCTAGACAAAACTCTACTTGTAATACATTTTTGACCGAGCTTTTAGTGAAGGTATAGCTCATCTGCTCAACTAACTCGCGCTTAACAACGGGATACCAAAGAATGTATGTGCCTGTTGAAAACTTTTCATAGGCCTTAATAATAGTTTTTACCGCTTTGTGATAGTCTTCTTTCAATTCATAAGGAGGATCGATAAGTACCACACCACGACGACTTGGTGGTGGTATTAAACCAAGCACACCTTGATAGCCATCAGATTGTTTAACAAACACTTTACGCCAGCGCTGGCAAAAATCTTCCAAGTGTTGAATATCAGTCGGGTGTAATTCAAATAAATGACTACTGTCTTGTCGACGAACAAAAGCTTTTGCTATGCCAGGGGAGCCAGGGTAAACGTCAAGGTCGTTACTTGTGTCAGTACTTATGTCTGCACTTGGATCAGTCTTACGGTCAGAAGCAAGGTTGAGACTCTTGATCAGTGATAAATAAGGTTCTAGTGACTCAGGCGCATCTTCATCGTTAATAATCTTGGCAATACCGTCTTTATACTCACCCGTTTTTTGGGAATATTCGTCGGCTAGCTGATACATACCAGCCCCCGAGTGGCTATCTATGTAACAAAAGCCTTTTTCTTTACGAGTCATATAATCTAAAACAAGTGATAAAACACTATGCTTTAGTACATCGGCAAAATTGCCAGCATGAAAAGCGTGACGATAACTAAGCAAGGTAATTCCTTAAGAGGGAGTTATGTTAAACAGTGGGAACACGGCTATCAAAAGGTATATTGATAGCCGATAAATATTTTGAACGTAAACTTAAACTTGGCTTGCTAAGTACTCATCGTAAGTGCCAGCAAAATCGATATAACCGTCTTTGGTTATTTCAATAATACGGGTAGCGATGGTTGAAACAAACTCTCTGTCGTGACTAACGAATAAAAGCGTCCCTTCGTATTGCTCTAACGCCATATTCAATGATTCAATCGATTCCATATCCATGTGGTTGGTTGGCTCATCAAGCAGCAATATATTAGGATTGTGCATCATTAGCTTACCAAACAGCATACGACCTTTTTCACCACCAGATAAGACTTTAATTGACTTTTTAATATCATCGGCAGAGAAAAGCAAACGACCTAAATAACCACGAACAGCTTGCTCGTCATCAGTTGGTTGACGCCATTGGCTCATCCAGTCAAATAAGGTCATGTCATTTTCAAATTCAAACTCATGATCCTGTGCATAATAACCGATATTGACATTTTCAGACCAAGTAAACTCACCTGAATCTTGCTGGTAAGCTACTTCGTTCATTAACGTACGTAAAAGCGTGGTTTTACCAATGCCATTTTCACCGATAATAGCGATACGTTCACCGACTTCAATTAATGCTGAAATGTCTTTAAGTACAGAGTTACCATCAAAGCTTTTATTCAACTTTTCAATAACTAAAGCATTACGGAATAATTTCTTCTCTTGCTCAAAACGAATAAACGGATTACTACGACTAGATGGTTTGACTTCATCTAATTGAATTTTATCAATTCGCTTGGCGCGAGAAGTCGCTTGTTTTGCTTTTGATGCGTTAGCAGAGAAACGGGCAACGAAGGCTTGAAGTTCACCAATTTGTGCCTTTTTCTTAGCGTTATCTGACAATAAGCGGGCTCTTGCTTGTGTAGCAGCCAACATGTATTCGTCATAGTTACCAGGAAAAACACACAGTTCGCCATAATCTAAATCGGCCATATGAGTACAAACACTGTTTAAAAAATGTCTATCATGGGAAATGATGATCATGGTTGAATTACGTTCATTTAACGTTTCTTCTAACCATTGGATAGTGTGAATATCTAAGTTGTTGGTTGGCTCATCAAGTAACAAAATATCAGGATTTGAAAAGAGTGCCTGAGCTAGTAATATACGTAACTTAAAGCCAGGAGCGATTTCGCTCATTAACCCGTAATGTTGCTCAACAGGAATACCTACACCGATTAACAATTCACCAGCACGACTTTCAGCACTGTAACCATCCATTTCAGCGTACTCTGACTCTAAATCACCCACTTTCATACCATCAGCTTCGCTCATTTCAGGCAAAGCATAAATACGGTCACGTTCTTCTTTTACTGCCCATAACTCGGTATGGCCCATGATCACAGTATCAATAACACTGTTTTCTTCAAAAGCGAACTGGTCTTGGCGTAATTTACCCAAACGTTCACCCGTATCAAGATTAACGTTACCAGACGTTTGCTCTAAATCACCACCTAAAATCTTCATGAAGGTAGATTTGCCACAACCATTTGCGCCGATTAGACCATAACGGTTACCGCCACCAAATTTTTGTGAGATATTTTCAAACAATGGCTTAGCGCCAAACTGCTGGGTTATATTATTTGCTGCTAGCATGATGTGTTCCGTCGAATGTTGATGTTTACTGAATCAAATAAAACAGTAAATTTACCGATAAAATATTGCGCGCGATTATACACGACAAGACAATAATAGTTAATAAAATTTCTAAGTAAGGCGTAGTGTAAATAAATCAAATAAACGAGCTAAATAGGTTAGCTCGTTTATATACCCAAGCCACTTGAAGATGCGTGTTTCAGGACGTCTGAGCTATTCATGATCAAGGCGCCTCCTTTTATTAGGGTTATTCCCTTAAAAAAGGAGGCAACGAAGAGCATGGTTTGTTCGGACGTTCCCGCAGGGCTGGTTTAGAAACGCTTTATGCTGCGTTATTGATTTCGACAAGGGGGCAACCCTTCTCTTCAATCAATGCCTTACCTAAAGGCATTTCTAATTCCAGCTGAAACCTGCATCTTCAGGTAGCTTGGGTATAATATTAAATATTATTTACTCTTTTTTCTATCACTAAATTGGTTATCAGAAAAGCGTGTTAGACCTTTTTTGTGCATTGGCGTTTTCTTCTTTTTTCCATTACCTTGTTCTGACTTAGGCTTATTTTGACCTGGGCTGGTTTTAAAACCTTGTGAATTATTTTTACCCTGTCTATCTTTGTTTGCTAATTGTTGCTCGCCACGTGTTTCTCTTGGCACAAGACAATTTGGTGCAGAACCAATAAGTTTCGTTAAGCCCATTTTAGTTAAGGCTTGTCGAATCTGTGCCCAGTTAGCTGGATCGTGGTAACGCAATATAGCTTTGTGTAAGCGGCGTTGGATGGTGCCTTTAGGTACGTTAATTTTTCCATCTTCTTTAGCTAAGTTTTTAGTGGTTACATTACGTAACGAATTTAGCTCGGTATGGTACAAGGTTGTGGCATTAGCTAAAGGTGAAGGGTAAAAATTTTGCACCTGATCTAACTTGAAATTGTTTTCTTTTAGCCAAAGTGCGAGATTAACCATATCTTTATCTGTCGTGCCAGGGTGGGCAGAAATAAAGTAAGGGATTAAGTACTGTTTTTTACCCGCAAGTTTCGAGTAATGATCAAACATTTCTTTAAATTTATCATAGCTACCCATGCCAGGTTTCATCATATTATCAAGCGGGCCTTGCTCGGTATGTTCTGGGGCTATCTTTAAATAACCACCAACATGATGAGTTGCTAATTCTTGCACATATTCAGGATGTTCAATGGCTAAATCGTAACGAACACCTGAAGCGATTAGTACTTTCTTAATGCCTTTTACTTTACGTGCTTTACGGTATAACTCTATTGTTGGCGTATGATCGGTATCTAAGTGACCACAAATGGTTGGCCAAACACATGAAGGTTTTCGACAAGTCGCTTCTGCTTTTTCACTTTTACAATTGAGCTGATACATATTGGCGGTTGGGCCACCAAGATCTGAGATTACGCCAGTAAAACCAGGGACTTTTTCTCTAATATCTTCGATTTCATTGATAATAGACTCATGAGAACGACTTTGAATAATGCGTCCTTCATGTTCGGTAATTGAACAGAAAGTACAACCACCAAAACAACCACGCATGATATTAATCGATGTCTTGATCATATCATAAGCGGGGATTTTCGCTTTACCATAGCTAGGGTGGGGTACGCGTTTATATTCAAGACCAAATACACCATCCATTTCTTCAGTTGATAAAGGTTTAGCGGGTGGGTTTAGCCATATAAGGCGAGTACCATGGCTTTGAACCAATGGCTTTGCCGAGGTAGGGTTAACTTCTTGATGAAAAATTCGGGATGCATGAGCATAAAGAACTTTGTTTTCTTTTACCTGTTCGAAAGTAGGTAAATTAATGTAAGTTGTTTCCCAAGGTTTAGCTTTTTTATCCCACGTTTTATTACGGTAATCAGCCATTTCGATAGGCTGTGCCGTTTTCGTTATATCATTATCAGAGATAGCGGCTGCTGTTTGCGCCTCATTATCACTACATGATTCAGGGGTGATTTCTTCATAAGGGCTATAAATAGGATCAATTTTACCTGGTCTGTCTATATCACGCGAATCAATGCCTTGCCAACCAGGGAGTGCCTGATTGGTTAAAAATGCACTGCCTCTAACATCGGTAATAGTCTTAACATCTTCACCACGGGCAATGCGATGAGCAATTTCAACTAACGGGCGTTCGGCATTACCAAAAACTAATAAATCTGCTTTTGAGTCAAATAAAACAGAGCGGCGTACTTTGTCCGACCAATAATCATAATGGGCAATTCTACGCAAACTTGCTTCTATACCGCCAATAATTACAGGAACGCCTTTAAAGGCTTCTTTACAACGTTGAGTGTACGCTGTTACCGCACGATCAGGACGTTTACCACCCTCATCATTTGGGGTATAGGCATCATCATGACGCATTCTGCGCTCGGCGGTATATCGGTTAATCATTGAGTCCATGTTACCCGCAGTAACACCAAAAAATAAATTAGGCTTTCCTAATTCCATAAAGGCATCTTTTGAATCCCATGCGGGCTGTGCGATTATGCCGACTCTAAAACCTTGTGCTTCTAGCATACGACCGATAATAGCCATACCAAAACTTGGGTGATCAACATATGCATCACCAGTTACAATAATAATGTCGCAGCTATCCCAGCCGAGTATGTCCATTTCTTTGCGAGACATAGGTAAGAAAGGTGCTGTGCCGTAGCACTCAGCCCAGTATTTTGGATAATCAAACAATCCCTGTTGAGTCTTCGAAATTATTTGTTTTTTTACTGAAGTCATATCACCATTCCCATTGGGGTTAACCGAATCTAAATCGCTGCGCCGCAAATAGCGGGCGCGGGATTATATCAGATATTTCATGCTATCCCCAACTATATCTGTTCGTTTTTTGAACAATGTTAGAGTCTATTATTTATTAATCAAGATTGTATACTGTTTACAATCTTGATTTCATTTGTTCTAATCGCTGTGAAATAAAATTCGATGTAAAGCTGAAAAATAATTAAAATAATAATAAACCATAGTGCTAATCGCATTTCTGAGGAAAATATGAATAAGAATTTAAAAAGCAGCTTATTGGCTAGTGCGGTTATTGCTGCATTAGGCTTGAGCGCATGCAATGAGAATAATACTGTTGTGGCGGAAACTAAAACAAGTACGGCTTCTGAAACTTCGGAACCTAAACAAGTGATCAGCTCAAAGCAACAATTGGCTTCGTTATATCTGCAAGCTAAACAGAGTCTTTTTAAGCAACGAGCTTTATCAGCAACCATGTATGGTCTATCTCAAAAAGATATAGGACAAGTCATCAGTAGTGATATGGAGTTCTATAGCCCTGAAAATGAAAAGCAATTAAGAGCAGAGTTATTATCCATATCAAATACTATTGCTGGTATCAAGCTAGATGATGCCGATATAACAACAAAGAATAACCAACAAGTTATGGCAGGGCTTACGCGCTATTTTGCTGGAGAGCCCAATTTTAATATTGGTTATATTGATACATGGATGGGGCTTTCTCCTTTTATTGTTAATCAAATTAATGGTCCATTAATTGATATCCCAAGGGTGATGCAAAATGATCAGCCAATTACTACAGAAAAAGAAGCATTAGATTACATCGCGCGTTTAGGGCAGTTTGATAAACTTGCAGCAACTATTATTGAAAAGCAAACGGCAGATGCAGCCCAAAACTGGTTACCTTCAAAAGTAACCTTACAAGGTGCTATTAAATATTTGAAAGGCTTTACCAGTAGATCTGCAGAACAACATCCATTCGTGAATGTTTTTCGTGAGAAAATTGAAAAGGTTGACTCACTTACTACAGAGCAAAAGCAGTCTCTAATCACTCAAGTTATTGCTAAGGTAAGTCAAGTGGTATATCCCGCTTACCAATCAGTAGAAAAAGCCAGTGAACAGTTATTGAGCGAAGCGCGTTCTGAGTCAGGTATATGGGCGCAGCCAAAGGGTAGTGTTTATTATCAAGATGCTATTAAGCAGTTAGGGGATAGTGAATTATCGCCGACTCAAATTCATCAAATTGGTTTGGATGAAGTGGCGCGCATTAGCGGCGTTATGAATGAAATATTACTAGCTCAGGGTTATACAAAAGGCACTGTCGGTGAGCGCATGGTGGCGTTAAATGAAGAGCCACGCTTTTTATATGAAGACTCAATAGCAGGACGTGAAGAATTACTCAGTGATATTAATGGTTATATTACTGAGGTAACAGCAAAAATGGCACCAGTATTTAGAACTACGCCAAGTTATCAAGTAGAAGTGAAATCTTTCCCTGTTGAAGTGCAAGATGGTGCTCCAGGTGGTCAATATACATCACCCGCTGTAGATGGTAGCAAACCAGGTATTTATTGGATTAATTTGAGAGATATGAAAGCTAATCCGAAATTTGGATTAAAAACGCTAACATATCATGAGGCAAATCCAGGTCATCACTGGCAAATTGCGTTGAATTTAGACCAAGCAGAGCTGCCTTTTTTACGTAGAATTGCACCCTATAACGCATACACTGAGGGCTGGGCTCTTTATTCAGAACAAGTCGCGTATGAGCTCGGCATGTATGAAAATGACCCTTTCGGAGATTTAGGTCGTCTACAAGCTGAATTATTTAGAGCAGTACGCTTGGTTGTTGATACTGGATTGCATGATAAACGTTGGACGCGAGAACAAGCGATTAGTTATATGTCAGAGCAAACAGGTACTGCTGAATCGGATGTGGTTGCAGAGATTGAGCGCTACATGGCATGGCCGGGTCAAGCGCTAGGTTATAAGCTTGGTATGTTAAAAATATTAAGTTTAAGAGAACAAGCTAAAGCCCGCTTAGGTGATAAATTTGATTTAGCAGAATTTCATGATGTAGTACTTTTAAATGGCGCAGTGCCAATGGCTGTATTATCACGTAATGTAAATCATTGGTTGGATAATAAAGTATAAAAACACTTTATAAAGCCATGTCGTACAAGACTGTCAAAAAAGTAAGTTATCCAGCTATGTTTGCCTGGCAGTTATAAAAATTAAAAGCCGTATTGTTAATAACAATACGGCTTTTTTATTTTAGGTGGATTATACAGTTTTAGTGAATTTTTTGACCATTTAAGACGGTTTCATTTTTTCTATTATTCTTAAGTAGTACGCAGTGCGTTTCACCTGAACGAGCACAACTATCAAGAGCAGCCATTTCGTCAACGTCAAATGAAGCGTTTGAAAGAATAACTGCTGAGCAATTCCCACGACACAATACATTCTTTATTTGCTCTATATCTAAATGAGCTGATTTTGAATCCAGTAAATTATTCACTTTATTCTTACCCTTAAAACTAACACAAAGCACTTTTGAAATATCAACACCATGGGTATGAGCTAACTGCTCAATTGAAGATTCTTCTGGGTTGATAAAAAGTACCCATTTTTTTTCTTGATTATGTTGCTGACAAATATTTACATAATGCGACGACAATTCTTGATGGTTTTCAACATTAGCTAGCTTTAGCCAAGCTTGCTCTGCAAGTGGAGTACTGATGGCATTATTGATACTTGCATTGATGGTTGTATTGGTCGTGAACATAGTTTTGCCTCGTGCTAAGTCGTGTTATGTAATTATACTGTATAAACGTACAGTATAATGTATTTGATGACTATTCAAGCATTATTTGCTATTTATTGAACAAAATAATACCAGCCGCATTAAAGCAGTAATGCCATTTGTATTAATTAAGGTTACAGAATTCAATGAAAATAAATTTTCAAGAATAAGGCGCTTAATTGAGCAATAGCTGGCTATTAGGATCGAAAGCAACGAGGTTATTGGATATTGATACCCGTCACCAACAAGATGCAGGTTTCAGAGTGCTTGAGCAATTTCAATTCAAGGCGCTGTGGTGAAATAAAAGTTATTCAGGAGAATATGCTCCTGCATTCTCTAATAAGCTCCATCCATGTAGCGCTATTATAAATCACAGCAACGATGAAGTAATGTTGTTCAAGTGTTTCTTCGATGGGTTTAAAATGACTTTATTCGGCGTTAAATAACTTAAGCATAGAGTGGCTATGCTTAAATTATTTGTCTTGCCTAAAGTTGTTTTAATTTCCACTGAAATCCTGCACTTTGAATGGTAACGGGTATAGGTCATTTGAAAATGATCACTTACTTAGTGCAATTGGTATAACAGTTAATAAAGGTTAAATAGGTACTTGTCAACTCGGTATATACCGGTAATCATTCAAGAAGCATGTTGCAGAATTTATGAGTCACCTCAGCGAGGAATGACATAAGAAAGGTATTATCAGCTATGAGTAATTATTAATTTTACTAAAGCATCAAGCACTCATTATCCAGAGTTCAGCTTATTTAATTTGATGGTTTATTTTCTTTAGGAAAGCGTATTTAGGAGATAGTGTTTGAAAAATATTTGGGAACATCACCAATAAACATTGTTAATTTATTGGTGAGTAAAGAACAAGGCTTAGATTATTTAAGCTCAAGTGTTGATAATTGTGCTTCAAATTGTTCAGAGCCACCTTTAACTTGGTAGAGCTTTACCAACAAGTAACCTAACTCGGGTGCAAACCAAGCGTAGGTGATGCGTTTTTTCTCAACAATTTCACGTTTTAATCGAATAGTTTTGACTAGGCCATAGGGGAGAATTAGTTCTTCTTTACCATCATATAGATATTGATAATCTTTAACAGATCCCTTTGTACTAATGACGGGATATACAAACCGCTTTTGTTCGGGGTTGTTAATTAAATCAATGCGATTTTGTAGATGATAACTCAGTTTATCAAGCAGGCCGTCAGTAAAATCGAGAGATATTTTTTTATCTTTTTTCAGATCTGTTGCTGTTTTCCCTGCTAAATCATACTGCCATTGATAGTACTTATCACGTCCTGTTCCCTCACGCTGATAGTCATAACTTAAAGGGATCACTTGGTTTTCTTTGATATCAACAATAGATGTTTCGCTACGTGTATCAGAAAATATTAACCAACTTATATCAGTTTCATAATGATATTTAACTGTACCATCACCAAGATAACTTAACTCTCTGATAGCTTTTCCTACAGGATCTGATTTACGTAATAGCGTATAAGTTGCACGAAAAGCAGGGATAGTTTCAGCGAATGAGTTTTGTTGTTGCTTGGCTTTTGGTAAGGGTGACGTTTCAATATCAGTAGCGGAAGCTAGTAAAGGCAGAGTAAATAAAAGTAAGGAGAAAATTTTTCGCATAATAAACAAATAGACCAGAAGCAATGAGTATACATTTATACTAACAGCTTCTGTCTGGGGGAGAGCAAAAACTTGGTAACTATTTGTTGTACTATTTGTTGTACTATTTGATGAGTTACTTCATTTAGCGAGTAGTACTAAAATAACCCTATTTAACTAGCAGTATTCAAGAGTTTAAGCTAATTAGGTTAATCAGCAGCATAACCTGAAATAGGTAGAATATTACCATCTAATACTGCATGTTCGTCTTGCATATTAAGTCTTTTCTCAGCAAACCACTTTACGACTAGTGGATAGATACGATGTTCTTGCTCATGAACTCTAGCAGCTAAATCGTCACTGGTATCGCCTTCAAATACCGGCACTTTGGCTTGAAGAATTACTGGGCCACCATCAAGTTCTTCAGTAACAAAGTGAACACTAACACCATGTACATCATCACCGGCATCAATAGCGCGTTGATGTGTATTTAAGCCCTGATATTTAGGTAAAAGAGAAGGGTGAATGTTTAACAGTTTACCTTGGAAATGCTGGACAAAGCTTGGTGTAAGGATTCGCATAAAGCCAGCTAATACGATTAAGTCAGCATCAAAGCAATCAATTTCCTTGATAAGTGCTTGATCGTAATCTTCACGGCTAGCAAAATCTTTATGAGAAAGCGCTACAGCGGTAATGTCAGAATTTTTAGCACGGGTTAGGCCATAAGCATCGGCTTTATTGGATATTACGCCAACTATTTCTGCAGGATAATTACTATCAGTACAGGCATCAATAATGGCTTGTAAATTAGTGCCACCGCCAGAGATCAATACTAAAATTTTGCTCGACATATATTTTCCTACTTTACTTAATAAAAGGTTTATAAAAGATTGATAAAGTCGTGATAAATTAAAGGGGCTAGTAAATAGCCCCTTTAATATAACTTTGTATGCTTTGTACGTTAGCTACTTAAGCAAAAACTACTTGCTCTTCACCGTCAGCTTTATCAGCGATTTCGCCAAGGTGCCAAGCATTTTCGCCATGTGCAGTTAGCACTTCAATACTTTGTGCTACTTTATCAGCAGGAACTACGATAACCATACCAACACCACAGTTGAACGTACGGTACATCTCATGTTCAGTAATGTTGCCATTTTCTTGTAACCAATTAAAGATGCTCGGCCATTGCCAGCTATCACCTTTAATCACAGCTTGTGCTGTTTCAGGTAATACACGTGGAATATTTTCCCAGAAACCACCACCAGTGATATGAGAAAGTGCATGAACATCTACATTTTTAAGTAACTCAAGTACAGATTTAACGTAAATCTTTGTTGGTTCAAGTAAATGGTCAGCAATTTTCTTGCCTTCAAGTAATTCATTAGTATCAGTGTTGTTTACTTCTAATACTTTACGAATTAAGGAGAAACCATTTGAATGAGGACCTGAAGCACCAAGCGCAATCAATTGATCGCCTGCAGCAACATTAGTACCGTCAATTAAACGAGACTTTTCAGCTACACCAACACAAAAACCAGCGATATCATAATCACCTTTGTGGTACATACCTGGCATTTCAGCAGTTTCACCACCAACAAGAGCACAACCAGATTGAATACAACCTTCAGCAATACCTTCAACAACTGATGATGCGACAGCAACATCAAGTTTGGCAGTAGCATAATAATCAAGGAAGAATAATGGCTCAGCACCTTGAACAATAAGGTCATTAACACACATTGCCACTAAATCGATACCAACAGTATCGTGTTTAGCTAAATCGATTGCTAAACGTAATTTAGTACCTACACCATCGGTACCAGCAACTAGTACAGGTTCTTTATAACCTGTAGGTAATTGACATACCGAACCAAAACCACCTAAACCACCCATAACTTCTGGGCGTGTTGTGCGTTTTACCGCACCTTTAATGTTTTCAACTAGCGCATTACCAGCATCAATATCAACACCAGCATCTTTATAGCTTAACGACTGTTTTTGTTCGCTCACGGGAAACCTCAGAAATTACCGACAGTATTTTAAGGGCCGTATTCTACCAGTGCAAAGGCTCATACTCAAGACGATAAACAGTATCTTCGCCTTGTTTTCTTTTATTGGGGTATTTCCAAAGAATTTATTGAGATTTGCGGGTATTAATTGCTGGCAATGTGGTAAGATATTACATATAAAATCATAGAGTTTTTAAAATTTTCAGTCGATATGTTTAGATTTCCTTTTGTAATAATTATGCTGGTATTCTCGTTGCTTAGCCCTAGTCTAGCAGCCCTTGAAGTCAATGATCTGTACCAAGCCAATGTTGTCGTCGATTCACAAGCTCGTGAGCAACGTCAACAAGCAATAAAAAAAGCACTGCAAGGTGTGTTTTTAAAAGTCGGTGGTAAAAAAGGTGTGTTAACACATGATGTGTTGAAAAAAGCACAAAGAAAAGCCAGTAGTTACGTTAGTCAATATCACTACCAACGAAAAGATGAAGAGCTGAGTTTGGTCGTTAGCTTTAATGAAGACAAAGTAAATCAATTGTTTAAAGACGCGAATCTTCCGTTATGGGGCAGCTTGCGCCCACAAGTACTGTTGTGGTTAATTGATGAGCAAGGCACAAGCCGAAGTATAGTAGCTTCTGATGAAGATACTATTATCCCTTCAAGTATCAATGACTTTTCAATACAACGTGGTTTACCTATTGTTATGCCTTTAATGGACTTAACCGATAACGAACAAGTGGTGTTAAGTGACTTTTGGGGGTATTTTCCTGAGCAAATCCTACAAGCTTCGCAGCGTTATTTTGCAGATACTATTGTGGTCATGAGAGTATCAGATTCAAGCTTAGTTATTGATAGCGAAAAAAATGAAACAGCTATTACGGAAAGTGATGCTGCGTGTGGCTTGTTATGTGAACAGCAAGAACTTGCTCTCCCTAAAGTATTAGATTGGCGTGTTTTCACTCAAGGTGTTCTTTATACCCAACAATATCAGGGTATTGATAAAGTCAGTTTAATTGAACAAGGCTTATCCGACATTACCGAGTTAATTTATCAATCTTATGCATTATCTACCACAGCGGAAAATGACTTTGTTATTGAAGTTAAAAATGTCACATCATTGAAAAGTGACATGCAATTATTTGAATTTTTAAAAGATTTGTCTGCAGTTAAAGCCGTCACTTTAATTAATGCTCAAGGTGATGAACGTCAATTCAAGTTAGATCTCATTGGTTCAAAAGCATCATTTTTAGCCTCATTGAAGCTAAACAATAAGTTAACGCAACAACTTGACAGTCAACTCGATGGCTTTTCTCATATTCAACAATTTAATACTCAGCTATTCAATGGCCAAGATCAAGCAGGCATAGACCTCAATAACGAGGCTAATGGTCAAGTACAGGTTACTGTTTTAGGCACTGTTGATACGAATAAAGATGAACTTAAAAACCCACAAACGAATGTAAAAAATAAAGAAGGTCTCCTAGATAGCAATATCCCAGAGACTATCCCTACGGGAGAGGATAACAGTAATTTAAATACTGACTCTGCCGATGAACTTACCAAGAATGATCAATTGCAAATATTAACTGAAGCAAAACCACCACTGACGATTGTACCCAAAATTCCCGTTTTTTATTGGGAGCAAAGATGAAGCAAGTTGCTCAATTAACGTTGATGGTACAATTACCTGATGATGAAACGTTTGATAGTTTTAAAAGTGACATTAATCAGGGGGTAGTAACTCAATTAAAGTCCTATATAGAATCACAACAATCGACGCCCCACAGTTTTTACCTGTTTGGCTTATCGAGTGTTGGTAAATCACACCTAATGCATGCAAGCAGCACTTATGCTGCGCAGATTGGAAAATCTTCTGTATGTTTATCTTGTGCTGAGTTAAAACAATTACCCGTAGAAGTTTTAGATGGCTTAGAGCAAATTGATTTAATCTGTTTAGATGATATTCATTTGATTGCAGGCGATACACGCTGGCAACAAGCCATTTTTGATTTATTTAACAGAGTGCTTGAACAAAATAATTACTTATTAATTTCAGGTGATGAGAGTGCCCAACAGTTAGGTATAAGCTTACCTGATTTAGTGTCGAGACTTACTTGGGGATTAACTGAGCAAGTTAAGCCTGTTGATGATGAAGAAAAAGTTATTGCCCTCCAATACCGAGCCACGCAACGCGGTTTGTTTTTGTCTGATGAAGTAGTCAAATTTTTACTTAATCGCTTGAGCCGAGATATGGGCAGTTTAATTAACTCACTTGATGTCTTAGACAAAGCTTCTATACAAGAACAAAGAAAAATTACCATTCCTTTTATCAAAGAAGTGCTAACGCTTCAATAGTTTGTTGATAAGTAGGATTGAACAGAATTTACATAAAAAAACGCGATGATTTAATCGCGTTTTTTTATGTTGGTAAAGTAACTGTATTGACTCAGAGATTATGTGGTCATTAGTGCAGAGGTAAAGGTTTTTGATAATACCGATTAAAATTATTTTCTTGTTCAGGTGTAATGTTTGCTGACGATGGCTGTGCAAATTCTGTAAAAATTGAGACGCTGTTTCGTTGTCCCATCATTTTTCTAACATTTGCTCCTATTGGGCTAATAGTTAAATTATCAAACCAATTACTTCCTTCAACCATTTCTATAGGAGTAGGTACTAAGTTTATTGCCGCTTGGCTATCAAACTCGGGTAATACACGACTAGCACTAAAAAGTACTCTATCTGTTAACTTATCGTCACCAATGCGGCCACGTTGTCCCCAAGTGACAATATAATCAGCTGCGGAAATACTTTCACCTATTGGCTGATTGGTAATGGCAACATCACGTATTACTGCAAAGCGGCTTTGCATCATTAACTCTTCAAACAACATGGCATAATCTTCACGTAAACTCGAGTAAGCATAAAAGTCTGAGGCACCTTCTGGACTAAAAAAAACTTCAATATCTGTTGGTAAGTAGTTTTTTTGTGTCTGGTTGGCGGTCTCGCCAGCAAAACTAACTTGCGCTAAATTACGCATTTCTTGGCTTTTTAGTGGATAGGTAATAGCAAGTTCATCTGATTCAAACGTCGTACTGACAGCTGCATCGAGCACACGTTGATTGCTGCTATGTACATACCATTCGTTACTTGGGAAAAAGTCATTGGCATGAGCAAGTTCATGGTACATTAATGATGTTAAGCGATATAGAGCATCTGTAGCTGTTCGAGTGACCCGTGCAGATTTACTATAACTTTTACTTGCAGAGGCATTATCTTTTACGTACCGCCAAGGCATAGTGAACTGTAAGTCTTTACCAAAGTCAGCCCGATAATCGGGTGCTTCATTTATCGTATCGCGCTCTTGTGGAGTTAACCAAAAATTTTCTGCATCTAAATATATGGCACCTGTCGCCGCCCAATAAAATGAAGGGCGCACATCATAAGAAATAACAATTGCTGTCGTCGCTCTAAGCAAATTTTTGATATCGTTGTTGGTATCATTATTACTCAGAAAGTCTTTAAATCTATCACCCATCCAATGGTGGGATACCACAACACGATCCATAATACTCTCTATTGAAGGTGTCATTGATGAACTTTTTACTTCCTCTGCAATTAGAGGTGTTTGGGACAAAGTACATGAACTGGTTAAGGTATTAGAGTAAATACAAGTAACAAGATCATCAACATAAGGGCTATTGCTGTTATAAGCGAAAACCGATGCTTTACGCTCTGAAAAGTAAGCATTACTGCCTATTTCCGCAGCTGGCTCTACGAGTATCGCTACCTGATCACGATAAATGGTATTACTGTCAGAATCTGTGGCGGATGCCTCGAAGGTAATAATGGTATCGACATCAACTTGGGGAGCATCAAAAAAAAGTGCTAACTCACCACCACTATCAGCGGTTAGGGTGACACTAGGACCTTCTATTTGTTGCCATGTTAACGTGTTGATATCAATCGTTTCAGAAAGTTGGCTACGAAGTGACACCTTATTACCGGCTAAAGCTTCATGAGATAGACGTGTGGTTAACTTATGGTTGTCATCATTAACCGTTATATTCTTCTTTAATGTTTGCTCAATGCCATCATTGAGAACAAAACTGACACTAAAACTGTAATCGCCTGCTAGCATAGGCGTAAAAGAAATAACTTTACTCGTTTTTGCTAAAATTACTACCGACTCGCCAGCCGTTTGTTGCCATTTTATTTGACTAACGACATCAAAAGGGAAGTGAAGAAGGAGATCTATGCTTTGATTTACATTTTGCACCTTATCAAGCTGTACTAAGCTATCAAGGGGATAATTCGTCACATTACCATCAGATTTACTATCACAAGCAGTCAGTACTACTGTGAGAAATAGGGGTAATAACAACGAGGCTCTTACAAAATCACAACGCATTCATTTATTCCTTCTTTTAATAATACCAAATCAACTAAGTTTGTTCTCGCTCAGAGCTTGTCAGCGGTTTGAGAACAAATAGAATTTTTTTATGTATAGTCATTCTATCTTAAGAAAATTATGTGCAGTTATCAGATTGCTGACAAACTCCCAAAGGGCGAGTACCTAATAAAAAGTAAAGGCTTACATGCCGCGTTATTGATTTTGATAAGGGAAAAACCATTATCTTCAATCAATGCCTTACCTCTAAGACTTTTAAGTCTCGCTGAGTGAGAAGAAACTTACTTGAATTGGTATTACTCGGTATTAGAATTATTTACTTTCTTTCTTTTTCCGAATGCTCAGACCAAGTTCTTGACCACGAAATTTGGCGTAATAAGTCGCGCCAAAAAACATAGCACTAGCAAATATCAACTCTAACATTGCCCAAACTCTATCTGCTGGCAATACCCAAAGGGTCGTTAAACTATGCAAAAAATAGATTAAAACAATAAAGTTTGACCAAGCATAGGTGAAAGGGTTTCCTTGTAACAATCCCTTTAATGGAAATAATAACGGCAAGGTAAACATTACCAGTGACGTTGTCGTACTTAAACTCTCGCTTGGACTTAGTACTATTAACCATAACGGCATAAATACTAATAAAGAAAAATAACCTGCTAAGGCTATTTTTTTATAATTACTCGTTGAAAATCTTTGTTTGTTCATTTGGCTGCTTATCTACATTAAGGATTAAATGGTAATTTAGTAACTTACTGTTTAAAAAAAGTTAAAACATTTTCAGGAGGACGTCCAATAATTGCTTTATTGCCATCAGTAACGATAGGGCGTTCAATAAGTTTCGCCGTATTTGCCATGGCGTTAATCAACTCTTCTTCATTAGCACCTTTTAAATTATTTTCAGAAAATTCGGCTTCTTTTACCCGCATCATTTCAATGGCTGTACAATTAAGCTGCGCTAATAACTGCTTAATCTGGGCGTGATCAATTGGTGTTTTTAAGTACTCAACAATAGTGATTTCCTGATTTGTTTTTTGTGCTTGTTCTTCAAGTAATGCAAGTGTTTGGCGACTCTTAGAACATCTTGAGTTGTGATAAATAGTAAACATGGTTTTCCTTTCATAATTAATTGCTAGTTAAACGGTAATGTAAATGCTAACAAGCTGACAGGTTAATACAGTCAACTTGTTATAAACGTTTTAAACGATTTTCTTGTTCTTGTAATTGTAATATCCGGGCCTTCACTCTTTTTTGCATTAAAGGCTGCTCATCAAGAAATGCATAACTGGTCTGCAATTCATCAACTGCTTTTGGGTATGCGCCAAGTAACGCATATACTTCTGCTTTACTCATGTGCATTAAACCTGTTTTCTCTTGAGTTCTATACAAGGTAGTTAATATATCATAAGCGATAAAGTTACCTGGGTTGACTAATAAAAAGTCCTGTAATATTTGCGCTGCAAGATCATATTCTTTCACGCTGAGTAGGGCGTTAGCATAGTTTAAACTGACTACCTGATTGTTAGGCATGAATAAGTTTAATCGTTCAAGCATCTTTATTGCTTTGTTGGCCTGATTATTTGCTATGTAAACATCCGTTAAGGCATCAACATAAAATAAATTATCCTTATCATTTTTTTCTAACATCTCTAATAACTGCAAAGCTTCACTAGTTTGTTTGTTTTCAAAATATGATAGTGCTAAACCATATTGTGCAGCAGCTTTAATAGCGTAGCGTTTTTTCTCCAACTGTAGTTTAAAGAAACTAATATTGGATTTTGCCTCGCCTTGATATCTAGACTTTAATCTTGCTTTGGTTAATTCAAAACCTAAACTAGGTGGTAAAGGTCTTGCTGGGTAGTTTAATGCACGCTGGCGAGCATCAGCTATACGCGATTCAGGTAATGGATGAGTAAGCAACATTGCCGGTGGTTTGCTGGCATAGCGGTACTTAGTCGACATTTTACTAAAAAAGCTTGCAGCACCTTGAGGGTCATAATTGCTGCTCGCTAGTAAAGCAATACCTACTCGGTCTGCTTCTTTTTCATTACCACGAGTGTAGTTAATGCTGGCTTGTTGCGTTACGGCCATACTTGCGCTTAGTGCGGCGATACCAACGGTAGGGTTAACCAAGGTAATCAATACACTAGACAGCATAGCAGCCATGGTTAAACCTTGAGTTTGGCTTTGTGATTCAAGACGTCGGGCTAAATGGCGCTGAGTAACGTGAGAAATTTCATGAGCAATAACAGAAGCTAATTCACTTTCTGTATCAGCTGTTGTTATTAAACCACTATGGATGCCTACATGACCGCCAAAAAAAGCAAAAGCGTTTAATTCGTTATTATTGATAAGAAAAAACTCAAACGCATAATTCACCCCTTGAGCATTTTTCACTAGGCTATTACCTAAGTGATTTATATATTCAATTAAAACTGGGTCTTGAATTAGCGGTTGTGAAGCGCGTAATTGCCGCATCATTGCTTTACCGATTTGCAGCTCTTTATCGGTAGATAATACGCTGTAGCCAGAAATGCCTATATCGGGTAACTTATTTTTATTGTTATGATTATCAATAGCACTTGCATTAAAGCTAGTAGCGGCTGCGATGCCTAATGTAAATAACAAGGCAGTAAACATGGGTTTTAGGTTAAGCAATATTACATCCTAGGGTCATAATGGAAATATACGAGAGTAACAGAGAGCACTTAAGTGTCTTGGGTAAGGATATTACCATTTCTTTTGGCTATTTCTTGGTAAAACTCCGCTATACTATAGCCTTTGACCACAATAATCTGAAAAGATTCGCTTAAAGTTGTGATTAATTCTTTCACTTTGTAATGCGCATATTTTAACAGTGCTATATCTGCTTCATCCCCACTTTGGAAACTGTAAATAGCAAAAGCAACTAAGCTATTAAGACGAAAGAGCATCTGTGTCTTTTCAGGTAACCAATTATTAAAAGGGCAGTTGCCTTTGTCAATCATACTATGAGTAACGACTTCGCCATCAATAGCAGGATAACAATGTAGTTCATAGCCCATGTCATTAAATTCATGGCGTAAGGTGATTTGTGGTTTATTCTTCACCTGAATACTACCATCTGCTTTTTTACTAGCGCCTAACAAAGCTAAATTCCATGAGTTTTGGTTTAATATTTGTTTATACGCACTATCAAACCCATGAGTAAGTATGCCATCTACTTCACCTAACGAAGAAGAAAACATATGATATATAGAGGATACTTCTCCCCAATTAATTTGCTTTTTATAAGCATTAATCTCTTTTAAGCTAGCGTTGGTACTTAATGAGCTCATTTAATTAATATTCCTGACAATAAGTAGGTTTTCATAGGGCTTATCTTTATATCCGTACTCCATAAGAATGCAACTTTATGGAGATTATGCAATTTAATTTCAAAGCGCAGTGATGACATAATAGTTATTTGAGATAATATGCTCAAGCACTTCTATGATAGGTTTAAACGTAATTTCAATTCCTACTGAAATCCTACACTTTGATTGGTAACGGCTATAGAGGTACGTTATGATAACTTTAATTTATACAATGGATTAATTGTCGCAAATTAGTGAATTAAACTAAAGCGCTGTTTTAAGTTTTCTATGATTTATAAATATGATGGTAGAGGAGAGAAATGTCCTGTGCCTTTGGTTAAATTACGTTTATTACTAAAAAAAATGCAAGATGATGATCAATGTATTATCACTATTGATGATACTGGCTCTATTAATGATATTCCTAAATTGTTAGATAAGCAGGGATATTTTTATCAAAAACAAACTACTGAGATCGGTATTGTCGAGATAAGTATTAGTCGAACAAGTCATACAAGCAAAAATTAAAGAATGGGTAGTTATGTTTAAGTTATTTAGTGATTGGTATACACGTAAGTTTTCAGATCCTCACGCGGTCACGTTGGTTGTTATTTTAGTCTGTATAGCATTATTTATTGCTTTATTTAGCAATTTATTGATGCCGGTATTTGTTGCAATAGCATTAGCTTTTTTGTTAGACCTTCCAGTTAACAAACTAATGCAAAGCTCAATGTCGCGTTCTAGTGCTACGGTAGTAGTTGTTGTTACTTTTCTGAGTTTCTCCTTATTAGCTGTATTAGGTTTAATGCCTATTATTTGGAAGCAAAGCAGTAATTTATTGCAAGAAGTTCCTCATATGATCAGTCAAGGACAAGGTTACTTACTGACCTTGCCAGAGAAATACCCTGATTTTGTCCACGTCTCGCAAATTGAAAGTTTCATTGTCATGGTTAATGATAATTTACTTGAATGGGGGCAGGTTGCACTTAGAGCGTCTTTGAACTCAATTTCCGATATTGTCGCCTTAATGGTTTATTTGATCCTTGTACCCTTAATGGTGTTCTTCTTTTTAAAAGATAAAACAGAGTTAATGAGCAGTATTGCCCACTTCTTGCCTAAAGAACGCCGCATGGCAATTAAAGTGAGCCAAGAAATGAACCAACAAATTTTAAATTATATTCGCGGAAAAGTGATTGAAATAATTATTGTTGGGGCATCTACTACTATTGCTTTTATCTTTCTTGATTTGCAATATGCCTTACTATTGGGCGTTTTAGTCGGCTTATCAGTACTTGTTCCTTATGTAGGTGCAACCGTTGTCACCTTACCTGTGCTCTTAGTTGCTCTTTTTCAGTTCGGTGTAAGTAGTGAGTTTGGTTACGTTATGCTTGCTTATGGTTTAATTCAGGCGATTGATGGTAATGTTATTGTGCCTTTGCTGTTCTCTGAAGCTGTTAATTTACACCCCGTGGTCATTATTATCGCGGTGATATTTTTTGGTGGTTTATGGGGATTTTGGGGCATATTTTTTGCAATCCCTTTGGCAACATTAGTCAAAGCTGTCATTAATGCTTGGCCGTCTATTCCGGGACCTGCCGTGACGAGTGAAAGCTAGAAGTAGTGATAGCTAGTAACCATGCTATCAAAAGGCTATAAGGGCGTTAGCTAAATGCCTGTGCCATACGACTTTAAAGTAAAATAACGTAAGTACTTTACTCACTTGTACATTAAAAAAGCCCTAAGCTAATTTTATTTAGCTTAGGGCTTTTTATTTATAACGTTAATTAGCGCTATAACATTTCAATACGTTACTTCTTTAACTCGTTTAAAACGGCTAAGACTACATCATGATGCTCTTTAGTTTTAAACTTATTAAAAACATGGCTGATTTTTCCATCAAGTCCAATTAAAAAACTCAAACGGTGAATACCGTCATATTCTTTCCCCATGAACTTTTTCAAACCCCAAACTCCAAATTGATCAGCTACTTGATGATCAACATCAGATAACAATGAGAAATTTAGTTCATCACGTTGGCAGAATTTAATTAAACGTTTTACTTCGTCAGGACTAATACCAAAAACAACGGTATTTAATTCAGTAAGCTCAGCTTTGATATCACGCAAACCTTGGGCTTGAACGGTACAACCCGGAGTCATTGCTTTAGGATAAAAGTAGATTAATACTTGCTGTTTACCAATATAATCAGTTAACGAGATTGGCTCATCATTTTCATTGTTTAGTGTAAATAGTGGTGCGGTATCACCAACGTTTAGAGTATTCATAATAAAGTCACTTCTATTTGTTTTTAAATTGTTTTCTATGGACTGTTGATCTTTCGATATTACTTTACAGCAGTTTGTTTTATAAGTTAGCAAGGCAGAGTTCATTAAGTGGCTACATGAATGTGCAATAACACAATTTATCTTTCAAACAAAAGCTGCTTTACATTTCAATCCTGAATAATCAAGAGTCTATCACTGTAATAAATTGGCATTAGCTTTGATGATAAAACCTTGTACATCGGTTTGCTGACAAAGCTCTAGAAAATCATATTCCAGTTCATCAATACTAATTTTTTCCGTTAAAGCAAACAATATGTTCGCACTCATATGATTGGTTTTTGGATCTATTTTCGACTTTAACGAAGAAATGTCTATTTTACGAGTGGCAAAAAAAGCGGTCATTGCTTTTAGAATACCGGGTTGGTCTATGCCAGAGTACTCAGCTCGGTAATGTTTTACTAAATCAAATGTTCTGTGACCAGACGTGCGCTTCATCATAGTGATTAAATCTAAACTATGGGCAAGTTGAGGAATCTTCATCTCAATCTTATTAATCGCCCTGGTATCACCTGTAAGTAACATAATGAAAGTAAATTCAGAGCCAAAAATGGCCATTCGGCTATCTAGTATATTACATTCGCATTCACTTGCTAATTTAGTTAATTCACTAACACAACCTGTTCTGTCAGATCCCATCGCTGTTAGTACTAAATATTGTGGCATTTATTACGCCTAAGTTGTCTAGAAAGGCGCATTGTAACTTATCATGATAAAAGTTGGAATCATCTTACATTTTTGTGGTCATATACCTTGTGTTTGTAAAATCAGGCAAGTACCATGGGGCGCAATATTAGCCCTGTCTTATATCGATTTTATTTTAGAGATTTTAAGTATTTTTTAGTGAGCTTAGCAGGTTTTGAATATCAATAACCTAAGCCACAGGAGTTTTAATGAGTTGTAGAGCATTTTATTTATCACTGTTAGCCTTGTCGATCACAGCTTGTGGTTCTGTTAATAACAAGCAAGCAGATGGTGGTTTTGATTATCAGCACAAGCTTGAAGCTAACGATCTCGTGATTCCTGCTAATTTGAGTAAACCAAAGCAAGCGAATGATTTTTTTGTTACCAATAAAATAAATCACCAAGGTCCTGTTGGTGAAGACATGGATATTAGAGCACCTTCATTGGTGATGCCTGTTGCTGCATCTTCACGTGTTGTTGAAGAGTCTGGTATCGCTATTATTTGGTTTGATAAAGTTTTAGAAGATAAAGATTTATTGGCGTTTATTGAAAAGGTTGTCATAGAAAAATTAGCAGAAGATAAAATTACCTATGACTACATTGAAGAAGACACTGAAGTAACCTTAAGCAAGGTTACTGAAGGAGCAACTAGTTTAAAAGAAACTAGCATTAAGAGAGAAGGTATTAAAACGGCCATTATTGAGTCCGATTGGTATCACAACGAAGTTGATGTTGGTTGGATCTTCACAGATATTCAGTTTTCAAAAAGCGTACGTTTTCGTTTTCAATTGTTAGCTAAGTCTCATGGTCGCAGTGTTTCATTACGCGTTTCATTAGTCGACTTTTTACAAACAGATGAAAAGGGCGGCAGTAAAACAATGGATCCAATTGATAAGCAAAGAGCTGAAAAAGCCATGCTTAATGAGCTCATTGCTGCGGTTGATTATAACTATCGTCTTCAACAACGTGCGGATCGCTTAACTCGTGCGAATCAAAAATTAGTGACCATAGGTAAAAACATTGAAGCGGAACAAGCGTATATTGTTGAGATGGGCTTAGAAGACCTATGGGGTAATATGCCATTGTTCTTTGAAAAACATGGCTTTACGATTACCGATTTAAATGAAGATAAAAAGATTTATTATGTAGAGTTTGTTAAACCTGAGTCGAGTGTTTGGGATAGCATCTGGGGTGATGATGTACCCGTCATTGATGTTAGTGATGCTCAGTACCAATTTGTGTTAGGAGCTATAGATGAGCTTAACCAGAAAACCTCGGTAACTATCTATAATTCTGATGGTGAGCCATTGACCTTAGAAGCGCTTGAGCGAATTTTCCCAGTGGTAGAGAAGGGACTATCGTTTAGAGATGTATTCTAATCTTGGCTTTCGCGAAGTAATTATGAAGTAGTTACTTCGTTACTAAACAGGCATAAAAAAAGACATAAAAAAACTCCACTAGTTGGAGTTTTTTTATATCTGAAATCTGACTTCAGTTTTTAAGAACGAGCATTACGTTAGTTCTTTTTTTTAGCGACCGGCTCCATTTTATGCGAACTTTTATTCGTTCTTGGTAGTGTTTCTTCTCGGTCGTTTAAACTGTTTTTACGCATTTTTTGCTTTGAGCTTTTTTGAAATGTACTCAAATTCCCTATGATAATAACGACTGTTATTACGATTATAAAAATAGCTAACCAATTGTCCATTGGAGTGCCTCTTGGTAAGTTTGTGAAGTTAATTCGCTAAAATTAGTATTCTAGGATAATTATTTAGGCAGTATAACATTGGTTGGTGCTGCACAAACATTGTTAATATAACGCTTTGCTATGTCATCTAAGTTTTCAATAATGACATGCTTGCCTAAGATACTGCTGTTACTTAATGTTAGTGTTAATAATTCAATATCAAAAGCTTGCTGGTACTGCTGAGCTAACGGCAGATATGATATATGCCAAGGCTCTTCGGCAACACCACCTTGGAAGCTCTCATAAGGGAAATAAAAGCCAAACTGGTGCGCGTGGTGAGCAAGCCAAACAGATAGCTTTGCTAGTGGCCCTTGTTCACTGTATTCCCATGGTTCAAGTTGAAGTTGATAATCTTTAGCTAATAAATTTGGCGCATAAACATCAATATCACAACCCCAATGATGACGGCTCGCACCGGGGAGCGCGGAATAAAGTAAAATATTATGAATTAATTCAAGTGGAGATAAGTGCTCTGGAGAAACAACTTCTCCAGCTCTATTTTTAATCGATGTTTTCCCAGAAAATTTGTTATTCCATAGCATAAGTTGTCGTTCGAAAGATCTAAAACCACTAGCAATCGTTAACTCAATAGCGTCAGCTTTAGCCGCATTCACCATATCATCAAAGGCGTCTTTCATCTCTTGATGAATGGCAACTCGTTCACTTACATAGTAGAGATGCTCTTCATTTTTCCCCAATAATTGAGTTGGATTTACACTCTTAATGTGATTGATCGTTCGCATTGCTAAATGAAACCTTATAACTAACTAATGGTTTTATGCGTACATAAAACATTAACCAAACAATGATAATAAATATCAACGAGCTTTTCTAAATCATCACATGAAACAGATTCATTTACTTGGTGGATAGTTGCGTTACATGGTCCAAGTTCAATGACTTGTGCCCCCGTTGGCGCAATGAATCGACCATCGGAGGTACCACCTGAAGTGGATAACTGAGTTTCTGTACCGGTAACTGAAAGTATTGCTTGGCTTACGGCGTTCAAAAATCCATGTTCTGATTCAACATGTTCTGTGATAAACGGCTTACCATTAAAAGTCCACTTTATATCATAATCAAGTTGATGTTTATCAAGAATAGACTCTACTTGTTCAACAATAATTTGATCAGTTAATTCAGTGCTATAACGTAAGTTAAATAAGGCGTTGATATGCCCAGGAACAACATTTGTTGCACCAGTACCCGCATTAATATTAGACAGTTGAAAACTGGTCGCCGGGAAATAATCATTACCATTATCCCATTGTACCTGACTTAATTCTGTTAATGCTGGCATAGCTAAGTGAATCGGATTTCTCACATGATCAGGGTAAGCAACATGACCTTGTTTACCTTTAATATCTACTTCAGCAGAAATAGAACCGCGTCGGCCATTTTTCACGATATCGCCGACGGCGTGAGTACTTGAAGGTTCACCGACTATGCAGTAAGTGATTTTTTCATTACGCGCCTCTAACGTATCAATCACTTTAGTGGTGCCATTGATGAAGGGGCCTTCTTCATCACTTGTGATTAAATAAGTGATTGAACCTTGATGATCTGGGTGGTCTTGAACAAAGCGTTCTGTCGCCACTATCATTGCCGCGAGACTACCTTTCATGTCTGCTGCGCCACGGCCATATAACATACCATCAATAATCGTTGGCTCAAATGGCGGGGTATTCCATATTTCAAGGTTGCCTGCTGGTACTACATCGGTGTGGCCAGCAAAACAAAAAACTAAGTCATCTTCTTTCGTAGCATTAGTGCTGTCACGACGAGACCAAAGGTTTATGGTATCGGCAAAAATCATGCTTTCATTAGTAAACCCAAGTTGTGCCAATCGTTGTGCCATCAATTTTTGACAGCCAGCATCTTCTGGGGTAACTGAGGCTCTAGACATTAAGTCTATTGCCAGCTCAATAACTTCACTTTGATTTTTTTGTTCAATTTTACTCACAAGGACTACCTTTACTTAGTTTTTGATGATGTGGCTTATTTTATGTAAATATATATTTATTTGTCTGCGAAAAGTGTTTGGTACTGATCAACTTTAAAGCCGAGGTTGAGTTCACCATTTAATGGTAACAGAGGTCTTTTAAGTAAGGTGGGTTGCTCAAGTACCGCAGCAAACATTATTTCATCTGTTAAGTTATTCTTTATCTCATCAGGTAGATTACGAAATGTTGTACTACGTTTGTTTAATAATAATGACCAATCACTTTGGCTGACAAACTCTGTTAGTAGTTCGGCTGTTAGCGGTTGCTTTTTAAAGTCATAAAGTTGATGAGCTATATCGTTTGCTTCAAGCCATTTAGTGGCTTTTTTCACGGTATCGCAATTTTTTATGCCGTATAAAGTGATCATAGTATTCCTGTTTGAATGTTATTTATTAATTGAATGATAACGAGTATAAGTTTGATTTTATATTACCAGATAATGATTAACCATAGTGCTTCAATCGCTGTATTTATAAATTCATCTTTAACAAAAGGTAGACTGTTCAACTATAGCACTAGTTGCTTGTTGTAATGTTTAATTTGTCGAGATTACCTGACATTCTGCTAAGGGCTGCGTCTTAACAAATGCATGGTTCTAGGGGAAAGCTGTTTAAAGTGGCTATTTACGAAGGTTTTACTAAGATATTTAATATAAACCCTGCTAGTTATCTTTGAAATTTATATCCACAGAAGCTGTGTGTATGGTTGTGGATAAGTCTCAATGTACGTCTTTATCGATTGATTTTAAAGAAAAAAATAAGCAGTACGTTTTTTGTCTAACAAGCGTTTAAATACTAATGAATAGGATAAGTGATTAAAATATGACGTTGGATCTGTTTATCTATAAAAATAAAGATTTAATACGGTTAAACCTCTTGAAAGTAAGTTTAACCGTGGCTTCATAAAAAATAGCGAGTATATATCAACCGTATCTGTTGCTACATGGTCGCTTGTATCGCCGTTAAGGCAATAGTATAAACAATGTCATCGACTAGGGCGCCGCGTGATAAATCATTAACAGGTTTATTCATTCCTTGTAACATGGGTCCAATGCTCACTAAGTCAGCTGAACGCTGTACTGCTTTGTAAGTAGTATTACCAGTATTTAAATCAGGGAATATGAATACTGTCGCTTTACCTGCGACTGGGCTATTTGGCGCTTTTTTCTTAGCAACATTCTCCATAATGGCCGCATCATATTGCAGTGGTCCATCAATAATGAGATCAGGTCGCTTCGCTTTAGCAATTTCAGTGGCCTTAGCAACTTTCTCAACGTCAGCACCATGACCCGATCTGCCGGTACTGTAGCTGATCATGGCAACTCTTGGTTCAATATCAAATGCTCTAGCTGAGTCAGCAGATTGAATGGCTATATCAGCCAACTGTTCTGCATTAGGCTCAGGGTTAATAGCACAGTCACCATAAACAAGTACTTGATCAGGTAGTAACATAAAGAAAACTGATGAAACTAATGAGCTGTCAGGTGCAGTTTTGATTAACTGCAAAGCGGGTCTTATGGTGTTTGCTGTCGTATTTACTGCGCCAGAAACTAGGCCATCAACTTGGCCAAGTTGTAACATCATAGTCGCTAAAACAACATTATCTTTTAAATTTTCTAGGGCAATAACATCCGTTAGGCCTTTATTTTTACGTAGCTCGACCATAGGTCCAACGTAATTATCTCTAATGGAGTCGGGATCTGTTATTAATAAGTTATCTGGTAAGTTAATACCTTGATGTTCAGCAATCTGAAGTATTTCTTCTTTGTTACCTATTAGTTGGCAGCGAGCAATGTTTCGTTCGCAGCAAATTGCAGCCGCTTTAATGGTACGTATATCTGTTCCTTCAGGTAAAACGATTAATTTATTTGCTTGGCGAGCTAGCTCGGTTAATTTATGTCTAAAAGCAGGCGGTGATAATAAGTTATAACTATTGTTTTTCGAGGTCAGGCTTTCAAGCCAACTACTACTTAAATTATCGGCTACATGTTGCTTTACTTTATCTTGGCGTTGGATATCGTCTTTAGGTATTTCAGGATTAAAGCCCATGATATGACGTGATGTTTGCCAAGTATCCCAAGGTACAGATAAGACAGGTAAACCCGCATCAAGTGCTTGCTTACATAGCTCCCAAACTTGCTCGGATGGTTCAAAGCCATTGGTTAAAATCAACCCGCCTAATTTAGTACCATTTAACGCGGATAAACAGGCAGCAATAATAATATCGGTGCGATCACCTGGCGTAACAATGAGTCGACCAGGAACCAAGTAACTCACTAGGTTTGATACGGTTCGGGCGCAAAATGCGACACTGCGAAAACGGCGATGTTCCATATCGCCATTATTAATTACTTTAGCTTCAAGGTAGTTACTGATATCACAAACACGTGGAGCGATGAGATCAATTTCCCATTGAACCGTGCCAAGTAAATCAAAGTGTCTGCCTTTAAAAATTGATAAATCTAACCAATGGTTTAGATTAAAATCATTTTCAATTTCTTCTTCTTTGGGTAATAAACCAAATTCTTCTTGGTCAGGGCAATTGAGCTTGTTGATAACACAACCAATGAGGTGTCGGTTCTTTATACCACCATAGGTCTCGGCACTGACTTCAAGTCTATCTTCAAATTCTTCGGCGCTGTCATTTCCCGGGCTAGCAACTAAGACAATATTTGCCCCAAGTGCTTGAGCTACATCACGGTTAATGCGACCAGCATAAGGTTGTCTTGGTGTAGGGACTAGACCTTCAATAATGATGACGTCGTGATCTTCTTTAAACGCATTGAAATTCGCAACGATTTCTTCTAAAACAACATCGTGAAGTCCATCGCCCATTTTCCCCTCTACATAACTAAGCGAAACGCTAGTGCTATTTTGAGACAGGCTAATGGCATCAATGGTTTTGTTTTTTTTAGCTAAGCTGTTCCGCGAAGGTTGGCTAATGGGTTTGAAGTGTCCTACTTTAATTCCTTTTTGCTGACAGGCATGTAATAAACCTAACGATACGCTGGTTAAGCCGACACCTGAGCCAACAGGGATTAACATAATTCTATGTGGCATAAATTAAATCCTACTTATATTGAGATACCCGTTCTACTTCCAGATGAATAATGCATGTTGAAGTGAACGAGTATGTAGTCATCTACTTGACTAAATTTGTTAGTAATTGGGCTGATTGTTCGGCAATTACCCATTCTTCGTTTGTTGCAATAACCCAACAAGCTCTTGAATCTTTAGTGGCAATATTACCTGAAGCACCAAAGCGTGTTGCTTTATTTTGTTCTTCATCTAAAGAAAAGTTTAATAACGCAAGTTGCTTAACTATTTCAGTACGCACCCAGTTTGAATTTTCACCAATGCCACCGGTAAATATAAGGCCATCTAATTGCGTTAAGCTGGCGCTATAAGAGGCAATAGTTTTGGCTATACGATAACAAAAAATTGTCAGGGCTAATGTTGCTTGAGCATGATTATCTTCTAACATGGCATTTTCTAAGGTACGGCCGTCGTTGCTTAGGCCAGAAACGCCTAATAAACCACTTTCTTTATTGACTAATTTATCAACATCACCAATTGAGTAACCTAAATTTTCGACTAGATGAAAGATAATTCCGGTATCTAGATCGCCACAACGAGTACCCATAATGACACCTTCGCCAGGTGTCATACCCATACTAGTATCAACACTTTCACCATTTTTAATAACAGTTACACTACAACCATTACCTAAGTGAGCGCTGATTAAATTACATTGTTCAAGCGGCTTGTTTAACTGCTCTGCAGCTTGCTTCGCCACAAAATAATGGCTGGTGCCATGGAAACCATAACGTCTTATGCCATGCGCTTTGTACAATGAATAGGGAAGGCCGTAAATGTAAGCCTTTTCAGGCATACTTTGATGAAAAGCGGTATCAAAGACTGCGACTTGTGGCAAATTTTCAAAGGCTTGTTGGCATGCTTTTATACCAATTAGATTTGCGGGGTTATGCAATGGTGCAAGTTTTGCCAATTGGCTAATAGCTTGTTCTACATCCTCAGTAATGAGCGTAGGTTGTGAGTATTGTTCACCACCATGGACAACTCGGTGACCGATAGCTGTGATATCTTTGACTAAGCCAAGTTGCTGTAGTTGCTCTACCAATACAGAGAGAGCTGTTTGATGATTAAATGGCTCGGGTAACTTATAGGTCTGTTTTTCTCCGTTAAGTTTGACGATGATTTTAGCATCAGGGGTGTGTAGGCATTCGGCTAAGCCTGATAATAGTGTTTCACCGCTTAATGGTTTTATCAAAGAAAACTTAACAGAAGAGCTGCCACAGTTAATTACTAAAATAGCACCAGTACTAGCGGGCTCTTTGCGTTGAGGTTTTTGTTGAGTCATGTTTATTGTCTTTTAAAAAAATGAAAAGTTATCGAATAATTATAGCAATAATAATATTGTCGGCATTATAGCGATGGAGTTAGTTAGAAATCTTGATGCAATACAATAAAAACGGTTTAATTTAACTTTTAATAATTGTTATTCGTAATAAAAGCTTAGTTACATTTCTAACTGTTGCTTATAAGGACTAGCTGCTATAGTAATGGTATGAATATCTCCGTAGTACAACTCATTAAATTGGGTCAAAAATATTTATCTCTCTGGCCTGACAAGCCAGAATTAACTCAATATTTTGAAGATTATCGAGGCGTGCAAAGCGCGCGCTTTGTTTGTCGATATTTTCCTGCGTTAGCTATGTTTACTGTTATTATGCAGCTCTATATCGCTTCAGGATATCCCCTTGGCCAGGGCTCAATAAGTAATGCGTTAAATGCACTACCTCAAGCACTTGTTTATGGTTTGTTTTTATTAAGCCTACCTGTGCAGGCATTAGTTTTTTCAGGTGTTAAAGCAGATAAGTTATTACCACCATCATTAGCTTCTTGGTATCATAGTGGTTTAGAAAAGGTAAAACAGCAAGTTGCTGAGCAAAATCAGCGCAGCAATGGCGATAACAACGATACCGCTATTGCTAATTTAGCAAAATATAAACCACGGTATATCGATCTTGCTCAACTTTTACATTTAACTTTCGCGACCACAAAGTAGTTAATCAAACTACTATTCCACAATCTAATGCTTCTTTTGATACAAACGTAAAACAAAGTCTGCTTGGCAGCTGAAGTGCTTTTGTTGTGTCAATTGAGCAATTAATTCATCATTGGCTTTAAAGGCAAAAGGTGTCATTGCTAATAAGTTCAGTACGTCGTCACTATTAGAGAAGTTCATCGGGTAATTTAATCGTTGCTCTTCAACTAACGTTAATTTTTCAATGATTTGCTTAGTCGTATCATGTTTATTTGCTTGACGGTATATCAGCGATTTAAGCTCAAATAAATGATTGTCGGCAGGGGTAACTGTTAAAAAGTACCCTTCATTTTTCAAAATCCGAGTAAACTCATTTTCTAAAATTGGCGCATAAACACTATAAATCCAACCAAATTTCTCATTAGCGTAAGGTAAATCAGAGAGGGTAGCTACGCTAAAAAAGCACTCTTGATAACGTTTTGCTGCAATCTTTATTGTTTCTTTAGCAATATCTACACCGTAGACACTGTTATGCTCAGTTTTATGCTGATTGGTATAAAAACCCTCACCGCAGCCAGCATCAAAAATGTCTGCATTTTTATCACTGTATTTTTGATATAACGCGAGCATACTGTCTAACAAAGGCTGATAATAACCTTTGTCTAGAAACGCTCGTCTAGCTTGTACCATTGCTTTGTTATCACCAGGTTCTTTTGAGTGCTTAAATTGAACGGGTAATAAATTAACATAGCCTTGTTTTGCTTGATCAAAACTATGATTGTTTTCACAACGATAGCTCTTTTCATTGAGCAATAAAGCTTGTTGGCACAAAGGACAACGGTATTGAGCTATTTCTTTAGTAGAGATGTCAGTATGCATTGACAGTAAACCTTATGAAAATGTTGACCAAATTGGCGCATGATCTGAAGGCTTTTCAATAGCGCGTAATTCATAATCTATATCGGCTTCAATACATTGCTCAGCCATATTTTTGGTCGCTAGTACCACATCAATACGAAGACCGCGGTTGTCATCAAAGCCACGCGAGCGATAATCAAACCAAGAGTAACGCTCGGTAGTGTCGGGATGTAATTGACGGAAGGTGTCAACAAAACCCCAATCCATTAACCTTGTTAACCATTCTCTTTCTTCAGGTTGGAAAGAACATTTACCGCTTTTTAACCAGCGTTTACTGTTTACGTCACCAATACCAATATCTAAGTCTTGCGGAGAAATATTAATGTCACCCATTACAACCACATTTTCGTCATTGACGTGATTGTCATTAAGGTAGGTCATTAAATCTTTATAGAATTTTCTCTTATAAGGATATTTAGTCTCATGACTAATATTCTCGCCTTGAGGAAAATAGCCATTTAATACGGTTACTTTCTCACCTTTATCATTAGTTGTTGTGACCATAATCATTCTACGTTGGGCTTCATCATCGTCTGTAGGAAATCCCCGTTGTACTGACTCAGCTTCTTTTTTGCATAACATGGCAACGCCATAATGGGCTTTTTGGCCATGAAAATATACGTGATAACCCATGGCTTCAACGGCTTCTAATGGGAAAGCTTCATCATGAACTTTGATTTCTTGTAAACCAATGATATCGGGCTGATGTTTATCGATAATCGCTTGTAATTGGTGAAGACGAGCACGAAGGCCGTTAATATTAAAAGAGATGATTTTCATAGTATTCCTAAAGGCTTTTAGCAAACAATATCGTAATGTATTGTTTGGTCATTCCATTTCGCATAAAGAAGTGAGTACTTTCTTATACAAACGGGTATAAATTAAGACAATGATCTTGCGTGTTTATCTAGCTTCTCGCAAGTTTTATTTTTCACATCCTGTTATAAAATGTAATTTATTCGTAACAACTGGTAGAGCCTATTGTTTAACCGTAATAACTTGTTTAAGCTAACCCTAAATAAGCAACACGATATAGAAAACTGTTAATACAGTTGTCAGAACAGTTATTTATCAATTTACATTAAGAACGCGTAATAAATAAGGAAATGAACATGCCAGATAGTAACTCAAGCGTAAAAAAAATATTATTGGTTGAAGATGACCGTCAACTGTCCGATTTAGTCACTGACTTTCTAACCAGTGAAGGTTTCCACGTTAAACAAGAATTTCGTGGTGATACAGTAGCTAAACGAGTAAAGCTTTTCTCTCCTGACCTTATTATTTTAGATGTCATGTTACCCGGTAAAGATGGTTTTGGTGTTTGCCGTGATTTACGCCCAGAATTTAATGGACCCGTGTTAATGCTGACAGCAAAAAGTACTGACTTTGATCAGGTACTTGGCTTAGAAATTGGTGCAGATGATTATGTTATCAAACCCGTTGAACCTCGCGTATTGCTAGCAAGAGTAAACGCCTTGCTACGCCGCGGAGATTTACCTAACCAAAGTGAAGAGAAAGGTGAAATTACTTGTGGTGGTTTATACATCAATAAAGCATCACGTAAAGTGACTTTACAAGATGAAAATGTCGACTTAACTAGTCAAGAATTTGATTTGTTATGGTTACTTGCGGGTAAAGCCGGAGAAGTGCAAAACCGCGATTATATATACAAGGCAGTAATTGGCCGTGAATATGATGGTTTAGACAGAAGTGTAGATGTACGTATTTCTCGTTTACGTAAAAAATTACATGACAGTACAGATACACCCTTTAGAATCAAAACTATTTGGGGCCAAGGTTATTTATTTGTTCCAGATGCATGGAGCTAGCCCTCTAAATTAATGTCACTGTGATGTTATAGTCATTAAAATATCAAGGCTTTGTTTACCTACTCGTAGTAACAAAGCCTTTTTCTTAAGCTTATACCCAAGCTACCTGAAGATGCAGGTTTCAGCTGGAATTAGAAATGCCTTTAGATAAGGCATTGATTGAAGAGAAGGGTTGGTCCCTTGTCGAAATCAATAACGCAGAATAAAGTTTTTCTAAACCAGCCCTGTGGGGACGTCCAAGCAAACCATGCTCTTCGTTGCCTCCTTTTTTAAGGGAGTAACCCTTAATAAAATGAGGCGCCTTGATCATGAATAGCTTAGTCGTCCTGAAACACGCATCTTCAAGTGGTTTGGGTATATTGTTATTACAATCTCTTGATAAGGTACGTCGATGAAATTAGGTCGTTCGTTTTTCAATCTCTATTTCTTTATTATCTCCACATTCATCATTTTTTCTTGGGCACTTGATGAAGTATGGAATTCTTATCTTGAGCAAGACATTGAGTCTTATACGGGTTATAAAACCCTGATGATGGCCACAGGCGATTATGTACAAAAACATCCTAAAGAAGAATGGGAAGAGATAATAGCTGGTGCAGCAGAGCGATGGGAGTTACCTTTAAAGTTAGTGTCTTTAGCTGAAGTGGAAGCTATAGACCACACTGATCACAATGCGTTATCACACTCAAATGCCCATATTTATTATTTTGACGATCAAGTGATGATTCATTATTTACTAAAAGATAGTGATTCAGTCATTACGTTAGGCCCCGCAAAAATGCCAACAAGGCCGCGAGTAAAAGCAACTTACCGTGTAATGATTTTGGCAACCTTTGGTATCGTTATTTTTATTTGGTTATGGCCTATGTCTCGTGATTTAGAACAGCTCAAAAGGGCAACCAGAGATTTTGGTCAAGGGCAATTTGATAGTACGGCACCCGCAGCAAAGTCGACTATGATAGCGCCTATGATCTCCTCATTTAACATGATGGCGGCAAGAATAAAGCGGCTTATTGAAGCACATAAAGAATTAACTAATGCGGTTTCGCATGAGTTAAGAACACCATTAGCACGAACAAAGTTTGCCTTGCAGATGCTCGATACAATCAAAGACGATGAAAAGCGTGCTAAATATCAGAAGCAAATTAGTAATGATGTTTGTGAACTGGAAGAGCTTATCAATGAGATGCTTATTTATGCTGCTTTTGATAATGACAAACCAGCGCTTAATTTTACTAGCACTAATTTAAATGATTTAGTTAAGTTTCAAATAGCCAGTCATGATCAATTTGTAAACTCGATTGAGTTTATTAATAATATGCCTGACAGTTATGTTTGTTGTGACGGGCACTTTATGGACAGAGCGGTGAATAACTTTATCAGTAACGCCATTAAATACGGCAATGATAAAGTGAGAGTGACTCTTTCTATCGAAAACGGACAATGCATAATTTGTGTAGAAGATAATGGCGATGGCGTGTCTGATGAGTTCAAACAAGTTATTTTTGATGCCTTCTCACGTGGGGACCAATCAAGAAACCGTGAAACAGGTGGTTTTGGCCTAGGGTTAGCGATTGTGGCCCGTATTATGGAGTGGCATCAAGGTCATGCCTCTATCGGCGATAGTGAGCTTGGTGGGGCAGCATTTACACTGACTTGGCCCATTAAGATGAGTTAGTTTAACTTATTAAGATAGAGTAATTATTGATTAAATAATTACTCTATAATTTATTTTAAATTTATTGCCTTATTGGCTAAATATTTTTTACATTCAGCCGATAACTTAATTATCAAAGCACCGATAAATAAGTAGATAGGCATTGGCAGTAGAGCTTTCACAGCAGTTTTCAACAAATAACATCTCACAAAGTAATGACGTGATAAAGAACTGTGCTGGGCATTTAGCCACTGACTTTTCATCAACTAACGTTTTACTTCATGAGTTGCAACTTGGTGAACAACTAAATGAAAGTGTTGAACAAACCCGTCGTGCTGATTTTAGTTTGATGTTGGCTATGTTAGCTGAAGATGTACGTGAACAAAGCCAATTTTTGTTACCGAAAACCAAAGAGGTAACACCTGCTGATTTGTCGACTGTTGCTTTGAGAAAACAGTTTAACCTACCCGACGAAGCCGCATTGGCATTAACCACGCCGGAAGATGTTAACCAATTCAATCAAGCGCATACTATTGTAGGTAATGACCTAGCTAATATACATTTAACTAACGCTATGATGCCTAAACCTTTGGCATTTCGTGATGATAAAAAACATATTGAAAGCCAAGTCTTAGAAAATACGAGTTTATTTACTCAACTCAAGCATAAGCAAGCAGCAGAGTTAAGCAAAGCATACAATAACCAGTTACAAGAAGAACAATTAAATTCAGCAACAATTGAAACAGATAAACCACTTAGTCAGTCATTAAACTTTAATGCCAAGGCCTGGTTAGATGGCATTCAACAGTCTTTAGTTAAAGCGCCATTGCTTAACTAAATAAGCGTTATATAAACGTTTAAATACCTATTTGCTTAGCGCAGCAATGTTTAAATTTTTTATTTCTTTTTGCTGACCATGCCGTTGGATAATTGTTGCATGGACAAATTTCATTACGTTTAACCGTCACAATCTCATTGTGTACGGTGATATCGCCATCAATATAGCGCCACTGACCTTGTTCAATAGTGAAGTTTGACTTTTCACGTAATTCACACAAGGTTTGATCAACCACGTAATAGGCTGAAAATTCTACGGTAGTCTCATCGCTTTCATGTATTTTCAATGCCAACCAAATACATTCATCCGCCCACGTTTGAATTTCAGTGACAGACTGCTTCAACCGCTGGGAGGCAGCATAAGTGTCAAAAACATATTGACCATTTTTTGTTGCATAGGCACTAAAGCGCGAGCGCATTAATTGCTCAGGGGTGCTGGGGTGTTTTTGTTGTGTAATATAAAGTTGGCAACAAGCATTAAATGGCAACGACGAACCGCAAGGGCAAAGCATAACAATATGTCCAATGATGATAGTATGTGTAAACCATTATATTTTAACGCAGATAAAGCGCTATTGGTCGTTTTCTTTTACCCTTTGTTGATTTTTTCGATTAGGATATCGGGTTAATTACATGCTCAATAGTTGCCAGTATTAGTGATTAATACCAATCTCATTGGTATAACTTAGCGTCTCCTCATTCATTTTTTAACAACAGAACTCAACAAAAGAATTTATTTTATGAAATTACAATTTATTGCCGCAGCACTTAGCTTTTCATTAGCCGCTTGTAGTAATACTCAACTTAATGAGCAGTTAAATACCAGTGCGCCAGAGAAAATTCAAGGCGCTGTTGCAACCAATGCACAAGCAACGGATATCATCACTTTAGAGCAGATAATGGCAGATCCAGATTGGTTCGGTCGCGCGCCAGAGTCTTGGTATTGGGGAGATGATAGTAGCAGCATCTATTATCAGCAGAAGCAACTAGGTAACCCTCTACGTGATTTGTATGCAGTAAACCTGTTAAATAATAACGAAGCTTCACCAGTCAATTTATCAAGTAAGCATACTGTTTCCTATCAAAACGGAGTGCTGAATAAAACGCGCACTCATAAAGTCTACACTTTTAATGGTGATGTTTTTGTAAAAACGCTGCTCAGTAATACGATAAAACAGCTTACCTTTACCTCAAATGCTGAACGTAATGCACTCTTTTTGAATAATGGAGAGATAGCTTACCAAGTAGGTAATGTTTTTTATGCTCATAATCTACAAACAGGTCAAATTAAAGAGCTGGCCAGTTTAAAAATGTCAGCAAAACCTGCTAGAACTATTGCACCTAAAAGTTACTTAGCAGTAGAGCAGCATAAGTTAATTAACTACATTGCTTTGCAACAACGCAACACTGCGTTAAAGCAAACACAAAAAGAACGTCTAGCTATTGAAAACACAGCAGTTAATGACAGTAAGTTTTATTTTGGTAAAGACAATAGAGTAGCACATGCAAGTTTATCTCCATCAGGCGATAAACTATTGGTGAGTATTACATCAGCAAAATCAAGTCGTGATAAAACAGATATTATGCCTAATTACATTACTAAAGATGGTGTGATTGCTGCTGAAAAAGTCCGTGCTCGCGTTGCGAACAATCGACAATATCAAGAGCAATTGTTCCTGCTTGATTTAGTAACAGGCAAACAACAAGCGTTAAGTTATGACAACTTACCAGGCTTTCGTGATGATGTTTTAGCTAGCGTAAAGTCTGAAAACTTTGCTCGTAAAGGTAAGACATACAAATCAGAAAAAAAAGCACGTAATATTCATGTACTTCAAATGAATAACCCTATTAAGTGGAGTAGCGACGGTCAACACCTAGCCTTAATGTTAGAAGCTTGGGATAACAAAACCCGCTGGTTAACTACGGTTGATTTTACAAAAAATGAATTAGTTACCCAACATAAACTACATGATGATGCCTGGATTAACTGGAGCTTTAATGAGTTTGGTTGGTTAAACGCTAGCAATAAAGCCAGCCTTTACTATTTATCTGAAGAGTCAGGTTATTCTCACTTATATTATAAAGGCCTGAATTCAAAAGCAGTTAAGTTAACGTCTGGTAAGTTTGAAGTAAGCAGTGTTACACCAATGCTTGATAGTCAACGATTTATCTTTAAAGCAAATAAAAAACACCCAGGTATTTATGAAATATACCAAGTTGATTTAGCTAAAAAATTAACTGCGTTGACTAATTTAGGGGGTAAAAATAATTACACCTTGAGTCCTGATGAATCAAAACTGTTAATTGAACATTCTACGGTAACAATGCCGCCAGAGCTTTATGTACAAAGTTTAAAAGCGGGTGATGCAGCACAACGAATTACTCACACAGTATCTGAGCAGTTTCTAGCGATGCCTTGGTCTGCTCCATCTGTTATTGCTATTGCGTCAAGCAAACAAAAAGAGCCGATTTACTCAAAAGTATATTTTCCTAAGAACTTTGATATGACCTCAGAAAAAAATCGTGCGGTAATGTTTACTCATGGTGCCGGTTATCTGCAAAATTCTCATTTAGGTTGGTCAGGTTACTTCCGTGAATTTATGTTCCACTCTATGTTGGTACAACAAGGTTACGTTGTTATTGATATGGATTACCGAGCATCTGCTGGTTACGGACGAGAGTGGCGTACTGCTATTTACCGTCACATGGGTAAACCTGAAGTAGAAGATATGCGTGACGGTGTTAACTGGCTAATTGAAAATGCTAATGTAGATGCAAAACGTGTTGGTACTTATGGTGGTTCTTACGGCGGGTTCTTAACGTTAATGTCAATGTTCACTGACCCTGACTTATTCGCTTCTGGCTCAGCTATTCGTTTAGTCTCTGATTGGGCATATTACAACCATGGTTATACTTCGAATATTTTAAATACACCTGAAGATGATGCTATCGCTTATGAACGTAGTTCGCCTATTTATTTTGCAGAAGGACTGAATAAACCATTATTAATCAATGCGCCTATGGTCGACGACAATGTGTTTTTCGAAGATACTGTTCGTCTAGTGCAACGTTTAATTGAACTTGAAAAGCAAGATTTTGAAACGGCTATTTACCCAGTAGAACCACATGGTTTTGTACAACCTAGCTCTTGGTTAAATGAATACCGTCGTATTTATAAATTATTTGAGAACACCTTATAATTTGAAGTAGGTTTTAATGCGCTAAAATAAAAAAGCCCTGATAGTACTATCAGGGCTTTTTTTATGTGTTAGTGAAGTGTTCACTTTGCTATATTGCGATTAGGTGATGAACCTTGAGGGTAATATAGTTATATAGACCAAGACACGGTATCACTGATACTTTGTTGCCACTGTCCTAAAGACTCATTCTTATCTCCGACAACAATGATATTACTGCGATTAAATTCAAGAGAACTACCAAAAAGAGCTTTATCATTAAAAGAATCAGTAAAGTTTAATTGTTCATTTTTTGGAACAATAAAAACAGTAACAGGACTAGTTTTACCTTGGTAAACTAAATGCAAACTCTTCATACCGTCAAATCGGCAGTAATCAGCCCACAACAGTTTCCCTAAAGATTGGCTAAAGTTACCATCAAAAGCCGCCATCTTCTGGTTTAATGACGCTAACGTTACTTGACTGCTGGCATTGTTGGCAATATTTCCTTGCTCATGATAAACATGGGCTAACGCATAATCACCTAGGTTGTGATAAGCACTCGAAAACTGCATAAAATTAAGTACTAAGCCGCCCACGATGGCAACAGATGCTGCTAATGCGAGATGCACGCGAGTTTTACGCTTTTGCACTTGGTGAGTTGCTAAGGTCTGTCGCAAAATCAATTTATCGACTAAATCATCAGGTACAGGAATTTGTAATGCCTGTTTAATTTTTTCATCTAACTGACAAATCTCTTGAGCAAATTGTTTTTTGCTTGGATCTTGTTCCTGAGCCAATATAGCATCAGCATCCTGATTGTTGGGATCGGCATATATAGCGCGTCTAAACTGCAAATCATCCATTGTACATACCTCGTTTTACTGGCTCTGCTTCTAAAGCTTCTTTAAGCTGGTTTCTTGCTCTAAATAAACGTGTCATTACTGTATTTTTATTTAGATCTAACATAGCGGCAATATCTTCTCCGCTAAAACCACCTAATACTTGTAAAATTAACGGTTCAGAATATTCAGGCGGCAATTGTGAAATTTTTTCCCTTAACCAGTGATTTTCAAGCTCTTGCTCTGTAGTCACTGATTTAGTATCGGTTATGCTTGCCTCTTCATATTCACTCATGTCAAAACGTTTTCTCTCAAAACGTCTGGCATTCTCTCGTCGTAAAATAGTGATTAACCATGACTTGGCCGCTTTTTCATCTTTAAGCGAATCAAGGGCACGCCAAGCTCGTAAAAAGGTTTCTTGCACCAAATCTTCAGCCACTTGTTTTTCGTGGCATAGCCAATAGGCATAGCGATATAAATCACCGTGTAGCGCCTTTACTAGCGCCTCATATCTAACTTGTTTTGTCATCATATGTTTATAGACCCTAGTAGGGTGAAGATTATTTCAAAGAGTAGTGATTATTTAGTAAATATTTATCAAATAAGTTATCAAGCTACTTGATGAACAATCAACCAAGTAACTTAATAGAGTATAGGCAAGACTTAATCTTTATGGATTGAGTGGTAATAAATGATGATTATTTACTTTATCACTTTGTTGCTTATGAACAGTTTGAATAGCGTTTAGCAATGCCAAACCTTGCCAGGAGGGGGCTCCATTGATCGCGCTTTTTCCATAAAGGTGTTGCTGTAGATCATTAAGAGCAGTGGCAAAGCTTTGGTCTTGAACAATTGCTTGAGCTTGAGCAATATTATTTATTTCTAAGCCTGATTTATTAACCGGTAATAATTGTCTTAACCAAGGCAAGATTAAATTTAATGCTTGTTCAGCGTTGTTTTTCTTACAGGCAGCTAAAAGTGCAAGGTAATTATTACCCGAATTAACAACATTTTTTGCATTATCAGATGGATGATTGGTGTTTTTCTGATTGTTTTGCTTCAAATAAAAGAATTGAACCAACCAGGCCAAGCTTGTTAATAACCATAAACTAAGAAACAACCATTGTAGACGTTTGTCTTGAACAAGTACCTCAGTAACAGCAGCAGGGGACTGGGCTGTTAAGTTTTCAGAACTATTAGCAGAATTACTAACAGAGCTAGCAATTTTATTAGTTGCATCATTGAAGTTATTCGCAATAACTCCTTCTCCGGCTTCAACCGTGATCGTTTTTGAGGGCAGTGTCGCCACTTCGATTTTATTGGTAATGGTGTTAAACCACGTAATACCCATTTCAGGTAATACAAAGTTTCCGGCAGTACTTGGCACTAGGGCAAAGTTTTGAACTTTTTGGCTGACCAATCGATCATTTCTTAGGTTGGCATTTAACTCAGCTTGGTCAGGATAAATTTTTAAACCACGACTACTTTGCATTTCAAGTTTGGGTAACTGTGATTTTGAAAGGCCCGCAGCTGTCAGCGTAATAGTGCGCGTAATTGGCTCGCCAACGGTAAATTGATCATTTCCCGTTGGCCACTCTTGATGCAGAGTCAGTATATCAGTAGGTAACCATTGTGCATTACTTGGATAGTTCGCCGGTATTGGTAAAACAACGATATTTTGCGCATCACCTAAAATACTGACTGGTTTAGTTTGGGCAAAACTTAGAAAGCTCGAACGTCGTTTCGAGGGTTGGAGTATTTCACCGGAAAATAGTGGAGCTTTTAAGGTAAATTCGCCACTTTGTTCTGGAGTTATGGCATAAGTTTGCTCTATTACGCGGTAACGCTTGCCGTTGATAATGTTATCTGATTGTTTGTCTTGGCCTATCTTTTCTATGGTAGCGCCCGTTAAGCTTGGCTCAGTTAAATTGCCACTTTTAAGGTCAACGGCAAAGTGTAGCTTAATTGATAAAGTTAATAGTTGCTGAACGTAAACTTCATTACTGGATAACTCACTAGTAACAAAAATATCAGTTTGCGTGTTGCTGCCTGTATCCTTGGCTGCGATAACCGTCAGTTCAACCGGCTCACTTTGCTGGTTTTCAATAGTAAGAGCAGGAATAATGAACTGCCCCGCGCTGCGGGCAATTAAAACTATTTGCCACTTGGTAACTCGGCTAGTTTTAAAGTTGATCATACTCGTTTGCGAACTAACCGATGTTTGACCGACAATAAAATCACGCAGTAATGGGGTGGTGTCTAATGCATTACGGTTTACATCATCATCAGCAGTGACCGTTAAAAGAATCGACTCGTTAATCATCGCGGGATTTTTATCAACAACTGCTGTAACTTTTGATAAAGCGAAGGCGTTATTGCTGAACAAAAATGTAGCCATAATCAAGATAAATAGCATAAGGCTTTGCAGGAAATAAAACGGCCCGTTAACTGTTATCTTATTTGAAAAATTTGTTACCACTTTTTGGTTACTCCTTGAGATGAACCTTCACTTCGGCGCTTTTGATATTCGAGACGCATTTTATTTCGTAATAATAAATAAGGGTCGTCAGTCACCTTATTTAATAGTTGTTGATGTTTTTGCTCAGTTTCTTGTTTTTTGCTATCACTGGCTTGTTGAGCTAAAGATTTCTCATCACTTGGGTCTTGCTCATCATCAGAAGCTTCGGCTTGCTTAGCTTGTTCTTCTTTTTGTTGCTGTTCATTTTTCGCTTGCTGCTGAGCATCTTGATCCTGCTTGTCCTGCTTTTCCTGTTTATCGTCTTGTCCTTGTTGCTGCGGGTCACTCTGTTCTTGGTCACCTTGGGACCGATCTTGAGGTTCTTTTTGACCGTCCTTACTTTGTTGACTCTCTTGATTCTCTTTTTTATCTTGTTCATCCCCCTCCGATTGATCTTGAGAGTCCAGATCTTTCTGATCACCTTGAGACTGTTGTTCTTGCTGTTCTTGCTGTTTTTTAAGTTCTTCTAGTTTTGCTAAATTGTCTTTGGCATCATTTAACTCAGGATTTTTTTTCAGTGCTTTTTTATAAGCATCAATCGCCTCATCAACTTTTTGTAGCTGTGCGAGCGAATTACCTTGGTTATAAAGCGATTGAGCATTATCACTTTGTTTGAAAGCTTGTAATGCTTGTTCATAATTCCCCGCTTTATAGTGAGCACTGCCTTGCCATTGGCTGTCTTTGAACTGCTTAGCAGCTTGCTGATAGTCCTCTTGTTGGTAATGCTGTTGTGCTTGTTGGTCTGAGGTTTTCCACAAGTCTTGCCAAAGTTGACTAGCGCTATTAACGCTAGGCTCACTCGTAGATGGATCACTAGATTTTACTGTTTCAGAATCTGAAGCGGCAAAGCTGACAGGGCTGATAGATGAAAGACTGAACAATAAAGTCAGTGGCATAAGCCAAGTTATTGCCAATATACTGCTACCACGGCGAAAATAAGTTAACAGTAATGGCAATATGATGATGAGTAACCAAGGTCCTTGCTCTTGATACTGATCTCCTTGCATTGCTTGTTTACTTTGTTGTTCGCTTTGCTGATCATTTGAACTCTTTGACGACTGTGAATTAATCTTATCGTCTAGATTTGAATTTAAGTGAGCGGTCAGCGCTTTTATATCGGTGTCGTCATTGGTCATGGTGTGATAGACGCCTCTGCTACGCTTAGATATTGCCGCCAATCTACTTTCGGGTAACTTAGGAATGACAATAGCGCCTTTGTTATCTTTGAGTAATTTACCACTACTTAGCTTTATCGGTGCGCCAGTTTTACTGCCTACACCTAAGATATTCACTTTATGGTCGTTGTCGTTAGCCCAGTCATAAATATCTGATATTTCTTCCTTATCAATATCATCAGTAAACCAATAAATATCGCCCCTCACATGACCGGAATTTTTTAATGTTTTATCCGCTAGAGTCAGTGCAGCCAAAGCATTAGCGCCATAAACCGGCATAATATCAGGTGATAGGGAAGGTAAAAGCAATTCAATGTTTTTAATATCTTGCGTCAAAGGGCTAATAATAAAAGCATCACCGGCATAGGCAATTAGGCCAACATCACCCTCATTTATCTTTTTAAGTAAATCGATGGCTTTATAACGAGCACGGGTTAACCTATTGGGTTTCACATCCGTTGCGTACATGGAGTAAGACATATCCATAACAAGCACAGCGCCACGTTCTAGTTGATAAACCGGTTGTGGTAACTTTTGCCATGCAGGTCCAGCTAGAGCTAAAATAATAGAACTACCCATAATAAAAGGTTTTAACCAAAAACGTGGTTGTGACGAAGAGGTTTGTGCCCCTTTTTTTTGCGAATTTTCCAATAAAGCATTGGCTAAGTGAGCAGGTAAGAAATGTTGCCAAGGTGATTGGTAATAACGAATTTTCTTTAAAATAAACAGTATTAAAAACAAAGCAATAAAGGCTAATAACCACCAAGGTCGAATAAAGTGGAAGTTATTGACTAACCCTTCGAAGCTAAGGCCTTCGAAAGAGAAGTCGTTAGCGAATTGAGTTAAATCAGTGAATAAGTTGGTTTGTTGTGCCGACATGTTATTTACCACCCATAGCGCTGACACCATCTTTATTCGTGCTGGTATTGTTTTTTGTAGTAGCGTTTTTAGTGGGCAATAAAAAGCTGAAATGTAAGCTGAGTAAGTATACAAAACAAAGTAGGGCAGCCAATGCTAGTGGCCAATAAAACAAGGCACTCAGTGGTCGCATTTGTTGTTGTTCTTGTTTAATCGGTTCTAGTTTATCTAACAAACCATAAATCTCACTCATGCTTTGGCTGTCTCGGGCACGAAAATATTGGCCACCCGTTTGCTTCGCGATATTTGCTAAACTTTGCTCGTCTAAATCGCTCGATGGATTAATACGCTGTGTTCCCCACATTGATTTTTGCAGCATAACATCGGCGCCAATACCTACGGTGTAGATAGTAATATCTTTAGCAACGGCTAACTCTAATGCCTGCTCTGGGGTTATTTTTCCTGCAGTATTTTGACCATCGGTCAACAATAATAAAACTTTGTTAGACTCTTGTTTTGCATCAAAACGCTTTACTGCAAGTGCGATAGCATCGCCAATGGCGGTTTTTTTGCCGACAAGATTGAGCTCACTCTCATCTAACATTTGCTTTACTGTTTTTCTATCAAAGGTCATCGGCGTTTGCATGTAAGCATCATCGGCAAATAAGATTAAACCGAGACGGTCACTGACACGACGCGCGATAAAATCACCAAGGACAACCTTAAGCATCTGTAAACGGTTTACATTGCGACCGTTAAGACTCATGTCTTCTATTTCCATACTGCCGGAAAGATCAACAGCAATCATCATTTCACGACCTTCACTGGGGATATCAATTGCTTCACCAAGCCATTGAGGACGACTAACAGCGAGAATCAATAAAACCCAACAAGTCGTTAAAATAATCAAAGGTGCTTTACGCTTTTGCTGATCGCTCATCGCAGTGCTTGATACATTAATAAGCTCCGGCATGATAAGTGCGCTTTGTTGGTTCGTACTTTTTTTAGCCGGTAAAAAATAAATAATCAGCGGCAGAGGTAATAGGGCAAATAACCAGGGCCAAGCAAAACTTATCATTTGCTTAACTCCTTTTCTTTTTCGATGGGCATAGGCGTATTAAAAGTTGATGTTTCATCATTAGGTAGAGCCTCATCAATAACGAGAGGCTGTGTAATAGGAAGCGCATAGTTTAACCACAATTTGGTCGCTTGATGGCAATCACGGTCAATATCAGCTGTTGCTGTTTTCTGTGCTTGGTATTGCGCTTCAAATGCAGTATTAATTAATTTAGTAAAGCTAGCTTGATGCTTTTCAGGTAATTGATTCATTAAAAAATCCTGAAAACCCTGGCCATATAACTTAGCTAATTGTTGACGATTAATGTACTGCATCGCAGCCCATTTCAATAAGGTAATACATTCTTTAGCACTGAGCGTTGGATTGTTTTCTAGTACCGTTAAGGCCTGTTTTTTACTGGCATTTAACTGTATGCGTTGTTTGCGTTTTTTATAAAGCCAAAACGTACCAATAACAAGTAATGCCAGTAAAATCCACCAGCCCGGGGCAATTGGGAAATTACTCACTTGCTCAGGTACATGAATATCATGCAATTGTAATTGAGCCGATTGACCTTGAGGTAGTTGACCAGGAAGAGTAGGCGAGTTTGCTATTGCCATTATAACGATGCCCCATATTTTAATTGCTGCTCGAGGCTTTCCCCTGCACTAAAGTGAATAACTCGGGCGCCTGTTGATTGCAGCAACAACTGCATTTTTTCATGTTGCGCAAGGGCTTGTTGTTGGTATTGCTCTGCGGTGTTGTTATCACCTAATGTTAATTGCTGTCGATTGATACCATCAGTAAATGTTACTGCTAATTTTAGTGAGCTCTCGGGCAGTGCTTGTTCAAGGGGATCACTAATTAAACAAAGTACTAACTCACAATGTTTACTAATCTGGCTTAGGTGCCTTATAGCATGCGGACAGCTTTTTTCATCTCGTAGCGCATGACCGTCGGTGATCAAATAAACAAGTGAGCCGGGTTTAGCAAGGTGTCTTAATCGAGCACAGTGTTGTTCAAAATAATGATTTTTATGTTGTGTTGTGGTTTCTTGTTGTTTATCTAGCGCAGAATCGTTTTCTTCGAGCGGTGTTTGCTTTTTTTGATTATTTAGGGTGGTTAACGCATGCAAGTAATGCAATACACCGGCTTTTCGACTGCGTGGTTTTAATTCAATATGCTGTTCATCACAAAACACTAAACCACCCAAACGATCACCACGGATTTTGGCGTGCCAAGCAATAAGTGCCGCTAAATGAGCGCCTTGGACAGATTTAAAAAGAAGTTTGCTGCCAAAATTCATATTTTGGCTCAAATCAGTGGCAACCAGTACCGGCCTTTCTATTTCTTCTCGAAAAAGTTTAGTGTGGGTTTTTCCGGTACGGGCAGTTACTCGCCAGTCAATGGCGCGAACATCATCACCTGTTTGGTAATGCCGCACTTCGTCAAACTCCATGCCTCGGCCTTTACTACGAGATAGATAATTACCGGCTTGCTTACCTTGAATATTCTTTTTACCAGCCAAGTCAATCAAACGACTCTTATTTTGGTATTGCAATAGTTCCTGCATAGATAAATCAATACCATTACTATATAAGCTTGCAAGTAAGGATTGAGTTGCATCCTTATTCAAGGATTTTGCAGACGATTTTTTTTGACGATTAAACCACATAAAGTAACTCTATTTGCTCATCCGATTTCATAATTTATTCGACACTAAGCAACAGCAACTTGGCTTAAAATATGATCAAGTACTTGATTAGCAGTGACACCTTCGGCTTCAGCTTGATAGCTTAGTAAAATTCTATGTCTAAGGGCATTGTGGAAAACGGCTTGAATATCTTCAGGGCTGACAAAATCTCGATTATGTAACCAAGCGCGAGCTCGAGCACATCTATCTAAAGCAATGGTGGCACGAGGACTAGCGCCAAAGGCAAGCCAAGTGCTTAATTTATCATCATACTTTTCAGGTTGACGCGTGGCGATAATTAAATCAACGATATAGTTTTCTAATGAAGGGGCCATATGTATATTTAGCACCTGCTCACGTGCTGAAAAAATTTCACTTTGGCTTAATGTTCGCAAACTGTTTTCTTTGGTAGATGTTTCTTTTTCGCTTGAGTCATTACCATGATTAGCATTTGATCTTAACGCTTCACCACGGTTTAGTTTCAGTATTGCTAACTCACTTTCGGCATCAGGGTAACCAATTTCAATGTGCATTAAGAAGCGATCTAATTGTGCTTCAGGTAACGGGTAAGTACCTTCTTGCTCAATAGGATTCTGCGTTGCCATGACTAAAAATAACTCAGGTAAGTCATATGTTTTACGACCAACAGTTATTTGTCCCTCTGCCATCGCTTCTAATAAAGCCGACTGTACTTTAGCTGGCGCTCGATTGATTTCATCAGCAAGCACTAAATTTTGGAATAAAGGGCCGGGTTGAAAAACAAAGGTGCCATCTTCTGGACGATAAATATCGGTACCGGTTAAATCAGCGGGTAATAAATCTGGGGTAAACTGAATACGATGAAAATCAGCCTCTAGTCCCTGTGCTAATGCGTTAACGGCACGTGTTTTTGCTAGACCAGGCGGACCTTCAACAATTAAGTGACCATTAGCCAATAGGGCAATAAGCAAATTCTCAACTAACGCTTCTTGACCAATTATTTGTGAAGATAAATGTTGTTTTAAGGTAGAAAAATGTTCAATTGCCATACGGATAAATTCTTTTAATATTGGTCGTTATAATGTGAAACTTAGTGATAACTGGGCTTGGCACTCATTCATAAGAGAGCTTCAGCTGTTTACTGTTAAACTAAGGAAAAAGTTAATATAAATTAAGCTAGTATTTTATATAAGGTTTTTATGTAATAAAACAAGTGAATGGTAACAAAATTTTAACAGTAATTTACAACTATAAAATGTATAAAGTTGTCGTTAATCTTTTTTGAACGCAGGTAATGATTGAATTTTTTCTAGAGTTAGTTAGAATCAAGTTAGTTAAAGAGGTCAGACCTCTTGAGTTTAAATTATAAATACAGAGTGTGTGGAGTAATAAATGACAATAAAAAGACTAACAACTTCGACGGGTGAGCGCATAGCAATTGTTGCTGGCTTGCGTACTCCGTTTGCTAAACAGGCAACGGCTTTTCATGGTGTTCCAGCAGTTGATTTGGGCAAAATCGTTGTTAATGAATTATTACAAAAACACGATGTTGACCCAGGGATCATTGATCAACTTGTTTTTGGTCAAGTAGTTCAAATGCCGGAAGCGCCAAACATTGCTCGTGAAATCGTCTTGGGTACCGGTATGAATACTCGTACTGATGCTTACAGTGTCTCGCGCGCCTGTGCTACTAGTTTTCAATCAACGGTTAACGTTGCTGAATCTATTATGGCTGGGCACGTTGATGTTGGTATTGCTGGCGGTGCTGATTCATCATCAGTGGCACCTATAGGTGTTTCTAAAAAGCTTGCACGCACGTTAGTTGATTTAACCAAAGCAAGATCACTAGGGCAGAAACTTTCACTACTTAGTCGTCTTGGTTTGAAAGATTTATTACCCGTTTCTCCAGCTGTCGCTGAATACTCTACCGGTATTTCTATGGGACAAACGGCAGAGCAAATGGCGAAAACTTATCAAATTTCTCGTCAAGATCAAGATGCATTAGCCCACAGATCGCACACTTTAGCGACCAAGAGTTGGCAAGAAGGTAAATTAGCAGGTGAGGTCATGACAGTTCATGCTGAACCTTATAAAAGCTTTATCGATAGAGATAATTGTTTTCGAGAAAATTCTGTTTTAGAAAGTTATGCTAAATTAAAACCAGTTTTTGATCGCAAGCATGGCACAGTTACCGCTGCTACAAGTACGCCGTTGACCGATGGTGGTGCAGCTATCCTACTAATGCGTGAAGGACGAGCGAAAGAGCTAGGTTATAAACCATTAGGTTATATTCGTAGTTTTGGTTTTGCTGCCATCGATGTTTGGCAAGACATGCTCATGGGTCCAAGTTATGCCACTCCTATTGCATTACAACGTGCGGGCATGAATTTAGCCGATTTAGATTTGATTGAAATGCACGAAGCATTTGCAGCCCAAGCACTAGCGAACATGAAAATGTTTGGTAGTACTAAGTTTGCTCAAGAGCAACTTGGCAGAGATAAAGCTATTGGTGACATTGATATGGATAAATTTAATGTTATGGGGGGCTCGCTCGCCTATGGACACCCTTTTGCTGCTACGGGTGCAAGACTTATCACACAAACCCTTAATGAATTAAACCGTCGTGGTGGTGGTGTTGGTTTAACAACAGCTTGTGCTGCAGGTGGTTTAGGCGCGGCAATGATTGTGGAGACAGACTAATGACTCAAGAAATAAAATCAAATGATAGTGAAGGTACTATTAAAGATAATGCTGAAGAAAGTAATGAAGTGAATAATGAAGTAAATAGCACTGCTGAAAATAGTATTACCAAGGCTTATGGTAACGATGCTGCTGAAGCAAAAGTCACTGACGAAAAAGTAAGTGAGCATAATGACCCAGTAGAGCCAACAGGCAGTGCTTTTACTATAGTTCGCCATGATAATGGTATCGCTCATTTAGTGATTGATGTTATTGGTGAAAATGTAAATACTCTTAAAGCAGAGTTTACTGAGCAAGTTAATGCGGTATTGGCTGAAATTAAAGTTGATAAAGCAATTACCGGCATAGTGCTGTGCAGTGGTAAAAAAGGCTCTTTTGTAGCCGGTGCTGACATTAATATGCTCGATGCTTGTCAAAGCCGCGATGAAGTTGTTGCTTTATCTCGACAAGGACAACGAATATTTTCTTTGCTAGAGCAATTACCTATTCCTATTGTTGCGGCTATCGATGGTGCATGTTTAGGTGGCGGTTTAGAGCTTGCTATGGCATGTCATGCTCGAGTTTGTAGTGATAATAGTAAAACTGCTTTGGGTTTACCTGAGGTGCAATTAGGCTTATTGCCAGGTAGTGGCGGTACTCAGCGTTTACCTCAGTTAGTCGGTTTACAAAAAGCCTTAGACATGATGCTTACGGGCAAGCAATTACGCGCTAAACAAGCATTAAAATCAGGTTTAGTTGATGATGTTGTGCCAAGCAGTGTGTTGCTTACGGTTGCTGAAGATTTAGCAATATCTTTGCGTCAACGTGGTAAAAAGACAGTTAAGCGCAAACAAGGCTTAATGGATAAGTTGCTAGAAAATAATGCTGTTGGTCGAAAAGTTGTTTATCAACAAGCGCAAAAAACTGTGCTAGCAAAAACCCAAGGTAATTATCCAGCACCAGCTAAAATTATTGATTGCATTCGCACTGGTATCGAATCTTCAGCTGAAAAGGGCTATAGAGTAGAAGCTGAGCATTTTTCCGATCTGGTGATGAGTGATGAATCTGCGCAACTACGTCAGTTATTCTTTGCGACAACAGCAATGAAGAAAGAGCAGGGCGTTGCAGATGTTATGCCAGAAAAAATGACTAAAGCGGGTGTTTTAGGTGGCGGTTTAATGGGGGGCGGTATTGCCTTTGTCACTGCAACTAAAGCGAATATGCCTGTACGTGTTAAGGATATTAGCCACAAAGGTATTGGCCAAGCATTAAAATACAGCTATCAAATACTGAATAAAAAAGTTAAGCGTCGCTTTTTACTTAACAGCGAAATGCAAAAACAGTTAGCTATGATAACCGGTAGTGTGGAATATACGGGTTTTAAAGCCCTTGATATTGTTGTTGAAGCAGTATTTGAAGATTTAACATTGAAACAAAACATGGTGGCTGAGGTTGAAGCGCAAGGGCATGATAAAACTATTTTTGCCAGCAATACCTCTAGTTTACCAATAGGGAAGATTGCTGCTAACGCAAAACGACCTGAAAATGTAATTGGGCTACATTATTTTTCGCCGGTTGATAAAATGCCGTTAGTGGAAATAATTCCTCACGATAAAACCTCTGATCAAACTATTTCAAATACAGTGGCTTTTGCTAAAAAACAGGGTAAAACTCCTATTGTTGTTAAAGACAAAGCAGGTTTTTATGTCAATCGTATTTTAGCACCTTATATGAATGAAGCCGCTATTCTGCTTCTTGCTGGTGAGCCCATTGATAAAATAGACAAAGCACTGGTAAAATTTGGTTTTCCTGTAGGACCGATGCAACTGCTTGATGAAGTGGGAGTTGACGTTGGCGCTAAAATTGGACCCATCTTGCAGGCAGATCTTGGTGAGCGTTTTGCAGCACCAGCGGCGTTTGATAAATTACTTGCAGATGGTCGTTTAGGTAAAAAAGTAAAGAAGGGTTTTTATCAGTACGAAAAGCCAACTTTTACTAAGAATTTACAAAATACTTTCAAAGGTATTAAATCAGGCCACAAACAAGTAGATGAGACTATCTATAGCTTACTAAATATTAAGCCTATGGGAAGTCTATCAGCAGTAGAAATTAGTAAACGTTGTACTTACATGATGCTAAATGAAGCGGCACGCTGTGTTGATGAAGGTATAGTGAGAAATGCTAGAGATGGTGATATTGGTGCGATCTTCGGTATTGGATTTCCACCCTTTTTAGGTGGACCGCTACGTTATATTGATAAAATTGGTGCTAAGTCAGTGGTTGCTCAATTAAGTCAATGGGCTGAGCAGCATGGCGAGCGTTATACTCCATGTGAAGCTTTGATTACTATGGCAGAAAATGATGCAGTTTATTACCCAAAATAAGATTGTGGAGTAATAAAACAAGTAAAGGGCTGTTGAGACTTTTCGAACATAACTGTTCTAATATGCTCAACAGCCTTTTTTGTATCAACGAGACTAGTTAATTTTCTGTCAGTTATTAAGTCTGTCAGTTATTAAGTCAGTCAGTTAATCTGCTTATTAACTTTAGTACTTGAGAGGACTGGCTTTAATAAAAGCGTCAATATCTGTAATTATCTCACCATTGGGTTTTTGTGTTTGTTCTAGCAAATCACTTTGTGAATACAGGATAAAGCGATCAGGCTTACAAGCATTAACTACACTATTTTTCACGAAGGTTTTAACTTGCGCTAATGTTAAGGTTAAAACCGCTTCCAGTAAGTTTTCTTTCTGTTTAAATTCTTCATCTTTATTACAAATAGCAGCCCAAAAACGCTGGCTTCTAATACGTAAGTTATGATCTTTTTCTTGTAATTGACTCGCCAAACCTTGCAATAAATGTTGCCATTTCTCGGCAGAAATATTATCGAGTTCAAAAATACTGCTGCTGATAAATTCATCCATAGCGTGTGCTAATGTAAAAGCATCACAGTGGGGGGATTGAATATAAAACGCGATGCCAGGGTAGCTATTAATTGGCACATAACCGACTCCTACTAAGTAGCCATATTGCTTTTCTGTACGCATTTTCTGAAAAAATAAGGGCGATAATATATGGCTAGTGATCATTGCGAGTGCCACCGCGTTATCATCTTTGTGCTCAAATGCTGTATAGATGACACAAGCGTGATCATGTTCAGGTAAGCTAATGGGTAATAACAATGTTTCTTTGGTTGAAATATCGGTTACTGGACACTGTATGGCATATTTTTCATTAACATTACCGTGAAAACCTTGTTCAATAACCTCGCATAATTGTTGGGCATGCTCAATCAACCAATTGCCATGAATGAGAACTTCTAATGTTACTTTTTGGAATAGTTGCTGACTAAAGTGCTGATATTGACTAAAGCTCACCTCACTAAGTGCTTGCGCTAACGCTTTACTGGTAGGGTTATTAGGTTGCATTACTGAGCTTAGGCTAGCGAATAACTGTGAAATTGATTTACTTTTACCACTGTTTTGCCAATGTTGAACCAGCTGTTGTTTAAATAAAGCAAAGTGTGCTTCAGTGACATTGTGGTTTTTTAATCGTCTTAATAGTTTACTTAACAACAGATGTTGGTTTTCACTATAACCTGATAGTTGCATGGTTACGCCGCCTTGATGGGCATATAAGTGATAATGTATGCCTGCTAATTCTGCTTCGTAATTTTCTTCAATAACGGTATCTGTATATAAATCAGTAAATAGACGGGTCATGGCAATATTAGCGACACTTGCAACAACAAAAGGGGCATCAATACCTATATATAAGTAACCCTTAGGGACTTTAAACGTGTGATCTTGTTTATACCAAACGACCAACCCATTTTTATTAATAATTTTTTCAGGAAGTTCGGGTGCTTCCTGCATATTTCCTAGATGCTTTTTACTAGGGTAAACGGTTGGCTCTTCGACAATATAAGGGTTAGGTGCAGGTAAGTACAAACCTTTGATGTGCGCTTTATCGCTTAGAGCAATATGACGCCAATGAATCAATTGTTGTTCAGAAATAGGGGCCATATGGTAAGGCACTTGGTACCAAAAACTATTCTTGGAAAAATTATTTTTCTGACTAACATGCATGAGTCGCATATTATCGACCTGTAAAAAACTAAGTAGTTTTTTGATGTTCTCCGTCGACATACCTGACATAACATAGTCACCAAAAATATAATCTTCTTCTGGGTAATACTGCATGTTGATGACTAATTGACTGACACTGTCGAGTGGTCGCATTTTTTCATGGTAAATAAACGCTAGGTTACTAATTTTTTGTTTTTCTTGATAATAGTACTCAGCGATTTCTGTATTATTTAGCAGAGCAATATAAGTTAATATTATATCGACAACGTCATTAAGGTGCTCTTCACCTAATTCAGTTAATGCGATGCTAATATTGAAGTCTTTAAAGTTAGAGCCATTAATACCTGAACCAGCGGTTAGCGCTAAGGCCCACTGATGCTTTTTAAGTAAAGATAAAGCACTGCCTTCACCTTCATGACCTAATAAATAAGCAAGAATCGATTCAGGTTTATCTAGGTAATATTGATCAATGCTGTCCATGGCAAAACTGATAATAAGCTGATGATCATTTTTAACAGGGCAGACATCTATTTTAATTTTTTGATGTTCAGGTAAATATAAGGGATGCTCAATCTCAGGCAGCGGCGAGTCAGCTGACTTTATCGGACTAAAACGCTGCTCAGCTATGCTTTTAAGTTCGGCTAAGTTTTGCGGCCCTTCAAGGGCTAACGTCATGTACTCTGCACGGTAATACTGTTGAAAAAAGGCTTGTAATTCTTGGCTTATATTTTGTCCGTCTCGATCCGCTAAGGTATCTAGATTCCCAACAGAGAACTGAGAAAAGGGGTGTTTAGGGTTAATTGTGTCTTTGTGAACATCGTATAAACGTCTGATATCATCTTTTAACTTTAAGGTGAATTCAGCATCAATATTTTCACGCTCTTTTACGACAAAGTCATCCGCCAATAGAGGTTCAATAAAAAACTCACTAAACCGTTCTAGTGCAGCTGAAAAGTGCGTAGCGGCAATATCAAAGAAAAAACACGTATGCTCTGTGCCAGTCCAAGCATTATGGTTACCGCCGTGTTGATTAATAAATTTTTGATACTCACTGCCATCAGGGAAGTTTTTTGTCCCTAAAAATAACATGTGCTCTAAAAAGTGCGCTAAACCCTGCCTGTCATTTGGATCATTAAAGTGACCGACATTAACGGCTAAAGCCGCTGCCGATTTAGCGGTTTCATCATTATGAATAAGCAGTACGCGTAAACCATTGGTAAGAGTAATTGCTTGATATTGTTTTGAATCATTGGGGCTTTGTTTCAACACTAAGGCTCCTAAGAACACTTTAAACGACAAAGCGTATGACGAGAATATGGATAGTTTCTGAATTCAACAGGGAGATAAAAAAATTCCTTAATTACTTAAAGGAATAAAAAAAGCCTATTTATTCTTAACTGTTGTTATTAATGCGCGTTCAATTCTATTACTATAGCCGCAAAAATAACTTAGACTCAATACTTTAGCCGATAAAATTCATAAATAAGCTAAAAGTTGAACTATACCGTTATTGTAACCTACAAGTAGTCGTTGAGAGAATTAATGCAAGTTTATATAATGCGCCATGGTGAAGCTCAAAACTTTGTTGAGCAGGGCAGTCGTGATGACAGCCAAAGAGCGTTAACCGCACAAGGTAAAATCGAAGCGAAAATGATGGCGACATGGTTGCAAAAAATGAAGATAAGCCCTATGCAAGTCTTTGTCAGCCCTTATATTCGAGCGCAACAAACTTGTGCTATAGCAACGGCTTTGATGCAAACCGCTATTACGACGTTAGATTTTATTACCCCCGCTGGCGACGCCAAACAGGTACATGACTTTATTGATGGTTGGTGTAGTGAGCAATTAGAAGCAACAACTGAGCAAGAACACAGCTTGCTCATAATTTCTCACATGCCTCTAGTTAGCTACTTAGTCGCAGAATTAACACAATCGAGTAACGCCCCAATCTTTGCTACTGCAGGTATTGCGCACATTGATTATGATACGGAGAAAATGCAAGGTATCTTGCAACGTCTCGTTTCACCTATCGAACTTTGTTAATGCTTAGCTGTTAATTCCGATTATATTTATCTTTTAATTCGATTAACGCTAAGATAGCACCGTTTCCGCCCCATTCTAAGGGTGCTTGATGAAAGGCCATCACATCAGGGTGTTGTACCAACCAATGGGGCACTTTATTTTTTAAAATATGTGATCCTATACCATGAACAACGCATATACATTGAGCGTGTTCCTTTTGGCAGGCAAAGAGTAACGCAGCTAATTCTTTTTTAGCTTGATGTTGATCTAGGCCGTGCAAATCAAGGATAAGGTCGGGGCGATAATGGCCGCGGCGAAGGTTTTTGACTTCAAAACTGTCAACACCCTCTCGAACATATTTCATTGGACCTTGTTTATTTAAATTAGGTTCAAATTCATCAGAAAAATGAAATTGCGCGATGGCCTTATTTGCCTTGTTATACTCTTGGTCATTTTTTTGGGAAGTGTTAGACTTATGGCCACTTTTAATTAAGCGAACTGTGTCGATAACTAAAGGCTTAACTTGACCGATAGCATCGGCAAAAAGTTGCTTTTCATCAGGCAAAACTTCTTTAATTGACTCATTAGTTTTTTGTAATGATTCATCAGCTTTTTTTTGCTGGCTCTTACTTTGCGCGCTGGCTGCAATATTCGCGCGAACTTTGGCTTTTATTGAAGAAAGTTCGGATTTTAGGGCTTTGTTTTTCATTGACGCAGTGTAAAACATTTTAGTGTTAATACATATTAATTATTATCGTTAAGTACCAAACCTAAATACCAAGATAAAACAGTAGAGTTAAGCTAAGAAGTTAAGTTAACAACTTAAACTATAAAGCAAACCTGAAAATATAGAGATACCTTTTGAGGAAGAGAATGTGAGCAATACCAACATTGAAAACATAACCACGCAATTACATACTATTGCTGATTATTGTCGTTATGGGGCCAGTATATTTAATCAAGCAGAACTTTTTTATGGTCATGGAAATGACAATGCGTTAAATGAGGCACTTACCTTGGTGATGTTTGCTTTATCCTTGCCCGAGGAAATGAGTGAAGACGTAATGACTTGTCGCTTAGTTGATTACGAGAAGCAAAATATTCTAGCACTTTTTGAGCAACGCATTGAAACGCAGCAACCTGTTGCCTATATCACCAACCTTGCTTATTTTGCGCAATTACCATTTTATGTGGATGAGCGTGTTTTAGTGCCTCGTTCTCCTATTGGTGAATTAATTGAAAAACACTTTGACCCTTATTTTAGTGAACAAAACCCACCGCAAAGAGTTTTAGATTTGTGTACTGGCAGTGGTTGTATTGCCATTGCTTGCGCCAGTTACTTTCCTGATGCTGAAGTCGATGCGGTCGATTTATCACTCGATGCATTAAATGTTGCAGAAATTAATATTGAAAACCATGGTTTAAGTGAACAAGTTATTCCAATTCAATCTGATGTTTTTTCTGGGGTTACTGCACAAAAATATGATTTAATTGTCACTAATCCGCCTTATGTTGATCAAGAAGACATTGATAGTTTACCTGCAGAATTTACCCATGAACCCGAAATGGGTTTAGGCTGTGGTGAAGACGGTTTAGATATTGTTAGAATTATCTTGGCAGAGAGTGCGCTGTACCTCAATGATGATGGCGTACTCATTTGCGAAGTGGGTAACTCACAATATCATGTTGAAGCTCTCTACCCAGCGGTCGATTTTACTTGGTTGACCTTTGAACGCGGTGGTCATGGTGTCTTTATGCTAAATAAAACGCAGTTAGAGCAACATGCAGAAACTTTTTTAGCTGCACTTAAAACAGCATAAACGTATAAAATAAAAGTAAGCTAAGTAATAACATCTATCTAAGCTGATAGTGAAAATTAGTTAGTATTAAAAATAGCGGATACAAAAAATAAAGTGTATTCGTAGCTTTAAAAATTAAATTAATAGGCGGTAATGTTCAATGTCAGGTAATACCTTCGGAAAATTATTCACAGTCACCTCATTTGGTGAAAGTCATGGATTAGGATTAGGCGCCATTATCGATGGTTGTCCACCAGGGCTTGAGTTAACTGAAGCTGACTTACAAATTGATTTAGACAGACGTCGCCCTGGCACCTCTCGATATACTACTGCTCGCAGAGAAGCGGATGAAGTAAAAATTCTTTCAGGTGTATTCGAAGGTAAAACCACAGGCACGCCTATTGGTTTAATGATTGAAAATACCGACCAACGTTCAAAAGATTATGGCAACATTGCTGACAGTTTCCGTCCGGGTCACGCAGATTACACTTACTGGCAAAAATACGGACTACGTGACTATCGAGGTGGTGGACGTTCTTCTGCACGTGAAACAGCGATGCGTGTTGCTGCCGGCGCAATAGCAAAAAAATACCTCGCTGAAAAATTTGGCATGACCATTCAAGCCTGTGTTACTCAAATTGGTGATATTGTTGCCAGTGGTCCAAAGGGTGCTCCGTTTGATGTTAATACCGTTGATTGGTCGAGCGTAGAAGACAACCCATTCTTCTTCCCTGATGAAACTAAAATTGAACAACTTGGTGAGTACCTTCGTGACATCATTAAAGAAAAAGACTCTATTGGCGCGAAAGTGACTGTTGTAGCCACTAATGTACCTGTTGGCTTAGGCGAGCCTATCTTTGACCGTTTAGATGCTGATATTGCTCATGGTTTGATGAGTATCAATGCCGTAAAAGGTGTTGAGGTCGGTGATGGTTTTGCCGTAGTAAATCAAAAAGGCTCAGAGCACAGAGATGAACTTACCCCTGAAGGTTTTTCAACAAACCACTCAGGTGGTGTTTTAGGTGGTATTTCATCAGGTCAGCAAATTATTGCGCATTTGGCTCTTAAACCAACTTCAAGTATTGGTGTAAGTGGTAAAACGGTTAATTTAACGGGCGAAGCGACGGACATCATCACCAAAGGTCGTCATGACCCTTGTGTCGGTATTCGCGCTGTACCTATTGCTGAAGCAATGTTAGCGTTGACCTTAATGGATCACTTCCTTCGTCATCGTGGGCAAAATGCTGATGTTCAATGTAATACACCTGACATTGAAGCATAAACAATAACAATCTTTAGTTTAGTGAGTAGGCTTCAGTTTACTCACTAAACCCCTGCATTAGTTCCTTTTCTTTTCATCGTAAGGCTCATACGCTTGATTCCTTTCAACATGATGTTTGTTCGATTATCTTCGAGTTACTTTTTTTATTTTGCTCTGCTGGGTTTAATCTCACCTTACTTGGCTATTTTCCTTGATGGTCAAGGTTTTAACTCTCGCCAAGTCGGTGAAATTCTTGCCATTATGACTGCAACAAAAATTGTTGCGCCAAGCTTATGGGCAACATTTGCAGATAAATCAGCACGACCTCTATTTATTATACGACTCGGTGCTTTGTTAGCACTGGTTAGTTTTAGCTTACTCTATTGGTTCAGTCAGTATTGGCCAATTACCTTTTGTCTGGCGCTTTTTACCTTGTTTTGGACCGCAATTCTACCGCAACTGGAAGTGCACACGTTAAATTCAACTAAACACAGCAGTAAAATCTATGCACGTATTCGTTTATGGGGAAGTTTGGGTTTTATTGTCTTAGCAGTAGTGGCAGGTGAGGCAATAAGTCGTTTAGGTTATCAAGTATTTACCAGCTTAGGTGTTATTATTTTGGCCGGTCTATTTATCAGCACTTTGTTACTAACGCCTAAAAAAGGGGTAGAGTTAAATAAAGGCAAAGCCAATGCTCCTGAGCCTATTGTTAATAAACTCATTGATGGTCGTTTTATAAGCTTCTTTATCGCGGGTTTATTATTACAAATTAGCTTTGCGCCTTATTATGGTTTTTTTGCACTGTTTTTACGTGATTTTGACTACTCTGGTGTGGCCGTTGGCTTATTCATTGCTCTGGGCGCTGTAGCTGAAATTGTTGCTTTTATCTATATGGGGTCATTGTTTAAACGCTTCTCTTTGAATTCATTATTAGTTTTTAGTTTAGCTATTACCGCCTTGCGTTGGTTTTTGATGCCAGTGGTTGCCGACTCAGGACTCTGGCTTGCAATAAATCAATTAAGTCACGCTGCTAGTTTTGCCATTTACCATAGTGCGAGTATGAAGTTTATTTCTTCGCACTTTACTAAGAGTCAACAAAGTAGAGGGCAGGGTGTCTATTTAGGTGGTGTATATGGTGTTGGTGGTGCTGTTGGCGCTTATATCACAGGATTACTTTGGCTAGGCGGAGAAGGGGCGAGTAACGCTTTTATCATGGCTGGCATTAGTGCTTTACTTGGCGCAATCATTATGATTTTTAGTAAAAAATAATGGCGAGATTTTTTAGCTGAACCAAATTGCAGTATAATATCTAGCATTGATAAATTATAAATAAGGAAGACTTACACATGAAACATATTTTAGTTAAAAAAATTGCAACCACAATCGTCTTTGTTTTGGCCGTAGCCACTACATGGCTGGTTTCGGCTAAAGATATTAATCAGACTGAATTGCAACAGATTATGAAAAATGACAAACAGGTTATCTTACTCGATGTCAGAACAGTGGAAGAATTCGAAGAGGGTCACATCCCTAATGCGGTGAATATTCCACATAAAGAGCTCGAAGCTCGATTAGCTGAATTGACCGGTGCTAAGAACACACAAGTCGTTATCTATTGTCGTTCAGGTAGAAGAGCCGAAGTTGCTAGAGAAGTATTGGTAAAAAATGGTTTCAATGAGTTAGACCATTTGTCAGGTGACTTTAATGAATGGAGCAGTAACAATCTGCCTATCATTAAAGTGAAGTAAACACTGATAATTACTTGAAGCGAATAAAAAACCACAATCTTTATTAACTGATTTTAATAAAGATTGTGGTTTTTTCGTATTCATTAAGCTTTAAAGTTTTTTTCGAAAATTAAGGGCTAGCGTTAAACCGTGCAATAGCTAAGCAATATAGGCTTTTACCGGTGACCAAACAGCCAGCTCATTACCACTAGGCTCAGTAAAATGAAACCGACGTCCACCAGGGAAAGAGAAAATAGCTTGGCTAATAATACCTCCCGCACTTTTAACGCGTTGTTCGGTAGCCTCTAAATCGTCACTGAGTAAAACCAATAAGCAAGCGCCATTAAGGGTACTTGAAACGAGTTCAGACAAAAAGAAACCGCCTTCGATACCTGAATTGCTAAAGGCAGTATATTCTTCACCATAATCAATAAATGACCAAGCAAAGGCTCGTTCAAAAAAAGCTTTGGTTGCTGGAATATCCTTCGCGGGCAACTCTACATAATTAATTACTTCACGGGGTGTCATAAACAAACGCTCCTATTTCAATTGGTATTACTATAGCTCAGTGTTTTTTTGGATTATGGTAGAGCTAGATTCAAAGATATTTTCTATATTTGCCCATATTATGACGTAATGATAATTTTTATTGCCATTACTATCAAAGTGATACCGCCGAAAAATTCAGCCTTATTCTCCAACCATGTTCCACCTTTAGTACCTACTAAAACGCCTAACCAACTAAAAATAAAGGTAACTGAAGCAATAATCAAACAAGCGATTAACGGGTTTACAGGTAAAAGCGTTAGGCTAAATCCCGCTGCCATAGCATCAATACTGGTGGCAATGGCTAGAATTAATAACACACGATGAGTAATCTTACTGATATCCTCTTCTATTCCTTCAGAAAATGAATCAAAAATCATTTTGACGCCAATGAGCAAGAGCAACAAAAAAGCAATCCACGGCGTATAAGACTCAGCCCAACTTAATACCCCTTTGCCACCAAGGTAACCAATGATAGGCATTATGCCTTGAAACAAGCCAAAATATAGCGCAACAATGATGCCTAGTGGCGCAACTTTACTCTGTTGTTTGGTTGCCCCTAAACCAATAGAAACGGCAAAGGCATCCATACTTAATGCAATAGCAAGAATAATGACTTCTATCATGTGAAAAATGTCCTAAATTATAAAAGCAGTAATTAATTTATTGATGGGCGGATCGTTGCTAGTCAACTAAACACTTATTAAAAAATATCATATCGAAAGAGTTTATAAGTCATTTGTCATGAGTAAAGTGGCTTTATCAGTAGCATTGAGCAGCTAGTTTTCAACTAACTGTTGCCTTTTAACTCTTATCTTATTTATACCAAATACTTACCACAATTGTTGATGGTTGAAAGGATCCACCACTTTGAGATTGGGTAATATTCTCAATTTTAATATTTGGTTGTGTTGCAAGCCAAAGATTAATATCACCCTCTAAACCGTGATCTGTTGCGGTATCTGATTTGGGTAAAAAGCCTACTTTTGGTCGTAAAATTTTAGTAAATATTTTAACTTCCATAATATTCTCATCTTTCTAATAGCGTAGAGTAATAAGTTAATAAGTGACTAAACAATATAGTCAATCCCCCTACAAAAAGGTTATGACAAAAAATAAGATATGTCATTAAAAAGTTACCTGTAGGAAATATTGCTAATTAAAGGCCTGTTAACAGACTCAATAGAGTGACTATAATTTTAGTTGGAAACGAATGGCCAAGTTGATCTATCGGGGGCAATTGCCTTATTACTGCTAACTTGTTAACCAATAACCATTAATCCAATGAGTTTAGTAAGATCTTTATTTCTTCTCTCACTGAGTCAATAGAGCCTACAATGTTATCTACGGTTTGCTGGCTAGTAGCAATCGTTTCCCAATTAACGGACCAAACATCCTTTAATTCAGTGGTTTTTGTTTTAACTTCATCATCGGTAAGGACACTCAAATCATCTATTAATCCGACAATAACCCATCCTTTCCTAGGATTTCCTTCCTTTAGGTCTTCATCATAATAGGCTGAATAAACTAACTGTTCTAAAGACGATAGATTTATCAACATCTCAAAACTGGCGGTTCTAATATTGTTATTATTTTCAGACACTTCCATACGCCACACATTGTATGAAAAACCCATTAGCGTAAACAATAGGCTAAAGATTACCGTTCTCTGGTATAAATTAATTCGGTTATCAATTTGATTTTCCATAGTTGACCTCACAGTTAACGCGTTAATAACAAGCAATAAAATAGCTGATTCAAATAAGTAATGAATGAACAAAACCCAATGGTGTTTTGTCTTTCTTTATGAGTTGTATGCTTTGCCTAATACCTGTAGCAAGTCTAAATATTTATTTCACCAGACATATAATCTACCGCATTTCCTGTCAAAACAACGCGATCACCTTTCAATTCGCAATGCACGATCCCACTTCGCTTCGAAATTTGGCGACCTGTTAACAATGATAGCCCCAATTTGGAACTCCAATAGGGGGCTAACTCACAATGAGCAGAGCCGGTGATAGGATCTTCATCTACGCCAAGTTTAGGAAAAAAGCATCGACTGACAAAATCGACATCGGTTCCAACAGCGGTAACAACCACACCTCTGAGATCGAGTTGCAACCACTTAGATAAATCAGGGTCAAGATTCTTAACGGCTTCTTCACTATCTAAAATAATTATATAGTCGAAAGAGGCGATAACTTGTTTAGGTATAACGTCGCCTAAACCTGCTAATAAATTAATGGGGGCATCAATAACTGCAGGGTGAGAGGCCGGAAAGTCCATACTAAAACCTGAATCATTTTTTGTGACAACCAATTCACCGCTTTTAGTTTGAAATTTTACCTTTGGTGATTTAAAACCTAAGTGCTCATAAAGTACGTGAGCAGTGGCTAAAGTGGCATGGCCGCACAGATCGACTTCACCTCTTGGTGTAAACCAACGAAGCTGAATTCCTGCTGCAGATGATACAAAAAAAGCGGTTTCAGATAGATTGTTTTCTTCTGCTATTTTTTGAAGAACTTCATCATCTAACCATTCGTTTAATGGACATACTGCCGCAGGATTTCCTTCAAATACGTGTGATGCGAAAGCATCAACTTGATATATTTTTATTTTCATGAAACTCCAAGATGTGATTTGTTAAAAACCTAACAGTGACTTAATAGCTAAATATAGTGGCTAATACTGTTGAGATAAGCCGAGCATACTTTATTCATTTGATACCTTCTAACTTTCTACTGTTTCACTAACGCTGATTTTACAATAGCCAAACCAATAAGGCCTAATAATGCACCCGTAACCTTATCAATGTAATAGGCGGCTTTGGTAAATCTTGATCGTATAGTTCGTGTTGAAAGCAGATAAATAATGGCTAAGTCCCATAAAAATACAACCACGGTCATCCAAATACCTAATCCCAACTTAAAAGTAAAACCTACGTCAGGAGTGAGAACAACGGTAAATAGGCTGAGGTAAAATAATAAATTCTTTGGATTTAATATTCCAGACATAAATCCAGTAATGAACTCCTTTAAAAACGTTGATTTATTGGAAGTATCGTTAGTCGATTCAGCCAACGCAAAGTTGTTGTATGAGCTTTTACTAGCACGTAAAGCTTGCACCGCTAGATAAATTAGAAACAGCCCTCCAATAATTTTTAGTACCACCATTATCGTGACTGAGGCGGCTAAAATCGAACCGACACCAATCAAACACAACCCAATATATAATGCGTTAGCAGATGATATACCCAGCGCAACACCAATAGCATTTTTACCTTCGTTTCTGATTGCGCTTTTTACAACGAGCACGAAATCTGGTCCAGGACTTAACAACGCAAGAAAATGCGCTATAGCAACCGTTACGAAAATACCAAATAAACTAATATCCATATAAAACACCTTTATTAATCGTAGAAATGAGCGCTAAGTTTGAATAACAAACAACGCCGTTATTATTGGAGTAAATATTGTTGGCTAAATTTTTCTTGATAACCAAAGCATAATATTTAATAAAAATTGTTCGTTTTGTTCAGCACCTTCAGCAATCACGCCCATCTTCATTTTTTCTTTGCCACTAACTTGCGCGGTAAACATGGCCGCTTCACCGAAAACGACAATTCTGCCTTTATCAAACTCCAAGGTCGCACCTTGATTCCAACCCTTAACTGATATTTCAGGGGTATTATCAGGAAAATCCCATGACTTTGTTGGCATATATGAAATGGCCGAATGACCAAAAACCAGTAAAGGTTTAGCGTTTGGCGGAGATAAAAAAGCTTGCCCTGTAAATGCTTTTACCGATGTAATCTCTTCTTTTAGACCGGTCCCTTTTAAAATTGGATGAGCGAGTAAAGTACCGTTATCCTGTTCAAATAGCTGTGCTTTGTTAGTTACCTCTTCGACATAACCATTATTAAATTGAAAGCCAAAAATAGCAGCCATATTCTCTGCTGCCCTAGGGAATGGCATATGGTCCGCAATTAGAAAGAGTGAGCCGCCATTTTTTACCCATTGATAAACAGCCTCAATTTCCTCTCTGGAAAATGCAGAGTAATTAGGTAAGTCCCAATCATTTACATTTTTTACGCTCAATGCATTAGATATTATTAAGATATCAGCATGGGCTAATGATTTTTTAGTGAAGCTCTCTTTGTGTTTTTTAACTAAATAACCATCACTTTGCAATATATCAACAAAGGGTCGATACCTACCATCCATGGTATGAAAGTTATGATGTGCTTCATCTAAGAGCACTATGGGGGCTTGTGCGGCTGAAAAAGTCTTTATGGTGTTTTTAGCTTTAAAACTGGTATCACCGAGTTGCTGCGCATGAATAGATAATGACATAAATATCATAAAGCTAGATATTAATTTAACCATAAGAGTATCCTTATTCTGAAAGTAAAATTGACCATAGATGAATACATGTATCTTGATTGATAACGGGTGTAAATAGTTGATTACTATTGTTTAGACGAAACATAATCAACTATTTAAATTCTGTTTAATCGCTTTTTATTGTGTCAATTATGCCTCTTTCCGTAAAGACTTCTTTTGCTACCAACATGCCATTTAAAGCTGCTGGGAAACCAGCGTAAACCGACATTTGTATAATAACTTCAATTATCTGTTCTGGTTTGCAGCCTACATTCAAAGCACCGTTAATGTGTACATTCAGTTGAGGCTGGCAATGTCCTAAAGTAGTTAAGGCGGCAACTGTTGCTAACTCTCTTCTTTGTAAATCAAGCCCTGGCCTTTGGTAAATATCACCAAAAGGAAATTCTATCGTATATTTTGCTAAATCTGGTGAAATTGATGCCAAACTATCAATGACTTTTTGACCTGCTTCTCCATCAATTTCTCTTAACTTATCAAGACCTGATATATATCGTTGATTATTCATTAATACTCCGATTCTAATCTTTGCGTAAATTCAAAGAACTAGAATCTATTACTTAGAGCTAACTCTAAGTCAAGTAGTTAACGTTTACGTGATGATTTTACTGTAATGCTGTATTTTCGTTTTCAACATTTGAAGGTGAGACTGTTCTTCTGCTATTTTCTCTTCTAGCATCAGCGCATGCTCTTCTAGAATTTGCATTCTCAACCCTGAGGTTGAAATACCAATAGCTCGTAAATCTGCATACTTTAAGATCTGCTTTAGAGGCATTCCAGTCTCTTTTAATCGCTTGATGAACTCAACCCACACCACATCTTTTTGAGTAAAATAGCGATGACCACTTGAGTTCCGTTCAATTTGCTTTAACAAACCTATTTTTTCGTAATATCGAAGCGTATGAGCCGATATATTAGTGACTATTGAAAATTTTTTAATGTTCATGATTTTGCTAAATGTAAATTTATTAATTAATGATTTCAACTGAATAAGTAATATCAATGGTTGGTTGTAGCATTAAACAGACATGACAATACTTATTAATGGCTTCTTCGATTGCTGCTTTAACTTGAGGTTCTGTAACCTTAGCTTCAATCGAAAAATGTAAATTTATCGATTTATATAATCTAGGTTCATTCTCTGTCAGATGATAGGTTACACAGTTATTTAGCGCTTTAAGTTCAATATCATTATCTTTGAAGTAAAGGGTGACATCGGTCGCACTGCAGGAGCCTAATGCGGATAATAATATTTCCGTTGGGCAAGGGGCTGATTTACTGTCAGCATCAATGAAAACCTCGAATCCATCTTCTGTAATAACCTTGAAGCGACAATCTCCTTGCCAATTAACATTAATAGTCATAATTATCCTTTTAAATCGCGCTACATGATCCAAACTCATTGTCGCGGGTCATGATGGATTACTCGTTATATTTACTTACTCTTAGCGAGTAAGTGTGTAGTAAGGGTAGGGGTTAACTCTGTAATTAAACTAATAACATTGTCACTGGCGTGATTTAGTAAAACCCAACCATCTGTGCCCATCAGCTCAATTGAGGTTATATCAATTTTCAGTGTCTTGGTTTTCATTACACCAACAACCGGAAACACGGAAAATACCTAAGCTTGTATCAATACCAAACGGATTAATTTATTGGCCAACTTAGAGCTTCAGTAGCGAGCTTATAACAAACAAAATAACGTAAACATAGTTATTCTATATTTCATTTATTTTGAGATGTTATCAGTTTGCTAATGAGCTCCCGACGGGCGAGTTGAAAAGGCTTACCTGCGGCGTTATTGATTTTGACAAGGGAATAACCCTTCTCTTCAATCAATGCCTTGCCTCTAAGCCTTTTAATTCTCGCTAAGTGATCAATAAATTAGTCCGATTGGTATAATATGACTGATAGTAAATTTTTTCACAAAACCTCAGATAAATATAATGCTGTTAACTCACTGATAATACTTGGCTAAAATAGTACATAACGAATTAAGCCAAGTTGGAATTCTGTCAGTTTATCGTGTTAACTACAAAATTCATTTAAGACTTTCATTGCTAACTCAGCCTTGTCTGTTTGTACAAATATATGGTCGTGATAATAAGCGGCTATTACATTAGCGCTTATATTATTAGCGGCTAACTTACCTGAAACTGCCGCAGTTAGACCAACAGCATCAAGGCTTGAATGTATGGTTAAGGTAATACCTCGAAATACAGACTCAAAAGGAAGTTGGTTAGCAAGTGCCATCTCTTTCGATATGACTATCGTTAATCCTTCTGATTCACGAAAAGACGCTAATGGCGATAAGGCATTGAAATCAAGATAATCACCTTGAACTGAGCAAAACACATATTCACCTGCCATCAAGTTAGGTGACATCGAGGCCAACAGCGTATCTAAATTGATTTCACCAGTCATGTAAATATCCTTTGTTGTTATGCCCTTATATTGGGCTAAATATTGCTGAACAAACAGTAATAAAAAATTCAGTCACTATATTCCTATGCTCGAAGGTCTGGCTAACTTTTAGAAATCAAATACGGGCTTTTAACATCTTGATGAAACCTACCAAGTGTTTTTTTATAAACATAGGTAAAGAAATCATTGAATAAGTACTTTCTATGCTCGGTCAGTTGACCAAAAACGTATGTAGAAATAGCAATAGCACTAATTAACAAAAAAATATCTACAAGACTATTTGAATCATGGTTATAAAGGTTTGCCCAAATAGACATAACTAAAGCATGCACTAAATATAGCGTAAACGTATAGGTAGAAAACCGTCTAATTGAATTTTTATAACTTAATAATAAGTAAAATTTTGAATGCTTTGCGCATAAAAAATTTAATACCACAATAAATGTTAAAAAATAATCATTTAAATAACGATCAGCACTTCCTAAATTCAAAAAGCCAAATGGCCAAATTTCATTCCCATAGACACGAAGTGAATAATCAAAATCAAGGTACTTGTAAATTATAAGAAGTAGAATGCTCAAGAGCCATCCAAGTCGCGCTGGTATAATATTTAATGAAACATTTTTTTGGTATTTATATAATGCTACCCCGGCTAACCAAATAGGTAATAGTAGCCATAATTTATGTCCTATAAATAAAAATATAACACCTGAAATTATGACTCTTTTAACCCCAGAATAAAAATAAATACTAGCGAATAAAATGTAATACCAAACTTCGTAACTCAATGACCAGTATGGTGCAAGCCATGTTGGTGTTTCAGATATGTTCCAAATTTCGCCAAGAAATAAGCTGTGAAAAGGTATATACAGGTAAGCTTTAGTTATTTGGTAATATTCTTTTTCATTAAAAATTGAATATAAGTAAACAATAAAAAATGAAACTAATAATAAGGGTAAAGCTACGGAATAAATTCTGGCTGCTCTAGCTATAGCATATTCGCTGAGTGATGGTTTCTTAATATCACATGTATAAGCTATTACAAACCCAGAAAGCACAAAGAAAATCATAACTGCTTCTCGGCCTAATTCAGGCACGTAATATGAAATAGATTCATTTATAATTCCATACTGAATAAAATGAGCTATAACGACAAAAAGGGCAGCTAAAAACCTAATACAATCTAAATAAAGTGAGTATTCTTCTTCTAATTTCACAACAGAACCCTAAATAAGTATACGCCACCTTAAGTGACTAAATATAGTTGGCTAAACGAATCCAAGCGTTGAGCGTCAAATATAATGCTTTGTTAGTTGCTTGAACGCGTAACTTTAAAAATTAGTGCAAATGATTATTAAACATGAAGAAGATAGATGGGCATAATATGACATAAGCACTTCCATTGCTTGGTAATCTATTACAACAAATAGATTCATCGTAGTAAACCTAAAATGTTATATTTTTAAGGAGATGCTGAGGTTATTGTAATTAGCTAAATATTTCCGAGCAAAATTTGAGGGATGAATACAGATATCAGTATCTTATCCATTTTTTAGATTGCTCGATTAACCTTACTTATAAACTTGCCCATTGCTGTTTTAAGCCAATGAGGTGAATAAGACCAAAACCTAAACAAATCAATGAACTCCATACCCAAAATTCAGGAGAACGGCCCATAGGTGAACTAATGAAAAAGAAACCAGCAATACCGCGAACGAAATAAATTAGAGTAATCAGAATCAGGGCTAAACGGATTAATGGTAAGCGAAAAGTAATACCTGCTGCATAAAGCGACCAGAGAGAGAGAACAAGCACAATACCACTGGTGATTAAGGTAGGTTGAATACTACCTCGCTCAGCAAGAACAGCCATTTTCTCTCCGGCACCGAAGAAACGATACCAAGGAGCACCAAAATAAATGCAACCAATATGGATAATGGCGACTATCGCATTTAAGGTACCTGCAATAACTAAAAATCCATTCATATTCTGATAGAACCTCCGTGTTATCTAACGCTTATTTAAGCGGAAAAAAATAGCTGGTTATTCGTCAATGATGAAAGTTAAGCAACTATCTTTGTCTATTTCAATTATTTTTTAGTCTGCATTATTGTGCTAATTTTAACTCACATGCTTCAACAGTCTGATAGATCAAGGTATTTATTGTCATTGGCCCTACGCCTCCAGGTACAGGAGTATATGCCTTAACACGACTCATAAGGGGCTGTAACTCAATGTCTCCGATACCACCTTCATGATACCCAGCATCTATCACTACGGCATCATCTTTAATCCAATCAGCTTTGATGAATTCAGGCTTACCGACAGCGCCTACAACGATATCAGCAGTCTTGATGATTTTATCAAGTCCAACTGTTTTTGAATGACAAATAGTAACCGTGCAGTTTTTATTAAGCAGCATCATTGCCATTGGTTTGCCAAGAATAGGGCTTCTACCAACGACAACAGCATGTTTACCTTCTAGTTGAATATCATATGCCTCTAAAATTCGAATTATTCCTTTTGGCGTAGCGCTGCCATAAGAGGTTTCATTCATTGCCATACGACCAAAACCCCAACAAGTTACCCCGTCAACATCTTTAGATAAATCTATGGAATCAAAGCACTGTCTTTCATTAATTTGTGGTGGCACAGGGTGCTGTAAAAGAATGCCATGAATATTTGGATTGGCATTTAGTTTTGCAATTTCAGCTAATAGCTCTTCTGTCGTTGTTTCTTCAGACATTTCAACTTTCAACGAGTCCATACCAACTCGGGTACAAGCATTCGACTTCATTTTTACATAGGTTGCCGAAGAAGGATCATTTCCCACTAGAATTGTGGCTAAGATAGGAACGGCACCATTACTCAATTCCTTAAGGCGTGCAACTCTTGAGCGCAAATCTTCTTCAGACTTTTTAGTAACGCTTTTCCCATCTAGAATCAATGCTGACATATATACAATCCTTAACTACTACGTTATTTGTTTAAAAACTAACACCCAAATAATGGGCAAAATTCAGGTAACTAGAATAAGCGACACAGAAGAAAAAGCCAAATATATTTTATCCTTATTTAACAGTTTGTTATGAAAAATTACCAGTTTTCTACTGATAGTTTAGGCCACTGTTCTTTCCATTTTATCGCTTTGCCTTCGTAAATGGTTTGGTTTACCAAAATTTTATTTGGTCTCACCCTAAGAGAAAACATATCTTGGAATCCAAAAGGAGCTATAAACTCTAATTGGCCTTTGTTCATCCGCATCGCCATACACGCACCAATAACAGGCCAAGTAGATATTGATTCTTGAACACTATGATATCGAGCTTTCGGTATACCAAAACGCTCTTCATACCATAAATGTACTCTAGCAATATTTTTGACATCGAATGGAATATTCATCTCAGAGAGAGATTCAGTTAACGCTTGAATATAGCTATTTTCTGACTGCCAACTTAAATCATTCTCGTCCCAATATAAGACATCAATATCCTTTATAAATGTATTGAAATCATAGCCATGAATTACATTCCATACATTTTGAAATATAATGCCAGCACCTACCCATGCGTTGGGAAGGTGATTGATTTTCTCTAATATCTGGGGCATTCCATCAATTGTCATTACAAATTCAGACAATAAAGCTATCTGTTCATCGAGAGACAGATGTTGACCATTTAATAAATTTTTTTTCATATAAAGGTAAGTCTATTTTAAGTTGAAGACACCTCATTAAGAGGCTAATAATTGGTAGCTAAAATGTTAAATGACGAAACTAAAGCAACTGTTCTGTCTGGTTTTAAGTAAGTCTTATTAGATACTATTTTAATGATTCTCGAATGCGACTTCGAAGCACTGGCAGTAATTCTATCTCAAACCATGGATTCTTCTTAAGCCAAATGTTATTCCTAGGGCTAGGGTGAGGAAGAGGAATGATATTTGGCCAATAGGTTTCCCACGATTTGACCAAATCAGTGACCGAAGCGTTCTTTAAGCCCATATGGTATTTTTGTGCATAACTGCCAAGCACAATAGTGACCTCTATTTGCTTGAGGTGGGCGAGTATTTTCTCTCTCCAAGCTGGCGCGCACTCTTTTCGCGGCGCAAGATCGCCTGTTTTTCCGGATCCAGGAAAGCAAAAACCCATAGGTAAAATAGCAACCTTTTCTGGATCATAAAACTCTTCTCGTGATAACCCCAGCCACTCACGTAAACGTTTACCGCTTGCATCGTCAAAAGGCACACCTGATGTATGAACCTTCAGGCCAGGAGCTTGACCAGCAATCAATATCTTTGCCTTCGGGTGAACCTGTAGAACAGGTCGTACTCCATGTTCTAGTTGAGAAGCACAAATGGTGCAGCGTCTTACTTCGTTAAGTAGAGTGGAAAAATCTGACATTTGTATCTCAATGCCTCATTAAGAAGCTAAATGTTAAGGCTAAATTATAGCTGAGTTGACAAGTCTACTGTCTTTAAAGACTTATTGATAACTAAGGGGGTGGTTTCGTGTTAAGTGCTTCTAGTGTTGTAATTTAATCATCTTTTTCGATAATTAGTTTTACGATATCTTCCATTGTTGTCGCATATATATCAGGTTGGCGGTACAGCGGATGATAAACAGCACCTGAACGATTAATGTAAGCTGCTCTCATTTCTACAGACAAAGCGCCATGAGTGTCCCAATCATGAGTAGCGACAAGCCTCAAAGACTCCAGTGGTTGATTTAATCGTTTAGCCGCAAATTTATAGACAGTAGGATCAGGCTTAAAGCTACCTGTTTCCTCGACTGAAATAATATCGTCAAAGTATTCCTTTAAACCTGCATTGGTAATTTGAGTCGATATTAAATTAAGAGATGAATTTGAAAAAGCGACAGTGCGAAAACCGGCAGACTTTAACTGAGCTAGCGCTGGCTTAATATCATTGTGAGGGGGCAGGTTAGCAAAACCAGCAAGAATATCATCACGCGCTGCCTTAGACAGCTTTATACTCATGCGAGCGGCAATCGATTCAAGCATAGTACCCGCTAAAGTAGCAAAATCAGTCTTTACGCTTGTCATGATACAAACGGTAGATGAGTGCAAAAGCATAGAAAACCATGTTGCCATCACGCTTTCATCACCAAAAGTAGCTTTGAATTTGGGTTTTAATGCACTGAGATTAAGTACCGTCTCATTTATATCAAACAATATTATAGTTCGTTTCATTACAACCTCATCATTTTTTCATAGAAAAAAGTATTTAATATAATGCTTATCTTGATATTTTAATAGGGAACCAAGCTCCTATCAAAGGAATAAACATTACGTCGAGTTACGTTGAATTTTTCTGGTATAAAATAACTTCCATTTTGTAATAGGGTAGGTCTGCTTTATAGAAACGCTCACTAGATGCTTGCATACCAAAGCGCTCATAAAAGGGTATAGCTGATTCTCTCGCATCACACCAAAATATTTCTATGCAGTTATTTCTTAACGTTTGAATAATATGTTCCAACATTTTGGAGCCAATTCCTTGATTTTGATATCGGGTATCGGTAGCAAATTTACGTAAACGAGCACTGTTTGAAGTTAAATAAATAGAAGCGACACAAATAAGTAATCCGTCAATAAATACACCAAAATGTGATGCGTCTAAATCTCCCTCTACATGGCAATATTCAGGCGGTTCATTTGGCCATAATACACTCTGACGAAGTGATATAGTTTGTTTCCAAGAAATAGCTCTAATTTCCATTTACTTTTAACCTCATTAATTAATACAACGCCTCAGCATCAAACAGCTGTAAATTATCCGTTTGAATATCTTATTAGCTTTTTGGTGTAAACGTGCATGAGTATTTTGGAATAAGGGCTTCAACAATTAAATCACTACCAGAGGCATTAAGTTTTTCAGGATTATTAGCGAGGTAATTTATTACGGTATCTAATAAGGGAGTTAACTCATTTGGTGGAACATCTACACATAAGTTATTTTGTTTATTTGAATCAATAACTCCAACTACATACCCTACAAATTGCAGATGGGCATTTTCGCTAACTGGAGCAACAGACATTGATTTCAATAAATTACCATCAATATAACTGGCACTCGCCGAAGAAATAAAAAGGCTGAATGAAATAATAGTAAGAAAGATATTTCGCATTAAAAGTTCCTGTAATCGATTGAATAGGGTAAGCAAAGGTTAGATTTATAGGCTAAATATGATTAACTAAATTGTTGAGGAATAAAAAAGCCAATTGCTCTCTGTCATATCAACTAGCTTATTATGACTTATTTTTACGTAGTGTTATTTGTTTAATAAGTTGAACAATACAACCCAATAAAAAGTACTCTACAAATTGGCCAGAAAGAAAAAGTATCATTTTTGGCGCAAAATAAGTTTCTTCACTAAAAAAACGTAGAGTGAATATAGCAGGAGAAACTAATACTTTATATCCTGGTAATGATATTGGGACCATGTAGTAATTAAATAAAAAAGCACATAATCCAATTGCCATTCCGGCAAATCCCCATATGGAGGAAAGTTTAAAATTTAACACTACTCTATCGACTCATCATAATGCCCAAATAAAAGGGGGATATTTGTTAACTGTTATACGTAAATATATTGCACAACTAATCCAATCACAACAAATACAAAACCGAATAGTTGAATTATTAAGTCAACTTTACGACAATTTTTTTCAGGTTTTTTAGCAAAAGAAAGTTTTTGGGTAAAAAATTTTGAGGGGAGAAAACGGATACTTGAATAACCCATACAACAAAAACCAATGGCTAATAAAAAATTAGATGGCATTGATTGATAAATACCTGAAATGAAATTAGATATTGCGATTGAAAAGAAGAATAAACTCGGCCAATGAATTTCTTTTTTAATGACTACTTGAGACATTTGATAATCCTTTACAGATAAACCTCTCATCAAAAGGCTAGCAATAGTAAGCTAAAATGTTAAACGAAGCGAAACCAAGGGCTGCGCATTATGTTGATTAGTGATGATATTTTAATATATATCAAATACAACTTTCGTTGTAACTATTACCGGGGCCTTAATTAAATTGGTTTCAGTATTTATATATGTTGTTCGTTTTAACAACTTAAGTGCAATTTTATTCCATGCGTCACTAGGAGTAGAATTGACAACCTTTAGATTAAAAACCTTACCGTTTGAATCAATAAGGTAGTTTATAAATACTGTGCCATTTTCACTTGGTAGTTTACCGGAAGATGCTTTAAAGGAAATTCCACCATCTTTTGCTATCCAATATTTAGATAGCTCAGGTTCCTCTATTTCAATGGCTGGTTGTATAAGGTATTGGGATTGGCAACCAATTAATACAGAACTAAAAAATAACGATAATGCTAAATGTTTCATATAACTTCCTTGTAAAATATAACGCCACCTTAAGTGACAGATAATCGATGGCTAAAATGTTGAGGACCAAAAAAAGTTAACTGTTTTGTATCCTTATTTATTAGCTTTCAAGTGTACATTAGGCGCATCATCAATCTTCTTTATCAAATAAATGCCAAGGAATAAAAACGCAGATAATAATAATCATAAATATCGCACCTTCCTTGAATCTAGATAAACTAAATTGATCGAGGTTATCACTTATTAAAAGGTGAGTACCAATCAATAAACCTAAAGCAATTAAGAAAGCTCTAAATTTAATATCTCGTTTTAAGTAACTCAGACAATTCCACAAACCTAAACTTTCCTTGTACACATGAACTCCAAATAGCAGACCAAGTAATTGTTGGCTAAAATTTTAAGTATCATTGAAGCCGAACGCTGCTTTACAGCAAGCCATGAATTTGAGTCGTTTATATAAAACTGATTTAGCGAAAATATAAACAGTCGTTATAAAACCTAGGGGGAGTTAAGCGAAGTGCACTAAATCCATTTAGGCAAAAACAGTGTAACCAAAAATACAAAATATTTTATGTTTCTAAAATACCACAAAAGGAAACAGAAACAAGGACCACACTATAAATAAAATGTCGAAGCGATAAAGGCTAATCATTTGAATAGATGGCCTGCATTAATGGCTACTTTAAGCGGAAAAATAGTTGGCTAAAAGGTTATCGCAATGAAAACATACATCTATGTTATTACGTTTGAAATTCTTGTTAGCTCAGTTACCAGTAACACTTTCTATTTTTTATCTCTTATTTTCTGGAGAGGCCGAATATAACCATCCAAAAAACTTCTTAAATGGATAGAGCACTAAAGCAAAAATAATAAAGCTTATTAACCCAGGAACAATATCAAATGAACTAATAAAGAAACTATAATTTATTTCATAGCCACTCATAGTGGATCCAGTCAAAATACTAGCAAATACAGCTGACATATCACCAGCAAAACTAGAACGGGCTTCCTTAATATTTAATTGCATAAAACCTCCTCGTTAAAACGCTTGTTATACTACCTTGCGATTATTTTATGTAAAAAAATCATTAACAAGGCAGCAAGTATTGTTGCAATAATGTCACTTAAATCAAAAAACATTGAAGTCCAGTATTGCTCTATTTCATAAGTTAATGCCCCCGCGGTAACTATTAAAACAGACTTATTCAATTTTTTAATGTTTGGTTGGACCATTGGAATAACAGATAAGATTCCAAATAAATATAAAAAACTTGGAGCAGAACCTAGAAATGTATCCAAAAGGTTATTAATACCAAAAAGATCAGTTCGCATTTGCTGCACTATAATTGCCAGAATTGTACATATAATAAAGCTAGCAATATAGAATTTATTCCCTCTGAACGACATACCTACTCCTTGGTAAATTAATGCCTTGTTATATAAATTTGACTCACAATTCATCTAAAGGATCATATGATTTTTTCTCTTTGCGAACACATTCTTTTTGAGATTTTCCTACCATATCAGAACACTTAACCGCTTCTTTAACGTCTGCCTTAGTTGTTTTATCTTCTAAGGTTTTAAGTGTTGCGGCCATAACATATACGGCTGCATCGGTAGCGCTGCACTTGCTGGTGTTGTGAGGGGTATTAGCATTTGGGTTTTGGTGTTTTTGTGAATCCATACAGCTTGAGCTGACGGGAGTAACACACCCACTTAAATTTGCGAGTATAAAAACATAGATAAGCCATCGAAACATATATATTCATCCTGAATGTTGTGTTTGTATAATGCCCAATTAATGTTCGATTAATGGGTAGGGATCAGTTAGCTAAAGTGTGGAGGAACTTAACAGCCAACTGATTTACTTCTTATTTATTAGCTTTAATTAGTCACTCTTATTGCAGTCGAAAACTCCACTGTCTACTGTAAAATACGTTGCGCCACCAACAATAAGGGCAGCAATAGGATTTAAAGTAGCTAAACCTGTAACTCCCAATGTTAATAATGATGTATTTACTGGATCAATTTTAATGCATTCATTCGAATTGTTTTGTGAATAATTAGTTTCGGGTACTTTAGCATTGCTTTGGAATGAAGAGCTTGAACTACAACCACTGATTAGAGATAGACATACTGTTAACAGATATTTATTTTTATTACACATGAATTTATTCCTTTAAATTGCCAGGCTAATTATTAGCTCATGTAGATAGAAAAACTTTAACTCCTTGTTATATTAATATTAATTAGTGGCTAACCAAATTGCCATAGAGTTTACTTCTGACAGGTCGTTTAACCAAATAAATAGCGCCATTATCCCTCATTTCTTTAATTTTGGTAAAGGGAATATATTCGGGTAGTAGCATAAAATAATCATCATTACTTAAATCACCATACTGAATGCTATTTACCACAGAATATTGTCATTGATAGAAAAAACTTCCATAAACTATGGCTACGTTATCATCACTAACACGTACAACCTTAGCTAATTTATATTTGTTTTTTCGTTCTAATTTATCACTGAGTAATCTGAAGTCTAAGAAATAAATATCATTCACTTTGGGGGTTAAAATCAGGACCGATGTTTCTGTTTGCTCAGCGGTATGCTGCTCATATCTTTCGCATCCAAAATATATAATCACAAGCAAGCAGCTCAATAACACGAGTTTATTTAAAGATATTGATAACTTGGGTATTAGTCGTTGTATCTCGAAGGCATGTGGCACTTTAATTATTCCTTTTAAAGTTAAATTTTTTAATTGCACTACTGAAGTTGACTTAAACTCCAATGCTTAAGTGCAATATAATGCCCAAATAACAGGCTAAATAATAGTTGGCTAATATTGGGGAGCGAAGCGAAACGTAGCCAACTGTTACGTGTCCTTGTTGACCTTCTTGTCATAAAGTAAGAACGACTAAACTTCAATGGTACCTTTTAAATACTGCACAGCTTTACCTAAAAGATAAACCTTATTATCTGCAACGTTGCATATTATTTTACCGCCGCGTTTAGACGCCTGATATGCAATTAGTTTAGATTTATTCAGCTTTTCTGCCCAATAAGGAGCTAAACCCGTATGGATAGAGCCTGTAACAGGGTCTTCATCACCTCCATTCGCTGGCCAGAAATAACGAGAAACAAAATCATAATCGTTTGATTTAGAGGTGACAACAACATCATGTGGAGCGAGTTGCTTTAATAACTCATTATCTGGAACGACTGAAGTCACATCAATCTCTTTCTCATAAACAACAAAGTATGCTTGGTTATTTAATAAAACTTCCATCGGCTTGATTGAAAGGCCATTTAATAATGCGACTGGTATATCGCTAATACTTTCAGGTGGTCTACTTGGGAACTCCATTTGAATATAACCACTATCCATTTTCGTAACAGATAAATCACCTACCGCTTCAGCGTAAAAATTAATATTTAGTAGATTATCGTTTTTAGCAAAAATGACGAATGAAGATGCTAATGTGGCATGGCCACAAAAATCAATTTCAGTGATAGGAGAAAACCAACGAATTTCATAATTGTGAATATCAATTTTTTTAACATAAGCGGTTTCTGAAAGATTATTTTCAATAGCAATAGACTGCATAAGTTCATCAGATAGCCAGTCGTTTGTAATAATTACTGCTGCTGAATTTCCTTTAAACGCAACATCTGTGAATGCGTCAATAATGTTGATTTCTAATTCCATTTGAAATTGAGCTCCTTAGGGGGGTAACGCTTACATAAGCGGAAAATTATAGTTGGATAACATAGGTTAACGGAGTGAACAAAAAGCCTACGGTATTTTGTCCTTCTTGCAATTATTATTATATTCGCCGTCCAGTTGTTAAAAAATGAACCCAATCCATTCTATTTCGTTTTTCACATTCTGCAACAGCGAGCTTTACATCATAAGGTACTCTTATATGTTTAATATTCCAGTTATCTTCAGTTTTCTCTACTATGGAATATGATGCCATCGAACTGAAATTTTCCATTGAATGAACAATTGGCTCATCATCTGTGTATGCCTGCAAACCTACGCTGCCAGGGTTTATGATTGTTTGCCCTGTAGTTAAAGAAACAGTTCTGGGAGTATGTGTATGACCACAACATATAAGTGCAGAGTTTTGACCGTTTAGAAGTTTTATTATTTCGCTATCAGAACGTAAACGAGCATAGCCAAGCTCAACATTTTCGAGTAGATAGGTTAAGTCATCGTCAGGTGTGCCGTGGCATAAATATACATCAGCGTTTAATTGAGCATCAAACGGCAATGATTTCATCCAAGTAATTGGCTCATCGCCAAGATCGTCAATGATAAATTTCATTGTCGGATTTGAAGCAAGTTCTGCTGCTGTCGCCTCAAATATCTGGCGATCTTGATTCCCACAGATGGTAACTATTTCATATTGCATTAATAGTTCATAAGTCGCTTTAGGTGCAATAGGACCATAAAGAATGTCACCTAGATTTACCATCAAATCAACGGAATGTTTTTTTGCGTCAGCAATCACTGCCTCTAATGCAAATACATTACTGTGAATATCAGATAATACTGCAAACTTCATGTAAACCTCTTAGAATATAACGCCCAGTTATGGGGAAATTTATTGCCCACCAAAGTGGTACAAGATCAGAACAAAAAACAGCCAACTTTAATTTTTACGTTTAATGTTCTTGTTAGATCTCGTTTTATAAAGACACTTGATATATGTCTACTTCGAAACCACGAAATACAGAAGATTTAATAAATTGAAAGCCTGTTCTGTTTATCACTTTAACAGAGCTAATATTCGTTGGCTCTATTAGTGCGTGCACCACTTTAAGGTTTAAGGCATTTTTAGCAAAATCTAATACACCAAATGTAGACTCAACAGCATAACCTTTACCCTGTTGGTCCCTAGCAAGACGATAATTTATATGTATAACATCATCAGTATCTACTTTATGTTTATTAAGACCGCACACTCCAACAAACTCATCAGTAATAGAGTTAAAAATTGCCCAATGGCCATAACCATTTAAGTCATATTGATTTTTGCAGTTCGCTATATAATCATAGATTTGTTGTTCGGTGTGAACACCTACCGTTGAGTATTGCATTACGACAGGATCAGCTAATACTTTTGATAGGTTATCAACATCCTCATTCGTAACTTGACGAACACATAATCTTTCAGTTTCAATAATAATCAACACAAACTCCTAGAGATATAACGTCACCTTAAGCGGCGAAAAATAGTTTGCTAAAATGTTTGAGGGAGAAACACCGCCAACTGTATTTTTTCCGTTTGAAGTTCTTGTTAGTTTACTTTAACTACTATTTTTTCTTTGCTATAAATGTTTTATTGATTATGCGCCATTCATTCTCGCGCTTGTACATTACAAGGTAGTCAATGTAATGTGTTTTTGGCGTATCAAAGCCAAGCTTCACCATCGCCATTTTGTCATCAACTATATCAACTGACAGAATATTCGCTGTCCATGTATCTTTAGTCGCTTTTTTGAAATAACCAGAGAACTCTTTTAACGGAACAGTCCTAATGATTTCTTTTCCAGTTTCTTTGTTAACACTAATCATTTTTACATGACCAAACTCTAAATCAAAGGCTTTTGAAAGAAGCTTTTGATCCCCGTTTGCAGCCCCATTAAAATAATTATAAGCCGTTTCTACAACTGCTTGGTATTCTTTACCTGTTACGGATTCGGCATGACCAGTAGCGGATAAGAAAAAAGTAAAAACTGCAACAGTCATTGAAAGTAGTTTTATTTTATTCATTGTATTTATATCCATCGAATAATTTTAGAGTTTCATTGCTAAAGTACAATGATATTAAGGAACTATTTGACACACAAATAGTGAACAAGTAAACCATTAGAATTGTTACAATTTATGAATATAGAACTATCATTTAAGTTTACGCTGTTCGAAAACTAACGCTTCACTAAGAGGCAAATAATAGTTGGTTAAAATAAGCGACGAAGGGGCAAATAGCCAACGGTAATATCTTGCCAGCTACCACAAGCGACAACCCAATCACCTTTGTTATTATCGCTATGGCTTGACTCTTCTACTCGACAAACACTACTGCCGACCATGACTTCATCTAAAGCAACAGGGTCTGCATAAGGTTTAGCATCATTCATTCGCCCGCGCATATAAGGGGTCGAGTGAAAGAAAAACAGTGCGAAGCAATACTTCACCGGCTTTAGGTGTTGGTTTTTCGCTATTTACCAGCGTAAAGTTTTCAGCTATTGGCGCGCCAAAAGGTCTAGATGCCAAAACCATTTAGTGATTTATATCAGTTGTTTGAATCATGTTCATTCATATTAAGAAAGAGCTAATGTAAAGAGATAGTGTTGAGAGCTATTAAAAAAGTCTGCGTGTGAACCTTTTAAAGTAATGCACACGCCACTTATGTCTGTCTTTTAATTACAATGCTTGAGATAAAATCTCACGGCTTATTGCTAAGGTAATATCGTCATTTTCGCCCAATGCCGTCATACCATGTTGCTCTAATCGTTCAATCAGCAAGTCGATATCTTTGCTACCAAGATCCACGTGGGATAAACGTGTTGGTACTTGCATTGTTTCGAAGAACTCTTCAGTTAAACGGATCGCTTGGTCAATACGTGCGTTGTCTTCACCATCAGTTATCTGCCAAACGCGCGCTGCATATTGTAGTAACTTTTCACGTTTTTGCTCTTTACGAACTTTCATTACCGCAGGCAATACAATGGATAGAGTGCGTGCATGGTCGATACCAAAAGCACCGGTAAGTTCATGACCTATCATATGCGTTGACCAATCTTGTGGTACACCCGCGCCGATAAGACCATTTAGCGCCATCGTTGCCGACCACATAATATTGGCTCGAACTTCTAAGTTTTCTTTAGTTGCAGGTAACAACGCTTTAGGCCCTTCTTCAATCAAGGTTTGCATTAAACCTTCACTGAAACGATCTTGCACTTTGCCATTTACACTGTAAGTTAAATACTGTTCAATGGTATGAATAAAGGCATCAACAACGCCATTACTGATTTGACGATCTGATAATGACAAGGTCACGTTAGGGTCTAACACCGCAAATAATGGACAAAGCAAAGGACTCTTGAAAGGTAGTTTATTACCATCACGTGTTACCACTGCGTTGCCATTACTTTCAGAACCTGTTGCAGGCAAGGTTAATATCGCGCCAATAGGTAATGCTTTTGTGACGGCTTGCTGTTTAGCAAGAATATCCCAAGCATCGTCACCTTCATAAAGTGCAGCTGCGGCAATAAATTTAGCGCCATCTACAACTGAGCCGCCACCAACAGCAAGTAAATAATCAATGTTTTTTGTTTTAATTATTTCTTGCGCTTTCATCAAAGTGTCATAGGTTGGATTTGGTTCGATACCTGAAAATTCAAACCAAGTATGTTCTATAAGTGCATCACTCACTTGTTGATAGACGCCATTACCTTTAATTGAACCACCGCCATAAACCAATAATACTCGTGCGTCTAAAGGGATTTCTTTGGAAATAGCGGCAATTTGCCCTTCACCAAAATGAATACGGGTTGGGTTTTTAAAACTGAAATTTAACATTGTTATATCCTAAAGTTTTTCAAAAAAGTAATTTATAAATACGTTGGTCTAAGCAGAAAATAATTCATGCCCCGCTTTTATAAAAACGGCTTATAAAGCGTACACAGGGTAATCGGTATAACCTTTATCAGTGCCGCCATACATGCTTGTTGGGTCAACGTCGTTTAACGACCATTCGTTCTTAATACGCTCTGGTAAGTCAGGGTTAGCTATAAATGGGCGACCGAAGCCAAAAATATCACCATTGCCTTCAGTTAAGATTTTTAATGCTTTTTCTGGCGTATATTTACCGGCATACATCACTAAACCGTCAAAGGTGTTTCTTACGGCTTTGTAGAAGTCTTCAGGTAAATCAGGCGCATTATCCCAATCCGCTTCAGCAAGTGATAAATAAGCGATACCAATATCATTTAGCGCTTTAATGGCTGCGATATAGGTTGCATGCGGATCGCTTTCTACTAAACCTAAATAAACCCGCACTTCATCAGTACTTTCAAATAATGGCGCGAACCTTACGCCTACTTTTTCAGCCCCCATAACGTCAGCAACGGCTTGCGTTATTTCCTTTAAAAATCGTAAGCGATTCTCTAAGCTACCACCATATTTATCAGTTCTATCGTTGGTATGTTCAGAAATAAATTGATTCACCAGATAACCATTAGCGCAATGTAATTCAACGCCATCAAAGCCGGCTTCTTTAGCATTTACCGCAGCTTGTTTGTACATTTGCACCAGCTCCTCAACTTCAAGAGTTGATAATGCCCGAGGCTCACTTGGATCAGCTAATGCGCCTTGCTCTGGTGCAGTTTCGATAAAAACTTTAACCGCATCAGCTTTCAATGCTGATGGACCAACAGGTGCTGCTTGGTTTGGTTGTATTGATGTATGAGAAACACGACCAACATGCCACAATTGACAAAAAATAATGCTACCCGCATCGTGTACTGCTTGTGTTACCTGTTTCCATCCTTGAACTTGCTCGGCACTATGAATACCGGGTGTCCACGCATAACCTTGCCCTCTTGGTTCAATTTGAGTGCCTTCAGTGACCATAAAGCCAGCGCCAGCACGTTGCGAATAGTAATTAGCCATCAACTGGTTAGGAATATTTCCCGGTTGAGAGCTTCTAGAACGTGTTAATGGCGGAAAAACAATACGATTCTTAAGGGTATAAGGGCCAAGCTCTGTTGCTGTAAATAAAGGTGAAAATGTCATGCGTTACTACTCCAAAATAAAGTTAATATAATCGTAGCGGTGACTAATAAATGAGTTCCAATGCTGTCACCGCTTTTTCAGCATTACTAGCACCACTAAGTGCTTGATTTATAATGTTCTTGTGCTGTTTGTTACGTACGTGGCTAAAGTTTGGTATTTCCACATAGGCTATTTTTAATATGATTTCAGTTGATTGATTTGTTGAATAACAAAATAGTTCTCAACTCAATACTGACGCGACTTTGCACGTTTTCAGCCACCGAAGGCAGTAAGAAAGCACTATGCGGAGTTCTATTAACTGCATTGCTTTTGTCGCTATCAAATACTTTAAAATTAAGTTGTTCTTTCGATGTCATTCGAGAGAAATAAAACCAACGATTGTTTGGGTTATAACTAAAACCTTCAATTTCCCCAACACGATCAGGATATGCAACCTGAAGCAAATGCGATTGCTCTGAAGTAACACTGCGCATATCCGCAAATGCAAGTGGGCTGTCTAACACCACATCAACTAGCGGTATCCAAGTATTAATAAATTGATAGCGATGATAATCACTCGCCTTTAAGCCCTGTTTTTCAAGTTCAATATGTAAACGATGTTGTGCAGAGCTAGCGACATAATCGTTGTGTACCGTATGAATAGGAGAGCGTTTTTCAGCGCGATGAAGCTTGTCTTCAACCGAACGAATTGTATGGTCGAATACCACGCCTTTGCTGGCATTGGTTAAGCTCATAAGATGTTTGATGATTTGCGGATAAAGTTCAGTGCTAACCATGGCGTCATCAAAATAATCAGTCATATGATATTTATTGGCAACTAAACCAAAACCATCTTCTTTCAGTGTCGCAGTTTTCGCTAATAAACGAGCATCCGTAATTTCAACCACGCGTTTATCCACTTGTTCGGTAAGTGTGTCGGCACTTTTTATGCTTGTTGATAAATCAAACGTCGCTTGAATATTTGGCTTGATATAATTGATTTCAGCTGCAATGGTCGGCTGATTTTGATTTGCGGCATTCAATAACATAATAAGGTCCAATTAAGCTCAATAAATAACGAATTAACTTGATGGGATGTATGCTAATCTTCCTTTCATACAAATGAAAACAATATAAACTTGTTGGAGATACAAAAATGAGTGGTATCAATCGACTAGACATTAAACAACTGCGCGTATTACAGCTATTACTTCAGGAAAGAAATTTGTCAAAAGTTGCTCATATTATGGGCTTAACTCAACAAGCGATTAGTGAGCAACTGAAAAAAATTAGACATAGCTTTGATGATGAAATGTTTATACGCACCAGTAATGGCGTAATTCCAACACAAGTGGCAGAAAAGATGGAACATCGGGTAAATCAGATATTGGCGGATATCGACAACTTAATTACCGGCGAAAAATTCAACCCTGCTGAGCTTTCAGGAATATTACAAATAAGTTCATCAGACTATGCGCTAGTCACCATTCTTCCAATGTTATTAACGCAAGTGAATGCGTTAGCACCAAACCTAAAAGTGATCATCAGGGATTTTGAGTCGGATAATTTAAACCAACTGATGGTGACGGGTGAACTTGATCTTGTGTTTACTTTTCCTGAATTTATTCCTGACAACTACCCGAACAAGCGTTTATTTGAAGACCATCATGTATGCGTAACAGGGAGTAATTCAATTTATCGCGGGAAAAAATATAGCTTGTTAGAACTAGCACAGCTGCCACAAATTGTTATCTCGCCTTCAAGACCGAATTTAAAAGGCTCACATGACTCTTGGTTTGCTAAACAAGGAATGAAAAGAAATATACTGATGTCCGTGCCTAGCTTCTCTGCTGCATCAACCATTATTGAAGCGACCAACACCATTGCATTTTTACCATCGAGACTATTACCTGACCCTAAGTTAGTTGCGATAGAAATTGAACAAAACCCACCAAAATTTGACGTTATTGTTGCCTGGCATCAACGCTCAAATAATAATCCGTTACACCTGTGGTTATTGGGCTTACTGGATAATATTTTCTGCTCTGCTGAATAATTAGATAAACAGAAATTTTAGACTCTGTACTATTAGTTTGACTCATTAAAAGGATTTTTATAAAACGAAATAAACTCATTTATTCTCTTAAATAAAAAACGCGAGTTAGTTGCCTAAATCGCGTTTTATCTAAACCTTAAATAGCTATTGTGCTGGTGAAAATTCGGCACGCTTGGTTGTCTTGATTTATTTTCCCCACGCACAACAAAATAACTAAGGTAATGAAAGTAGTTTTAGATTTCCTGATAACCGAGCAAGGGCAGGGTATTAAAGAAACGTAATTGGTAGTCAGTTTTTTGATTGTCACTGCTTGCTCTTACCGATACAGCGATGCGGTGTTCTTGTTTTTCATCTATGGCAGCCGTTGGGTAAACTAACCAGCTACGCCAAATTTGTGGTTCATCTACTCTATGCTCAGCAAAGCTTAGGTTAATGTCCTGCTTGATAGTAAATAAACCGTTATGATTATGTTCGGTATCGTTAATTTCAAAACTAAAATCAGCGAGTGGTATCGCTAAACCTAAACCCCAAGCTTTAATATAAGACTCTTTTAATGTCCAATAATCAAAAAACCGATTGCGTTGTTGTGCTTCTGGCAGCGCAAAAAGTTCATCTATTTCTTTAGAAGAAAAATAACGTTCAGCAATCGCTAATACATTATTGTTGCGTCCGGTATTTTCAACATCACAACCGATATCATCCTCAAGCGTTACCGCGCAAATTATAAGATTTTTTGTATGGCTGATGTTAAAGCGCAGTGGCAGTGGGCAATTAATAACTTCAGGTTTATCTTTATTACCTTTTTCAAACTGCCAATCTTGCGGTGCTACATCAGCATAATAAGATAATAAATCGCGTATGAAAGCACGAGTAATCAAGGCATCGTGTCTATCTTTAGCAAACTTATATCGTTGCTGTTTGGCTGTTTCTGTACTCGTTAATAATGTTGAGTAGGTTGCTAATAACTCATCATTGCCGAGTAACTCTTCCGGTTTGGTTACCCATATATGAATTTCATTGGCAGCAAGGTCGAGCTTTTCTTTTGTTCGAGTGGAGAGTTCAGATTGAGAAAAAGAAGTCATAAAAGTATCGGTGGCTTGTGTTGTTGATTTATTGCGTGGTTCATCTGGTGAGGCAATATTTTATCATAAACAGTGCAGGGGGTAATTCGTTTTTATGAGTTTTTTTAAGTTGTTTGATTTAGCGCAAACCCGCTGTCTGTCATTAGTGATAGCAATTAATACTAATTCTTTCGTAATAGAACAGATTGGTGGTTGACTGGTCGAACAGTTCAACTCATACCTTAGTCTATAAATTAGAAAAGCTTGTATCGGGTGATTGTATTGGATTTGAAACGTGTGTATATTAGCCGCGTTAAGTAATTTACGAATAATTATTGATGGTAAATATTAGACGGATGATAATGAGCAAGCAACCAAAAACGGCATCTACTCAACACGCTAACGCAACTACCACGCCAGAGATGAGAGCATTCATCCATGAATCTGACTTACCCACGGCCGTGCTTGCACGTCTATTAAAGGTGTCAGAATCTACCATCCGTAAATGGCGTAAACGAGCCTCTCTCGCTGATGCGTCTCACGTACCAAAGCAATTAAACACTACCTTAAGTGAAGCACAAGAGTATGTTGTGGTTGAGCTTAGAACACGCTTATTACTTTCTCTTGATGAATTGTTGGTTGTCTGTAAATCATTTATTAATGCCAGTGTATCGCGAGCAGGCTTACAGCGATGTTTAAAGCGTCACGGTGTTTCTCGCCTTGCAGACATGGAAAATAATGGTGAGAGCAACAATGCAGACGATACCAGCGCTGCAGAACCAACAACAGTGCAAGTATTGTTAGAAGATACCCAAGAGCACCAGCAACTTATTTCAGATCTCTCTCCTAAAGCAATGCGTGAAGTGTTAAATCGCGCTAACGATTTAAGTGAAGATGAAGTCGTACAAGTCAAAGTGACTCAAATACCTTATTTTTCAGAAAATGCTAAAGAACAACACAGTAAACGCCATTTATTAATCGCTAATGACCCTACGTCAGGTTGGGTATACGTCGATATATACGATGGCAATGAAAGTGAAGCCGCTAGCCGTTACATGAGCTACGTACTCACCAAAGCACCTTTTCATATCCGCCGAATTTTAGCGGGAAATTATAATGAATTTTTAAGTCGTTTTCGTTTATTAAATGAAAGTCCTGATGAGGCAACAACATCGTTCTCATCAAAAAACTTTCACGGCACTGATACTTAAACACATCAGATACCAAAACGGATAACGAAAATGCAAGCAAATAACAACTTTAGAGAAACCACAATGGCTAAAAAGCAAAGCACATCTAATAACCCTGTAACGAATGAAGCAGACGAAAAAGCGTTTAATTCTCGTCTTCAAGAATGTCCTATTGCCATTGTTGGTATGGCGTCTATCTTTGCTGATGCAAAGAACTTAGAAAACTACTGGGACAACATTTTTGAATCAGTCGATGCAATTAAAGATGTACCCAGTGATCGTTGGGCAAAGGATGATTATTACTCGAGCGATCCAAAAGAGGCTGATAAAACCTATTGTAAACGTGGTGGTTTCTTACCAGAAATAGACTTCGACCCAATGGAATTTGGTTTGCCACCAAACATTTTAGAGTTAACTGATATCGCTCAGTTATTGTCTTTAGTAGTTGCACGTGAAGTATTAAACGATGCAGGTATTGGTGATGGGTCTGGTTACGATCGTGACAAAGTTGGTATTACGTTAGGTGTAGGTGGTGGACAGAAACAAATTTCGCCATTAACGTCTCGCTTGCAAGGCCCAGTATTAGAGAAAGTATTAAAAGCGTCAGGTGTTGAAGAAGCTGATCGCGCCATGATCATTGAAAAGTTCAAAAAGGCCTATATCGGTTGGGAAGAAAACTCATTCCCAGGCATGTTAGGCAATGTTATTTCTGGTCGTATTGCTAACCGTTTTGATTTTGGTGGTACTAACTGTGTTGTTGATGCGGCTTGTGCAGGTTCTTTAGCGGCGATTAAGCTAGCTATCTCAGACTTACTTGAGCACAGATCTGAAGTAATGATCTCTGGTGGTGTTTGTTGTGACAATTCACCATTTATGTATATGTCATTTTCAAAAACTCCTGCTTTTACAACAGGTGAAGACATCCGCCCATTTGATAATGATTCAAAAGGTATGATGATTGGTGAAGGCATCGGTATGATGGCTTTCAAGCGTTTGGAAGATGCTGAACGTGATGGTGATAAAGTTTACGCCGTACTTAAAGGTATTGGTACTTCAAGCGATGGTCGCTTTAAGTCGATTTACGCACCACGCCCAGATGGTCAAGCTAAAGCGTTAAAACGTGCTTATGAAGATGCAGGGTTTGATCCAAAAAGCTGTGGCATGATTGAAGCGCATGGTACGGGCACGAAAGCGGGTGACGCAGCAGAATTTGGCGGCTTAGTTAAACACTTCTCACAAGATAATGATCAAAAACAACATATCGCCTTAGGCTCTGTTAAGTCTCAAATTGGTCACGCTAAAGCGGCCGCTGGCGCAGCAGGTATGATAAAAGCGGTATTAGCGCTTCATCATAAAGTGCTACCAGCAACACTACATATCGACCAACCTAATACCTCGTTAGACATTGAAAACAGTCCAATGTATTTAAACAGCGAAACACGTCCTTGGATGGCACGTGAAGATGGTTTACCACGCCGCGCAGGTATCAGTTCGTTTGGTTTTGGTGGTACTAACTACCATATGGTATTAGAAGAATACTCGCCAAAAGCACAAGGCCAGTATCGCTTAAATGCAGTGCCACAAACACTGTTAGTTACAGCGGCTAACGAAAAAGAGTTAGTGAGTTCATTAACAGATTGGAAATATAAATTAAGTGTTAAAGCAGATGATCAACCATACGCTTTTAACGCCTTAGTTGTTGAAAACACGTTAACAACACCAGCGGTTGATCTAGCCCGCTGTGGTTTTGTTGCAAAAAATGCTGATGAAGCAATCAAAATGATTGAAGGTGCTTTGACGCAATTTCAAGCGAAATCAGGTGGTGACACTCCTTGTGAAGAGTGGTCAGTACCAACGGGTATTTATTACCGTAAGTCTGGCTTGTCAGTGAGCGGAAAGGTTGTCGCTCTCTTTTCAGGTCAAGGCTCACAATACGTTAATATGGGCCGCGAGCTTGCTTGTAACTTCCCAAGCGTAATGCAAGCTGCTGCAGATATGGACAGTGAGTTTACACAAGCAGGTTTAGGTCAATTAACCCCGACAACGTATCCAATTCCTGTATTTAATGATGATGCACGTAAAGCACAAGATGAAGCTTTACGTTTAACTCAACACGCACAACCTGCAATTGGTACCTTAAGTGTTGGTCTATATAAAGCGTTTACTAATGCTGGTTTCAAAGCCGACTTTACTGCGGGACATAGCTTTGGTGAATTAACCGCGCTTTGGGCTGCAGGCGTAGTAAGTGATAGTGACTATATGATGTTAGCACGTAGTCGTGGTCAAGCAATGGCAGCACCTACAGGTGAGGCTGCAGAAGGATTTGATGCGGGCACTATGATTGCCGTTGTTGGTAGTCCAACTGATATTGCTAATGATATTAAAGACATCAAAGATATCTCTATTGCAAACTACAACTCTAATAACCAAGTAGTTGTTGCGGGTGTAAGCACTCAAATAGCAATCGCTATCGATGAGTTAAAAGGCAAAGGTTATAAAGTTGTACCATTACCCGTTTCTGCCGCGTTCCATACGCCACTTGTGGGCCACGCTCAAAAACCATTTAGCGATGCTATTGATAATGCTAAATTTAATAAGCCGCTTATACCTGTTTATTCAAATGGCACAGCCAAAGCGCATTCAAATAAAGCGGCTGATATTAAAAAGTCACTGAAAAATCATATTTTAGAATCAGTACACTTTAACGAAGAAATTGACAACATTTACGCTGATGGCGGACGAGTATTTGTTGAATTTGGACCTAAAAATGTATTAACCAAACTTGTTGAAAATATCTTAAAAGATAAAGAAGACGTTGTAGCCATAGCGGTTAATGCTAATCCAAAGAAATCGGCCGATATGCAAATGCGTCAAGCAGCAGTGCAAATGGCGGTACTTGGTTTAGAGCTAACAGAAATTGACCCGTATTCAGCGGTTAAACGTCCATTATCTGCACCTAAAATGTCACCACTAGCGATGAAGCTTACTGGCGCATCTTATGTGAGTCCTAAAACTAAAAAGGCATTTGATGATGCACTAAATGACGGTTGGACAATTAAACAAGCAACGTCAGTTCCTGTTGCTGTGCCTGAGCCACAAGTGGTTGAAAAAATTGTTGAGAAGATCGTTGAAGTAGAGCGCATTGTAGAAGTTGAGAGAATTGTTTACCTGACTGCAGAGGGGAAAGTCTTCGATGGTAGTGTCGCAGATGGAACTGTTGCTAATTGTCAAGCAGCTAACAGTGTTGCAGTAAACGTAAACACTGCGGATATAGCAAATAGTATTGAACGTAGCGTTAGTCAGTTTGTTGATCACCAACAACAGTTGTTAAACGTACATGAGCAATATATGCAAGGTCCAAAAGACTATGCAAAAACGTTTGATACGGTCCTATCTAACCAAGAAGCAGGCGAGTTACCTGAAAGCCTAGACCGTACGTTAGGTATGTATCATGACTTCCAATCAGAAACATTGCGTGTTCATGAGCAATATTTGAATAACCAAACTGATAATATGGCAACGATGTTGTCTGCTTCTGAAAGTAATACAGAGGTGAGTTCTAACATAGTTAAAACATCACCAATCGCGACTCAAGCACCTGTTATTAAAAGTGTAGTGACACAAGCGCCTGTTGTTAAGCCAACAGTTTCAGTGGCACCTGCAACACAAACGTTACCTGCCGCCGTATCTCCTCCAGTAGTATCTGCTCCAGTAGTAAATGCGCCCGCACAATCAGTAGCAACAGCCGTTGCGATGGCGCCGGTAGCTGAAGTTTCTATTGCTGTTCCTGTTCAGGAATCATCACTTGACCTTGAACGCATTCAAACAGTGATGATGGAAGTAGTTGCTGAGAAGACCGGTTATCCAACAGAAATGTTAGAACTTGAAATGGATATGGAAGCTGATTTAGGTATTGATTCAATCAAGCGAGTTGAGATTTTAGGCTCAGTACAAGAAATTATTGCTGATTTACCAGAGCTTAACCCTGAAGACTTAGCTGAATTACGTACCTTAGGCGAAATCGTTGACTACATGAAGTCGAAAGCACAAACTGCGGCTCCTAGTGCGTCAGCGAATGACAGTGCACCAGCACTACATTTAGTCGATAGCTCAGTTGTGCCAAGCATCGATTTACAACACATCCAGAATGTGATGATGGAAGTGGTTGCTGAGAAGACCGGTTACCCAACCGAAATGCTTGAGCTTGAAATGGACATGGAAGCTGACTTAGGTATTGATTCAATAAAACGTGTTGAAATCTTAGGTTCAGTACAAGAAATCATTAACGATTTACCAGAGCTTAACCCTGAAGATTTAGCTGAACTGCGCACCTTAGGTGAAATCGTTAACTACATGCAATCTAAAGTATCAGCGGCTCCTGTAGCGAGTGCCCCAGTTAATACGACTGTAAGCAGCACGCCTGCAATCGATTTAATTCACATCCAAAATGTGATGATGGAAGTGGTTGCAGAAAAAACTGGCTACCCAACTGAAATGCTTGAGCTTGAAATGGACATGGAAGCTGACTTGGGAATTGACTCAATCAAACGTGTTGAAATACTGGGTGCTGTTCAGGAAACTATCCCTGATTTACCAGAGCTTAACCCAGAAGATTTAGCTGAGTTACGTACATTAGGTGAAATCGTAAGTTACATGCAAAGTAAAGTAACAGTAGCGCCTGCAACAGTTGTAGCAAGTGTGCCAAATGCGACAGCTAATGCAAGTGCTCCTGCAATTGACTTAGATTACATTCAGAGCGTTATGATGACAGTAGTAGCGGAGAAAACTGGCTACCCGACTGAAATGCTTGAACTTGAAATGGACATGGAAGCTGATCTTGGTATCGACTCAATCAAACGTGTTGAAATACTTGGTGCTGTTCAGGAAACTATCCCTGACTTACCAGAGCTTAACCCAGAAGATTTAGCTGAGCTACGTACCTTAGGCGAAATCGTAAGTTACATGCAGAGTAAAGTATCAGTAGCGTCAGTAGCCGTTGTTGATAATGCCCAAGCTGCGTCAATCATTGTGCCAACTAATGTAAGCAGCGCTCCTGCAATAGATTTAGATTACATTCAATCCGTAATGATGACAGTAGTGGCTGAGAAAACTGGCTACCCAACTGAAATGCTTGAGTTAGCCATGGATATGGAAGCAGACTTAGGTATTGACTCAATCAAACGCGTTGAAATACTTGGTGCTGTTCAGGAAACCATCCCTGACTTACCAGAGCTTAACCCAGAAGATTTAGCTGAGTTACGTACCTTAGGTGAAATCGTTAGTTATATGCAATCTAAGGTAACACCCGTTGCAGATGTTATTGCTGAAACAAGTACGCTAGCGAATGAAAGCGCTCCAGCAATTGACTTAGATTACATCCAATCTGTAATGATGACAGTAGTGGCAGAGAAAACTGGCTACCCAACTGAAATGCTTGAGCTTGCCATGGATATGGAAGCAGACTTAGGTATCGACTCAATCAAACGTGTTGAAATCCTCGGTGCTGTTCAGGAAACTATTCCTGACTTACCAGAGCTTAATCCAGAAGATTTAGCTGAGTTACGTACCTTAGGTGAAATCGTAAGTTACATGCAAAGTAAAGTATCGCCAACGGATCCTACTGACCCTAAAGGAACTGGTGTTAAAACCACTGTCCCTGCTGCTGTTCTTGCAAATGGTAGGTCAGTAGAAACAGCGGTTAACTTTCAAGGCGCACCTAGTGCAACTGTTGAACTAACAGCATTATCTTCAGTGAACAAAATTGTTCAAGATGTTACCGGTGAAGGAAAACAATCAGGCGCTAACGTGTTAGTTGTTGATGATGGTAGTGGCGCAGCCGTGGCGTTAAGTGCTCAACTGATCAAAGCAGGTTGGCAAGTTACGGCATTAAAACCTAATTGGGTGGTCAGCCATTCGAAAAAAGCGTTTGCTACAGCAGTAAATGTTGTTGAAATTGGTACTCATGATAAAACACTTGATGAAGCTCAAGTAAAAGACATCATTGAGAAAACAGCACAATTAGACGCAGTTATTTACTTACAAGCAGCAAATACAGTTGATGCTATCGAATACCCAGAAGCGGCAAAACAAGGCTTAATGTTAGCCTTCGTATTAGCTAAGTTGTCGAATGTAAAGTTAGCGACTAATGCACGTGCTTCTTTTGTTGTGGTAACTCGCCAAGGTGGCGCTTTAGGCTTTGCTAATATTGATGCTGATAGTGGTACGCAACAAGTTAAAGCCAATGTGAAAGCCGACTTAGTGCAAGCAGGTTTAGCGGGCTTAGTTAAAACCATCAACCATGAATGGAACGCTGGCGAAGGCAGTGTTTTCTGTCGAATTATCGATTTATCAAGTAAATTAGCAGCAGATAAAGCAGCAACTATCATCAATGATGAGTTACTTGATATTGACGGCAGTATTGTTGAAGTAGCACATGACACCGATAACCTGAGCAATAACATTGGCTCACGTCTAACGCTATCTGGTGTGGTTACCGATAGTTATGCACTAACACCAATTGCTAAAGGGTCAAACACAGCAATTAACAGTGACTCGGTATTTTTGGTAAGCGGTGGCGCAAAGGGGGTTACAGCACATTGCGTTATCGAAATTGCCAAACAGTACCAAGCTAAGTTTATTTTATTAGGTCGTTCATCCTTTGATGACAACGAGCCAAGCTGGGCACAAGGCATTAGTGATGAAGTTGCTTTGAAAAAAGCAGCGATGCAAGCATTGATTGCAAGCGGCGAAAAACCAACACCGGTTAAAGTGACACAGTTTGTACGTCCGGTATTAGCTAATCGTGAAATTGCGCAAACCTTAGCGGCAATTAAAGCGGCAGGCGGGCAAGCGCATTACGCTGCTGCTGATGTGACGAATAGTGTAAGTGTTAGCGCTGCGGTTCAGCCTTTACTAAAAACCTTAGGTCAAGGTTCCTTACAAGTTACTGGCATCATCCATGGTGCGGGTGTCTTAGCGGACAAGTTTATTGAGCAAAAAACGCTTGAAGAATTTAACGCGGTATACACAACGAAAATAGATGGTTTATTGTCTTTATTAGCAGCAACCAATGCCGAAAATATTAAGCACTTAGTGTTATTTTCATCAGCGGCCGGTTTTTACGGTAACCCAGGACAATCTGATTATTCCATCGCTAATGATATTTTAAATAAAACGGCATACCGTTTTAAAGCATTAAACCCAAGTGCTCAAGTATTAAGTTTCAACTGGGGACCTTGGGATGGTGGCATGGTAACACCAGAGCTTAAACGTATGTTTAACGACCGTGGTGTTTATATTATTCCACTTGATGCAGGCGCTAAATTATTGGTAAGTGAACTCGCTGCAGATACTAACCGTTGTGCGCAAATCCTTGTTGGTAATGACCTCTCTAAAGATAAGTCGAAGGATACAGCTAAGGATGCATCTGTAAAAAAGCCACAAGTTAGTCGCTTAACTAGCCGTGTTAATAAAACACTTTTAGCGACTAACAATACCTTTTTAGCTGACCACACCATTGGTGATGACAAAGTATTACCAACCGTGTGCGCCATAGCATGGATGAGTGAAGCCGCAATGGTTGCTTATCCAGCATTTCATTATCAAGGACTAGCAAACTATAAGTTGTTTAAAGGCATCATCTTTGATGGCAGTGAAGCAACAGAATATTCAATCGATATGATTGCTCAAGTTGAGGGTGAAAGCTTAGTAGTAGACACTAAAATTTCAAGTACTAATGAGCAGGGTAAACCAGTATTTCATTATGGCGCTCAGCTGACATTAGTCGCTAAAGCGGAAAGAAAAGAAGCGCCAACGGTTGAACTTATATTACCTGAAGCTTTACCAGAATTACTTCCGGAAACAGTACTTTCGAGCACTGAAGAAGCAGGCGCTTTATATACTAATGGTACTTTATTCCACGGTGAAAGCCTGCAAGGAATTAAGGCAATACTTGCGTGTAATGAGCAAGGTCTATTATTGAAATGCCAAGTACCAGCAGTGGCAAGTCTTAAGCAAGGCGAGTTCCCGATTAGCCCGTTGAATAGTGCAAGCGAACACTCGAACATTTTTGCCAATGATATCGCTTATCAAGCCATGTTAGTTTGGGCTAAAAAGCAATTAGGTTTAGGTAGCTTACCGTCAAGTACGCAAAGTTGGACGGTATACCGTGACGTCAGTCTTGGTGAAAACTTCTACCTTAAATTAACGGTAGTGAAAAGCTCAGGCAAAGGAAAGCAACGTGGTTCTTTAGTGGCTGACATTAAAATGATTGATGAAAACAATCGATTACTCAGTGAGATAAAATCTGCCAAAGTGACGGCTAGTGCTAACTTAAATGACTTATTCCTACCTAAAAAGGCACCGAAAACTACACCGAAAGCTAAGCAAAGTGAAAGTGAGGCAAGTGCGTAATGGTTAACAATCATTATAAAACGGCCATTATTGGTTTAGATGCTCAGTTTGAAAATGAACAGAGCGTTCAAACCGATATTGATCGGGTTGAACGTGCGCTATACCTCGGCAAACTTTCAGGGAATATCTCAGGTAAGAGCCTAGATCAAGCTGAAATATCAGACAAGGAAAATACAACACTCAAGCTAAGCTGTTCAGCAACGGTTGAGCGTATGGCACTTGCTAACCAAGTCAATAGCGCTGATATCAAGGTTGTTGTGCTAATGCACGACAGTGAAAACACAGTCATTGATATTGAAAATGTTATTGTTGTTACTTCGTTAGCTAGCGCACTACAACAAATAGATAGGTTAATTGAGCAAAATTTCTTGGTAGCCTTGCTTGGTATTAATTTGCAAGGTACTAGTGCGCTTAGTTTAAGCGATAAGCAAAATAGCAGTGATGTTTGCCAAGAGCTGGCGACCATCTCATATGATCAAAACTTTAGCGCTTATCAAGCGTGTAGCGGTATTGCTGCATTATTATTTGCACCTGCAACGTTTGCACAAACTCATCACTGTTATGTCTATTCTCGGTTAAAAGGTTTTGCAACGGGTAGTGATATAGCCAGTGTTACTGCTGCAGCGTTAGATAAAGCACAAGTTAATGCAACAGATATTGGTTTGCTTGAAGTTTCTGCGTTATCAAATAAAGATGCTTCGCTTGCTGAAACAAAAGGTTTATTGAACCATTATTTTATTGATAAAACTGCCTATAAAAAAGTAATCGATAAAGATGCCAACCAAGCATTAAATACGGCTATCTCTTGTGCACGTAGTGTTACTGGAGAAGGGGCTGGCTTTTCTGAAGTGTTAGGTTTGTTACGTACCGTTATTGCACTGCAACAACGTTATATTCCTGCCATTACTGATTGGCAACAACCACAAGCCAGTGAACTTGAAAAATGGCAAAGCTCAAGCTGTTACTTTCCAACAGAGGCTCGTCCATGGTATCCACAGCCTAATGGTAATGCCCACTTTGGCGCGTACAGTTGTTTAACCGTTTCAGACAATAATCATGATTATTGTCATATTATCCTGCAAGAAGAGCAGGTTGTTCTTATTGATGGTAAACATGCTGCAAGCGATATTCGCAGTAATGGTTTTATTGCCTGTAGTGATTTACAGCTAGTATTAATTGGCGCAGAGGATTTACCTAATTTATTAACTCAGTTAATTGATCTTGAAGATGAGCTTGAAGCTACTTTTAAAGGTAACCTTGAAGAGAAGGCTGAACAGAGTAGAACATCACTTAAAGATATTGCTTTAACGCGTTTTGAACAGTCTAAAGGCAATAGCAGTCGTTATACGATTGCCTTATTGTCTGAATCGATAGAAGAACTAAGCAAAGAAATAAAACTCGCTAAAGCCGGTGTTCCTGCAGCATTTTCTGATGTTAATTCTGATAAGAATAATCAGCAAGAATGGCGAACGCCAAAAGGCAGCTATTTTAGTGCTAGCCCTGTTAATAATAGTGAATCAGCGACTAATAATGTTTCATTTTTATATCCGGGCATTGGTGCAACGTATGTCGGTTTAGGACGTGATTTATTCCACCTTTTTCCTGAAATACACCAAGATGTTGCTAACTTAGCCGACGATATTGGCGCAAGTTTAAAAGATAAATTATTAAATCCCCGGTCCATAATTCGTCCTGATTTTAAAGCATTAAAACAGCTTGATTTAAACCTCCGTGGTAAGTTGGCTGATATTGCAGAAGCAGGCGTTGGTTTTGCGTGTGTATTCACTAAAGTATTTGAAAACGTCTTTAAGGTAAAGGCAGACTTTGCTACAGGTTACAGCATGGGTGAAGTCAGTATGTACGCTGCATTGGGTGCATGGCAACAACCAGGTTTGATGAGCGCACGTTTAGCTAATTCAGATACCTTCAATCAACGTTTATGTGGTGACTTGCTAACTTTACGTGAGCATTGGGGGCTTCCTAGTTCGACAAGTAGTCCTACTAATAGCCCTAGCAATGACCAAGCTGAAAGTCTAGATGAGTTGATTTGGGAAACCTACACCATTAAAGCAACGTTAGATGAAGTTATCGCTGCCAGTGAAGATGAAGAACGTGTTTATTGCACCATAGTTAATACGCCAGACAGTTTATTATTAGGTGGTTATCCAACCGATTGTCTACGCGTTATTAAAAAACTTGGTGTACGTGCTATGCCACTTAACATGGCAAATGCAATTCACAGTGCACCAGCAAAAATTGAATATGACGACATGGTTGAACTTTATACCATGGACGTTACTGCGCGCTTAAAAACTAAAATGTATTCAAGCTCTTGTTACTTACCCGTACCACAAATGAGCAAAGCGATTGCTCACAGTGTTGCTAAGTGTTTATGCGACCGAGTAGATTTCCCCCGTTTAATTAACACCATGCATGATAAAGGTGCGCGGGTATTTATTGAAATGGGACCAGGGCGCTCGTTGTGCAGCTGGGTAGATAAAATTTTAGATTTTGACGATAGCAGTAAAAATGGCCTCTCTAATAAAGAACCTAATCAAGTTGCTCATAAAGCACGAGTATCAGTGCCAGTGAATGCAAAGGGCACAAGTGACGAGTTAACGTATGTGAGAGCCGTTGCAAAATTGGTTAGTCACGGGGTGAAACTAGATCTTCACCGCTTATTTAATGGCTCAATTATTGTGAAAAAGCCACAAGCTTAAAAGAAAAATATAAGAGATAGTGGATATAGGACAATGTGCTCTATACCCGTTCCACTTGAAGATGCATGATTCAGCTGGAATTAGAAACGCCTTTAGGCAAGACATTGATTGAAGAGAATAGTTATTCTATTGTCGAAATCAATAACGCAGCATAAAGCGTTTCTAAACCAGCCCCTTGGGGAAGGCTGGGCAAATCATACTTTGCGTTACATTTTTTGTTAAGGGAATAACCCTTAATAAAAAAATGAGCCTTAATTATGAATCGCTCAGACTTCCTGAAGCGAGCATCTTCAAGTGGATCGGGTATATGCATTGTCTAATAAGTGGTATCCGTGCCACGTCTGACAAGAAATCTTGGATATGACGCTAGTTTGCAGGGTACATCTCTTGCAGTCGTCATCCCCGAAGTGTCTAGTCGGGGAGCCATTGCACTTAGCTCTACGGCTATTGCCTAATTAATGGCGTAGCAGAGAAAAACAAACTGGATACCCGACAAAAAATCTCGGGTATGACGTATAAAACGCTTAAAAGTTTTATAAAACTTTTCGAGGAAAGTATGGAAAATATTGCCGTAGTAGGTATTGCTAATTTATTCCCAGGATCTTCTGCACCAGAAGAATTTTGGCAGCAATTGCTGAAGAAACAGGATTGTCGCAGTAAAGCAACCAAAGAACAAATGGGTGTTGACCCTGAAAAATACACCGGAAAAAAAGGCGACACAGATAAATTTTACTGTGTGCACGGTGGTTATATTCGAGATTTCAATTTTGATGCAACATCATTTATTCAGAACACTGCTGGTTTAACCGCACCGCTGAGTGAAGAGTACCTAAATCAACTAGATGATCTAAATAAGTGGGCTTTGTATGTTACCCAACAAGCATTAACCGACGCAGGTTATTGGGGCAGTGATAAGCTTGAGCAATGTGGCGTTATTTTAGGAAACTTATCGTTTCCAACCAAGTCGTCTAATCACTTATTTATGCCGTTGTATCACCAAGTTGTCGATAACGCATTAAAAGCCGGTATCGATAAAGATTTTCAGTTAAGTCATTTTTCTGATACTGATATTTCGACCAATAATATTCATGCAGATAATGCGCTGGTTGCGGGTTACCCTGCGGCGCTTTTAGCTAAAGCTGCGGGTCTTGGTGGTACACACTTTGCGCTTGACGCAGCCTGTGCATCAAGCTGTTATTCGGTAAAATTGGCTTGCGATTACTTGCATACTGGTAAAGCTGACATGATGCTAGCCGGTGCGGTATCAGGCTCTGATCCTATGTTTGTTAATATGGGGTTCTCAATCTTTCAAGCCTACCCAGCTAACAATATTCATGCCCCGTTTGATAAAAACTCTCAAGGCTTATTTGCCGGTGAAGGTGCAGGCATGATGGTATTAAAACGCCATAGTGATGCGGTACGTGACGGTGATAAAATTCACGCGATTATCAAAGGTGGCGCTTTATCAAATGACGGTAAAGGTGAATTTGTTCTTAGCCCAAATACCAAAGGGCAAGTACTCGTTTATGAACGTGCCTATGAAGATGCAGCCGTTGATCCACGTGATGTCGATTACATTGAATGTCATGCAACAGGTACACCAAAAGGCGATAACGTAGAGCTTGGCTCTATGGATACCTTCTTTAGTCGCTTCCCAAGAGAAAACGGCAATAAACCTTTGCTTGGCTCAGTAAAATCTAATTTAGGTCACTTACTTACCGCGGCAGGTATGCCGGGTATGACTAAAGCGATTTGGGCACTTAATGAAGCAAAAATTCCCGCAACTATTAACTTAAATGAACCATTAAGCTCTAAAAAAGGTTATTTAGGCGGCGCACAAATGCCAACAGATACTATCGATTGGCCAGTTGCTACTAACAGTGCAAACAAGCCAAGAACCGCTGGTGTCAGTGTATTTGGTTTTGGTGGCTCTAATGCTCATTTAGTTTTACAACAACCCACACAGCAACTTGAGCCTATTACGATAAAAGCCAAAACACGTGAGCCGCTTGCCATTATTGGTATGGATGCTCATTTTGGTGGTGCTGAAGATCTTGCTAGTTTTAAAACACTTATCGAAACTAATGGCAATACTTTCAGAGAATTACCGACGAATCGTTGGAAAGGCATTAATAACGATACTGATGTGATGAATGCCTTGCAGCTTAGTAAAGCACCTCAGGGCGGCTATGTTGAAAACTTTGATATTGATTTTTTACGTTTCAAAGTGCCACCTAACGAGCAAGACTGTTTAATTCCCCAGCAACTGATGATGATGAAAGTTGCTGATAATGCAGCGAAAGATGCAGGACTTAAAGAAGGTAGCAACGTTGCGGTACTTGTAGCTATGGGTATCGAACTCGAGCTGCATCAATACCGAGGTCGCGTTAACTTAAGCACACAAATTGAAGAAAGTTTATTACAGCAAGGCGTTACGCTTAACTCAGAGCAACGTGAAACATTAACCAATATCGCTAAAAATGGCGTTGCTCACGCGGCGCAGCTTAATCAATATACCTCGTTTATTGGTAATATTATGGCGTCACGTATTTCAGCCTTATGGGATTTTACCGGTCCTGCGATAACGCTTTCTGCGGAAGAAAACTCAGTTTATCGTTGCGTAGAATTGGCTGAGAACTTATTCCAAACATCAGACATTGATGCCGTGATTATAGCCTCGGTTGATTTAGCTGGCTCAGTAGAAAATATTACCTTAAGACAACACTTCGGTCCGGTAGAAAAGGGGCAGGTAGGAACAGGCTCAGTCTCAACAAATTCTGCAACCTCAGCAAATGTCCTTGAACAAAATACATGGCGAGTAGGTGAAGGGGCAGGTGCGTTTGTCGTTAAACCCCTGTCTAAAGTCATCCAAGTTGCAGAGCAAAGTATTTACGCCACCATAGACGGTATTAGTTTTGCCAATGGTAAAGATGCTGCGGCCATCACTAAGGCCGCAAGCGCTTCACTGAACATTGCAGGGCTTAACAGCGCAGATATTACGAGTGTTGAAGCACATGCCAGTGGTTTTAGTGCTGAAAATATAGCAGAAGCTCAAGCACTACCAGCATTGTATGCAGGCAAAGTGATTAGCAGTGTTAAAAGCAATATTGGTCATACGTTTAATGCCAGTGGTGTTGCCAGTATTATTAAAACAGCACTCTTGTTAGATGATAAAGTGCTGAATGAAGATCGCTCAACATCTCATATAGCTTCCCATGTTGCGTCTCATATAGCAGTGAATGGCTTAGGTAAAGATGAAAGCTGTGCACACCTTATTTTATCATCGAGCAAGTTAGCCCATCAAGCAGCACCGGCGCCTACAGGCAAACAACGCCCTAAACTAATAAAAAATATTAGTTTAGGTGGCAAGGCCATTTTTGCAGACATCATTGCTAACGTTAAAGCACCGGCAATGGCGGCGATTAAGCAAGCTTTTACTAAGCAACCTTTAGGTCAGGTTAAACAGGCGGTTAATGTCATGAACATTAAACCTAAGCTAATTGAAGCAAAAGTAGCTGAAGTTAAGTTATCCCAAGCCGCTCAGCCAACTAATTTATCTAGTCAAGCTCACACACGATCAACGGTCGTTACCGGAGTAAAAGTGAAGAAAGTTACTAATACCGCTATTGCAAATAAGCAAAGCAAGAGGCAAGTACCTGCAGATGTTAAACATCAAGCAAGTAAAGAAATTTTCCAAGAATCAGCTACACATCAAGCCTTTTTAAATACTCGCCAAATGGCAGGTCAGCAGATTTCGAAATTGATTGAAATGCAAGCTAATGTCAGTGCAGGGTTGCCGACTTATGTTTCAACAACAAGCGCAGCTGAGCCGGTAAATGAACGTCAGCATGCACCTGAGCTTTCGGTTGTTTCTTCAAATGTACAAGCGGAAAACCAGCAGTGGGCAAATGAATCTGGTTTTAAAATCAAAGGCCCAGCAGGATACAGCTACCCACCATTACAACTTGAAGAGCGCTTTAATAAACCCGAAGAAATTATTTGGGATACTGCCGATTTAGTTGAATTTGCTGAAGGTGATATCGCGAAAGTTTTTGGTGATGAGTTTAAAATCATCGACAGTTATTCACGTCGTGTACGTTTACCGACCACAGATTATTTATTAGTTTCACGTGTTACCGAGCTTGAAGCTACGGTAAATGAATATAAAAAATCATACATGTGCACTGAGTATGATATTCCCGTTGATGCGCCGTTCCTTATCGATGGTCAAATTCCTTGGTCAGTGTCGGTTGAATCAGGACAATGTGATTTATTATTAATTTCTTATATTGGTATTGATTTTCAAGCCAAAGGCGAACGTGTTTATCGTTTACTTGATTGTGAATTAACCTTCTTAGAAGAAATGGCCTTTGGTGGTGAAACACTGCGTTATGAAATTCATATCGACTCATATGCACGAAACGGCGAGCAATTATTATTCTTCTTTCACTACGATTGTTATGTTGGTGATAAAAAAGTATTAATCATGCGTAATGGTTGTGCTGGTTTCTTCACTGATGAAGAACTTGCTGATGGCAAAGGCGTTATCTTAAATGATAAAGATAAAGCAGAATTAGCTAATGCCGTTAAAAGTGATTTTGCACCATTAATAACTAATATTGATGCAGCGAAACAAGCCAAACAGCATTTCGATTACGTTGACATGATGAAATTGGTTGATGGTGATGTTGCAGGTTGTTTTGGTGAAGAATATAACCAACAAGGTCGTAATCCGTCATTAAAGTTCTCGTCTAAGAAATTCTTAATGATAGAGCGCATTACTAAGATTGATGCAAAAGGCGGTCATTGGGGCTTAGGCTTACTAGAAGGTCAAAAAGACTTAGACCCACAGCATTGGTATTTCCCATGTCACTTTAAAGGTGACCAAGTGATGGCCGGCTCATTAATGAGTGAAGGTTGTGGTCAAATGGCGATGTTCTTAATGCTTAAATTAGGCATGCACGCTAATGTAAATAACGCACGCTTTCAGCCTATGCCGGGTGAGTCGCAAACCGTACGTTGTCGTGGCCAAGTACTTCCGCAGCACAATACGTTAACGTATCGCATGGAAGTAACGGCTATGGGCATGACTCCTTACCCATTCTTAAAAGCGAATATCGAAATTATTCTTGATGGTAAAGCGGTTGTTGATTTTAAAAACTTATCAGTGATGATCACTGAACAAGATGATAACTCGCCATATCCGGTAACTTTACCTGGCAATGTTCAACTTAAAGATAACAGTGTTCAGCTTCAACAAAGCAAGGTGCAACCAGTAACAAATGCCGAAGTTAAAAGTGCAGACACCAATCTTGAACTAGATGAACGTGGTGTAGCGCCATTTAAACACCCTGAACGTGCTTTAATGAAAGTTGTGTCTGATTTGATCGCGCCAAAAGAGAAGGGCGTAACACCAATTCAACATTTTGAAGCGCCAATGGTAGCTGGTCAAAACCGCGTACCTAACCAAGCACCGTTTACACCTTGGCATATGTTTGAATTTGCTACCGGTAATATCTCTAAATGTTTTGGTCCTGATTTTGACGTGTATAAAGGTCGTATTCCTCCACGTACACCCTGTGGTGATTTACAAGTCGTGACGCAAGTTGTCGAAGTGCAAGGTGAGCGTTTAGATCTTAAAAAGACTTCTAGCTGTATCGCAGAATACTATGTGCCGAGTGATGCATGGTATTTCACTAAAAACAGCGTTAATAACTGGATGCCTTATTCATTAATCATGGAAATTGCCTTACAACCGAATGGCTTTATTTCAGGTTACATGGGCACCACACTTAAATACCCAGAAAAAGATTTATTTTTCCGCAACCTTGATGGCAGCGGTGACTTAATCAAACAAGTGGATTTACGTGATAAAACCATTGTTAATAAATCGGTATTATTAAGCACTACCATGGCTGGCGGTATGATAGTACAAAGCTTCACTTTTGAGCTGTATGTGAAAAATGAAAGTGCTGCTGCTCAGTCATTAGAAAGTCATGACTTGTTCTACAAAGGTACGGCCGTTTTTGGTTACTTTGGTGCAGATGCGTTAACGAACCAATTAGGTATTGATAACGGTAAAGTAACGCACCCTTGGTTTGTTGATAACAATACTCCTAAATCAGACATTAAGGTGATCGATCTTAGTAATTCTAATCTGCCTTTATACCAAGCGCCATCGAACAAACCGCATTACAAATTAGCGGGTGGTCAAATGAACTTTATTGATACCGTTTCAATCGTTGAAGGGGGCGGTAAAGCGAGTATTGCTTATGTACACGGCGAACGAACTATTGATGCAACAGACTGGTTCTTCCGTTATCACTTCCACCAAGATCCGGTAATGCCTGGCTCATTGGGTGTTGAAGCGGTTATCGAATTAATGCAAACCTACGCATTAGAAAATGATTTAGGTAAGCAATTTACTAACCCAAGGTTTATCGCACCAGCAACTTTGGTTAAATGGAAATATCGTGGTCAAATTACGCCATTAAATAAACAGATGTCTCTTGATGTGCATATTACAGACATCATTAAAGAAGACGGTGAAGTGAGATTAGTCGGCGATGCTAACTTATCGAAAGATGGCTTACGTATATACGAAGTAAAAGATATTGTCCTGTCGCTTATTGAAGCCTAACTAACAGCTAACCTCATTGCCATTTGGCACTGTTGCAGCATCAGAAATACTCATTGATAGGCATCAATTCCGTGTTTCTTCTTTGCAACAGCACCAACTGGCTTCGAGCTTAACTATTAGGATTAACACCATTACTTAGTCAGTCAAATAGATCTTAAAAAAATAAGAACAAGTAAGATAAATAGGAACAAAGATGTCAAATTTAAGTTATAGCAATGCCAATCCAATTGATTGGGCATGGAAAGTTGATAGCAGCGCTGTTAAAGCCAATGATGTAGAAATAAAGTCAGCGTTAATGGATTTAACAAAGCCGGTTTATGTCGCAAAATCTGCTAATAGTTTTGGTGTAGTAAACGCTACTGCAGCTACCGGTGATACGGATGTTGTCGCTTTTGCTCAAAAGCTAACTCCGCAAGATTTAGGTGATGATGCTTATAAAAAGCAGCATGGCGTTAAATACGCTTATCATGGCGGCGCTATGGCTAATGGCATTGCCTCAGTTGAGCTCGTTGTCGCTTTAGGCAAAGCCGGTTTTTTATGTTCATTCGGCGCTGCTGGATTAGTACCAGATGCTGTTGAAGATGCGATTAAACGTATTCAAGCAGAGTTACCAAACGGGCCTTATGCGGTGAACTTGATTCATGCTCCAGCAGAAGAAGCATTAGAGCGTGGCGCTGTTGAACGCTTTTTAAAGCTTGGCGTTAAAACAGTAGAAGCTTCAGCTTACTTAGGGTTAACCGAACATATCGTTTGGTATCGTTTAGCGGGTTTATCTAAAAATAGCGATGGCAGCGTAAATATCGGTAATAAAGTTATTGCAAAGGTATCGCGAACTGAAGTTGGTCGTCGCTTTATGGAGCCTGCGCCGCAAAAACTAATTGATAAGCTACTGGCTCAAGGTAAAGTCACCCAAGAGCAAGCTGAGCTGTCAAAGCTTGTACCTATGGCTGATGATATAACCGCTGAAGCAGACTCTGGTGGCCATACCGATAATCGACCTTTTTTAACCTTATTACCGACGATTATAGCGCTTCGTGATGAAGTTCAAGCACAATACAACTTCTCTCCAGCGCTACGTGTTGGTGCTGGTGGTGGTATTGGTACCCCTGAAGCGGCATTAGCTGCCTTTAATATGGGCTCAGCTTATATTGTTTTAGGCTCGGTAAACCAAGCCTGTGTTGAAGCAGGCGCTTCTGAATACACTCGTAAGTTACTGGCTCAGGTTGAAATGGCTGATGTCACTATGGCACCAGCGGCAGATATGTTTGAAATGGGCGTTAAGTTGCAAGTTGTTAAGCGTGGTTCAATGTTCGCTATGCGCGCGAAGAAACTTTACGAGCTGTACATTAACTATGACTCAATTGAAGCTATTCCAGCCGACGAACGTCTTAAGATTGAAAAGCAGATATTTCGCTCTAATCTTGATGATGTTTGGGCAGGTACTGAAGCCTTTTTCACTGAACGTGATCCTGAAATGTTGGCGCGAGCACAATCTAGCCCTAAACGTAAAATGGCATTAATTTTCCGTTGGTATTTAGGTCTAAGCTCTCGTTGGTCAAATACCGGCGAGAAAGGCCGTGAAATGGATTATCAAATTTGGGCAGGCCCAAGTCTTGGCGCATTTAACAGCTGGGTAAAAGGCACTTACTTAGAAGATTATACTCGCCGTGGCGCCGTAGACGTTGCTTTGCACATGTTAAAAGGTGCGGCTTACTTACAACGCGTAAATCAGTTGAAACTGCAAGGTGTTAGCTTAAGCACTGAGCTGGCGAGTTATCGTAGCGAAGATTAGTTTTACTGTATTAAAAGTTAAGGCTTAAGAGGAAATTAGATGTCAACATGTACTGAATTTGCAGTTTTTGAGGTTGAAGAAGCGAACTTAGCGCGCGTGATCGCGTTAAGTGAGTCACTATTTATTGAAATAAATGCTGAGCAAGAAAATATTATTGCTCACGAAATATTAGTGAAAACCGATAACGCAGAGGAAATATGTTGGCATCTTACTTGGGCAAATGTTGAAGCCGTAGAGGCAAGTTCAACTAAATGGTCAACCTACCCAAGTGCAGCAGGAATAGAGTCTTTAGTCGGTAAAAAACTCTATTATGGGCACTTTGTTGCAGTTGTTGCATCGACAAGAAAATAACCGCTAAGGCTGTCTTTTTGTCTGCAGCTTGTTATTCAACAATCGCGTGCTATTCATAAGTTAACGGCTGCCTTCTGCAACAATCACAGGTAAATCCATACAACCATAATTAATACCTGCCTGACTCAATACACAGGTTAATTGTCCTCGATGATGAGTTTGGTGGTTAAAAATATGCTGAGTAACATCTGCAACCGCTTTGGTTATAGCGACACCTTCAGTGGTGGTATAAGTAATAAATCTATCACAATCCTCTTCAGTTAAATTATCGCAATAGCGAATAAGTAACGCATCAACTTGTGTTCTTAATAAGGCAATATCGAGTAAGTTAGTGTGATAAAGGTCTTGTGGTGAACCAGGCTTTGGAAATGCTGATAAATCTAATGGCGACAGATTCGCTATATTATTTGAAGCTAAACGGCTCATTAAAATCAAATCACCGAACAAAATATGATTCCAATAGCTGATAATATTGGGGAAAAAGGAGTGAGTGTCTTTTTCTAAGGTTTCACTTGGTAGCGTCAGACAATGTGCCATTAATTGGCTATTTATCCGCTGATTATATAGCGACATCATTTTAAAATTTTTAGATAAACTCAATTCAATTTCCTCAAGTTAGTTACTTTATTCCTTATTATATTACTTACAAAGGGCATAAAATTAACTAGATGGCCGACAGTAGCCAAATAGTTTCACTCGCTTCACATTTACCCTTTAAACCACCAGGTACTTCTATTTTTTTGAGAAGACTCAAACTGTATTTATCCGAGTAATACTGCTTAACATCATCTGGACTAATGGAAAAGGGAGGACCTTCCATCACCGTTTGCTCGTATTCAAAGGTGAGTAGCAGTTGTGGTGCACTATGGGTAATTTCAAGTAAATGTGATCTATATTTCTTACGCATCTGATCTGGTAAGGCAACCAACGCAGCTCTATCATAAATGGCATCAACGCCACCTAATATCTCAGAAGATAGATCGAAAATATCACCTACAAATATATCGATTTTTTCTGCACTATAGCAGTCTAAATTTCCTAATGTTGAAATCCTTGGCTCTACGCCAAGTTCACTGAATAACTGTTCTACGGCAGGTTTATTTAGTTCAGCTCCAGCAACACGATAACCTTTAGAGAGTAACCAGGCAATATCAAGCGTTTTACCGCATAAGGGTAAAAATAGTCGGTCACCTTCAGCTAAAGAAAGGGTATTGATATATTCAGCTAATAACGGGTTAACGGCACGTTGATGAAACCCTATTTCATTGCTTTCCCATAGTTGATGCCAAAAATTTGAATCCATTTCTATACCTCTTAGTTCTTTGAGTCATTGACTAATCCCATGCACTCTTACCGTGGCTTTAATCAAAAAACAACTTATGTTGTTAGCTATCAAAGGTGAGCGCACTTGGTAGAGGATGACGAGCAGTTAAATTTGAACGCTCTTTGCTTAAACAATAACATTAATTTATCGCAAATTGCCACAAAGAAGAAATGAGTAATACCAAATAAGTGATGTGATTTTAAGAAGTTTATTGTCAGAGCGGAGTGATAACAACCTTAACAGTTGAGCATAACTTATCCGACTTAGAGAACATCACCAAAGTTACTGAACGTTAACAAGTTAATTTCAATTATGACTGTTTTTATCGGGTTTGTAATGAAGAGATTCCCTGCTTATTTTGAGCTCTCCATCACTATTTATTTCTTGAGATAATTGTTTGTATTTTGCTCTTTTTCAAAAAGGTTGGATTATTCGACTATGGCGGTTTGACTTGTACCTGAACCACCCGTTATCGGTGACCAATGTGACGATCGTACCTTCCATTTCCCCGCTTCTTTAGTATATATCTGACTAACTCGGGTCCTATAATTACTGACCGCAGGACTTCCTTTTGGCGTCATAGAACCCTCGGAATAATAGTGCGCTATTGCAACTTCATCAGGTACTAAAATAGTCACATCAATATGTTTAACATCGATATTGAAAGAGTCATATTCTTCTAATCGACCGTCTGCTTTAACATGTTGAATGAGTCCGCCACTAGACCAGAACTCCATAGCACCTTCTTTAGAATAAGTGCCTTCAGGTACCTTAAGATTTTTTTTAACATAAGCATTATCGTTTACGATAGTATTTTTGACTTCTTGCTCGGTCGCAATCGCTGTCTGGGCATAGGTAATAGCGAGAACTAACAATCCAAAGAGTGTTATGAATCGTTTTTTCATTATTGTTTCTCCTAGGGGGTGAATTGTAGAATTAACATTATGATAACTGAGAACTTCAGCGTATTTTCAAAGACAAATCCACCAAAGCTCGTGATGAAGTATAGGTGAACATAAATCAATTGCTTGGAATCTTGGCTACTCTTGCAGTCGAGTAACTAAAGTCTAATAGATAAATAATGGCGTGTTTTTTTGTTTGAGGACAAGCGTAATGGTTAGTTATGCCTTTTTGAGCTGTACTTAAGTTTTCAATACGTGAAGGTTGGGGCTAACGCTATCTATCAAAGCGCTAGCATTTAAGTGAATTAGCATCGCTCTTAGTCATTATTAATTTTTGTCGGAGGTATGGAGTACGTGCCAATAACATGGGCTACCGGCTCTGCTTCACCATCGGAATACAACTCAACCTCGCCAACTACAAGAATTCTTCCGACTTTTATCAAGGTACACTTGCCGATAATATCCTTTTGCGGTGAAGGTTTACGAAGAAAGTTAATCGTTAAACTGGTAGTGACGGCGAGTGGCACAAGCCCGATTTCGCCTAAGATTGCCACGTACAGAGCAACATCAGCCGTGGTCATCATTACGGGACCAGAGACAGTGCCACCGGGGCGCAATTCATCTTGTCCAACCCTATGTCTAACGATTGCTCCTCGATTCCCAACTTCATCAATCGAACATTTTGTTTGAGGAAATTCAGAGTGTAGGAACTCGGTTAGTTCTTCTTTAGAAATCATGATTCCTCTTTTATAACGTTGGTTAACTGTTTAGTGAATTGGAACTTGCTTAAGGGTTACAAGTGTCGCTTTATCTATTAACTAGCTTTCTATTAACTAGGCAATGATTAAAATGCTTCATCTTCGCTATAAACATTCACGGTAAGCTCACCATCAATACTTTCAGAAATAATGAAATTTATCGGTTTACAACATACTTGGCAATCTTCAATGTACTGTTGGTCCAATTCGGATGCATCAATGAGCACCTTGATTGATTCACCGCAGTATGGACAACCGATAGTTTTTTCAGATAATTGATTTAATTCCAAAGAAAAATTCCTTATTTAATTTAAAGATATCGTTAGCAATGATTGCGGCATAATATTTCTAAAACCTATTTCATTTATTAAATTAGTTCAGAAAGTTTTCTTCCATCATATCGAGTATTTGCACAATATTAACGTTTTTTAATTCATACTCAGTTGACGAATGAACCACGCCTGCTTTATCACCAAGGGCAATGTCGACTCGATCAGGCTTGCTATCATGAAGCACCAAGACAATTTTCTTATTGATAGCGATACAATCTATTGTTATTGCATCTGCGTTCATGCCTTGCTTACGTAATGTTTTATCCATAATACCCATGAGGGTATCAACATTTTTATTACGGTCATAAAATATATCATTGGCTTTGGCGACTATTTCAGAGAGTTCTTTTAAGGATTCTTTCATTATATTCTTATAGGTAAAGTGTTTGATTGGTAACGGCTATCAGTTATTTTATTACTGTAAACCAGCGCGCATTTAAAATCTATCAGCATGTGAGGGGATTATTTACTCTTGTGGAAACTGACCATGACAGTTTGTGTTTCTTGTCTTGCGTTGATTTACATCTCGATACTGGTTAGTTGTTTTGAGACCCTTTATACTTCGACCATCTTTTTCACAGAATAAGTATAATAATTATGATAAAAAAAATTGGATTATCGCTTTTATCGGCCGCAGTGCTGGTAGGTTGTGTTGCAACAACGTCTGATGACTCTTCGAAAGTTAACTCTTCACAAGGGAATAGCGCCCAAGATATTAGTGCTAGCTATGACAGCATTAATACAGCGCAATTAATTGAACACGTAAAAGTATTATCTTCTGATAAATTTGGTGGTCGTGCGCCATCAAGCGAAGGTGAAAGACTAACTCTTGAATATTTAACTGAGCAGTTTACTGCTATTGGCTTTAAGCCAGGTAATGGTGACAGCTTTTTACAAGAAGTACCGTTAGTATCCATTGAAGCGTCAAGCGATATGACATTGTCTATTGGTGGTAAAAACTACCAGCACGGCACTGATATGGTAATGGGCAGTGCTCGAATCAGTGAATTAGAGCAGCTTAAAAATTCTGAGCTTGTTTTTGTTGGTTACGGTGTTAATGCGCCAGAATATAATTGGAACGATTATAAAGATCTTGATGTTAAGGGTAAAACGGTTGTTATTTTAGTTAATGATCCAGGTTTTGCTACACAAGACCCTGAAGTTTTCAATGGTAATGCCATGACCTATTATGGTCGTTGGACTTACAAATATGAAGAAGCGAGCCGTCAAGGTGCTGAAGGGGCAATTATCATTCATGAAACTGCACCGGCTTCATATGGCTGGTCGGTAGTTAAAAACTCTTGGACTGGTCCACAATTTAGTTTTCAACGTGATGATTTAAATAAAGATCGCGTTGCAGTGGAAGGTTGGGTTAACAGCACTGTTGCAGCTGAGTTATTTGCAAAAGCAGGTCTAGATTTTGATAAAATGAAAGAACGCGCCGCACAAGGCAGTTTTAATATTGATATGGGTAATTTAGATGCCTCTATTACGGTTAAAAATACTATAAAAAAATCAATTTCATATAACTTTATTGCAACTTTACCTGGTCAAAAACAAGCGGACGAGCATATTTTATACTCAGCGCATTGGGATCACTTAGGTACAGATTTAACCAAAACAGGCGACCAAATTTATAATGGTGCCCGTGATAATGCGACAGGTACGGCAGCTTTGATTGAAGTAGCAGAAGCTTTTTCAAAATTACCGAATCGACCTGACCGTTCAGTAACATTCTTAGCGGTAACGGCAGAAGAGCAGGGCTTACTTGGTTCAAAGTTTTATGCAGCAAATCCAGTAATTCCAGCAGCTAAAACCGTTGCTAACATTAACATGGATGCACTAAATGCTAATGGTAAGAGTAAAGATGTCGCGGTATATGGTTTAGGACAATCTGAACTTGATAACTTTTTAACGAAAGCGGCTTTAAAACAAAACCGTATAATTTCAGGTGATCCTAGACCAGCAGCGGGAATTTACTATCGCTCTGACCATTTCGCTTTTGCTAACGTTGGTATTCCTGCCTTATATGCAAAAGGTGGTTCTATCCCGGCTGACCAAGCAACGGCAGAGTTAAGAGCCAAGTTAGATCCAATTCTTAGCAAGTGTTATCACGGTCTTTGTGATGAATATACGCAAGATTGGGATTTAACGGGCGCTGTTGAAGATATGCAATTGTTCTTTGAAATTGGCGTTGAGTTATCTGAATCAGATATTTGGCCACAATGGAGCAAAACGTCTGAGTTTAAACGATAATAATAGCGTTAAAAATCGTGTTTAGATGCGGCTTGAATTAGAAATATAGAGACTTTTCATAAGCATTAGTTCTCAGTAAATTAAGCGATAGTGCTGTAAAGCACTATCGCTTTTTTGTGTCTGTTTTACACTTTTCTAGCTTACTGACAGAGCTCAGTTAATTTGGCTTGAGTCAGTTGTTTTAAATCTTGTGGGCTTAACTCTATCTCCAAACCTCTTTTACCAGCACTAACAAACACCGTAGTAAATTGGACTGATGATGAATCAATAAAAGTATTCAAGCGCTTCTTTTGTCCCAGCGGACTAACACCACCGAGTACATAACCCGTAGAACGTTCAACATCGGTTTTTAATGCCATAGTGGCTTTTTTACCACCATGTGCTTTAGCTATTAACTTCATACTCAACATCGCCGACACAGGTATTATGGCAACGACCAGTGCTTTGTTATCAATACTCACCACTAAAGTTTTAAAAACTCTTTCACTTGAGATGCCAAGCTTTTGTGCTGCTTCATCTCCGTAGGATCCACTTGCTGCATCATGTGAATATTCATGAACGTGATAACTAATTTTACTCTTCTTGGCGGCATTAATTCCGGGTGTCATATCATCTTCCTAGGTCACTATGAGACGTGGGTATTATGGGTCATTTTCAGATAAAGCATATTCACATTTAATATATTCCATTCGCAAGATAAATATGTCTTTAATTTTGATAAAAATCAATGCGCTAGATCATCTTTTTGCTACGATTATTTTAGTACAGTGATCCTATAAAGCTCAGAATATACAATTGGCTTAACGTTTAGCAGCAATAGCTGATTCAGCTTCGCGACTGATGAACTTAGATTTTATAGGAAGGGATATTTTGTTACATACTAAAACACCAGAGCTTAACTTAATAGTTAAAGATATTATGCAATCTAGTATCTTAACGTGTTCGCCTGAGACAAAGATTAATGTTGCTGCTAGTCGTATGAGAGCACGTAATATCAGCTCAATTATCATTAAAAGTAACCTTACGCTTGGTATATGGACTGAATCAGATTGCCGTAAAATTGATTTTAGCGATCAAGAACAATTTAATGTAAGCATTAGCGAGTTAATGAACTCACCTGTGCTAACTATTAAGCAAGATGTTCCGGTTAATGAGTTAGCGATTAAGTTTAGACATCACGGAGTTAGACATTTTATTGTCGTTGATGCTGATAACCTCCCTGTGGGTATCGTCAGCCAAACGGATGTCATTAAAAACCAGGGGATAGAGCATTATTTACAAGCAAAACTTGTAGCAAGCAGCTATAAAAAAAACCAACAATTACTGCAACATGATTGCCGATTAGACAATGTAGCTGAGCAAATGAAAAAGTATGAGTGCTCATCTACACTCATTTTCAACAGTGAATTAGGGCAATACGGCATTGTTACCGAACGCGATTTACTGAGCCTGCTTGCACGGGGTGAATGTACTAAAAAGACCGCTTGGCATCATGCACATTACCCATTAAAAACTATCAATGCTGACCATTCCTTATATTCAGCTTACCAGCAATTAATCAGTCACAATATTCGTCACTTGGCGGTGTCTGATGATAATGGTGCCATCATTGGTACTTTATCAATGGACAACATTATGTCTGATATTGAATTGGCTTATGTTGAAGAGTTACATCAAATAGTTCAACAAAGAGATATCGCCCTTAGAGAATCAAAAAAACACTTGTTGGTGGCTGAGAAAATTATAGAAGCCTCTTTAGATGGCATTATGATCACCGATGAGCAGGGGACAATCATCTCAGTTAATCCTGCGTTTACTCGCGTGACAGGCTATAAAGAAGCGGAAGTGTTAGGGCTGAATTCAAAGATATTGAGCTCAGGTAGGCACACGAGTGACTTTTATCAACAGCTGTGGTTATGTATTTTAGAACAGGGTGTGTGGCAGGGAGAAATTTGGAATAAACGCAAAAATTCTGAAATTTATCCTCAATGGTTAACTATTATCGAGATTAGTGAAGGTGTTGACAACAATAAAGTATTTGCCGCTATTTTTAGCGATATTAGTGAAAGAAAACTTGCTGAGAAGCGCATTGAAAATTTAGCTTTTTATGATGAACTTACTCAATTACCCAATCGTAGGCTCTTTTTTGATCGTGTTGATATGGCGTTAGCAATAGCACATCGAAAAAATAATAAAATGGCTCTATTTTTCATTGATTTAGATTATTTCAAAGAAGTTAATGACAATTACGGTCATCGGATTGGCGATTTGTTATTACGAAGTTTCGCTAAGCGTTTGACTGAAAGTTCAAAAGAAGGGGATACAGTTGCTCGTATTGGCGGCGATGAATTTACCTTATTGCTAACAGATATGCGTGAAGTCGACCATATTTGTAAAGCCTGTAATCGAATCGTTGAAAAACTGCTTCAGCCTTATCATATAGAGGGTCATGCACTTAATATAACAACCTCTATCGGTATCGCCGTTTATCCTGAAGATGGGACAAACGAAGAAGAGCTGATGAAAAATGCCGATATCGCTATGTATCGTGCTAAAGATATTGGTCGTAATTCATTTCAATTATTTACTCCGGCGATGAATGCTCATTCACAAGAACGGTCGTTAATACAAAGTCACTTACGTTTAGCATTAGTTCACAATGAATTGGAACTGAATTATCAAGCTCAAATCCATGGTGTTACCGGTAAAGTCATGGGCGTAGAGGCTTTATTACGCTGGTATAATCCTATTCTTGGGCAAGTATCACCTGCACAGTTTATTCCTATGGCTGAAGAGCTTGGTTTTATTGCTGAGATTGACCATTGGGTTTTAGAGCATGCCTGTAAACAACGAAAATTGTGGTTAGATCAGGGGCTTGATTGTGGTCGAATAGCGGTAAATATTTCAGCATTACATTTCCATCAAGGTAACCTTGTCACGTCAGTTGAATCGGTGCTAGCTCAAAGTCAATTGCCGGCAGAGTTATTAGAGGTTGAAATAACTGAAGGCTGCTTCATTAAGCAAATGGATAAAGCGACTAGTATATTAAAACAACTTAAAAAGATGGGCGTTAAAGTTGCCTTAGATGACTTTGGTACCGGCTTTTCATCATTAAGCTACTTAACAAGTTTACCTATTGATACTCTTAAAATTGATGCGAGTTTTATTGCTAAATTACCGCATAATTTTAGAGAGAGCCAAATAACATCGGCAATTATCACCTTAGCGCAAAACCTTAATTTAGATATTGTGGCTGAAGGCGTTGAAACTGAGACACAAAAGATTTTCTTGATCGAGCGAGGTTGCGAAATTATGCAAGGCTATTTTTATAATAAACCTGTATGTGCGAAAAATTTACCTAGGGTAATTCAATCTTCGCAGTGTGGGAAAATAGTAAAACCTCAATCATCAGAATAGTCATTGTAGTGGGGGCAAGAGCAAAGATAATCGAGAATGCTAAGTTATCAGTTTAAGTGAAATATCACGTTGAATTTTAAATTCAACTGTAGACTATCCAACTTAATTAATATCAGTAGATTTGCTTAGATTCTCTTATGGATTATCCTGACGATACTCGTTTGGCTAGATGTCTGTTGCAGGTGCTACTTTCACATATTCATAACTAAATGCTCTGACTTTTTTACCTGAATTTGCAACAAACTCTACTGTTGTTGAACGAGGTAATATCAATATTGCGTCGAACTCCTCACCAGCTAAAAAAGTATCATGGCCACATACCAAGTCTTGGGTTAATTTAATCCGCATTTCTAATCTTCGCTATCGTAAGTTGAATAATTGCACTGATTGTAACATTTTTTTTACGTGAAAAGTTAGTGCAAAAAACGTTCTAACCGAGTTAAATATGAATTATCGAAAATAATATCTTATCTAGCTAGTAAATAATCATGGTGTTTAATTTTTTTAATATACGAGGATGAACTGAACAACCAGTCAAATTTGAATGCGTGTTAATAGTTGTACTTACACTGACGTTAACTTTTAGCTGAAAGTGATCCCTTTGTTAATACCACTGACCTAAAGCTTATTACCACGAAAGAGTAATAAAATACCCTACTCAAAATAGGGCTAACTCGTTTCAACTTTCACCACAAAGTGGTCATATATCACTTGTCTGTGTAGTGAGTTTAATTAAATTGTGAATAGAGTAAAAAACAAGCGGTCACAATTAATAACCCGCCCATTAATTGATTAAAAAGATTTAGCCTTAATTGATTACTCAACAGTATTGTGACTTTATCTCCTAATACAGACCAGGAAAAAAGTGATAGATAACAGACTAAAAAATAGATAAGTAAAAAAGTTAAAAACACCTGGTTATTCTCAGGCACTGAAAATAAAGAAACACCCGACACACTTGCAATCCATGCTTTGGGATTTAACCATTGTAAAAGGAAACCTTGCATAAAAGTGGGTAGGTTTTGTTCATCAATATCTAGTTTAGGCTTTGAAGATGCGATTAAATATCCCATATAGACAATAAATAATGAACCAGAAATGGCTAAGTATTTAAGCAGTAATGGATACAAATCAATAACTTTATAAAAACCTAATCCAATAAATAATAACAGTGATGTGAAGCCAATCGTTCCACCTGATACGAATGAAAACGTTTTACGTACTCCGTAATTTGCTCCTGAAGATAATATCACCATATTCACAGGCCCAGGAGATATTGACATAGCCAATGAGAATGAAAACATTGCGAACAATAACGACATAATTTTACCTCTAGTTTTTTGTAAACTATATATCCATTCTATTAATAAGATAAGGTGCTAGAATTAAACTTCACTGTTCTAAATACTTTAATAAAGATACACATGATAGATGAATTACGAGCAATGGCTATTTTTGCTGAGACGATTAAACAAGGTTCGTTTCGAGCGGCTGCAAAAGAGTTAAAACTTTCACCTTCAGTTGTTAGCTATCAAGTGACTCAATTGGAAAAATCTGTTGGTACGGCGTTAATTTATAGATCGACCAGAAAACTGTCATTAACCTCTGAAGGTGGAGTACTGTATCAGTATGCTTTGAATATGATCCAAGCTGCACAGCAAGGGTTAAATCAAGTAGCTATAGAAAAACAAGAGTTAAGAGGAACTTTAACCCTCACCTTACCTTCAGCTTTAATCAAATCAGAAATAAGCAAAAAAATATCTCAATTTAGTAAGTTACATCCTTTTTTGAATTTTAAATTATTTTATACCGATGACAGACAAGATCTTATACACCAAGGCATTGATTTAGCTTTTAGGGCGGGGTCAATGGATGACAGTAATCTTAAATCAAAACGGGTTGGTGAAATTAATAGAAAATTAGTTTGTTCTTACGATTACTGGAAAGAAAATATCCCCCCCATTTCTCCTCAGGACTTAACGACATGGAATTGGATCAAATTAGATATGCTTCCAAATCACAGAACGTTAGTAAATTCTGCGGGTGAAAAATGTGACATTGATTTTGAAAGCAATATCAGTGTAAATAATGTTGAAGCTATGACTCAGCTCTGTATCAATGGCGCAGGTATAGCAACGCCTCCTGATTATTTAATCGAAAAAGAAATTGAAAATAATGCCTTGGTGGAATTGTTACCAAATTGGCAAGTTGAGTCGATTCCCCTATATGCAGTTTGGCCAAGTAATGTATTTCAAAATAGTAGTGTTAAACATTTATTAGAATTTTTAATCTGACAAAAACATTCGGATTGAATACGATAGTTCTCAAGCATACTAACGATCGCTTAGCTATGCACCTTGCTCTTGCCCCATAAAAATGGACACTAATTAAGAATGTGTCCTTTAGCTTCTGAGTCCGAAGGGCTTTTATACTATGGCACGTTAGCTTTTATTAATTTTAAAATATTATGTGGTTTATCGTAATTTCCTGACGGCATTTTCCGAAAAATCTCAATTAATTTTTCTAAATTTAGCTAGTGCCTAAAAACCATTGAACAAGAAATATCACTTTCTTTGAAAATCCACAAAGAAGTTTTACATTACAGCAAGTTGTTAGCTTCATACTACTCAGTTGCATAGATCATTTATAGTGTCTATTCTTCGTGTTCTCAAAGCTAAAATAATAAAAGGCATCGCCATGCAAATTCAAAAACCGATGAAAGCTATCCAATCAATTATTAGTGTCGTCGTGCTGATGACCACTTTAGGATGTTCTCAACAGTATGAGGCAGTAAATACAGTACAAGTTGCACTACCTAATCAAGAAAAATTTAGATTAATATTAGGTGGTACCGATGTAGGTGGAATGTTAGTTAATCGCAATGCTGAAAACATTATTATTGACTATTCATATAGTAATAATGGTCGTGGTTCTAGTAGCAAAGAAGTTCTGAAGTTGTCAGATACAGGTTTACCCATTGATTGGCGCATTACAGGAAAAACGGTTTTTGGTAATGAAGTTGATGAACAGTTTAGCTTGCAAGACAATATGGCGTATTGGCAGAGTACAGCTGAAAAAGGCAGTGCAAAATTTAATAACAGCGCTATATACATTGCGCAAAATGCGAGTCCGTATGCGCTTTACATATACGCTACAGCCTTACTAGAAAAGACAAGCCACTCATTATCTGCACTACCTTCTGGCGAACTTACAATCACCCAAGTCGACAAGGTTGAACTTAAAGGTATTAGCGGTGTGTTGGTCAATGCGACTATTTATGCAATCAATGGCATTGAATTGGATCCTAGCTATATAGCACTTGATGAGAACCAGCATATGATTGGTTATTTGTCGCCACGTGCTGTTGTGATTCGTGAAGGATTAGAACAACAAAGTAAGATCTTAAGCGATTTAGCGGCTAGCTTGAACGCAAGTCGATTTGAAAAAATAGCGAAGAAAACGACGCACCTATATGAGAAACCCGTGCGTATTAACAATGTCAGAATATTTGACCCAGTTAACATGAAACTTACTGATTCTCAATCAGTGCTGATTGAGAAAGACAAAATTACAGCTATCGAGCCATTGGTTGATATTCCTAAAGAAGGAGAAATTCTGATTGATGGTAATGGCGGTACATTAATCCCAGGATTATATGAAATGCATGGCCACATGAGCGATAACGACGCCCTACTTAATGTGATGGCAGGAGTGACTTCTGTTAGAGATATGGGTAATGAGATTGAAATACTAGATCCTTTAATCGAAAAAATTGAAAGTAATCAAATCATCGGTCCACGCATTACTAAAAGTGGCTTTATTGAAGGAAAAAGCGAATTTTCAGCTGCCACTGGAGAAATTGCTTCAACTGAACAAGAAGCGGTTGATCTTGTGAATATGTATGGTGAAAAAGGTGGTTATTTCCAAATCAAGATATACAGTTCGATTAATGGTGAGTGGGTGCCAGCCATGGCGAAAGCAGCAAAGAAACACGGCATGCGAGTAACAGGACATATTCCCGCATTCTCAACAGTTGATGAAATGATTGCCGCAGGGTACGACGAAATCACCCACATAAACCAAGGTATGCTCAGCTGGGTACTAGATCGAGATGAAGATACTCGAACGCTTTATCGCATTACGGGAATGAAACGTTTTGTCGACTTGGATCTCAATAGCGAAAAAGTACAGAATACCTTAAACACCATGGTCGAAGAAAATATAGCGGTTGATCCCACCATTGTCATTCATGAATTTGGCTTAACGGCCAGAAATGGTAAAACTCGCATTGGCACAAAAGATTATATCGACAATATGCCTGTCGGAGTTCAAAGACAAGCGAAAGTCGGTTTATTAAATGTTGCTGATCAAGAAGAGGATAAGGCTTACCAGTTGGCTTTTGATAAAATTATTGAGACACTCGCATTAATGCATAAAAAGGGAATTTTCCTCGTTCCGGGTACCGATCTAGGTGGCGCTTTTGAGCTGCACAGAGAGTTAGAACTATTTAAAAAAATTGGTATGTCTAACGTTGAAGTATTGCGCAGAGCTTCTTATGACATGGCTAATTATTTAGGCTATGGTGATCAACTTGGCAGTATTGAAGTCGGAAAACTGGCTGACTTTTTCTTAGTGCCTGGCGACCCAACAACAGACCTTCGCGCTATCAAGACTGTGTCAATGGTTTCAAAAGGTGGTGTGATTTATTTCCCAAGTGAAGTTTACCCTGAGTTTGGAATCAAGCCATTCACGACAATACCCACGATCGTTGAGAGCAATTAATTTTTAAGATATTAACCAAATGTTTAAGTGCCGCTTTAAGGTGCGCTTATCAACATCTAATACTCTTTATTCGCTCTAGGGTGTCCTTTTCTACGTCGCTAATAATGGCTTTTATTAGCGATTAACGGAGTATTTTGTCGCTGTTAGCTTTCGAAGTTAGCGCCCCAGCTTTATGATGACAGACCGCTATATTGCGTATAGCGGAAGCTAGCAACTCGTTAATCCTAACGCCCGCTTCAAGCTAAATTCTGAAGTAAGTTTTGTGTAAAGATACTTATTAATTTACGTAGCGTCGCATAATAATTCGATGCTAGAAGTTTTTACACAGCCTGTGGCATTAATGAATATAGAGTATAAAAATTTAGCCGTTAATTTAGTGATTTTTCTAGCCATCAATAGGGCATGTCGTATACCTTAGTATTATTAAAATATTGATGGAAAATAATCTTGCAGCCCATTATTCAAATCACAGACGTTAATAAAGTTTATGCTAGTGGCTTTCAAGCACTTAATAATATTAACTTATTAATAAAACCCGCTGAAATCTTTGCCTTATTAGGGCCAAATGGTGCAGGTAAAACGACACTCATTAGTACTATTTGCGGCATTGTTGATGCTACCTCTGGGAAAATCACTGTTGATGGTAAAGATATTGTCTCAGGTTACCGACATACGCGTGAACTTATTGGTTTAGTGCCGCAAGAGTTAACCACCGATGCTTTTGAAACAGTATGGGCGACGGTTTCATTTAGTCGTGGATTATTTGGTAAAAAATCGAATCCTGCTTTTATTGAGAAAACACTTAAATCATTGTCCCTTTGGGATAAAAAAGACAATCGCATGATGGAGTTATCTGGTGGTATGAAACGCAGAGTGATGATTGCTAAAGCACTCTCTCATGAACCTTCTATTTTATTTTTAGATGAGCCTACTGCTGGCGTTGATGTAGAGTTGCGCAAAGACATGTGGCAATTGGTACGACAATTACGAAACGATGGTGTGACTATTATTTTAACCACACATTATATTGAAGAAGCGGAAGAAATAGCAGACCGAATTGGTGTCATTAAAAATGGTCAACTTATTTTGGTTGAAGATAAAACAGCTTTAATGAATCAACTAGGTAAAAAGCAATTGATTCTCGATTTAAAAGAGCCATTAACTGAAATACCTGCAAATATGGCTGATTTTAATTTACAGATTAAAAATGATGGACAGCAATTAATTTATAGTTATGACACCACTGAAGAGCACACTGGGATTTCTGCTTTACTTCAGCAGTTGTCCGCAGCAAGTATTGGGTTTAAAGATATCAAAACAGATCAAAGCTCGTTGGAAGATATATTTGTCTCGTTAGTAAGGGAATCAACATGAATCGTTACGCTGTTTCGGCCATTTATAAATTTGAAATGGCGCGTACAAAACGCACTATTTTTCAAAGTATTATCTCTCCAGTGATTTCAACATCACTTTATTTTATTGTTTTTGGCTCTGCGATTGGTTCTCGTATTACTGAAATAGATGGTGTTAGTTACGGTGCTTTTATTGTACCGGGCTTAATTATGTTATCGCTATTAACACAAAGTATTTCTAATGCGTCATTTGGTATATATTTTCCTAAGTTCACTGGCACTATTTACGAATTACTTTCTGCTCCAATATCTTCTTTTGAAGTATTGCTAGGTTATGTGGGCGCTGCAGCGACTAAATCGATTTTGTTAGCGTTAATTATTTTAGCAACAGCGCATTTGTTTGTCCCCCTTGAAATAGCACATCCATTTTGGATGTTATTCTTTTTAGTGATGACTGCCATAACTTTTAGTTTATTTGGTTTTATTATTGGCATTTGGGCAGACAACTTTGAAAAGCTACAAGTGATACCACTTATTGTCATCACCCCACTTGTTTTCTTAGGAGGTACCTTTTACTCCGTCAGTATGTTACCGCCATTTTGGCAAACGGTAACGCAATTTAACCCCGTATTTTATTTAATTAGTGGCTTTCGATGGAGTTTTTATGAAGTGGCTGACGTAAGTTTAATAACAAGCTTATGTGTGATGAGCGGCTTTTAGCTTTTTGTTTATTAGCCGTTGCCTGGATATTTAAAAGTGGTTATCAGATAAAGCAATAATAGAGGTAATATGATTAAGCAGAATGCAGTTAAAGGTTAATTTGCAAGAGTGTTTATTAATAAGTATTCAACAAATTTCGATTGTTCAATGGCAACAGTTACTACAATAGAGTCGTTAGCATCAATGATTACCTTATGATTTCTTAACGCTATTAGTGGCGGTTTACCCATTTTGCAATGGGGCACATGCGCCTTAGAATTTTCAAGCCTAATTTTTGCCGTTCCCTGCGGTATATAGTCCTTAACTATACCATTACACGTTTTATCAAAATCTCTATAGGCAGGCCAAACTATTTCCGTTGACAGTAATTTTTTATTTGCTAAAGTGAAATTACCTGAAAATCAATTGTTACCCGTAATCATGCAAAGAGTTCTATTTGTTGTATTAGCCTTGGTTCAGTTTTTGGTGGTCCATATTAGCGCAGCTGAAATCCCATCATTCAAAATCAATTCAGCCAGTTCAGGTGAAAAAACAAAGTCTGTCATCCTGATGAAAGAGATCATTGCAAACTTATACGGACGAGCAAATTACCAGATAGAATTTTTACACACAAACAGACAGCGTGAGTCTGTTTTGTTGCAACAAGGTAAAATAGATGCTGTGCTCGCAAGGTATCGCGATATAGGAGATGCAGACCCAAACTTGATCAGATTAGAGCCAGAATTAATCAAGGCTTACGCATTTATTGTTTGTCATAAAATCGCATCTTGTCAGTCTTATCGACATACAACTATTGGTTACCTCCATCATTTTCAATATGCGAAAGCTTTTTGTATAGAACAAAAACTGAATTGTAGAGAATTTAACTCAAAGACAGGCCTTTATAGGGCGATGGCAGAAGGTTTTATTGACGTCATGGTATCCTATAACGTCAATATTGAAATACTAAGAAAAATTAAGTTTGATACTCACATCTATGTAAAGAAACTAAAAGAATTATCCTTCAATAGTTATCACTATTTGCATATAAAAAATAAAAGTTACCTTAAAGAATTAAGTCATGCCTTAACAAAATTGCATCAAGAAGGGGTCATCGAAAAAACATTTGAACGATTTCAAAATGAAAGTTTAGCCAATAAAAACATCACCATATTACCTTAATATTCTTTCTACAGATGAGATGGGTAGTCATTACCCATTGATAAAAAAGTTTTCTTTTTCGTTAGACGGCCACTTAAAAATTATTTTGCTAAAGTCCGCTTTTCCCCATAAGCTACAAAAAAGATAAGGTAAATTTAGCTTATTGTTTATAACCGTAATGTGGCAAAAGTGACGGTTTAACCAAATTCCTCAAACGGCGTAGTTTTTTAGCACCAATAAATATTGTTGCTATTGACTATATTGTCCATGTGCTTACCTATTTAACATGCCCTCATATTTGGTTCTCCTAAACCCAGCAATACCTAATAAGAAAGGGTGGTGTGGGAGGTAGCCAGAGAGGCATTGTTCACTATTACCAACCAAACAGATAAGCACTACACGAAAAAACGCCCCAATATCCTATACTAACAATATGAATTGATTGGTTTTGTATATTAATGCGTGAGTTGTTAGTCCAGTTATAGAGCTAATTTGATCACGAAAGCATGCCATTATGGTAGTTAAACATTTGAAATTCACGCACATGAATTAAAGACTAGTTAACAGTTAAAATATCCATTGCAGTACTGTCTAGATAATGTACGGATATGCTTTAAGGATAAATCATGAGACCAGATGAAGAATATGTTCTTGCGACCCTAGCGTCTAAATTCGGTGGTAAATATATCGATGGCGAAGATCCGCCAGACGGTTATTTACTACTAAATGACCGGAGAATTGCCGTAGAAGTTACCAAACTGGTTGAGCACATAAATGAAAATGGAAAACGACGTTCAAGGTTGGCAGATGATGTGCCAATCTCAAATATCGTCGAACAGTTAAATGAAGAAATAGGCAACCTAATTCCTAAAAACCGATGGATTCATCTTGTTATTCCCAGCCCAATTAAGGGGATCAATGAATTTAAAAAAGAACTGACCCGAATAATTCTCAACATGATTGCGACCAAGACACATGACTCAGTGATAGACATTTTAGGTTATGTGGTATCAATCAATTTATATAAGTGTCAATACCCGCCAAAGAAAAAAGTGGTTCAGTCAATTGCCACTAAATTTGCTTCGACAAACATTCAGGAAAACACCCAATTCCTTTTAGAAAACCGGATCAGCATCAAGAATCAAAAATGCAATGCCAATGGTGATGTAGATGAATATTGGCTGGCACTCTTTAATACTTATTGCATGGCCGACGTTGATTCATATCGGGGAGCCTATGATTCTCTAAAATTAGTGCATAATTTTAGTAAAATCTACCTAATTGATGGATATCGACGTGTTTATAAATTGTACTGATGTCAAACTGCATTCAAAAATGGATTGAGAAATCGTAGTGATAGTATGAATCAAAATAATGATGAATATCGTGGTGATGACGATGATTGATGTAATGTAAGTTATCATTTGATGGTTGAAGCAAAGCCTTGATAAGGGCTTGCTTCTTTACGTTCGCTTTCGTATTTAAATAGCCCATTCTGAGCTCGTTTTTTCATTCATAAAATGGTGGGTTTGTGGCAAAAGTGACGGTCAAAGAAAACCCTTCAAACGTCATAGCTTTTTAGCACCAATAAATCTTGGTGCTAATGTTCCCTTGCTGCGCCTAGCGGAAGAAGACCGCAACAAAATCAAACGTCAGCTTTTCGATCATATAGCAGACATCAATTTATTAGTTCTATCTCACTACGTCATAGTTCTCCAATATAACTGACGCTGACATCATCGACACCAATCGTCGCATTTGGGCAACTGCGTGAGTGTAGCCATCTTCATTTAATAATAATTCGAAGGAAAAATGCTGCTGTATTATGTTTTGGACCTTATTATTCTCTATCCAAAATACGCCAGATAATACTACCTTTGAAGCTGTGCTGGGGTGAAAATAATCAATTCTCACAATTAACTTATCAGTACTTTTTTTGTTCGACTTTAATTCATCAGTAACAAATTGAATACTGTTATTATTTAAGTTTAAGTCATTAATTAACGCTTTGGTAAAACCAGCTTGCAGCGGCTCTGCCCACACATCAAAACGAGCATAATGTAATTGATGTATATTTAGCTGCATTACTAATTGTGGTTGGTCTAGATAAGCCGGAAGTTCTAACACTTCTACAATAACTGTTTTGTTAATATTTACCGAATTTTTAGCTAAGTGTTGGCTATTAAGTAAATAGTAATTTGTTTCCAAGGGAATTTCTGAATTTGAGCTACAACTACTTAGAAAAACAACCAATGTTGATAAAGCGAGTATTGAAAAATGCCTGATAAAAATGGGGGGTCGTGTTTTCATTGAGTTCATCCTGCCTTCTTATTAGGGGTATATTTTTTAGGTTCAATCGCATCAACTTTACCTGATTCAAATATTAAGCCGTTAGGTTGGTGTTTTAATTGATTAAGAAGTGGCTGTAATTCGTTCATGACCTTAGTTAATGCCGATAATGTTTGACGAAGATCTTCATACCCTTTAGAACCAGCAGAGAGATCTTTACTTAATTTTGTATAGCTTTGCAGGGTAGTTCTCAATTCCTGAGTCAATTGCTGCTGATTCACACCATCAAGTACGCCTGATAAATTATCACTAACACTTTGAAATGATTTTGCTGTTTGGGTGAATTCAGTAATAAGTTCGTTAGTATTACCAGAAATTTTCTCTAATGGTAGAGCAATAAGATTATCGATGAACTGGCTTGCCTTCGCGGTAATTTGTGAAAACTCATCATCAACACTAGGGATGATCGTATATTCACCATATTGGCTATTTTCAAAATCAGTTCTTTGTGTATTTTCCTCCTCATTATTCAAATCAGAATAGTGCTGAAAATCAATAAACAAACTACCTGTCAGTAAACTACCCGTTTTTAAACTCGCTCTTAAACCGTCTTTAATCCATAACTGATGCTGCTGTTTCATAAGGCTTACACCCATTTCATTATCGGGTAAGCCAACTCTTCCGGGTTGTAAACTTATTAAAATTGGTATTTTTATGTCTTCATCAAAAATTTGAGGTCTATCGCTATTTCTTTGTGCTAGTAGGTTAATAGATTTAACATGCCCTATTAATACTCCTCGATATTCAACAGGGGCGCCAACACTCAAACCGCGTATGGTATTACTGACCAAAACAATGTATTCAACAGAGTATTTATAACGTTCATCGTCAGCCTCCTTATAATTGGCATAGATATCAAAGTACGATCGTTCGGTAATTTCTTCGCCATTTTCCATGCCTTTGGGTACATCAAAAGTAACCCCATTAGTTAGCATGGTTTCTATGTTACCGGTTTGTATTGATAAACCATCGGCCGTTAAGTCCATCCGTAAACCACTAACATCCCAAAACTTAGTGTTGGTGGTGACTAATTGATGATACGGCGCTTTAATAAAAGCATTGTAATAAACTACACGTTCTTCAAAGTTAAAGTGAATGTGCTCAAACTGACCAACCGTTAAGCCTTTATATATGATTGGGTCACCTTTTGAGTAAGCAAACTGGTCGTTACTGTTTAACGTTAAATGTAAACCAGGTGCTCCGGGAGGAGTTACTGGTGGATCTTTTAGCGCAATAAACTCTGATGTTAACTCATCTACTTCTTCTTCATGAATAGAAGAGGGATAAAATTCAATATACACGCCTGATATCAAAGTACTTAAACCAGAAATTCCGGTATGTGATATTTCTGGTGATACTAGCCAAAAATCACTATTTTTATTAAGTAACTTTTCTGCGTTTTTTGTCATTCTTGCCGTTACAATAACGCCATCAGCATTTTCGTTAAGTACGATATTAGATACTTCACCAATGTCGACATTATAGGATTTTATTTTAGTCTTACCTATCTCCATACCTTCAGCAGAATCGAACGCGATGGTGATTACTGGACCTTCATTACTCCACTGATAATAAATCATCCAAGCGCCAATTAACAAAGCAACAAAGGGTACAAACCAAATCATAGATACCGACTTTAATTGTTCAATATTTGCTGGGCTTACATCAGTCTCTTTATTAGATATATCGGTATATTCGTTATTGGTCATTACACTCTTCACTATATAAATTGTTTTTTGTTTGCCAAATGAATTGCGGTTCAAAACTCATCGCCGCCAGCATGGTCGTGATCACTACACCAGAAAAAGCTAATGCTGCCCCACCTGGATAAATACTCATAGTATTGCCTAGTTGAATAAGTGTAACCAGAATGATCACCACATAAACATCAACCATAGACCATCGTCCGACAAACTCAGCTAACCGATAAAGTTTCACGCGCTCTTTAGAAAAGCTACTATGTTGGTGCTGAACACTATAATTTAACCATACCAAAACCAACATTTTTGCCATAGGTACTGCAACACTAGCGACAAAAATAACAGCAGCAATTGGATAGGAACCCATTTCCCATAATAAAATAACGCCTCCTAAGATAGTACTCGGTTCATCTTGTCCTAAAAATCGAGTATTCATAATAGGTAAAATATTAGCCGGAATATAAAAGACGATAGACGTTATCAGTAAGGCCCAGGTTTTTTGAACACTTATTCTCTTTTTTAAAGCTAGGCTCAAATGATTGCGTGGCGTTACGTCTTTAAGTTTTGTAGGTTTTATCTGTTTTTTTTGTGTCGCTTGATTTGATTTACAATAATTCAACAATTGATTCAATTGATGTTTATCCATATGCAACACTGCAGCTGTCATTGCTAAGGAAAACAATATGTAAGCATAAAATGATGGACCAAGACCAATGTCAGCCAATGAAATGATTTTAATTAAACTCACTAAAACGCCAACAACAAATATCTCCACCATACTCCAAGGTAATAATTTATAGGTGAGTTTTAAAAGATACTGACCAGCTCGAGGGTAAATTCCTTTTCGTAATGCAATGGTTAGGTAAATCAATGAAAACAATATGAGTGCCGGTATTACAAATATTGTCAGTACTTCAAGTACAGCTAAAACGTGATAATTATTGTTGTTCAAAATAGTTAAACTTGCCAGAATATCAATTTTTCGTTCAATTCCATTGGACTGAAATGCTAAAAATTCAAAAGGTAATGATAATAATAAGAAAAATATGGCAGATATAGAATACGCCAGTATTCTATCAAGGGCATTATGATGTTTTGAGGATAATAAAAAACCACAGCGTGGACAAAGCGCTTTTTGTCGTTCGATCAATAGTGAAATATCGACGGATAAAGCACATTCATGACATTCTACAATGCTACTAGATTGGTCGTCCAAACGGTACTCACTAGTTATATACGAATTTAAACTATACGAAATAAGATTTTAGATAGATAGTATTAGTTATTATATTAGTTTCTCTAATTTTTTACGGAATTGACTAGGTGTATCTCCATAGTGATCTTTGAAGGCATGTGAAAGTGTGCGAGCGTCAGAAAATCCTATGACATCAGCAATTCCTTCAAGTGATAAATTGGAATGTTTTAATAATTGATAAGCTTTGGCCATACGCCAACGGCTTATATAAACCATTGGAGAAACACCGATGGCAGCTTTGAATTTACGCTGTAAGGTCGCACGAGACATACCAACCACATCACTAATAATATCTAGTGTCCATTGTCTTTCAGGGTGCTGATGGATGAGCTGTAATATTTTATTCAAACGAGGCTCTTTAAGTGCTGATAAGAAACCCGTTAGGTGCTCATTTTTCTCAATAAAGCTGTTCAGTAACTGAATAAATAACACTTCAGTTAAACGGTCGATAATACTATTCTTCTTATTATTTGTTCTGATTATTTCCGCATCAATTAATTTTACTGTCATCCAAATATTATCATTCGATTGAATATTGGAAAGTTGAATTATGGAGGGTAAGGCGCTGAGAATAGGGTGTTCAATAGCTTCATCGTATTCAACTATTCCACACATAATCTTATTGGTGATTTCACCTTGTTGAAAAAGTGGCATACCTAAAGCGCAGGCATCCCCCGCTTGTTCACAAGGCACCCGTTCGCTTTCAATTTCATCTGCTATCCAATGCATGTCTCCGCCTGGGATCATGACGATATCCATTGGATTTACATTAATATTGCTGGATCCTGCCCCAACATAAAAATCGCCTTCCAAGGCAATATGAAATCTTGGCATTTCAATCGATGATAATGACATACCCCACGGAGCAGCAAGACTCGAATGAAAGAATATACTGCCACGAAAACGAAGCGTATCGATGACATCATCAAGTACATTAAATTCTGATGTTGGACATTTGAGTTGATGAGCGACGTTTTTGAGCATTTCAGATACCAAGGGTTAATAGTAATGGCTGCTATAGTTGTTTTTTACGAATTAAAGCAGAGTATATTATGAAAGCGAATAAAGTATTAATAGCAATATCGTTCCTGTTTGTGCAAGTCATTTTTTCAGGATTCACTTATGCAAATGAAGCGTTTGTAATGAAAAACGGTGAACTTGAACGTCCAACGGGCTATCGAGAATGGATCTACGTTGGCACACCCGTGACACCCAACGACATGAATAACGGGAAAGCGGCATTTCCTGAACTTCATAATGTTTATATTGACCCTAAGAGCTGGAAACATTGGAAAAACAAGGGTGAATTTCGTGATGGTACTATCATCATTAAAGAGCTAGTTTCTGTTGGTTCCAAGTCTGCTGTTAGCGGTAATGGCTATTTTATGGGCGACTTTATCGGTCTTGAAGCGACAATTAAAAGTAAAAAACACTTTAAAGATGAACCAGGAAACTGGGCATATTTTAGTTTTTCAAGTGCGGATCATAAAACGTTGTCAAAAACAGCAAAAGCATTCCCTTCAAAGTCTTGTAATTCATGTCATGCAGGTGCTGCGGCAGATGACTTTGTTTTTACTCAATATTACCCGGTATTAAGTCAGGGTAAAGGCATGAAAATGAAAGCGGGTGGTGGCCATTTTGACAGTCTTAAACCTGTTAAATAAGAAAATTATAAGTTAGCTCGCCGTTTTATCATTTGATTTCCTATTAAAGTCGAATGATAAAACGACTAATTTTTATAGCTTTATAAGTAATACCAATTTGATTAAATTTCTTCCCTAGTCAGAACTACATTGGTGAGCTTAGAACAAACAAAATTTGTTAAACATAGTAATTCTATATTTCACTAATTTTGTGATGTTATCAGTTTACCAATGAGTTCCCAAAGGGCGAGTTTAAAAGGTCTAGATGTTACGTTATTGATTTTGAGAAGGGAATGACCATTCTCTGCAATCAATGCCTTGCCTCTAAGCCTTTTAATTCTAGCTGACAGGGAAAGAACTTAATCAATTTGGTATAATCTTTACCGGAGAAAAATATGCTTAAATTTTCAACCAACACCTTAAATCGATTAAAAATTGCTGTCGTCATACTATTCCTACTGCCTTTTCATACTATGGCCGAAACAGCCGCAACATCATCAGGAAAAGCGGTCGATAATGAATATGCAGCTAAAGTATGGCAATACATGGTTAACAACAAACTGGTAGGTGATGGGCGTATACGAAGTTACCCTTTTGTAGGAAACCGACCACATGGCAGTATCCAAGAAGTTATCTCAACTAACGCTGAAATAGATGGTCAAAAAGGAAAATTGATCGTTAAGCACAACTACGGTGCTAAAGAAGAACTTACACCGCATAAAGTTTATAGCGATGATCAAGCCGATAATTATGTAGCGCTTACGATTATGTTTCAGCGTGAAAACGGCTACGACTCATCTAACAGTAATTGGTTTTGGGCTGAGTATTATGCTGATGGTAGTATCATTAACTATCAAGGCGTAGATTTATCTGGCCGTTCAGAGATGTGCTTAGGCTGTCATACTCCGCTTGGAGGTGAAGATAGAGAAGTGTTAAACGGCGCTTCAAAATAACAGTGTTGGTGAACAATGCAGGGTACAACGAGTGATTATTAGAATATTACATTGGAGCATTGTGGTTAGTGTTATGGTGGCATATTCAACAGCTTATTATCGTTATTGGTATACCACGCAAACTGAAGTTGCTAATTGGACTCTACTCGTTGTTCATATCAATGTTGGTTTATTGATACTTATACTCAGTATTGTCATGTTCACATTGTATTATCGTTTATCTACAAGCAAAGATAGTGCTGCACCGGTAATAATAACTACGGCGAAAACAACGCTCGCTAGAATAATACATTATGCTTTGTATTTTATGCTGATTTCTCTGCCAGTCAGTGCTTACCTTGGCACTGGCTTCGATATTCCGGTATTAGGAGCTTTTAATTTACCTGGCTTTTTCAGATTTGAATATATTGAACAGACAGTGCTACAAAAATTCGATATGTTAATGATTACTTTTATTGAACCTTTTGCTAATTATCATCGAGATATAGCTTCAGATATATTACTTCCACTTTTGCTAATTGGTCATATAGGCGCGGCAATTATTCATTATAAGCTCAAAAAGATTCGCTCTTATTGTGAGTGAATTTAATGAATAATTGTTATTTTACCCATTCTGACTATGAGATAAAATTATGACAAAATATCATAAATCTACCCATGTAATTTCCGCACTAACCAAAGAACAATATCGAGTGACACAAGAAAGTGGCACAGAACGAGCTGGTAGTGGTGAACATCTTAATAATACTTCACCTGGTATTTATGTAGATATCGTTTCAGGAGAGCCACTTTTTGCTTCATCAGATAAATATGAATCTGGCTGTGGCTGGCCAAGCTTTACCAAACCAATAATGTCAAAAAACATACAAGAACTGAGCGATAACAGCCATGGAATGGTTCGAACCGAAGTCCGTTCAAGCCATGGTGATAGTCATTTAGGGCATGTATTTAAAGATGGACCAACAAGTAAAGGTGGGTTACGTTACTGTATTAATTCAGCATCACTTCGTTTTATCCATCGTGATGAGATGGTCAGCAACGGCTATGGTGATTACATTGACCAAGTAGAGGATTTATCAATATGACAATTGAACGTACAATTTTGGCTGGCGGTTGCTTCTGGGGAATGCAAGATCTTATACGTAAACTTCCTGGAGTCACGTCAACCCGAGTGGGTTATACCGGTGGTGACGTTATCAATGCTACTTATCGTAATCATGGTAATCACGCAGAAGGCATAGAGATATCATTCAATACTGATGTGGTCAGTTTTCGCAGTATCCTTGAATTGTTTTTTCAGATCCATGATCCAACAACAAAAAATCAACAAGGGAACGACCTAGGGGCTTCATATCGTTCAGCGATTTATTACTGTTCAGCTGAGCAAAATACTATAGCGATGCAAACAATCATCGATGTTGATGCATCAGGCTTATGGCCTGGGCCTGTAGTTACGGAGTTAGTTCCTGTAGGAGACTTTTGGGAAGCCGAAATAGAACATCAAGATTATCTACAAAATACACCGAATGGTTATACTTGTCATTTCCCCAGAAGTGATTGGGTCTTACCTTCAGTTAAGTAAGTCAGTAAAGTGAATCACTAAAGGATCCTTCAATTATGGATAACATTATGCATAGTGAGGAGTTCAGCAAGATTGGTTTCGGCGGTGGTTGTCATTGGTGTACCGAAGGCATTTTCGAATCACTTATCGGTATTAAAGCGGTGAATCAAGGATGGATCGCTTCTATCGGCTGTGATGCTGAACTCTCTGAAGCAGTTGAAGTCTATTTCGATGAATCTATTATTTCTTTGCAGACGTTGATCGAAATTCATTTACATACTCATGCATCTACAGCCAATCACTCGATGCGACAAAAATATCGATCAGCTATATATACTTATAACGATGCGCAAAACCAAGACGCTAAAAGAGTTTTAGACTCCCTACAATGTGATTTTGATAAAAAAATCATCACACAGGTACTGCCATTTGATGCGTTTAAAAAGAATAAGGATGAATTGACCAATTACTTATACAGCTCACCCGATAAACCTTTTTGTAAAACTTACATTCATCCAAAATTAAGGATTCTGTTAGCGCGTTTCAAGCATCAGGTTAATGAGAGGAAGCTAGCTTTATGTATACCGAATAATGACTAGTCAATCAATTGACCACAAAATTTTAAATCGTTTTTTTAGCACTAATATTTATTAGTGCTAATGTTTCCTTGGTGCGCATTGCTGACTCTAGAGCTTGCTTCACTAACGGCAGTTCCAAGACTTAAAGCGGACGTGGGGAGTCATTATATCTATGCTACAAGATCCTAACGTTTTTCATATTGATGTAGTTCAGTACTTGGAACAACGGGTAATTAGTGCTTCATAAATATAAGAAGTTGATCTTGCAATATAACTCTATATTCATATTTTACAAAAACTTATAATAGGTTTTAAAATGTCGGCCCCTAAATTAATACTACGTGGAGCAGACCAACCTGTGATGCTATTTGGTTGATTGTTATGATCAATAAATGGCATTTCTAATACTAGGGCTAAACAACCAAAGGTATTGGTTACATACTGACTCGCCATACTTTGTTTACCGCTACAAGTAGTGCCACAGCAGCGACTCTGCTTCTTATGAAAATTATCGTAATCTACCTCAATTTGAAACTCTTTAGTTGCGGCCATAAAGTTTGATTTAAATTCATTGGCTTGAGCTGAAATGGTGGATGATCCTTTCGCAGGCATGATGAAATTATAAGGTATCTCTTCGTCGCCATGAATATCTAATAATAAATCAACACCTGTCTGAGCCATTTTTTCTTGCACATAATAAACTTCAGGGCATAAGGTTTTCGAAGGGTTGTGCCATTGTCTATTTAAATTTAAACCATGACCATTCGTTCTATGATTACCTTTAATGCAGCCATCAGGGTTCATATTTGGCACTATGTAAAAAACGGCCTTTTCTAATAGCCTACGCGAATTATTATCTTGTGATAGTAAATGATTAACTAACCCTTCTGTAAACCATTGTGCCATTGTTTCGCCCGGGTGTTGTCTTGCAATGATCCAAATTGCCTTTTTGCCTAGTTCAGGTTCGCCAATGGTTAATAAATCAATTGCGTTATTATCACGAGTACTGGCAAGTATTGTATGTTGGCATTGTTCAACCTTCTGTATTTGTTTAATAAATTTTTGTTGCCTTGCATAGTTATAGGGAGTGAAATAGGCGTAACTAATTTCATCTTTGGTTGGTGTGTAATTGATCACCAACTCCTTATTAATAAACTTAGTAGGTACTCTAAACCAATTTATTTGATCATAAGATGCCATCGCTTGATAATTTTCCCAAGCTCGAGAAAAACTACTGTCTCCAGCATTAAGTATTCGAATAGTATGGCGTAAACCTGCATGGGTATGGCAACGAAAGTGAAACCATTGCATGGTGTTGTCGTTATTATCAGTTTTCAGTTCTAACTGAATATTATTAATATCTTTAGTATCGATGATTACAATACTACCGCTGTCAAAGTTATGTGAAATTTTCATCATTTAGTTCTTTATTTCTTTAGTGGCTAAATTGCTTCTATAGCAAAACCAGTGATACAAGCGGTGGCGAAAACCACAAAGATAAAAGCAAACATTAGTGGCCAGTGAAACATGCGTTTCATCATAATCATTTCAGGTAAACTTGCTCCAGCGCCTGCTATAGTGAGTGAAATGACCGACCCCATGCTCATGCCTTTAGCAATTAAAGCTGTAGCAATCGGTACCATGGTTGATGCACGAACATATAGAAATACGCCAACGATTGCCGCGAGTGGAATTATTATTATCACGCTAAAGCCCTTTAAGTTTTCAAAAGCATCTTGTGGTACGTAACCGTGTAATAAGGCACCAACGCCAACGCCGATCATCATATAAGGGGCGAAGGATATAAACTGTTTAGTAGTATCTACGAGTAATTTATTCCAATGTTGTGAAGACGGTTGCACAGTACTTGGACTCTGATTTTTTGAACTATTACATTCCACACTGTCTTGTTTGTCATTATTCGACTTTTCATCACAACTGGATGTGAATAAGTCAGCTTTAATAAAACGTTCGAAATGAAATTTCTCTAAGAAATAACCGCTGACAATGGCTAACACAATAACGAAAACACTATAAACCAAGGTAACTTTGACCCCAAATGTTAGCCCAAAAAGGCCGACAATAAATGGGTTCAATAAAGGTGATGTGAATAAAAAAGCCATTATTGGGCCAAATGCCGCTCTAGCTTTTATTAATCCGATTGTCATTGGTAATGTAGAACAACTACAAAATGGCGTTAATGCACCAAGGCTAACTGCCACACCGTACCCTCGGTTACCGCTGAGTAATTGCTTGATTTTTTCAGGTGGTAGTTTGTCGTTTATGACGCTGACAACAAAGCTAATGATAATAAATAAAAGGGCTAATTCTGCGAAGGTTGTAATAAAAAACTCAAGTGCACTTTTCATTTCTGTAGACATAATTCAAATCTCTGCATTTCTAGAATAGTCGAAATATAGAGATTTAAATTATCCTTGTCAATATATTTCTGGTAATATCGAAATATAAAAAACGATTGAAATTAAATATGACCATTGAAGTAATAGCTAAAGCATTGAAAGAATTAGGACATCCAACCAGATTAACTATTTTTAAAAGATTAGTTCAGTCAGGGCAGCAAGGCATTGCGGTTGGCAGCCTACTGCAAGAGCTTGATGTTCCTGGTTCTACGTTGTCGCATCATATATCGAGCTTAGTATCAGCTGATCTAATTATACAAAGACGTGAAGGTCGCACTTTGTTTTGCGTTGTTAACTATGAAAAGCTGCAAGCCGTTATTGCTTTTTTTCAAGATGATTGCTGTATTGATGAACAATAAGATCATTTTGAAAGTTAAAAGCAAAACTCAAGCTCTCGTTTTTAGACATTAATAATGACTGCTTTGTCGATAAGTGACTCCTAGCCATTAAACCTGTAAAGTCTGCTTTCGTATCGTTGTTAACATTGAGCCTGTGACTTCTTCAGCTAGCCATAAGCTGACCTTAGCTTTTGAGTTAAAAACGGCAGATCAGGGATCCTAAAGTTATCGTTTTTATATAAAAACTCACATCCATTCACAATTGAGATTGTGCCGAGAATTTTTGCACGGAATTAGATCTAAAATCCCCAAAGCGGACATTGAATCATGTAAGTTTTAAATAAATTTAGAATATTAACTCTAATTCGCTTTCGCCCCCCAATAGAGATAGAAACTAACCGTCACTATTCCCAATTACGCTGTTGTCGCGCAAGCGTTTTCGTTCTTTGTGCTAGTTTTTTCCTTAACAGGTTTCTGGGGAGCTATATTGGGACAATCGGTCAACAAGGAGGCCGTTGAGCAAGGTTTCAGACATTCAATTAATATGCGCACTTAGAAAGCCAAACCTATTAGCTGAGAATAACTATACCTTTAGTCCACTATCGAAACATAAGTTTCTATTGCTACTATTTCTAATGCTTATTGCTTAATTGTGCAATGTTAAATTATAAGCGCTGATGTAGTATACAAAACTAATAAAGTCAAAGGTACTTCTGTCTATTTCACTTCATATATACTGATCATTTAATTAGCTCACTTAGTTTAATCAATTATTTTGATTGGCTTAAACAAATTATTGCGCTTGATTGTTTTTGTTCTGACCCTACAATTGCGCTATATTTTAGTCCTATACGCATAAAAAATGAAAAAACCATCCGAAAGAGATATTAATATATTAGTTCTTATATTTGTCTTTATTAGCTTATTAATCTCCAGTTTGGCCTCAGCGAATAAAGGCACAGATGAAATTAAGAATAAATTCATCTTTAAGCAAACCTCTCTATCATTTCAATCTTTTAAAAGTACCGTAAGTAGTAAATAATAATGAATTGGTTAGAAGAAAACATCGATTTTTCATCGTTAACAGATCTGTTTATTAATAATAAGTTAGTAATCACATCTATATTTATTATTATTATTTTTATAGTTAAATTCTCCATTGTAAAAATAATAAAAAGAAAATCAAAAGAGGACAAAAGAACACAAATAAATATGGTCAACAATATATTTACTATATTGATGATTATCACCATATTTAATATTTGGGCAGAAGAGATTCAAAAGTTTGCCTTTTCTATTGCTGCTTTTATCGTAGCTATTGTTTTAGCTACTAGAGAATTTATCCAATGTTTTATTGGATTTATTTACCTATTATCAAGTCGACCATTTCGTATTGGCGATTGGGTGCAAGTAGGGAATTACTACGGAGAGGTCCATTCAACAGATTGGGCAAAACTAACACTTTTAGAAGTAGACAAAGATGATTATCAATATACGGGGAAAACACTGTATTTGCCTAACAGCCAGCTGATTACTTCTGTCATAAAAAATCTAAACTTTATGAAACGATACGCGATTCATCATTTTACTATTGTGCGCGACAGTAGCGTAAATCCCTTTGATTTTATTGATGAACTGCAAGACAAAGCGCATGAATATTGTGACGATTTTAAAGATGTAGCTATTCGTTATAATCAACTTATAGAAAGTCGTTTAGACGTTAGTATTGCAGGCCCTGAGCCACATATTCAAGTCGCGACATCCGAACTTGGTGATACACAAGTATTTTTTACTATCTTTTGTCCAACAGAAAAGGCAATGGATATCGAACAAAAACTGACATCTTATTTTATGAAATTATGGTTTGAACGTAAGACTATCGATTCAAATTAAACTAACGTATCAAATGTTAGATTTACTTCTGACAGAATAGCATTCTTTTTTTGTAAAAGTGCAGTGTCTGGGGCACTTTTACCTACGATAGGTATAGTAAAACATGAATTTCAATCGTGTAGTAATCAAAGTTGGTAGTGCGTTGGTGTCGCCAGATAATAATGGTTGTAGTGGCAAGTATATCCAAGCCATCGCACGCTTTGTGACTAAATGTCGTCAAGAAAATAAAGAGGTTATCTTGGTGTCTTCAGGTAGCGTGGCCGCAGGGCGTCATCTAATTCAACATGGCTCGCCAATTCCTTCTATTCCAACCAAACAAGCAATGGCATCTGTAGGACAAATGAAAATGATGGCTAATTGGCAGCGTTTTTTTGATGTACCCTGTAGTCAATTGTTAATCACTCATGGTGACTTAAAAGATCGCGAGCGTTATATTAATATAAAAAATACGCTGCGTATTTTATTAGCCAACGGTATTATCCCAGTTGTTAATGAAAACGACACGGTTGCCACTGAAGAGTTGAAAGTGGGAGATAACGATAATCTAGCGGCTTTAGTAGCCCTTATTAGTGAAGCGGACTGCTTGATTATCTTAAGTGACATTGACGGTGTTTATGATAAAGACCCGAAAATAAACGATGACGCTGAAATGCTATGCGAAATTTCTGAAATTACCGATGCAATATATGCAATGGCAGGTACAACCAATAATCCCATTGCCACAGGTGGGATGAAAACCAAAATTCAAGCCGCAGAGAAAGCCGTGGAAAACGGTATTGAAACCTATATATTGAACGGTACTAACAGCCAAGTATTTGACAAAATATTATTGGGAGAAAATCCTGGTACACATTTTTTAGCCAATAAAGAAGTGAGTAGGGCTAAGAAACACTGGTTAAAACACATATTAAAAAGTCATGGACAACTATTACTTGATAACGGAGCAGTTAACGCGGTGAAAAATAATGGTGCTTCACTGTTACCTTCTGGCATTATATCGATAAACGGTGATTTTGTAGCAGGTGAGTCACTTGATATTATTGATGCAAATACCAAGGTCATCATTGCTAAAGGTATTTGCCAATATAACCATCAAGATTTATTCAGAATAAAAGGCGAAAACTCTGAAAAAATACAAAGTATTTTAGGCTTTTGCCCAAGTAAAGTGATTGTACATCGAGATGACATGGTCATTTTATAAAACGATGATTTACGTCTAAAACGCCTAAATTAGTTTAGTTCATAAGGAGGTCGGTAGCCACTTTATTATTTTCTATGGCTATTAATGTGCTCCTTTCAACCTTCACCCAGTGTGCTTTAATGTCTGAAAGCGGCTCAGAAGACACGATAATGTTATGTTCATTTTGACTATAAAATAGAGAAGGGGGCCTAACATCTACGTTTGATGAATAACGAGTAAATAAGCTCACCTTCCTATTTGTTAAAGCAAAATTCATAAAAGCATTGGTCTCGGCTTTGACTTGTTTTCTATAACCATTGATTCTGGATATTGTTGTTTTCATTGCTTGCTTTAATATTTCGAACGACGCCTTTTCATCAAAATTTATTTCATCTAGAAATATTGCAAAAGCACATTCTGAATCGGTATTTCCTTTAATAAAGTCAAACGCCTTATTTGATAAATCATTTAAAATTAAGCGTCTAAACTGGCTAAATTGATCAAGCCTGCCGTTATGCATCCATAAATAAGGGCCATATTGAAAAGGATGGCAATTGCTTTGGGAAACCGGCATGCCAATTGAGGCATCTCTTACATGAGCAAAAAAATGATGCGTGGGAATTTTACTCGCTATTTGACTTAAATTACGATTACTCCATGCTGGCTCAACGCTTACGAAAGTTCCAGGGATTGGGTCGCCATGCTCAGGATACCAACCGACACCAAAGCCATCTCCATTGAGGGGATTAACGCGCATTTTTGCTTTTTTACTTTGTTGTACTAATGAATTACTCGCATCAAAAATTAAAGTATTCATAAAGATACGTTCACCCGAGTAAGCGATAAATCTACACATAATCATTAAACCGTATTGTTGATAAGCGTTATAGAACCATCAAGATGCACATCTCTTTGCGGGAAGGCAATAATGATATTATTCTCTTCGAATAACTCATCTAATCGAAAACGAATATCACTTCTCGTTACTCGTAACCCGCCTTCAACATGTGAGTTTATCCAATAAGTGACTTCAAAAAACAGCGAGTTATCGCCAAAATTTTCAAAGGTAACAAGGGGCTTAGGCTCTTTTAAAATTTCATTTTGTTCTTCCGCAGCTTGCATAATAAGTGCAGCCACTTTTTTTGCTGGTGAGCCATAAGCGACACCAACATTAACCGATGTTCTTACTAAACGGTCAATTAGCGTCCAATTAACTACGGTATTTTCTAATAACTTACTATTGGGTATGAGTAAGTGGACACCATCAACTCGTCTAATTCTAGTTGAGCGTGTGTTGATTTCTTCAACAATGCCTTTTGCGTCTTCAACTTCCAAAAAGTCTCCTATTCTAATAGGTCGTTCCCACATCAAAATCCAACCGCTGATAAAATTATTAATAATGTTTTGAGCACCAAAGCCAAAACCTATAGCTATAGCTATAGCCCCAGATAAAAATGCAAAAGCAGCTATGGGGATGTTTATTAAATCAAGGATTGTTATAGCTATAATTGCAATAGCTATAACATAGAGAACTCGTTGTAATAAATGGATGATGTTGGGGTCAGTTTTTTTAGTGGTTAAACGGTTAGTTATGAAGTTTACCGTCCATTTAGTGACAAAAATGCCCACAACTAAAAACAGCGGAATCATTAGAAAATCACCTAAGGTAATAGGTTGATCAGAAATTGTGATTATCTCTAATGAGAAAAGCGCGTTAAACCGTTCAAAATCCATAACTAATCCTCATTTCAACCTTTTATTTTGATCCCAAAAATACTTGTGATGGATCAACCAAGAACCTTTCTCCAATTGCTTCGCGGCCAAACAACATTAAATAACTCATGTCAGAGCGATCGGTTAGCGTGATTTCAATAGCCCATGATTCATTTCCTAACTTAATCGTTGTTTCAATAACGTATCTTTCCTCTGAAGTTCCATTAGATGATTTTACTTTACGAATATCATTTATTGGTGCAGTACAAGTTACGATACGGTCAACATTATGTGCATCAGGATGAATATCAAAGGTTACCTGATGTACTCCCTCGGCTACAGATTTTTTAATATTATCTACGTGTAATGAGGACGTTTTTGCGCCAGTATCAACTCGAACTTCTAAATTATCGATACCAAGTTCAGGTAAAGCTATAGACTCTAGTCGGCCAATAATTATTTTATTGTTCATATTTAATAATCTTCTTTAATTCAAGTTTGAGTTCAAGCACTAATTATCATCATTTTCAGGTAACAATTGCTCTTGCACTGTTTCTATATGCTCAGCAATTTCTTCATCATTCTCACTAAAATAAGCAATATGAAACATTGCTTCCCCTTCTTGCACTAGTGGTATATTTTGTTTGCCAATTAATATACCTGATCGTGAAGCTTGAACGTAACCAATTACCTCTCCGTAAGGACTGCCAATTTCAGCTAACACTTGACCCTTAGTTATTTGGTCACCTAAATTGACGAGATTATGCACTATACCGCTCGCATTGGCTCTTTGCCATTGGCTACCATTAGCAATAAAGGGTGCTGTTTTTTTCTTTTTCACTGTGCTAATTTTTCTAGTCATGCCTAAATGCTGCAAAACATTCAAGATACCTCTCATACCAGCACGAATTGAAAACTCATCAAATCGTAGCGCTTCGCCTGCTTCGTACAATAATACTTTGGTCTGACTTTTTACCGCTGACTCTCTCAGTGAGCCATCAACCAAGTTAGAATTTAATATAACTGGTACACCAAAAACTTCAGCTAATTCCTTGGTTTCACTATCAGACATATCAGCTCTTATTTGCGGTAAATTAGAGCGATGAATAGCGCCAGTATGTAAATCAATGCCGTAATCACAATGTTTCACTATTTCATTTAAGAAAATATAGGCAACTCGTCCCGCCAAAGAGCCTTTTGCGGAGCCAGGAAAGCAGCGATTAAGATCACGGCGATCAGGCATATAACGGCTTTGATTTACTACCCCATAAACATTAACCATTGGTACGGCTATCACCGTGCCTTTGGTGATTTTAAATTTATTTTCATGAATTAATCGTCGAATAATTTCGATACCATTTAATTCATCACCATGCACCGCTGCACTAATAAAAATGGTAGGACCCTGTTTTTTAGCGCGAATTATATGCACGGGTAACGAAACATTGGCATCGGTATATAATTTAGCAACAGGCAATTCAATTTTTCGTTGTTCGCCAGGCATTATATCAAAATCGCCTATACTTAATTTATCCATGATTACTCCTGTATTACCCTTTTCCACGTGTTTTATTACTATGTGGTTTTGCATTTTTTTCTAAAAATTCAAATACCATTCCTGCCACATCTTTGCCCGTCGCTGTTTCAATGCCTTCTAGCCCTGGTGAGGAATTAACTTCCATAACCATTGGCCCATTTTGAGAACGTAGTAAATCTACACCACATAAGTTCAAACCCATGATTTTTGCTGCTTTAACAGCTGTTTCACGTTCTTCTTTCGATAGTTTAACTACTTCAGCAGAGCCTCCACGGTGAAGATTAGAGCGGAATTCACCTTCCGCACCTTGTCTTTTCATTGCCGCAACCACTTTACCTCCGACCACTAAGCAACGAATGTCAGCTCCGCCTGCTTCTTTAACAAATTCTTGTACTAAAATATTCGCTTTGAGGCCCATAAAAGCTTCAATAATAGACTCAGCAGCTTTAGCTGTATCAGCTAAAACTACACCGATACCTTGAGTGCCTTCTAATAATTTAATAACAACGGGCGCACCACCAACATTTTTAATTAAATCTTTAATATTATCTGGCTTACTTGCAAAACCCGTTCGAGGTAAACCGATGCCTTTACGAGACAATAATTGTAAAGAACGTAATTTGTCACGTGAACGACTAATTGCTACAGACTCGTTAATATTAAATGTGCCCATCATTTCAAATTGTCTTGCTACAGCGGTACCATAAAAGGTAACTGATGCGCCAATACGAGGAATAATCGCGTCATAATGTGGTAATTCCTCTCCATGGTAACGGACAGCAGATCGCGTACTAGTTATATCCATATAACAATGCAATGTATCAATAATATCAACTTGATGCCCCATAGCTTCACCTGCTTCTTTTAAACGTCTAGTTGAATATAAGTTTTTGTTTCTTGATAAAATAGCTACTTTCATAATAAATGCCTTCGTGTGATCACTTTATCTGTTTAAAGTGATGTAATAATTTTTCTGAAGTGTATAGTCAGATTTCATAATAATAAAACGCTATATTTTAATGTTATCAATCAAAAAAATTGATTGATCAACTTAGGAAATGAAATGAAGATAGAATTATTAAAAACATTTTTAGAAGTTAGTAGAACGTTGCACTTTAGGATAGCTTCAGAGAATTTATTTATCACTCAATCAGCGGTAAGTGCTCGGATTAAGCTTTTGGAAGATGATTTGGGCGTGTTGTTATTTGACCGTAGCCAGAAACATTTGAAATTAACGCCAGAAGGCAACAGATTAATCAAACATGCTAATGAACTACTCTTTATGTGGCTTAAAACCAAACAAGATGTGGGAATTGCAGATAGCGATGCCCATCAACTTGTTATAGGTTCAATGATGTCAATTTGGGATATTGTTTTACAAGATTGGTTAAAAAAAATTCATCGTAATATTGATGATGTGAGCCTGCTTACCAATACTTATTCACCATTAGAGTTAAGAAAGAGTTTACTTAGCCGTGTTATTGATATCGCTTTTTTATTTGAACCACCCTACGTAGAAGATTTAATCTCAGAAAAAGTAGCGACTGTTCCCTTGCATCTAGTCACTACAGATATAAATCTGACAAATGAAATATCGTCATTAAATAACCATATTATGGTGGATTATGGTGAATCAGTTAATGCACAGCACAAAAGAGAGTTCCAAGATTCACCATCAGCAAAACACTTTATGAGCCAACCTAGAATAGCTTTGAATTTTTTATTAGATGCTGGTGGAAGTGCGTATTTGCCACGACAAATGACATTTGAATTTATTGAACAGAATAAATTATTTGTTGTTGAAAATGCGCCTGTTTATTCAAGAGAAATTTTCGCATCATATTTAGCAAAAAGTCAAAAAGTCGATATTATTGAACAAACCCTAAACTTATTTCCCTATGTAACTATTTAAAGAAAAAACTCAAATTACACAACCTACTTCCAATTAAATAAGCTGAATAATTTGAGTCTATTACAACATGGTTAACTTACTTAGCCTTTATCCTCCTCTTTGGGTAAAACAGTGATAAGTTTATAATCGCCTTCTTCTAATTCATCATTAATACAAGTTAATAAAAATGAGTTCATGGCAGATTTTTCAACGCCATCATCTTGTGCATAGCCCTTACACAGTCTTAAAAGGCTCATGACATATTCTTTATCCGCTTCCATTTTTTCAGGTTCAGACTCTTCACTGTATGCTAAGTTTGAAGATAACGTTATAAATGCCAAAGTTAAAACTACAATTAATTTTTTCATTTTTTATTCCTATATATAAAATTTATTAAATATCCCAATAGTTGCTAAATGAATCGAGCTGTCTAGCAAGTGATTTTTTTTCGTTAATTAAATCCAATTTTTGTCTGACCATATATCTATTTTTAGAGGCTTTTCTGAGCGCTTTTTTATTACCAGCAACTTCAAAACCCTTAATATTTGAATCACCAAGAAAGTTGTTGTTAACGTCTATTTTAGTATCAGCATATGTGTCAAAACTCATTTCATTACCTCATAAAAATTAATAATTAATTTTCACCAGATAATGTGCCTAATTTAATTAATTGGAAAGTGAAATATTTTGGTTTTTGTAATCAAAAATTTTTATCAAACATTCTTTTGATATATTATTTCGAATCAGGCTGGAGAGGGAAACTAGGTATAACTATAGATAGATTTCAAATGAAAACACCTATACTAAGGAGTTTTCAGAAAAGAAATCTTATTAAAGTAACTAATTAAAACCATTTTTTCTTTTTGAAAAGCCAAATTTGAAAAACAACAACGGCAATTAAAATAATAATAAAAAGACCAAAAGCGTTGCTGTTTTCAGCACCAGGAATGCCGCCAACATTTATACCTAATAACCCAGTAAGAAAACCCAAGGGAAGAAATAAAGCGGCAACAACTGACAAAACAAACATACGATTATTCATTTGTTCAGCTAAGGTATTATTTAACTCTTCTTGACAAACAATTGCTCGGTCTTTTATTGAATCTAAATCTTCAATAAAGCGTGTTATTTGATCAGTTGCCTCTCTTAATTGAATTTTTTCTTCCGATGTAAATAATGTAATTTTATCACTCAGTAATTGCGCCATAGCTTCTCTTTGTGGAGATAAGTAACGCCTTAAAGATATAATTTGTCGACGAGTAGCTGAGAGCTCATTTCTTAGGCTGTGCGTACTAGAGATTAATATTTTTTCTTCGATATCAGATATGTTCTCTTCAATTTCATAAACCGTATTGCTCATTCTTGAAATCAAGCGTTCAGTTAATACCGATATAAATTCTGATGAAGTTTTCGGACCGCATCCATTGTCAAAGTCGGATGCAATATCTTTAGTAGACAGTAATGTTCTTCGTCTCGTACTAATCACTTTATTTTTAGTAACCCAAAGACGAATTGATACCATATCTTCAGGGTCACTATTAGGTGATAAATTAACACCTCTTAACGATATTAGAACACCATCATTGAGTGGTGTAGCCCTTGGTCGAGTTTCTTCATCTAGCAAAGCGTTGGAAACAACCGTGGGTAGTTGACTATGTTTTTCAAACCAAAGCTTTGTTGACGGTAATGTATAATCAAAATGAAGCCAATGTGGTTTGCATACATCAATATTTTCTAGTGATGTGATTTTATTTACTTGATCATCTTGTGTAAAATAATAACCATAAATAAACTCTGTTTGCCTCATACACACCTCAACAATAATTCAATAATATTCATTTAAAATAAACTTCTAAAGCAATAATAACGTGCCGCATCCAAGAAAAGCGATAAAACCAAAGATATCAGTGACCGTTGTTAGTATCACAGCCCCCGATAATGCGGGGTCTATATTTAATCGATTTAATACCCAAGGCACCCAAACACCAGAAAGAGAAGCGACAAGTATGTTACCTAAAATGGCAATACAAATAGTAACGGACAACATAGGGCTTTCAAACCAGTATAGAGTAATAAACCCTATTACCGTTGCCCATAATATACCGTTGATTGCGCCTACCTTAAGTTCTTTATTCACAATGGATTGTCTGTTTGCATCAGTGATTTGCCCTAATGCTAATCCTCTAATAATTAAAGTTAATGTTTGACTACCTGATATGCCGCCCATTGAGGCAACCACTGGCATCAGTACGGCTAATGCGACAACTTGCTGCAACGTAGCTTCGAATAAACCAATAAACCATGAGGCTAAAAAAGCGGTTATCAAATTAATACCTAACCAAATTGCTCGGTTTTTACTACTCAACCAAACACTTGCAAATAAATCTTCTTCTTCACTTAAACCTGCTGCTTGAATTATTTGATTATCTGTTTGTTGTTCTTTAAATTTAAAAGCAGAATGTAAATCCAAACGGCCAGTTAAACAGCCTTCATCATCAATTATAGGTAATGCAGCTTTTCCTGAAAGTATCACTTCATCAGCGGCTTCTCCTATATTTTTACTTGCATTAATAGCTAATATTTCGTGACAAATAACTTCCGCTAGTGGTTTACCATCATCCAAGAGTAATAATTGATTTATTGGTATTCCACCTAAGAGTTTCGATTGATAATCTATAATATAAATAATGTCAGTTAACATTGGCTGTTCTTGTGCACAAAGCTTCTTTGCTGCTGATACTTTTAATTTTTGTGATACTTTGATTTCATCAAAACTTTGCCAACGGCCCACTTCATCATCAGCGTAATCTTGTGATTTTTTGAAATGCTCTTTTTGTTTTGCTGTCATTTGAGTTACAGCATATTCAATAAAGCGTTCACTTAGACCTTCAGTAAGTTCAAGTAAACTATTAGCATCTAAACGATCAAATAAAGGAAAGCATGCATCATCATCCAAGGCATTTAATATCATTTGTCTAGATTCATTTTTCATTTCTAGAAAAATAAGTTGTTGGGAGTCACTGCTAAATATTTTCCATAAACTTAATCGTTGATCAAGAGGAAAAGCTTCTAACAAGATGGCTATATGCTCTGGCAGGAGATCCCTTTCGATTTCTAGCGCGATATCCAGTAAATGCAACTCATCATCAAACAGCTCATCAGCTTTTTCAATGTATTCAGTTAATAAGTCTAAAGACATAATTTTTCCTAAGAGGCGGGATTGATAAAATTTTTGGATTAACCCAAGTAAAATTTTGCGTTTTATCTATACTCCCATTTAACTATAGAATCATTACATTCACTATTAATTAAATTATAAACGTTATGGAAATGCCAAAACTGCTACCTTATGCAATAAAAACGCAACAATTTTCATTTGTATCTAAGTTATGGCGATTACTTGTTAGAAAGCGCCAATGGCAATTAATTGAAGACTGGCACTATACGTTACCCAACCAAAGAGTCATTATTATTCCGAAGGGGTTTGTTTTTGATGGTAGTTCATATCCTGCGATTGTTTGGCTTTTTTATTCTCCTACAGGATTATTATTAATTCCCGTTATTTTGCATGATTTTTGTTTTCAATATAACTACTTGTGGGCATTGCAAGATGATAGAGTTTTTAAGTTTAAGCAAGGAAGCGGTTTCTTTAAATGGTCGGCATTAATACGAAATGTGGGGATAGAAAGAAATGAATTACTGCTGATTGATTATTTTACGTGGCTGATGTGCATAGTGTTTGGTTGGGTTAATTGGTTAACATTTCAGCGCAAAGAAAAAGTACCACTGCTGCCTTCTAAGTTTAAAACCAAATAAAATTAACAGCAAAAATGTCCTCCTATTATTGATACTAGCACGATAACAAGAGGATATTCGCGTCGCAACAATAAAAGTTATATTTATTAATTGCTTAACCAGACAATCACATTTTTCTATGTACAAATATATAACACTCTATGTGTTATTACAGTTTAAGCCGCTCTCCCTCCGTTTAAATTATGAAAGGGCTTGTATACTGTTAACCTCCTATATTTTTGCCATAGCAACTCTATTCTGGTTTGTCCCTCACTCTGTTCCTTGCACATTTGAGAAAATTGTTTTTCTACTTCGTTAGTTGGCGTACACACCTCTTGCTCTAACATATGTAATCGCCTTCCAATATCAGTCAGTATTTCAGCTTCCGCTATAGTAAAATCCCCTGTCTTTCCAAAACCGTGAGGGAAATGAGTATCGTCATAAAATTTATTTTCAAAAATAAAACCGTGAACTAAGGGCATAGTCTTCTCTATTGACAGTGGATATATTTTGCCGGATTATGCGATTAACTAAAGACGCTGTAAAACAAAAAATAATTATCGTATCGATAAGTGAGAAAATATCATGGACATTGAATTGATTAAAACTTTCTTGGAAGTTAAGGATTGTCGCCACTTCGGCAAAGCGGCTGAAAATCTATACCTAACTCAAGCTGCAATCAGTACTAGAATCAGACAATTAGAAAGATACTTTGGTGTGACATTATTTCAAAGATCAAGAAATAACATACAACTTACCTTAGCTGGAGAAAGGCTAGTCCCGCACGCAGAAAACATGCTCAACACGTTAAGAATGGCTAAGCAAGATGTCGCTTTAGCTTCTGAACAGGTTGCACAAATTTCTATTGCCGGGACTCCTAATACTTGGGATGTATATATCCACGATGCAATATCAAAGATATATATTGATCAACCGCACATCAGTTTGGTTGCTGAAATATTATCACGTGAGCAATTAACCCGACAATTACTTGAACGTACATTAGATGTCGCTATTTTATTCGACCCCCCGAAAGTGGAAGAATTGAAAATAGAATCATTACATATGTTCAAATTAATTCCTGTTACAACTTTTCAAAATCAAATAACGTCACCCGCAGAAGTTAAGCGCTATATCATGATTGATTGGGGAACGAGTTTTATCAACTGGCATGCAAAAGAAGTCACAGGTATATCGATACCTGCGATTAGAACAAGTACTGCCAGAATTGCGTTAGATCTCATGCTGCAATGTGGTGGTAGTGCATATTTACCAGACATGCTGGCTAAACCTTTCATAGAGCAAGGAAAGTTTTTCGAAATTAATAGTTTGCCAACTTTTGAACGAGAACTTTTTAGTGCGTTCCATAAAGAAAATGAAAATGAAGAGCGACTTATTGAAATTAGAAACTTACTTAGAAAGGAAGAGCCCGAAGCGCCAGCTATTATGATATCCAGATAATATATTCCCCTAATTTTATTGCCATGGCAGTAAAATTCACGCTAACCTTATTTTATAAGTAAAAAACTTTTATCGTTATCTTAAAAATTTTTTACTTTTCTTAATCACTAAAAACATAGATTATCCGCTTTTAATCTACTTACCTTTTTGGTGACATAACAATGACTCTTAATCCTGATTATGACTTACCTTCTTCCTCAGATGTAGACTTTGAAGATGATGACCCTAAAGGCGAACTTGATAATAATGTCGCTGATTTTGATTTAAACACTGCCCCTTCAGAGGGGAAAAGTTCAAAGCATCTCAATAAGCGAAATTTCCTAGCAAAGAAAAAAATTGAACAATTAGAAGAAGAACGACGACTTAGAAAACTCGACGAAGATTATTATGATGATTGGGATTAACTCAACGTCCTCTAATTACAACCAAAATTATATGTAAGGTTTCGTGATTTATTTTTAGGTAATATTTAATTATCACTTATCTACTTGTGACATGAATCTTATAATCAAAAGGCAAATTAAATGAATATTCTTTTTTTAATGTACTCATGGGATAAAATTGAGCCCGAAACAGATTCAACGTTACGGCTCATTCATGAATGCGTATCTAGAGGACATACTGTCGCTATTGCCACGCCGCATAACTTGACGATGAGGGATTCTGTTTCAAGCGCTTTTTGCCAAGTATTTAAAAAAGGCTCAACCACGCCTGCCAATGTAATGTCATTTTATAAAAAAGCAGAGTTTAAAAAATCGCAGTTACCCTTAGCTGGCTTTGATACTATTATTATGCGTGCTAACCCCCCACAAGATCCTATCACGTTGAACTTTCTGGATTCGGTTCGTGAAGATGTGTTTATCATGAATGACATTGATGGATTACGTATAGCGAATACTAAGCTTTATACCGCATCGTTTGATGATCCAACAAATCATTTTATCCCAGTTACCCATGTGTCCAAGACCCCTGAATACCTTGTTGACGTATTGCGTGAATCAGAGACTGGAAAGATGATAATGAAGCCCCTAGATGGATACGGAGGTCAAGGGGTTATTCTCGTTGAAAAACATGCTCAAAAAAGTTTTCATTCTTTATTAGAGTTTTATATTAATAGTGGCAAAGGCGGCAATTACGTTATTTTGCAAGAGTACGTTGAAGGCGCTGATGATGGTGATGTACGTATTTTAATGTTAAACGGTGAGCCAATTGGTGCAATGAAACGTGTTCCCGCTACAAATGAAGTGCGTTCAAATGTTCATGCTGGAGGAACGGTAGTAAAACACACGTTAACTAAGAATGAAAAAGCACTATGTAAGCATATCGGCCCGAAATTAGTCCGTGATGGTTTATATTTTGTCGGTATCGATGTTATTAACGAAAAATTGATTGAAGTTAATGTGCAAAGCCCAGGCGGCATTATGCGTATAAATAAATTGAATAACGTGAAACTACAAAAGAAAGTTATCGATTTTGTTGAAAGTGTTGTTAATGCAAAAGAAGCATTAGCCCAACGTAAAAATGAATTTAGAAAGGCGATAGATGATGCTCACGTTATCTGAAAAAGAGTGTATAGCACTGATAAAAAAAGGTGAATCCTTTCAAGCGGAAGTTGAATCTGGCGCTTTCACTATAAAAATTGACGAATATGCACCTATTATTTGTGCTGCGATTCATAACGGTCATAACCTTAGAGCTGATTTAGATAAAACGTTTTTACTATCAGACGCAGAGCGCTTTCATGAAGAAGCACCTTATACAGATGAGCTAATATCCTCATTTCCTATTCAGCTTATTGGCAATGATTCACGATTTGAATATGATTTAAATCGTGCAAAAACGCTATCTACCCATTTTAAAACAGCGGGAGATAAGCAAGTTTGGGCTAAGCCATTAAGTAAAACTCAACGTGCCAAAAGTCACAACAAACATCAGTCTTTTTATAATGTGTTAAAAGCGATTATTGAAGTTATTGAACATAAATTTGGTAATGCAATTGTTTTTGATACATACACCTACAACCATAAAGCGCTTGAGAGTATAAATCCTACGTTTAATATTGGCTCTGGACAAATAGATATTGAACGTTGGGGGAGTGTACTTGCTCAATTTGAAAAGCAATTAAATGGCATTACTTTACCTAACCTTGAAGTGCGCGCTGCAACAAATGAAGTTTTTCATGGCCGGGGATTTTTAATAACGCATATTAATGCGCATTTCGATAATACGTTGGTAATTCCTACTGAAGTCAAAAAAATATTCATGGATGAAGTTACTGGTGATGTTTATCCATTAGTGTTAGAAGAGCTCAAGGCGGGCTTTAAAAGTGCGATTAGCGAAACAGCGGCATTTTTTGTTCGTCGTTACGGTAAGAAGAAGAAAACAAAAAAACACGACCTCCTTACGTCAAAAATTAGCCCTGAAGTGCTTAGCATTGATAAAAAACTCTATTCATTATGTAAAACTGTAGAGACGTTAAACTTTATTAATCCTATCAATATAATTGCGCAGCGTAATAAATTTTTAAACAAAAATAGTTATATATCACCAAGTTTTAATTACAAACAACTTGATATTAACCCTTATAAATTTAGAGAGCAGTTGTACAAATTACCTGTTGATAGCATTGATGATGCGGATATTCAGCAGTTATATCGACATGTGATTGATAATTTAGCCAATAAAATAGATTTGCTGGCAACTATTGGTACTGATGACTTTGTATATAATTCGCTTAAGTATTACGGAGAACCTAATAGTACCGATATTGCTAATGCGCGGTTTATACTTCACTTAAATAGCAATCACAATAATCACATCAATAAAATGTTAAATGCTGATGAAGCTATACATTATTTTAAAGAACAAGCACAGAACTGGGGCCTTAATTGCCGCATTGAAAAGTCGTCAAAACTAGTAGCTAAAGCAATGGTTAATAATGAAAAAGCATTATTGCTGATTAATAAATCTGCTGTATTTACTGAAAAAGAAATACATGCCTATGCGTATCATGAGCTTGGCATACATATGTTAACGACCATTAATGCAAAACAGCACCCACTGAAGGTATTTAGTCTAGGCTTAACAGGAAATACTCATACTCAAGAAGGTATTGCACTTTATAGCGAGTACTGCTCAGGAAGTTTAACTATTCAGCGTTTACAAACAATCGCGTTACGCGTAATTGCTGTTCAGTATATGTTGCAACATGGTGATTTTGTCAAAACATATCATGCATTAATGAATGAGTTTGATCTTGAAAAGGACTTCGCATTTACATTAACTACACGTGTCTACAGAGGTGGTGGGTTTACTAAAGATTATCTTTATCTTAAGGGGTTTCGCGATATCATCAACTTAGTAAAAGTTGACTCAATTGATAACCTTTTAGTGGGTAAAACTGGGCTATTAGATTTAGAGATAACCAATGAAATTGTTGCTCGAGGCATGATTAGTAAACCTATTCCTTTATTTGATTTAACCTATAAACCTTCAGGTGACGCGGTATTAGATTTTATTATTGATTCAATCAAATAAATTTACATCTGTTTGTGCCTAGATGTAGACCTAAGCACTACTCTAAGTACACATAAACACTATCTCACTTTGTGCCCCGAAGCTCCATAGAATTTAATACCTAAAATCATATTAATCTAATGTCCGCTTTGGTATTTTCAAATCAAATTAGAATTTTTGACTTTATAGATTCCTGATGAAATTTAGAACAATTCTATTATCTAACGCAGGGATGATTTTCATCGGTTCAAATGTCGCTAGATAAGCCAAGGCTAAGGTCTTCTTTCGTATCTTTGTTAACATTGGCTAGTGAGAATTAGATACTTCTCTAGCTAGCCATGTCCTTTGCATGCCTAAATTGCAAAACTTCAAACATGCGGCACTTTTTTGAAGATCCATGTGATTACCCTGATAGTATGGAGTGTCCCGTTTGCAAAGGTGTAGCGTTTAATTTCGGAAGACACTTTAAACCACCTAAAAAGTCAGATAACGCTCAATGGAAAAAAATTGAATATCTTGTAGAACATGGGTTTGTTTTCCAAACTATTTACGAGCAAAGAGAAGACTCTGGCTACTATAAAGTAAGTTACCCAAAAACATTAGCTGAGGCTAAAGACTTTGTAGTAAAGTATAAACACAAGGCTGTGCAAACCGCCTTATAACAAGCTAATTAATAAGGACAAAAAACAGTTGGCTGTTTTCGTTCCTCAACATTTTAGCCAACAATTTTTGGCCCATTATTAGGGCGTTATCGATACAAATTCTAATCCGAATCAACGCTACAGGTTAAATGCTAATGTCTCGAATGTGGCAGCTACTGCCCTTAGCAATCATTCCAAGAACCTTTTGATTATTAAAATTCATCAAAGATCACCCCATGTCAAAAATGTGCGCTTAGCTGACACTACTAATTAATCTTTTTCCCTATATTTTCTAATGAATAAATCATGTGTGTTACTGAGAAGTCTCAGTAATACACATCGACCAGTACGATTTTCTCTTTAAGTATATGAAAATAAGGTAATTAACGTATTATTTTTATCAGGTTATTACTGAGACGTCTCAGTAATAACCTGATCTGCCTATAAAAAATACCTATAACAATGTAATAAGACTTTGAAATTAAAGAATATTGAGTTACTTTATTCAACAATCAAGTAGATGGGAGTTACTGAGACGTCTACATAATAAGCTGTTAGTGCAACTAGGATTTTACCTCATGGAAAGAGTTTCATCGAAAGAAAAAATGGCTATTACCGCTTGTCTCGTTGTAGTAATTCTGATGCTAAGCACTCGGGTTTACAGTTTTGCCTTTGAGCAAGCCTCTCTATCTGATTTACTTGGCACAATAGGGGCAAGCCTAATATTCTTGGGGTTAGCTTTGACCCCTAAATTATTTTTTACTCCAGTTAAACAAGTTTTTTCTAAATCTTATATCGTTCCTGCATTAATTAGCCAAAGGCTTCATCAAGTACTTGTGCTTTCTGGATGTTTCCTAAGTGTTGCATCACTGTTTTCGCGCATGTTGCACTAACAAGAACATTAAACGGAAAATTTACAGTTGGCTGTTTTTCGTTCCTCAAAATTTTAGCCAACTATAATTTTCCGCTTATGTAAGCGTTATCGATACAAAATCTAATCTAAGCGCATCAATTCAAGTTCATGCATAATGTCGGCTTTGTGGCAATAGTGACGGTTAGCTCTATCTCGCTGTGGGGCACTTAGCGCCATAGATTTTATGGCAAGTTTATGCTTTAGAGACATTAACCACTTGCCGATACATATCCTAATGCGTATTACCCTAAATTCTAAGTAACCCGCGATAGAAGTCCATATATTTACTGCTTTCTCACTCATCCAGTTTTACCTTTGTTTGTCAAAGTGTTATTGACACTGTCATTAACATGGCTGCACAGTAACACTCAATATTAATATGATATGATTTCGATTAGCTCTTTGAAAAGTGATTTTTGAAGGAATATTAACTATATTTATACAAGAATTAACCATAGTAAATAAGAGCTAGGAGGAAATATGAACTCATTTGACGTAGCAATAAAATTCTTCGAAGCATGTGAAGCTCCACTCGGATGGGAAGGGTGCAAGCAGTATGTACAAGAAGGTGCCTTATTCTCAGCTCAAAGCGAACCACTTGCCGAAATCAACTCTGTCCATGCGTACTGTGATTGGATGCACGGATTTGGTACGGTTATATCTCCTGAAGGTTCGTATGAACTACATTCATCAAGCTACAATGAAAGTTCAAATACAGCAATATTCTTCGCTACGTATCATGGTAAGCATACTGGTGAAGGTGGACCTGTGCCACCAACGAACAAAGAAACTCATACACATTATGTCTACATTATAAAAATGGGCGACGATTCGAAAGTCTTAGAAATGACTAAAGTTTGGAATGCTCCTTGGGCAATGAAAGAGCTTGGATGGATGTAGCGTGTTCATAGCAGATAACATACAGGTCACAAAGGAAACAGAGTGAACGGCCAGCTTTCTGCTACTACTATCAAAGACGTTAGGCTGTTTTTTGGCATAGTGACAGCTTCATTTATCAATTTATGCCTCTAAACTCAGTAGGAGAAAAATTATGAAGAATCAAAACGTGTTGATTATTATCATATCTATCTGTTTAAGTTCATCATTTTATGTTGGCGCAAATCAAGGTGGGGGAAAGCACTTGGTTCTCAATTTAGTTGGCTCTGGAGACATGTATGAGAGCTTAGTTCCTGACATTGATGGTGACAATCTTGATGATCCGGCAATCTGTTTCGATGTCGAATTGGTTAACCTGAAAAATCAACAAGTCATTGGAACAGCCACAGACTGTCTATCCAATATAACACCAATTGGTAGTGGCCTCGCTTTAGTTGGCACAAGTTATTTCTATATGCCAAATGGAACTCTAATTACTCGTGGCAGTACGACAGTACAACCTGTATTACATCCGACAGTGACACCTGACGGGCAAAACATTACTCACATTACAGGAGCATCTATCGGTGGAAATTCCATTATTGGTAGTACAGGCCGGTTCAAAAATGCGACTGGTACTGCGCGCTTGTCAGGTATGGTGGACATGACGAACTTTACTGGAACTGTCGGTGATCCAATCGTGTTCGACTGTCTATTTATCATTGATCTAGATTGAACAGCATATGCAAAACTGGTGACACAATATTAGGTTTACTTAATGCTTAACCAGAGATTCAACATAGACTGCCAAACTCTTTACTTTTCTGTATAGATCGTTTCGAGTTTGGCAACCCGTTAAACTTAGCGTTGTGTTAAGGAGCAAAATAGACACTGCATTATGACGCTATTGCGGGGTGAGTTTATCCGTCGCTTTTTACTGTATGTTTCACCCAATGGTTTTCACCGTGTTCGGCACTATGGCTTGATTGGTAAAGGGTATAATTCTTATCAAGAATAATTATCGAGGTAATTTAACAACAAAGATGCTTAAGCGGTTAATCTCCGTTGGTCCTCGTATTCATCAAAGGGAAAAATAAAGCTACTGCCTTCCCCTTTGTCGATGACTGGCTGTTTTTCTAATGCCTGTTTGATTACTCCAAGCTCATTTGAATCGACCAACATTAAATACTTACCGATTGCTAAATCTTCATTGAATCGGAAAATCTTATAATTAACATGGAGTAAACCAACGAGTGCACCAATAATACTACTTATCATCAATGAGCCAAATAAGGTGAGTGCTACCGCCGCTTGTTTGGTCAGTTCACTTACATCCCAAAAGGGCATATTAACGACCAGAATAGCGCAACCGGTTATCCCCATAGCTATCCCCAACAATGCGCCGTGCTCTAAACCACGCACTAGATCTGATTTTTCTATAATGCTTCCCTCATGCAAGTTATGTTGTTTAATACCTTTTCTATCATTACAGATCACATGAATATTATTTTCATTGATATGTAGTTGATCATGTAATATGGATGCCGCCTTATCTACATCCTCCAAAGACTCTGCTAGAAAGTACTCGCGTCTCATGTCATATCTCCTATTCCACTCAAAGAACTCGCTTAGACTACTTTTTTCTACCTGTAAACAGCGTGATTTTTAATTTACACAAATAAGCGTAGTACTCACTTATCGAGAAAACGAGTGATTTACATTCTTAATGTGGTTTTCTTTGTAACGCTATATAAACAAATACATAACTTGACACAAAATTCACTCTATAATTTGATATCCAGCTAGCTATATCTCGTTCTGGGGGCGAATGTGTGGTCCGCCTCAATATTGCAAGTATAATATCGATAACGTAGTTGGTTTGCGCTAATGTATTCGGTGTCTTTTTGGGTTACCAATATATTAGCGCCAGCTCCACGATGAGATCCGCGCTAGATTGTCCTCAAAAGCACCATAGCATACTTAAAAAGTTGCTGTTCCGCCCCACAGGTTTTCAATCCAGTGGTCTAACCGTTGTGTCATCTTTATCATCATTTGCAAATCAGGCTTGCACCGTGAACGAATAACTCACGTAAGCCTTTATTCCCTCGTTTGCTTATACCGAGTAATGTTAGCTTTCCTCCCGTTGAAAACTGACGAGACACTAAGTCAATCCAGGCGGCTAAGTGCTTTCCATTCTTGAAATCAGCAACATTACCAGACAATATGAACTATTCTTTGTTAAGGTCGAAGTTATTCGAAATTAATTCATAATTTCAAAATAGCTAAACAGTTTATTTAATACTACGCTTTAAGGTGAAATTGATATCAGATATCTTTTTTAAACGGAGCAATTTATCATGAAAAGAGTTGTACCCGCTAAAATCCATCGGAAAATAAATATCGCTATATCTCATATTCATGAAGATCATGATTTGTTGTTTACTTATATTGAAAAGTTAAGATATATAGCCCTACATCCTGAAAGTCATTTGCATGTCATCAATATCCTAGAAAGATTTATTAGCCAATTCTTAGAACATGTGATTAAGGAGGAGCAGTTATTACGTCAATATCTCCCTGTCCAGATAGTAGATCAACATATAGAGCAGCACCAAAGTGAGCTTGCGCTTTTAGATGAAAACTTAGCTCGATTGAAAAAAGAATTATCACTACATAATATTCAACATGTAGTAACACAATTAAACCGAGAATTTGAAAAGCATACTAATCAATACGATACTGCAATTTTAAAAAAATTACAGTTACTAAAAGATTAGAAACACCTTAGTTGGATTAGTCAGCATTAGATCTTACAAATTTAAAGTTAGGGTATAACCTAAACTAAAATTTTTTTGAATTATGTCAGAATTTATAGAACAGGCGGCTCCTCCAAGTTGCCGTTTATAAATTAAACGCCACCGTCTATAAAGAGCTTACAGGAGGCACTAACCACCAATCCTGATTATGACCCCCTGGACTGGCGAGTTAGCCGCCACAGCGGTCGTTCACATAATCGCTTTGGCATGACTTCAAAGTGCTAGAAGCAGCTAATCGCTAACGTTCTAATTAACCTGCACTGCCACTTCAGCTGTCCGTTTTTAATGATTGTTAGGCGTCCTAACCATTCTGAGATTATTTCCTGATGCTCCCATGCTCATCATTTTGATTTTAGATAACTCATCGTTTTCTTCTCACAATGCTAACCGTAATAATAGCTGAAAGAAAAAGTGCAAACGCTGATGGCTCGGGTATTGGATTAGGGTTAGGATCTGGAACCATGAATGCTCCCGACCCCACAACGTTAGCTGCAAAAGAGCCACCAAAGGTATCGTCAGGTAAGAAGGTGTCAATTCTATTAGCATCGTTTAACATGTCATCCAAATTACTGTATGTCACATAAGCAGATGAGATGCTGGTTTCTTCCTCTACGTTGAAAAGACTCCAAAATAGATTACCATCTGAACCCGACCCCACAACGTTAGCTGCAAAAGAACCACCAAAGGTATCGTCAGGTAAGAAGGTGTCAATTCTATTAGCATCGTTTAACATGTCATCCAAATTACTGTATGTCACATAAGCAGATGAGATGCTGGTTTCTTCCTCAACGTTGAAAAGGCTCCAAAATAGATTACCATCTGAACCCGACCCTACAACGTTAGCTGCAAAAGAACCACCAAAGGTATCGTCAGGTAAGAAGGTGTCAATTCTATTAGCATCGTTTAACATGTCATCCAAATTACTGTATGTCACATAAGCAGATGAGATGCTGGTTTCTTCCTCTACGTTGAAAAGACTCCAAAATAGATTACCATCTGAACCCGACCCCACAACGTTAGCTGCAAAAGAACCACCAAAGGTATCGTCAGGTAAGAAGGTGTCAATTCTATTAGCATCGTTTAACATGTCATCCAAATTACTGTATGTCACATAAGCAGATGAGATGCTGGTTTCTTCCTCAACGTTGAAAAGGCTCCAGTACATTACCCCTGCACTTGCATAATTAACCAAACTACTTGCAAACAAAATGACACCTACCATAGCAATTCTTAATATCTTGAATTTCATATAATGTCCCTTTTTTCTCACTTATTTTGAATTATGAACGTAACGTCTAATAACTACATTCCATAGTTGACGGTATACAGGATGCATCAATCAGACCGAAAGCATAAAGTGCCGATTAATTAATCGGTTGTGTTTTTATTATGAGTAAGTGATTATTTTTATGTAAAATAATATGACACTTTTATTGACGAATTTATTTGAAATAGATAACAAAAAACTATAATTTGTGATTCTTCTAATCTGGACTAGAAAGCTATGAGTACATTAAAAATCTGAATTGTCGGCTTTCGTATCAAAGTTGCCATTAGGTAGGATGATTTTGGTTACTAAAAAGCGACCGCTTCACGCCCTGAGTCTTTCAGTCAACTATTTTTAACAATAATAGTGGCGACTCTCTATCTCTGAGTGACTTCAGATATTTCGTTTCACTATAGTTCGTTCTCGACTTCCAGCAACGAAATAAAATCCGGATCCACTTAAACGCTAATGACCTTACCGCCGACTGATGAGAATTCCCCTTCCTTCTTTGTTGGGTGTAATACAAACCTGCCCAATAAGATGAATGAACGGTTTTAGCTGACCATTCTATAAATGATTGTCGAAGGAATGTTGAGCATTGCCAGCGCCAATGTACCCATGATTTTTGTCCGCTTCTGACGGTTACAGGAGCGACGCCAGCGTACATTTGTACTTCTGATGCAGTCGTAAACCGATCTCTATTTTCACCAAAGGCGACGAGTAACCGTGGTGCCATGCAAGGGCCTGCACTCGGTAAAGATTCAAAGAACTCTGCATCTGGTTGTTCATGAAATAACTTGTCTATCTCGATGTCGAACATGCCAATAGCTCTAACTGTTGTTATTATTTGATCTGAAATTGATATTGCTAGAAGCTGATGTGAATCAATTATAGCGGTATCTTCGGTGATGTATTGAGCATGATTAATGATCTCAATCCGCTTTTCAATTAGTGGCACTGAGCGCCCACCAGCAGCTAAAAAGAACTTTCTTATGGTATCCGCTCTTGCTCTTTTCAACTTTTGCAAACTAGGCCAGCGATGAATAAAATTGCAAAACATTTCCGAATCTCGATGGCTAAACATCTCTAATAATTGAGGAAAGTATTGTTTAAGGACGTATATCAATCGATTCCCAAAACGTCTTCTATCCTCAACTAATCGGCGTCGTTGCTCCACCAGGTACATGAGCTTCCGTATTGGTGTACTTTGTAAAGCAAGGGGTTTGATTTTTTTAGGGTAATTAATCATTAAATCCAAAGCTAACTCAGCATCTGTTGGATCATCTTTAGCTTTGCTCGGTGTAAATGCTTCACGATATTTAGCTAGCAGCAAGGGATTGATAGGGAAGATTGTGATGAAGTTGTATTTTTGCAAAGCATACACAATCGGTCCTTTTGTCAGCTCAATAGATATGGCCAGTTGCCCTCCAAATCGTTGATGTAAAGACTGTACCCAGTCATCTATTTTTTCTGGTGAGTGAGTTAAAACTCCAAATTCACGGGTCGATTGATTGACACCTTGAATACAAAAGTCGTGTTTTTTATCTGCCCAATCAATACCTATATGAGCAGTAAATTCAGTAGTGAACGTAGTCATATTACCTCCTAAACATTAAGGCGTTCAGTCAGTATGCTCAGCTCTTCGAAAGCAATATAGCCAGTAATGAATGGTACAAGCCCTGAGTATTCGTTATTGAGCTTAAGCGTACCTAAAACATCGAAAGCAAAGGAGTAAACATTTAATGTTATGTGGCAATTATTCGTATGAAATAGGCACTTACCTGAACAGATTAAGTATGGTCTTTATCAGGAGTTAAAGACTATATTGTGGCATTAGTTGACCGTTCCAACTGCTCGATTGGACTTAAATATCCATTTATCCTGACCTAAAGATACTAATGGAGCACCATTGGAACCCTTAATAAAAAATAAAGAGAAAAAGGGCCCCAAATCAAATTCCCACTTCATAGCTAATTCCGATAATTTCATATCTCGTTGCAAGTCTCTTTATAGAGATTAATTAGATACTAAAACTGATGTTTTATTACTGAGTTTATGTTCCCTTGGCGCACATTGAAGACATTAGCCTTCTTTTATAATTCAGATTAAATCGAGTATAACTTCTATGGTACTTTCGCCCCGAAGCGAAGTAGAAAAGTAAAATAACACAATGAAGGAATATAAATTAAGTCCAAACGCCTCTAATTAGTTGGCCAAATCAACTAGTGCTTTATCGCTTTTAACAACAACAGCTCCAGTTGCAAACATTGCGGTAGCCATAACCAAAGCGTCAACGCCATTATATAAGCAATATTAACATCATAAAAAAAGCCGATTAAACTCAGCACATAAATAACCATTCTGTTACCGTTCAGTAAATCAAAATGCTTTTTCATAATCATCACCTTGTTCTAACCTGTAAAAGTTAATTCCTATTACTATGTTGCAAGCATTTATTACGCCATTTCATATCATTAAATAAACAATTCATATTTACAGTAAGACTACAGCGAAACTAAATAAACGTCTCAACGAAGTGAAGTGATGTTTATATTATTTATCAATATGTCGCCATCTCTTTAAAAATAAAAGACTTACTTATAGTCGCTTTGCCGTTTAACTGATGGCTCAGATACTGCATCTTGCCGTTTTGAATCAGCGTACCCGTTGACGTGTTGTGGAGTAAAAAAACATAGATAGAAAAAATAATAATGAAAATACTTTATTTGCATGCATGGTGAGACACCTGTAACACATTTACTAACAGTAGCCCGTTAAATATATAGGCTTCGTGAGGAAGGCTATATGGGGCTGAGGCTGGCATAGAAAGTGCAATTGTCTATATGCACTTAAAAACTTAAGTGCTTAACATGTACATTTCGTATGCAATGGAGAACATAATAATGAATAAAACAAAAATTCTACTCGCTCTACTATTAACCTTTACATTTCAACTCGCTCAAGCTGGCAATGGTATGCCTGGCATGCGCGGAACACAACATTTAGGTTTTACGGTACCAAATGTTAAAGAAGCAACGGCTTTCTTTGCAGACGTTATAGGCTGTGAATCTTTTTATTCGATAGGCCCTTTTGGACCATTCGACAATAACTGGATGACTGATAATTTAAATGTAAACAAAAAAGCAGTTATTAACACTGCGCATCTAATGCGTTGTGGAAATGGTCCTGCGTTAGAAATTTTTGAATACACGTCACCAGATCAAAGAAAAACACTGCCTCGTAATAGTGATATTGGTGGTCATCACCTTGCTTTTTATGTTGATGATATGACCGCAGCTGTAAAATTCCTTGAAGCTAAAGGTATTGAAGTGCTAGGTAAACCTCATACATTTACCGATACAGGAATGGCTGGTTTGACATGGGTTTATTTCATGGCTCCTTGGGGCATGCAACTAGAAATTGTTAGCTATCCATTAGGTCAGGGATATGAGAAAGAAATGGGAAGCAGAATGTGGGATCCGCGCTACTAATACAAACATAGTAATAGCGCTACCCTTTGTTCGGTAATGCTATTAATCCAAAGGGATAAGCATAGCACTACCTCAAACTAGGTAGTGCTATTAATTAAAAGAGATAAAACCTGTGAAAAAAATACTTGCTCTCATACTAATAATTTACAGTTCGTCTGTGTTCTCTCATTTCTCACACTTTGAGCCAAGAATCATACATTTATACCAAGATAATCAAGACACAATCATTCTCATGAGAATGCCACTGCCACTTATTCTTTTAGATGAAAATTGGAAAGGAATTGATAGCAAGCAAAATATCCCTTATACAAATAAAGTTAACAACTCAGGTTATTTGATTGACCCAGAGAAGATCACAAAAAATTTAGATGACTTTAAAAAAAGTATTACACCGGGTTATACAATTAAAAAAAATGGTGTTGTACAAAATTATCACATTGAATCAATCAACATATTTAATAGTGATGATCGCAAACCATTTAGCAGTTTAAAAACCGCTGAAGAAAATTTTACTAGTGATGTAACAATAAGACCCAGCGCCACAAAACTATTCGATGCGGGCATTGATATTAAATTACGCATATCTAATACCTCAGTAATAAACGATGATATCTCGATAAGTAGCATACTTGGAGATAAGTTTAATGCAATTAATAAACTTGCAAACATTATCAATCTCCATAGAGACAATGCTAATGAATCTGTAACGACAACCTTAGGTATTCTTGATTATTCATCAACTCATCTGCCTAGCATGACACAACAATTAATTAACGGCTTTAGCGATGGATTTATTCATATTTTAATAGGGTTAGATCATGTTTTATTTGTGTTACTTCTTTTTTACAGTGCAGCTAGTTTTTTAAAGCTTTTATCACTTGCAACTGCCTTTACTTTTGGCCATTCATTCAGTTTATTCTTTGGTGACAACATAGCCATAGCATCGCCAATATTCATACCAGGTATAGAACTATTAATTGCACTCACCATTGCTTTCACAGCAATAGCATTATTGTTGAAAAAAGCGCAGCATCTAGGAACCACTCCCCTTTTAGTTATTGGTGTTATTCATGGTTTTGGTTTTTCATTTGTATTCAACGAACTTGAAAAGGAAGGCGCTCAAACAAGCATAACTAATCTACTATCTTTCAATTTTGGTATTGAAGCTGGGCAATTATTTATCTATGCACTGGCCTTCACGATGACAATACTTATTAAAAAACAGACAGTACTCGTTAAAAAATTACCTTACTATGTATCTGTATGTGCACTGGTAATATCAGCATATTGGGTCGTTACGCGTTCAATGCCCTTATTTGACTACATAGTAATCTGATTTATAGAAATAAGGCGAGTGGGATTCAATATTTATTTGAATTAATGGTCGTTCTATCCCATTCCTCTTTAAAGACGAAAGTAGTGATTACTCTCGGGGGATAAGTAAATATTTATTAACGATTACATACTATGGTGAACATTTAAACTAAACCTAATAGCTTAATGAGTAAACTTATACAATGTAAGAGGCCAATAGGCTTATGTTATTCTAAGAGGTTATTCCAGATTTAGCCCTCATATTTAATCTACTTTATTATCTACAACAACCATATCTCATACTCCCCCCTCTTAAGTTAATGACTTGATGATATAGATAACTATATTTCACTTAAAAAAACAGATTAAATCATGGTAAAGCAGGCTGAAAAAATAGCGTATTGGCTCGCCGACTACCACCTTTACCGCTGAATGTTTTTCTCACCCAATTTTTATAGTATAACTTTGAAAACATTATTTTTCGTGTATTCATTGGCTTGAGACACTCGTCTCAAGCTTAAAGTCAAATCAATGGAAATATCTAAAGAAATCACATAAGTCACTGTAAATGTTGTTAATTTAATGCTTGGCATATCTATTGCTCTAGTACTCATATCTTTAAACAGAGGGTGCAACAATGAAAGATAATAAAAGCTCTATCTCACGTCGTAAATTTTTAGGCAGCGTCGGCTGCGGTGTCGCTGGAACCGTCGTAGCAACGACTATGATTGGATGCGCAAAGGCTTCAGAAAGTGAAGCCAGCTCGATTAGCATGCCTGACTCAGGTCATATCAGCCAAACGATGTTAAAACTGGCGAAAGACATCTACCCCCACGAAATGCTTGAGAACAAATACTATCAAAAGATTGTAGATGATCTTGCTAAGCAAGAAAAAAAGTTGATCGGTGAAGGCATCGCAATGCTTGACCAATTAAGTATTGAGAAACTCGGACAACCTTTCCTGAACGTAGGTTATGAACCAGATCGCATCAGAGTTTTACGTTCTATCGAAGACAATCCATTTTTTATAAAAGTTAGAACAGCACTAATGTTCGGCATTTATGACAACAAAGATCTGTTTCATCTCTTTGGCTATCAAGGTTCGTCGTGGGAAAAGGGTGGATACATTGACCGAGGGTTAAACGAACTTGATTGGCTTAACGATTAACCTGATTAACTTAACCATTAATAAAAATGGTATCAAATAAACTTGGGGAAAAAATTATGACAAATATAGCAAAATTCGATCTAGACGATGATGATCTAGTAGTTATTATTGGTTCGGGCGCTGGTGGTGGCACTGTCGCTAATGAGCTCGCGCAAAAAGGTGTTCGCTCGGTAGTATTAGAAGCGGGTAAACGCTTCACACTTGAAGACTTAAAAAACAGTGAATGGGAAATGTTCATGAAGCTGTCGTGGTTGGATAAACGGATTTCAGCCGGTGGTTGGCATCATGCTAAAAACCATTCAGGCTTACCCGCTTGGATTGTTAAAGGTGTTGGCGGTTCATCAATTCATTGGGCTGGCGTATCGCTGCGTTTCAAGCCGCATGAATTTAAAATGAAATCTACCAATGGCGTCATAGAGGGAGCTAACGTTGCTGACTGGCCAATTTCATATGATGATATTGCACCTTATTACGAAAAAGCCGAAGATAAAATGGGAGTTACCGGCACTAAAGCAACGGGAACCCCAGATTTGCCTGAAAACAGCCACACAAAATTGCACAGAGTTGCAGCAGAACGTACAGGAATGACCTTTGCTAATGCGCCCATGGCGATAAACTCAGTAGCTAGAGACGGACGTCCGGCGTGTCAACAAATTGGTTTTTGTATGCAAGGATGTCGAATTGGTGCTAAGTGGTCAACGATGTATACAGAGATCCCAAAGGCTGAAGCGACGGGCTTATGTGAAATTAGACCCAATTCAATGGTGCTAAAAATAGAGCATGATGAAGATGGTCGAGCAAGTGGGGTACATTATGTCGATGAAAATGGTAATAAAAAACTCCAAAAAGCACGGATTGTTTGTGTTGCTGGGAATTCAATAGAATCACCTCGTCTTCTACTCAATTCAGCCTCTAAAAAATTCCCAGATGGCTTAGCAAATTCGTCAGGGCAGGTTGGTCGTAATTACATGGGACACGTAACTGGAGGCGTTTACGGTGTATTTCCAAAACCAGTCAATATGCATCGTGGTACGTCTGTCCCCAGTTTAATAACAAGTGAACAACGTAATGATCCAGATCGTGGTTTTGTTGCGGGTTATTCATTAGAAGTTTTATCTCTAGGCTTAGGTTTTTTATCGGCCTTTTTAAAACCCGGTACTAGTGGCTGGGGTAGAGAGGTATCTGAAGCATTAGAGAATTACCAAAATATGGCAGGTGTCTGGATTTGTGGTGAAGATCTACCCGTAGAGACTAATCGCATCACTTTACACCCTACTGAAAAAGATCAAAATGGACTACCCGTCCCCGTTATAACAAAAACAGATCATAACAATGATTTAGTGATGCGTAATCACGCCTACGCCCAAACGGCTAAGCTATACAAATCAGTCGGTGCAACTAAATTACATAACCTGCCTGCTTATCCAAATAGCCACAATATGGGCACAAACCGTATGAGTGAAAAAGCTAGTGACGGCGTGGTAAACAAATGGGGGCAGTCACATGATGTCCCTAATTTATTTATTTCAGACGGAAGTCAATTTGTAACAAGCGCTGCTGTTAATCCTACCCTAACTATTGTTGCTTTGGCTATTCGACAGGCCGAACATATCGCAAAGTTAGTCAAAACGAATGCACTGTAGTTAAAATTTTTCGTGGTGTTTTTGCACCGTAATTTATGTATTTTCCCATGCATTTAGGTTTAAAAGACAAGAACACCACATTTTTATTTTAGGAGAAAAAAATGTTACCCACAGAATCACAGCGTATCTGGATGTATCGCAATATGTTGATTAGCCGTTATATGGAAGAACGTATTGAAAGTATTTATATGGAGGGTAAGAAGCCTGTTTTTAATATGGCCAATGGTCCTATTCCCGGAGAGATGCACCTTTCAAATGGTCAAGAGCCATGTGCCGTTGGCGTATGCGCTCATTTAAAGGCTGAAGATGTCGTTACCGCAACCCATCGACCTCATCATATTGCAGTCGCCAAAGGAGTTGATCTTAATAAGATGATGGCCGAAATATTTGGTAAAAAAACAGGATTAAGTGGTGGGCGAGGTGGTCATATGCACTTATTTGATAACGATGTTAATTTCGCTTGTTCGGGCATTATCGCACAAGGTATGGGACCAGCAGTTGGCGCAGCTTTATCTCGAAAATTACAAAAAAAATCGGGCATCGCTATTTCTTATATTGGTGAAGGTGCGGCAAATCAGGGCGCTTTTCATGAAACGCTTAATTTAGCTTCAGTGTGGAAATTACCTGTTATTTTTATTATCGAAGACAATGATTGGGGCATATCAGTTGCGAAATCAACGTCGACGGCAGTTGAAAAAAATAGTATTCGTGCTGCCTCATATGACATGCCAGGTATTCATATTGAAGATAATTGCCCCGACAAAATATTCAGTGCCACTAAAGAAGCGATTGAGCGAGCACGACGTGGTGAAGGTCCAAGCTTAATTGAAATAAAAACATCCCGTTTGGCAGGACATTTCATGGGCGATGCTGAAGATTATCGTCCAAAGGGCGAGAAAGACAAACTCGTCAAAGAAGATCCTATTCCTACTTATCGTCAAAAGTTAATTGATGCAAAAGTTATCACGCTAGATGATGATTTAGTACTTGTTGAAGAAACACAACAAATAGTTGAACAAGCTATTACCTTCGCCCGTGACAGTGAATATCCACAACCAGAAGAAGCCATGCTGCATGTGTTCGCTTAATAATAATTATCTACAGGAGACTTAATATGTCTGCAACTAAAAAACTAACTATTGCGCGTGCTATGGCAGAATCGCTAGCTCAAGAAATGCGCGCGGATCCCAAAGTCTTCATCATGGGCGAAGATATTGCGCAACTTGGTGGAGTATTTGGAAATACTCGAGGCTTGTATGATGAATTTGGTGGGGAACGGGTTCGTGATACACCGATTTCAGAAACCGCCTTTATCGGTGCTGGAGTCGGCGCTGCAATGGATGGCATGCGCCCAGTAGTTGAATTAATGTTTGTTGATTTTTTTGGTGTTTGCTTTGATGCCATATACAACATGATGGCAAAAAACATCTATTTCTCAGGCGGTAATTCACACGTCCCAATGGTGATAATGGCTTCCACTGGTGCAGGTTATAGTGATGGTGGGCAACACTCCCAGTGTCTTTATGGTACTTTTGCCCATTTACCCGGTATGAAGGTTGTTGCACCCAGTAATGCTTATGATGCAAAAGGCTTAATGACAGCTGCGATTCGTGACAACAGTCCTGTTATTTATTTGTTCCACAAAGGATTACAAGGTATGGGTTGGCTAGGAAATGAGCCCGCGGCAATTAATCAGGTGCCTGAAGAGAACTATGAATTAGAAATTGGTAAAGCAAGAACGGTCGTTGAAGGCGCAGATATCAGCATTGTGAGTCTTGGGATCGGGGTGCATCATGCATTAAAAGCAGCACAAGAACTAGAGAAACAAAATATCAGTATTGAAGTTGTCGATCTTTGTTCATTGGTGCCGTTAGACCGAGAACATATTATCGCATCCGTTAAAAAGACGGGACGACTATTGGTTGTTGATGAGGATTATCATAGTTTTGGTGTTAGTGGAGAAATTATAGCTTCAGTGACTGAACATGATCATAAGATGCTTAAAACACCACCATGTCGTATCACTTTCCCAGACATTCCGATCCCGTTTAGTAGACCAATGGAACAATGGGCGCTGCCGTCCACCGAAAAAATAATTAATGTATGTTTAAACATGATGGAGAGTAAATAAATGACTCAGTCAATAATAGTGCCTATGGATTTATGGGAAGAAGATGAAGAAGCTGTTATTACCGCTTGGCTTGTAGATAACGACAGTGAAGTGTCTACAGGACAGTTAGTGGCAGAAGTGATGGTCGAGAAGATTCAGTACGAAATCAATTCAACCTGTGACGGTATAATATCCATTATCAGTGAAGAAGACGATGTCGTGAATAAAGGAAGCGTAATAGCAGAGGTATCTTAAATGGAACAATCTATCAATGATTCAACCTACACTGTGCCATTGCGTGGTGTTAGGGGAGCAATCGCAAAAAAAATGCAGCAAAGCTTACAGACTAGCGCGCAGCTTACTTTACATGCAGAAGCCAATATTTCGCCTTTACTGCATTTAAAACGACAATTATCGGAACAAGGAGAAAATGTATCAATACAAGATTTGTTGCATTATGTGGTGATTGAAACACTTATAAAACATATGGATCTGAACGCTAAAGTTGAAGATAACAACATTGTTTATTATCGTGATATCAATTTGTCTTTTGCGCTAAGTTTGGATCAAAATATCTTGGTGACACCAACTATTTTTTCAGCTCAAAATTTAACCGTAAGTGAATTACAACAAGCTCGACATAACGCCACTAAAAAAGCCAAACAAAATGAACTTAAACCAAATGATTATATGGGGGGAACGATTACAGTCACGAATTTAGGATTAACCAGAGTTAAACACTTTACGCCCATTTTAAACGCCCCTCAAATCGCAATCTTAGGCTTAGGTGCGACCAGCGAATGTGTAAAACCTAATGCTAAAGGTGAGTTTGAAGCGGTTAAAATGATGGGACTCTCTTTAACGATAGATCATCGAGCAATAGATGGTTCGCCGGCCGCTAATTTTTTATCGGATATCTGTACTCATATAGAGGAGATTATCCTTGCCTAATCCGATGGCGTTAATGTCGATATCTGCAACTCAAGCGCTAGAGTGGGAAAAACAGGCTTTAGCTAAAGTGCTTATCGATCAAACGCCTCGTTTTCTTATTTGGGAGCCAGTAGAAAATGTAATGGTGCTCCCAGCATCAAATAAGTGGCTAGCCACACCACAATTAACTACTCATATGGCAAAACTTGGTTGGCAAATAGAACAACGAAAAACCGGTGGTTCACCGGTTCCTCAAGCGCCAGGCGTGTTTAATCTAAGCATGGTCTACCCATGGCCTAATGAAGTAGAATTTTCAACGACGAAAAGCTATCAATTATTGATCGATATTTTGGAACTATGGTTATCCAATTATGGGGTCAGTGCTGAAACAGGTGAGGTCAAGGGCGCTTATTGTAATGGCGCTTTTAATTTATCTATAAATAATAAAAAATTTATTGGAACTGCGCAGAAAATGCGCAGAACGAGTGCTGTTAATAGTAATAGAAAAGTTGGTGTTTTAGCCCATGCCTTTATTCTAATCAACCCCAAAATTACCAACTTAGTCGATGCCGTAAATCAATGTTACCGGCAATCTGGTCATTCTGAGGTTTTTAGTCGAGAGGCTATGACATCACTAACAGAGCACAACGGAGATGCTAACGTGAATTATAACAAGCTGGCAAACGACCTTCATCAGTCTGCACAATCTGTGATTGATAATTACCTGGCTATTATATGAACTGTTATAGGTATATAGTAAGGATAAGCTAAATAACAAAGACAAGGATGCGTAATATATTAAGGAAATAAAATGAGAACTTCCATCATTGATGAACATCTATCTAATGTTTATAGATCAATTGAGAGTAATGAGTTAGATTCAGAAAAAAACTTAGTCACTAGTTCATGGAAACGCTGTATTCAAACCTTTAAGCTTGACCCTTTGGGCCGACATGGTTCACGCGTTCTTACCCAGTCTGAATTGCAAAATCATACCTCCCCTATGGAAGAATTTATCATTACGGCAAGAGAGGGGATGGAAAATTTATACTCACAAGTAGAAGCATTAGATTATGTTGTTTTACTTTGTGATAAAAACGCTGTTACGGTTGATTTTATTGGTAATAATCGCTTAACCAAAGACTTAAGAAACGCAGGGTTATATTTGGGTGCTGACTGGAATGAACGTCATGCTGGAACCTGCGCAGTCGGTACAATTATCAACGAGCTTGTTCCGCTAACTATTCACCAACAAGATCATTTTGATATAGTAAATACAACGTTAACTTGCTCTGCCTCGCCTATTTTAGATCATAATGGTCAGCTATTGGCTGTACTTGATGTCTCAGCGCTTTCTTCACCAAAAGAAAAAGCGAGTCAACACTTGTTGCTTAAATTGGTACAGATGCATGCTGGACTTATTGAGGCCGCTAATTTTTTAAATTATTATAGCAATTCGACAATTTTAAAATTCGATATAAACATTAGTTCGCTGAATACTTATTGTCCAAATTTAATTGCGTTGGATAGTAACAATGTTGTGATTGGCGCTAATCAGAATGCTCGAAAAATTATTGCGAGAGAACTTGGCATTAATGACATCAGATCACAGTTACTCACTGGATTTGATATCACCTCATTATTTCAATTAGAAGCAGGTCTTAATAACTCTTCTGCACAGTTTATTATCAAATCAAAAAATACGGGCATTTCATTTTTTTGCTATTTCCAAGCACCACGTACTAAAATCAGAAATATGGTGTTAAACCAATCTAGCTCAATTAAACAAGACAACACTAAGCCGATTGCCGCAGAAATTGACAAAATTGCGGGATCCGACCCCATGATGCAGAAAGTAAAATTACTGCTAAATAAATTTTCTCCCACTGATATCAATATGTTGATCCAAGGTGAAACAGGGACTGGCAAAGAAGTCTTGGCTAATGCTATTCACCTGTGTAGTAATCGTCGCAAAGGACCGTTTATAGCCGTTAATTGTGCGGCTCTGCCTGATTCTTTGATCGAAAGTGAGCTGTTTGGTTATAAAGCGGGAAGTTTTACCGGTGCGAGCAGTAAAGGTAAAACTGGACTAATTCTCGCAGCAAATAAAGGAACGTTATTCTTAGACGAAATCGGAGATATGCCCGCTACCCTGCAAACTCGATTATTAAGAGTATTGGCAGAAAAAGTAGTGACTCCCGTAGGTTCTGATCAAGCAATTGCAGTAGACTTTCGTCTTATTAGCGCTACTCATCAAGATATCTCACCACAAATTGACTCGGAGCAGTCTACCTTCAGAGCCGATTTATATCATCGTCTAAATGGTGCAACAATTAATTTACCCGCATTACGTGATCGTCAAGATCTGCACTATTTAGTATCGTGTCTTGTTGGTAGTGAATCGAAAATTGGTTTATCGAAAGAGGCAATGCAAATACTCGCGGAATATTCTTGGCCAGGTAATATCCGTGAATTAAAAAATGTCATCAGTTACGCCAGTACTCTGTGCGATGATAATACCATCACACCTGAACATTTACCTGAATATGTATTTGATTGTACCCCCTTTATTTTCAACGAAAATGAGGGCACACACATACAACATGCCGAAATTTTGCCTGAACAAGGACAAAAGATATTAGACACCCTGAGACACAATAATTGGAATGCAACTGAAACGGCGAAACAGTTAGAAATTGGTAGAGCAACACTTTATCGAAAAATGAAAAAGTACAGTATTGTTTCTCCCAATAATTCAGATGTAGATAGTACATTCTAGTTCATGTTGCTTTTTCACTATTCACAGCAGACTAATTAATATTAGGTCTGGTTAAGCAATGAGCTGTAAAAAGCTAGGTGCTGATAGCCGGACAGATATAATGGTATGGAAAAAATTCACTTGCTAAAACCCTATTTAATAAAGGAGGAATCTAAATTAAATAGCACTTTTCAAGACACTCAAAAATTTAAAACACAATAATTAGTATTTGTAGGAAACAGATAACCTAATTGCTCTTGGTTCAAGTACGTGATAATGAATATCATTAACACCTTCTTTGGCATTTTCAGTATTTAAGCGAGACGGATAATAGTAATCAATATCATGGTCATTACTATCAAATAAATTTAAAACATCTATTTTTAGCATCCAATTATTATGTTTATACCCCCCCCTAAAGTTAACTACTATACTTGGGTCTGAAGTTATTGAACCATCTTCAACCAATGGGCGTTCGCCAAAGTAACGCATCCTCAAATTACCAAATAAACCACTGTCATAAGCTACGCTAATACCCGCTTGAAAAACATGCTCGATAGCACCAGGTATATCATTACTTTCAATACTGTATTCATTAAATTTAGCATCGGAAAATGCATATTCAATATCAGCCACCCAAGCTTTCGAGAGTCGATAGTAAGCCGTTACTTCTAGCCCTTTGCGCTCAGAGCTGCTACTAGCTTCAGTACTTCCAGCATCACCAATAAATAATAACTCACTGTCTAATTTTAAATTCCAAAGTGCGATAGAGGTGTTTAAACGTTCATTGATAAAACCTCTAACTCCAATTTCATAACCTAATGAAGGTACTAATGGATCTACGCTATCAATTGGATCACCATTTAGTGGATCTACTTCAATGGTTGTACCGCGAGCATCATTAGAATGAAACCCTTCGCCAATTGACAAGTAAGTTTCCCATTCATCGTTTAAGGTGTAAATGATACTACCTTTCACTGAGAATAAATCAGCATTTTCAGTGCCGTTATTATCAATTAAATCAATGTCATGGTTGTTTTTATAGATGAGTGTATTAACGTCAAAGTCGAAATGGTCGTACCGAAGTCCAAATACCATACGAATATTAGTGCTCCACTCAAGTTGATTTTGCCAGTATAATCCTGTACTAATTTCATCGACTTTATCGCTACGTATTGCGCCTAAACGTTGCCTTTCTTTTGAATGATATAAACCTACTTCTTCAATATCATCATAACGAATATCAAAACCAAAGAGATTGTGCACCGGTCGGCCGATAAAGGTATTTTGTGTTTGATAACTGAGTTTTACGCCGTAAATGATACGTTTGTCAAGTTGCTCAAACTGATCCCCATTTATTTCATCTTCTAAAAAATAAGTAAAGTTAGACCAAATATTCATATCGTATTTGATGGCATAGGCCGAGACAGTAAAATCATCATTATGCCATATTCCACTGAGACTATATCTACTTGAGTCCCCCCCAAGACTTTTATCTAAAGAGCCTAACTCAGCTATAATGCCATCTTGCACTGCTCGCATGGGAATTTGATCGGCGCTGTTCCAGCTATTATCATAACCCATCAAGGTAATACTCAATTGCCCTTCATTTAAGTTTCTAGCATGTTTTAATAATAAGTTAGTTTTATTTAAATCTTCATTTACACTGGTCCAAGGGCCATCATTTTTATTTAATTCAAATGCATACAACCAAGCTCCTCCCGCGGCATTGAAGCTATCTAGATTTACTAAACGTGAATATGAATTTTCACCCAAAGTAAGTTCAACAAAGCCTTGTTCTGTTTTATTAAGGGTTAGCATTTCTGCACTGCCAGCACCACTGAAATCACCTACATCAGCAGAATAAGTACCTTTATGATAATTAATACGGCTTATACTTTCAGGAATAATAAAATTCAGATCGGTATATCCTTGGCCGTGACCATGAGTGCGCATATTAATGGGCATGCTATCAATAAAAGTGGAGAAGTCTGTCCCATGGTCAAGGTTGAAGCCGCGTAAAAAATACTGGTTGGCCTTACCGGTACCACTATGTTGGGTAACAACCATACCGGGTATAAGTTCAAGTATCTCGCCGGTTCTTAGTAACGGCCTTATTGCTATTTCTCCTTGTCCTACTACCCCTTGAGAAGCTGAAATTGCTTCACCTAGTAAACTTGTATTTTTTCCTGTAATCGTTATTTTTTCGATGTCTATAGGGGAATTGAACGCTTGGTTCTCTTGGGATAATACTGATATAGAAACTAATAGTAGGCAACCGCCAAACTGGACTTCCATGATTTATCCTTTAAATGTAAATACGGTAGAGTGATTACAACTATTTGGCGTATAAACCTTTGCATCTTGGTTTCGAGTTTGCCTATTTGAAGTGAACCTGACGCCACAACTAAGAAACTAGGTCGTAACGCCAATATACCCGTTCCACTTGAAGATGCAGGATTCAGCTGGATTTATAAACGCCTTTAGGCAAGGTATTGATTGAAGAGAATGGTTATTCCCTTATCGAAATCAATTACGCAGCATAAATCGTTTATAAACCAGCCCTTTGGGGGGAAGTCTGAGCAAACCATACTCGTCGTTACATTTGTTTTTAAGGGAGTGACCCTTAATAAAAAAATGTGCCTTGATTATGATTCGCTCAGCTTTCCTGAAACGAGCATCTTCAAGTGGAGCGGGTATATAGGTTTATTTTTTGTAACCGGATCTCAGACTAGCGAGTCTATTGACGAAGTTAAAAGAATAAAATCATACCAGTACTGATAGTATTAGACTCTGCATCACTAAACCCAGTTTGAGAGGTGGTATGAGCGGTAAATTCCAATGTGAAATTTAAACCTTTTGATATTTCTCTAAAATAAGAAAGTGATATGGCTTCATTTTCTGCCCCATCAATTTCATCATTTTCCGTTACTCCGTATTGTGCAGCCAGTGTATTTGCACCAAATTTATAACTGATATTGGCCATATAACCCTGAGTTTCAACAGCATTACCTTCAGCATCGACTCCACCAATAAACATAATACCATCACCTAGCCCATCACCCATGAAGCCCGATGCGTTTACAGTAAAGTCGCCCACCACCAACTTTCCGCCTAACTCAAAGCCTTTTGCTGTCAGATCTCTTCCTCCACCTGATATTTCTGCTTCTTGGGTTACAAATGAAGCCCAAAGTTTGCTGCCGCCGTCAATGTCATAGGTCACTGAACCTTGTATCATAGGAGTGTCAGTTCTATTATAAACTGGACGATTATCAACGCCAAAATTTGCTTGTATAGCTACAGGCTGAAATATACCAACGCTCGCTTGTAATCCATCCATAACAGGGGTTGAATAAGTTATTTGTGGCATGAAAGACAGAAAGGTAACACCTGTCCCTACCGCGCCAAATGTTACATTTAGCGCTCCGGCTGAATCTGCGTGTGTACCGACACCTAGAAGGGCCGTATCAGAAAAGGCAGCATTATATTGAAATAGCCCTGAATTTCGCCCTACCAATACGGTACCAAAATCAGATGTTACACTTAAATAGAGATTTCGCATATCGCCAATTTGGGCACCGCCTGCGATACGGTTACCAAAATCTGACTTTCCAGATATACCCGGTGATAATCCGAAGTGTGCCTTAATATCAAGACCAGAATCTGTAGTGGTTGTTGCTATAAAGTTGAGCCAACCTGGTAAAAAACCACTTTGTATTGATGCTGTATCTTCTTGTTCTACGGCATATGCACATGCCGACCATGTACTCCATTGAGATGCATCGTCTGCTACTTCACAATCAGTACTAGTGTAATACCCTCCGGCGATGCCATTGATATCCATAGTCCAGCCACCTTCGCTAAAGCTAATAGCTTGTGCAGTGCTTGATAACATAGCTATCGTTAAAGCAGAGTATTTTGTGATGTTCAGTAATTTATTTTTCATGTAAACCCCTAGTAAGTTAATTAGTTTTTAACGCGTTATATTTTTTATTGCGTCATCGGGGATATAGCGTATTTCGTGCCAATTCAAATTGAACAACAATAAACAAAAACAAGTAAAAATAAAAATTAACTTTAATTTCAAAGGATTACATTACTAATAATGTATTTTTATATACAAATAAAAATACATTTTGGCTAAATTTTTAATGAGTTTATGGTTTAAATAGGTATTAATAACCTGAGAGTGATACACCTGGATCTATGTGAAAAACAGAGGTGAATATGAACTGTATAATTTAACTAATGGGATGAATTTAGCGGCTTATAATTCCAGTCGAATCTCACCTTGAGGGAGCTTGGGTATACTCATCCCCTAGATATTGTCCAAGAACTTCATCTTGTTTTAAACACCACCAATACTTCAACCCTTTATATCTCTTTATCGCGATGGAACACTTGTCTCACTGTTCTACTAATGGATTAATGCTTTGACTATTCTATCGTATATCCTCTGAGGTCAATGAATATAATAGATCACGAGTACAGACTCATGAAGTTGCTGTATTCATAGCTGGTATCGTCGTTAATAACGTTAAAGTTAGACCAACAGCCATAACAAAACACTAACCACTTGATAAAACTACACAATAATATTATTTAATAGGGTTTTTTGGCAACTGGTGCATTTCTTGCTCTAACCTTATCGTGGGTTTATTTTAAATATAGGATTTTTTATGGGTGGTATCAGTATTTGGCAATTAGTGATGATTGCAGTGATTGTCGTTTTATTATTTGGCACGAAAAAATTAAAAAATTTAGGGGCTGACTTAGGTTCATCTATTAAAGGTTTTAAAAAAGCAATAACCGATGTCGATGACGAAGATAAAACCGAATCAAAAAATGATGTGTTAGCAGACACCTCAAACACTGAAGCAAGAGTTGAAGTCGATGTAAAAGAAAAAGATAAAGCATAACTGATGTTTGATATAGGTTTTTTTGAGCTCTTGTTAGTTTCAATCATTGGCTTAGTTGTTCTAGGACCAGAGCGCCTCCCCGTGGCAGTACGTACTATTCGCGGTTGGATCAGCGACATCAAAAGTTTCAGTAATAGCGTGAAAACGGAATTAACGGGGGAGTTAAATATTAAAGAACTTAATGATAATTTTAAAAAAGTGGAAGGGCTTAATTTACAAAACTTGTCACCGGAAGTTACCGAGTCTTTGAACATGTTAAAAGACGAGGCTGAGTCTGTTTATCATCCTAACAAAAAAGAAAATAATAATTAATGAGTTCTTCAACTAACCAACACCTATTATTCGACCATTTAATTGAATTAAGATCTAGGTTACTTAAAGCTGTCTTGTCTGTTTTAGTATTTTTTTGTTCGATGATCTACTTTGCTAATGATATTTATGCGTATGTTTCCTTGCCTTTATTGGCCGTTATGCCTGAGAGTGGGCAAATGATTGCAACAGGTGTTGCTTCATCATTTTTTGCTCCTTTTAAATTGACTATCGTTTTAGCTATCTTCATCAGTATGCCTTACATATTATTTCAAATATGGTCGTTTATCGCACCGGGCTTATATCGCAATGAAAAAAAATTAATGGGCCCCTTAATGCTTGGGAGTAGCTTTCTTTTTTATGGCGGTATTTCTTTTGCGTATTACGTGGTCTTTCCGATTGTTTTTGCATTTTTTACTTCTGTTGCACCCGAAGGAGTAAATATTGCTACTGACATTAGTAGCTATCTTGATTTTGTTTTAAAGCTGTTTGTTGCCTTTGGCATCGTATTTGAAATCCCTATTGTGATTATCTTATTATGTTGGACAGGTTTTACGACTCCGAAGAGCTTACGAGAAAAAAGACCCTATGTTGCTGTTGGATCTTTTGTTATTGCGATGTTATTAACACCGCCAGATATCATTTCTCAAACCTTATTAGCGATACCTATGCTTTTGCTATTTGAGTTTGGCGTTTTTATTTCCTCAATTTATTATACGAAAAGTGACGATGAACACGCCGAGGAAGAAAACAATGAATAATAAAGTCATTAAACCTATATTTATTGCCACAATAATTGTGGGCATAATTTCACTGATAAGTTTTATTAGCCAGCAAATATTTAATTCAATAATAATTACCACTGCCGCCTCTGGCGCCGCCGTTTTTATAAGTGTGGCTTCTCTTACTTATAAACTAGCCACTTCGACAACGCTGCTTAATCTCTCCTATATAAATGCCAACGAAGAACATAGCAACCTTGCAAATGTTGGTGAGAAAATAGGAAGTAAAGCGAGTGAGCTTGCTATTAACTCCGCCGAGGTCAGCTTTTTTTTAGAGCAACTTAGCAGTGCCATTGTAAAATCAAGTGAAGATGTTGACCGGCTTGCTACGGCTGCTGAGCAAATGTCTGTCAATAGCAAACAAATCAATGATAATGCTGCTATTGCCTCAGAGCAATCAAACCAAGCAATGCTAGCCAGTTCATCAAGCCATCAGCAATTAATGAACAATATAAGAATAGTTAACCAGTTAAGCATGGCAGTAAATAATGCCTCAGTTAAAATACAATCTCTAGAAAAAAAAGCACTAGAAATTCAAAGTATTACTGATGTTATTGATGCTATTTCTTCACAAACAAATTTACTGGCACTCAATGCTGCCATTGAAGCCGCACGCGCTGGAGAGCAAGGTAGAGGTTTTGCTGTTGTTGCTGATGAGGTAAGAACTTTAGCAGCAAAAACGGCAGATGCTACCAGTCAGATTGGCGACATGTTAAAACAAATGGGCGATGAAACTAGTGAAACCACAGCGGTTATGTCAGATATTGTCCAACAAACGAACAGTGTAGTCACCACAATGACAGATTTGTCATTGTCATTTGAACAGATAGACCAACTGATGTCAGACTCTTCAGGCGCAAGCGATCAAATAAGTCATGCACTTCAAGAGCAAGACCTAGCGGCTGCTGAAATATCAACCTCGGTGGTCAACTTACATGATTTTCTAATCGACAAAAGCAATGAAACTCATCAAGCATCAATTCAAGCTTCAAGTTTATCAACCAGTACTGAATCAATATTTGTCCAGCTATCAGCGTTTGACAGTAAAACCCTAATTACGTCAATGTGTAATCAAGCACAACTTGCCGCAGATAAAGTGGGTAAGTTATTTGAAAAGAGTATTATTGATAAAAGCATTACAATGCAGCAGCTATTCGACTTTAATTATCAAACAATTGGCAATACGGAACCAGCAAAATTCTCGACTAGTTTTGACAGGTTTACTGATAGAGTATTACCGAGAATTCAAGATCCATTATTGCAAGAATTCAACGATATGATCTATGCTGGTGCTGTTGACATCAATGGATACTTCCCAACACATAACAAGTGTTTTTCTAAACCTCTAACTGGTAACCCTACATTGGATGTAGCCAATAATCGCACTAAACGCATGTTTAATGATGCCACAGGCATTCGTTGTGCTAAAAACATAGATAGCTTTTTATTACAAACTTACAAACGCGATACTGGTGAGATAATGCACGATGTTTCCGCACCAATTTTCATTCAAGGTAAACATTGGGGGGGCTTTAGAATTGGTTTTAAAGCTTAAAGCTTAAAGCTGAAAATTAGCAGTAGTGCTATAGATCTTGGATAGCGTTTTTGCTGCTTGGCTTTTTTTAGCCATTTCCCTAAAAAGATATTTTCACTGACAGATCGATAAGTAACTTTGCCGATATGTTGCTCTGAGGTTAGTGCGATCAAACCACCTAAAATCAAATTATAGAGATCGGTTGATTTATTAAATTGTAGTTCTTTCATTGATTTCGGTTTTTCTGGCTATTGATTAATGAGATAAACCTCACTTAAGCGAATATCAAGCCAATGTTCACGTTTAACTAACCAACTGATAAATATATAAATATTAATTTTTTCAAAAAGAGTATGCAATCTAGTGAGTACAATTCTTCTCATGTTTATTTTTTAATGGGTAGATTTACTCCTACCTTTACGGAGCACGCCTTTGTCTGCCGACCATACGTTTTAACAAACAATGGAATATCAGGTATTGAATTAGATGGTGGTTCGTATGTATTGCAGGCTTATGAAGCGTGATTTTTATACTAGCGGATCAAGAATGGTTTGATAAAACGAGGAGACTAGATGATTACATCGAAGTTAAATAATCACAATTTTAGCAGTTGTCCTCAAGGAATGAACGATAGTTGTCATTCACTCCTTGAGGGCTTTAGCTAGTTAGCTTTATAACTCGCTTCACAAGTATTTCTCTATCGGTAATAATTGTAATAAACTTGATTTGACTCGTTCGCCTAGAACTGTTTCTGGTTCGCTATTCCAGGATTTTTCACCGGAATACCAACGGACTTTTCCTTCATATAGATTCAGACGCCAACTGTTACCTTCGTTCATCGCCTGCTCAATATCGTCAGCAAGCATTTCAGCTACTCGCTTATTGTCAATCACTAGAATGGACTCTGTATTGAGGTAGGTTGAGCGTAAATTGAAGTTAAAAGAGCCGATACTAGTCACTCGCCTGTCATAAACAGCCGATTTTGCATGAAGACCGTAGGCCGCTGTTGGTGCACATTTAGATAAGTCTCTAGTCGACTCTTCACACAGAGTAGTCTCGGGTTTCAATTCGTACAACTGTATACCGTGGTCAAGCATATCTTCACGTCTACCTGCGTAACCCGAATGATTAGTAACTAGGTCATTAGAGGCCATTGAATTGGTCAATGCTTTTATCTGCACTCCATTGCTAGTTAACATCTGTAGTGCTTTTAGTTGGCGATCATCAAAGATTAGATAGGCGGATTCTAATAAGATCTCTTGGTCTGATTGGTGAGCTAACTCGGCCAATAATTTAGCAGTAGCTTTGGGTTCACTAGTATTGTCTACATCGACAGGAACAGGTCGATCAGAAATAAACCGTGCTTGCACCCAAGTCATCTCGTCCATCACATCCTTTAAAAAGCTCTTAGCACTCTTATTTCCTGCTGGCAAAGCGGGGTAGTGTTTGTAATGAGGAGCCGGCACTTTATCTAGTACCGCTAGATCTGATGAGACTTTATCAGCCAACAAATTAATAGGGTAAGACCAACCACTGTTCCAGTAATTGACAAAGCTAGCTTGGATATCAGTTACCACGGTGCCCATAACGAGTACATCACGGTCACGAAAATTTATTTCATCGGAAAGATCAAAATATTCGTCGCCAATATTACGGCCCCCTACAATAGACAGAACGCCGTCGACGGTGAATGATTTATTGTGCATACGGCGATTTAGACGAGAAAAATCACTGAGTAAATTTAGCCACTTTACTACCCCGCGACGACTGGGAATAGGGTTAAATATTCGGATTTCTATTTGAGGATGAAGATCTAGTGCTGCTAGAAAACTCTCCCGTTCGCTTAGGTTGAAATCATCCAGCATTACGCGTACTTTAACACCGCGATCGGCAGCCGCTATCAAGCGGTTTGCCAAGTAGAGTCCCGAAGCATCTGCATTCCAAATGTAATACTGGACATCGATACTATGCTCAGCTGTTTCAATTAGAGCCAACCGCTGAGCCAATGCATCCCAGCCATTGTCCTGCAACAGAATGGCGCTCTCTTCTTGTGTCGACTGCTCAGGCTGAAAAGAGTCAGTTAATGTAGACAATGTGCTCGTTAATTGTGGCGCTAGTGGCTCAACCGGATGCTTGATCTCCTCGGGGAGTGAGGCACAACCAGAGAGAGTGGCGATTAAAATGATGATTACATGAAGACGTTGGAGCGCAGGCATTCTTTACATTTCCTTGTTAACGTTGAAAAACAAATTGTGATTCAATCAACTGATTATCTTATTCAACTTCATTGTAGCTAGAACGAGCTATAGACTTACCAGTCTACTCTCTAAAACTAAAGCATATGAAGTGCGTATGAAGGATAATAACACTTTGTTATTTAAACAACTATTTCGTTACCTTGGTTCTCAAACTATTTTAATTATTTAAACGATATTTTCTTTGGCTACATTGGCGTCGTCGAGTCAGAATGGCAATATTAGTGCCTTAGTGCCTTAGTGCCTAGTGAATAGGGTCTAAAAAATATTTTATTTGGTACTTTGAAGTAAGTAGCTTAATAAAATTTTACTTCGATTTTGACCTTAATTATGACCTAAGTAATCGTTGTAAACAGATTAAAACTTCCCATTATCATTTTTCCATTCCGTACGAGGTGGGATTGGTTCAATAGTATCCCAATGTTCAACAATTTTTCCCTTTTCGATACGATATAAATCATAGAATGAACAGTGCTTTTCATCCATTAGCCCTTCACTTACACTTAAAACAAAGTTTCCTTCAGCTAAGATTCGATGAATTTTAGAATATGTTATTTTGTATTTTTGCTTCGATGTGGCGCTTAGCGTTGAGCGCAAAGCAGATATACCATCAGCAAGTAATGGACTGTGTTGGATAAAATTATCATCACATACAAAATCTATTAATAGATCCAATTTTCGTTTAATTAAAATCTCATTTGCAAATAAAGAAACTCTGCTCCGATTAAACTCAGTGAGATCATGATCTTCTGTTATTAGATAGCCATCCAACATGCTTCTACCGGAAGCATTAACCTTTTGCATGAGTTGCATATTATCCCAATGCTCTACAGCGAAACCATCCTCAAAGCGGAATACTTCAAATGCTACTTTTAAAGTAGAAAAATGATACTCCATATGTGCAAAGACAAAATCTTTATCTTCAAATACTCGGATCATATTTACGCGTGGCCCAGTCTTTGCTATTTGTTTAAATAGCTCTGCTAACCCAATGTTTCCTTCTTTTGTATGCGGATTATGCTGGATGTACTTCTGTTCATTTACCACTAATGCAGCATCTGGATCGCCAGTCTCTATGCCGTTAAGCAGCTTTCTAATTTTGTTTTTATTCGACAGCATTAGTGGACCTCAATAATATGTATATATACTTAATCATAACTAAAAATGGCCATAACTAGACTCTTGATGAGAAATAATGTCAGTTTTGGTATCAAAGTAATCGTTTAATAGCATCACAATTGACTGACCACATTGCAAAGTATTTAATAGCAGCAGTCACCTATACAACCCCACTCTGTATGAATATCAGCACTACAAGTGGCTTTTATCTAATTACTTTACTACTATTTTTAGACGTTGAAATAAAAATAAGAGCACTTCGTACTCCTATCCATATTCCATTAAGTTGTTGGCGGTTGTCATGGATAAACAATCATAAGTAAGGAAGCCACCATGACTAAAAAACTAAAAGCACTATCATTTTACTTTTCGCTGTTCATCTTCCTGATGACCTGTGTATCTGTGTCAGTCAATGCAGAAGAAAAAAAGTTAGAAAAAATAATCACCACTATGTGGGTCTTTTATCCTAAAGCAGGGCAGTCAGCTGATTTTGAAAAAGCGTTTAAAAAACATATCGAATACCGTAAGTCAATGGATGACCCACGTAAATGGTCAGTATATCAGGCCGACATGGGTAAAAAAATGAATGCTTATTTAGTGCGTTCATGTTGTGAATCTTGGTCAGATCTTGATGAGTATCGCCAATGGAATATCAAATCAAAGGCCTCTGAAAACTGGCGTGAAAATGTGAGTCAATATGTTGCCCATTACCAACGAGATCGTTCTGAAGCTGATTTTGAAAATAGTCATTGGCCGGCAGATGTAAAATATAAGTATGTTGGTGTTAATACTTACCACCTCAAATTAGGCCATAGCGCAGCGCGAGAAAAAGACAAAAAAGCCCTTAGTGATGCCGCTAAAAGTGAAAATTGGCCATATAATTGGTTTTGGGATGAGAATATCAACGGAAAAATGGAAATGAATCTGGCTATTCCGTATATGAGTTACGGGGATATGGCACCGCCAGAAATTAAATTTAGTGAAATGTTAGCTAAACATTTAGATAACAAGGGAAAGGCTAAAGAATTACTAACCAGTTGGTCATCGCACTTTAAATCCATTTCTTATAACATTTACGTATTACGTGAAGATTTGTCGATGTAAGTTATTCAGCGACTATCAGCTCTCCAAAAAATGGCAACATCAGCTTGCCATTTTTTCTTAATTTTAGCGGTTAAGAAGACCGTTTCTTTGTTTCCTATTCTATATCTGTAAATATTCTGTGTATACCATGATTCTGAACGGTCAATCAAAGCCCTTAAGTGGGCTAGTGTCACCTCCGTTAACATCTAATGAATAAATTGCATAAGAGATTAAAATAATGAATAAGATACTATTACCATTAGTATGTGCCGTATTTACAGCCAATGCGGGCGATTTCACAACACAGTTCTATGCCGTATCGTATCACCCTACTAGTAGCGAAAAAATGAATAAAAAACACAAGTTGCTCGGTTTTGAGTACATTAAAGATAACATTGGGTACAGTCTTAGCACATTTGAGAATTCATATAACAAACAATCAGTGATGTATACTCAATCTGTTTATATCGAGAATTATGATCAAAATTATAAGGTTTTTTTATTGGCAGGTGTCGCTACGGGTTATCAAGATACCGGAGGTATTTGTATCCTGGAGCTAGGGGATCTCTGTAGTGTTTTTGGAGTAGGTGTAATTTTAACTATTTACGATACACGACCTAGAATTACTTTATTAGGTGAAGCGCTAGTATTCAGCTTAGAGTATAAGTGGTAATAAAATCATTCTTAATAGGTTTGAAATCTATTCAGCACATACGCATGTACTTCGAGGTAGTGCGTGTCAATATCCGTAATGTTATTCACCAATAAATACAGGAAAACTTTAGCCATTTAAAGTGGGGCTATTGATATGAAACTATCCCTAAACATGTCACTGTCGTGGCATCACTCATGAAGGTAAACACAAGGAATTGGTTCATCATTGAATAACCGTATTATTCAATGGCGGGTAGTGGCTGCATGTTTTTACAAATATCAATAATGATAGTTCTTAACCAACGGTGAGACTTTACGTGTTCCATACTCCAGTGCCAATTCATGTAAGCTATCATTTGTTTAGTTTTAAAAGGTGGGTTAAACCAAATGTAGTCATTTACATTATGCATAGACTGTAAAACAGTGCCTGGCATGATACAAATTAAATCAGTAGCACTCACAATTTCTAAAATGTTTTCGATACTGGTACTGGTATATTTTATCTCTCGGTTGTAGCTAAAATCTTGCAAGGCTAAACTCAATGGGTAAACATTGCCTTTTCTTGGGGCTAATACCGCATGTTTTTCTGCCAAGTATTCAGAGAGTAATAAATTAGTTTTATTGTTAAGGTTAGGGTGTCCTTTCCTTGCGATAATAAAGAGCTGGTCGTTGAACAATTCTTGGTGATGACAGCCTATTTCGTCAATAGTTAAATAATCAAGATGCAGGTCGTACTCTTTATCCCTTAATGATTTCTCGGCATCAACTAACATCTCTGTGCTCACGGTAAGTGATATATTCGGAGCTACATGCGCTAAGCGTTGGCTTAGTTTAGTTAAAAAGTCATTGTTACCAACACCTAATATGTTGATATGAAAATTTAGATTGGCTGTTTCTGGTAAAAAATCACCGGTATCAGGCAAGGTTGATGACACATCAGCGAGTATTTTATTGATGATAGGATATATTTCATCAGCTTTAAGTGTCGGCATCATTTTCCCCGACTTACGTTCAAATAATGGGTCATTGTAGAGCGACCTTAATCTTTTGAGTGCTTGTGAAACCGCAGGCTGGGTCATCCCCAAATTCTCAGCAGCATGGCTAATGTTTTTTTCATGCATTAACGCCGTAAATATTGACAGTAGATTTAAATCTACGTTCCTTAAATACCTAGCCATCGCAGTTATTCCTTTCTTTTAGGTCAATGTTACCTCTCAATTACAAACTACTATAAGTGATACTTATAGTTCTGTCATTTTGTTTTATTTCTAAATATAAGCATCTTTATTTAAGCTCGCCTCATATTCATTCTTTATCAGATTTGAAGGTTTAACCAAAGGAATACTTATGACAATTAATACTAAATTTACGCAGTTTGCCATTGCATTAGGGATGTTGACTGCATCTGCAACGGCACTAGCAACAACTGATACAAGCAAACCTAATATTTTGGCAATTTGGGGCGATGATATTGGTATATATAATATCAGTGCTTATAACCATGGCATGATGGGTTATCAAACACCTAATATCGACAGGATTGCAAATGAAGGTGCATTATTCACCGATCAATACGCGCAACAAAGCTGTACGGCAGGTCGCTCAGCGTTCATTTTAGGGCAAGAACCTTTTCGTACCGGTTTGTTAACTATCGGTATGCCAGGTTCTACTCATGGCATTCCTGATTGGGCCCCTACGATAGGTGATGTTGCTAAAGATAACGGCTACATGACCGCACAATTTGGTAAGAACCATTTAGGTGACCAAGACAAACATTTACCGACTAAACATGGTTTTGATGAGTTTTTCGGTAACCTTTATCACTTAAATGCTGAAGAAGAGCCGGAAACCTATTACTACCCGAAAGATCCAAGATTTAAGAAAAAGTTTGGTCCTCGCGGTGTTTTACATACCTTTGCTGATGGTCGTATGGAAGATACTGGCGCATTAACAAGAAAGCGCATGGAAACGGCTGATGAAGAGTTTTTAGGTGCCACGTTAAAGTTTATCGACAAAGCTCATAAGGCGGATAAACCTTTCTTTATTTGGTACAACAGTACACGAATGCATGTTCACACACGCTTACAAGAAAAATGGCAAGGTAAGTCAGGCATCAGCATTTATGCAGATGGTATGTTAGAGCACGATGAGCACGTAGGGGTTTTATTAGACAAACTTGATGATTTGAAAATTGCTGACAATACCATTGTTATTTACACCACTGATAATGGTGCAGAAACATTTACTTGGCCTGACGGTGGTAATACTCCATTCCATGGCGAAAAGGGTACAACTTATGAAGGTGGTATGCGTGTACCTCAGTTAGTTAGATGGCCCGGTACTATCAAACCCGGTAGCAAAATGAACTCAATGATGTCTCATATCGATTGGATGCCAACATTAGCTGCAGCGATGGGTAACGATACGTTAGTTGCTGATCTTAAAAAAGGTGGTGAAATAAATAACAAAAAATGGCGAGTACATTTAGATGGTTTTAATTTCAAACCTTACTTTGCTGGTGAAGTTGACAAAGGGCCACGTGAAACGATTATGTACTTTAGCCAATCAGGTCAATTAAATGCGATACGTTGGAATGATTGGAAAGCAAGTTTTGCACTGGTTAAAGGGGATATGGCAAGTGGCACACGTGAAGTACCAGCGTGGCCACAACTAGTAAACTTACGTGCAGACCCTTTTGAAAAAGGACCGATTGAATCGTCTATGTATGTTCGTTGGATGGTTGATAACATGTGGGCATTTGTACCTGTAAGCGGCAAGGTAAAAGAGTTCTTAGGCTCATTAGAAGGTTACCCAATGCAAGTCGGTCAGAGTTTTGGTGCTGCCGATATAAACTACACAACATTGCAAATGAAAGCATTTGTTAAAAAAGTATCAACAGAGATTAAAGCGAAATAGAAAATTGTTATATTGAAACACTAAAAGTCCACTTTGAATCAATTTTAAAGTGGACTTTTTTATTCCTCACTTTGGATAGTCAGTACTAACAAAGTTGTCATCTCCAGTTAGGTTTTTTGTTCAATAGCTTCAAAAACTAAGTAAGGCATTGTGGAATATCAATGGTACTTATAGTGCTATTGCTTTTATTCATTTTTAACCATGAATAAACACGACTATCATGCACCAGTAAAGTGATTAGCAAACATATTTTTGAAGGGTTTTACAATGAATATCATCGTAAATAATGTATTAACAGTTTGTCTTATCACCTGTCTTCCCATTGACAGCGTCGCCGATGAATGGAGCTTTCAATTAGAGCCCTATGTCATGGTAACCAGTATCGATGGAGATGCAAGTCTTGGTCGTTTGGATGGGGTAGGAGTTGATGTCGATTTTGACACTATTCTAAATAATTTAGACAGTGCAGCTATGGCTCACTTTGAAGCTCACCATGATTCCGGTTGGGGTATGTCTTTAGATTACGGCTATATGGACTTGAGTGGCAAAAAAACAAATAAAAATGGCAGTGTAGTCACTGCAGGAGTACGCCAAGGAGTTCTTGAAGGATTAGGTATGTATCGAACTCAATTATCTACGGGCACTTTAGATTATTTTGCCGGTGTTCGGTGGTGGGACAATGATATTAGCACGGGTATTGCTTTGTCTCAGTTACCAGGAAATGATCTCAACCGTGATGTTAATGCTGGTTGGGTTGATGCTGTTGTTGGTGTTAGGTGGTTAGCTGATATTAATGAGCAGTGGACGTTTCTTGCACAAGCCGACATTGGTGGTTATGAAGCTAATTTTACTTCATCAATACAAACGGGCGTGCAATACGAAATTAGTGAGCTGATGACCTTAGATATGAAATATAAAGCCACTTGGGTGGATTATGACGAAGGGCATCAAGGGCAAGTGGATTACTTTCAATATGACACCGTCACACACGGTCTTATTATAGGGCTAATTTTCAAGTTCTAATTTGACTGTGAATGTAAGTATTGAAGTGAATTTTAGCGAAAGTTTTAAATAACGTTGTGAGTTCTTTTTATCAAATTTAAAGGCTTCAATGAGGAGTATAAAATGTTAGATTATTTTGCATTGTTTTTAGTGTTTTTAGTGTTTTTTGTTATTTTAGTGCTGTTTTACGGAATCATCGTAGTACACGATATCCCTTATGAAATTGCAGTTCACCGTCAACATCCCCATCAAGATGCAATTCATGTTGCCGGTTGGATCAGTTTATTTACTTTAGGTGCTATTTGGCCGTTTTTATGGATTTGGGCGACCTTGTACAAGCCAGGAATCGGTTGGGGTATGGTTCACCATACCTCTGATAGCGATATCAAAACAAGCAAATTAGAACTAGATATTCTTGAATTACAAAAGCAGGTCGAATTACTAGCTAATAGCCAAATTAAAGAAACCAAAGGGATATAATCATGGATATGCTCATTATTTTAACCTACACAGCTCTATGTGTGGCTATTTTCAAAACGTTTAAGATCCCATTAAACAAATGGTCAGTACCAACCGCTGTTTTAGGCGGCGTAGTTCTACTGTCTTCTATTATGATTATTATGAACTATTTACATCCCTATGCTAAATACGGCAAAGAAGTGTTTGCAACTATCCCCATTACACCATTAGTTGCGGGTAATATTAAGTCTGTAGATGTTATTCCAAATATTGAAGTTAAAAAAGGTGACGTGCTGTTTACCTTGTATAACGAGGAACAAACAATAGCATTAGAAAAAGCTGACGCTGCGGTAGAACAAGCAAAAAATCAAGTACTGCAAAATGACCAAGCATTACTTGCTGCTACAGGACAAGTTGCAAAAGCTGATGCAAATAAAGATAGAACCAAAGCAAGCTATTATCGTTATATGGAAGGGCACTTAAAAGGTGGAGAAAGCTCTCCTTTTACTCAACAAGAACTGGATAACAGAAGAGAGTTTTATGAAGCCGCGCTGGCAAGTCTCGATTCAGCTCAAGCGACTGAAAGAAAAGTCCGCTTATTAACAGAGTCGAATATTTTGGGTGAAAATACTCAAGTTGCTCAGTTAAAAGCTGCTAGAAACAGAGCTCAGTTAGATCTTGAACGTACTTTTGTTCGTGCTCCAGTTGATGGCATGCCGACCCAAGTAGCACTTAGACCCGGAATGCGAGCAGGTATATTAGCACTTCGTCCGGTGATGAGCTTTATACCAACCGAGAAACGCCGATTTGCCGCCCGTATATGGCAGAATTCATTACTACGGCTAGAGAAGGGCTTGGACGCTGAAGTTATTTTAGATGCAGTACCTGGACACGTTTTTAAAGGTAAGGTTGTTGAAATTTTACCGGCAATGGCTGAAGGTGAATACCAAGGTAATGGCGTACTAAGAGGTGCAGGCAGCCTAGCAACTCACGGTTTTACTATTGCAATAATAGAACTAGAAGAAAACTTGGATGATTACAATTTACCACGCGGGGTTCAAGGTCAAGCCGTCGCTTTTAACCCTAAAGGAGATTTTTTACATACTTCTATGGTGCGAAAAATATTATTTCGTATGATGAGCTGGATAAAGTACGTTTATCCAATAAAGTAAACCTTCTTGCGCGCAATGATTGAGAGCTCTGTTCGTTAGTAATGATTATTACTGACTGTGTCCAAGATATGGTAAAAGTAGTGTTATTGCACCAATAAATTCAGAAGTTTTAGGTTTTAATGTAGGGGCTATTGAGATAATACTAGCCCCAATCATTATGCTACAGCTGACACTGACTTGAGTACTTAACGAGTACGTTTAACTACCTTAACTTTAATCCAGACCAAGCACGCGTCAGCGCCCAAACGGCTAAGATAATAAAGGTGGTATGTACAAAGGTAAAGTAAGTAATAACATAAACCCAAGTCCAAGCGGATTCAAAACCACCTAAGATTACCATCAACACTGAAACAACACCGAGGGCAATAAAGGCAATAATATTAAGCTTGATACCTAATTTTGCGTGATAGTGACTTATGCTGTTTGGTGGCATATTCTTGATTGCTAGTATTAACCAAATAAAGGCAATGCCTGGCAAAAAAGTGAGGTTTAAAATTGAAGCAAGTGCGGCATTAGAGGCCTGTTTAATTTGTTGTTTATCAACCGCAGTTATTGTATCCGTTTGTGGCAATACCATAAGTAATTCCTTTACGTTAATTCGTTTACTTAGCAATAGCAAAAACTAAGAATAAAACCAAGGATAAAATTATTACTTTGGTTGAAAGTTGTTTAAGAACAATAAACATTCTAGTTTTTAGCTAGGTTTACTCAAAGTGTATTCAACTCATTAATTAGCAACACGTTGAGGAAAAGAGGTCATACAAAGGCAAATATTATCGGCCTTTGTGTACTTGCTGTATTAATCGTGACAACTCAATATGGAACATTATAACTCCACCACAAAGACTACCGAAGTAAAGATTAAGCTGTTGTGGCATTTCCATTAAAGAAAATATCAAAAAAATCAATGGAGCCTTGCTCTAAATCAATTTCATTTGGCGCTATTGCCATATCAGGAATTGATTCTATAGCACCAGCAATAATATTTTCTGCGACCAATAAATTAACGTTTCTAATGGTTTTGTCGGTAATGCCAGAGCGGATCATCTCACCAAACAAGTTCTTTACTTTACTGGCATTAGTTTCCATTTCTTTTCTTTTATCAAAAGGTAACGACCATATTTTTCAGCTAAAGGTGCGCTAAAGTATTCTTGTTATTCGCAAGTACACAAAGCACGTTCACGCATAACAAGATTGAACATTTATGCGGTTATTCTACTTTGGTAATAATGAGATAAAAAAGCTCATCTCCAAGGCTTTTTCTTTTAAACTTTTAAAACGTCCCGAGGCGCCACCATGGCCGGCCTCCATATCTGTTTTAAATAACAACAAGTTGTCATCTGTTTTAAACTCTCGCATTTTTGCTACCCACTTCATTGGTTCAAAGTATTGCACTTGTGAGTCGTGCAACCCCGTGGTGACAAGTATATGCGGGTAGTGTTGAGCACTAATATTATCAATGGGCGAATAAGCTAAAATACTTTGATAAGCCTGTGCTTCGTTCGGGTTACCCCATTCGTCATATTCATTGGTGGTTAGCGGTATGCTTTCATCGAGCATAGTCGTTAATACATCTAAAAAGGGCACATGGGCGCCAATACCTAAATATAGCTCAGGTGCTTGATTGATCACAGCTCCCATTAATAAACCACCAGCACTGCCGCCAGAAGCAAATATTTTATCTTTAGCACCATAACCTTGTTCAACGAGGGCTTTAGTAACATCAATGAAATCATTAAAGGTATTTTGTTTATGCGCCATTTTACCGGTTTCATACCATTCTCTTCCCAACATTTCTGAACCACGAACATGGGCGATAACGTAAACAAAACCTCGGTCGAGTAAGCTTAACGTTTGACTGGAGAAATCAGGGTCTATGGTAATGCCATACGCACCATAACCGTATTGTAATAGTGGGTTAGAGCCATCCTTTTGAAAAGTATCACTGCGATAAACAATGGACACAGGTACTTCTGTACCATCACGTGCGGTAATAAATAAGCGCTCGGATTGATAATCTTCTTTGGTAAAGTCACCTAAGACTTTTTGCTGTTTAAGCAGCTTTCGCTCACCGGTAGCTAAGTCAAACTCAAATAAAGAGCCAGGTGTTGTTAAACTTGAATAATATAATCTTGCGGTGCTACTTTTCGGCTCAGGGTTATCACCAAGACAAGCAAAATAACACGGGTCATCAAAAGACAAAGGATATTGATGACCTGCATTTTCACCCTGAGTAGTGTGAACAATAAAACGAATTTGGCCATGTTCACGTTCGGTAACCACAGTGAAGTTTTGGAATAATTCAATACCCTCTAGTAACACATCTTTTCTGTGAGGGATCACTTCTTGCCAGTTATTTATATCATGAACCTGACTGATAGCAGCTTTCATTAACTTAAAGTTTTTAGCTTGAAAATTGGTCACAATATAAAAGTGTTCACCCATTTTATCCGCATGGTATTCGTGTTGTTCTTGATACGGAAAGAGCTCTTCAAACTCACCATCAGGCTCATCAGCACTGAGTGCTAAATAATGTGTTGATTCAGTGGCATGTAAACAAATATAAATTTGAGAGTCATCTCTGCTCTTATCTAAACTCATGTAAAAACTGTGATCGTCTTCTTCATAAACAAGAACATCATCAGATTGTGGCGAGCCTAATTTATGACGGTAAACTTGCGTACCTAATAAGGTCTCTAAGTCTTTCTTTACATAAAATACGGTTTTATTGTCATTAGCCCAAACAATTTGTCCTTCAGTTTCAATGAGCGTATCGGGTAAATAAGGGTCGTCAGAGTCAGAAGATTTGTTCAGGTTTTTAAAGTAAATGGTGTAAATACGACGACTGTCAATGTCTTCTGATATTGTCATTAATTGATCATTAGGGCTGATGGATAAATCCCCTAAATCATAAAAATCATGGTCTTTGGCTCGGTCATTAACATCTAATAACAGAGTTTTGTTTTCACCAGTAAAGCTGGTTGAACGGTAATAATTTGAATACTCTTGTTCACCATTAATTTCGCTGTGATACCAATATTTACCATCTTTTTCAGGCACGGTATTATCGTCTTTTACGATACGGGCTTTAAGCTCTTCAAATAATGACTCTTGTAACGATTTTTGCTCGGCTAACATAGCATCAGCATAGTTATTTTCATCATTTAGGTGTGCCAATACTGCTTCATCGCTACGCTGGTCATCACGCATCCAATAATAATTATCCACACGATGATGATTATGAATTTCCATTTTATGAGGAATTTTTTTAGCTATTGGTGCGGTAATGTTTTTGTTTGACGTATCTGATGTAACTGAAGATGTTGGCACTAAGTGCTCCTAGGTAAATGATGTGGTATCAATGTTGTTAATTAATTGTCTGGTTGTTAATGATCTTAATCAAAGTTTCACCAAAACAGTCTTTTAACGGCAGATAATTATCTTTATAGTATGCCAAAAATATTTAGTAACTATTATATGTATGAAAAACTGGGAAAAAACAGCACTCTAATTGATGCTGATTATAACAGTATTATGCACTCTTATATTAAAGGATTATCTCGATGCAAGTAACCGCTAAAGTGACCGAAACAACAACTATTTCAGCGGCCGAGCTAGCCACTATTGGTAGTTTTTTCTCAGGACTAGGCGCTGTAGTCTTAGCTATTGTCACTATTTACGCAGTATATAGATGGAAAGCACTTAAAAAGAAATTAATCAATTGAGCGTTTAGAACATAGCGTCTAAAACTCACCATAACCACTGTTTGCAATAACACCGCCATCTAGTACTAATGTGTGTCCCGTCATCCAACTTGATGCTTGTGAGGATAAATATATGGCAGCGTCAGCAATATCTTCTGTTTGACCTAAACGCTCTTTTGGCACCATTTTTTTATCAAATTGTGCTTCTTGTTCGTTAACAATATATTCAGTTAACTTACTTAGGAAGAACCCCGGAGCTATCGCATTAATGTTTATATTGTCTTTCACTAAATCAGCAGTAAGGTGATGTGTCATTTGAATAATTGCCGCTTTACTCGCTGCGTATGAATAGTTGTTTGCTTTAGAGTTGTTGATACCATTGATTGAAGCGATATTAATAACCCTCGAAGGACTGTTACTTGTGGCAGAATCGGACAATAATGCTAATAACTTTTGTGCGACAAAAAAGGGTGATTTGGCAATAAAACTCATCACCTTATCCCAACCTTCTTCTGGAAAATCTGCAAAGGGTGCGCCCCAAGCAGCACCGGCGTTGTTGACCAAAATATCAAGCTGACTTTCATGTGAACTATTCATTACTTTAATATCATATTCATAATTCGGTTAACCCACTTTAATTGTTACCACAAAGCGGTCGGATTTATGAATCATCATCCTTTTTAATTACCACTCTGATACGAAAGCGGACGTTATTCTCTATTCTAATTCCCATATATTTTCTAAAGATTCACATGCGCCATATTACTGATAAGTCTCAGTATTAACCCGAAAGCCATCGGATTATATTGTAATGCATTGATAATTGTATTGAATTTCATGTTGGGTATTCCGGAGACTTCTCAGTAATATCCAAGCTTTAACAAAATAAAAAATTTTCAGTATATACATCATTGAAATTATGGGATATTAATGTGAATTAAATGTTATTTATGGTGCGTGTGTTACTGAGACGTATACATAATAAGCTGTTAGGTATTCAAATGAGCAGGAAGCACATTTTAAAGCATAGTATTTTAATCTTTATGCTTTTAGGGAGTTTTACTTCTTTAATCTCAATACCTCTTATTGGTGGAAAAAACTTATTTAATCCTGAGTATTATTCTAACGCTAGCCTTTTTGCTGCAATATTAATGTATGCACTTGCCATTATTTTTGGTTCTGTTTTATCCTTACCCGCCGCTTTTATCAATTATTTTTTATCAAAATACTCTTTCGAAAATAAATTCCATGAGTACTTCTTTAAATCTAGGCTTTTAACATTTTTATATGGTGTAGTTAATGGGTTTATTATTATGGTATTTCTCGCTCTATTTTCCATGGTAAGGGAGTTCAAATTAGAATTTGAGTTCGATGTTTTTCTTTTTATTTCATTACCCTGTATAGTCTCTTCAGTATTTTTTTGCTTCTACAGGCGCAAGAATACCTAACAAGAAAATAAACAAGGACAGTGAAGTTCCCCCGTTTTAGTGGACACCTCCTCATAACATTGAGGAGGCTAAAATGCCTAGATATACCCAACCTAAAAAGACGTGGTTTTACCCTGTTAATTTCAAAATTAAAGCTGTCGAGCTAAGCTTACGAAACGACATGTTATCTAAGGATGTTGCTCAAGCGTTGGATATTCACCCGTTAATGCTAAGCCGTTGGCGTAAAGAATACCGAGAAGGGAAGTTTAAAAAAAACCAACACTATCAGAGCAATAGTGAACTCATGAGTAAAATCCCCACAAAGAAAGAACTAAATAAAATTAAACAGCTGCAAAAAGAAAACGACCGTTTAAAAATGGAAAATGATTTACTAAAAAAGTGGCAACGGTATCTGGCGGAAGTCCATCAGAACGATTTGGATTCATCGAAAAACACAAAGAAGCCTTAGGTGTTAAATACCTTTGCTCATGGCTTGATGTCTCTCGTAGTGGCTTTTATGCATGGCGACGACGTCCACGTTCAATGCGTGCTATTAATGATGCGGATTTACTTTTAAATATCAAACAAGTCTTTAATAACAATCATCAAACCTACGGCAGCCCACGCGTATTTCATGCATTAAAGCGTGAAGGTATTACAACGAGTGAGAAGCGTGTTGCACGGTTGATGCGAGAAAATGGCTTACGCGCTAGAGCGCTCAAGACTTATAGCAGGCCAGCTAAGGTGAAGTTCTTTTATAAAGCGATCAAAAACAATCGTAAAAACATAAGTAAGCCTGATGCTATCAATCAGCAATGGTCGGGAGATATTACGTACCTGAAAGTAGGAGTGCGATGGTATTACTTAGCCGTTGTATTAGATTTATTTTCACGTCGTATCATTGGTTGGGCTTTTGGTCAGAACAAATCAACAGCGCTGACACTGAAAGCGCTGCAGCTAGCAATAAAGAAGCGTAAACCGACACAACCCTTGTTATTTCATACTGACAGAGGCGCTGAATATCGAGCACATGTAGTGCAGCAGTTCTTAGTTAAACATAACATTACGGCGAGTATGAACCGTCCAGGTTGTTGTACTGATAATGCTGAAGTTGAATCATTTTTTCATTCATTAAAAGCTGATTTAATCAGAGGGAATGTCTTCGCGACTACTGATAAATTACATTCAAAATTAAAAGGTTACATGAACTATTTTTACAATAGACAACGATTGCATTCAAGTTTAGGATATAAAACACCTGCTGAGTTTGAATTGGCGGTGAATTAAAGTGGATGGTGTCCACTTTATCGGGGGAAGATCACAGTTAACATTTGGCTACGTTTCGCTTAGCTACACAATTTCAGCCAACTATTACTTAGCCTGTTATTTGGGCGTTAGCTTTAAAATCAAACTGTAGTATTTAATTAACTAAAGGAATAACAAATGAAAATAAGGATTATATCTGCCATTTTAAGTACTCTATTCACAACAAGTGTCTTAGCTGATACATCAGGATATTATGCAGGTGCATCAGTTTTAAGTGCTGAAACTGACTTAGCTGGAGAGTCTGAATATAATTCAGGCTATGAGGTTCACTTGGGGTACAAAATAAACTCATCGTTTGCTGTTGAAGCAAGCTATCTAGATCTAGGTGGTTATGACACGACCAAGTCTAATGTGAAATACTCAATCGATAGTGATGCAATTTCACTCTCAGCACTTTATACATATCCTATCGGGAATTTTAATCTTATAGGAAAACTAGGCTATTTCTCCCAAAGTAGTGATGTAACGGCAGTTCCAATTACAAATAACTTTTCAGACGACTCAAGTGGAGGAGTATTATTTGGAGCAGGCCTTTCATATAAGTTCAATAAAATGATTGAGATAAAATCAGAATTTAATGTGGCGTCAGATACAAATTACGGTGCAATAGGATTAAATTTTTATTTCTAATCAAAGCTAAAAGTTGTTAAAGCAGGACAAATAACAGTTGGTTTTTGCTCCTGCGTAGCTTATTTTAGCCAACTATTTTTTCCTGTTAATCAAGCGTTAGTGCTATCGAGAATTGATTTGTATATTAAACATCGAGATATATTTTTGAAGCATTTAGAGCTTCTTCATAAGCTTATCGAAAAAGTTGAAGATAGCTCTGTAAATGAATCAGAGTTGCTTAATGCAAGACTTGTTGATGATATGTTTCCATTCAACGTACAAGCAAAAATCGCAACAAATTTTGCTTTAAGAGCTTGTTGTCCTTTATCTGGTAAAGAATATAAAGAGTTAGAGGGTGATATTGATAGTTTTTGCGGACTTAAAACGTATGTTGTAACCGCAATTGATTATATTAATAAATTGTCTGAACCAACATTAGAACAGCTAAACATCAACGTTCAAGACACTGCTGGGTTTAAAGAAATATCTATGCCAGCTTCAGAATATATGTCTTCATTTGTGCTCCCCAATTTCTTTTTTCATATCAGCATGGTATATGCTATTGCAAAGAACAATGGTGTTTCAGTTACAAAAGGTGATTTCGATGGAATACACCAGTATCCAAAGGGATTTAGTTGGGAGGCATGACAGCACTAAGAGGGTGTATAAAGTAACAAATAACAGCTGGCTGTTGTTCGTGATTCAAATATTTTAGTAAACAATTTTTAGCCGTTTATTGGGGTGCGTTACATGCTTTTAAAACTGTCGGTTTTATAATTTCAACATGTTTCAGTATCAAAAAGTACCAATAAAAATCACTTGACATAATATGTCTTACTGGTTATTTTTGACATAATATGTCAAAAAAGGAAGTAGAAATGGATATTTGGAATTTTTTTACAAGTTTTATTGTGCAGTCTATAGCGTTTTTGACCCACGAAGTGGGTGTTGGTGAGGCTGTGGCAATCATTTTGTTCACTCTGATAGGTCGCTTGGTTTTAATGCCAATTAATCTTTTAGCTATGGCGAATATGTATAGAAATAAAAAGGCAATATCAGCATTAAAACCAGAATTGGATAAAATAAAAGTTATACATAAAGATAAACCTAATGAAATAGCCAAATCTACAATGGCGTTATATAAAAAGAACAACATTAAAATTCTAGATAAAAAGAGTGTTATTAATATCGCCAGTCAGGGCGTTTTTGGTTTTGGCATGTTCCAAGCTCTTCAACAGATAGTGTTTAATAGTAAGTTTGCTTGGATTGCTAATATTGCAAAGCCAGATGTTGCACTCGCATTATTGGTCGGAGTTATTACCTATTTTTCTATGATCATGATGCCTGGTAGTGCTGAGCAAACAAGCACCTTATTATTTATTATTCCCGCTATTATTTGTATTATTACCTTAATCAGTTTCCCATCAGCTATCGGCTTATATTGGGCAACATCTAGCGTTACAAGTTTACTGCAATCATTGGTGCTTAATAACTATTTTCAAAAACAAGAAATCAATAAAGCGATTTAATCTACAGTTGGCTGTTTTTCGTTCCTCAAACATTATAGCCAACTATATTTTCTGCTTAAGCAAGTGTTAGCAATACATCAGCAAGGAGTAGCAATGCAAGCAAGTAACGAAAGTTCTGAAGCTGAATCTCAAGTTAAATCAAATGAAATGGAATTTTATGTAGTATCCCCAAAAAAATTCTTAATTTTATTCATCGGCACATTTAGTCTATATACCGTTTATTGGTTCTTTAAACATTGGAGCCAATACAAAAAAAGTGCGAATGAAGATATGTGGCCAATTATGAGGGGAATATTTTCTATCTTCTTTACTCATTCTTTGTTTGCTTTATTCGAAATGAAATACACAAACAAAACTGGAGAAAAGCCTAAAAGCATTAATTATTTGGCAACCATATATGTGGTATTTACTATTGGTTGCCAAATTTTTGGTCAATTTTCAGATAATGGCTACGGCAACCCAATAACCTTTTACTTTAGCTTATTAATTCTACCTGTATCGTGTTGGGTTTTGTATCAAGCGCAATCTTTGGCAAACTTTGCTGGTGAAGATGTACATGGCGAATCAAATAGCAATCTAACGGGCTTAAATTATTTTTGGTTAGCATTAGGAGTTGTATTTTGGTTCTTGGCTGTTTTCGGTTTGTATGCAACCCTTGTTGGCATGTAACCGTATTGCTAACCAGCCAATTAAGCGGGACTGCTCACCGTTTGCTCGGTTCCGTTCAGCTTCACTTTTAACATACAATTCTTAGCCCCTTATTGGGCCGTTTGGCATCAACAGAGTATCTGACTATGGCGTTTCCTGTTAAGAAAGTAAGTGTCCCAATTAACAGTGAGGTATTTAAAACCCTTAGTGGTTCCTATTACTCAGACTCATACTATTTTTGTTCAAGCAAACCAGGCAGAGTTGCACTTCAAATTTGGATAGACCACGCATCTAAAATACCTAGTTGGGTTAATTTTTTAATGGCCAGTCGAAATAAAATTGTATCAGTATTTGGGTTGAATAATATTGGTCATTTAGGTGACTTAGACGCAAATAAACTACTTTGTGAATATCAAGTAGGTGATAGGGTTGGGATCTTTACCTTACTTTTTTTAAGTGACAATGAAATTATTTTAGGTGATTCGGATAAACATTTGGATGTAAATGTTTCCGTGTATACCGAAGTGGGTAAACCCCATGAAGTTTCAATGTCGACTGTGGTGCATGTTCATAATTTTCTTGGTAAATTATATATGTTTTTCGTGAAGCCTATGCATAAATTAATAGTACCTTCATCCATTAAGCGAGCGGAGGGCTCAGATGCCTGAACCAGATCCATTGAGAATCAAGACGTTTACCACACCGAAAGATCTCGGTGAGTGGCTAAAGGTGAATCATGGCTCTGAAAGAGAACTATGGGTGAAGATATACAAAAAAAATACTGGGATTGAGAGTGTGACTTGGAATGATGTCGTGATCGAGGTTCTATGTTGGGGTTGGATTGATGGTATCAAGAAGTCAATCGATGACCAAGCCTATCTTCAGCGCATTACTCCCAGAAAAATGCGAAGCAATTGGTCTAAAAGGAACACAGAGCATGCTGAACGATTGATAAGTGAAGAGCGGATGATGGAATCAGGACTCGTGCATATTCGTGCTGCAAAAGCGGACGGTCGTTGGGAAAACGCCTATGTAGTAAGTGAAATGGAAGTACCTGCAGATTTCCTGGCGGCACTGGAGAATAAGTCGAATGCTAAAGCGTTTTTTGAAACGCTCAATAAATCCAGTCGTTATGTTATCGCTTACGGATTGATAAGTGCAAAGAAGCCCGAAACCAGACTAAGGCGGTTTGAAAAATTCATGAATATGCTTGTTCACGAAGAAAAGCCCAAATAAGTATGACTCGGCATAATTAGTGACTAAAGCTGGGCGTTATCGATACAAACTCTAATCCGGATTTAGTCTTAGCCCTTTAGTACTAATGTCTCGAATGTGATATAAGGTAGCATTCTCAGAGCAGATAGACATGTTAGTTTTGGTGTTTTTGCCGCTTGTGCTAATAATTGAACTTGGCAACATCGTTCCATTGCAATAAACCACCACACGGCTGACTCGACCGTTTCACCGACTGTTAATAGGCCATGATTTTGTAATATTTCCGCTTTATTGTCAGTTATCGATTGAGCGGTGTCTATTGCACCATTGATAGTCGTTCGGTCATGATCTTGGTATTTCTCACGATTAGTTAACGATTCCACGTCAAACATCTCGTCAAGGAAAAACTCAATATCGCAGCGGTTAAGAATAGGTGCTGACATAATATAGTCCAATCAAAAAATCATAATTGGACTGTATAATAATGACGAGTAAAAGGTGTCACCTAGGTGACAGTGCAGGTAACTTTATAATAAGCCAGTCAGACTATGCCAATCTAAAACTAGTCTAATTTCATTTTAATGACTAATAATTTTGTTCGTTGGTTTTAATTAATTACTTTAGTTTGATGTAAAGTAACTATCTACAGAAAATTATCCTTTACCTTTTTATTAAAACAGCTCAAAATAGTTTCATAAAAAATACAAAAGAAAACATAAGTCATTGATTTTGTTAGCGTGTAAACACTAAAGAATCACATGTTAAATACATGGAAATTGGTATATAAGTTTATGAATTATAAAGATATAAGTAGTATTTTGTTTGTGTGTATGGGCAATATCTGTCGTTCACCCAGTGCTGAAGCTGTTTTTAGACATAAAATGCAAGCAAAAGGTTTGGCATTAAAAGTTGATTCTGCGGGTACTGTGGGTGCACATGCGAAACAAAAACCTGATCATCGCGCTCAAAAAGCGGGTGTTGCGCGCGGTTATTCTTTTGATGGCATTAAAGCACGTAAAGTGACGGTGCAAGATTTTACCGACTTTGACCTTATTCTAGCAATGGACTATGACAACGTTGAAGAGCTAAAAAAAGTAGCGCCACCAGCGATGCATGACAAAATACAGCTAATGCTAAATTTTGCTAGCGAACATGAAGAAGATCAGGTGCCAGATCCGTATTATGGCGGCGCTAAAGGTTTTGATTATGTGCTAGATCTAGTGGAAGCAGCAAGTGATGGTTTGTTAGAGAAAATATAATTTGTTCGCCTAGCTTTAGCTATTAGTTAATCTTTTCTGTTAACAACAATAGATGAGTGCGATCTTTTATCACCGCATATCACCATAATCAAGAAACACCACAATAAAAAAAACCTTAGCTTTTGGCTAAGGTTTTTTATTTGAATAAAGGTAAACTGATTTACATTTATTCGAAACGTGTTTTCACCGAATCAGCCAATAACGCTAATATAGTGTCACTGACAGTTAAATCAATACAAGCATCAGTAATACTTTTTCCGTAGGTTAACGGCGTACCAGCCTTTACTGCTTGATTACCTTCTTCAATAAAGCTTTCAATCATGACACCAAAAAGGCTGTCTTCACCTTGGCTTATCTGATCAGCAATAGAGCGCGCAACATCAATTTGTTTATTGTGATCTTTATAGCTATTACCATGGCTACAATCAACCATAATACTTTGCGGTAATGATGCTTTTTCAAGTCTCTGGCGAGTATCTTTAATATCAGCAGCATGATAATTAGGTACTTTGCCACCACGTAAAATTACATGAGCAAATGGATTACCATGGGTTTGGTAAATACACATTTGACCACTTTTATCCGGAGAATATAATACGTGTGGAACGCTTGAGGCTTGAATAGCGTCAAGGGCAATTTTAACATTACCGTCAGTACCATTTTTAAAGCCAACAGGGCAAGACAGCGCAGAAGCTAATTCTCGGTGAACTTGGCTTTCTGTAGTACGCGCACCAATAGCGCCCCAGCTGATTAAATCAGAAATATACTGACCGGTAACCATATCTAAAAATTCAGTACCTGCAGGTAGTCCTAAGTCATTAATTTCGACTAATAAGTTACGGGCAAGTTTTAGCCCTTTGGCAACATGAAATGACTTGTCTAAATCAGGATCGCTAATTAAACCTTTCCAACCAACGGTAGTACGTGGTTTTTCAAAGTAAACGCGCATAACAATGAGTAATTCATTTTTATACTTGTCACGTAATACGGTGAGTTTTTTAGCGTAATCAATTGCAGCTGTGGTGTCGTGAATAGAGCAAGGGCCGATAATGACTAATAAACGCTTGTCTTCACCACTAATGACCGCTTCAATTTCTTTGCGGCTTTGCATAATAAAATCTGCAGTTGCCGTACTTAAAGGAATTTCTTCAGCAAGCTGTGCAGGGGAGACTAAATTTTCAATTAGCGTGGTGCGTAATTCATCAGTTTTAATGGTCATGAAATTCTAATATATCGTTAGATTAAGTTTGGTTTACTTTGGCTTCTTTAAAGGTTAACAGAAGGCCGCGTATATCGCGCATACATAAAGTAATTTATGCGCGATAACATAGCTAAATTAGTCGCTAATGTGAACTGTTATTACTCATTAGAAGTAATAAAAGCTGAATAACTCATCGATAAATTGATATAAGACTGTTATTCGTTATTTAATTTAATATTTGTAACGCTGTAAGCCTGTTTCAGTCAGTATCTTAGCGGTTATTTCTTCTACGGAAAGCTTGGTGGTATTGATGAAAGGTATCTGCTCATTTTTATAGAGTTTTTCTACTTCTCTCACTTCCATACGACATTGCCTTGCTGAGGAATATTTACTGTTAGCCATTCGGCCATCTCTAATATCAATTAAGCGCTGTGCATCTATGGTTAACCCGAATAACTTTTTATGAAAAGGCTTTAAAAAGGAAGGGATTTTAAGTTCTTCCATATCATCGTCGGTAAACGGATAGTTTGCTGCTTTGATGCCATATTGCAGTGCTAAATAGAGTGAACTTGGTGTTTTACCTGAGCGTGAAACCCCTACCAATATAACATCTGCTTCCTCATAGTTGGTGACGTTTGAACCGTCATCATTAGTTAACGCATAGTTCACCGCTTCAATTCGGTAATCGTAGCTCTTTTCGTGAATGCTGTGGGTTCTATGGGTTGTAGGTTTAGCTTTTATCGCTAACTCTTTTTCAAGTGGGGCAACAAACGGTTCTAAAAAATTATACAGGACGGCATCACAGCTCTCAATAATTTCACGGTTCTCATTATTTACAAAGGTATGAAACACTAACGCAGGTTTACCACCGCGGCTGGTTGCTTTGTTAATCCGCTCTTTTGCAGCGAGCGCTTTCTCAGTGGTTTCGATAAACGAAATGGTATGGTGCTCAAATTCAGTAGGGAAAAGTGATAGTAGTGCGTGACCAAAAACTTCTGAAGTTATGGCGGTACCATCCGAAATGTAAAAAGCTGATCGCATAATTAATTCTTCTTATTGAATCGTTATTTATAAGTATTGGTGTTGTTTTGAACGTTTTAAACCCATCGACGAAACATTTAAGCAACATCACTTCATTGTTGCTGTGATATATACCCGTTCCACTTGAAGATGCAGGATTCAGCTGGAATTATAAACGCCTTTAGGCAAGGCATTGATTGAAGAGAATGGTTGTTCCCTTCTCAAAATCAATAACGTAGCATACAGCGTTTCTAAACCAGCCCTTTGGGGATGTCTGAGCAAATCATGCGCTTCGTTGCATCTATTTTTAAGGGAACAACCCTTAATAAAAAGATGCGTCTTGATCATGAATCGCTCAGTCACCCTGAAACTCGCATCTTCAAGTGGAGCGGGTATACAATGCAATAACCATTATTTCATCACAGCGCCATAAATTGAAATAGCTCAAGCACTCTGGAACCTACATCTTGATTGGTGAAGGGTATAATGAAAACTTTTAAGTTATATTTTATTTTGTCTTTTAGTTTGTACAACTGGCAGTGTAGAATGTATTCAGCGACAAATAAATAGATAAACAAATAATCAAATTTATTTTTTAATTGGAGAAGTGACGTGCAAGAAAATGTTCTTTGGTATCAAAGCTTAGGCATGAACGATGTAGACCGCGTAGGTGGTAAAAATGCATCGCTTGGTGAAATGATTTCGAACTTAGCTAATGTTGGCGTGCAAGTACCTACTGGGTTTGCGACTACGTCATTTGCATTTAATGAATTTTTAGAACAAAGCGGTATTAATGAAAAAATTTACCAACTCCTTGATGGTTTAGACGTTGATGATGTTAATGAGCTAGCCAAATGTGGTGCTGTTATTCGTCAATGGATTATTGATACGCCATTTCTTCCTCAAATGCAGAATGATATTGAAGCTGCATACGCAAAACTTGCCGGTGACTTCTCTGAAGATGCTTCTTTTGCAGTACGTTCTTCTGCTACAGCAGAAGATATGCCAGATGCCTCTTTTGCCGGCCAACAAGAAACCTTTTTAAACGTTCGTGGTTTTGATTCAGTCATGATTGCTATTAAGCATGTTTTTGCTTCATTGTTTAATGACCGAGCTATTTCATACCGTGTTCATCAGGGCTATGACCATCGTGGTGTTGCCTTATCTGCTGGTATTCAGCAAATGGTGCGTAGTGATATTTCTGCTTCAGGCGTTATGTTCTCTATTGATACTGAGTCTGGCTTTGACCAAGTTGTTTTCATTACCTCAAGTTTTGGCTTAGGTGAAATGGTGGTGCAGGGTGCGGTAAACCCTGATGAATTTTATGTTCATAAACCAACCTTAGCTAAAGGAAAACCTGCAGTTGTACGTCGCAATATTGGTAGCAAAGCTATTAAAATGGTGTACTCAGATAGCCAAGAACATTCTAAGCAAGTTGAAATTGTTGATATTGATGAAGCTGATTCTAACCGTTTTTCATTAACCGATGCTGAAGTTGAAGAACTAGCTAAACAAGCGGTTATCATTGAAAAGCATTATGGTCATCCAATGGATATTGAATGGGCAAAAGATGGCTTAGATGGCAAGCTATATATTGTTCAAGCACGTCCTGAAACGGTTAAGAGCCGTGAAAATGCCAACGTAATGGAACAGTTCCAATTAAAAACTGATGACAAAGTAGAAGTTGTTTGTGAAGGACGTTCAATTGGTCATAAAATTGGTAGCGGTGAAGCGAAAGTTTTATCGTCACTGGCTGAAATGGACAAAATTCTACCGGGTGATGTATTAGTTACTGATATGACTGACCCTGATTGGGAACCTATCATGAAACGCGCCTCAGCGATTGTAACTAATCGCGGCGGAAGAACTTGTCATGCTGCTATCATTGCACGTGAAATGGGTATTCCTGCGGTTGTTGGTTGTGGTAATGCGACTGAGCTTATTAAAGCCGGCGATAACATAACAGTTTCGTGTGCTGAAGGTGATACCGGTTTTATTTACCGTGGCAAACTAGATTACGATGTGAAAACGTCTGAAATTAATGATATGCCAGAGTTACCACTTAAAATCATGATGAATGTTGGTAACCCAGACAGAGCTTTTGCTTTTGCCCGTTTACCTCATGCTGGTATTGGTTTAGCGCGCTTAGAATTTATTATCAATAAAATGATTGGTATTCACCCTAAAGCACTGCTTAATTTCGATACTCAGCCTGCTGAATTACAAGATGAAATTAATGATATTATCGTGGGTTACGAAAGCCCTGTTGAGTTTTATATTGCTAAGCTAACTGAAGGTATTTCTACGTTAGCAGCCGCATACTCACCAGAGAAAGTGATTGTGCGTATGTCTGATTTCAAATCAAATGAGTACGCTAACCTTGTTGGCGGCGAAGCGTTTGAACCACATGAAGAAAACCCTATGATTGGTTATCGTGGTGCTGCGCGTTATATCTCTAAAGATTTTAGAGATTGTTTTGCCCTTGAATGTGAAGCGATAAAACGTGTTCGTAACGACATGGATTTAACTAATGTTGAAGTAATGATCCCGTTTGTTCGTACGTTAGGTGAAGCCGCAGCCGTTATTGATATTTTAGCTGAGCATGGTTTAAAACGTGGCGAGAATGGTTTACGCATTATTATGATGTGTGAATTACCATCAAACGCGCTATTAGCTGATCAGTTCCTTGATTATTTTGATGGATTCTCTATTGGTTCAAACGATTTAACTCAGCTAACGCTTGGTTTAGATAGAGACTCAGGTTTAATCGCGCATTTATTTGATGAGCGTGACCCAGCGATAAAAATATTACTAGCGATGGCGATAAAAGCCTGTAAAGCACGTGGTAAATACGTAGGTATTTGTGGTCAAGGACCTTCAGATCATGAAGACTTTGCTGCTTGGTTAGTAGAGCAGGGCATTGATAGTGTCTCGTTAAACCCAGATACCGTATTACCAACATGGTTATACCTTGCAGAGCAGTTAGCGAAAAAAAGCTAATAAGCCGTAAGTTATCATTTAGTAAGAAAAGTCAGTTTAGTATTATGGCTAATACTTTTCTGATGACATAAAAAGCACGTTAACTTCTTTGGAGTAACGTGTTTTTTTATGTCTATAGATCATGAGTTATGGGATATGAGTTAAGAGATTTGGATTTGGCAGGCAAGTCATGAACACAAACTCATCTTCTACTTTAGCGTTGTTAACGAGCTAGTTCAGAGGTTTCAAATGGTTGGCTAGAGCAGGGTGATGCGTTTTTATAATGAAAAAAACTTTGCTGTTGGCTGACATGAATATGACTAAAACTAACGCTTTTTGCATCGGTGCGGTGCATACAAGCAGACAAATGACTTTTGTCAGGTTGATGGCTTTGATGATAAATTGCTAAGTCAGCAACACTCCTCATGGGCATTCGGTTTGCGAGGGCTAGTCGAGACGTACTGACATGTTCAAATTCAACCGATGAGGAAGTAAAAGGACTGTTTAGTTCTATTTTAGTTAACTGCTCGCCATTCCATTGCCACGTTTGTTGCACAAATTGGCCACTAGCATCGAAACCAAAGGCTAATAAGCTAAATGATGCATAATCATTAAGTGTTGACTGCGACAGTGCTTGATGCGCCTCTTGTAGCGTTTTTTTCGCTGACAAGGTTTTCACTAATAGTCCACGGCTGATCAAAGCGCCTTGAGGTTTAATACCTTGATAATAATTTAACAAGCATAAACTTAAGCCAAACTCATTAGTGCTTATCCAAGTGCCATTTCCATCGGGATCAATCGGCATTAAGGTTGAGGTATTATTTATGGTTAATGGCTTAGGTGCTATGGCCAAGCTTCGACTTCGTTGTTCGTCGCGGTTAAAAAACACATGATAATCATTGTTATCAACCAGCCAACTTACGGTGCACATGTATCACTCTTTTGCTGTTGGCTACGCAAAAAAGTGGCAGTGGTTGGTGCCACGCCAAATTCATTGTTAACGTCATGCCCTAAAAACTTTGCAATAGCTGCCATCAGCGCTAAATGGTGCGTTAAATGACTTGAGGCAAAGCATAATTCACGTCCCATGGATGATGCCATTTGTGCTGATTGCTCACTACACACTGATACTTCACTTTGAACGGTAGTTGGCAAGGTCAACAAGTCTGCATCGAATGTTATAAGCCACTGGTGTATCACGTTTAATTCAATAAGGCCTTCACTTCGAACAGTCTCAAGCGCTAAGCCTCTGCGGCGGATATCGTAATTAATTTTTTCTAAATTGTCACTGCTCATTAATGCCATATAAACGTCGAGAATATGACGTAAATGTTGACCAATTGAGCTATTAAATAAAGGCTTAGGCGCCATCATATAGGCTTCATCGCTAAGGCCCGTGATAAAGTCTATCATTTGGTCTAATGATTCGATGCTACCGTTAATTATTTTATTCATTATTCAATTCCGACTGCAAATGTGTTTGATGTCGTAAGGGATACATCCCATACAACACTGCTATTGGCGCTAAACACCAATAAAATAAAGCTAAGGTATTATCCGATTCACCCATTATCATTAAAACCAATGACAACAGCGTAAAAAACACCACAAGCCCTCTTTGAGACAAATAACTTTTCTTTATGATAAATGCTAAGGGTTGCTGTGCATTAGCATCATCAAAAAACTGTTTGTTAAAACTCAACCTAAAAAAAGTGGTTAAAAAGGCAATAACAATAATGCTCGCCAACAAAACATAGTGTTCGGTGAAGCTGGTAACACTGCCTCTAATAACCCAGGATACGGCATATAACACGATGGCTGAGTAGAACACGTAGCGTTGATTTAACTTATCTATGGTATTTTTAATTCCCCAAAAAATGATACTCAATACAACCGTCAATCCAACCACCAACAAACCCAGATCCATTACATTGTTGTCCGTGATGAAAAATAGCGTTAATACCCAGAAATAACTCTCACAAAATAGAAAAACACCATCGATGGTAAAGACTACTTTTTGTCGCCAATCGATTATGGCAGCGTTATCAATTGGCGTTAGCTGACTCTCGTTATATTTAGCCTGTTTACATAAGGCATAATATGCCGCTACTGAGAGTAAGGTACTAATAACCAATAACCACAGTGTTTGTCGCTGTGCGAGAAAATACCCGCCCATTAATATGCCTATTTTTAAAAATATAACGATAACAATCTGAAAGTTACCGAATTGTTTTCCTGTTTTATTTTCTGCTTGGCTGCCGGTTTTAGATTGGGTCATAGCACTAAATAAAGTACGTTGGGTGATCCAATAAAAACAATTGTAAATACCGTTAACCAAAGCTGCTAATACAAACACTGTAACGCTGGATTCTATTAAAAAGATTATTAGGATTAAACTAGCAACTAAAGCTAATTCAGCCACAAAAGAAGCAATTAAAATAGTGCGCCAATGGCGGCGATCATATAGTGCTTTCCAGCCCATAAGGGCTATCATAAAACCAACACCCGTCAGTGCTATAAATGCACTAACTTCAGTTAATCGATAACCTTGCTGCCATAACAAAACGGGAATGAAAAACGGTAACAAACCTATTAATAGTGAATGAATACCAGCAAAGCGATAAAATAACCGAGCAACTCCCGTCATTAGAAAATATCTGCCTGACTAATATCAAGCTGTTCAAGCTGCTTAAAATAGGGTGTTAAATCTTCTTTCTTACCAAAACGAGGGTAATCATGCATTTTTAAATAAGGTCGTGAGTTCACTTCTAAAAATATGCATTTTTGATCGCTATAATCTTTGGTAATGTCGTGTTCAAAAATAACATCAATGCCTAATATATTGGCGTCAAACAAGTCTAGTACTTTTAAAAATAACGCTGTGTTTTTCATCGATATAGTTGTTTTATCAATCGTTTTAACAACACCACCTGGTGCTAATGAAATACGATAAAACAAAGTGATCACTTCACCTTCAGCAGGAATGTCGTCTAACGTTAAGTTTTGTTTCTTCAAAAACTTAACTGTGATGGCATTTTTCTTAAGGGGTGAAATACACGGAAACAGCTTCATTGATTCACGCACTACATTTTCTTGATCAATAAGTTGATGAATTGTCGTTTTTCCGTCGCCCATAACAAAGGGAGCAAAACGTTCAATCACCGACATTACTTGGCCTTTAATGACTACCACACGGTAGTTTTTCCCTTGTAAATACTGCTCAACCACTGTTGTTGGCCACCACAGTTTAGCCAAAAAAATGGCCTTGTATAATTGTCCATAGCTAGTAATAGGAAAATGACTGCCACGAGAGAAACCACTTACATTGGGTTTAATAACTAATGGAAATCCATGTTCTTTAGCAAATTGATGAGCAACCCAAGGGTTAAAGAATATTTTACCCTGGGCATGAGGAATACTGCCTTTTGAAAAGACATCGCGCGCCTGTTCTTTAGAGCGGCAGCCCTTGCGAGTTTCTAATGAATTGTAACTGCTGCATCCACCCATGAATTTTTGACTGATCCACGCGTAAATAAATTTCTTAATGGCTTTCATTGCCAACCTCATTTTCTTTTATGGTATGTTGACGCATCAACCCTAGTTTTCTGAAAAATATTGCCTTATGAGGCTGATTTTTAGGAATTTGTTTAGTGACATTTGCCAGTGCGTACATGGCGTTAAAAACAAAACGTATGTTGTCAATTGTTCGGCGCTGCTGACACAATAAAACGAGCGGCATTGGCACGAATAAGTTAATTTCTATTACCTCAAACTCTCCAGCCACTAACGCTGCTATTGAGTTTGCACGAACACCCAGTCGAGAAATTTTAAATTTACCAATGGCGCTTGCGTGTTGAGATATTTTTTCAAGCTGCTCGCGAGACAATTTTGGCGTAATGTCATGGTATTGCGTTGTTTCGTTATAAATCCCGTTGATTGGGAATTTAGCTGAACTTGTATTATTCACCTGTGTAACCGATAACACCGCGTGTTTGGCTAAATTTTGATGGTTGGCAATAGTGAATATTTCAAATTCAATCGCACCACGCGCTGCCTCTTGAACCAAATAACGCATGTTGCTTGCCTTGCGTTGCAGGCGTAATTGCTGCATTTGCATTAAGTTGTCGGCACGAGATATCCCTCGTGAATTTTGACCCCATTCGGGTTTAACAAATACAGGAAATTCCGTTGGCTCGCGCGTACCGTCATCCACCCATTGCTCCACGCGCCACTGATTAGGGATCAAACGGTCGATATCTAATTTAGAAAATAGTCCCTTACTTTCATTGAAGTAAGGGGCGTTTAATCGAAAGTAATACCAAGGTTTAACGCACAATCGAATGCATGATACGACGTAGCTTAAAATAAGTAATATTCGAATAATCATCTACCTACACAGCCTTAGTTATTGGTTAATTATACTGACGACGTACAATGGCGCCATTAAGGGTTGCTGAAATAAGCCCTAAAATAAATATAGATACTGCCGCATAAAACAGTGAACCACCGTCGCTTATGCCGTTATGCAATACTTCAATGCCTAATGGTGTTACTAAGTGAAAAAACATTGCACCCGCCATGACACCAGCGGACAACAAGCCACCAAGGGTATGAATCAATGCGCGTGATGGTACATTTTTTACTAAATTGAGTTTTTTTACTGCCCAAAAGGCAATCGGAGATAACAATAATAACGATGCAGTCAGTTCGAATATGCCAACAGCGACAGCGCCATGGCCGACAAACCATTGGCCAAGGCCAGGATTTATTGTTTCTTGCATCCATACACCTATGGTACCGAATATATGTTGGGTATCGGGATGACCAGAAAATTTATATGGCAATGAAGATAAAAATACCTTACAAGTCCATGCGACAACGACCCAACTAAAAATGGGGATAATGCGATTTTTCATAATTATTCTCTTTCTCTATTAGGCGGTTATTTTAAAAGTTCAGGCCAGTTATTATCGGCTTCAATAATGAATTTTTCAGCGTCTTTTAACCAATCTTCTTTAACTGCAGCGTTATAGTTTAAGTAAAGTTTATTATCAATTATTGTCCACTGTAGAGGATCACCACTGGCTGTACGGCCATCTGCAGCAGCCCAAGCGCAATAACCACCGTATTGTGGCGCATATTTTTCTGGATTCGCTTTAAAAAGTGCCAAATGGGCTTGAGAGCTAAACTGCCAAGTTGCTTTTTTGTATTCAAAGCTATAGTCGCTATCTCCTTTTACTGGCTTACCTTGTTCGAAATAAGCGACTGAGTCGTAACCCGAAACGGCAACATCACTGAAATACTCTGTATATATTTCTGATTCAGCATGGGCACTTGCGGTAAATAACAACAAACAACTCATAAAGGTGAATGCGGTAAAATTTTTAATGATCATGTTCATGTTCAATTCTCTTAAATTTTTAATAGTACGATTGGGCATATAGATAGCCTTTCAAGCCTTTTTCTTTCAATGTTTTTATTTTTTTGTGATATTAATTCAATTAATTGAATAGTACTTCAATCAAAATTACTTACCTTTGAGGGGGAAAAACACAGACATTGGTAAAAATAGCGATCGTGTTAACTTAGGCATTTCATCCAAAAATTTATTATTACTCATTAAATTTTACTGAAAACACCTACTTTAAGATCCGTTTTTTATAGGAAATGGTGGCTGATATTCAAGATGCGTCAAAAGACTTAGGTAGAGAATTATCTATCTCTTCTACTTATTGCTCAAAGGTTGGTGTAATAATTTTTTGAATCATGATCATTGCTGAATTAACAGAAGTGTTCATATAGTCTTATATACCCGTCACCATTCAAAGTGTAGGATTTCAGTGGAAATTAAAATCACTTTAGGCAAGGAAGATAATTTAAGCATAGTCATTCTATGGTTTGATTATTTAACGCCGTATAAAATGATTTTAAACCCATCGAAGAGGCGCTTGAGCAACATCACTTAATCGCTACTGTGATTTATAATGGCGCTACATGGATGGTGTTATTAGAGAATGCAGGAGCATATTCTCCTGAACAACCATTATTTCATCACAGCGCCTTGAATTGAAATTGCTCAAGCACTCTGAAACCTGCATCTTGATTGGTAACGGGTATAAATAAATATTCATTTTTCAGTGATATTATTGAATATCTGCCTTTTAATGCAGTAAAAATTCATTTTCAACATGATATACTCGAAGCATTGTCCTGTTTAAAAGAAAAGTTAAGTCGTTATGCTTCCCCATATTAGTCATCAAAATCATCTTCCTCCTTTATATAATGATTTTATTAGTTCATTAAAAGATAAAAACTTTACTGGTGATATTAATGCCAGTTACAGCGCGAGACTATCAGTCGCAACCGACAACAGCATTTACCAGCAGTTGCCACAATTGGTTATTCAACCACGTACTCAATCCGATATTGTTTTACTGGCTACAACAGCAAGTAATGAGCAATACCTGAGTATTAAATTCAGTGCACGTGGTGGCGGTACCGGTACCAACGGGCAAAGTTTAACACCAGGTGTTGTGGTTGATTTATCTAAATACATGAATAAAGTATTAGAGATTAATGTTGAGGAAAAGTGGGTACGTGTCGAAGCGGGTGTGGTTAAAGATCAGCTTAATGATTTTCTACGTCCCCATGGCTTTTTCTTTGCTCCTGATTTATCCACCTCGAATCGAGCAACTGTTGGCGGTATGATCAATACCGATGCTTCTGGGCAAGGCTCGTTAGTTTATGGAAAAACGTCTAATCATGTTTTAGCACTAACGTCGGTACTTGCTAATGGTGAGGTCTTAAATACTGAGCCAATGACATTAGCGCAAGCTCAAAACTTAGCTCAGAAAAGTACTGTTGAGGGCGAAAGTCAAACCCAAACTCATGCAAGCTCTCATTCAACGTCACACGCGACTTCTCATGCAAGGATAATGGCGCAAGTGCTTGACTCATGTATTGAAAATCGCGAATTAGTGTTAAAGACATTTCCACGATTAAATCGTTTTTTAACGGGGTATGATTTAGAGAACGTATTAAAAACAAATGATGATGGTGACATTATTGGCGTTGATTTATCACGCTTGATCACTGGCTCAGAAGGTTCATTGGCATTTGTTTGCGAAGCAAAGCTAAACATTAATCCTATTCGTGTTGCTAAAACACTCATTAATATCAAATACGATAGTTTTGATTCCGCACTTCGTCACTCTCCTTCGCTCGTTGAAGCCAAGGCAACGTCAGTAGAAACGATAGATTCAAGGGTATTAAATCTCGCGAAACAAGATATTGTTTGGCACAGTGTCAGTGACTTAATCACTGATGTGCCAGGAAAAGTGATGGATGGCATTAATGTTGTTGAATATAACGGCGATAGCATTGAAGGCTTAGCCGCTCAGGTTGCACAGCTCACTTCAGGCCTTGATGTTTTAATTAGCAAAGATGGTTCATTAGATAAGTCATCAGAAAGTCGTGGCGTCATTGGTTATCAAGTGACTTCAGACCTTGCCAGTATTAACAAAATTTATGCCATGCGTAAAAAAGCGGTTGGTTTGTTGGGTAAAACTGAAGGCAGTCAAAAACCGTTAGCCTTTGCTGAAGATACCGCCGTACCACCAGAAAACCTTGCTGATTTTATTGGTGAGTTTCGTGCACTACTTGATGGTTACGAGTTAAATTATGGCATGTTTGGCCATGTCGATGCGGGGGTATTACATGTACGCCCAGCCCTTGATATGTGCGATCCTGAGCAAGAAAAGTTATTACGTACCATCTCTGATAAAGTCGTTAAACTAACCGCTAAATATGGTGGTCTAATGTGGGGTGAACACGGTAAGGGCTATCGCAGTGAATATGGCCCTGAATTTTTTGGTGAACACCTGTTTAACGAGCTAAGAAAAATCAAAGCAGCATTTGACCCGCTTAATAGAATGAACCCAGGTAAAATTTGCACACCATTTGACTCAAGCGAGCAATTGGTGAGCGTTGATGATACCAAGCGCGGTTTTTACGATAGACAAATCCCTGTGACGGTTAAAGAGTCATTTACTGCCGCTATGGATTGTAACGGCAATGGTTTGTGTTTTAACTATGATGCCGATAGCCCAATGTGTCCGTCGAGTAAAATTACTCGAGATAGACGTCACTCTCCTAAAGGACGCGCTGGTTTAATGCGTGAATGGTTGCGTTTATTAGAGAAGCAGGGCGTTGATATTCTAAAACTTGAAGACAACATTAATACATCGAAAAGCATCTGGTCGGTTAAAGAGATACTAACGAATGCTGCTGATAAACTTCGACTTAATTTTATTAGTAAACCACAACAAGATGAAAATGGTAATGGTGACTTCTCTCATGAAGTAATGGAGGCAATGCAAGGTTGTTTAGCGTGTAAAGCGTGTGCAAGCCAATGTCCTATTAAAGTCGATGTACCCGATTTTAGGTCACGGTTTATTAATATATATTACTCTCGTTATGCCAGACCATTAAAAGATCACCTTGTCGCTAACGTGGAGATACTTGCGCCGTTAATGGCTAAAGCACCTAAAATCGTTAATGCGGTACTTAACACTGAGCTCTATGACAAGTTATCAGCCAAAACTATTGGTTATGTTAATACGCCATTATTATCAGTGCCTACCTTAAAAAAACAAGTGAAAAAAGCAGGCTTCTCTGGTTTTGATTTAACTAAATTACAGGGGTTAACCACGCAGCAACGCAAAGGTTATGTACTGATAGTACAAGATCCTTTTACCTCATTTTATGATGCTACTACGGTAGAAAGTATGATGAGCTTGATTAAAAAATTGGGTTTAGAGCCGATTTTATTACCTTTTAAACCAAATGGTAAAGCGCAACATGTTAAAGGGTTTTTAGCGCGATTTGCTAAAACAGCAAAATCAAGCAGTGACTTTTTAAATCAACTAGCGGCACTCGATATTCCAATGTTGGGAATGGATGCTTCGATGGTCTTGTGTTATCGCGATGAATACGCGAAAACCTTGCAAGAAAAACGTGGTGATTTTTCGGTATTACTGGCTCATGAATGGTTATTAACTTTTATTAAAGAAGATACGGCTTTTAAAGGGGCATTTAGCTCAACAGAGCACTCAAAAGCTCAGGCATTTAAACTCTTCTCTCATTGCACCGAGAAAACAGCTTTAGTGAACAGTGAAAATGAATGGCAATCAATTTTTGAACACTTCGGTTTAGCCTTAGAAAAAGTCAGTGTTGGTTGTTGTGGCATGGCAGGCACTTACGGGCATGAAAAAACTAACTTAGATAATTCGAAAGGTTTATTTGAATTAAGCTGGCAGGCGAAGTTAGAAACGCTAGCGAGTGAACAAGTATTAGCAACTGGGTTTTCTTGTCGATCACAAGTGAAACGTTTTAGTGATTTAAAAGCCAGACATCCTGTAGCGGCCATCTTGGATTCTTTAAGCTAAAAGTCAGAAAATTAATGCACTTATTGGACAAGACAATGATCTTGCTCAATAAGTGCTGATGTTTAATGTTGATATATTATATTTATATTATTTTAACGTTTTGCAGAGTGATTTATGTCAGAGCAACGCTTAGTTCTACTATTAAAAATTTCTATTTGCATTGGAATATCTCTGATTCTGCTAGGGATTTATTTACACTCATTTAGTGATTATATGGAGTCACTCGGCGTAACAGGCATTATTATTAGTGCTATGTGTATTGCCTTTGGTTTGGTATTTTCTTTACCGACAAAAATGTATCTAACCTTTCTTTTAGTTAAACGTGAAAGCGAAGCAAAAGAGCAATAAGAGGTAGTAATAGGAAGTAAGCGTTAATTTCACTTCATTTATTCGGTATAAATATATTTATTGTTAAAGCCATACTAAAAGAGCTATGGGTTTGTGTGCCAGTTTTGACCATATCTTCAATCAACTCCTGTCTAAAAACGTTTATAATTCCCGTTAAAACCTCCATGCTTATGTAGTTTGACTATATATCATTAAAAAAGCCGTTATTACTGCTACCTAAAGCCAAGTTTTCGTGTAAAATCAATCGCATTTTTATTATTTAAATTAGTCTATTGGTAAATGGCTTAACTAGCTGGCCTTTTTTCATAAGAAAAGCTAATTAAAGTCGTTTATTTACCCCGTTTTAGAGGAAATCATGAACTTAGACACCACCACCATAGATAGCATTGTAGCGCAGGCTGAAGTTGCCATTGCACAAGCATCAGACCCAACAGCACTTGATCAAGTGCGTGTTAACTTTTTAGGGAAAAAAGGTTTATTCACCGAGCAAATGAAAGGTTTAGGTAAATTACCGAAAGAAGAAAAACCTAAAATGGGACAAGTAATCAATATTGCTAAACAAGCAGTACAAAAATTACTAACCGAACGTGGTGAATTATTACGTGCCCAAGAGATTAAAGAAAAATTAGCGGCGGAGTCTATTGATGTCACTCTACCAGGACGCGGCACTCAAATTGGTGGTTTACATCCAGTAACTCGCACTATCGCACGCATTGAAAGTTTCTTCGGTGATTTAGGCTTTGAAGTAAAAGATGGTCCAGAAGTTGAAGATGATTATCATAACTTTGATGCCTTGAATATTCCTGAACATCATCCTGCACGTCAAGACCATGATACTTTCTACTTTAACCCTAAATTAGTATTACGTACGCAAACATCTGGTGTACAAATTCGTACTATGGAAGTTGAACAACCACCATTGCGTATTATCTCTCCAGGTAAAGTATATCGTAACGATTATGATCAAACGCATACGCCGATGTTTCATCAAGTTGAAGGTTTGATGGTAGATAAAGACGTTAGTTTTACTCACCTTAAGGGAATTTTGCATGATTTCTTGCATCATTTCTTTGAAGAAGAAGTAGAAATTCGCTTCCGTCCTTCTTACTTCCCATTCACTGAACCTTCTGCGGAAGTCGATATCATGGGTAAAAATGGTAAGTGGTTAGAAGTATTAGGCTGTGGCATGGTTCACCCAAATGTTTTACGTAGTGTTGGTATAGACCCAGAAGTTTACACTGGTTTTGCTTTTGGTATGGGCGTTGAACGCTTAACTATGCTGCGTTATGGCGTAAATGATTTACGTGCATTCTTTGAAAATGATCTTCGCTTCTTAAAACAGTTCAAGTAGGAAAACTCATAATGAAATTTAGTGAATCTTGGTTACGTGAATGGGTTAATCCTGCACTTTCTTCGGATGATTTAGCGCATCAAATAACAATGGCTGGCTTAGAGGTTGACGGTGTTGATCCGGTAGCAGGCGAATTTAGTGGTGTTGTTATTGGTGAAGTGGTTGAATGTGGCCCACACCCTGATGCAGATAAGTTGCAAGTAACAAAAATTAGTTTAGGCGATTACAGTTCTACTACGGTAGAAAAAGGCGAGTTAGTTACTATCGTTTGTGGTGCTAAAAACTGTCGTCTAGGTTTAAAAGTTGCAGTGGCAACGGTCGGCGCAGTATTACCAGGCGACTTTAAAATTAAGAAAGCAAAATTACGTGGTGTACCTTCTTTTGGTATGTTGTGTAGTGAATCTGAAATTGGTTTAGCTGATGACTCAGATGGCATTATGGAATTAGCAAGTGATGCGCCATTAGGTCAATGTGTCCGTGAATATTTAGACTTGAATGACGTTACTATTGATGTCGATTTAACAGCTAACCGTGGTGACTGTCTAGGCCTTAAAGGTTTAGCTCGTGAAGTAGGTGTGTTGAACTCTTTAGAAGTTAGTGAACCAACAATTACTGCTGTAGCGCCAACAATTGATGATGTTATTACCATTAATATTGAGGCTAATGAAGCATGTCCTCGTTATTTAGGTCGTGTTATTAAGGGTATTAACCCTAACGCAACCACGCCACTTTGGATGGTAGAAAAACTTCGTCGTTGTGGAACACGTTCAATAGACCCTGTTGTTGATGTTACTAACTACATCTTACTTGAATTGGGTCATCCAATGCATGCCTTTGATTTAGCCAAACTAGACGGCGGAATCAATGTACGTTTCGCAAATAAAGACGAAAAATTAACATTATTAGATGAAAACGAAGTCACGTTAAAAGAAGGTACTTTAGTTATTGCTGATGAGAACAAAGCATTAGCCATGGCAGGTATCTTTGGTGGACTTGAATCAGGTGTTACCAATAACACCACTGATCTATTTTTAGAAAGTGCATTTTTTGCACCGTTAGCTATCTTAGGTAAAGCGCGTCAATACGGCTTACATACAGACTCTTCACATCGTTATGAGCGTGGTATAGACCCAACGTTACAGCATGACGCAATAGAACGAGCGACTGAATTATTGCTAACCATTGTTGGTGGTCAAGCAGGCCCAGTTGTTGAAGCTAAATCTGATGCAGATATTCCACAAACAAAAGACGTAAACTTACGTCGTAAAATGTTAGATAGTCGCATTGGCCATCATATTGAAGATGCACAAGTGAGTGAAATTCTTACGCGTCTTGGTTTTACTGTAACCACTACAGGTGAAGGCGAAGCTAAAGTATGGCAAGTGATTGTGCCAGCATATCGTTTTGATATTAAAATCGAAGTTGATTTAATTGAAGAAGTGGCACGTATTTTTGGCTATAACAATATTCCAAATATTGCGCCAAAAGCTACTTTGAAAATGTGTGAGCAAAAAGAAGCTAACCTTTCTTTATCAAATCTGAAACAAACATTAGTAAATCGTGATTACCAAGAAGCGATCACCTACAGTTTTGTTGATCCGAAAGTACAAGCCTTATTGCACCCAGGACAAGAGGTGATGACGCTACCACATCCAATTTCTTCTGAAATGTCGGTAATGCGTCTAAGTTTATGGACCGGTTTGTTACAGTCGATGGTTTACAATCAAAATCGTCAGCAAGGCCGCATTCGTTTATTTGAAACTGGCTTACGTTTTGTTCCAGATGAAAGTGCAGAAAACGGTGTTCGTCAACAAAACATGATTGCAGGTGTTATTAGTGGTCTTCGTGTTGATGAACATTGGAGCATGGAAAAAGCGGCAACCGACTTTTATGATATTAAAGGTGATGTTGAAGCTTTATTGGCACTGACTTGTGATGCACAAGGTTATGAGTTTTCAAAAGCTGAGGTTGATGCTTTACATCCGGGACAAACGGCGCAAATTACTAAAAATGGCGTTTTTGTCGGTTGTGTTGGAACCTTACACCCTGAATTAGAAAGAAAATTAGGCTTAAACGGTCGAACATTAATTTTCGAACTATTATTGTCTGAAGTTTTAGTGCAAAAAATCCCTGAAGCCACCGATATATCTCGCTTTCCTGCCAATCGCCGTGACCTAGCAATAGTAGTAAAAGAGGATGTTGATGCAAAAAATGTGTTACAACTTATTGAAAAGGTTGGCGGAAATTATTTAATTGATCTAAACTTATTTGATGTATACAAAGGTCAAGGCATTGATGACGGTTTTAAAAGTCTAGCCATAGCCCTAGTATTACAAGATACCAGTAAAACTCTTGAAGAAAAAGACATCACTGATGTCATTGATAGAGTTGTTGCAACATTAAAAACAGAACTAAATGCATCACTGAGGGACTAAGCAATGGCGCTTACCAAAGCAGAAGTAGCAGAACATTTATTTGAAAAAGTTGGGCTGAGCAAGCGCGACGCAAAAGACATGGTTGAAATCTTCTTTGAAGAAATTCGCGAAACTTTAGAAAGCGGTGATCAAGTAAAGCTTTCAGGTTTTGGCAATTTCGACCTACGTCTTAAAAGCGAACGCCCTGGTCGTAATCCAAAAACGGGTGAAGATATTCCAATTTCTGCCCGTAAAGTGGTTACCTTTAGACCAGGCCAAAAACTGAAAAGCCGTGTAGAAGACGGAAATAGTGACTAATAAATATAGCGACTAAGATAAGGAATGTTAATTTCGCTAATTTAAGCTGAATAATTTAATTATTCATTTTTACTTCCTTATTCTGTAGGTGAACCAGTACTTGCTGAAATAAAATAATAAAACCCGTATTAGTGAAAGCTAATACGGGTTTTTTATGGATAAAATAACACTAAAAGGTGAAGGAGCACTGGTTAATTAATTTAGTATTAGTGATTAATGGTTTTAATCACTGTTAAGGTTGATTCGCTCTTTAGGAATAAAATTAGCTACATCCTCTTTTTTAGAGGTACTAGCATCAATTTTACTAATTAATACCTTAGCATCGCTTACAGAAAAGCTTAACGGTATGTTTTCTGCGTTACTTTCCTTGAAAGCCAATTGATTTAATGTAGAAGATTGCACGCAACCAGCTGTGTAAGTTTGCTTATTTATTAATAAAGCATATTGATAGAGGTATTGCGTTGCTATTAAGTAATTTTTGTCAGCTACTGCATTTAAATATTTACTACGAAGTAATCTTTGCTCGCGTTTAGTGAGCTTGTTATATAAAGCGGATAAATAATGACGCTTTGTGACCCCTAGCGAAATAAGTATTAGTAACACTATTATGACGATTGAATTTATGACTGTTTTAATAGTTAAATTAAATGACTTTAAAGGATTACCGGTACTAACTTTGCTTAAGGCCCCGTCAGAAACTGTCCATTTGGATGATGGAATCAACAAACGCTCCAGTGTGTTGCTTTGGCTATTCCACCAGTAGATAACTTGTTCATCGATTACATAATGTCCCGGCTTTTCAAAAATATAAGTAAAAGACTCTACCCGAGTACCTAATAACGTACCTCGATTAGACTTATCAAAAACTTGAGCAGGTTTGTGATAAATGCTGATTCCATCTAACGTGGTTTTATTACTCGCCACCTTATTATCCGTCGATCCATCATGCGGTGTTAGATCAGTAGCTCCTAAATTATTCGCTACCAAGTTAATTGGCTTTATCATCATTGCTGGTGTGTCATCGGCGGTAATTGTTATCGTCTGCGTGATGGCTTCTCCTACCGCATAGTTCTTTTCTTCATCGAACTGCCCGTCAACAATTAGCGTTACCTGTGGCGAAACGATGAAATTTTCAATACCCTCAAGCGCTTTCGGCAAATCAATAGTAAAACTACTTTCTTGGGTACTAAGTTCGCCGCTGACTATGCCATCGTGTTCAGTATTAATGGAGATGTCTACATTAATCGGCTCAATTCGATAAGTACCAGATACCGAAGGATATAGGGTGATTTCATGGGTTTGTGTTGCCCACGTTTGACCATTGGTGCGTTTGCTACCATTTATTGTTGTCGTATTGTTTGCCTGCATCACGACATTTTTCATGGTGAAATGTTGAATTTGGCTACCTGTCGCAAACCATCGAACTGTCGATACTTCGATCGCAAGTATGAGAGCTTGTCCGACTATTTGTTGTTCTTTTCGATTAACCTTCAAGTTAATCGTTAACTTACCTTGATTAACTAAATCTTCTATATCTTGTGCTGCTGTCGCGACTGGTATTATCGTTAGCTGACAAATCAGAACAAGGAAGGTGAGTAGGGAAATCAATTTTTTATTCATCATTAACTCCTTTATTCTCATCTTTATTATTATCTTTATCAGTGGTTATCTTTTTATGATTAACAGCTTCTTGCTGCATATAAAATTTTTGAGATAAAAAATATGCTGGGTTTTTTTGTACTTGTCTCAACCACATTTCATTTAGATTCGGATCAAGAAGAAGTTGCTCTGCACTGAGCTGTTCTATTTCTTGCTCTTCGGGGGCTACTTCACGTTCAGCCCCATCGCCAGTTTGTGGTTCGTCACCTAACTCTTTTATTGACTCTCCGTCTTCTTGTGCCTGACTAGCAGATAAACGGTTTACTTCATCAATGATGGCCTGAACGATTTTAATGTTAGTGTTTGCGGCACTATTTTGGGGAACAATTGTCAATATTTGTTGATATAAGTTACGAGCACTTAAGTATTCACGTGCATGGGCAAGGGCATTTGCATTGGCTAATTGACTTTCGATATCCGTAAACTGCCCATATAGAGTTGCTGCATTTTTATATTGCTCAGCGCCATAACTACTATAGGCTTGCCATTGAGTACTTTTAAATGTGTTACTTGCCTGCTGGTAATGTCCCAAGTTAAACAGTAGTTGTCCTTGTTGATCACGGGTAAGCCAAAAATCAGCAAATTGCTGTGGTTTTACATAGGCGAAAAGGCAAGTTGCGATAACTACTATGCTAATTAATGTACTTTTATTAACGTAACGTTTATTAAGGTAGCTTCGCTGATTGGTTCGTACTGAAAAGTTAAACCACAGTGTTGATATTAATTTTACCATTGCAGAGTCCATCCTTTTCTAAACCAGAACAAGAAAATACCCGCCACAACAAATACCATAGGGTAACCCGAGTCATGCCATGGCCTGCTATTGTCATCAACAATAACAAGATTGTGCTTAATGTAGTTATTAACCCGGTTAACATCACTGTTATCATTACTCATTAATATCAGACGACCATTACTCTCACTCGTTAATGCCTTCAATTGCTCAAGTTGTAAAGGAATAATATCAGCAGTTAATGTTGCTGATTCCTCTTCCGATTGTGCTGATTTACCTATGCCCCAAACAAGTAGTTGTGCTCCTTGTTTGTTAAAAAACGTTTTAAAGCTATTTACCGTATTACTGGTTGCGCCATCACCTATTAATAAAACGGTGCCAGGCACGTTAGAAGTTGCTAATAAATTATCGACTAAAGGGATAATCGTTTCTGGTAATTTACCGGCAACAGGCATGACTTTTTCATCTAATGCATCAAGAAAGTGGCGGATCATTTCTCTGTCATTAGTTATTGGCATGACCACATGAGCACTACCAGCAAAGGCAATGAGCGCTGTTTTACTATCGCCCCTGAGTTCAAGTAATTCGATGGTTTTTTGTTTTGCGCGTAATAATCTTGATGGTTGCACGTCGCCTTGTTCCATGGTTTTAGATACATCAAGTGCTATGATAAGTGGTGCATTATTCTCACTAAAAGGTGAGGGTTGTTGTTGCCAAGTAGGTCCCATTAGCACGATGCAAAGTGGGACTGCTAAGATTAAGGACATTTTCTGTGGAGACAACCAGTTGTTATTATTACCGCTCACCGTTAAGTGCGACAATACTTGAGCCGACATTAAAGACCGCCATTGCGCTAAACTATCATCGCGTAGTGAAAAGGCGCGAATGATGTAAACAATAATGATGAATGCTAACAACCAATAAGGGCGCAGAAAGTGAAAATGCTGCATATTATCAAAAAATAGCGATAGGTCATCAATCATGATTTACCTCTCAGCACGTTACGTTGTTGTTTGGATAATTGTAGGCGGATTCGAATATTAACAATAAATAAAGCCAGCAGATAAATACTGACAAATAATACGATAGGGTAATGATGAATACTGACTCTTGGCCTAAAGGATAGTGAGTCAAATTGCTGTGGCTCAAGTCTATCAATCTCAGCATAAACTTTTAATAATTCTTCACTGTTTAGTGCTTGAAAACTTTTACCTTGGGTAATTTCTGCCATTGCTTGCAGAACCTCAAGATCTACTTTCTCTTCACCAACAGCGCTTGGATCGCCAATGGCGATGGTATATATCTTAATATCTCGTGCAGCAGCAACTTTAGCGGCTTCTACTGGCGGAACTTTTGAAGCAGTATCATTGCCATCAGTTAATACAATTAACACACGATTTTGGGTGTCAGATTGTTGAAAAACGCTGATGGCTAAGCCAATGGCATCACCAAAAGCGGTACTTTGACCTGCCATGCCAATATCGCTTTCGTTCAGTAAAGCTTGCCATGTAGCTATGTCATCAGTAAAAGGGGCCTGCAGATATGGCGCATCACCAAACAGGATAAGACCTAATCTGTCATGTTCGCGACTTTTAACAAAGGCATTGAGCACATGCTTAACAGCGACCAATCGATTAACTTTCTCACCTTTACCTGTGTCGTTTGTACTGCTTTTTGTTGCACTAGAATCAGTGTCATTTTTTGCTCTATTCGTTAGCTCATTGGTGTCGATAGGTAAGGTGAAATCTTCGACTGCCATAGAGCCGGATAAATCGACTGCTATCATTAAGTCACGCGCGGACTTTTCTTGATTAATCGGTGCACCAATCATTTCAGGTTTAGCGATAGCAGTGACAATACACAGCCATGAGAAAGCAACAATTAATCTTTGCAGGTTATTGCGATTAAGTAATACCGCGCCACTTTGTGGTTTTTCACCGGTTACATCAACAAGTCGAGCAAAGTAGGGCACCTTAATGGATGATTTTCGTTCTTTATAAGCAGGTGCAAACAACGTTACAGCAAAAGGGACTATGAGCAATACAAACGCCCAGGGATAAACAAACTCGATCATGTTGCCACTCCATCATCTGTATCACTACAAGCTGGTGTTACTTCAGTTGCAACGGGCAATTCATGATGCTTGATCCATAATTCTATTTGTTGGCGTAGTTGTATCAGCCCTGTATTAAACGGAATATTGTTAAGGTCTATTTTGTCCATATAGGCAAGTTGAGTTAATAACCTTTCACAAGAGTAATAATCTGATGAAGACAGCGCTTCTTTTTCATGAAAATGGCTTTGACTACACTGTTGGTCGAGCCATTTTACCCAAGGTATTCCCCTTAACACCGTAATTTCTTGTTTGCATTTTATCGCAAAAGAAGTATTAGGGTTTTCGCCAGTATCATCGTTACTTTTATCTCCACCATTGTTATTATTAATAGGAAAGGAGTTACTTTCTTTCAATTGACGATTATTAGCGAGCATCGCCGTTTTCCTAAGTAATGCGGGTAATTGCCTAATATCTTCTTCATTAGAAAGAGAGCATTGAGCAAGCCAAACAAGGGCTTCGCGTCGGTAAGCGTTAGCCTGATAATTCTTCCATGATAGATAAACTTTTTTGATAATAAGCATTATCAATAAAATAAAAAGTAGTTGCCAAGCAATCGTTTGAGGCCAAAAGCTAATCATGTCTGGTGCTTTTGTTTCGACAATGGCCTCGAGTAAATAATTACCCCAAGGTTTTTCAAAACTCATGATTTAATTCCTGTGGTATGTCCTGTTTTAGCGCCAGTTTGACTTCCTGCTTTGTGACCAAGGGCTTTACGTAGTTGTTGTTCAACAGGAGCAATGGTATCTATTTCGATTAACGGGATACGGTACTTTTTCGCCGCTTTGACATAACTCTCTAACTGACGAGCTATTTCAGCTTCATAATTTTTTTGAACGTGCTTTTTCTCTGAAGAAAACTGGATCTGTTGCACACCATCACTGACAATCATTTGTGACATTTTGGGTAAGGTCTGCTCTAAGGGATCAAAAATGTGACAGGCAATAACTTCATTATGCTGCCTTAATTGCTTAACAAAATCGGTGCTTTTATCGTTAAAACCATGGCCATCACCAATTAAAATGATTAAACCATTATGACTTGAGACTTTATTTAAGGTTGCCAACATTTTGTTATAGGACTCGCTATCGTCAACTTGTTGGTGAGCATTATCTTTGCTCGACAGGTCGATGGATAACTCGTGATTTTTCTTCAATACTTCAGCGAGTAAATTGACAACATGTTGTCTGCCACGCTTAGCGGGTATAACTTTGGTTTGTTGATCATTATAAATAACTGCGCCAATGCGATCACCACTATCACTTATTTGCCAAGCAATTAAAGCGGAAAGCTCAGCGGCAATCACTGATTTCATTTTATTTGAACTACCAAAGAACATCGTCATACGTTGATCTATGGCTAAAAATACATTGCGCTCACGCTCTTCGGTGAACACCTTGATATGGGGTTTTCCGGTTCTTTGCGTGACCTTCCAATCCATAGAGCGAATATCGTCGCCTGGACGATAATGGCGCAGCTCTTCAAAATTGAGTCCGCGACCACGAAGTTTAGAGACGTTCTTACCACTTAAGGCACTGTTTGCTGGCTGATTGGGTGTAAACGAAAAGCCTTTAGCTAAATACTTGAGACGACGTAATTCATTTAAGTCAACGTAAATTGCTGACTTATCTTTAGAGTCATCTGCAGACTTTTTTTTATTAGGAGGTGTGTTGGTGTTCATCTGAACCCCTTAGGCAACAGCCACCTGTTTAAGTATTTCATCTATTACCGCATCAGCAGTAATACCGTCAGCTAAAGCGTCGTAACTGAGTACTAAGCGATGGCGTAGAACAGAATGAGCCACAGATCGAACATCGTCAGGGTCAACGAAGTCTTTTCCGTTTAGCCAGGCTTGCGCGCGGGCACATTTATCAATGGCGATACTCGCTCTTGGACTTGAGCCAACAGTTAACCATTGCTGCAACGGAGAGTCAGGATATCGTTCGGGTTTTCTCGTTGCCATAACGATGGCTACAATGTAATCGATGATGGCTTGACTGGCATGGATGGTATGGATTTCATCTCGGGCAGTGAAAATATGTTCAGGACTAATATTTTCAACAGTTTGTACGCTCTTTTCTTCGCTGCGTACTAATTTTATGATCTCACCTTCAGCAGCATCATCGGGGTAATCAAGATTGATTTTCATGATGAATCGATCCATTTGCGCTTCTGGTAACGGGTAAGTACCTTCTTGCTCAATTGGGTTCTGGGTTGCTAATACCATAAAAAGTTCAGGTAATTTGTAGGTTTTACCGGCAACGGTGATTTGTCTTTCTTCCATCGCTTCTAATAGTGCGGCTTGTACTTTAGCAGGCGATCTATTGATTTCATCGGCAAGTAACAGATTATTAAAAATAGGACCTTGTTGAAAAGTTAGTACGGGTTTGCCGTTAACTTCTTGGTAAACTTCTGTGCCAGTGACATCAGAGGGTAATAAATCGGGCGTGAATTGTACTCGACCAAGATCTACGGCAAGAGAGCGTGCTAAGGTTTTAATTGAACGGGTTTTTGCTGTGCCGGGCAAACCTTCTAATAAAATATTACCATTAGTTAACAGGGCAATAAGTAGCGAGTCTACAACATGTGACTGACCAATAACTGATTGCTCAATTTGTGTTTTTAATAATTGTAACTGCGCTAGCGCATTAGACTTATTACTCTCTTGGTCATTCATTTTGCTACTCATAAAACAATCCTTTTTTATTCCACTTTAATTAGCTCATTTCCTAACAGTTAGCTAACAAGTAGCTAATTGTTTTACATAACGGAAACCTTATTGATTTAACTGTTGCCTAAGCGTTTGCATCACATTACTGGGCACTAACGGGGCAAGTTGTGCTAAACATTGTTTTGCTAAACCGCTTTTATGGCGGACTTGCATGTCACATAGCGCATATAAATGTTGCGGGTTATTACTCAGTTGAAATGCTTGATACAAAGCACCATAAGCGGCACTAGGTTTCTGCTGCTCTAAACTTAAGCCATAAACATAAAAATAATGACTATTTTGGGGGGCAAGTTGTGTAGCAATGGCTAATGCTTGTGCTGCTTTTACTTTATCTTGAACCCTAATATACGCGAGTCCTAAATTATAGGGCAGGCTGGCATCATCAGGGTTTGCGGATTTTCCTTGCTGCAATATTTCAATACTTTTTTGGTTTTCGCCTCGTTGATAATAAACTTGGCTCAAATTAAGGTAAGTTCGTGCAAAATGTTTCTCTATTGCGATGCCTTGTTTGAAAGCTTTAATGGCTTGATCGTATTGTCCTTGATAGGCGGCAATAATTCCTCGATTAGAATGAGAAAAACTACGATCATTATTAAAATGCTGACTTTCGATATATTCATTCAGGGCGGGTGTTAATTGTTCTTTTTGTGGTACGGATAAGTTTTGCCACAAACTGGTTAAGGCAAAAGCAGCATTGATTCTTACCGATAACACTTTGTCGTTTAATAAAGGTGATAATATGCGCCACTTTTCAGCAGCAGCCATATTTTGAGCCCCTTCGATTGCACCTAATCGTATATTTTCATCAGGGTTTTTAACGGCTCTAGCAATAGCGATAATAGTATTGGTATTAGATACGCTAGCCATTTTAGTTAATGCAGAGGCGCGGATAATGCCAGCATAACTGATAGTCTGAGCAATGCGAGATAACTCTGAGGAAACGCCTTGAAGTTGTTGCTCATTTAACGCTAAGTTAATAGCAGAGAAAACCGCGACAAAGTCTTTTTCAGTTTCAACCGTTGATTTAGGATACCAAGCATTAACCTTGCTAGCACTCCATTGGCTATCTTTATTCTCATGACAACTTAAACAGGTATCAGGTGTGCCTAATTTCTGGGCTAAATTAGGCGTTGGTATATGAAAGCCATGATCACGTCTGGCATCAATTTCCATATATGTCGTCTCAGGCATATGACAATTAACACATTGTGCACCAGTAGAGCTTTCAGGATGTTTATGATGTTGTGTTGATGCGTAGTTATCACTTTGATGACACTGCAAGCAAAGTGTTTCGATTGGAAGTTTTAATTGTGCAGTGTGCGGGTTATGACAGTCGCTACATACCACGCCATTTTTGTACATTTTTGACTGTAAAAAAGAACCATAAACAAAATCTTCGTTGTAGACTTGTCCGTCAGGGTGATAATTGGTGCTTGAAACTAAATCAAGTAAATAACGCTCACCAAAGGCATTACCTTTTACATGGTCGTTAGTACTTACTTGAGTTCGTCTGCTATGGCATTGCGCGCACACTAATACTTGTTGGCTATGTTCAATACTTTTTGGAGTTAAGGTTTTTTTATTGCCTTTTGCTTGCCAGTTTTGTACTGATTTTGATAAATCATGGCTAAAGCCTTTGCCATCTAATGGCATGTTATTTATTGTGTTTTCAGATTTATCTTTAGATTGCTTAGCCCAAGTCAAATGTTCACTGGCGGCCCCATGGCAGCTCTCACAAGCGACATTAATTTCACTAAAAGTAGTATTGTAGGAATTTGTTTTGATATCAAAGTTCTTATCTACATTGGTTGAATGGCAGTCAGCACACATGTAGTTCCAGTTTTGACCAGTATTGGTCCAAAAGAATTCTTGATGTTTTTCAGTCATATCGGGATAAAGGTTGAACCATCGTTGTCCCCCTTCTTCTTTGACTCGAGAGTCCCAAGCGAAAGGTATCAGCTGAACTCGGCCATCATCGAACTCAACCATATATTGTTGTAGTGGCTCATAACCAAAAGTATATTTAATTTGATAGTCATGAAACTTACCATCTTCACCTTTGATATTGACCCAGAACTGAGGGCCTTTTTTAAAAAAGGTATTCAGCTTGTCAGACTTTTTATCTTGTGTAGCCAATGTGGCGTTATTAAAGTCACCTAAAACACTTTTGCTATCGGCATGTTTCATTGACATATCATGATGTGACCCTTGCCAGTCTTGATAGGCTTTTTCATGACAACCAATACAGGCTTTTGAACCAACAAAAGTTTGAGCAAAACTTTGACCTATAAAAGTATTAAGTACTAAAAAAAGCAGTCCAAAATAGGCGCTTTTTGGTGATTTTATCATGTGGAAATAATGCTCCAGGAAATTATTTAACATCTAAATTTTGCTCATGACTAATCTGAATCCGATGTCTGCCATACGTACATTATTAGTAGCGCCATCACGCATGAATACTAAGTTTTCTGTTGCGGAAAACTCATAACCGCCACCGCGAATAACTTTCATTGCTTTTTGTTTAAGGTTTTCTTTATCACCCATAAAAGGGTTATGACTCTCTGTGAAGGTATAAGCTTGTCGGCTCATGTCATCAAGACAAAATTCCCATAAATTCCCCGTCATATCGTATAAACCAAGTTCGTTAGGCTTTTTGAGGCCAACAGGGTGGCTTTTATTTTTTGCGTTATCAGCAAACCAAGCAACGTCATTAATATTGTTTGAACCACTGTATCGATAGTTTTGAGACTTATTGCCACCTTTTGCAGCATACGCCCACTGAGCTTCGGTAGGTAAACTAAATTCTTTACCAGTAGCACTATTTAATCGTTCAATAAATAAAAGCATATTAAACCAACTTATGTTATTTACCGGACACTTATCACAGGCGAAGAAACTATTGTTCCACCCCATAATTTGCTCGAACAGATCTTGAGTTAATTCATATTTCCCAATGTAAAAAGCATCAAGACTGACTTGCCTGACAGGTTTTTCACGGTTTCTCGCTAAAGGTGAGTCAGAGCCCATCGCAAAGCTACCTGCTTCAACTAGTACCATGTTTTTCATTAACTCATCGAGCATTGGTTTAGGTAACGAAAATACCCGTTGTTTTTTATTTTCACTTTCAACTTTATCAGCAGATGATTCTATTAACGCTTCTACGGATTTTGCATGACCTACTAGGCTTACAAATAATAAGCTAGTAATGATGGAGAACTGTAAAATAGCGCGTAGTGAAGGCGATGAAAATATATAAAATTTGTTCATAACAACAGTGGATTCTTACTAAAGTAAAGTGGATATAAGTTGATGGAAATTAAATATTCTAATGAAAAAATTCTTACTTTATAACAGTCAACGAACAGCTATAAAGTAAGAAAGTTAAAGCCATCAAAACAGTTGATGGCTTTGCTTTCTGCAACATTAATATTATTAAGTGGTTATAAAATCACTCAGTTATTAATGAAGTTTATGGCACGAAGCTTCCTGGTTTTTGACGCTGAGGAAACTCTTTAAACGTTGCTTTAAATTGAGCAACTTTCATCATAGCAGGGGCCATTAAAAACATGTGTTCAGCCCACCATTGACCATAACCTTCAGACTCATGATCCATACGTTCATAAGGGTCCATTCTTAGGTTGAATATTTTAGGTGCACGTAATGTTGTCCATGGGTTTTGCCATACTTCTAAACCATGTGCTCGTTGTTCTTTAAAAACGAATTTATAATCTTCGTATCGTAATCCAACAATGTCACCAGTATCTGAAGAATAGATAAACTCTTTACGAGGACCTTCTTTGGTTATATCTAAGAAGTGCGGTAAAAAGTTATAGCCATCAAGATGCACTTTGAATTTAGTGCCACCAACGTTCGTGCCTTTCTTGAGTTTACTTTTGATGTTTGTATCACCAGCAACAGCTAATATAGTTGGCATCCAATCGATTAATGAAATCATTTCATTAGAGACTTGGTTAGGCTTAATTTTACCCGCCCATTTAACCATCATAGGAACACGGTAGCCGCCTTCCCAGTTGGTGTTTTTCTCACCTCTAAATGGCGTGTAACCACCGTCAGGCCATAAGGCTAATTCAGCGCCATTATCTGTGGTGTACATAATAATAGTGTTTTCAGCTATACCTAGTTTATCAATTTTATCCAGTAATTGACCTACATGACCGTCATGTTCAACCATGCCGTCAGCATATAAACCTTGGCCAGTAACGCCATCAGACTCAGGCTTTAAGCGTGTCCAAACATGCATACGGGTAGAGTTGAACCAGACAAAAAATGGTTTTTTAGCGGCGTGAGCTTTATCGATAAACTTAAGTGCGGCGCCTAAAAACTCTTCATCGATAGTTTCCATACGTTTTTTAGTCACAGGGCCGGTATCGGTAATTTTACCATCGGCAAAGGAATGGATAGCACCACGAGGACCGAAACGCTTTTTAAAGGCTGGGTCTTTAGGGTAATCAGGATGCTCTGGTTCATCTTCTGCATTTAAGTGATAAAGGTTACCAAAAAACTCATCAAAACCATGGTTAGTCGGTAAATGCTCATCTTGGTCACCTAAATGGTTCTTACCAAATTGGCCGGTCATGTAACCATGAGGCTTAAGTAATTCGGCAATGGTAGGGTCTTTTTTATTAAGCCCTTCTTTTGCACCAGGTAAACCTACTTTAGTTAAACCTGTACGCATAGGGTGTTGTCCGGTAATAAAACCAGCGCGACCCGCAGTACAACTTTGATCACCATAGGAATCAGTAAAAATAATGCCTTCATTAGCAATACGGTCAATATTAGGGGTTTTATAACCCATAATGCCGCGGTTATATGCACTGATGTTAAATGGGCCGATATCATCGCCCCAGATGGCGAGAATATTAGGTTTCGCGGTATCGGTTGTTGCCATTACTGCACTAGAAGCAGCAATTAAACTTAAACCTAAAACCAGTTTCTTTAACTTATTTTGAGTTACCATTTCTTTTCCTTTTCACAATGGATAAGTATATTGTTCAACGGTTAATGAGCAATATGCGAATTAGTATCATTTCTAATATTACACAAATTTTTTGATAAATCTATTGTTAATGAGAGGTCAATTTGTAGCCGTAGTAGTTGTTTTTACTATTGTTTATTACATTTTTTATAAAATTAAACAGTAATGTAAAGCAAACTTAAAAGCCCAATAAACATTGGGCTTTTAAGTATAGGTAAATAGCGTATTATTTACCTTCAGATTTTTTCAAAAAAGTATCATATACCGCTTCAACTGACCAAGAGCCAGTAGGTTGGCTAGGTGGATAGTCTTTAAAGGTTGATAAAAACTTAGCTGTTTCTGATAAACCTAAATAGATATACGGCGCTTTATCAATCATCCAATCGTAGTAAGAATTAGAGTTTTCTTCAGCTTTACTCCACGGGTCACGACGTAAGTTTAAGATTTTAGGCATTCTTAGCATAGTGAAAGGTTCTGTCCAAAGGGCCAAGGTTTTACCACGATTTTCTGCATAAACCATTTTCCAATCACCAATACGAATGGCAACAGGGAAACCTTCATCATTTAAATAATGATAAATGTTGCGTGGGCTTTTCTCTGTTTTACCCGTAAGGTGGGGTAGCATATTATAGCCATCAAGATGAATTTTTGATTGCTTATTACCAAAGCGACGTTTGCCTTTAAGCATGTCTTCTTTGAGTTTAGTATCACCTGCAGCGGCAGCTAAAGTTGGCATCCAATCTAAATGAGCCATCATTTCGTTTGAAATTTCACCGGCTTTAATTTTACCAGGCCAGCGCACCATCATTGGAACACGATAAGCACCTTCTTTTTCACTGTTTTTTTCACCATCAAACGGTGTTATACCGGCATCTGGCCAAGTATTGTAGTGCACGCCATTATCGGTAGAGTACATGACAATTGTACTGTCAGTAATTTTTAACTTATCAAGTTGATCTAACATCATGCCAACATGATTATCGTGAGCGACCATCACATCGTTATAGAACCCTTGACCTGAAAGACCCACATGTTTTGGATTGATGTGTGTTCTAAAGTGCATGCCTGCAGTATTAACCCAAACAAAGAAAGGTTTTTTAGCTTTCACTGCTTTATCAACGAATTTCATGGCTGCAGCGACAAATTCATCATCAGCTGTTTCCATGCGTTTTTTAGTTAAAGGGCCGGTATCTTCAATTTTACCATCGGCATAAGAGTGAATAACACCGCGTGGTCCAAATTTTTTCTTAAAAGCAGGATCTTTAGGGTAATCAGGGTCTTCTGGCTCTTCCTCTGCATTTAAATGGTAAAGGTTACCAAAAAATTCATCAAAACCATGATTAGAGGGTAAATGTTCATCTTTATCACCTAAGTGGTTTTTACCAAATTGACCTGTGGTATAGCCCTTAGCTTTTAACATTTCTGCAATAGTAATATCTCTATCTTGAATACCTTCTTTAGCGCCAGGTAAGCCAACTTTTGTCATGCCGGTACGTAAACCTGATTGTCCAGTGATAAACGTTGAACGACCAGCGGTACAGCTTTGATCTGCATAATAATCGGTGAACATCATACCTTCTTTAGCTATGCGATCGATGTTAGGTGTTTTAAAACCCATTATACCGTGGCTGTAGGCACTGATATTGGTACGTCCTATATCATCGCCCCAGAAAAATAAAATATTTGGCTTCTCCGCTGCTGTTGCGGATGCAGTCGCTATCAAGCTTGCACCCATCATCAACATTTTTAATTTATTTTTAATCATTTTTTCTTCCTTATGATGATTACCAAAGAAACAGGTTATTTTTGATCTGCAAAAATAACAATGTTCGTATAAATTACCAACAATACGTTATTAATATGATGTTATTTCTTAATAAAGGCAATAATTTAACAGTAACTTATACGTAGTATTTAGTTATTTAGTTATTTAGTTCACTTGATTTAATAATAGGTGTAATGTGAATATTTGTTGTTTTTTGATTAATTATCACAAAAGTTAATGAAAATAAAAAAGCCCAATAGTTATTGGGCTTTAGCCATTACTGACAGAACGTTAAGAAATCAGCAATTATCGGTTTGGACTTAGTTGTTGTATTTTTTTTAGTGCAGCCTGTGTTCTAATGCTTTTATAACCAATATTACTCGCACTTAAACTACTACCTTCTTGGAAAGGATATTTGTCAATAGTTGACATGAACTGTGCAACTTGTTGTTGTGCCGGGACAAATAACCACATGTTATCCGCATACCAACGTAAGTACATTCCTGACTCTTTTGCAGCCGTTTCAAAGGGATCTGCATGTAAGTTGGTAATGGTAGGCCATGCAGGGACTTTACGGTATGCAGTGCTAATTCCGCCTTCTTCTTCTGCAAAGGCAATTTTCCATTCATTCCAACGTACAGCATTCAAATCACCGGCAGCATTGAAATATAATTTACTCGTGCGCGGAGATGCTTTTTCTTGGCCTTTAAAGAAAGGTAAGAAGTTATGACCATCAGGATGAATTTTCCATTTTTTACCGTTAGCTTTGTAACCTTTTTTAAGCTTGTTAACTATGTTTGGCTCACCCGCTGCCGCTAATAGTGTTGGCATCCAATCTTCATGAGACATCATGTTATTAAATTTACTGCCTGCCTTGATTGTACCAGGCCAGCGAACGAGTTGAGGAACACGCATACCGCCTTCTGTTGTCGTTCCTTTTTCGCCTCTAAATGGTGATGTACCGCCATCAGGCCAAGTAAATTTTTCTGCACCATTGTCGGTTGAATAAATAACAATGGTATTATCTGCAATTTTTAAATCGTCTAATTTATCAAGTAATATACCCACTTGATCATCATGTTCTAACATACCATCAGCCGTTAAACTTACGCCTGACTTACCGCGATACTTTTCTTGCAAACGTGTCCATACATGCATACGAGTTGAGCTATGCCAGATAAAGAAAGGCTTTTTGGCTTTATGCGCTTTATCAATAAACTTCAAGGTACCCGCTAAAAACTCTCCATCAGCTGTTTCCATGCGTTTACGCGTCATAGAACCTGTATTTTCTATTTTTCCATCAGCGAATGAATGGATAACACCGCGAGGACCATATTTTTTATGAAATTCTTTATCTTTAGGATAATAATAAGTTTCAGGCTCTTCTTCGGCATTCAAATGATATAAATTACCAAAAAACTCATCAAAACCATGATTAGTCGGTAAGTGTTTATCTTGATCACCTAAATGGTTTTTACCAAATTGCGCAGTCATGTAACCTTTTTCTTTTAGAAGATCAGCAATGGTAGGTGTCCAATCGGGAATACCGTGTGTTGAACCTGGCATACCAATAGTTAATAAACCGGTTCTGAAGGGTTCTTGACCTAAAATGAAAGAAGCACGGCCAGCAGTACAACTTTGTTGTGCATAATGATGGGTAAACAAAGCGCCTTCATCAGCAATACGGTCGATATTTGGTGTTTGATAACCCATCATGCCTTGGTTATAAGCACTGATATTGTAATAACCAATATCATCACCCCAAATAGCTAGTACATTAGGCTTAGCTTTGTTGGTTGTTGCTGCTGCACTGGTGGCGATGGCAAGTACACCTATGCCTAGTGCTAACTTCTTAAGCCGATTATTCATTTCCATAGTATTCCCTTTAGTTACAGTCAAAATTCTAATTATTATGGTGAAAAACTCAGTAACGCATCTTACGTATCCAGTGAAAACGTCGGTTATAGTCTCAAATTTAGCGTCAGCGTAAAAACTTACTTAGGCTAATTATTACTCAGAATGTAGCGTTTATATAATCGACTGAGAGTATCTTCAGCTGTGGATTTATCTACGTTGATTGCGTTGTAGCGAGGTTCAAGTAATGCAGTGTCGCTTTGTTATTGCCACATTATATTAACTCGGTTAACATTTAAGTATGCAAATTCCGAAAGGATTTAGTTATAGTTAGTGCGATAAATAAACTAGATGGTTTATAGAAAAAGGACTTTTGATAAGCAATGGATCTTCAAAAAACAATTCACAGCGATAAAAAAATAAGAGGCATGTCGACCTCTGATATTGATGAGCTAGCCCTATTTCAAGAGAATAAGAACCGTCGTTATACCCAGTTATATACTGGGCAATTACAAGGGGATTACCTGGAGATCAATTTAGGGAAATTACAGGTCTTTCGTGAAAATCTTAATGTAGGCGCATTGATAGAGGCGACGCCCGCGAAAAACTTTGTGCCTTTCGCTGCATTGCTTTCAAACAGAAACGATACAACTTTTTGTGGTAAACATATTGAACAAAACGCTATTCTCCAAGCCACCGGTGGTGATTGGGATGTCAACTTTAAAAATCATTTAAATGTGATCGCCGCTGTTTTTGATAGAGATACATTTTCCCATGATATTCACATGCTCACGGGGCAAGAAATTCCAAATGATTGGCTAATTAGTAAAGCCTGCCTGACAGATCCCCTTGCATTAACTCAATATGCGACAGGGGTAAATAATATTATTAATGTAATAAAAGCAAAGCCTGAGGTTATAAAAACCGAAAATTCATTACGTATGATAAATGATACTATTTTAAGACTGGCATATAATGTTCTTAAAGTCACAACACCCTGTACTGAAAAACGAGTAAACCAGTCAAAGCGTTGTGAAGGTGTTCGTCATGTCATGGATTACTTGCACCATTATGGGCAGAACATACCAACAATTCCTGAACTGTGTAAAGTAGCCAAATTAAGTGAACGAAATCTTCAATACGGTTTTAAAGAATACTTAGGGGTAACGCCTATACGTTATTTGAGGTTATTACGATTAAATGGTGTCAGGCGTGATTTATTAGTTAATCGCGGTAAAAAAGATAAAATTGTCGATGTGGCACTTGATTGGGGATTTATAGAATTAGGTCGTTTCGCAAGTGAATACCGTCAACTTTTTCAAGAGTTACCCTCTGCGACACTAAAAAGACTTAAGCTAGAAAATTAAAAGATAAGCTGTTATCTGTTACTCATTAGTAGAGATCGACATACTTTTATTTTGTTCACCATACACACTCTTGCGATTTAATAAGTGCTCGTGAGTCGAAACCTAGTAATGTGAGATATCCTCTTTGTGGTGATTCATTGTAAGTGACTTAAAATATGGAATTTTGTGTGTTACGGAAATTGCATATTATTCAATAGGGTAACATGCTAACTTAGGTTTTCATCTACTCATAATGTTTAGACTAAAATTTTGTAATTGTTAACTGATAGGCGATAAAGGATTATTAAAAATGATAACAGTAAAGACAAAAAATAAAACTCATCTTGGACTTTTATTGTCCACAGCAGCACTTTTAGGCAGTAATGTTGCATTAGCTCAAGCGGATAAACCAAAACTCATTTTACAAATTACCGTTGATCAGCTCCGCGGGGATATGCCAACCGCCTATCTAGATAAAATGGGAAAAGGCGGCTTTAGATATCTGCTCGATGAAGGCATAGTTTATAAAGATGCTCATCACGATCATGCTAATACAGAAACTATCGTTGGTCATGCAACGCTTGCTACCGGAGCACTGCCAGCAGTACATGGCATGATAGGTAATGTCTGGTTTGATGATAAATTACAACGTTTAGTCTATAACGTTGAAGATGCTAATTACCCATTGTTATCAGCAGATGCAGGGGTTAATCAAAAAACAGAAATTGATCCCACACAGCGCACAGCAAAATCGTCAGGTCGTTCCCCAAATAATATTCAAGTTTCTACCTTTAGCGATGAGCTAAAGATTGCCTCAAATGGTAAAGCTAAAGTCTTTGGCGTATCAGTAAAAGACCGAGGGGCGATCTCCATGGCAGGACATATGGGTAAAGCCTTTTGGTTCTCTAAAAAATCAGGAGAATTTGTTACCAGTGAATATTATTATGACAAATATCCTGAGTGGGTAACAAATTGGAATGAAGCAAAACCCACTAAGAAATATCATCAGAAGCCGTGGCAGTTAAGCCAACCTCAAGATAAATATGTATTTGCAAAACAAGATGATCAAGCATGGGAAACTAAATTCCCCGGTTTTGGCCGAACTTTTCCGCATCAATATGGCGATATGAGTAATGCTTATTTCAATACTTTTCTAACCTTAAGCCCTGCAGGGGACGAGCTGACGTTAGATTTTGCTAAAGCAGTAGTTAATAACGAACAGCTAGGACAGGACGAAGTTACTGACTATTTATCGGTAAGTTTCTCATCAACAGATTATGTTAGTCATATTTTTGGACCTTCAAGTTTAGAAGCTGAAGATAATATGCTGAGATTAGACCGCACGTTAGCCAATTTACTCACCTTTATTGATAAAAAAGTGGGTTTAGAAAATACCCTTATCGTATTATCTGCCGATCATGGCGCTGCTGAAGTACCGGCATATTTATCGTCATTAGGCATGAAAACTGATGTGGTTGCTCCTAAAGAATGGGATAAAGCACCGAGTATGAAAGCCCTTAAGAAACAGTTTGGCTTTGATACTGCGTTAATTAAAAGCTACTTTCATCCTTACATATACCTTGACCGAGATTTAATTGCTGAACGTAAGCTGTCGTTAAAGCAAGTTCAAAAAGCTGTTGCTATGGAAGTTTCAAAATTTGATGGTGTTGCGCTTGCTGTAACGAGCAGCGATATAGAGACTGGTAACACTCCCCAAGATTATCTGCATACTTTAGTGGTTAATAACCACAGTAAAAACCGCTCTGGTGATGTCTATGTTGTACTTGAAGCCCATCGTTTTGTTGCTGATATGGAAGGCTTAACTGTGGCGGCGACCCATGGCTCTCCTTGGGGGTACGATACTTTTGTGCCACTAATTTTTGCAGGGTTTAATATTGATGATGATAAGGTCTATAGACGAGTGAGTACCACCGATATCGCAGTAACGTTATCAGCAGTACTCGGGATTAAAGCACCATCAGGAGCCCAAGGGCAGATTCTTGAAAAAGTACTTGATAAGGATTAGTACCCAATATTATAGTCAGAAATAAGCAGAATAACTTGGCCGTTATTCTGCTTATTTTTATTATAAAAAGTAATTTACTTATTATAATTACGAGGTCGTATTGAATTTTAAGGAAAATTAACGCTTTAAAGTAAACTAATTATCTTAATGATTAGGCTAAATTCACTTTCTAATTTAAAATTAAGTTTTTACCGCTAAAGAAATGCCATGCGCCGCTCTAGTTATCCCGACCAAGAAGTCAGTTCCATCAACTGGCAAGCATTCAAACTTATTTTACCTTACCTATTCGAATATAAAAAACGTATTGCGTTTGCTATGTCATGTTTAGTTTTTACTAAAATAGCCAGTGTTTACCTGCCTTTCATATTAAAAGATATCGTTGATACATTAGACGCTAATAGTACAGGTACTGATTCCGCTTTAATTATTGTTCCTTTAGGTTTAGTGGCCGCTTATGGTTTAGTGCGGTTATCCATCGTAGTTTTTGCTGAAATCAGAGATACGCTATTTGGCCGAGTTACTGAAAGAGCTATAAGGCGCATTGGTTTAAAAGTTTTTCGTCATTTGCATTCCCTTGATTTAGATTTTCACCTGAATAGACAAACGGGAGGATTATCTCGTGATATAGACCGAGGCACTTCGGGCATCAATTTTTTAATGCGCTTTATGGTCTTTAACATTGTACCCACCTTGCTTGAAATAGTGATGGTGGTGACTATTTTATTTGTGAAATATGGCATATGGTATGCGGTTATAACGCTTTCCTCAATTATTGCCTATATTGCTTATTCAGTTTTTGCCACTGAGTTACGAACTCGCTATGTCCGTGCAGCCAACATAGCAGACTCATCAAGTAATACTCGTGCTATTGATAGTTTACTAAATTACGAAACGGTGAAGTATTTCACCAATGAAGAATTTGAAGCGCAAGCTTATGATCAACAGTTGTCAACGTGGGAACAGGCAAAAATTAAAAACCGTTTATCTTTATTTGCTCTAAACGGTGGCCAAGCACTCATTATAGCCGCAGCTATGACTGCCATGCTGGCGCTTGCAGCTAGTGATGTTGCTGCAGATGTTATGACCCTTGGAGACTTTGTTCTGATAAATGCCTTTATGATGCAGTTATTTATGCCACTTAATTTTTTAGGCTTTGTTTATCGCGAGATAAAGGGCTCGCTGGCAAATATTGAAAACTTATTTGGTTTATTAGCTAAAGCACCTAAGGTACAAGATGTTCCTGACGCTGCAATGTTAAATTTGGCAGAGCAGGGTGATAGTTCGGTTACTGAAGCGAGTATAGTTTTCAATAACATTGCCTTTGCCTATAATGCCAAGCGACCTATCATTAAAGGGATTTCTTTTAAGGTTAATGCAGGTGAAAAAGTTGCTGTTGTTGGTCAAAGTGGCTCAGGTAAGTCAACCTTAGTAAAATTGTTATTTCGTTTTTACGATGTTGACTCTGGCAACATTCAGATTAACGGGCAAGATATCAGTCAAGTGAGTCAACAATCACTACGTAGCCATATTGGTATTGTACCGCAAGATACTGTGCTTTTTAACGACACTTTATTTAATAATGTACAGTACGGTTGTCCAACAGCCAGCGAAGATGAAGTATTAAAAGCCATTGAACTAGCACATTTATCTGAATTTATTAGCAGTTTGCCTGATGGGTTAGAAACGGTAGTGGGAGAGCGAGGATTAAAACTTTCAGGTGGTGAAAAACAACGAGTTGCCATTGCCCGTACAATCTTAAAGAATCCACAAGTCTTGGTGTTTGACGAGGCAACCTCCTCACTTGATAGTCATTCAGAACAAGCTATCTTAACCGCAATAAATGAAGTGACTAAAAGTAGAACCAGCCTTGTCATCGCACATCGCCTATCAACCATCATTGATAGTGACAATATTATTGTCATGAATCATGGTGAAATAGTTGAGCAGGGTAATCATCAACAATTACTCGAACTTGAAGGTCAATACAGTAAAATGTGGCAGCTACAGCAATCTTAGCGCTAGCGAGTCATGAAGATGAACTACAACAAATAACAATGTTAGAGTAAGAACGTTATGAATAAAGACGAAGAGCAATTAACAGACCAACAATCATCAGTGGAAGTTGATGCAACCAAACAATGGCTAGATGAAATTATAATAGGATTGAATTTTTGTCCTTTTGCGAAAAAAGAATTTGTTAATAACACTATTTGTTATTTTAAATCGGAAGCTGAGCAAGTTAAACCTGCTTTACAAACAGTGATAGAACAATGCCATTATCTACAAGAACATGAAGAGATTGAGACGACTCTGATCATCTTTGCAGAAGGATTTCGTCGTTTCGACCGCTACCTCGATTTAGTAGATTATGCCAATGACTTGATTATTGAGTCAGGTTTTGAAGGTATATTCCAGTTAGCAACGATGCATCCTGAATACTGTTTTGCGGATGATGATTTTGATGATGCGAGTAACTTTACCAATCGTTCTCCTTATCCAATGCTGCATATTATCCGCGAAGCAAGTATGGCAAGAGTATTAGCTGTGTATAAAGATCCTGAAAAAATACCTGAACAAAATATGGCCTTAGCGGAGCAAAAAGGTAGTAATTATTTTCAAGACGTTTTAAAACGCATACATCAAAATCACCCACAAAAATAGTTTGTATTTCAAAGCTAAACTATAAGCTTTGAAAACAGATTTGCGGAAAACTATTTAAAGATAACCAATCAATACGCTAAATTACGTTTGGTTAACGCTATTGTTTGGTTGAAACTTATACACTGTTTGTTCGTTATATAACATGTATAGGTTAGCGTATGAAAACTAGTTACCACGGTAAAGAATATCGCTTTAATTGCTTTGAAGATCTTTGGGCGTTTTACCGCGTCATTCTAGTACAGCAATCTATCCAACGTATAACGATCAGTAGCTAATTGCTTACACTGCAGGCATAGCGTATTAGTTGACTAAGGTCGCTTTATTCAAATTCTGAGGTAAAATGAAGCACTTTTCATAAATACTCCTGTTGAAATATGCCCGTTTTAGAACAATTCTTACTTATCGCTATGGTCCACTTTCTAGCTGTAGCAAGCCCAGGTCCTGACTTTGCGCTTATTTTAAAACAAAGTATTCGCTATAACAGACGCATTGCCATTTATACTAGTTTCGGTATTGCCGCGGGCATTATTGTTCATGTTACTTATTCTTTGGTCGGCATAGGCCTTTTAATTGCCAGTGATGAGCGTTTATTTACCGCATTAAAATATATTGCTGCCAGCTATTTTTGTTATATAGCGTGGCACTGTTTTAAGTCTAAAAAACCTGATAGTGAGTCATCAACTTTTGCCAGCGAAGATCCTGATAATAATGCGTTAACACAGAACGAGATAACAAAAACCGAGACGACAATCGATAACCCATCGGCTAAAAAAGCCTTTTTTAGTGGTTTTTTAATCAACGCCTTAAATGTTAAAGCAACATTATTCTTCGTGAGTTTATTCTCCGTAGTAATAGCACCCGAAACACTATTGAGTATCAAAATTGCTTATGGTGCTTATTTAGTTGTAGCTACAGCGGCTTGGTTCTGTTTCCTCTCTTATATGTTAACTCAAGAGAGAGTTCGTTACGTTTTACAGCGTAAAGGCTATATTTTAGACCGTATTATGGGGTTAATCTTATTGCTATTAGCGATTCAACTTGTGTTAAGTGATCTTAATTAACCGCTATTTATTTTTCAGTTTACCTTTGTTTGTCTCTTCAAATTGCCGTTAAATTGAGCTGTGAGCAATCTGTTATCATTTCCAGTATAATAGATGACAAATGTAGTATTAATGAATTAAAAAGGGTTAGCTTTGCCAGAAGAAAATATAATTGTGTCCATTGGTGGTAGTGTTGAGCGTGCTGTAAAAGGCGAGTACTCAATTAATGTTAAAGCTATTTTAACCGAAGCGTGGCAGCACACATTACAGTCGAGAATGTCTATCAATATAGGTCTGCTTTTAGTCACTGTGTTCGGTATGATAGTGTCGTTTATTGCGAGTAGTTTTTTTGGTGGTATTGAGCGTGTTATCGAAGACCCTCAGTCGCTGCAACTGATCAATGTCATTGTGACTATTGCTGTATGGCCTTTTATGGCTGGCATAGAAATGATGGGTGTATTCCACGCAGTGAGCAAACCAACAAAAATCAACATGGTACTCTCATTCTTACATCGTGGAAGTTGGGTTGCACTTTGTGCGCTATTAACCTCTTTATTGATTAGTCTCGGTTTTCAATTGTTAATTATACCCGGTGTGTTATTAGCCGTACTACTGTCACTAACGATACCTTTAGTGGTAGAAAAGAATCTAACCCCAGTACAAGCTATTGCTTTATCTGTTAAAGCATTACGCTTTAAGATCATGCCACTATTAGCTATTTATTCGGTACTGTTTTTGGCTTTAATTTCGTTAGCTTTTCCTATCGCATTATTGATCGAGTCGAGTTTGGCACCACTTGCCGTTATGGTGTTTTTATTTGGTCTGTCTTATTTAGCACCATGGTATTACAACATTAAAGGTGTCTTGTATCGTGAAATATTTGGTGTTTATTCCGAGCAGAAGACTACTGATACGGCATTAAGTCATTCCGCCAATAAAGACTCTGATCACAATGGTTCAGATGATACTTTTTCTGCCTAATTTAATCATAAATAAGGAGTTTTTATGAAAATAATGTTATTCGTTCGTTTTGTCGCATGTTTTTCGTTAGTCATTGCGGTAGTCGCGCCTTTTACTTTTTTAGTGCCTAAACCTTTAATTACTATCGTAGAGGTCGCTGTTGAACCTGTTACTGATAAGGTTGTTGTTCAGGTTGTTGAAAAAGTAAAAGTAATAGAGAAACCATTACATCAGGTAAATTTACCTGATTTTGCTGCTATTTATGATATTCCAACAAAAAAACGTCAATTCTTTGATTTTGTTCGTCCAGCAATAGAAGCAAAAAATAACGAATTAGCTGAAGATAGATCGAAACTTGAGCATTGGCATGAGCAGATCTCACTTGGTTTAGGGCTTACTGTAGAAGAACAAACGTCACTGCAAACCCTTATCAAGGCTTATCGTATTAATAAAGAAGCTTCAACTTTACAGCAGATTAATGATTTGTTGATACGTGTTGATATTATCCCTACTTCATTGGTATTGGTTCAGGCTGCTAATGAGTCTGCTTGGGGAACATCACGTTTTGCCCGTATAGGTTTAAACTTCTTCGGTATTTGGTGTTATAGAACGGGCTGTGGCATGGTTCCAGGAGGGCGTAATACTGGAGCCAAACATGAAGTAGCTGCATTTCAAAGTGTTGATGCTGCTGTTTCAGGCTATTTTAATAATATAAATAAGCATAATGCTTATCATGTGTTTAGAACGATTCGTGCTGAATTAAGAGCGCAAGACCAGGCGCTTGATGCTGAAATTTTAGCAACAGGCTTGTTACCTTATTCTGAGCGTGGTGTGCAGTACGTGTTAGATATAACTGACATGTTAAGACATAACCAACGTTACTTTGTTAAGCCTGCTAGTCAGCAACAGACTGCGTCAGCAGATTAATAATTTAAGTTTATTAGCTAAATAATCTTTCAAACGTTTAGTTCAGTTATTTAAAAATTAATAAACAAAAAACGGCCAATGTTATTAACATTGGCCGTTTTTATTTGTGTTGCTTTAGCGAATCAGTTAAAACTTAATCCAACTGCAATTAACTATTTTACTTCAACTACATTGAGCAGCTGATCAGCATTAGGTTGATTTTTCGTAGACAAGTCTTGTGGTGCTTCAATCGCTACTTCATCAAAGGCAGTATCACCACCATTAATAATACCCGAAGTACTGTTAATGCTTTTAAAATCAAACAAGTTACTGTCGCATAAATGTGAAGGAACTACGTTTTGCATTGCAGTAAACATAGATTCAATACGCCCCGGAAATTGATCATGCCAATCGTTTAACATGCGTTTTATATTTTGTCTTTGCATATTGGGCTGAGAGCCACACAAGTTACACGGGATAATAGGGAAATGTTTTAATTCACTGTATTGAATAAGCTCACTTTCTTTACAAAAGGCTAAAGGGCGTATAACCACATGTTCACCATTATCAGAGACAAGCTTTGCTGGCATTGCTTTCATCTTACCGCCATAAAACATGTTCAACATTAGGGTTTCAATCATGTCATCACGATGATGGCCTAGTGCTATCTTAGTGGCACCAATCTTTTTAGCTGCTTTGTATAAAACAGCACGGCGTAATCGAGAGCATAAACTACAAGTCGTTTTACCTTCAGGTACTTTTTCTTTGACAATACCGTAAGTATCTTCTTCAACAATATGATACTCAATACCGAGTTTATCGAGATACTCGGGTAAAATATGCTCAGGAAAACCTGGTTGCTTTTGATCTAAATTAACCGCAATGATGTCGAAATGAATGGGAGCAGATTCTTTTAATAGCATTAAAATGCTTAACATGGCATAGCTGTCCTTGCCACCAGACAAGCAAACCATCACTTTATCGCCATCTTCAATCATGTTGTATTGCGCAATGGCTTGACCAACATTACGCCTAAGTTTCTTTTCTAATTTTATAAATTGTGTTTTTTGAGTTGGCGATAGTTTCGTTGTGGGTAAGGTTAGCTGTGCTTCTGTCATGTTTTTTACTTTATTGATGTGAATTAACGGCGGGAATTATAGCAGTTTGATAATACCAATTGCACTAATGAAGTGATCATTTTTCGATGCTCTATATCCAATAATATCGTTTATTTCAAGCCCAGTAGTCAGCGATTACCCCGCCAAAGATCTTATGTAAGTACATTAATTGACTACTAGAGAAATAGCCATAGGAAAGATGCTGCCTTCAATACAAACCAGTAGCCAGTTTTACTTTAACACTACACACATATTTAGCGCTTATTTTAGCTCAGTATTTTAAAATATCCTTAATATAAGCTTTATTCAATAACCGTTATATATGTTAGAATTTAACAATATTACTATTTAAAATTATTAGGCGTATTTCATGTCTGAACACTCAATTATCGACATTTGTGTTGAACCTATAGAACTTTATAAATTACTCAAAATTTCCAATATAGTTGGCGATGGCGAAGCTAAAACCCTGATCAGCGAAGGTAAAATTTTAGTAAATAAGAAAGTAGAAGTGCAAAAGCGTAAAAAAATTCGCCGTGGCGATGTTATCGATTTTGACGGTAAAACGATTGAAGTTGCTTATACTCCGGCTAAAAAAACAGCAGAGTTTATTAGTACCGTTGTTTCAGCGAATAATAAATCAAAAATTAAAAAAAGAGCTAAAAGTAAGGCGCGTGCTATTGCAGCAGTCACTGCCAGTGACTCATCGAAAGAACGCCCGAAAAGAAAGCCTACTTCAGTTTAATTATTTGTTAAAAGTTCAGAGTCATTTAAAATAAATAGCAGTTTTTTAATTGGGGACAACTCAATTCCCGTGAATTTAAAAATAGCATGAGATAGCTTTAGATATAGATAACCGAGAAGCTTATTAATAAAGGTTTTTCGGTTTTTTTTTGAGGTTATTAACCCCTAATTTGGTGCTGCGACGGGACTCGGTTTCCGCTATGTACACTTTTGTATATGGTTCTTTGTTGTTGTTGTTGTTGTTGTTGTTGTTGTTGTTGTTGTGGGTGCTCGTTGTTACCTCTGGTGTTACATTTGACGAAAGTTATTACAGAACTGACCATAAACTAACTAAGCCTATTCATTAGAAAAAATCATATGAAATTAATGATCATTTTGTGCTCAAAGTGGAAGGTAGAAGTAAGTTAGGTTCCAACTTCCGCTATTGGCTCATGAGTAGTCATTATAAGTTGGATTTACAGAGCTAATTTTCACCTCTTTCTGACCTATTATTAGAGTTAAAAAACAATCTGATAATGGCGAGTTTGTACTTAAAACCTTAAACAAGCTGTTTTACCAACTCTTCAACACCTCTATATGCATTGCTAAGCGACTCCCCATGTCTTGCATCAGCAAATTCTTGGTACTCAGATTTAATCTCGTAAAACTCTTCCACTCCTAAATACTTACTTGCTGTTTCAACATGTGGTGCTAAGAAATTCATCTTTTCTCTAATGCCACCAATTTCAAAGCCAAACTCGCCGCTAGAAGATATAAGAATAAGCTTTTTACCAGACATTATTGGCTCAATAGGAAAGTCACCTCTGGCCAAATCAAAAGTAAATGTTTTATTTATGCGTACCACTTGGTCAAACCAAGCTTTAAGTGCAGCTGGCATGCCGTAATTATACATGGGAGAAGAAATGACAATTATGTCAGCTTGATCCACTTCATCAATTAACGTATCAGATAAAGTCAAAAGTGATTTTTGTTCTTCACTTTGTTTTTCATCAGGTGTAAATACAGCAGCAATCCAATCTTGGCTAATAAAATCAGGTGGGTTTAGCCCTAAATCCCTATAGATAACTTTATCTTTACTATTTAAAGTAATCCACTTATCCATAAAATGAGCTGCAAGTGATTTTGAAATCGAATTGTACTCTTTAACATCGTTATCTGTTCTTCTCGCACTTGTGTCTATATGTAGTAGTGTAATCATGTTTTCATTAATCTGTTTGAATAATTTGTGGACCTATTTTGGTTGGATTACTTCTTGTTGACAAACGATGAATACTACCTTATAGATGAGTAAAACTTATCTATGAGATTTAAAATGCATTCCCAACTTCCCCCCTTAAATAGCATAAGAGTGTTTGACGCTGCGGCTAGATTAGGAAGCTTTAAAAAAGCTGCTGAAGAACTTCACGTAACACCAACAGCAATTTCACATCAAATTAAAACACTAGAAGAAGCGCTTGGTACTTTATTATTCGTACGAAAAACACGAGTTATCGAGTTAACCCCAGAGGGTAAACTATTAGCCGAAACTGCATATAACATTTTACAACAATTGACTAATACCATTAGTGAGATATCAAATACTAAAAATATAATTACAGTGAGTACGACGTCATCTTTTGCAGCAATGTGGTTGGTGCCAAATTTAAGCAAATTTAATCAATTGTATCCAGACATTGACGTTGCAGTAAAAACAGGTGAACAAGTTGAAGACTTAGAAAAAGATAGAAGGATAGATCTCGCTATTAGATATGGTACTTATGATAATCCATTGAAAAACTCAATATTATTAACTACTGAGGAAATAGGTGTATATGCCACGCCTAACTATATTAAAAGCATAAATTTATTAGGAAGTGCGAATCTATTAGAAACTAAATGGGACAATAAAAATCTTACCGAGATTTCTTGGCATACACTATTTAAAGACAATAATAACCATGAACTAGTGTACAAAACTCGTCAATTCACTCAAGAACACCATATTATTCAAGCAGCATTAGCTGGGCAAGGTATTGCTTTGGTGAGTTCCCTTCTTGTTCAAAATGCAATAGAACAAGGCTGGTTAGTTAAATATCACTTTACTGAGAATAGAAAAAAAATAGACGGGTTTAGTTACTATCTAGTGATTCCTGAGCACAACCTGCGCAGCAAAAGTATCATGGCATTTAAAAACTGGGTCGTAGATGAATTAATGTAGTTTAAGGAGAATTTTTTCCACTATATGGACCTCCCTGATACCTTTTAGATATTAATGTCCGCTTACATATCGTTTAAGTGCCTAATTCTGGGGTATTTCAGCTCCCGCACATGTTTCACCGCATTTTCACAATATGAATGATTTTCTCCCACATGATTCAACAGCCATCAATAGACTGATACGGATTGCCTTACCCTCGCGCATGCACGCCTCGACGGACAGCACTATTTTGGTGCAAAGAAGAACCCTTCAACACTGTAACCGCTATAGATTACCAGACAGTGGTTACTTTTTTTTGTCGTATAAAAAATTAACTGTTTGTAATAAAACAGTTAATTATTAAATCGAAATAGATGGCATGGCTGTTGCTATCTATAATTTGACAACAATCAACAATCAACAATACCCAAACGAGCGACTTACCGCTTCAGGAGCACAACATGCAGACCATCACCGCTGAAACCATCATGGACCGTTCACCGTTATCATTCCGCCCTGATAGCGGGGTGATCGTCGCCCTGCGCCAGCTGCTAACCGCCAGTCTGTCCGGTGCACCAGTGGTTGATGGCGATAACAATCTAATCGGCTTTCTGTCCGAAGCTGACTGTATGCGCGGCGCGCTGATGGGAGGCTACTTCTCGACCATCGGCGAATTAGTTCGTGACCGGATGACAACCGAAGTTGAATCGATCGGTACCAATACTAACTTGGTCGATGTCGCAGAGAAATTCTTGCACAATAATCGCAGGGTACTGCCAGTGGTTGAGGGAGGCAAAGTGGTGGGGCTGGTGCAGCGCCGCGGCGTACTCGAGCAACTTCTGGAGCAAATCGACAGCAAGGGCGAGCAGGTTGAGTATAGGAAGAAAAAACGTCATTTATCCTAAAATCTAAAGTATGAATCTGAGCTCATTTAATTAATTTATAATTACTTTGTCTGCTGGTGTTACGGCCATAGATTTCACATATCTGCCGTCAAAACTTAAATTATCTTTATCGCTTTATATGGTCCAGCAGCGCTAATGTATTCTATGTGGCATTACTCGTCCTTAAATATCTAATCGTTTTGCCGCTTTATATTCCGAGTGCATAAATGCCCAAACGGATATGATCCCAACGGCGGAAATCAAGATTAGCATATTCATAAAGCTAGACCAGCCACCCGAACTATCTGCCAGTCTTCCCCCAATAAAAGCAAATGTTGCACTGGCCGCAAAGCCGAATGCATCAATTAAACACACCAATGTCGCACTATGGGGGCCGCCGTATTCAATAGAAAATATCGACATGGGTAGGTAATAGGCTGGTGAAATTGAAAAAGCGAATAAAAAAATGGCTCCCAGCGCAACTAAATAGTTAATTTCAGCGCTTAAATTAAATAAAGGTAAATACTGTAAGGTAAGCACGCTCAATAAACTTAGTATGAGCGATAGGGTTAATACTGTCCTGATCCCCCGCTTTGAAAAGCGGTCGTAAAATGCAATAGAGGCTAAAAGCCCGGTCAGAGACCCAACTGGAAATACTGTAGATGCCATTGCTGCCTGTGAGGGCGTCAGTCGGTAGCTTTCCATAAGATAAACCGCAACAAAGTCCAAAAAGGCCATCATGCACGTAAGCACCATTAACATTATCACCACGAGTCAAACTCTGGGGCTTTTTGCAAATGCCACTAGTCCATCAATCGTGCCAGTACCTTGGAGAGGGTGATTATATTTGTTATTCAGAGCCTGTTTTGATGCAATGGTCAGCTCAAAATTATCGGCATTGGTTTCGTTCTCTTTGAAGAAATTAGGGTTATCTGGTTTTTCTTTCAGGTAAAAATAGCAGCCGACTAAAATGACGAGTGAAAAAACCGATGCGATAAACGCTACCGTTCGCCAATGCATGAAGCTCAACAGCCAACCGAAAAATAGAGTAGCTAACACTACACTAAGTCGCGAGCTAGTTGATAGGATGCTCCAAGCTCGTCCATAATGTTGAGGGTGATACCACTCTCCGACCAATTTAGTTAAACCGGGCCAACCCGAAGATTTAGTGCAATAAAGCAGAAATGAAAATCCAGTAAAAGCCATGACATTGGGTGACAGCCCAAATGCAATGACAAACACCGCAGTAAGAAAAATGCCGATTAAAAAAGTAAAGCGTCCACCAATCTTATCGGCAAGAGGTCCCCAGATTAGTTTGCCAACCAATGCACCTATGGTGCCATAAGCCGCAAAATCACCAAGGTTTGTTTTTGTTAACCCCAAGGACTCATCGGCAAGCAAGGCAGGGCTGAGAATTGTGACCATTTGACGACAAATCATCATGGCGGCATAACCCAGATACATGGATACTAGAATATTTAATTGCTGTGGCGGTCGGTTAGACATAATTTCTCTTCGACTGTCGTCATTATAGCCGATGGCTATTTCTACAAAGCGATGGCTCTGTTAGGGTTAATTGTTAAGCTTTATCTGACACTAAGTTATTCAATTGCTTACGTCAACTTTGCGAATATAGCGTGCATAACCTTTCAAATATTTATGTCCGATTACCTATCGATAACACACCTGGTTTTGAGTAACATCGGCTAATAGATTTTGTCTTCAAAGTGGCAGGAAACGTCCATGCCTCATGAACTATTTGTGATTTATATATCAATTTTTTCTGATAGTTCAAGTGCGTCATCTACTTCTATACCAAGATAGCGAACGGTACTTTCTAGTTTTGTATGACCAAGAGAAATCTGAACTGCTCTCAGGTTTTTGGTTTTTTATAGAGCAAGGTTTATTTAGTGCGACTCATAGAATGAGTGCCGTAGGATGTTACATCCAAGCCAATACCGGTGATCCATTTTTTGACTATTCTGGCATATTGCCGAGTCGTTAAATGAGATCCATTTTTGTAAAGTTGCCCTCGTTTTTTTATTATCTCAAATTGAACGGGAGTTCCTGTCTTTTGTTGAATTAACATTGCTCGAGATTGAATGTTTTCCCCATGAGCAATATCCGACACTTTGAGTTAAATAAAGTCACATGCTCATAATTTACAATCCAGAGCTAAATTAAACATTGTTAATTCACGGAGGTTATCTGCCAGATAAAGTCTGGTTCTAATAGACCAAACCTCCTCAAGTTTAAGGAGAAAATTTTGACCAATAAGCTTTCCTTTATGCCAGCTAGGCTATGGGGTTTAAGGGGTTATGTTGTACATGATAGTGCTCTTTTGATTAAAGGAACTATAAGTATGGCTCAATGCTAATGGTCAAAGTTGTGTAGGTTTGTAGAGGTTATCAGCTCGCCAAACCTAATGTGTAGTGGGATGTTGAATTTGTTCCCTTAACTAGAGGTGTTTTCATGCATCTCATAACTACTTAGGTAATCTGTTTCTTTAATCCCTATTTTGGTCAGTAATGTGGATACCTGTTTATTTGCCATCAAGTTTTATTACATATCGTTCACGAACAAATAAACCAATCCAAATACCTATTAACATCCCTATAACTGCGACGATTCCACCCGGAGAAAAGGTTGGTAAGGCGAGTAAAAGTTGTGAATCATTGCCTCCAACGGCTAACGATGCGCCAATACCCATACAAGTTCCTGCCATAATATGTAATAACCATTGTTGCCAACTTGACCGTATCAATTCAAATTTTTTCGTACGCCAAGCAGCTGAAAACATACCCACTAGCAAAGATAAAAATAATAAATAACTCTCTACTGGGGGCCATAAAGAGTCATTAATACCTGCTAGTGCATGGCTTACTTGATATAACAGCCCAGATGGTGGCCATTTAGGATCGAAAAGAAAGACAAAGCCCCCGATAAGTCCTATTGCCATCATTGTCAGCCATAGTTTTCTCCTCTGCTTATTACCAGTAAAAGCCCAAACTAACGACGCTACTGAAATAGAAACAAGTATGGCTAATGTTATATTGGTAGATAAGAACAGTTTTATATGACTGGTAGAAGGACTCCACTGTGCCAAAATTGTCCACCCAATTAGCCAACCCAATATAGTGAAAATCATTTTTGAATCACCACGAGATAGTTTACTCAAAGTGGAGACGCCACAGCCTTGGTTGAACGCGGTACCAAAACCAAAAATAACACCACCAATGGCAAACCAGCTATTGGCTTCATAAGTTTTAAAGTTTGTATGAATACCAAAGTAGTTAGCGTAAATCATGGCTATCCAAGTGAGAACACCACTCAAAAGCAGTGCCAGGAGAAACTCTGGTTTTCCACTCTTAAATTCGTTAACGCCCCTCACCATACACAAACCGATAGACTGCGCTAGAAAGCCAATAATACAAACAAGTAAGAGCGAAATTGGTAGCAACATCATAATTTCCATGTGATTTTATCTAAGGAGCCAATTGTTTGTCCTAAATATCCGACTATGAATACAATAACTTAAAAGTACAAATGGTGGGGAGTTTAATATCATTTCTTAAGCTCACTTTTAGGAATCTATAAATTAAATGTAATTAAAACTATAGAATAAATAAGAGTTATTAGTGCGAAATATTATTTTTATTACCAATTGGAAGAATGTGCAAAAGTAAAAGTTATATCAAGAAAGTAAAAAGTGAATGTTTATGATTTATATCAAATAAACTCATTGATTTAATACAAGTTGTTGACAATACGTTACATTTACTGCAATTTAGATGTGCATAATGGATCATAAGCGAACCTTCATATTAAGGAAAATAAGATGTATTTCTTTCAACAAGATTCTTATAACAAAACACTTTTACTAGCAATAATGTAAGAGTAAGTAACATTATGATGAGTTACCGCTATTTTTGAATTTACTACTTTATGTTTAATGCCAACTTAAGCTTATAAATAAATGAGTTAGACTAAGTCCGAGCCTGTCAATAACAAGTGGAATTAAGGGATAAAATGTTACTTACAGAAATAAAAAGTCAAATACAAAATGAAGGTTATTTTGTTGGTACATGGGATGTTATCGATGAGGCTATTGATATTTATATTGAGACACCTTCTGGGATTGATGAGTTTAAAGAGTTATTAAGTAATTCAGGCTTAGAGTGTTTTCCAAAAATTGTAAATGGTACTGTTGCCAATATAGAGAAGTCTTTAACTGCAATCCCACTTGTAATATTCAACAAAGGTATCCCACTCCAGAAGGATAAGAGTGAGATTAAGTATGCTCTTTTAGTTGGAAAAATAGCAGCTGTAATGGCCAAAGTGGATGGCGAAATCGTTCAAGAAGAAGTATGGCAAATTAGAAAGGATATATATAAATTATCATTTTTAAGTGAATCAGAAAAATACAGAGTATTTATTCGAAGCGTCTATGCTCTTCAGCTTAAATCCTCCAAAGAAGAACTCATGGAAGATTTTTCAATACTCTCCGCCAAAGCGAAAAAACAGGCTTTACGTATCGCCCAAGACATTGCAATATCTGATCATTATATAGACAGGAATGAAATACTTTTATTATCTGAGTTATATCGCTTGTCTGAACTTCCAACTAATACAATGACTAAAGATTTAAGAGAGCACGCTAAAAATAAGAATGTAACTTTAGAGGGTAAAAACACTCCAAAGCAGGAAGAGCCTGAATTAGTTATCGAGTTAGATGATTCTTTTGAAGAAATGCTAAGTGAATTTGAGAATTTCTAATGACTTTTAAAGACCTTTATATTCCATTAAATTTAACTACGGGTTATCAAAACCCCAATGACGACTTTTTTTCACCTGTATTGTCATGTGCGAGAAAATTTGATGTTGGGGTAGGGTACTTTTCATCAAACTGGCTTGGTGATGTAAAACAAGGGATTCATCAATTTGCATTAAATGGAGGGAGGAGTCGTTGGATTATTTCTCCCAATTTGAATTTGAAAGATGCAGAAGCTATGAATCTAGGCTTTGAGCGGAAATCGATTGAACAAATGCAAAATGATATGGAAAACATTGTTTTAGATGAATTGGCCTTAATGGACATTGATAGCCGTACTCTTTTGAGTAATCTGATCGTAGCAGGTGTTTTAGACTTTAAAATATCTTACCCATTAAGCGGTGGAAATAATCTTTTTCATGCAAAGATGGGCGTTGCTATTGATGAAGAAAACAACCAAATTGCTTTTAATGGTTCATTTAATTTAACAGGTAATGCCAAAAGTAATTGGGAATATATTGACGTATATACGGATGAAACATCTCGCGAGCAACAGCGTATCCTTTCTATTCAAGAGAGGTTTAATACAATGTGGGTAGGAGAGGATTCTTTTTACCAGGTATTTACACCCTCTAAAAAGCTATTAACTGGTATTGATAGCTTCTCAAATGAAAAGAATAAAATTTACCCTAAGCATAATAAAACTGATCATATCAATTTACGCCCCTATCAAGAAGAAGCGATTAAAAACTGGGGAGAGAATAAAGGTCATGGTATGTATGTTATGGCCACAGGCTCAGGAAAAACCATTACAGCATTAGCCACGGTTAAAAAATTAATTACTCGCGTTAAAAATGCTAATCAGCCATTATTTATTGTATTTGTATTACCTTTAAAACACCTGTTAGATCAATGGCACGAAGAAGCCGCTGCATTTGGTTTTGATGCAATAAAGTGTTACGAAAACAGTCTGAATTGGAGAGAGCCTCTTAATGCTAAATTATCACATCAACTAATACAAAAGTCAGGCGTTGTAAAAGCTATGGTCACTAATGCAACGCTAGCCAGTGACAATTTCCAAAGGGTTTTACAAGGTATAAAAGTACCTATTATGATTGTAGCTGATGAGGCCCATAACTTAGGCTCCCCTACATATTTAGATGCTCTCCCAAAGAATGCCGATTATCGCTTAGGCCTAACAGCTACGCCTCTTAGACATAACGATGAAGAGGGAACAGAAGCATTATTTGATTATTTTGGTGATGCAGTATTTGAATTCTCTTTAGAAGATGCAATAAATGCCGGCTTCTTAGTTAAATATAAATATTACCCTTCTATTTGTGAATTTAACTACGACGAATACCAAGACTATAAAGCTATCACTACAAAGTTAAATAATGATGAGCAGAGTAAGTTTGACGCTGATAATGAGATGGAGGAGTTATTAGGTGGTGCGTCTAATAAACTGATTATATTGCGAAAAGAACTCGAAAAACTTAAAAAGAATAACCAGTTGCAACATACCTTAGTTTATTGCGGTTCCCATACCGATGATGAAGGTAGTCGGCAAATTGAAAAAATAGTAGGTATGTTAGGCCATGAACTAGGAGTTAAAACCCGTAAATTCACTGCATCGGAGAGCCTTGAAGACAGAAAATTAATATTAGATCAATTTGCAAGGTGTGAGCTTGATGCCATTGTCGCGATTAAATGTTTAGATGAAGGTGTCGATGTTCCGGCTACTAAGCAAGCCTTCGTTATATCTTCAACTTCAAATCCAAGGGAGTTCATTCAACGAAGAGGTCGCGTATTGCGACGCTCACCAGGGAAAGACGAAGCTGCTATATATGACTTCATAGTCACTCCGCCTGCTGGAGATGTTAATCCGGCTCTTATTGAAAAAGAGATACGCAGAGGACTTGAATACAATTCACTTGCAGAAAACAAAGATGAGAATGAATCCCTTTTATTAAACCTTGCAGACTTACACGGAGTAGAACTGTAATGAAAAGTCAGAAAGAAATTATTAGTCAGCTGAGCAAAGAAGAGCAGCTGATATTACAAAATGTTATGACGCTAGAACAAACAAATTTGTATATCAAAGACTTAAAGGAAAATCGTTCAAAAGAGAAAGAAGTAATTGAAAACGTGGTCAAATTAATTGAAAGAGAGATACGTAATGAAAATTAAAATGATTACGATTAAAAACTTCAGGCAGTTTTGGAAAGAAACAACTTTAAACTTCTCTTGCTCTACCACCAAAAATGTAACTGTGATTCATGGTGCCAATGGTAGTGGTAAAACGTCATTGTTAAATGCGTTTAAATGGTGCTTTTATGGAAAAACTGATTTTGATACTGGTACTGAAAATATTTTAAATGAAGCTGCGATTCAAAGTGCAACAACAGGCCAAGAGATAGAGTTAATTATCTCAGTGATGTTTGAGCAAGATGGTTGCAACTATGACGTGAGCAGAAAAGCACTATTCAGAAAGCTACCAAGTAATAAAGTCGAAGATTTAAAAACCATTGAATTCAAAATTCAAAAAACCATGGAATCAGGTGAAACAATCACTATAGACACCCCAGACTCCGAAATTAATAAAGTACTCCCTGAAGGCTTACATCCATATTTTTTCTTTAATGGAGAACGAATTGAAAAGTTAGCAGGTGTAAATGAAAGTGGTCAAATAAAAGAAGCCATAAAACGACTGATGGGACTTAAACAAATTGAGCGCGCAGAGCGACATTTGAAAAAAGCATCGGAAAGCTTTCGCAAAGTAAATGCTCAATCTTCAGACGCGACATACCAGTCACTGTCTGAAGGCGTCGCTAGATTAAATGATGATATAGAAAATTCGAAAAAAAAATTAGCGGATTTAAATTTTGAATACCGCGAAAAATCAAAACGAAAAGAAGATGTTGAAAAAAAACTAGAGACCTACAAAGAGTCTAAATCTTTACAAAAAGAGCGTTCATTATTAAATGATTTAAATGAGAATATATTAGCTGATATGGCGTCAAACGTACGACAACGTAAAGAGCTGATTGATAAAAACAGAGCAGTTGTTTTATCACAAGGCTTAGTAAATAAGTGTGAAGCATTAGTCGATCTTAATCGCAAAAAGGGTCTTTTACCCTATAAAGTAAGAGCTCCATTTATTGATGACTTAATTGAACAGGATAATTGTATTTGCGGTCGAGCTATACATGGAGAAGGCAAAGCTTTACATGCACTAATGAAAGCTAAAGAAACAGCAGGTAACGATGAGCTTGATGAAGTCTACTCTAGTGTTTCGTATCTACTTAAAAATCAAGCCGGTAATCTAGAAGAATATAAGACTAAATTGCAAGAACTCACTATTACACAAGATGAACACAGAAAAAACAAGAAGAAAAACGAAGGTAAAATCTCTGAGATAGGTTTAAAGATAGGCGCTATCAAAAACAGTGAGGTTAATGAGCTTGAAGAACGCCTCGAGACGTTAACGAAAGAACTAAAAGATATGGATTTTGATATTCGTACTTTAGGAAGAGATATTCCAGATTTAACGAATAAAGCGGCCAGTGAAACTAAAGCGTTAGAGAAATTAGAAAAAAAACAAAAAGAACACTCGTTAGTTGTAAAACGTATTACAGCATCAAACAATGTAGCTAAAGTGTTTAATGAATTAAATGATTATTTTACCGATCAAGTAAGGAACAATTTATCTGATAAGGTAAATGAAACATTTGGCCAAATTATTCGTAAAAATGTAAGAGCATATATAGATGACGATTTTCAATTGAAAATTGAAAAACAGTCCAAACATGGTGATATAGAAGCTAAAGAACAATCAACAGGGGAAAAGCAGGTTACTAGCTTATCATTTATTTCAAGTATTATTTCGTTAGCTAAAGAGAAGCATGAACAAGGAGGAAAGTTTTTTAAAGGTGGATTATATCCTCTTGTAATGGACTCACCTTTTGGCGCTTTAGATGACGATTACCGATTTAAAGTCGCTGAACGGGTTTCAAATCTAGCTGATCAAGTCATAATTTTTGTTTCTAATTCACAGTGGAATGGCAATGTGAAAAAAGCATGTGCAGACCGAGTTGGTAACTCATATCGCTTAATTCATCATGCAACAACCGATGTTGCCAAAAACATCGATAATAACGAATACCTACGCTATTCAAGTGATGGTTTCGAGTTCTCTACATTGGAGGAAACATCATGAGTATTGAGGCTAAACGTTTAGATGATGTTCGTATTAGACGTCCGAAACAACATGATGATTTATTACTTATTTTCAAACAAGATAAAATATTCGCATCAAACAAGAATGCACTCGTATTTGCTGCTTCTTTAGGGTTTAAAAAGCAACAGCGTCAATCATTTGATGAGAGTAGTGAGCCTATAATGTTACGAATATTTGATGATAATACAGATATACCTTTTATCTATTCATTGGCGTTAGCTGAAACAGACGACATATCAATGATGACCAAGAATAAATTTAAAGAGGCAGTATTAATATTTGAAGAGTATGCAAATGGCGGACTTTCATATATTAGGTCAGTGTTAGACCCCGCGACTGCCTTAGTATCTTTAGAAGCAATCATTTCAGAGTTAGATGAAACCAACACAGAAGATATGTTTAAAGATTGGTAACACCCCATACTAACAAGTTGATACAAGCCAAATACATTAAAAAACGATATTGATTTAAGTTGTTATGTAAAATAATAACTTAAATCAACATTACGTGATCTGTTGAGTAAAATAAGTAGCTCATAGAAAGGAATATATATGTCTCATAGCATCATCCCCGCATCCCTTGCTATTAAATCAATGCGTGACAATGGTTATAAAACGGCTGCTCACGCCATAGCAGAGCTCATTGATAATAGTCTTCAAGCTAAAGCTAAAACAGTACAATTACTCTGTATCGACGGTTATACCGTCAATACCAAACGAAAACTTCAACAATTAGAAGAAATTGCCATTTTAGACGATGGTATTGGAATGAGTCCTAAAATTTTACAAGAGTCATTACAGTTTGGTGGGTCAAGCCATAGAGACGACCCAAACGGCATTGGTAAATTTGGTATGGGTTTGCCTAACGCTTCAATCTCACAATGTCGAAGAGTAGATGTGTGGAGCTGGAAAAACGGTAAAACATACAAAACATTTTTAGATGTAGATTTAATTGAGTCAGGAGATATTGAATCTGTACCTGTACCAGTCGAAGAGGAAATACCGGATAAATGGTTAGAGGCAAGTAAAGCCTCACAATCCGATTCCGGCACACTTATTGTGTGGTCAAAACTGGATAGAGTAAACTGGAAAACTAGTAAATCTATTTATACTCATTCAGAGAGGTTAGTTGGGAGAATGTATCGATACTTTATTCAAGAAAATAAATGTCAGATATTATTTAAATCTTATCTTGAAAAAGTATCACTAAGCCTTTCAATAGAAGAAGTATTTAAAGCTAATGACCCTCTTTATCTATTAAAGGGAACATCACTTAAAGCGTTACCCGTTCCGTTTCAAAATGACTGTTTATTTAGAATATTTGAGAAACCACAAGAAATAGAAATTGATTTAGGTGATGGAAAATCATCTGTTGTAACCATTACCTATTCTTTTGTAGACAAAGAATGTCACAGTAGCATTCGTTCATTACCTAACATTAAAACTGAAGTGGGCGGGACTGAATGGGGTAAACATTGTGCTGACAATATTGGTATTTCAATTGTTAGGGCAAAGCGCGAGTTGGAGTTAACAAAAATACTCACCAATGGTAAACCGCAAGAGCGTTGGTGGGGAGTTGAAGTCGCTTTTGAACCTGCATTAGACGAGTTTTTTGGCGTAACAAATAACAAGCAAGCAGCTGTGAACTTTGAAGATATAGATCTTAAAAAAGAAGCACATCTAAATGGCTATGAAGATGATGAAATTGAGTTTCTGAAGGTATTTAAACATGAAGATCCATATCGTTGGTATATGCATAAAATTGTTTCTGAAATAAAACGTAATATTAAACATCTTCGCAAGGAAACTCCGAGTGATAAACGGTTAATTGGTGACGTAAATTACGCAAAAAATGTACCTTATTCGGAACAAGTTTCTGATGTTGTTATCACATCTAGAGTAGATCGGGGTTATAAAACAAAAGAAGAAGAAACTGTTTCAACAGAGAGTAAAGACGACCAAATAGCATTACTTGCAAAGGAGTTTGAATTTACAAGTAACTTACCAAAAGTTGAAGCAAAACAAAAAGCGGCAAATGCCATTGAAAATAATCATAAGTTGAAATTTTTAGAAGGTAAATTAATAGGCAATGCTTTTTTTGATGTGACATCAAAAGCAGGGATAACTTTGGTGACTATCAACGAAGATCATGAGTTTTATGAATTCTATACACGATTGTCGCAAGAGCACGGTGAATTATTAAAACTATTACTTTCTTCTTGGGCACGCTGTGAAGGTGAAGCATCGTCAAGACAACAGAGAGATATGCAGGACATTAGAGGGCAGTGGGGCAGGATGCTTTCCGATTTCTTCTTTGATTTAAAGTCAGAAGCATAAGTAACTTATTGTGTGCGGTTAGGAGTATATACAATGGAAAATGTTCTAGAGAATAAGCTTGTAAATATTAAAAGTTGGAAGCTTGGTAGTAAAACAGCAGTGCACAAACCATTGTTGATATTGTATGTACTCAGCCAATACAAAAAAGGCCATAAAAGGCTCTTTAATTTTGAATATGAGCTTTATGACCAAGTAAAATCTTTGCTGGAAAGATATAACCAAAATTCAAAGAGTCAGCATCCTGAATATCCATTTTGGCGTCTTCAAAAAGATGGCTTCTGGGAAGTTAAAATTCAAAAAGAAGTTTCATTAACTTCCAGTGGTGATGCACCTAAGAAAAAACTATTTGAAAGCAAAGCTGAGGGAGGATTTAAGCCTCTGTTTTATGACAAACTATCTTGTGATAAACATATAATAGATTTGTTGTCTCTATCTCTTTTAAAAGCCCATTTTACGGAAAATTTACAAAATGCCTTAATCAAGTATTTTGAAATTAATTTAACACCACTAGGTACAGAGAATCTAAGTGAAGATCTTTCTACTCAATTCAACTATGGTTCGCTATTAGAAGAGCTAATCTCTGAATTTCACATGTAATCTCTTTTATTTAAATGACTAACTATATAAATATAAGTTACCTATTGATTGTTAAGTGTTTTCCCCGTACATTACTTGAAATGTAATTTATATGAAATCAGTGCAAATGGATGAGCCGATGATTTATACCTCACAACTTCCCAAGCATTTGACACATGCTAAAGGAAGGTCATGTTTACGTTATTCTATCAACGCAAGATATCACCCATTTTAAAACCAGTGAGAATGATTATTCAGCTTGCGTATTAAGTTGGATTGATCACCGTGTTGGACAAATAAAAAATCAAGATATTAAATCCATATTCAATAAAGACGATAAAGCTAATCAAGAACAATTGATGAAATCAATAGGTGAGCTTGATAAGCATTACAGTCTTTATGTTGACGGTGATAAGAAAATACAAAAAATTAAAGATAAAGCATTTTGGGAGTTGAACTAAAAGATATGGCAAATATTAATGATTACAAATTACTTAGAGTAAAGTGTGAACGATATTATCAAGAATTAAGCAAGCAGACAGGAACAAAAGTTAAGTCAGATAATGACAAATCACGATTAGGTTTTTATTTCTTTATTTTAGATAACTTATTTGGACTAGCTGAAGCTGACGAATTAATAAAACATGTAACTGATACTGATTTTAATACAAAGTTAGGGGAAGATAGGAACGATGATTGTGGAATAGATGCAGTCTATATTGACTATGAACAGAATATTATCAATCTTTTAAACTTTAAATATCGTGATAATTTCAAATTGGATTCTAAGCAGAAGCTTAATGATGTTATTAACTCTACAAAATATATAAACGCAATTTATTCAGGCGATATTGAAGATTTAGAAGGAAAACCGAAAGAGTTTGCATTAAAAATAAAAGGCCTTTATGACAGCAAAGAAGTGTGGAAAACTAATCTTTATATTGTTAGTAACGATACATCCCCCGTTGATGTAAATGATAAGCATATAAGGAATGTTGTTAAGGGTTATGATATTGAAGTTAATCCAATATCTTTAAGTGAAATTACTGATCTTATGTCAATAAGGCCGGAGCCAATAAATGCAACATTAATATTACCTAACGATGCATTGATGTCATATGCAGAAAATGATTTATCAACATCTAGATCTTATATTGCTAGGTTAAAAAGTAGTGATGTGGTGAGAATTACATGTAATAACTCAAAACTGAGAGATCAATATGATCTTGAGCACTACGATGAATTAGAAGATGTACAATTAGATTTTAGTGTTTTATTTGATAATGTCCGTGGGTTTGTTCAAAAATCAAAGTACAACACAAATATCTATAAATCTCTTGAAGACAACCCCAGCAAGTTTTTTATGTATAACAACGGTATTACCATTGTAGCAAAGGATATAAAGGCTATTCCAGTTAATGGACAAAGTCAGATGAAAATTACCATTAATAATTTCCAAGTTTTAAATGGTGGTCAAACAGTTAGAACTATTCATAACTTCAATAAAGACAATGAGCGAAATATCATTGATTACCTCTCCAAAAGCGAAGTTCTAGTGAGAATGTTTATGATTGATGAAGAAGAAGGGGAAGTAAACAAGATAGCTGAGTATACAAATAGTCAAAATACTATTTCGGCCCCAGATTTAAGATCACTCAATCAAAAGCAAATAGAGTTGGAAAACTACTTACGAGAAAAGAAAGTAAATTATGTTAGGAAATCTGGTGATATAGGTAAAGAAGACCTGGATTATGAATATACAATATCTATGGTGAGGTTTGGCCAACTTCTTTTCGCACTATCTGGAAACCCAGAGAAGTCTACAAGTAGTAAAAAAAGTATCTTTGGTAAAAAGTATGATGAAGTTTTTTCAGACGCAAGTAATTATTTAGAAAATTCTTATTCTATAATTAAGAACTATCACGATATTAAAGCTGCCTACAGTAGGTTGGCTTATGAAAGTATAGATATAAAACATTATTACATTTTGTACTTAAACGACCTTTACCCTAAAATTTCAACAGATACAAAAATTGAAATATTAGAGAAACAAATTATAGATTTCAAAGTTGAAAAAGAAACAACAGCTGTTAGAAAAATGAGTAAAGTTCCGTTCAAGGAAGCACTAATTGAAGTATTAAAAAATGAAATAGTCTAAATAAGAGACGTTTTAAACGCCCTCGTTTTAATAGGGCGTTTAAAACTTGACGTATCTATTCAAAAATAGCCTTTTCAATTTTATTAGTTCTTGGTCCACTTCTAGGAAGGATCTTTTCACCTTTTACAGACCACATAGCTTCACCTAAGATTGGTCCATTTAAATAGAGGTTTTTGGTGAAAACCTGTTTGATAATCACTTCTAGACCTAATTGTTGTTTATTCATTTGCCTTAATATGACATCAACGTATATATCCCACCCAACAGGACGAAATAAGAAGTGACCTCCAGTTTGGTTATTTCTAAAGTCACAAGATTTTTTTAAATTGGATGAAACAGCTCTCAATTCTTCACAATAAAAAAATGTTAAATTATAAAATTTGCAAACAAAATCAAAAGCTTCTTTTCTGGACTTTGGCTTATAATCATCTATCTGTTCAATGGGTTTATTAGCTACAAACGAAACCAATTTTTTTACATTATCATATATGTTTACAATTGAAGTTATACTTGAATTATCATTAGGCTGTATACGTCCCGACTTAAAAGAGATATTCGATTCTTTAAAGTGTGTGAAATGAGATTCTTCTATTAACCACCTGGTTATGCAAGCAGGTATATCGTCCTCATCAAGAGCAATAATTGCATCCTTACTAACTTTTTCAGCTTTTTTATTTAAGGTGGTAAATAGCCTCCTCGATTGTTTAATCCCTTCATCAGAATCTAAATGCCTAACGACAATCACATTTAATAACTCTTCACCAAGGGAAGGATCTATTTTCAGGGCTTGTTTTATGCCTTCTACGCGATGTTGACCATCGAGTGCAAAAAATGTTTCTTTCCTGTTTACAGATAAAAAACCAATACAGTGCTCGGCAAAATCAGGGAATTCAAGCTGTAAAGCTTCTTCGCTCGATGGCCGTAGGTTACTTATTTCATGCCAACTCGGCTCACCATTAAAAACGGCAACAACTAACGAATTGAAAAATCTATCTTTGTTGTTTAATAAGTAATCAGATATTTCCTTTCCGCGATCGAGTTTTAACTCTCTTTGTATTTGTGTGGATAGTTTTTTTATCCGATGTAGATCATGTGCAAATCCGATTAAATCGTTAATATCTGATAAGCGCATCATGCAACTATATGTATCCCATGATCCTATCTTCCCCTTTAAACAAGGTAAAACTAATTTACTACTTTTCAAATTCTTACACCTCGAACAAATGAACGAACTTTAGCCGAAAAGTCAGCTTGATTACAGGGGGGAATAAATACATCAGCTAATGCTGACTCTACTAAAGCAGTTGAGCTACCATTATCAACTTCTGCATAATGGTAAACGAGATGCTCTTTAAAGTAATTAATTAGCTTCTTAACTTTAGGTCTACCGCTATAACCAGATGGGCGTACATAGTCTTTAAATCTTTTTTCAATAGTATTATTTGTGCCTATATCTCCCGCTTTTCCAACATACATAACATATGAGTTTGTAGGTAGGTTTGGAGTGTTAAAGCATACAGAAAACATATACACACCTTGATGAGCAGGAAAGGTATGATCTGCGTGATCTGTATATTTAACCGTCTGCCAGTTTAATGGGGGTAAATTATTAGCGTTTTCTAAAAACATAGGGGTGAGTATGAATTCAAAACTATTTTTAAAATAACTTAATACTAATTCAGTTTTTTCAGAAGGGGTTAACTTTGCGATAAAATCTTCAGTATCATCATATATACTTTGCATTTGCTACTCCTTTATCAAAGGGATGCAATAAAGCTAGAAGTAGCTTTATGATTCCTTAATGCTGCTATCCCATCTTCGACATGTGTAGCCCAAGCAGATTGTAGCGCTTTACCTTCTAGTTTTGGGTATTTTAGCTTTAGTACTTGCTCGGTAATTAATTGTGTTTCACCGAGCCAAGTTATTTTGTCTAACGTTAAACTACCATCGAGTTTCTTTTCATCAGCCTCAGTAAACGTAAAGCCTGATTCAACAGAGCGAAAAAAGGCAATACGTGCCGATACATTTGGTGTGATATCGGTATTACTTTTTAAACGTTTTAATTGTTCTTCAACGGTTTTAGTTAATTGCATGCGGTTAGGTAACATTAGACAGCCTCCACGTAGTTTGTTGTTTGTTGTGTCTTCCAAAAATAGCCTTCAGCTAATTTAGATGCTTTAGTTTCACCATTGAATTGAATTTCATAAGCGTGTGAAATACTGTCGCCAAATTTACCTTGAGTAAAGTACTTTTCATCTACTTCGGTGTCAGTTGAAAGAATTATTACTTGATGACTGGCATCAGGGAAGTATTGTTCTATCAATTTGTCTCTGTGGTGCGAATCTAAACGTCCTAATGGTGTATCAATAATGATAGGCAGCTTACGACCTGAAGTTTTCCCAAGCGCTTCTAGAATAGCGATAGCGTATATTTGTTTCTCGCCTGCGGAAAGCTCTTTACGGTTAATGGTGTTGTTGTGCTCATCAATTAACTCAACATCAAACGTGGTGATATTAATACGTGCAGAGATATTTAAATCATCTTTTCGGGCAAGTTTTTGATAACTTTTAATGAATTCAGCTTCAAGCTGTTTCACTCGTATTTCAGTTAACTCTTTGGCAAATTTTTCAAGTAATGAATTGGTGTTCTGCGCATTAGTTACGGCTTCAGATACGTTACTTGCTGATTTATATTTGTCATGAATTTTTTGAATCGATTTAGCGAGTTCAACCGCTTTTTCTATTTCAGATTTTGCTTCCGTTAATTTATTATTTCGCGCTAAAATTGCTTTTGTTTTTGATTCATTGAAGGCTGTAACCTCTTGAAGTTTATCTGCAACACGAGATTCGTCTGGTGCTCGGGCGATATTAATTGCTGCGCCATCTAAGGCAAACTCAACACTGGTAAGTTGTGATTTAAAGTGTTCAAATTCTTTACGCGACTTTGGTGCGGTAACTTCAATTTGATGAATTATTTGACCACGTTCGCGCTCTGATAAATCAAGCTGTAATGCTATGGCTTCAGAAGTGTTTGATGTGGTTTGGTAATTACTTAAACAGGCTTCTATAGCTGTTTCTGCACTTTGTTTCGCTGCGTTATTACCAGACAAGCTTTCAATAAGTTGAGACTTATATTTTGTAAACTCATTTACAAAAGCTTGTTTTTGCTTTGTTTCTGCTTCGGCGTCTAACGTTTTAAGTAATTTGTTTAAGGTGTTTTTTGCTAGCGTAAAAGGTAGAGAGCTTTCCATTTCTTTACGAATGCTTGCTTCAAGGTTAGCTTTAGTCAGTTGTAATTCATTAACTTTAGCTTCTTCTTGTACTTTTGTTTTAGCCCACGCGCCACCTAAACTCATTACATCGCTTTGCGCTTTTAAAATGCTATCGTTAATTGCGCTAATGGGTACAACAAGTGAGTCAGCATCATGAACTAAACTATCGTAACTATCTTCATGATTTTTTCTTTGCTGCTCCAACTGCGCAATTTCATTTTTAACTTTATCTGGCATTGATTGGCTTAGATGAGGTTTTAAGAAAATATTTAAATCATTTTTTAAGCGTTCAATAACATCAATACCTAATAGTCTTCTAACGGCTGTTTGTAATACCGCGCCCGATTGGTCTTCAGCTAAGTCAGCAATTTTTTCACCATCAAAAAAGAATAAGTCGGCAACACCAATAGGAATTAACTCATTTAAAAACGCTTGGCATTGCTCGTAACCTAATGCAGCTTCAGCTACCTCATTTTTGTATAAGGCTAATTTGTCTTTTTGACCTTTTTTCCAGCTGCGGATAACTTTATATTCGTTTTCTACACCTTGCTGGCTATAGGTAAACACTAACTCAATTGAAGCATTGTTGTGTTGAATACCGTTACCTTTATGAATTAAGGCTGCTAATTGCTCTTGGTATTCTGTTGAGGTCATATTAAAACCAAATGCTGCACGGCCATAAAGGGCAACGCGGACACCAGTTAAAATTGAGGTTTTACCCGCACCATTTAAACCACCAAATAAGATGATAGATTTATCTTCAGAGGTTGGCGCAAGGCTAATATCGTTCACGCCATTAAATACACGAAAGTTATTTAAAGTAAGGCTTTTGATAATCATGTTAAAACTCCTTCTTTAATAATGCTTCAACGGTGGCAAGTTTGTCATTGAGTGAGCTTATTTCTTCTTGAAAAACATCATAACCAGCTCTACTTTGTTGGTCATGTAGCTTATCTTTAATTTCTTCTAATGTGCCCCAATCTTGTTTTAAGATGGTAGCCACTTTATTTTGTACGCCGCTACGTCGGCTAAGACCTTCCATTGATATTTCTAGGTCAAGCAGCTTCATTACCATTTGTGGTACAACATTATGTTGTTGTCCCAGCTCAGTAAGAATGTGGGCACCTTGTTTATCAAAGGTTGAATTGTCGTTATAAACCCAATTTAAATCTTTACCGTAAACACTACGGTAAATACCGGGTAATGAGTCATCCCAATCAGGTTCATTAGGATCGTTTAACCACTCTTGGCGAATAGCGTGTAACTCAGGTTTAGTGATTAGCTCAACCTTGTGTCCGGCTTTATTAAATTGCTTCTCTTGTACTAATAACTTTCTAAGCCAGCGTTTACGGTATTTTAACCAATAAGGGCCCGGTACATGGGCGCGCTCAAGGCTAATATCATCACCATCTTTAGCACGTTGGAAGTTCACTCGGCCGATGCGACGTTTATAATTTCGGTATCTATCTTTGTTCGTTATTATATTTGTTTTGGCTAATATATTTCTTCCAATTAGGAGAGGCTCCATCCAAGCTTCACCATTTTGAATTAGGCTCTCCATTGCTCTATCACGTGTCACTACTGTGCATGTCCAGCAACCAAAGCGAGAATTACCACAAGAAGGAGTACTGTCATCAATAACCATTGGGCATTCGCCTTGGTCAGAGGCATCTTTATATAAATTCCAAAGTGTTAGGTTTTTAGACGCCCATGGGTTTTGCCATTCTAGATCGTATTTGTCAGCCCATTTTTTACCGATACCAAGTGGGGATGTTGTTACTTCAAGACTACAGGCTCTAAGTATTTTCCAAACATCGTCCATACTCCATGTATCAATCGGTGTGTAAATATAAGCGTTTGCAAGGGTCGTATGGCGAGCAAAGCGGGAGTTTTCTATTTTATGTTTTGCAATAACTTGGGCACGTGAAGCACTTTCTTCACTACGAGAGCCTAGTGTTACAATCACTTCATCATGCTGAGAGATTTTACTTTTGATAAAGTCACTCACAGGATTTATTTTCATACGCTCAGTACACCAACGAAAACTCTGGGTCGGTGCTGGGTAACCTTTACCGAGTAAACATGCCCAAAAGGATTGGTTCGCTTCAGGCATTACTTTATGGGTGCTGATAGGTAATTGGTCAAGCTTAGCTTGCTTATGTATAGCCGCTAATGAATTATCTATATGATCTACTACTTTTGGCGTTTCTACTAAGGTATCTGATGCAACGAGGTAAATATTTTTAGTACGTTTTTCCTTTTCTAGCGCTAACACAGATAAATAAATCAAAGTGGCAACAGCAGAAGAGTCTTTACCACCACTGTAGCCAATAACCCAAGGGCGATTATCTAATGTATAGGCTGATTGCACTCGATGAATTATATCGATTAACCTTTGGCTAAGGTGAGGTTCATAATCAGCAATTTTACCGTTTTGAAATATCAGTTTATCTAAGTACTTTTGGCATTCTTGAGCATTTAAAACGATTCGTACATCTTTGTATTCATCAACTTCACTGGGAAGAATATTATTTTCTTTAGCATCTTTCTCTATTTCATCAGGCGTTCTTTTGACCTTTTTGTAACGGATACCTTCAAGATCATCAATATATTGGTTTATTAAATTCACGCACAGGCTTAACGTGTTTTCAGCCTGCCTTAAGTGCAATTCTGCATTGAGCGCGTTTTGATGCTGCTGCTCTAAATGCTTATAAACATTGCTAATTGAAGAGAAAGAATCAGTTTTTGACTTATTAACAAGCGCTAAATAGGCTGATATAGCCTTTTTTTGCTGTTCATTCAAAGGTGATTTTTTAAAATGTAATTTATTAATTTCTGATAACTTTTCCATGTTATCAGTAACTTTACTATTTTTAGGTATTTCTGAAAATAAAGAATAAACGATGTTGATTAACGACTTAAGTTTAAGCGTGTTCTCTTCTACTTTACTTCTCAATAAAACTTTTTCCGACATGTATTTCGGTAAATGGTCCTTTAATTTAGGAGGTAAAGTTTTCCAATTTTTGTATCGTTTGAACCCAGAGAAAAACTCATTATTTACGTAATCGAGTTGCTCATCATCTAAGTTGTCTGCTTGAAATATGTTACTCATTTTTGTGCCTGTAATTCTAATGTGCGCTCTTCAGGAGATAACGCTAAGCCAAGTTCAATTTTTAATGCATTTGCAACTAATTGAATATTTATTGTCGCTTTGGATAAGCGGCCTTGTTGATTGATACAACGTTTCGCAAATGTTGTATTGGATTTACGCCAATCAACTTTATCTAATTTTTTTAACGTATCACGCCATTCATCGGGCTGAGCCGTGATTAAGGTATGTCCCATAACTCCAAGAGCATGAAGACCTATACCATGTGCATGAATATATTCTTGCCTAAATTGTGAAGGTGATAGCTCTTTGTTACATACCATTTTCCATTCAGGCGTGAAACTAAATATGGTTTGCCAAAAGTCAGCAGCTATTTCTTTTTCTTGCTCTGAATAAGGCTCTTTTGGACTTTTTCCCATTAGGGAACGGGTTGCTTGTTTAATACCACTTAATGTGAAAAGTTTTCCGCTGCTAGAGCTGATATTGGACTTTTCCATCTCGGTAAAGCCTTTAAATGGCTGTATATTGGCAGCAAGATAACGTGCCACTTCAGAGCTGGGATCGCGTTTGTCGTAACAATCAGCAAGCGATGTATTTGGTTTAACAGCATACTTATTTAAGTCAACAAACATTTGTTGGCTACGTACTAATCCTTCATCAACAAAAAATAGGACCGGTATGTTATCGGATCCGAGATCAGGGTTTTCTTTTAATGCTTCTTCAATCGCTTTACGACGGTGTTGTCCATCGTTAATGAGTATTTGAGCATCTAAAGGAACCTTTAATATACCAAGGTTTGGCGTGTTAACGGGGTCACTGTCAGTGAAGGTAACGGTTGTATCAACAGACACTGTTAGTGCAGAGAACACATAATCGTTAGGGTTTTCTACCAAATACTTAACCATGGCAGGAATTCTTGATTTATTGAGTGTTCGCTGTGCCCTAAGTTCGGGTGGAACTTCTTCTTCATCGAAAACAAATATTTTGGGAATCGTTCGCAATGGACACGTTGCAATATAAAAAGGCCTGCCAGCTTGCGTGCCTCTTACCGCTGGAAATGAAAAACAATAGCCTGAATCTTGATGGTTGTTCATAATTACGTACCTAACGTTAGTTTTTTACGTTACTTTAATGGTAGTACGTAATAATTATTACGTTATATTGTTTATTTATAATAAAAGCACCGTTATTCTAGTTAGGAATAATAACGTTTTGCTGTCAGTAAAACCAGTGTTTTTGATAGGTAGGAAATGAAAAAACGTTACTTTGATTAAGGTTTATTCAATTTATAAAATTTATTACCTTTCAGCACTATTCCTTGGTATTGGAATATTTTTTGTAGAAGCTCCCAGTCAGGTAATTGTTCTAGCGGTAACCCTTTAAGTTGCTTAGTTATTCGGTTTTCAAACGTTTTTTGTTTGTTATATTCAGTGCAGCTATTCGGTAAGTAAGTTGATTTATCGTATAGCGGTGGGTAAGGGTATTCATCACCATAAAAGAAAAAGTCGATATCTAAATCGAGCAGGCGAATTTTAATGCGCTCGGTAAGTAGTGGCAGCGCTTTGTTATTAAAATCATCGTATTTGAGTAGGGTTACTTTACCTGAGCGAATATGTACTTTAATCACATCTATATCGTCTATGTCACCATAGAGTTGAATGGCGCAACCCACATATACGCGTATTACCGCTGGCATTTGATTAAGTAAATCCCGGTTGAACGAGTATGACTTACTGTGTTGTAGCTTTCCGCAATTAAACTCTTGGTATGCTTGGCTACAAGCGTTGGCGATGCTTTCTGGATTTCCTACTGAAAAGAGTAGTGATTGTGCTAGGGCTATGGCTTGGCTATATGATTCAAAGAGCGCTTTTATATCTCGCTGTAATCTGGCTGGCATGTGAGACTTAGCTTTACGTTTTTCAAATAAACTCAAAGCAAAATATACCAATACATGGCTACGACGCTGTTTTTGTGCCTGTTCAAAGCTCGCTGGGCTCATGGTGGCAGCCATTAATTCAAACGCTTTTTTATGACTACCCATTACGCGACGTAAATTATCGCTGCATTCAAATTCATCGTTAGCGGGAATTCTTCCGAGAATTAGGCATTGTCTCCAGAAGTCATCAAGTAGCTCACTGTGTTTTTCATAGAGTGATTTTTCTTGTGCCTTTGACGATAATTTTGTTGGCGAAGGTCTAGTCGTTAATTGCTGCCAAAGTGCATCAGCAGGTTGTTCATTACGTTGATATTGTCTATTTAAGTAAAATTCTTCTTCGAGTGTTTTATCTTTGAAAATGGCAAATATGCCTTGGCCTAAAGCAACCGTTTTAGCTTTTAGTGCTTGTTCAATGTACGATCGAATTTCTGCTTGGTTATAATACTTTTGAAAAGTATTCCACTTAGTTATCACGCCATCTTTATAGCGAGTAAATTGCTCTAACTTGGCTGCGCCCGCTACCATCACAGAAACAACCAGTAATTTATCACTTAGTTGCCATGCATTTTTAAGGGTTTGTGTACGCTCGTTCACGTCTTCAATAACATTTAATACAAAGCCTAAATTAACAATGTCACTATTAATTTTCTTACCTTCAGGTTTGTGAACTGGATCCCAGCTATTGATATTTAAACCATGCGCTTCAAGTTCGTTGGCATCGTCGCCCTTGCCACAACCATAATCGAATATGCTGTAATCACCCTCTAAAAGGTTATGTCGTGCGAGTCTTTGAAAAGGGGCTGAAAGTTTGTCTCTGTTTATTGCGGTTAAGTGTCTAGCAATGGTGTTGGGCTCAATGTTATCTGTTTGCACTTCTTCATCTGTGGAAGAGGAAATTGTTGCCAGAGGTTTGAGCCTGCCTTCGGGGTTTAGTTGGTAACCTTTACGGTTGATAAGCTTTTGCCATTGTTGTTTAAAACCTATGGTTTTGGTGTTTTTGTATAGCTCAATTGCTTCACCTTCCGTGGTTATTGCTTTGAAGGATTCTATTAACGGATAGTTTGTTAAAACAAAAGTTTCTTTACGATGCAAGATCGGTGGGTTATCTGATTTTTGGTAGTTAGCTTTCCGTTTAGTTAGCTCTTCTAAGTCAATTGTTATGCTTGTATGAAGTGCAGGGTAAGCGTATGTATCAAAGTCGGGATAGTTGAGCAGGGTTATTTTAAAGTCACGCTTATAAAGTTTAAGTAAATTCCAAGGTTCGGTAATATTGAGTTTATTGATGGTGTCTAAAATATAACTTAGTAATGTTACTGATAATACTGATTCAATTGCAGAGCGGTGCAGGTAAATAGCTGTAGGTAACTTTTTTCCCCCCTGTAGTGATTTAACCTGCTCGCGGTACTCAATAAATTTCATTAGTAGGCTATTTGGATTGGTTCTTGTTTATTGGCTTCTGCTCGATTTGACTCTGATTCATTTGATACAAAAAGGCATTACCTTGCTTTTTAAACGTTAGTTTATCGCTTTCTCTCAGATGCATTAACTCACAGCCGGAAATATTCAGCAGCTTTTGTACTTCTTTACTGGTTAGCCAAACGTTAGTCATTTATATTAATCTTTTTTGTTGAGCGTTATTTCAATTCTTTAATTGTTATAAATTTTTGCTTTCAGCTAACTACTATTACTTATGTAGCACCTGCTAGCTACTATTATTTATGTAGCACCTGCTAGCTACTATTATTTATGTAGCACCTGCTAGCTACTATTATTTATGTAGCACCTGTTAGCTACTATTATTTATGTAGCACCTGCTAGCTACTATTATTTATGTAGCACCTGCTAGCTACTATTATTTATGTAGCACCTGCTAGCTACTATTATTTATGTAGCATCTGCTAGCTTCTATTATTTATGTAGCATCTGCTAGCTTCTATTACTTATGTAGCTCCTGCTAGCTTCTATTACTTATGTAGCTCCTGCTAGCTTCTATTACTTATGTCGCTTCTGCTAGCTTCTATTACTTATGTCGCTTCTGCTAGCTTCTATTATTTATGTAGCTCCTGCTAGCTTCTATTACTTATGTAGCTCCTGCTAGCTTCTATTACTTATGTAGCTCCTGCTAGCTACTATTACTTATGTAACTCCTACTAGTTACTATTGCGTATGTAACTCCTACTAGTTACTATTGTACATGTAACTCCTACTAGTTACTGTTGCGTATGTAACTCCTACTAGTTACTGTTGCGTATGTAACTCCTACTAGTTACTATTGCACATGTAACTCCTACTAGTTACTGTTGTGTATGTGACTCCTACTAGTTACTGTTGTGTATGTGACTCCTACTAGTTACTGTTGTGTATGTGACTCCTACAAGTTAGTTAGTTAGTTAGTTAGTTAGTTAGTTAGTTAGTTATTAAACCTATCGCCTTGGGAGGTAATAATGTTAAAAGCCGTAATTACTGGTGACTTAATCAAATCTAGAAAGATAGCAGCTCAAGATTTCGATGTAATTAGATATCGTTTAGAACAAGTTCTAACCTATTTAAGTGACAAGTACGACGCTGAGTATGACGTATACAGAGGGGATTCATTTCAAATTATATTTCCAAGTATGAATTATTCGATAACAAGCGCTTTGCTAATAAGACTAGCCTTAAAATCAGTGAAAACATCGGGACAAAAATTTGATGCGAGGATCAGTATAGGGCTAGGTACCGTAGAGACTCAAAGAACAAAACTGCGAAGTTCTACAGGAGAAGCTTTTAATTTATCAGGTATAGGGCTAGATAAGCTTAAGGGGCAGAATATAGGCGTGTTTACCAATTCAACAGAATTTCAAAGTAGAATTAGTCTGTTGATTAAATTTGTTGATGCAAAAATAGATAATTTAACCCAAGTGCAAATACAAGCTCTCTATGAGTACCTTATAGATGAAAATAATAACCATGATGAGATAGCCAAAAGGCTAAATAAATCAAGGGTGAATACAACTAAGCTGTTAAATATGGCAAGCTACCAACTATTTGATGAGTTTATAGACACATTTGAAACGCTAAAGAGTGAATTAATACATGAGTGAATCTGTTTTATTGTTAGCCTTATTGTTACTTGCTCATATTCTAGGGGATTTTTATTTTCAACCTTCGTCTTGGGTTGAGAATAGGTATGAAAAGCACCTGAAGTCTATTCGATTATATCAACATGTTTTAATTCATACAGTTTTTGTATTTACCATTTTGCTTTGTGCAGGGTACTCATTAGATGTTGTGTGTTATGGCAGTGCATTTGTCTTAGTTACTCATTTGTTTATCGATGTTGTGAAGTCTTATTTACCACGTACTTCAACTTACTTTTTTCTCGACCAAGTAATACATATTATGATGCTCGTTATTGTATGGGCATGTATTACCAGTGACTATGATAAAGTCATAGCCCATCTTTTTCAGAAGGTTGATTATAAATTTGTGGTAGTGCTGATTGCTTATAGTGTGGTGCTTAAGCCTGCATCTATCATTATTAGTATGTTACTTGAGCAATGGAGTGAAATAGCCAAGGGTAACTCAAATAGTGGTGAAGAAGAAGGAAGTCGCATAACAACAGTTGAGGGTGAAGATATTAAGTCGCTTGTTTCTGCGGGTAAAGTCATAGGTATGGTTGAAAGGGTTCTGATTTTGACTTTTGTGTTATTGAATCAATTCTCTGGTGTTGGTTTTTTATTAGCAGCTAAATCAGTATTTAGGTTTGGCGATTTAAAAGAAAAAAATGATCATAAAATGACTGAGTATGTGATGTTAGGTACCTTGTTAAGTGTCACCATTACTCTATTTATAGGGTTAATTACTTTGTATATAGTTAAGGGAAGTTTAGGCATTAAATAGCGCTTTTAGTACTGTAAAAAAAGGATTTATATTTTGGAAAAAGAAAGCTTCAAACAAGAATGTACTCGCCAGTTACTTAACTACTTTGAGTTACTTAACTACTTTGAGTTACTTAAAAAAAACAAGCTTAATACTGGGCTTAAGCATCGAGTGCAGGGCTTTATTAATGCAGGTGAATTTTTAGGTATTATTACTCGTTCTGAGGCTATTTCCTTAATGGACGAAACACACTTTTCAGTTTTCGGAATAACTAATGAGCAGCGCACAGCTCGCAAGGCTGAAATAAAGGCTGTAAGAAGTGGCCATGAAGATAGTATATTTGATATACCGGCGATTGAGCGATTAGTTAAAAGGTAAGTTGTATTCTTAACTTTTCTACGGTATCGATTAAAGGAATCTCCCAAAAGGAGGATATCATTATTTCTTGACTACTTGGAAATATACGTAACTGAATAATTATAAAAGGTTATTTAAGTTTTTAGTCTATAGTGCGATAATGATTTTAAGTTGTAATTATTAAAGAAAACAGAATGGAATCGACCTTTAAAGAACCCGTTAATGAATGCCAGCCTGGCTCATATAAAGTAAATATGGACTCTGAACAAACATCCTCCCATGAGAAAACACCTCCTACACCAGAGTTAACTCAATTAGAGCTGATTGCTCAATGGCGCCTTAATCTTCAACAATTATTGAAAGACCTCGGCTTCTCATCTTCTGAGAACAATCTTACTGATGAACTAAAGGGCTTATCGTCTGATATTAAAGATAAGTTAGATTATTTAAATAAAACAGATTGTTTGCTTCAGGAATATGATGACTTTACATTGTCTGATGCTGGCTTTGAGAAATATAAGTCGGCTAATTTAGCTATTGTTCGTTACTTGACTCAGCTTCACCAAGAAAAAAAATCTAAAGAGAAAGGTGATAAAAACGTAAAGTTTTACTTCTTCTCTCGATCCAAACATATTAAGCAGCAAGTAAATACCATTCCTTGGTTATTTGCACTTTTTCATTTGGTACTACTGATTGTTGCAACATTAGCGCTAACTATTGGTGGTATTGCAGTAGCGGTATTGAGCCAAATGAATGGAATAGTGTTGATATTTTTAGCGGCAATTGTATTTACTCTTATTGGTATAGTAAAAGACAAAGTTAAAAGTTACAAAATAAGTGCATTAACACCTTTTCGTTTTATAACAAGCTTACTTAGTATTTGTTCATTAACAACGGTACTTTATGCACTGATACTTATTGCTGCTCCTGCCATTATAGCTTGGGAGTTCAAGCCATTTTGGCGTGATGACGTAATGATAATTGGCTTGGGGATTTTTACTTTTATTCTGTTCGGTCACTCTGTTGAGGCCCCAGAAGAAACAGCTAAGTTATCAAGTGCAGAGGCTATAAAGTAATGTTGCGTTTAATTATTGTTTTATTACTGTGTTTTTATAGTTTATCTGCCAGTGCAGTAGGTATTGATATAGACAAAGCATGCGAAGAGCGAGATGAGCAGAAAAAAGCATTGCTCAGTAAAATGTCTACGTCAATAACCGAAGCTTTTCTTGCGGGGCAATGTACTGGTTATCAGCAAACTTATTATAGAAGCTCTTATAATGCACACTCTTTTGAAGAGCTATCTATGGCTTGCTCTGAATTTGTTGAGCAAAAAGAAGCACTACTGCCTTTTAATATGAGTACTACGTTGAAGGAAGCTATGTTTGCAGGAATGTGTACCGGTGCCATATATAAGGTGGCAGAAAATTGTGGTGTAGATGAACAGTATATTCAATACCTTGTTATTGCAAAGGGCATGAAGGAAATGAGCGAGAGCCAAGCTGTAGTTCATATTATTACAGGACTGAGATGCCGATAAGGGATTATGATGGCGAGAAAAGGTAATAGCATTGCTGCGATAGCATCAAGGGCATTAGGGATTGAGCAAAAATTTCTACCGGAGCGTTTACGTAATAGGCTTAATTATTATGTTAAAGATGAGAGCTTAAAGGAACAACTTTTAGATGAACCTGATACATCTTCTGAATCCGTAGATTATAAATCTCGCACCGTTCGTGCAGGGAATAAAAATTTCATCCGAAACTTAGTCATTCTTGATACCTTGTTTGAGGATAAAAGAGTAGTAACAAAATGGTTAAATGGGGCAGAGCTTCCTAAAGGTAAGCTGGAACAACACTTTGCTGAGTGGCGTGCTAAAAAAATGCTTTATCAAGCATTAGAGTCTCGCTTACCAGAGTTAAGTGAATTTTTATCTAAAGGTAATATTGACTGGGTGGAAGATGAAATTCCTTACCCATTTAGTGATGGAGAGTTTACCTCTGTTGAATTAATTGCCAATGTTATTACTGCTGACAACAATCCTTCACCGTACGATAGTGCGATTAAAGCGGTAATAACTAATCAATTTGGTGAGCTAGGGCAAATATTGGAACATGCTTCTGCAGAGTTTTTAAATGGTGAAGGGCAGTGGTTAAACCTTCTATATCAAGCTAAACGGAAAGAATACGAAGAATTCCATACACTCCTAAATAAATATTAATATATTTCCAATAAACTCTTTTTTGTGAAATTCACAGTTTGATACTTGCTCCTGAAGTCACCGCACAGTGTGGTGAACTATTGGAGTACAAGCAATATGTATCATTTAATTCTTTTTTCATTGCTCAATGCGAGCAATGAGCTCTCTAACTATGATTCTGTTATTAAAGCAAACCTACTGGTAATTGTATCAGGAGGTTCACATGAATAATTCGCAAGACGAATTGGTTATTAATTATCATATTACAGAGGTCTGTAATTATTCATGTAAATTTTGTTATGCCAAGTGGGACCGCCCTAACGAAATACATACTCAGGGGGAAGATGCTGAATTAATGCTTGAGAAACTGGCTAGTTATTTTTTTAATGATGCTGGCAATAAAGTAAAGGCAGTGTTCCCTTATAAAAATGTTCGTATAAATTTTGCTGGAGGAGAGCCTTTAATTCTTAAAAAACGCTTTTCACAACTAATCATAAAAGCTAAGGAATTAGGCTTCAACTTATCGCTTATCACGAATGGACATTATTTAACTAATACGTTTATAGATAATTACGGCTCTTTATTCTCTATGATTGGTATTAGTTTTGATAGCCAGTCTGTTAATACTCGAAAAGGCATTGGTCGTATAGATCGTAAAGGTAACTCTTTTGATTCAGCTGTCTTATTGAATACAGTTGCACGGTTTCGTCAAGTTAACCCAACCATCACGATAAAAGTAAATACTGTTGTTAACAGCTTAAATTATCAAGAATCATTTTGTACGTTAATTAATGAGTTAAAGCCTGATAAATGGAAGGTTTTTCAGGTTCTCCCTGTGTTGAGTAATCAGCTTTTAGTTACTGAGGAACAGTTTTCTGTTTTTGTAACAAATCACGATAAGTTAGAAGGGGTGATGGTTGTTGAAGATAATGATGCGATGACTAACTCTTATTTAATGATTAATCCTCAAGGTCGATTTTATCAGAATAGTCAGACACAAGATGGCTATCAATACGGTGATTTGATTTTGGATGTTAGCGTTGAGCAAGCATTAAGTGTTTGTGAAATTAACTGGGAAACGTTTATTAGTCGGTATAAAAAAGATGTCATTAATGATGTGGTTAATCTGATTAGTAATGGGGAATACCAGTTCAAACAGACCAAAAACTCCTTCACTATGAGACAAGGAGAAGTAGCATGAGTAATATTATCGATGATGAGCAGTTTGCTGGGCTTTTTAAAGAGTCGATTGCTTCAGATTATAAAGATGCACTTTTGTTTATGAAAGCTGATCCTGATATTAGTTTAATGAAGTTTCGCAAAATACTTGAGTCGTTATGTTTATTGTACAAGGAGCATTCTAGCTATGAATTTGAGAGTGTTAATTTATACGATCAAATAGAAGAGTTAGCAGGTAACAACATCATTGCTGGTGTTACTAGGGAGTCATTCCATGAAGTTAGAACTTTAACTAATGAAGGGGTCCATATTTCTTGTGATATTGGTTATGAAAAAGATGGCATCGCAGTTAAAGAAAAATTAGACATAAATGCTATTGAGTCAAGAAAAGGAATACTAAATTTATTAGAGCATGCATTTTTGGGATTAGGTATTGATAAAGCTCTACCAGCTTATGAAATGAAAGTTGCAGGAGGGCAAGAGCAGAAAAACTTATGGTTTATGAGCCTAACATCCAATAATCATAATGATCATTTTCGTTTAGGTGAGTTATACCTAAAGTTAGCTGAATGCTATGAAAGGCTGATGCTAGATGACAATACATTTATTGAGCGGTCAAATTCAATGTTTTTTTTTGCTGCGGAAAGTTATAAAGCGTCTTTTCAATTCTGTTCAAAAAGGAGTATCCCTTCCGTTATAGACTCTCAGGGAAAGGGCATTTCAATTTCACCTGAAAGTTGTGACGCATTATTTAACTACTCGCTTTTATGCTTAAAAGGGAAGGTTGATAACCAAGGGGCTGTAGAAGCAAAAATCATTTTACGAGCTCTGATAAAAAGAGGGTTTACCGATGCTTATTCTTATTTAGGCTGGCAAAATTATGTAGATGAAGATTATAAAAGTGCATTTAAATACCTTAATCACAAAAAGGTAACTCAAAACGTTTACACGTTTCATAAGTTAGGTATCTTATATTCTGAAGGAAAAGCTTGCCCCATAAATATTGATAGAGCTATTGATTGTTTTCAAAGAGCATCTGAGTTGGGAGATACCGAGTCAATGTTTGAGCTAGGTAAGTTGTACCATAAAGCTACTGAGGTTGATAACAATGATGCCCTTTCTCAGGAGTACCTAGGAAAAGCGGTTGTTAGAGGGCATATCGATGCAGTGATGTATCTTGATGATAACTATTTGAAGCTACAAGATTCATTTAATAAGGTTGTGGAGGAAACTATAGTAATGTTAGATGAAGCACTCCTACAAGCAAAAAAAACACCAATTAAAGCGAATAGTAAACAGGGTAGAAATGAGGGTTGTTCTTGTAACTCTGGAATAAAGTATAAAAATTGCTGTGCTACACAGTAACTTAACTTACTTGAAGTTTTACAGGTAAAGTTTTTAGTGAAGGCCTCCTCACAACATGAGGAGGCTTATTTTTTTAAAAGGGTTTTATAGCATGCTAACTAGCAGGAAAGCCTAGCATTTTTTATGCTACTTAACGTGCTCTGTATAGACATATACAATGAATTCTTGTAGTTTTACATCTACTTTCACATGAAAGTCTGGAACATTTAAAAACACGAACCAAGGATTATAAATGGAGTTTAAGCAACTGCTTGCGCAGGACCCCGCCGAATGTAAAATACATTTTGTAAGTAGCGCAGGTCAAGGAGAGGCTGTTTTAGACATATATTTGGCAGGGGAGTTCGAAGAAGACCAACAATTCCAAAGAAGGAAAAATTTCTCTAGAAAATATGTGATTTCATTAATTGGTTTAGAGAGAAACACATACTACCTTTTTGCTGGTGTATTTGAGGTGTTAAGTGTGGAAAAAAATAAAGTAGGCCAACTACATTTTGGAGATTGTCTCTGGAAGTATAATACGGTTGAAGTGCCGGGATATGAAAAGCTAGTAGGCCGATTACTAGTCAAACCGAAAGACACAATTGGGCAATCAGTTTATAGATTGGCATGTGGTATTATTGACGATATAAATGTGTTGGAATATTTATCTAAACCTTTCGATTACTCAAACTTGAATAGTACAAGCAGTACTAAAAGTACTGAAAAGGGCTTTAAGCAAGAGGTGGAAGAGGCTTACGACTTACCACTTGATATAATTAGACAAAAAAGTAAAAGCTACCCTTCTAAACCTAAAAAAATTAAAACTTACACCTCAACATTTAAACGAAACCCTTTTGTGGTAGTCGAAGCACTTCGTAAGGCTAATGGGATTTGCGGTAGTTGCCTAAATAAAGCTCCTTTTATAAGCAAGTCTACAGCTAAGCCTTATTTAGAAGTACACCACATAAAAATGCTCGCTGATGGAGGTGATGATACTGTCGAAAATACCATTGCCCTTTGCCCTAATTGCCATAGAGAAAAGCATTTTGGATAATTCAGAGTGTAAATGACTAGGTAAAGTATTTTAGATTTAATGTAGAGGGGGTTATAAAGCTCACTCCAATATGATTTTTGTGTAAGGTTTAAAGTAATCTAACAGGCATGGTTTAGAGCCGTTGGGTTTAACCCTTAACAAAACCGTCGCCGTCACTAAGCTTGTACAGCTTATCTTTGGGTTTAGCTTGCTTAACCTTTGTGTTGGTTAGTGGTTTTGTTAATTTGGCCATTTTGGAGTACCGCAACTTGATAGATTTGTCTGGTACTCCTAAAAAGTGGGGATGTCACGGAACTGCATGAAATAGCTTTAGACATAAAAAAACCCGTAAAGCCTTTGGTTATGGGCTTTACGGGTTTTCTTAGAGGGTTATTAAACCCTAATTTGGTGCTCGCTACGGGACTCGAACCTGTGACACCTTGCATGTCATGCAAGTACTCTAACCAACTGAGCTAAGCGAGCACATGTTGATAACTCAACGAGCGCTATGTTAGCTTTTGGTTAATCGCCTTGCAAGTAGTTTTGTTTAATTCAATTGAAAAAAAGATTCGTTTGCTGGTTTTACCAGCAATATGTCCGAAAGTTGTGCTAGTCATCTATTTTACCTGAAGAAATATGTATCAAGGTGTCAGTTTCTTCCGGCACAAAAGTATTATTTTTAATTCGCTCTTGAATTATTCGTAAGCGCCAAGCGAGCAATATTGCTGCTGTGGTCAAACCAACAATAAAACCAATCCAAAAGCCATAAGGTCCTATTCTTGGAACAATCCAATCGGTGACACCTAAAATTAAGCCTACAGATAAACCCACAAGCCAATATGATACAAAGGTTATATATAATATAGATTTAGTGTCTTTATAGCCGCGTAATGCGCCTGCAGAGACAACTTGAATAGTATCTGAAAATTGATAAATGGTAGCAAGTAACATTAAACTGGCTGCTAATTCAATAACGGGAGCTTCTGTACTGTAAATACCAGCAATTTGTGTTCTAAAAAGTACGGTTATTAGCGCCGTGATACAAGCGAGGGCTAAGCCCAGAACGATAGAGTACATGGTGTAATCTCTTGCTTGTTTGAAGTCTTTATTACCAATAGCAAAGCCGACTTTAATGGTGGTAGCCATGGCTATGCTTAACGGCACCATGAATACTAGACCAGTAAAGTTTAATGCTACTTGATGACTTGCGACCACTTGCGCGCCAAAGGGCACTAAAATAATAGCAACAATAGCAAAAAGACTCACTTCAAAAAGAAGTGATAAAGCGATTGGAATACCTAAACCTAATATTGCTTTGATTTCTGCTAATACGGGCCAATAAAACGCACTAAATAAGTTTGCTTGTTTTAGTACCTTTGAATAAAAGCAATAAATAAGCATACTGATAAACATAGACCAGTAAACGAGTGCTGTGGCTACTCCACACCCAGCACCGCCTAGAGCAGGCATGCCAAATTTTCCATAGATGAAAATATAATTAGCAGGGATGTTGACCAGTAAACCTATGATACTAATAATCATCGTTGGCTTAGTGTATGAAAGGCCTTCGGAATAATTTCTTAGTACAAGGTATAAACAAAAGCCAGGAGCACCCCAAACAATAAAACCTAAGTAATCGAACATCAACTCTTCAAGGTTGCTCTCTAAAGTGACGAGTGGTGACACTATAGGAATGAGTAGGTAGTAGAGAAGTATCAGTGATAAACCTAACACTAAAGATATCCAAGCGGTTTGATAGGTTTGTTCTACTATTTTGCTATAGTTTTTGGCACCGGCCAGCTGAGAAACAATAGCAGAAAGTGCCATTATTAAGCCATAAATGGTCAATATAAGTGGTAACCAAATACTATTCGCTACGGCAACCGCGGCCAAATCAGTAGCGCTGACGCGTCCGGCCATAACAATATCGACAAAGCCCATTAAGTTTTGAATTAATTGCGCGATTAAAATGGGATAAGTGAGTTTTAATAAGCTTTTACTATGGGTGAAGAAATCAGCTAAATTCATGTCATTGGTTACTTTAGTAAAGAAGAAGGGGAGCGATTATCGGTATTGCCAAATTTCAAGCATCATAGATGAGATAGCCTGAGCAAACAAGGCAAACAGTCTCTTTAAAAGTAAAGTAATCCAGGTTTTTATTAGTACAATTTACAGAGTCTTGAATGAGGATGTCTAGAAGACTTGCTCATCATCACTATCTACGGTTAATTGAATCTTTTTTCTGTATTCATCAACATGCAAATTGTAGTGAATCTCCATACAACAAGAAGGGCACTCATCGTAATAATCTTGATCACCAGCAGAGGCATCTAGGGTCGCGTGCAAATGATGACCACAGTGAGGACAAGTAATGCGTTTTTCACTTAGTTTAATGGTCATATAGCCTCCGTAAGTAAGGGGTATTCGATTTCATATAATCGAGTTTATTCAGTATAACTATTTTTAATTAAATGACTAAAAAACAGTCGAAATTTTTTCTGGAAAACGAGTATTTGTATATCTACTTATTATCTTAAATTATTAGTGTAATGGTAATGACATAATTCTTGATAAGGTTGCTTTGGCTTGATCAATATAAATGCCGCCGAAAATATTAGCGTGATTTAAAATATGGTAAAAATTATAGACTAGTTTTCTTTGTTCGTAACCATCATCTAAGGGATATTCTGCTTGGTAGCCATGATAAAAATCATCAGGAAAGTGACCAAATAGTTCGGTCATGGCAATATCCACTTCTCGGTCGCCATAATAGCAAGCAGGGTCAAATATCATAGCTTGTTCACCAGAAAAACCAGTATTACCTTGCCACAAGTCACCATGAACCAGACAAGGAGACACTTGATGGTGCAGTAATGCGTCGTGACAAACTTGGGTAATATGCTCAATATTACCTAGCATAATGGAACGCTCAGACAGCAATTGTAATTGCCAAGCAATTCGTTGATCAGAAAAAAAGGTTGTCCAGTTACTGCTCCAATGATTGGGCTGAATTGTACTGCCAATGAAATTATCATGTTGCCAACCGAATTGACCGTGGCGATTTTCGTAATGCATTTGAGCGAGCTGTTGACCAAGTTGATACCAAAGCATAGGTTTTGCTTTACTAAAGTCAATATAATCGAGTACTAAGAAGCTCTTGTCTAAACTAGTGCCTATAGCTGTCACGTTAGGACTGGCAATATTCGCTAAGCTATTAAGTTGTTTTAATGAGTATGCTTCCGCTTGGAAGTTTTCTAGATAGTCTTTGTTGTTGATTTTTAGAAAATAACTGCGGTGTCCGTCAGTTATTTTGAATGATAAATTTGGAGGTGGCTCTTTATTATCATATGAACAAGTGAATGAGGAACTGCTGGCCGGTCTTGTCGATATTTCTTTTTTTTCTGAAATATAAAATGACTTCCCAGTTTCAACGCTAATGGCTTGTTCAATGCTATGCCACATAGTTATCTCCAAGAGTAATTATATGTTCTTTAGTATAGCTGCTTTCCTACAGAGTGTTGTCTTGAAAAAAAATATTTATTTAATACATTTTAGTCATCTGACTGAGTCTCTAAATATTGGATTTTATCTGCAACGCCATCCCATTTTTTAGCCTGTTCTAATGGCGGTTTTACTTCGGTAATTCTGGGCCAGTGTTTTGCTAGTTCGGCATTCAGTTCAATGAATTCTTGCTGGTCTGCGGGTACTTCATCTTCTTGGTAAATAGCACCTGCAGGGCATTCAACAGGACATAAGTCACAATCAATACAATCATCAGGGCTAATCACGAGAAAATTAGGTCCTTCATAAAACGCATCAGCAGGGCACACTGCCACACAGTCAGTGTATTTACATAATATACAGTTATCGGTTACTACAAATGCCATGGCTTTATCTAAATTTGTTAATTTTTATCTTAATAATGGTGTGGATCATACCTTTGTTGGGAGCAAATTCAATCTCTTGTTTATAAAATGATGGCGTACAGGTAAAATAGTGAAAAATATTACTCTTCCTATGCTGGATCTCAACAGAATGATTCGTTTAACCAATATTAAACTTCCGCTTGATCATCAAGAGCACGAACTTGAACAAGCAATTTTAACTAAATTATCAATAAAAGCCGTTCAGTTAATAAAATTCACCGTGTTTAAACGTGGTTATGATGCACGTAAGAAAAATAGTATTTTCTTAATTTATACCCTTGATGTTGAAACGAATGTTGACGAAGCGCTTCTTGCAACATTTATTGCTGATACCCAAGTAAAAGAAACGCCAGATATGGCTTACAAATTTGTTAGCCAAGCACCAAAGAACCTTAAAAATCGCCCAGTTGTTATTGGTATGGGACCTTGTGGTTTATTTGTAGGTTTAGTGTTGGCACAAATGGGCTTTAATCCTATTGTGTTAGAGCGTGGTCAAGAAGTTAGACAACGCACCAAAGACACTTTCGGTTTTTGGCGTAAAAAAATATTAAATACTGAATCCAATGTGCAATTTGGTGAAGGGGGAGCAGGTACATTCTCAGACGGTAAGCTTTATAGTCAAGTTAAAGACCCTAAGCATTATAGTCGTAAAGTGCTTCATGAATTTGTGGCAGCGGGTGCACCTGAAGAGATCCTTTACGTAAGCAAACCCCATATTGGTACGTTCAAATTAGTAACTATGGTTGAAAAAATGCGCGCCAAAATTTTTGAACTTGGCGGTGAAGTTCGATTTAACCAGCGAGTAGATAAAATTCACTTTACTGATGTTGAAGGTAATGAATGTACCGCGCAGGGCATTGAAGGTTACCAAAACAAAAAAGTGACAGGGTTAACTCTCTCTAATGGTGATCATATAGAGACTAACTATATTGCTTTAGCTATCGGACATAGTGCTCGTGATACCTTTAGTATGTTATTTGATGAAGATGTTTACATGAAAGCAAAACCCTTCTCTGTTGGCTTTCGTATTGAACATGAACAAGCGGTCATAGATGAAGCACGCTTTGGCAATAATGCCGGTAATGAAATTTTAGGCTCGGCAGATTACAAGTTAGTTCACCATTGTAGTAATGGCCGTTCAGTTTACAGTTTTTGTATGTGTCCAGGGGGAACTGTTGTTGCCGCTGCCTCGGAAGAGGGCCGTTTAGTGACTAATGGTATGAGCCAATACTCTCGTCTTGAGCGTAATGCGAATAGTGCTATTGTTGTGGGTATTGAACCGGAAGATTTCATCACCAGTGAGTTTGCTTCAGATAGAGATTATGTACTTGCGGGTATGGAATTTCAACGTAACTTAGAAGCAAAAGCGTTTAAACTTGGCGGCGAAAGTTATGATGCGCCAGTACAGCTTGTAGGTGATTTTCTTGCAGGACGTAAAAGTGGCGAACACGGCTCAGTAGCCCCGTCTTATAAACCAGGTGTAACTTATTGCGATTTAAGTGAAACCTTACCCGATTATGCGATAGCTGCAATTAGAGAAGCACTGCCTGCTTTTGATAAAAAAATTAAGGGTTTTTCAATGGCCGAAGCAACATTAACCGCAGTAGAAACTCGAACTTCATCACCTATTCAAATTACGAGAGATAAAGAGACCTTACAAAGCCTTAACGCGCAAGGTCTTTACCCTGCTGGTGAAGGTGCGGGTTATGCGGGTGGAATTTTATCTGCAGGTATTGATGGTATTAAAATTGCTGAGGCAATGGCATTAGCTATTACAGCTGAGCAGTAAATTAATGTTCCTATGCACATGGCTTAGGGACGTCATCCCCGTGGTATATTAATCGGGGATCCAGTTTTTAGTTTTATTGTGCCGATGGATTCCCGACAAGAGAACTCGGGAATGACGATGAATGGATTAAGGATGATTGAAATCTGACTAAGCTTTTGATGTCTTGGTTATTGGTGATGCTCTCGTCGTTATTCGTTAAGGTTTATCAGTTAAAGGTATTGTAGATAATTCAGTAATCCCTTTTATTGTTTGTTGTTGCCATTTTTCTTTTGGTAATTGTCGCCTAATATTTCGCATACTTTTCCAAATAGATTTAAGCGCTAGATGATCAGCCAACCACTTTGGTGTCTCCCCCCGACCATCAGCAATAAAAATATATTCAATAGCAATTTCACTACCTTCCTCTTCTGACTGCTTAGGCATTATTTTCCAATGAGCACTGTGGGTTTTAACTTGTAAGTAATCCTTTAAATTGCTCACAGCCAAAAGCATATAGTCTTCAACGTTTACGGCATCTGTTAATTTTATCTCAACACTTAAGTCATCGTTTTGCCAATAAAGAGAATTGAGTATTAAAATTCTTGCCTGTAAAGGCCAGATTTTAGTCAGTTTTATATAGAAGCTATTTTCTGTCGCTGAATATTGCTTAATTATTTTGCTTTCACTGGCATTAACTAACCAATGTTGGGTGTTATCGACATTTTGTAAAAAGAATAAAAACCCAGAGATACTTGATTTGACTGTCGCCGTAGCCTTAATTTCAATTAGCTTGTCGTCAGTTTGACCATTTATTATAGCGGGACGGTAACTAACGCTTTGTGCGCTGGTTTTTTTCCATAACTTCCATGGGACTTGTGCGGCATAGGATAACTGTAGAGAACTAAAAAGTAGCAGTATGATAAGACAGGACGTTTTTTTCACTAAATTCAGCTGGTTATTAAATTATTTATCAATAGTATTACTGATTTTTCGGTAAAGTGCTATGTAGATTCGGCGCTGATAGTTTTGTCATTTATTCCACAAACATAACTTTGTTATAGGATAGTTTTGACAGCAGTCGAATTTAAAGCAGGTATAAACAGTATTAATTGTTCAAACCTTGTTGAAAACCCTTGTTTAAAAAGGGTAAGGCTTTTACAATAATCGGGTAAAAAACCTAATTTAAAAAAAGAGCTATAGGCTCTTTTTTATGTTCAGGATGAACATAAAAAAGCTATTGCAGGACGCAGCGGCTAATACCATTTATTTTTTAACTATTAAAACTCAAGCGACGCTTCGTGTGCGCCGCCACTGATAAGGAAAAACATGCCTGTAATTACTCTCCCTGACGGTTCACAACGCTCTTTTGAAAATGCTGTATCTATAATGGATGTTGCTCTTGATATTGGTCCTGGTCTTGCTAAAGCAACCATTGCTGGTCGTATCGATGGAAACCTTGTAGATGCCTGTGAACTAATTACTCAAGATGCTTCTTTGCAGCTTATTACGAGCAAAGATAGCGAAGGTCTTGAGATCATTCGTCACTCATGTGCACATTTATTAGGGCATGCAATAAAACAGTTATACCCAAATGTTAAAATGGCTATCGGTCCAACGATCGAAAATGGCTTTTATTATGACATTGATCTTGATGAATCAATTAGTGAAGATGATTTAGTTAAGCTTGAAAAGCGCATGACTGAACTAGCACGTACTGGTTATGAAGTTGTTAAAAAGACAGGTTCTTGGCAAGATGCTTATGACGCCTTTACTGAACGTGGCGAAACATACAAATTAGCCATTCTTGATGAGAACATTGAGAAAACAGATACACCGGCTTTATATCATCACCAAGAATACATTGATATGTGTCGTGGTCCTCATGTACCAAGCATGCGTCATTGTCATCACTTTAAATTAATGAAAGTTGCTGGTGCCTACTGGCGTGGCGATTCAGACAACAAAATGTTGCAACGTATCTATGGCACAGCATGGGCTGATAAAAAGCAACTTAAAGCTTATATAGTACGTTTAGCGGAAGCTGAAAAACGCGATCATCGTAAAATTGGTAAAACATTAGATTTATTCCATTGGCAAGAAGAAGCACCAGGCATGGTGTTTTGGCATAACGATGGTTGGACTATTTATACTGAGTTAGAGAAATTTATTCGTGAAAAGTTACACGAATATGATTACGACGAAGTTAAAGCACCAATGATGATGGATAGAAGTCTTTGGGAAAAATCAGGTCACTGGGACAAATATGCTGATGGCATGTTTACTACTACCTCAGAAAAGCGTGAATACGCAATTAAACCAATGAACTGTCCTGGTCATGTTCAAATTTTTAATCAAGGTTTGAAATCTTACCGTGATTTACCATTGCGTATTGCTGAATTTGGCTGTTGTCATCGTAATGAGCCTTCAGGGTCTTTACATGGTTTAATGCGCGTTCGTGGCTTTACTCAAGATGATGCTCATATTTTCTGTATGGAATCACAAGTTCAAGCTGAAGTTAAAAAATGTATTGAAATGGTATATGACGTCTACGGCTCGTTTGGCTTTGAAGATGTTGTTGTGAAGCTTTCTACACGTCCAGACAACCGTATTGGTAGTGATGAAATCTGGGATAAAGCAGAAGCAGGTTTAGCACAAGCATTAACAGACAGTAATATTGCCTTTGAATACTTACCGGGTGAAGGTGCTTTTTACGGCCCTAAAATAGAATTCACTTTAATGGATTGTTTAGGTCGTGCTTGGCAATGTGGCACAGTACAACTTGATTTTGCATTACCAGAGCGTTTAGGTGCAACTTATGTTGGTGAAGATAACGAAAGATATACTCCGGTAATGATTCACCGAGCAATTTTAGGTTCATTAGAACGTTTTATTGGTATTTTAATCGAAGAGTTCACTGGCAAGTTTCCAACATGGTTATCGCCTATTCAGACAACAATTATGAATATTACCGATAAACAAGCACCATATTGTGAGAAAGTTGTTAAAAAACTAAAAGAAAATGGCTTTAGAGCAAAAATAGACTTGAGAAATGAGAAGATAGGCTTTAAAATCCGCGAGCACACTTTGAAGCGAGTTCCTTATTTATTAGTTGTTGGTGATAAAGAAATGGAATCCGGTGAAATATCCGTTCGAACTCGAAGTGGTGAAGATTTAGGAAAAATGTCGGTTGATGACTTTATTGCTAAGTTATCTGATGAAGTTAAATCTCGTCAGTAAAACTAAAATAACGATAAAGTTATAAACGGATAACATAATAAAAGCAAAATAGTCTGCCTTTTCTATAATTCTATAGAATAAAGGCAGAGATTAAATAAATTAAAGAGTTCTTTGGAGGAACATGGCTATTAAAGGTGGACAACGAGGCGGGCGTAAAGAGCCAGCTCATCGTTTGAATGAGTTAATTACAGATATCCTAGACAACGAAATTCGTTTGATTAAGTTTGACGGAGAACCTGGTGGCATCGTTACATTAGATGAAGCAATGGACCAAGCGGATGACGCTGGTGTTGATCTTGTTGAAATTAGCCCTACTGCTAAACCACCCGTTTGTCGTGTGATGGATTACGGCAAGTTTATCTATGAAAAAGCTAAAGAACAGAAAGAACAACGTAAAAACCAGAAACAAATACAGGTTAAGGAAATTAAATTCCGTCCTGGTACAGATGAAGGCGATTATCAGGTGAAATTACGTAACCTGAAACGCTTTTTAGAAGGCGGCGACAAGGTCAAGGTAACATTACGTTTCCGTGGCCGTGAAATGGCCCACCAAGAGTTAGGTTTACAACTTTTAACGCGTGTTAAAAACGATTTAGAAGAGTTAACCGTACTTGAGTTCTTCCCGCGTCGTGCGGAAGGACGTCAAATGGTGATGGTTTTAGCCCCTAAAAATAGATAATCCTTGGTTTGACAAGTAATTAAACTTTTACTTTTTATTAAATAGAAGTTTAATTCACCAATTTTATCTTTACGCTGGTAGTACAGGCTTGCAAGTAAATTGATTGTTTTCACGTTATATTGTGATAAACGTCAGTTTCGCCCTCGCTACTTAATATTTGGCATATACCTTTTTTTTATTAGAAACGGTATAAATTTGAGAATTATTCACATGCCTAAAATGAAAACCAATAAAGGTGCTGCAAAGCGCTTTAAAAAAACAGCCTCTGGCTACAAGTTCAAACAAGCTGGCCTTCGTCATATCTTGACTAAGCGTCGTACTAAAGTTAAGCGTCATCTTCGTGCTAAATGCATGATCGCCGCATCTGACATTAAGTCAGTTAAAAAACTTTTACGTCACGGTTAATTAGGAGAGATAGAAAATGGCTAGAGTAAAACGTGGTGTACAAGCTCGTGCACGTCACAAAAAGGTTCTAAAGCAAGCTAAAGGTTATTACGGAGCACGTAGTCGTGTTTACCGTGTTGCTTATCAAGCAGTAACTAAAGCAGGTCAATACGCTTACCGCGATCGTCGTCAACGTAAACGTCAATTCCGTCAGCTTTGGATCGCTCGTATTAACGCAGCAGCTCGTCAAAATGGTTTATCTTACAGCAAATTCATTAATGGTCTTAAAAAGGCTTCTATTGAGATTGATCGTAAGATCCTAGCTGACATCGCAGTATACGACAAAGCAGCATTCACTTTCTTAGTTGAAAAAGCGCAAGCTTCTTTAGCTGCTTAAGTAAAGTAATGTAGGCTTAGCTAAAATTTAGTTAAGCTTAAAAAAAAGGACGCTTTATAGCGTCCTTTTTATTTTTAAAAGATAGTGTTTAATTAAAATTATTTTATTACAGTCCATTTCTACATAATAATTCTTACCATTGTGATAGAAACCTTAAGTAACGTTAGTTAAGCAGCAATTTTTATACGTGCTGAAAATATTTAATCTTTAACCAAAATAAATAATCAAGAGAACTAAGTATGAACCTAGCTGATAAAGTTTTAGCTGTTAATAACGATCTTCCTATCCGTACGGATTCACCTGTACATAGCGGTAAAGTACGTTCTGTTTATTGGTTAACAGCAACAGATAGCAAACGTCTTATCGAAGAAAAAGGCTATGATGTTCCCAGTGATACTTCGTTAGCTATTATGGTGATAAGTGATCGGATTTCTGCTTTTGATTGTATTTGGTCAGGTGAGAATGATATGCGTGGTGTTCCTGGTAAGGGCGCAGCACTTAATGCAATATCAAACCATTGGTTCAAAATGTTCAAAGAACAAGGTCTTGCCGATAGCCATATTCTAGATATTCCACACCCGTTTGTATGGATTGTACAAAAAGCTAAGCCGGTAATGATTGAAGCCATTTGTCGTCAATACATTACAGGTTCAATGTGGCGTTCATATACTAAGGGTGAAAGAGACTTTTGTGGTATTGAATTACCTGAAGGATTAGCGAAAGATAGTAAGTTAACTTCACTACTACAAACACCTTCTACTAAAGGTATATTAGAAGGTATTCCCGGTGTACCAGCGGTCGATGATGTAAATATTACTCGTAAAAACATTGAAGATAATTTTGAAGCATTCAACTTTAAATCAGTCGATGATATTGCACGGTATGAAAAACTGCTTACTGAAGGTTTTGATGTTATCTCTACCGCTTTATCAAAAATAGACCAAGTGTTTGTCGATACAAAGTTTGAGTTTGGCTATGTCAAAGATGTTAATGGCGATGACAAACTGATTTATATGGATGAAGTAGGTACGCCTGATTCTTCAAGAATATGGGATGGCGAACAATACCGAGCAGGTAAGGTTGTTGAAAACTCCAAAGAAGGTTTCCGACAGTTACTATTAAACCATTTTCCGGATGCTGATATTTTATTAAACAAAGATCGTATGAGTGAGCGTGAAGCATTAGCACGTGACAATAAACTTCCGCTATCAGTGCTGATGGATGTATCAAAAACTTATACCGATATAGCAGAAAAAATTACCGGTAATAAAATTGTTTTATCTGATAATCCTAAAGCTGAAATTATTGCCATTTTGCGTGAGCAGTATCAGTTAATTGATTAGTTTTTAGCTAATTTAATTAATAAAAAAACCAGCTTAGTGCTGGTTTTTTTATATCCATTTATACATCAAAGATAATAAGCCTTAATAATGCGGCCTAATCTTTGCCACCTTTTTCAATTATTTCTCGCGCCATTTCATCAGCAATGATACCAGTAGGTCTTGCTTGAGCGTCTGCTTTAGCGTAAATATCTAATAAAGTGTGATAAATATCGCCAACCTTTTCGGTCGCTTTTTCATGATCATAATTATTTTCAAACGAAATATTGATGATACCACCTGCATTAATCACATAATCGGGTGCGTATAATATACCGCGTTCTAACAAAGCTTGATCATGGCGAGGCTCGGCTAATTGGTTATTCGCACAACCTGCGATAATTACTGCCTTTAAACGGCTAAGCGTATCATCATTAATAGTGGCACCAAGAGCACATGGGGCATAGATATCGACGTCTTGATCGTATATTTCATCTAAGCCAACTATGGTGGCATTAAACTCAGTAGCAGCCATGTCTAAAGCTGTTTGATTGATATCAGTGATAACAAGTTCTGCCCCAGCTTTGTGCAGGTGCTCACATAATTGATAACCTACGCTACCTAAACCTTGAATGGCGACTTTTAGACCGGTTAGATCATCACGATTAAGTTTATGTTTTACTGACGCTTTGATACCGAGGAAAGTTCCAAGCGCGGTAAAAGGTGCAGGGTTACCACTTTTGCCTTCTGTGCCTGTTACAAACGGGGTAACGCTGTTTGTGATGTCAATATCACTGGTAGTAATATTGACATCTTCTGCACTTAAATAACGTCCATTTAGTCTATTTAATGCTTCACCAAAGGCTTTGAATAACGCTTTAGATTTTAGTTTTTTAGCATCACCAATAATGACAGACTTTCCTCCACCCATGCTAAGACCAGCCATAGCATTTTTATACGTCATACCTTTAGATAATCGTAAAACATCAACCAGGGCTTCATCATCGTCAGCGTAATCCCACATTCTACAGCCACCTACAGCTGCTCCAAGCTTGGTACTATGTACGGCAATTATAGCCTTAAGACCACTTGCTTCATCGCTGCAATAAACCACTTGCTCGTGGTCGTCAAAATCGGGTAAATCAAATAAAGCCATTGTTTTTCTCCATTCTTTCTTGCTAGAAAAGGCAATTTAAATGTGTTGTAATGTTGTTAAGGAACGATAGCACCTAGAAAATACTCAAGCTAGTTACTGATAAAATTAACAATTTACACTTAGGACGCAAGCTGTAAGCGAAAAGCTACAACATGCAAATTTATCGTGACAAACAGCGTTATGCTATAAATAACTAATCTAAGATAAATTCGAATAACTGAGAATTAAAATGACCGAAGCAGTACAAATGACAGAAGCGCAGCAACAGCAATGGATAAAAACGCAATATCAAGTTGCTACTAAATACCTAGCCGAGAAAGGTGTTGTTACACAGAGTGTTCAGGTTGATGAGAGTCGTTATTTAGTACCGATATTAGCATTGTGGAAGTTAACATCAATAGACGGTAATAAGTTTTGGGTTTTATGTGGAGACTTACCTAGCGATCACAGCGGTGTTGATGTTGCTCCTAATGCTCGTGAAGCATTAAGACATTTTTCCTTAAAGTGGCAAATGCAAGCTGAAAACTTATTACAAGCGAAGAATGAAGAACAAAATAAATTTGCTCATTTATTAATTGGTCGTGCTGATGGTTTGTATAAGTTATTTAATGATGAGTCATTGTGGCAATCAAAATAAATCACATTAAGTGGTTTTAGATAATGGTTGTTCCCTTATCGAAATCAATAACGTAGCATAAAAAATTTCTAAACCAGCCCTACGGGGATGTCTGAGAAAACCATGCTTTTCGTTGCATCTATTTTTAAGGGAATAACCCTTAATAAAAAGATGCGCCTCGATCATGAATCGCACAGGCATCCTGAAATGCGCATCTTGAAGTATCATGGGTATAGAAATAAAAAAAGAAGGCAGAGCCTTCTTTTTTATAGTCAAAACATGAAAGAAAAGATTATTTTAGTTCATCAATGAAAGCAACTGCACGGCCAATGTAGCTAGCAGGTGTCATTTCACATAACTGAGCTTTAGCATGTTCAGGTAATTCAAGCGTCATGATAAAAGCACGCATAGAGTCGCCATTAACACGTTTGCCACGAGTTAATTCTTTTAGTTTTTCATAAGGTTTTTCAATACCGTAACGACGCATAACCGTTTGTACTGGCTCTGCTAATACTTCCCAATTACTGTCTAATTCAGCTGCTAAGTTAGCTTCATTTACTTCTAACTTACTAATGCCTTTTAATGTAGCACCATAAGCAATCATTGTATGAGCAAAACCAACACCTAAGTTACGTAGCACTGTTGAGTCAGTTAAGTCACGCTGCCAGCGAGAGATAGGCAATTTCTGCGATAAGTGAGTGAATAATGCGTTTGCAATGCCTAAGTTACCTTCTGAGTTTTCGAAATCAATAGGGTTAACTTTATGTGGCATAGTTGATGAACCAATTTCACCAGCGATAGTTTTCTGCTTGAAATGACCCATAGCAATATAACCCCAAATATCACGATCAAAATCGATTAAAATGGTATTAAAACGTGCGATTGCGTCAAATAACTCAGCAATATAGTCATGCGGTTCAATTTGTGTGGTAAATGCGTTGAATGATAAACCTAATGAAGTAACAAACTCATTAGCGTATTCATGCCAATCAACTTCAGGATAAGCGCTAAGGTGAGCATTATAGTTACCTACAGCGCCGTTAATTTTACCTAACATTTCAACGTTAGCAATTTGCTCACGTTGACGTTGTAGACGCACATAAACGTTAGCCATCTCTTTTCCTAACGTGCTAGGTGAGGCTGGCTGGCCATGAGTACGACACATCATTGGAATCGTTTTGTATTCAATCGCTAAGGCTTTCATCGCCGCTAAAATGTTATCCATTTCTGGTAATAATACATTTTCACGACAATCAGTTAACATTAATGCGTGTGATAAGTTGTTGATGTCTTCTGAAGTACAGGCAAAGTGAATGAATTCAGTCACAGCGTTTAATTCAGCGTTATCAGCAATTTTATCTTTTAAGAAGTATTCAACCGCTTTTACATCATGGTTAGTTGTCGCTTCAATTTTTTTGATCGTTAAAGCATCTTCTTCACTAAAGTTAGCAACAATATTATTTAATACATCATTTGCTTGTTCAGAAAATGCAGGAACCTCTGCTATTGCGCTAGTAGCTGCAAGTTTTTGTAACCAACGTACTTCAACAGTAACACGGTATTTAATTAGGCCAAATTCACTAAAAATAGGGCGTAATGATTTTACCTTGCTACCATAACGACCATCTACAGGTGATATTGCACTTAATGCTGAAAGTTCCATAATTTTTCCTAGGTTATATTAATATTCTCTTTAATTAATCGGCTTAATTTAAGAGTTAAATAGTGTTTAAATTTTATCGAATAGATTTAAGTAATTCTTTTGCGGAGTCGACTATTTTCTTACGACTGAGTAATATGTGGCGTCTTTTACCGCCGACTTGTCGCCATAATACGGCTGCACGAATACCCGCTAATAGTAAGGCTCTAATTTTATATTGGTTTACATTTTGCTTTAAAATACTTGGCTCGCCAGTGACCTGAATTTTATGACCTAGCGGGCTAATAATATCGCTATAAATACTAGCAAAGCTCGCCGTTAAAGTGTCACTGGTCAGAGTGTAGTGCTCAAGTTGCCGCTCGATTGCGTTTATACGCTCACCGAGAGCATTAAGCTGTTTAGGCTGTTTAGCAAGACGTCTTTCTAGATTTATTAAGCTAATGATATAGCGAGTTAATTCGGGATCTTTGTGCTTTTTTGCACTACTTGTACCATTATCATTGCCTAAGTGGTTGATTAAGAGCTCAAGTCCTGTCTTGATATTATCGATCTCACCACCATAAACCGCTAAGGTATTTACTGGCGAAGTTTCAATGATACTTTGTAATAAAACACTGAATTCTTCATCAGTGATTTGACCTGTACGGGATACTTGTTGTACTTGATAAGCTACTTGGCAAATAGCGGCAAAGGTAATTGTTTGATCTTTCATTTTTTCTCTAGTATTTAGTTTATCTAGTCATTAGATGGGCTTGGCTTAGGCAATGCCTATAAGTTAGCGAATAAGGGTATCAATAATACCACCGCCTAAACAGACATCATCTTGATAAAATACAACGGACTGTCCAGGAGTCACTGAACTTTGTTGCTCAGTAAAGTCTATTTGATATTCTTCGGTAGCAGAGTCGGTTATAGGAGTAACAGTGCAGGAAACATCTTCTTGACGATAACGAGTTTTCACTGTGCATTGAATGCTAGATGTTAGTGCTTTTCTATCAACCCAATGTAATTGATTGGCAATTAGGCCTTTAGAAAATAGGCGAGGGTGGTTATGCCCTTGTCCAACAATCAGTACGTTGCGTAATAAATCCTTTTCAACAACATACCAAGGCTCTTCACCTGCATCAGCTAAACCGCCAATGCGTAGACCCTTGCGTTGCCCTAAAGTATGATACATAAGCCCATCATGATGACCGACAGCAACACCTTCTGCTGATTCAATAATACCGGGCTGAGCAGGTAAATATTGACCTAAAAAGTCTTTAAACTTACGTTCACCGATAAAGCAAATGCCAGTACTGTCTTTTTTGTTATGGGTGATTAATCCAGCTTTTTCTGCAATAGCACGTACTTCAGGCTTTTCAATATGGCCGACAGGAAATAAAGTGTGCGCTAACTGTGCTTCGTCGAGTGTGTAGAGAAAATAACTTTGGTCTTTGTTATTATCAAGACCTCGTATCATTTTCCATGAATTATCGCGTAGCTCACGTTGAACGTAATGTCCTGTAGCTATGTAATCTGCACCTAAGTCTTCACAAGCAAACTCTAAAAATGCTTTGAACTTTATTTCTTTATTACACATGATGTCAGGGTTGGGTGTACGTCCAGCTTTATACTCAGCAAGGAAGTATTCGAAAACATTGTCCCAATATTCAGTAGCAAAGTTGATAGTATGTAATTTGATATCTAATTTGTCACAAATAGCCTGCGCATCTTCTAAATCTTGGGATGCAGCACAATACTCATCAGTATCATCCTCTTCCCAATTTTTCATAAACAAACCCTCTACTTGATAACCTTGCTCTTTAAGCAAATAAGCAGAGACAGAAGAGTCGACACCTCCAGACATACCAACAATGACTTTGGTTTGTTCTGGGGCTTTAGTATTTGAGGCTGTTAACATGTGTTTTGACCAATAGATTTATTAAAAGTAAGTGTACTGAAATAAGAGGCGAAAAATTATAACATGCACAACTAGTAGGATATAGATTAAAGATTAGATTTTAGCTGCGATAACGGAATTTTATTGCCAGCTAAGTAATCTTCGACGCACTCTAACACCATAGGACTACGTAATTGAGCACTCTTTTCTTTTATTTGCTCAAGAGTAAGCCAATGAGTGTCAATGATTTCATCGTCTTGTGGTTGGCCTTTTAGCCATTGCTCTAACTCAACAACAAAACAAAAACGTAAAAAATATAGCTTAAGATCAGGTCGGTGAAAATAATAAATACCGCATAAAAAATCGGGTTCTACTCGTAATCCTGTTTCTTCTAGTACTTCTCGCTTTATGGCTGCAGTAAGACTTTCATTTTCTTCTAAATGCCCAGCAGGTTGATTAAAAACGACTCGACATTTTTCTTGTTCTTCAACAAACAAAAATTTACCGCCGTGATGGATAACGGCAGCAACAGTTGTATTTGGTTTAAATTGATTTATACCATGGTCGTTTTCATTAGATATATTAGGATCAGATGTGAGGGCGCTGTTGTTACTGCTCAACTTTATATTCCCCATTATTAATATTGTCTAATGTCCAGTTACCAATACGATATCTAATGAGTCGCAGGGTAGGGAAGCCTATATTTGCTGTCATCCGTCTAACTTGTCTATTACGACCTTCTGTTATGGTAATTTCTAGCCAAGTCGTTGGGATACTGGCACGCTCTCTTATAGGAGGGTTACGTGGCCAAACGTTAGGTTCGAGCATAATGGCAACTTTAGCCGGTTTAGTCATACCATCCTTTAATTCGACACCTTGACGTAATTTTGCTAAATCTTGTTCTGAAGGCGCCCCTTCAATTTGTACCCAGTACGTTTTTTCTGTTTTCTTAACTGGATTGGCAATCTGATGTTGTAATTTTCCATCATTGGTAAGTAACAATAAGCCTTCACTATCTCTATCTAATCTTCCTGCGGCATATATACCTGGTATGGTAATGAAATCTTTTAATGTACGACGGTTGTTCTCATCGGTAAATTGACAAAGCACGTCAAACGGTTTGTTAAAAAGCACGACTATCTGCTTTTCATCAAGTGGTCGTACCTTTCGCTGCTTTTTAGCGGTATGTCTTGTATAGCCTTTGCTTTGATTCATTTGTAGACTAATTTTCCTTTAAAATATGTGATGCCTTTCTGCCTGGCTATATTAATACGCTTTGAATTACTATACTATGTGCGCGCAAAAAATAAATTTTAGCTTGGGTGAATATGCATTAAATTCTAATAGATATTTATGTGTTCACCGGAGCTTTTTGGCTAATTAAAGTAGGAATCTCAATGAGCACTGATAACTCAAAAATCATTTATACTATTACCGATGAAGCGCCTGCCTTAGCGACGTATTCTTTATTACCAATTATTCAAGCTTATACTGCTTCTTCAGGCATTAACGTTGAAACACGTGATATTTCTTTAGCCGCTCGTATCTTAGCTAATTTCCCAAAATACTTAACTAAAGAGCAGCGCGTTGATGATGCATTATCTGAGTTAGGTAAGTTAGCTAAAACTCCAGAAGCTAATATTATCAAGTTACCAAATATTTCAGCGTCTATTCCACAATTAGAATTGGCTATTAAAGAATTACAAGCAAAGGGTTATGACTTACCTCATTATCCTGCAGAACCACAAAATGAAGCGGAAGAATCAATTAAACTAACTTACGCTAAAGTTTTAGGTTCAGCGGTTAACCCGGTATTGCGTGAAGGTAACTCTGATCGCCGTGCACCTGGTTCTGTTAAGCAATACGCACGTAACAACCCACATTCAATGGGAGCATGGTCTCCTGAATCGAAATCACATGTTGCTCACATGGAATCTGGTGATTTTTACGGTAGTGAAAAATCAGTAACTATTGATGGCGCAACGAGTATAAATATTGAGTTTGTTGCTCAAAATGGTGACGTGACATTATTAAAATCAAAATTACCATTACTTGATAAAGAAATTATCGATGCTTCAGTAATGAGTAAATCAGCATTAATCGAATTTTATGAAACTGAAATTGATAAAGCTAAAGAAGAAGATGTTTTACTTTCATTGCATTTAAAAGCAACCATGATGAAAGTTTCAGATCCAATTATGTTTGGCCATGCAGTTAAAGTATTTTATAAAGATGTATTTACTAAACATGAAGCTACCTTTGATCAGTTAGGTGTCGACGCTGATAACGGTATCGGTGATGTTTACGCTAAAATCGCACGTTTACCTGCTGCTCAAAAAGCAGAAATAGAAGCCGATTTACAAGCTGTTTATGCAACTCGTCCTGAAATGGCTATGGTTGATTCTGATAAGGGTATTACTAATTTACATGTGCCTAGTGATGTAATCATTGATGCATCAATGCCTGCTGCTCTTCGTGCCTCTGGTATGATGTGGGCACCGGATGGAAGTCAAAAAGATACTAAGTTTATGATCCCAGATCGTAACTATGCTGGCGTTTTCTCGGCTGTAGTAGATTTTTGTCGTGAAAATGGTGCTTTCAATCCAACGACAATGGGTACAGTTCCTAATGTTGGCTTAATGGCGCAAAAAGCTGAAGAATATGGTTCACATGATAAAACTTTTACCATGTCAGCTACCGGTGTTGTTCGTGTTGTGAATGATAACGGTGATATCTTGATTGAGCAGAATGTTGCACAAGGTGATATTTTCAGAATGTGTCAGGTTAAAGACGCACCAATTCAAGATTGGGTTAAATTAGCGGTAACTCGTGCTAAAGCAACGGGTACTCCAACTGTATTTTGGTTAGATGAAAATCGTGGCCATGATGCAGAAATGATCAAGAAAGTTAATACTTATTTAGCTGACCATGATACTAACGGTTTAGACATTCAAATTCTTGAACCTGTTAAGGCTTGCGAATATACGCTTGCACGTGTTGCTAAAGGTGAAGATGCAATCTCAGTTACGGGTAATGTATTACGTGATTACTTAACTGATTTATTTCCAATTTTAGAACTTGGAACAAGTGCTAAAATGCTTTCTATTGTGCCATTAATGAATGGTGGTGGTTTATTCGAAACTGGTGCTGGTGGTTCTGCGCCTAAGCACGTTCAACAATTCGAAAAAGAAAATCACTTACGTTGGGATTCTTTAGGTGAGTTTTTAGCACTTGCAGCATCACTTGAACATGTTGCAATATCGACAGGCAATGCGAAAGCACAAGTATTAGCTGATACATTAGATTCGGCAACGGGTAAATTCTTAGATACCAATAAATCACCATCTCGTCGAGTTGGAGAGTTAGATAACCGTGGTAGCCATTTCTATCTTGCTATGTATTGGGCACAAGCCATTGCAGAGCAAACTACAGATACTGATCTTAAAGAAAGCTTCACAGGTGTTGCTCAAGCACTGACTAAGCAAGAAGAGAAAATTGTAGCTGAATTAAATGCAGCTCAAGGTCCAGCTATCGATGTTAATGGCTATTATTTTGCGGATACGCAACTTACAGAAAAAGCAATGCGCCCAAGTGAAACATTGAATACAATTTTATCTGCATTGCTCTAAGTCAATTTATTGCTTTAAAATAAATATGTAGTTAAGGTGCTAGTAAATAGCACTATATTAATCAAAAGCTAAAATATAATGTTTAGTTTTTGATTATCTTTATTATTATATTTAAGTCTAATTTATGTTTATTCATTGTAATGATAATAGGTATCACTAAATAGTGATTAGTGCCTTATCCTTTTTTGAATTATTTTAGTAAAATAACCTTTTTATACTTGTTTAATGTGGAGCTCGCCCTATGACTAATCAAATCATCATCCCCACTACCGGAGATAAAATTACCTTTGTTGATGGTAAGTTATCAGTACCAAATAATCCGATAATCCCTTTTATTGAAGGTGATGGCATTGGTGTTGATGTAACACCCCCAATGCTAAAAGTTGTGAATGCAGCAGTTGCTAAAGCGTATGCCGGCGAAAGAGAAATTGCGTGGATGGAAGTCTATGCGGGTGAAAAAGCGACTAAAATGTATGATAGTGAAACGTGGCTTCCTGAAGAAACACTTGCCATATTACAAGAATATAAAGTTTCTATTAAAGGACCTCTAACTACACCCGTAGGTGGTGGCATGAGTTCTTTAAATGTTGCAATAAGACAAATGCTTGATCTTTACGTCTGTCAACGTCCTGTTCAATGGTTTACTGGTGTTCCAAGTCCAGTAAAAAGACCTTCTGAAGTTGATATGGTCATCTTTCGTGAAAATACCGAAGATATCTATGCTGGCATAGAATATAAAGCGGGTAGTGATAAAGCGAAAGCGGTGATTGAATTCTTAACTGAAGAAATGGGTGCTAGTAATATCCGTTTTACTGATAACTGTGGTATCGGTATAAAGCCAGTATCAAAAGAAGGAAGTCAACGTTTAGTAAGACAAGCGATTCAATACGCAATTGATAATGATAAAGACTCGGTAACTCTGGTTCATAAAGGTAATATTATGAAATTCACAGAGGGCGCTTTTAAAGATTGGGGTTATGAGCTTGCTCGTGATGAATTTGGCGCAAGTTTGATTGATGGCGGACCTTGGAGTACGCTTACAAACCCAAATACAGGTAATGAGATTATCATCAAGGATGTTATTGCTGATGCCATGTTACAGCAAATCTTGTTACGTCCTGCTGAATATAGTGTTATCGCCACTTTAAACTTAAATGGTGATTACCTATCTGATGCTCTTGCTGCTCAAGTTGGTGGTATTGGTATTGCTCCTGGAGCTAATTTAGGCGACGAAGTTGCTGTATTTGAAGCAACTCATGGAACAGCGCCTAAATATGCCGGTAAAAATAAAGTAAATCCTGGTTCTGTAATTCTTTCTGCAGAAATGATGTTAAGACATATGGGCTGGCTTGAAGCGGCTGATTTATTGCTTAAAGGCATGTCAGGAGCAATCAAAGCGAAAACAGTAACCTATGATTTTGAGCGCCTTATGGATGATGCGACGTTAGTCTCTTGTTCAGCGTTTGGAGATTGTATTATTGATCATATGTAAATATTGATCACATATACTATCGAAAATCATCCAATAAAAAACACAGCTTAATAGCTGTGTTTTTTTATCTTATTAGCGTAACATTTTATATTTATTCTAGTTCGCCATCAGCTAATTTGATACTTGCTGCATGATGACCTTTAGGGCCATCATTTAGTTCGTAATCGACATCCTGTCCTGCTTTTAATGTTCGATATCCATCCATCTCAATAGTTGAATAGTGTGCGAAAATATCTTCTCCGCCACTATCTGGGCGAATAAAGCCAAAACCTTTCGCATTATTAAACCATTTAACTGTACCGTGTGCCATACTTCAACTTCCTTCTATATCCTTTAGTATTCAATTATGTTTTACTTATATTTTGGTACCATGCTTTAAAAGAGTAGTTAAATATAAGTAAGTGCATAGACAACAGACTAAGCGACTAAAAACTAGCCACCTATAGAATCGTAGATAAATTAATAAATTTGTCAAGTTTAAAAGCTGTTTTTTTTTAATTATTTTAAGCTTAATTGCACGAAAAGTTACAGCAAAAGTAAAAAGTAGAGACTAAGATAAATATATGAGCAACTGGAAAGAGTTATTTGACACCGAAGGCATTGTAGAAGAGTCAGTTAAAGAGCAAATAGAAGAGCCGGCTAAATACTATGTTTTTTTACTTAATGATGACTACACCCCAATGGATTTTGTTGTAGACGTCTTGTGTAACTTTTTTAATAAAAGTGAAGAGCAAGCAACAGATATAATGTTAACCATTCATTATAAAGGAAAAGCCCTTTGTGGCACATATACTGCTGAAATAGCAGAAACAAAAGTAGAACAGGTTGTCCAGTACGCTTTTGAAAATCAGCACCCTCTTAAGTGTGTGATGACAAAAGCCTAAAGTTATAAATTGGAGTAGTTATGCTAAACAAAGACTTAGAAGTATCACTTAATTTAGCCTTTCGCCAAGCTAAAGAATCTCGCCATGAATTTATGACTGTTGAACATTTATTGTTGGCCCTATTAGATAATCCCTCAGCGATCGAAGCACTTGGTGCTTGCGGAGCGGATTTAACAAAACTTCGCAAAAGTTTATTAGACTTTATCAGCGAAACAACACCTACGATTCCTGTAAGTGAACATGAGCGTGAAACTCAACCTACGTTAGGCTTTCAACGGGTATTACAACGCGCTGTATTTCATGTGCAATCATCAGGTAAAAATGAAGTCAGCGGCTCAAATGTATTAGTGGCAATTTTTAGCGAACAAGAATCACAAGCCGCTTATATCTTGAAAAAATCTGATATTAGTCGTTTAGATATTGTTAATTATATTTCTCACGGTATTGCAAAAATTGATGATGAACATTCCCCACATACTTTGGATGGGGAACAGCAAAGCGAAGAAGAACCGCGTACCATTGATAACTTTTCGGTAAACCTTAATGAAGAAGCGATAAAAGGTAATATTGATCCTTTAATTGGTCGTGACGATGAACTTGAACGTACTTTACAGGTGTTGAGTCGACGTAGAAAAAACAATCCGCTGTTTGTTGGTGAGGCTGGTGTGGGTAAAACGGCTATTGCTGAAGGTTTAGCTAATTTAATTGTCAATAAAGAAGTGCCTGAGTTTTTAGCTGATGCGACCATTTATTCTCTAGATATGGGGGCATTACTCGCAGGTACTAAATATAGAGGCGATTTTGAAAAACGTTTTAAATCATTATTAAAAGAGCTAGAAGCAGATAAGAATGCTGTGTTATTTATTGATGAAATTCATACTATTATAGGTGCCGGTGCGGCTTCTGGCGGTATGATGGATGCTTCTAACCTGCTTAAACCGTTATTGTCAGCTGGGAAAATTCGCTGCTTAGGTTCGACGACATACCAAGAGTATCAAAGTGTTTTTGAAAAAGACCGAGCCTTAGCCCGTCGTTTTCAAAAAATTGATATTGCGGAGCCGAGTGTTGCTGATACCACTAAAATACTGCAAGGTTTAAAAGAGAAATATGAAAGCCATCATGGCATTCGTTATACTAATAAAGCCTTACATGCAGCAGCTCAGTTGTCAGCTAAATATATTAATGAAAGGTTTCTTCCTGATAAAGCCATTGATGTCATTGATGAAGCGGGTGCTAAGCAACAACTTGTTGCACCTAATAAACGTAAGAAAGTTATTAATAATACCGATATCGAAAGCATTGTTGCAAAAATGGCGAGGATTCCTGAAAAGTCAGTATCACTTACTGAAAAAGATGGACTTAAAAATCTAGACCGAAACTTGAAACTTGTTGTGTTTGGTCAAGATCAAGCTGTTGATGAGCTTTCGTCTGTTATTCGGTTATCTCGAGCAGGGCTAGGTAGTGAAGAAAAACCAGTAGGCTCTTTCTTATTTGCCGGTCCTACAGGTGTTGGTAAAACAGAGATAACACAACAGTTAGCTAAAATATTGGGCATAGAGTTGTTACGTTTTGATATGTCAGAATATATGGAGAAACATGCTGTTAGTCGTCTTATTGGTGCTCCCCCTGGATATGTAGGTTATGAGCAGGGTGGTTTACTAACTGATGGGGTTATAAAGCATCCTCATGCGGTCGTCTTATTAGATGAAATAGAAAAAGCTCATGAAGATGTTTATAACATTCTATTGCAAGTGATGGATCACGGTACACTAACCGATAATAATGGTCGAAAAGCCGACTTTAGAAACATTATTCTGGTGTTAACAACTAATGCAGGGGTACAAGAAACGGTACGCCAATCTATCGGCTTTAAACAGCAAGATCATAGCCTCGATGCATTAAGTGAAATAAATAAAGTCTTTTCACCTGAGTTTAGAAACCGCTTAGACAACATTGTTTGGTTTAATCATTTAGACAACATTGTTATTCATCAAGTAGTAGATAAATTTATTGTCGAATTGCAGGCTCAGCTTGATGATAAAGGCGTTTCACTTGAATTAACCAAGCAAGCTAAACAATGGTTAGCTGAAAATGGTTATGATAAAGCCATGGGAGCAAGACCGATGGCTCGCTTAATACAAGAGCACTTGAAGAAAACACTAGCAAATGAGTTGCTCTTTGGTGAATTGACCCATGGCGGTACTGCTAAGGTCGATGTTAAAAAAGATAAATTGGTCTTTAATTTTGAAAATAAGCAAGAATTGATTACTGCGAAATAATAATTCAAAGGTAACCGATTAAAAACCTAACGAGTTCGTTAGGTTTTTTTATGTCTGTCATTTAGTCTGTTATCGATAGGGGAGTGGCTATTGATTGATAAATGGTGTCATTACACTTTAATGTGGCTCCCAGCTCATTATATAGAATGACTCGAACTAGTGGCACATGTCGGTTTAAAGAGAGCACAGTCCATCGCTTTGCCGATAATACTATTAAAGAATCAAGTAGCTCTATTATCGATGTAACTTTTCTTCAGACGAAAAAAAACCTGCATATAGCAGGTTTCGTTTCACATTTTAATGTGGCTCCCCAAACTGGGCTCGAACCAGTGACACATGGATTAACAGTCCATCGCTCTACCAACTGAGCTATTGGGGAATAAACTTTTTTAACTTCTGTTTATTAATGAAGTTGAATGTGGCTCCCCAAACTGGGCTCGAACCAGTGACACATGGATTAACAGTCCATCGCTCTACCAACTGAGCTATTGGGGAATAAACTTTTTTAACTTCTGTTTATTAATGAAGTTGAATGTGGCTCCCCAAACTGGGCTCGAACCAGTGACACATGGATTAACAGTCCATCGCTCTACCAACTGAGCTATTGGGGAATAAACTTTTTTAACTTCTGTTTATTAATGAAGTTGAATGTGGCTCCCCAAACTGGGCTCGAACCAGTGACACATGGATTAACAGTCCATCGCTCTACCAACTGAGCTATTGGGGAATCGCGTTAACCTCAGTGGCTAACGGGGCAGAATAATAAAGACCTGTGGCCTATGTGTCAACACAAAAATAATAAATTATTGAAATAAATATTGTTTGTTGAAGATGTGTTCAGAATAGGTTCTTTTACACCACTATTAGACGGTTTTTTGTACTCCTTGATAACTTGGTAATTTTTTAGCCTGATAATAGTGTAAATACTTAGTTATCCACGATTCCTGTGGATAACTATGTGGACTAAAGTGTAAGTTTACGTTGCTAAGACGGTTTGATTGGCTTGGCTACAAGTCAATAAAAAACTACAATGTTTTTAATTTCCTTAATTTCAATAGCTTATGGTGGTTGTGTACTTTATTTAATAATTAGATTGATTTTTAACCACCTCATTTTTTAACTATATTACTTGTGTTTTATTATTCCTTGATATCCCAATTGTATAAGTTTGAGGTTCTTTTAGTTATGACACCTCAATACAGGAATGTGTTACGTATTTATTATTATGGCATTAAGCTAACAATCGTTTTTGATAAAGGGGGGGGATCGGATAAATCTACACTAGGTAAAAGTTAGTTAATCTTTTACAATGTACTGCTACATATTATTTACCCTGACAGACTCATAGAATCACTGATAATATTAAATGACCAAAACTAATACTGTTACACCTAATAAAAAACGAGTTAATCTACTCGAAGACCCTGTTGCTAATACTTTAAAGCGTATGACCATTCCAATGATATATGGCATGGTGCTTTTGATGACATTCAACTTAATAGATACATTTTTTGTTGGACTTCTCGGGACACAACCCCTCGCAGCTATCAGTTTCACATTCCCTGTTACCTTCACTGTACTTAGTTTAACTATTGGTTTAGGTATAGGAACCTCTGCAGTTATCGCTAAGTATTTAGGGAAAAAAGATACAAAGTCTGCAAAAAATGCGGCAACAGCTGCATTGTATTTAGCCGCAATTATAGTTGCGTGTTTATCCACAGTGGGTTATTTCATTACCGATCCATTATTTACTTTACTTGGTGCCCAGCCATCTTTATTGCCTTTAATTCATGAATATATGGATATTTGGTATATCGGAAGTGTGTGTCTAATTGGTCCTATGATAGGCAATGCAGTATTACGTGCATCAGGAGATACTAAAACACCCAGTATGATAATGGGGAGTGCCGGACTGATTAACGCCATACTTGACCCTATTTTTATTTTTGGATTCGGGCCAATCCCAGCGATGGGTATACAAGGTGCAGCAATTGCCACATTAATTTCGTGGATTTTTGGTTTAGGTTTCGTATTGTACATTTTAACTAAAAAGCACGATCTTATTCATACAACTATGCTGCCTATAAAAGAGCTGATTGTTGCCTGTAAAGATATCTTAAAAATAGGTCTGCCTGCTGCAAGCGCAAATATGTTAACCCCCTTAGCTGCCGCAATTATGACTGCAATAGTGGCTTCTTATGGTGAAGCAGCTGTAGCAGCCTTTGGTGTTGGCTCAAGACTTGAATCAATAGCTTGTTTGATAGTACTAGCCTTATCGATGACTTTACCTCCATTTATTAGCCAAAATTTTGGAGCGGGTCAATTACATCGCGTCGAAACGGCTTACAAAGTTGCAATAAAGTTTATCCTAGTCTGGCAAATAGTCATTTATATTATATTAGCTCTATGCGCACATTGGATCGCAAGTGTTTTTACCAAAGAGACTGAAGTTGCCGATTTAATTAAACTCTTTATTTGGATACTCCCACTAGGGTATGGTTTACAAGGCATTATCATATTAACTAACTCATCATTTAATGCTTTGCATAAGCCAATGATTGCTTTGGGGTTAAGTGTCATACGATTATTTGTTTGTTATTTACCATTAGCCTATATAGGTAGTTTGTTTTACGGCTTAGCGGGTTTATTTGCCGGTGCTTTGCTTGGCAATGTATTAATGGCCATGATTTCTTACCGATTATTTAGCAAAGAGTTTATTCATAATGAGTCAGCTTCACCGGAGCAAGTGGTATGAAAAAATTAACTATTTGCTCAGAATATACTCCTAGTGGTGATCAACCAACAGCGATAAAGCAACTGTTAGAAGGTATTGAGTCGGGTTTAGCCCATCAAACGCTTTTAGGTGTAACCGGCTCAGGTAAAACTTATACCATTGCCAATGTGATTGAAAAACTTAATCGACCTACCATGATGTTAGCGCCCAACAAAACGTTGGCGGCGCAATTGTATGGTGAAATGAAGGAATTTTTCCCAGATAATGCCGTTGAATACTTTGTTTCATATTATGATTATTATCAGCCTGAAGCTTACGTGCCAACGACAGATACTTTCATAGAGAAAGATGCTTCAGTTAATGAACATATCGAGCAAATGCGGCTATCGGCTACTAAGGCACTGTTAGAGCGCCGAGACGTGATTATTATTGCTTCTGTGTCGGCTATTTATGGTTTAGGTGATCCTGACTCCTATTTAAAAATGATGTTACATATCAGTCGAGGTGACATTATAAACCAACGCGATATTTTACGTCGTCTCGCTGAACTACAATATACTCGTAATGATGTTGCTTTTGCGCGTGCCACTTATCGAGTGCGCGGTGATGTTATTGATATTTTTCCTGCTGAATCTGACCGGCTGGCTTTACGTGTAGAGCTATTTGATGAAGAAATAGAGCGGATAAGTCAATTTGATCCGCTAACAGGACAAGTTGAAAGAACACTGGATCGGGTAACAGTATACCCAAAGACACACTACGCAACGCCTAAAGAGAAAATCATAGCAGCAGTAGATAAAATTAAAATAGAGCTGAAGCATAGGTCACAACAACTCAAAGATAATAATAAATTAGTCGAGGAACAGCGCCTTACTCAACGAACCCAGTTTGATATTGAAATGATGACTGAGCTTGGTTATTGCTCTGGTATCGAGAACTATTCTCGCTATTTATCAGGGAGAGAAGAGGGAGGAGCACCACCAACCTTATTCGATTATTTACCTGATGATGGTTTACTTATTATTGATGAATCTCATGTTACCGTGCCACAAATTGGCGCTATGTATAAAGGAGATAGATCGCGTAAAGAAAACTTGGTGGAATATGGCTTTAGACTACCGTCCGCTTTAGATAATAGGCCAATGAAGTTTGAAGAGTTTGAAGCGATCTCTCCACAAACAATTTATGTCTCGGCCACACCAAGCAAATTTGAATTAGAGAAATGTGGTAGCGATATTGCGGAACAAGTGGTTAGACCGACAGGGTTACTTGACCCAGAAATCGAAGTTAGACCGGTTGAAACACAAGTTGATGATTTATTATCAGAGATAAATAAACGACTACCGCTAGACGAAAGGGTCTTAGCCACTACATTAACTAAACGTATGGCCGAAGATTTAACGGATTACTTGTATGACCATGGCATTAAAGCGCGCTATTTGCATTCAGATGTTGATACGGTTGAACGGGTAGAAATTATAAGAGACTTTAGACTAGGTAAATTTGATGTTTTAGTGGGTATTAATTTACTTCGTGAAGGTTTAGATATGCCAGAAGTATCTTTAGTGGCAATTTTAGATGCGGATAAAGAGGGCTTTTTACGTTCCGATCGTTCTTTGATTCAAACGATTGGCCGAGCTGCGCGTAATCTCAATGGTCGAGCAATACTGTATGGAGATAGAATTACGGGCTCTATGCGACGTGCTATTGATGAAACAGAACGACGTAGAGTGAAGCAACACCAGTACAATTTAGACAACAATATTACCCCCCAAGGCGTTGTTAGAAGAATTACCGATGTTATGGGCGTGGGAAGTTATAGTGATGCTAAGTCACTTGATAAAGTTGCAGAAGCTAATACAAATTATCATATTAACCAGCAGGCGGAAGAACCTCTATTAACCACGTCACAAATTGACACTAAAATAGTTGAGCTTGAAAAGCTAATGCAGGGGCATGCGCAGAATTTAGAATTTGAACAAGCTGCTGCTATGCGCGATAAGATAGCAAAATTACGAATACAGCAACTATCTACTTAACTTGAACTAGCTAAATATCCAATCAAGGTTTCATTTTATTTGATTCTCAAGGCAAAGCGTTAATGAATAGCTGGCTATTTATCGATGTTTTAACGATGAGAATCGCATAAAGAGGAATGTTGAGAAAGTACCGCTTCTCCAAAGTTCAGGTTATTTAAATAGAATTCAGATTATTTCAGCTCTTGTATTGAATAATGACCGAGAATATTAGCAATCGCGTCACTACTACAGTGTGGAAGGTGGCTTATCTCTTCTATTATTTGGTCTTGAATATCGACAGGAAACAATAATAGCCGTTCCATATAAAGGTGGGCCTGAGTTTCATTATTTGAGTCAATCATCTGCTTTAAAAGTCGTGCTTGATACTTCCAAGTCGCACTCATAAGACATCCTCAATTATTCATTGAACACCTTCTAAGTTTAGAGCTAAAGCGACCTAACGGTTATAAAATTTTTGTCTTAAAAGTAAATAATGGAAAGATAATAATCTATAGTTAGATATGCTATTTAAAACATTATGTTAAATGGTTCACAAAATAGAATAAAAGAGGATTCTGTCCGAATTGCCGCTGTGGAGGAACCTCTCGTGATGATTTCCTCGTCTGAATCGTGTAAAACTTCGATGACACATCTCTTCATCAATTGCTAACTTATCAGCAAAATTCTACTAAATATAGCTGATAAAATAGCTGATGTAGTTTGACTCTGATTCAAAGATAGTCGCAATATGTGCACCTAATTTTGTTTCAGGCAGAGTTTCATTTTTGTAATTTACTCTACCTGAAATTAGTTCAACGTTCTTTATTCGTATGGGATTGGGTCAGTGGCATTGTTTTCTTCAAAAGCTTCTAAGCGCTCTTGGCACGAACCGCATTTCCCACATGCTTTCTCTCGACCGTTATAACAGGTCCAAGTATTACTATAATCTAGCCCCATTTTTATACCATCAGCAAGGATCGCTGTTTTATCGACGCTTAAATAAGGACTAAATATTTCAACACTTTCATAATTTGCAATTTTACAAACATCATTCATTTTTTCAACGAATTCAGGACGACAGTCTGGGTAAATAGCATGATCGCCCGAATGAGCACCATAATAAACCTGCTCTGCTCCAACCGATACAGCATAAGCTACGGCTAACGAAAGTAAAATCATGTTACGGTTAGGCACCACAGTTGACTTCATACTTTCTGCTTCGTAATGACCTTCAGGAATATCAATGTCATCTGTTAATGAAGAGCCAGCAAGTAATTGATTGATTGCTGAAATGTCGATTACCTTATGGTTAACCGCTAACTCTTTACAAACAATGCTAGCGCACTCCAACTCTTTTACGTGGCGTTGGCCATAATCAAAGGACAAAGCAAAGACTTCTTTTCCGTCTTTTTTAGCACGGTTTAATACAGTAAAGGAATCCATGCCACCAGAATAAATAACAACAACTTTTTCAGCCATTTGAAAGCTCTCTTAATTGATCTAAGGTATAATAATAAACAACTGTTATTTTACTTGAAATAAGTAACAGGCTAAAGCAGAAAGTGAATACCACATAAAATAAACCACATTGCAGAAGAGAAAACCATAACACCCATGAACTATAAAATTAATGAGCTTTTTGAAACCATTCAAGGGGAGGGCTCCTTCACGGGCCAGCCGTCAATTTTCATTCGACTACAAGGTTGTCCTGTCGGATGTTCGTGGTGTGATACTAAACATACTTGGGATATAGAACTAGACGACCAAGTCAGCCCTGACATTATGTTAGCTAAAAAAGCTGAGACTTCTCAGTGGGCTAATTTTTCGGCTGAAGATATTCTAGCGTTAGTGAAGGAAAAGCATTTTAAAGCAAAGCATATTGTTATCACTGGCGGTGAACCTTGTATGGTTGACCTAACGCCACTTTGTGAAACCTTTGAAGACCTAGGTTATAGCACGCAAATTGAAACATCTGGTACCTTTGAAATTATTACCACAGAAAAGTGCTGGGTAACCGTATCTCCTAAAATCAAGATGCGCGGTGGTTATGATATTTTAGCAACCGCTATGTCACGTGCTAATGAAATAAAGCACCCCGTTGCTACAGAGCAAAATGTAGATGATTTAAAAGAGCTATTGGCAATGCATCAGGTTGAAAATACCCCGGTATATCTACAACCAATTAGCCAAAAGAAGCGGGCAACCGAGTTAGCAATAGCAACATGTATAGCTAACAATTGGCGCTTATCGGTGCAAGTTCACAAATATATTGGTATCGAATAAAGGAAACTGGGTCGCTTAGTTAACCGGTAAAAACTCTGGGTACGCGTTTAGACACTCGAGTTAATAATTCATAATTAATGGTATCGCTGTTTTGTGCAACGATATCAATACTTAAATTTTTGCCCCATAACTCAACTGTATCTCCGATTGCAGTATGCTTTAAATCTGTAATATCTACAGTGATCATATCCATTGAAACACGGCCAACGAGAGGTGCCTGAGCGCCATTAATAAATACAGGTGTACCTGATTTAGCGTTGCGAGGATAACCATCAGCATAACCAATAGCTACTGTTGCTAGTTTCGTTTCTCGTTCAGCTTGCCAATTGTTGCCATAACCTACTGATTCACCAACGTTCACTGTATGTATTGCAATAATATTAGCTTGTAATGTCATAGCGGGGATGAGTGGTTGGCTTTTGGGACTATCACCTATAGGGGATGCACCATAAAGTGCTAAGCCTAATCGATTGTAATGACCATGACTTTCGGGCCAGTTCAAAATACCTGCAGAGTTGGCCATACTATATTTACAACCATGTTTTGCAACTAATGCCTTTAATTTAGCGAGTTGCTTGGCAGGTCTAGCACAATCAATTTGGTCAGCTGTGGCAAAATGTGAACATAATACCAAGTTATTTATTTGTTGAGCTGATAATTGCGACATAACGTTGTCAATTTGCTCAACTTGGAATCCTAAACGGTTCATTCCCGTATCGACTTTTAGCCAAAGTTCACCAGAAAATTCAGGGGTTATTGATTTTAGCCACTCTAGTTGATAATTACTGTGCAGCATTAAAGCAAAATTATTTTCTAACGCTATCTCAAAGTCACTTTCGTTAAAAGGACCTTCAAGAATGAGTACCGTGTTTTTAATGCCAGCATCACGAAGCGCTAGCGCTTCATCAATAAAAGCAACCGCAAATACTTTAACTTTTGAACTTAAAGCGTGAGCTACTTTACTGGCATCATGGCCATAAGCATCAGCTTTGAGAACGGCAATGGTATTGCTGTTACTTGCAAGATTATCAAGATATTGATAATTTTTAACGAGAGCGTCTAAGTTGATAATGGCTTGTGTCAGTCTGGAAGTATAACTCATGTGATAATTCTAATGTTTTACTGATGAATAGTGGAGGAAAGTAAAATTAAGGCAACGAAATAAATGTCGTTAATTTTTCTATTTATTATAAGTTATCCGTGTACCATGATCAATATTGCGGGCCTTAGCTTAATCCTTGATTTTATGGTTAAGCGATTATATTTAAAACAAGATCCTAGTAACCATAACGAGAGAATTTCATGAACACGCAAGCAAAGTTAGTTAATGAGCTTAAAAATATAACAACAGAAGGACAAAACCCTAACACGCTAGATATAGACTTGCTTGATTCACTTGGCGTACTTAAAAAAATAAACACAGAAGATCAAAAGGTTGCTTCAATTGTTGGGCTGTTACTCCCTGAAATATCCCAAGGGGTTGATCTTATTGTTGACGCTTTTGCTTGTGGTGGTCGATTAATTTATATCGGTGCGGGGACTAGTGGGCGGTTAGGCGTACTTGATGCGGTTGAGTGCCCACCTACATTCAGTGTATCGAGTGAGCAAGTTATAGGTATTCTTGCGGGCGGTGCTGGCGCTATGTATAAGGCAGTTGAAGGTGCTGAAGACAATAGAAAACTGGCAATTGATGATTTGAAAGCGATTAACTTATCGAGTAAAGATATTGTAGTGGGTATAGCTGCCAGTGGTCGAACGCCGTATGTGATATCAGGAATGGCTTTTGCCAGAGAACAAGGCGCTAAAGTGATAGGTGTTAGTTGTAGCGCTAATAGCAGTTATGCACAAAACTGTGATATTAATATTTGTGCTGTCGTTGGCGCAGAAGTATTAACTGGATCCACCCGAATGAAGTCAGGCACGGCACAAAAACTCATTTTGAATATGCTTAGTACTGCCAGCATGATCCGCAGTGGCAAAAGCTATCAAAATCTTATGATTGATGTGAATGCCAGTAATAAGAAGCTTTATGCACGTGCTGTCCGTATTGTGATGCAGGCGACAGAATGTGATTTTGATACAGCAGAAATGGCACTAGCCCAAGCAAATAATCAAACAAAATTAGCCAGCTTAATGGTCTTAACAGGCTTAGATAGCACTCAAGCAAAAGCTGCGTTAGCTTCTAATAAAGGCTTTTTACGTAAAGCGGTAGAGCAACAAGGCTGTTAATGTAACGTCTATGAAATTAGTTAATCCTATCAAAGTAATTATCTTATTCCTTAGCTTTTATGCATGTTCTTTTATCTTGCCTGTTAGTGCTAATACTAGCAAACCGGTAGAACACAATATAATTGTTGGCGCGGAGCAAGTTGAGCAGTATCTTCCCCAGCTAAAGGGAAAAAATGTCGCGTTAGTAGTCAATCAAACATCTAAGGTCTTTGACGAACATTTAGTGGATGTTTTGTTGAAGAAAGATATAGATATTAAGATGATCTTTGCACCCGAACATGGCTTTCGTGGAAATCGTGATGCGGGTGAAAAATTTGATTCAAGTATTGATACTAAAACGGGCATACCGCTCGTTTCTCTCTATGGTAAAAACCGCAAGCCATCGTTAAGTACGATGAAAAACCTCGATGTAATCATTTTCGATATTCAAGACGTTGGAGTCCGTTTTTACACTTACATCAGTACTATGCATTATATGATGGAAGCCGCGGCTGATGCGGGAGTTGAATTCATGGTGTTAGATAGGCCTAACCCTAATGGCGCCTTTGTTGATGGCCCGATACTTGAAGAAGAGTTTCGTTCATTCGTAGGCATGCATCCAATCCCTTTATTACACGGAATGACTGTGGCTGAGCTTGCGCTTATGATTAAAGGAGAAGGGTGGTTAACAAGTGAAAAAGAGCTTTCTCTTACCGTTCATAAAGTACAACATTATCAAAGAAATTCCCCTTATAGTTTACCAATAAAACCAAGTCCTAACTTGCCAAATGCGCATTCAATTGCTTTATACCCCTCATTAGCCTTTTTTGAAGCAACACCTGTTAGCATTGGCCGAGGAACGCCTTTTCCATTTCAGGTGATCGGTCATGAAAATATACATATTGGCGGCTTTAATTTTACCCCCATTTCAATGCCAGGAGCGGCGAGTAAACCTAAATTCATGAATATAAGGGTACAAGGAGAGGACCTTCGCCAGGTTGTTAGTCATGGTTTAAATTTGCGTTATATTTTGAGCTGGTATAAAGCCTTTGCAGAGAGAGAGGTTACTTTCTTTAATAGTCCAAAATTTATGGATAAATTGGCGGGTACGGATAAATTAAGGAAAGCCATTATGGCAGGAAAAAGTGCAGAGCAGATTAGATTAAGTTGGCGAGCGGGAATTATCGATTTTAAGCAAAAACGCAAACCTTACCTGTTATACCACTAATACTAGAATTAGTGGTTATCCCCTTAAGAAATTATTTAAGCTGCTGTTTTGTTACTGCCGGTATTTTTTACCTTATATAGCGCTTTATTTGCACGAGTAATTAAATCATTAAGATCTTCATCATACATTTGTGCGACAGCGGAACTACAGGTTATTTTAATATCATTTGGCCAGGTGGCTTTCTGTATTCTTGCTCTTATTTTATCTGCAACATCAATCGCTTGAGATAACTCAGTGTCTGGGCATACTAATAGAAACTCTTCTGAATTCCATCGGGCTACCGTATCACTGGAGCGACAGGTATTATCAACTTCATTGACAAACTGCTGTAGAATTTTATCTGCTGTTTTATGACCATAATTTGGATAAAGATCCTCAAAATAATCGATATTGAGGAAGATAATGCTTAGTTTTTGTAGATCAGTGGGCGCCAATTGATCAAAACATTTTCGTAATCCAATGCGATTTAGTGCGCCTGTTAGCGGGCAACTCATGGCACCAAATTCAATAGTTTGACTCGCTTGCTCAGGTATTTCAACCTCCACTTTTTTAGCTGGTACTAAGCGTCGAATAACATAGCCCAACGCTATACTCCATAACATAATTAATACGCCAACAAGTGTTGTTGTGCCAATATACTTGCCTTTTAATTCAATGCGTTCAACGGTTAACTCATATTTCCCTGGCTGAACTTGCACAGAGGGTGTTATGGCAATGGAATAAATATTTGAAAAATCAGTACCACCATTATTTAGCATTAAATTATGACTGTTATTCCACCATTGAGGGATAGAAAAATCAGATAGTTTTAGCCAAATAGGGTTAGTTACGTATGCTTCTAAATACTCTAAGCTATTGTGTTTTAATATTGTTTCGTTTCCTTTTACAGAATAATTAGTATTGAAGTTACGTAGCTCAATACGAGTACCCGGTTGTGTTGGGTGACTATGCTTAATCCATAAGCCGATTTGCTCATAATTAGATAAGTCTAAACCAGTAAAGGGGGCTTGTTTGCTCAAATCTTGTAGATTTATGATTAATTCACAATAAGACTGAGCTAGATGAGATTTTGTTATTTGGCAGGTGAATTCAAGACCATGATTGGTTTTTACTACTTTAGCAACCGATGCACCCAGCACTTCACGATCATCCACAACCTTAATATCTGCAGCATTTAAATTGATTACCTTATGCTTATCAATGTTAAGAAACAGTAATGCTAAAATGAGTAAAGATAAAAATATCAGTGAAATAGCGGCATAAAGTTCTTTGCTTTTCTGAGGATTATTTGCTGTTTGCATAGAAAAACTGTTCCTTAAACTAGGTGAGCGTGTTCAATCGTTTTATCTCAAAAGGTAAAATTAAGATAAATTTTATTTGAGGATAATTGAACATCAAAGCAGTACTACCTTAAAAGTAATACAGCATTAGTAATATTACCAATATCATTAGCCTATAGCTAAATTAGTAATGATCAATTGATTTACATCAAAAGGGTTACAGTCTTTAAAGTAGTGACATGTTTATAGCTATTACCATTATTTTATTGGAATCCTTTGAATTGAAATAATTCAAAGGATTCTGCACCATGTATCTCAATTGGTAAGGGATATAAAACCACAGAAAAAGGCATTGAATAAAGGCTGTTCCGGTAACCTGTTTTCACTAAAAAGAGGTATACCACTCAATAGATAGTTAAATTATCTAAATAATTCTTGGCTTGAATTATGCGTTTAATTGTACGATTTACAGCTAATGAAAATTAAAAAAGCTTTTGTTTATATTGAATATATTAAAAATAATATTAATCAGAACATTGTGAATATCCTTTAAAATATACCCTTAACTGACTAATTCAATCCATTGCAAAAATGCTCTTATAGGCTAAACTTTTTGTAAATTAGTAAAAAATATTTACTTTGCCAATGTATATCGCTGTTTGAGGGGTAAATATGGATTAATTTTCATACTTCGGGGGTATCATTATGAGTCAATATTTTCTCACCACCTGTTATCAATCAGCATTATCAGTGGCGCAATTTATGCCACAGAGAAAAACCAACCTTTTAATCGTTTTTTATCATTTCCTATGTATTCAATTCAATATGCCGTCGCCAATTGGTTTATATCTTCATAAATCAGGCAATTCTTCATTAGCAAATTTTAAAATGTACTTATCCTTTTTAGATTGTTATCGATCCTTTTGCCTCTGGTTTGTTATCTCACTTTCATCGTTTAAATGTGTAAGTGCCCTCATAAAGATATCAATACCTCGAGATCTCTACCCAGAGACAGACAATTATCTCGTTGATTATGGCTAATCCTTAGTGGGTGCCTAAACAAGAACAAATCAACAGTTACATTTTGAATAAAAATAAATAGTTATACATTTCAGGTACAAAAGGGAAAGTATTATGAATAGTTTTACCAATAGAGAGCAGATTACCATTCCTCAACAATTTGCGCTTCGTTCTTGGGTTTCTCTAGAACCCGGTCTAGAGGAAAATGAGTGGGTATTGATAGACAACCGCAGCGGAGCTATTTGTACCTGTAATGACAGTGCAGGGGTATTGTTGGTCGCTTTACAAAATGGCACCACTTGCGACCAACTAGCTGATGCATTGACCAGTCGATTCGATGTGTCGGTTATAGAAGCCAGACAAGATGCACTACTTTTCATTCAACAACTCAGTGGCACAGGATTTGTTTATGAAAACTTCTAATACTCGAGTCGCCATTTCTGGTTTTGGTGGTCTTGATATTCCACATGCAGGAGCCAGTGTTGCTCGTGCATTACGTGCAGGTTGGCAGGGACCACTTATTATTGATGCTCTGGTTGATGATTCCGCTATGACTGGAGCTTGGCAACCCGGAATAGTTGATACAGTGACACGAATCCAAAGCCCTCTTAAAGGAGATGAAGCGTTTTATTTAAGCTTAATCAATGCACAAAAAAAACTAGGATTTAATGCTTTTATCCCGTGTTTAGAACAAGATATTGCTGCCACGGCAAGACTAGCAGATCGACTACATAAAAATGGCATAAACACACTGGTACCCAATGCCGATAAAATGGCTCAGTTGAGTCCACTTACCTTAGCTTCTTATCTACACCAAAATCATATCGCATACCCTCACAGTTTAATTGCCCACCATTTGCATGAAGTCGCACATTATGCCGATCATCTTGGTTATCCTGTGCTAGTCAAAGGGGCAGAGTTGGAATTAATTGCCCATAACGCCGAACAGGTATTACGTTTTTCATCTGCGGTGCTTGAGCGAGATAGACGCTCAGGAGTACTACTACAGGCGCGTATTGCCGGTGAAGCTTATTCGCTGGTTTGCCTCATTAATCAAGATGGTGAGCGCATTGAAAACCTCTCATGTAGAAAACTGGCTATAAATAGTAATGGTCATTCGGTTTGCAGCAGCATCATAGATAGCCCAGAGTTAGAGGCGCAAGGACTGGAAATCATCAAAAAGCTAGGTGCTCAGGGACCTATAACTTTAGATTTAATCCACCCAACTGGTGGTTCAGTTTACTTTTTAGAAGGCGTCAAATCCTGTCTCCCTGATTGGTGTATGCTGGCTCATTGGGCCAATAAAAACTTAGCCGTAGAACTACTGAAACTATTAACTGAACCTGAGGTTGATGAAACGATAGTCCCATTAAATCGTTCAAATGAGGCCCCGTTGTTAGTTCGTAGTATCACAGAAGACGTAGTGCGACTCGATGACATGCAACATCTGGATCGTCATGGCCACATAAATATGACAGAAATGAATAACTGTCAATCACCAAGTAATAACAACAATAAACCAATAACTAATGGAGGCGGACTGCGTGTCGCGGTTACCGGAACCAGTAGTTTTGATCTTGTTAATTCGGGTATTGGCGTTGCCAGAGCGTTGCGCAGTGCTTCTGACGACTTGCATTTAATTGGTCTATGTTATGGCACCTTTGATTCTGGGGCTTATAACAAAGAGTTGTTTGATGTTTGTTTTCAGTTACCTATAACAGAAAATGAAAATACCTTATTCGAGCGTTTTAAAAAAATTATTCAAATGCAGCCCATCGATGTGTTGATTCCTTGTTTAGATGGCGAAATACCATTTTTTATTAAATTTGCCGATGAGCTAAAAAGAATGGGCGTTCATACTTTATTACCCAATTTAGATAGTTTTGAAAAACGCAGTAAAACACAACTATTTAGTGGCATTTATGAGGCGGATCAACAGGGCTTTATAATCCCTGAAACTATTAGTGCCCGTAATGAAGATGAAGTATTAGCAGCCGTTAAAAAAGTCGGCTTACCTGCCGTGGTAAAAGGACCTATCTCATTTTGTGTGTCAGTCATTGATGAAAGTCAGGCAAAAGCTGCATGGCACACACTCTATTATGATGGAATGAAAGAGGTCTTGATTCAGCCAATGATCAGCGGGCCAAGTTTTGCAGTGGCTACCGTATGTAACCATCGGCACGAACCGCTAACGATGCTAACGGTAAAAAAATTGAGTTTATGCCCCAAGGGCAGCACCTGGCGTGCCATGCGTTTGCCACAAGTAGAATTAGAAGCAGCCTTTGCCCGCTTCTTAAAAGAGATCAAATGGGTTGGGCCGGTAGAGGGCGAATTCATTAGAGACGAGATCCTAGACCGTTTTTATCTTATAGAGATTAATCCACGTTTTACTGGCTGGATCTATTACTCAGCAACACTAGGATCGAACCATCCCCAGCAGGCTGTCCATACCGCACTAGGTGAAGAAATCATCCCTGAACCAGACAAAACAAATCTGGTATTTGTAAGAAGTTCTACTGAACTACGTTTACAGCCTTATCAGTTAGCCTCTTTTTCGACCAAGGGATATCTACATCATAATCGAATTGCTTCAGACCAAATTAAGGAAAATTGATATCATGACAATTGCACTTAAACCCTATCATCGGCCAATTATAGAGGTTTTGCCATTTTTGGCTTTGGAGAAACACCAACTCCATAATATAACGGTAGCAGCAGATGAACCCTTAACTCTGGATACTGTTGGGTTATTGCAAAAGTTTGGCTCTCCACTTTATGTAGTTTCAGAACAAAGATTACGTCAAGATTTTAAAAACTTCAAACGCAGTTTTAGTGATGAACACGTTAATACCAAAGTGGCATATTCCATAAAAACTAATTACTTACCAGCAGTTTGCGCCATACTTCGTCAAGAAGGTGCCCAAGCTGAAGTAGTTTCTGGCATGGAATATGAGTTAGCACGCACCTTGGGTATCCCGGGCAAAGATATTATATTTAACGGGCCCCATAAAACTCAGTCAGAACTGAAATTGGCACTTAGCGAGGGGGCATTAGTAAACATTGATAATTTCAATGAACTAGAACACATAGACAGAATTTCTGAGGAGCTCATTACTCCGGCTAGAGTGGCTATTCGAGTGAATTTTCGTTTTGGAACTAACCCTTGGACCAAATTTGGCTTTAACAATGAAAATGGGGAAAGTTTAACAGCGCTCAAGAAAATTTCCCGCAATAAAAAGCTTCAATTTGAAGGATTCCACTGCCACGTAGGTACCTTTGTTTTGGTCCATGAACTTTATGCCAATGCCGTCGAAAAGCTCATAGAATTAGCAAAACAAGCACGAGAAATAGGGCTCAACCCGACGAGTATAGATATTGGTGGGGGCTTTCCTTCGGCCAATACGCTTAGACCTGAGTATGACTTACCCGGAGGCAGTCAACGTGCAAATAATGATTACTTGCTACCTTATGCGGAACATATTTTCGGGCAATTACGTAAACATAGTGAGTTGTTTGGAAATAACCCAACATTGATACTAGAGCCTGGACGAGCGATAGTCGATGCCTCGACACAACTCTTAAGCACCGTCATTGCAAAGAAAGAAATAATTGGAGGTCGAAACGCGGTTATTATTGATGCAGGGGTTAATCTGGTTCCTACCGTTTGTTACTACAATCATCAAATAAAGACAGTTGCCGCAACGAAAAGCGAAGAAAGAGGGTTATTAAAGCCAGTCGATATCTTTGGTCCTTTGTGTATGCAAAGTGATAGATTGCGTGAGCAAATATTGATGCCTGCATTAAATGTCGGCGATCATCTCAGTATCGGTAATGTTGGTGCATATTGCCATACTCAGTCGAATCAGTTTATTCAACCCAGACCCGCGACCATATTATTAGGTGAGCATGGGCCAGAACTTATAAGACGTGCCGAGACTTACAAAGATATATTTGCGCTTGATCTATTACCAGGCCGACTGCGTGATGATAAATGTCAATTTTAACAATCATTTTACCGTTCAATGCAGGTCATTCGCCCAACTTGCCTTTTTAGACCGAAAAACGTCTGGTCTATTAATTTTTTTAGCCATTGCCATGGTTTCTGTGTGGTCGGCTGTTGCCGCTGTGGTTGGTGTATTAATTAACAATAGCGTAAGCCTCGTCATTAAAGATTATACTGTGCAAGAATGGAGGCTTGGCATCGCAGGTTATAACGGCGCAATAGTCGGTATGTATTGGGGTGACTCTATATTTAGCATCATGGGGTTGTGCTTGTTTCTTGTTACATTGCTAATTTGCCTGTTGATTGAATTTCGATTACGCGCTTTGCTCATTCCAAAGCAACTGCCAATATTGTCTCTTCCCGCTATGGTTAGTATTTTGGTCATGGTATTCACCATTTCATTGTTTTCCTTCGATACAAATCATCTTTTATTTACAGGGGCGGCTGAGCCTGTCTTGCAAACATATAGCAGAGAAGTTGCGATAATTCTCGTGGTGTCCGCTATGGCGTATCAATATCCGCTAGCCACGTTACAAACCCTTGGGATCAGCTTAACAGGTGGCCTCGTAGCTCAATGGTTAACGGGATTAAATTTATATGCTTTGGTCGACTTATGGGCAATTAACTTAGTGCTGGCTTATTTCTCGATAAAAACGCTATTTTTAAAACATGCTAGGTTAGCTACTATCGCGGCAATATTTAATGCGCTGTTAGCTTGGATTATTTGGTATTTCTGGTTAATCACTGGATTAGAACAGTTAAGCGCGCCTCTGTTAATCCCCTTTATCATGAGCAGCTTGATAACACTAAGTTTGTACAGACAATATATAAATCATAACTTACTACAAAGCGAGCTTTGGAGAACATTTAAGTTAATGCTAATCAATCGCTTAAGGGCTAAACAATGTGTGGCTATTACGGGCTCAGGAATACGTAAAGGAACACTACCAGATTATCCCTCCGGGCAATGGTTAGATCCCAAGGTCCCAATCACTAGTTATACTTTGGCTGAATTTAAAGCATCGAAACGTTGCCGTTATCTCTACTGGAAAGCATCCTATGACTATTATCAGCAAGCGTTGACAATTAACAAAAATAACATTGATGAACAACTCGATTATTTGTTGAACCATTATTTATCGGGGTTATTTACTGAAACAGTTGATAGCCTTTTTAATACTGAACAGCATCCGGTTTACGAATGTTATGGTTCAATAAAAAGGTTATATTGCCTTGATTGCGCGAAGCAGCAAGCGTGGCCTCCTATACCTCTGTGGTCACAACGCGATCTTCATTGTCAACATTGTTCGGGGTTATTAAAGCCACAAATTCTGGCTGCAGATGAAAATATTGACTCAGAATGTTACCAAGCCTTGCAAAAAAATATGATGGAATGTGGCTGTTTGTTGGTGATTGGTGTACCTACAATAACCCCCGTAGTGTCGATGATTATCGAAAACGCCAACGCTAATAAAATACCCATTATTTTTATCGGTACAATACCCTTTGGTTATTTCGTAGAAGAAAAAGATGTACAGCTCACAGGTGACATCGCGCACTGGCTAGCAGAGATTAATGGGTTCATAAATCTACTCCATCCGTTGAAGTGGGGCTGTAAATGGAAAAAATGACAACTATCCTGACCAAGTTAAAACTAATCGTGTTTCTCGCTATCTGTATGGCGGTTATAGCGCTGATATTATTGCAGTTGCCTGAAAATCAGCAGGGAAAAGTTATCTTGTTGTCGAACACTGACTCGGAAGATAAATATTCGATGTCAGCTACCTTAATGCACGCTAAAGGAGTTGGACCCCATCCTGCTGCTGTTTTACTACATGGCTGTTATGGAGTTTCAAATAAACACCATCAGTGGAGCAAAACCCTGAATGAATGGGGTTATACAACATTGATTGTAGATAGCTTTAGTTACTTAGGTATCAAAGATATTTGTACAGCCGATGACAAAATATGGCAACAGTTTAACCAACGAAGACCAAAAGATGCTTTGGTCGCACTAAATTATTTACAATCTCTCAGTGAAGTAAATCCAGACAACATTGTTTTATTCGGCTGGTCTTATGGCGGTGCCATAACATTAAAAGTATTAGAGCAGAATTCTGCTACAAAAAAGCAAGGTTACAGTGCTGGCATCGCATTTTATCCGAGCTGTTGGCAGTACCAACAGTACCTAATGTCGGGTAAACAATATAAAGCTAATGTACCTGTACGCATTTTGATGGGTCAAGACGATGAATGGACTCAACCAATTCATTGTCAGCAACTATTAAATAACAGTAAAGCTGATTCACAACAGCAATTATGGACGTTTACTGGGGCGTATCATAATTTTGATGATCAACAACAGCGCTACCAGTTATTAAATAATGTTCGGCGAGAATCAAAGCAACAGCCCTGGGGAAGTGTCCGTGTTGGTTATAACAAACAAGCACACCTTGATGCACAAGCAGCTGTACGAGAGTTTTTAAATAACAACTTAAGTGAGTAAAACAAAGATTGAATATTTTATTGAGAATGTTTAATTGGAGGATTGAGTTCTACCAGAATGTAGAGCCGCTCCATGGTTAGCTTTCCTCTAACAAAGCAAATAGCCGACTAACAGTTCAGTTAAGCGAATTATTGCTTTTAGGTAACCTAAACGGAGCAACTATACGCGCTAGACAATATTATTTCTTACCGTAGAGCTGTTCAGCTTTGTTATACATTAACCATGAAGTGACTACATATTTCTCATCAGAAAGTGGAATATGACCTTTATGTGTATGAGTAAAACCCGCAGGAAAAATAACTAAAGAACCTTTTTTAGGTTTAACTTTTATTCCTTGATAATGAAATTCAGTTTCGCCACCTTCTTCGACATCATTTAAGTAATACAAAAAGGCTAAGACTCTGTGTAGTGGTTTATTGTGCGGCAGTTGCGGAAAAATTTCTGAATGCCAGTAATGATAACCACCAACCCCTTGTTCATATTTTTGAACAGTAAAGTTGTCGTAGCAAAAAACGTACTGGATCAGTTGGTCTAGATAAGCGGTGCCTAAACGGTCAAAGTTCTCTTTAGTCACTGAAGCAGGCATGCCTGTTTCTGGATCTGTCACCGTTGGATTCAGTGCTGAAATTAATGCCATATAATGCTCAGTTAAATAAGCTTTTACATGGGGATAGCTGGCATTTACAAGTTCAAGTTGCAGTGCTTGCCACTCTTTATCAACCATAGTGACATCATGACTATCTTTTAGGTCTGTATTCACACCGCTACCAACTCGACCACTAACGACTTTATTACTTTTTTGATGGCCTTGCATGAGTTTGTCGCAGAGTTCATCGGATAGGGCATTGTTAAACACACCAATAAATTGGCTCATAAGAGATCCTTTAAAATATTATCCAGAGGGATAATGACATGTTGCTTTCACTTTTTCATTAATTATTTAACATCAAAATAAAGATCTGTTAACACTATTGCAACAAATGTAAGGTTGGTGTTATATTTTTATGGCTTTGATGAAAAATCATTGTGTACTGAATTTGTATAAAAAAATCAATAATTATAATTAACGTACTAGGAAACAAACATGTCAAATAATAAAAAATGGCTTAAATTAGCAACAAATAAAACAGTAGTACTCACTACAATAAGTGTTCTGTCACTATCAATATCGTCGGCGCTTCATGCAGCACAACCCGTCGGAGTACAAACCACAGATAATTTATTATCTGCAGTCGCTAGCTCACCTTTACCGAAGCGTTTTATTATCAAATATAAGCAATCGGGTGATTCTCAATCAGGTAACCAAAGTGTTATGAATAACGCTGCAGGTTTTAGCGATATGGCAAGCCCTACAGCTTTTGCTCAGTTAGCGGCAGTTAAGACAAAATTAAATAAAATGGGCGCTAAAGTTAAAGGCGAATACCCAGACATCAATATGATCAGCGCTGAATTGTCTACATCCGATGTAATGAGCTTAGCGGTCGATGATAATGTTGAATACATAGAAGAAGATTTACAACGTCGTTTTATGGCTCAAACCGTACCTTATGGTATTGGTATGGTTCAAGCTGACCAAGTAGATGATACGGTTGCATCAGCTAACTCTGGTGGTAAAAAAATCTGCGTTATTGACTCAGGTTTAAACTTACCTCATGAAGATATGGGCGCACAAGGCGGCACCATTACCGGTACTAGTGATAGCGGAACAGGCAATTGGTTTGATCACGGTGGGCCGCACGGCACTCACGTAGCAGGAACTATTGCAGCACTGAATAATGGTATTGGTGTTCGTGGTGTTATTGGAACCGATCCTAATTTACATATTATTAAAGTCTTTAATGAAGCAGGTTGGGGTTATTCTTCTGACTTAGTTAGCGCGATTAATAAATGTGTAACGGCTGGCTCAGATGTTATTAACATGAGTTTAGGTGGAACGGGTTCAAGTGTTAGTGAAAAAAATGGCATCCAGGCCGCTTATGATGCAGGTGTATTGCTTATCGCAGCAGCGGGTAATGATGGTGTTGCAACTAGCCCTACCGATGTAGAAAGCTATCCAGCATCGTACGACTCAGTAATGTCAGTAGCCGCTATAGATAGCGCTAAAGTATTAGCTGATTTTTCTCAGAAAAACAGCCAAGTTGAAATATCAGGTCCAGGTGTTGATGTTTATTCAACTTACCCAGAAGGACTAGGATCAGTGGTTGAAGTGTCAGTTTCAGGCACGGCTTATTCGGCCAATGCCATGGAAAACCAAGGTAATGCTACTGGTTCTTTGTATGACTTTACTACCGGAGAAGCAATTGATTCAGGCGCTAGCGGTAGTGTTTGTTTAATTCAACGAGGTAATATTTCTTTTCACGATAAAGTTAAAGCCTGTCAAGACAGCGGTGGTGTAGGTGCAATTTTATATAACAATGCAGCTGGCAGCTTCGGTGGCACTTTAGGCGATACAAACGCAACGAGTATTCCTAGTGTTACCGTGTCTGATACCGATGGCGAAGCAATGTTAGCGAATATTGGTTTAAGCACTACAGTCAATATTGGCGCTGGTAACTACGGTAAAATGAGTGGTACTTCAATGGCGTCTCCACATGTTGCCGGTGTTGCTGCGCTAGTTTGGAGTCATCATCCAACCTGTACTAACGTTGAAATACGTAATGTACTTAACGCTACCGCACAAGATCTTGGCGCGACAGGACGTGATGTTAAATTTGGTTACGGTTTAGCCCAAACTAAAGATGCCATTGACTATATTGCTGCTAATGGTTGTGATGGAAGTGGTTCAGGTGGCGGCGGTGGTACAACACCAGATGATACCGTACTCGAGAATGGTGTTGTTAAAAACGGTTTAACTGCTTCTACAGGTAACGAATTAGTCTTCACCATGCAAGTACCTGCTGGCGCAACTGATATCAACTTTGCTACGACTGGTGGTACTGGTGATTCAGATTTATATGTGAAGTTTGGTGCAGAGCCAACAGACAGTGTTTACGATTGTCGTCCATATAAATCAGGTAATGTTGAATCATGTGCAAGCACACAAGAAGGTGGCACTTATTATGTGAAACTTAAAGCATATAGTGACTTTTCCGATGTTACTTTAACAGGTAGTTTTACTGAACCTAGCACTGGTGGCGGTGACACTGTTAATCCAATTGATAGCACAGTGAACGATGTTACTGTTGCTAGAAGATCATGGACGCGTTACACCCTAGACTTAGCAGAAGGTTATGCAGATTTAGCGGTAACACTGTCAGGTGGTTCAGGTGATGCAGATTTATATGTAACGCAAGGTAAGCAATCAACAACGTCTACTTACGATTGTCGTCCTTATAAAAATGGCAATGATGAAAGCTGTAACTTTACCGCACCTGCTAGTGGCACTTGGTACATTGATATCTACGGCTATTCAGCAGCATCGGGTTTAACGCTTAACTTACAAGCGACACCAGAGTAATTTGATAAGATAATTTCAGTTAATAGAATGATTTAATAACTGATCTAATAAATGATTTAAAACTGTTAATTTAAATAATTGGTAATCAAAATATTAAAAAAGGGTAACGCAAGTTACCCTTTTTTTGCTTGTTATAAAGTGTAACGATAGCGATCAACTTTATTGACGGGCTTAACTTTATTGATTAGCATAAGCGTCGAATATTCTTACATTTTTAATAGTAGAGCATACGTTACAGATGAAAAACACTTGGATTGGCTTAGTACTAGTATTATTGATTGCATTGCAATCATATGCTGCTGTGGCTGATTCAAATGAAAGTCATGTAGTCGATTCTCAACATATTCAAACAGAACATTCCCATGATAGTGATGATATCGAAATTTCCGATGAATCATCTGACTCTGAACATAACATTAAAGATTGCCATCATTGTGGTCACTGTCAAGGCGCTCACACTCAATGGGTTGCGACTAATAAATCGACACTACCAACCCCTGAATTTATCATCACCAATCAATATTTTTATACTGATCATTTAGATAAAGTCTTCACAGAAGAACCTGTACGCCCCCCAATCGTTTAATTTAATTTTAAAACTAACTCCGTAACAAATTTATTCTTAACTAGCACTTAGCTTAATTTAATTTAAGTAAGCCTAGTGGGTTTATCTTGGTTTAGTTGCGGCATTTTATTATTAAATTAAGAGATTATTATGAAATCTTTCTCAGTAAAATCTGCTGGAATCGTATTATTGATAGGCTTCTCAGCAAGTTTATCTGTTAGTTGCTTTGCTTTTGCCAAGTCAACGTTATCAAGTGAATGGCTTGATCAACAAATCAATAAACACCCTGATATTGTCTCAGCACGTGAGCTCATGAATGCTGAGTTTTACAAAGCACAGGGCAGTAAGTTACCACTTTACAACCCCGAACTATCTACAGGTTATGAACGCGAAGGTGATGGCAATAATTACAATATTGGTATTAGCCAAACGATCGACTTGTGGGATAAGCAGGTTGTTAATGTTGCCATCGGCGATAAAATATTAACGGCGGCCAGTAAACAATTTACTTATGCGATAGCGCAAAAAAAAGCACAAGCCTTAAAAGCACTTATTAATTGGCAACTTGCCATGGATAAGTCATCACTTGCGTTTGAACAAGAACAACAATTAGAGATCTTGCTTAAAATTGTGACTAAAAGGCAGAAAGCGGGTGATCTTGGTCAAGTTGATGCTGAGCTAACCTTCTTAAATTTGTCGCAATTACTCAATAAAACGGCCCAAATACAAGCACAATTAACCCAAGCGCAAGCTCAAGTTAATGAGTTATTGCCTGATTGGCGTCCTGATACGCAAGTATATCCAGAGCAGGGCTTGGGCGTTACAAACTTTCAAGTAGCTGAACAGTGGTTAACGCAGCACCCGCAAGTATTAGCCTCTCAAGCACTATGGCAGATGCAAAAAAGCAAAGCTCAATACGCCATGCTTGAAACCAAAGCCGATCCTACCATTGGAATAAGTGCCGGAAAAAATGATGTCGATAATGTCATCGGAGTCACTTTTTCCATGCCACTCAATATTCGTAATGATTACCAAGCCAATGCCAAAGCTGAAAACCAACAAGCTAACGCTGCCGAGGCAAGTTTTCGTTCAGTAATGCGCAAACAAAAGTATTTAATACAGGCAAGTACCGCCTCATTAATCTCTAATAAAAAATACCTTGGTCGTTGGCAGCAGTTAATGCAAGGGCGCGGCGAACACAGCGCTCAGTTATTGCAAAAACAATGGCAAGTAGGTGATTTAAATACCTCAGATTATTTATTGGCATTACAACAAAGAGCGGAAGGTTTATACGCGGGTATTGAATTACAAGCCCAGTTCAAAATAAGCGAAGTGCAATGGCTACTCGATGTAGGTCAATTAAGTGTGGCAACCAAGCTATTAAACTAAACCTATTATCTCACTTTACGCTGCTCGATAAGCGTAAGTTGTTACAGAATTTGGAATTAAAAAATGAAAAATATAATGACGAATATTACCAGCAATAAAGTTTCTAAAAAAATGAAACTCATTACCTTAAGCAGTTTATTTATCGGCTTAGCTGTCGCTTCAACCACTGCATTATCATACAAGGATACCGCGCTAGTAAATGCGGCGTCGGTAGAGCAATCAATCGAAATAAAAATTGACCATGATCATGACGCTGAAAGTGAAAACGTACTTGATAAAAGTGGTCATGAACACGGTAGTGATGACAGCAAAGACGATCATGCGACTGAGGAAAAATCTGATGACGGTCATGACCATGGTAGTGAAACAGCAACTAAAGCAACGACTGAAGCAGAACATGAAGAAGGCATAAGTTTTAGTCCTGAAAAAATGGCACTCGCCAATATCAAAGTGACTAGCTTAAAGCCGGCAATATTCGCCAAAAGTGTCTATGCACCAGGAGAAATAAAAGCGAACGGTTATACCAGCTATATTGTCTCCCCACGTACTGAATCGGTAGTGATCAGTCGTCATGCCATTTTGGGTGAACATGTTACTAAGGGTCAGGCTTTGGTTACATTATTTAGTGAATCAATGGCTGAAGCACAAGCACAATATCGTGTTGCATACAGTGATTGGCAGCGCACTAAAAAGTTGGGTCTTGGCACGGTTAGCGAAAGCCGTCTGTTAGCCAGTGAAACAGATTATATCTCTGCTTATGGTCGATTAACTGCCTTTGGTTTAACCAAAGCAGCCATTAAAGATATTGTAAAAAACAACTCTTCAAACCTCGGCGAATATACCTTAGTGGCTCAGCGTTCTGGTGTGGTTTTAAGTGATGATTTTTCTCAAGGGCAGCGTGTTCCTGCAGGTGAAAAAATCATGGTATTGGCTGATGAAAAAGACTTATGGGTTGAAGCGCGTGTTTCGCCAAATAAAAAGTTAAGTCTTCCTATTGGCACCATAGCAAAAGTTGAGTTTGCCGGGCAAATACACGTGGCTAAGGTCATTCAAGAAGCCCATACCATTGACCCAAGTACCCGTACCCGAATTGTAAGATTGTCGGTTGAAAATACTGACGACAGTTTGCATTCAGGCATGTTTGTGAATGTTAATTTTCAGTTTGATAGCAAAAGTCCCGTAATAGCGGTACCAGAAACGGCATTAATGCGCGGTGCAGATGGTGATTGGACGGTATTTGTTGAAGACCACCCAGGTGAATTTAAAGCGGTTGAAGTTGAATTAGGCCAGCCATTAGGTAATTACCGTCAAATTATCGGTATCGCGCCGAATACCCGCGTGGTGACAAAAGGTGCATTTTTTGTTGCGTCAGAAATAGCAAAAGGCGGATTTGATCCGCATGGCCATTAGGGAGGAATAAGATTATGTTTAATAAAATGATTGATTGGTCGATCAATAATCGACTGTTAGTAATTATCGCCCTGATTGCCACGATGGCAGCTTCTATTATGGTGATCCCAAAACTAAACTTAGATGCTTTTCCTGATGTAACGAATGTTCAAGTAGCGGTAAACACAGAAGCACCGGGCTTAGCTGCAGAAGAAGTAGAGCAGTTAATAACCTATCCAATTGAAGCGGTAATGTATGCGTTGCCTGATGTAGAGCAAGTACGCTCTATTTCAAAAACGGGTTTATCGGGTGTTACTGTTGTCTTTAAAGAAGGTACAGATATCTACTTTGCTCGCCAGTTAGTATTTGAGCGTTTACAAGCGGCAAAAGAGTTAATTCCTCAAGGCGTGGGCACACCAGCAATGGGACCAAACACCTCAGGTTTGGGTCAAGTTTTTCAGTATTTGTTAATTGCAGATAAAGATTCTGGTTATGATTCTATGACCTTAAGAAGCTTGAACGATTGGATAGTAAAGTTATTGGTTATGCCAGTAGATGGTGTTACCGACGTCTTATCTTTTGGCGGCAATGTCAGACAGTATCAGGTCAACATTGAACCGAGTAAATTGTTGTCATATGAGTTAACGCAAGACGATATTGTTACCGCACTCGATAACAATAATGCCAATGTTGGCGGTTGGTACATGAACCGTGGACAAGAGCAGTTAGTTATTCGTGGCACAGGTTGGTTTAATAGTGGCGAAGCAGGTTTAGCTGATATCAGACAAGTACCGGTTAAAACGGTTGATGGTACTGTGGTGACTATCGATGATGTGGCTAACGTTGCATTAGGTAGTGAAATACGCCAAGGCGTGGTTACTATGACGCGCAGAGATGCACAAGGTAACATTGAAAACTTAGGTGAAGTGGTTTCAGGCATAGTATTGAAACGAATGGGCGCAAATACTAAAGCAACAATTGACGGTATCAATGCACGTATTCCTATGATCAACCAAGCACTACCTGAAGGGGTACGTTTTGAACCTTTCTACGACCAAGCAGATTTAATTACTAAAGCGGTTGATACCGTAGTAGAAGCATTAGCGCTCGCATTTATATTTATCGCTATCGTACTTGCACTGTTTTTAATGAACTTGCGCGCAACCTTTTTAGTGTTAATTTCAATTCCTATTTCAATCGCTATTGCCTTAATGGTGATGTCTTGGATGGGTTTATCGGCAAACTTAATGTCGTTAGGTGGTATTGCTGTTGCTATTGGTATGTTGGTTGATGGCTCTGTTGTGATGGTTGAAAACATGTTCAAACATCTAAATAGACCAGATTCAACACATTATAAAAATGCTCAAGTGAGAACGTTAGGTACAGATGCTGATCCCCATGATGTTGAACACGATGAAGAGGGTATTCCTCTACGATTAAAAGAAGCAGGGAAAGAAGTCGCACGTCCGGTATTTTTTGCTGCCTCTATTATTTTAGTGGTTTTTACCCCGTTATTTAGCTTTGAAGGGGTGGAAGCTAAACTGTTCCAGCCGATGGCTATCAGTATTATTTTAGCGGTTATTTCAGCTATTTTAGTAGCACTGTTCGTGGTACCAGCCTTAGCAACTTTTATGTTCAAGAAAGGTGTTAAAGAAAGAGAAAGTTTTGTCTTAAAACCATTAGATAAGCTTTATCGCAAGGGTCTCAAAGCGGCGATGAAACACACGAAAGTGGTCATTATTGCCTCATTCTTGTTACTTGTGGGGGCGGCATCTTTAATACCACAAATAGGGACGGAATTTGTACCAGAATTAGAAGAGGGTACTATTAACCTAAGAGCAACATTAGCGCCATCAGCAAGTTTAGAAACAGCCTTATCGGTTGCACCTATCCTTGAACAAAAGTTAATGGAATTCCCAGAAGTTGAATATACCCTAAGTCGGATTGGTCGTGCTGAAATCGGCGGTGATCCTGAGCCAGTTAATAACATCGAAATATACATTGGCTTAAAACCTGTTTCACAATGGTCCAGTGCCGAAAACCGTGTTGAGTTACAAGGTTTAATGGAAGAGAAGCTTGAACAATTCCCGGGGTTATTACTTAATTTTTCACAACCCATAGCGACACGTGTTGATGAATTACTGTCAGGGGTTAAAGCGCAACTTGCCATTAAATTGTTTGGACCAGAGTTGGATATGCTGGCGAGCAAAGGTCAAGAAATTGAAGCGGCAATCAAACAAATTGATGGCGCAAGAGATGTAGCTTTAGAGAAAATCGCTGGTGAAGCACAGTTAGTGATTAAACCGAAAAGACAGCAATTGTCACGTTTTGGTTTGTCGGTTGGCGATGTCATGGAAGTAGTTAAGAATGGTATTGGTGGCGTTAGCGCTGGCCAAATAATCAATGGTAATGAACGTTACGATATTTATGTTCGCATTGAAGAAAAATACCGTGATAACCAAGAAGCTATTGCAGACCTTAGAATACAATCACCTACAGGTGCTTGGGTACGTTTAGGCGATATTGCTACCGTCAGTTTTGAATCCGGCCCACCACAAGTGCGCCGTGATGATGTACAGCGACGCGTGGTAATTCAAGCCAATGTTCAAGGTCGAGACATGGGGAGTGTTGTTAGCGATATTCGCGCAGTTATTGATAGCAAAGTAGACTTACCTGCAGGTTATTCTGTAGTGATTGGTGGTCAGTTTGAAAACCAACAACGCGCGCAGCAGCGACTTGCTGTGGTAGTGCCTTTATCACTGGCGTTAATAGCGTTACTACTTTACTTTGCCTTCGGCTCTGTTGGTCAAGCGATGCTTATTTTAGTGAATGTACCCTTGGCCGTTATTGGTGGTATTTTCTCACTGTATATTTCAGGTCAATACTTGTCAGTGCCAAGTTCAGTCGGCTTTATCACCTTATTTGGTGTCGCCGTGCTTAATGGTGTCGTGATGGTAGAAAGCATTAACCAGTTGGTAAAAGATGGTATAGATACCTCAAAAGCTGTTTTTGATGGGGCAGTATCACGTTTACGTCCTGTATTAATGACCGCTATTACCTCGGCATTAGGTTTAATCCCAATGCTGATGTCCAATGGCGTTGGCGCTGAAATTCAAAGGCCTCTGGCGAGTGTGATTGTTGGCGGTTTGGTTACCGCAACCTTACTCACCTTGTTTGTGTTACCGGTTTTATATGCTTGGTTCTCAAAAGCCAAAATCAAAGATCTTAGAGGATAATTTATTAAGCTAAAGGGTAACGCAAGTTACCCTTTTTTATAATGATGAAAAATGTAATAACAAGAGTGATATAAAAGGCAAAATACGATTGATTTAATTTAGGCGAACGAATTAGCTCAACTCGTTATAAAAAATATCTCTTAATAGCAAAAGAATCTAATTTTTATTTTTGTGTTCACTGTTTATTTATACAAGTCGCTCTAATTCCTTCTTTCTACAAGAAAGCGTGCAAATTGCCTCCTTTCACACATCAACCACTTGCACCCTTATTTTTAACTCATTGATCTATCTATAACAATAAAGTAATCTCTTTCTATTATAAATTATGGACAATTTATCCCAGCTTGTAGAAAGAAGGAATTTTGCCTCATAATAAACTGTTATAAGCCAATCGCGTTTTCGTACTTAGGAGTTTTTGTGAATCGATTAATGATCCAGCCCATATCATTTCTACTTTTGATTTCATTAATGACAGTTTTGGTTTCTTGTAATAATCTTGATGCAATTAATTTTGAGTCAAATACAAAGGCTGACATTGACGAATTTATAGATGAAAAATCCGGTCAGGTGGTTTCTATTTCCTTAGTTGATGAAGATAATATTTACCAATACCATTTTGGAAAACTAAATAATGGAAGTACTCCAAACAATCAAACAGTTTACGAACTTGCCTCCATTACAAAAACTTATACGGGGTTAGTTGTTGCTAAAGCGATTCTAGACAGAAAAATTGAGCTAAATACAGATATACGTCATTACCTTAAAAATAATGAATATGAAAATTTAGAGCTATCAAATAAGTATATTACTTTCCGACATCTTGTTACTCACACCAGTGGGCTCCCAAAAGATTTTGCTTACAGTGAAGAAGATGCAGCTAAAGGAATTATCGTTGAAAAGTTATCAAAGTATTCCCGAGATAAATATTTTGAAGATTTAGAAAAAGTGAAGCTTAGCTCTATCCCTGGGGCGCAATACCAATATTCAAATGCAGGTACTAAATTAGTTGCATATATATTAGAGTCCGTTTATAAAAAACCTTTTGAATTACTTGTATCAGAAATTATCACTACTAATTCGGGAGAGATAAGTACGGAATTTAGAAGTATTAATTACGAACAAGATGAAATTACCATCGGTATAAATAAATATGGTGAACGTATGCCTTTGCTCAGCCCATACTCATGGGCTGAAGGGGGGTTAACTTCAACAGTAGAATCTGTAACGAGCTATATCCAGCATCAACTATCATCAAGCTCAGAAGTTACTCTTTCTCATAAACTCCTTGATGGCGATAAAAATGGTCACGGTAGAGCATTTTTTTGGAATACATATGAGTACGATTCAAGTGAACAAATGTTGTACCATAGCGGTGGCTCATTAGGTACGTCTAGTTGGCTTGCTATATACCCGAAGAAAAAAATGGGTATCTTCATCATTACAAATATTTCTACTAAAAGCGCTCAGGAAGAACTAAATATTTTGTCAAATAAGATTGTTGACAATTTAATGGCATATAACAAGGCATTAAAGTCGGATTCGTAACAGTTTGCTCGGTTCCACTTCGTTTCACATTTTAGCAAACTGCTACTCACCGCTTAATGCGGCGTTATGTGCTTAAATCAATCGGGGTATTATGATACTAGGTCTATTTGTTATTTCTCTGTTAGCTTTAAAAGCTCTAAGTGTTATTAGCGTGTCATGGACGGTAGCAATTATTATTTCTGCTGCGCTTATTGCCGTTGATATTAGTTTTTACTTCCACAAAAAACATCTTTTAGCTGTAATTACTAGAGTCGCAGATGCCGCAGACAATGTTATAGGTGATCTCGAATATCAAATAGGTAATAAAGAAGATAAAGAGTAGTAATCACATAACAAGAACATCAAACGGAAAAATTACAGTTGGCTTTTTTCGTTCTTAAAAAATTATAGCCAACTATATTTTTCCGCTTATGTAAGCGTTAGGAGTTCAAGTGGATTGGAAGATTACTCTAGCATTGGCGGGTTGGTTTTTTGCTATTACTCAATTTTCTTTTACTTACAGAGAAACTAGAAATAAGAATGAATCAGAGTTACTCGAAAAGACTCTAAATTATTTTAATCAAGGAGCTCAAGCCAGAACTATAGGTATTAGTTTAGTTGAAGGGATTTGGATCAAAAAACAGAAAAACTTAGATATAATTTTACCTGTACTTTTTTCCCAAGTTTTGTATTTGTTGACAGAAGTGAAGAACTCAGCTCAAGAAAGTAGAAACTTGTTTAGGCTTCTTAGCTTAATCGAAATAGTCCTTCCTCATGCAAATAGCTCAACTAATGAGCTTGCTGAAATATCAGAGGCATTAATGTGGGGAGCGCAAATGGAAGAAGGTGTAGGTGTTTCAGGTGTAAGTCTTCGAAGTTGGTTTGTTAAATTTAACAACGGTGATACTGGCATGTGGGATGCGGAGATAGAGAACTCCTAACAAGTTACTCAAACGGGCAATGAACAGTTGGCTGTTTCACTCCGTTCACAATTTTAGCCAACAGTTTTTTTCCGCTTAACGTGGCGTTAGAGTTTTCTATAGTTTGGAGTATTATTCTGCATGGAACTCAATATTAAACCTATAAATAATGCTCTTCGCATTGCTATAGTGAATCATGTGATTTTCTTAGTACTGATGTATTTTCCAATTAATAATTGTGATTATTCACCTTACGGCTGTTCACCTGAAAAAGGATTATCGGAGGCCTTACTTTATCTTCTTATCTTTGGTTTATTAGCGATTATTGAAGGCATTATGCTCTTAGGTATAGCTGCAAGCATAATAGATAAATCGATCCTAAAAGTATCGCAGTTAAATGCATTTGTATTTCTAGTTACTTTTGTTGTATCTACTTACACGTTGTTAGACTTTTACTATGCACGTATGTAGCAAAAAACTCTAACAAGGCATTAAAGCAGGACAAAAAACAGTTGGCTTTTGCTCCTTCGTCGCTTATTTTAACCAACTATTTTTTGCGGGTAACACCAAGGGCCTAGCAGAATATCGCACTTCACCTCTCCGAAACCTATAAAGGGATAAGATGAATAGACTTTGTGGTCTAGATTTATTGCGCGCCATTGCGATTATCTGGGTAATGCTTTTTCATGCTACTAAATATGGCACACCATCTAGGGAGTTTTCAGGGCTGGGTTGGATGGGTGTCGATTTATTCTTCGTACTCAGTGGTTTCTTAATAGGAAGTCAATTATTTAAATTGGTTGCGCAAAAGCAGGAGATTAGTTTAAGTAAATTTTACTTAAATCGCGTCTTTAGAATTCTTCCCGCATATATTGTAGTTTTAACAATTTACTTTTTAGTTCCTTTCACTCGGGAGGGAAATGGCTTACAACCCTTATGGCAATTTTTAAGTTTTTCGGTCAATTTATTTATAGATACGTCCAACAGCAATACATTTTCACATGTTTGGTCACTATGCATTGAAGAGTATTTCTATTTATTTTTTCCGATAGTTGTATTGCTATTAATGCATCGAAGTAGCTTTACTAAAATCTTAGTTTTATCATTATTTATTGTTGCCTTCGGAATGTATTTACGAGGATATATCTGGGTAAATGAATTAGGTTGGGGGCAGTCATATATCGAAAATATATATTATCCTACATATACGAGATTAGACGGCCTTTTAGCTGGTGTGTTAATAGCAGCACTTAAAGTGTTTAAACCTAAGTTGTGGAACTTTATAATGAACCACTCTAATAAAGTTTTATTTGTAGGTATTTCAGGGTTAACGCTTGCGGTATGGATTTTTGAAGCTCGCTTTGGATATATGGCAACAGTAATTGGTTTTCCAATACTGTCTTTTAGTTTCGCATTTTTGGTTGCTGGAGCATCTAGCCCGTATTCCGCATTAGGTAAATATAAAGTACCAGGATCCTATTTTGTGGCTACTTTAGCTTATAGCCTTTATCTGACTCATAAATCAGTATTTCACATGGTGAATACAACCATTGGAAAGCAATTAAGCGCGAATGGATATGTCACATTCTTTGTATATGGGGTGGCAGTTTTTTTAGTTGCCATCATTTTGTATGTAATTGTAGAGCGCCCATTTCTTAAACTGCGTACTGCGGTCATAGCTTGGGATAGCAGAAGCTCTTAAAAAAGTAACAGAAATAAACTCGTAATTTGATATAAGAAAGGCCTTATATTTGGCCCTATAAGGCGTTCAAACGGACAAAAAATAGCTGGCTGTTTTCATTCCTCATCACGATAGCCGACAATCATTCGCCTGTTATTTAGTGCTGTTTTTCTAATCTCGTAAATTGTGCTCATGTTTAATGACATCAATATCATCACTGAAATCACTAACGTTTTTATTTACCATTATCTAGCGCCTCTAATCAACTGCTATTTAGAGGCTATTTTGAGCTTCATGCAAATAATGAGTATGCTACTTTTCACCGCAATACATTTGGTTGATTTTTAGATACCATTTTTCAACATGCTCACTGAAATGTGACACTTGGAATGCTTGGCTAGTTTCAATAAGCCATTTTAAAGTTCCGAAAACTATAAAATCAGCATATAAGGGAGTAGAACCACTAATAAACTCTGACTTAGTTAAGTAAGTATCTAAAATACTGAGCTTGCTTAGTAGACTTGCTTTAGCTGTTTCATGATTTTCCGACTGTATTAATTCCAATTTGTTACCGAAAAACTTCTCGCGTGATGTTTTAAAGTAATCTTTATCTTTTTCCTGCAAACAATCATGAATATCTGCAATGGCCATTTTCGCTATATCGCCATGTAAGGTGTTTGCCCAAGTTTCAATAAACTTAGCTAAGGCTTTACCTTCATTGGAATTAAATAATGAGGGTTTTAATGGATATTTTTCTTCTAAATATTCAACAATGTCAAAAGATTCATTGAGCGCAAAGCTTCCATCATGTAACACCGGCACCGCTTTAAATTCGCCATTAGATATATCTTTTATCTCTGTAAACGCAGTATCAACGCCGGAAAATTCTACTTGCTTGTGTAATAATGCTAGGCGTACTCGCCAACAATAAGGGCTAAATATTAGATTGTTTTTACCTGCTAATTCATAAAGCTTGATCATTTTTAAGTCTCGTTGATTAATGTCGTTAGGGTTACTTAATTACATAGTAAATTGGATGGCTGCTCATGTGTTACATGACTATGCTTTTTAGTTTTAAGCCATGTTAGGTTATTCAAGCTACAGTAAAAGCTGATAATTTTCAATTTGCTTTAGATAACTTTGCTAGTGTTCCTTTATTTTCTCCGGTGTACTTTAATTGACGTTTTACTGATACATCTCAGTAATATCCAAGTTAAGAGATAAATTAATCTTTTTCAGTTTATAAAGCTTTGAAATTATGTGATATTAATGCCTATTGAATTATTTTTATGAGATAGAAATTACTGAGAAATATCTATAATAAGCTGTTTTGTTTTTCTCAGGGTAGGTGGTTAATTAAACTATGGATAGTAACGAGTTAATCATTCAATTGGATGTAACTATAATTTGCCCATTATTAGGGCGTTACACGTACAAAAAAGGGTTTGAACATGAATCTAAAATTTAAGTTAATATTCTCAGCAGCTATTCTTATTTTGATAAATGGGTGTAGCACTTATAGCGCAGAAGATTATGGGGATTCTGATGTCAGTAATAAAGAATCTTTATGTATAAATATGGAGCCGTCTCAAGAGATGAAATGTAAGGAAAGAGAAAATAGCTTACTAATCGGATTAGGTGCGGACAAAAATTGTAATCACCCATATGAGTATGAAAAAAACAGATGTAAAAGAGAACAAGAAAATCAACAAAAGGCACTTGACGAATCGCTTAAAAAACACATAAATAAATAGTACGTATAACCAGCGCTTCAAACGGAACAAAACAGTTGGCTTTGTTTCGCTTCACGATATATAGCTAACTGTTCCGCGCCACTTATTACGGCGTTATGTGCAAATACGTTATACGCAGAATGTATTACTGAATATATTGGTACTCAGGTATTACGAAGAAGAGAATTATGGTTTTAGGTTTTAATGCGTTAGAAATTATCGAGTTTACTAAGATATACTTGGCTATTTTCTATTCAATCGTAGCAACATTTTATACTTTTAGATTGATTAACAAGAAACGACAGAATGGTAAATCATTGGTGTTTGCAGGAAAACCGTTTTGCAAGACTTGGTGGAACCATATTGCCTTTCGTTTTTTCCGTATCTCTATATGGATGGTATGTTTATTTAGACTGTTTTACCCTAATATTGATAATTATTTGGGTATGATAAATATCCTGGAGTTACCATCAGTTATAACACTAGGGTTAATATTATTAACGGTTGGCTTCCTCTCTACTGCATTAATTCATTATAGTTTAGGAAAAGAATGGCGTTCTGGTATTGATCCTTCTGGACCAGCCAGAGTTATTACAAGTGGGGCTTATCAATTTTCACGTAACCCAATGTTTGTTTGTATAGCCGTTGCGCAACTAGGTTTTTTCTTCGCTATGCCTTCTGTTTTTTCATTGGTATGTTTAACTATTGGTTTATACACGCTAAACAGTCAGACTTTAGAAGAAGAGATACATTTGTCTCAAAAATTTCCTATAGAGTACGCTACTTATGTATCAAAGGTGCGACGTTGGGTATAAGTTGATAAATAGCACACAACAGGGCGCTCAAGAGGGTAAATTTACAGTTGGCTTTTTTGTTCACTCCGTTCACCTATTATAGCCAACTCTATTTTGCCCCTTAAATGGGCGTCAGTCATTAAGGGGGTTACTTGAAAATTTCTGAGTTACATGAAAAAGAGCTTTTAGTTGCAAAATCTTTATTAGAGAATCCAGGACTTGCTGCAAAAATAACTAACCTTATAGGTACTCCTATTGAAAAAGGTTTAGATTTACTTCCTGATGATTGGAGTAAAAATATAGCTAAAGTGACAGAGAAATCTCTAATTAAGGCATCTGATGCTGCGATATTTACGATGAAAGATATTCCTGGAGAAGGATCGTCTAATATTTGGCATAAGTTGGGAGTTGCAGTTAGTGGTGGTGTCGGTGGTTTCTTTGGCTTGGCGGCAATAGCTGTTGAACTACCTATTTCAACATCAATAATGTTGCGTTCTATAGCTGATATTGCTCGTAGCGAAGGTGAATCGATTACAACACCTGAAACTCAAATGGCTTGTTTAGAGGTGTTTGCATTGGGAGGGCCAAGTGATCTAGATGATGGGAGTGAGTCAGGGTATTTTGCGATAAGAGCAGCACTAGCAAAGTCAGTTGCTGAAGCAACAGAATTTATTCTAAAAAAGGTATTACCGATGAAGCAGCTCCTATTTTAATTAAATTAATTGCTAAAATCGCTGAAAAGTTTGGTGTTCAAGTTACTCAAAAAGCAGCTGCACAAGCCGTTCCTGCTATTGGTGCAGCTGGCGGCGCAATCATAAATACTTTATTTATTGATCACTTTCAAGACATGGCTAGAGGTCATTTTATTGTTAGAAAATTAGAACGTGTATATGGATATGAAGTAGTCAAAGACGCATATGATGCATTACCTAAAAATGGCTAACAAGTTACTCAAACGGACGAAAGACAGCTGCCTGTTTCACTCATCTCCATTTTAGCCCACAATTTTAGTCTCTTAATGAGGCGTTAACTATGAACATCCTAATGAACTTTGTGTATCCCATAGTAATTCGGCATAACGTTCGATCGGAATGTTCATTTGCTCTTGCAAGCATTGACCTCTAGTAAGTAGTTCTTCTCTATTTATCGAAGGGATGTCGTTTTTGAATGCGAGTACGATCGTGTTTCCACTGTCTACTTCGAAACAGAGTAGTTGATTTTCAAATTCGAACGCGAGTAATTCATCTAACTCTTCTCGTAAGTTAAGTGTCGTATGGCAGATATTGAGCACGAGGACACCGTGTTTGTTGAGTGCATTTTTACAATCACGCAAATAGGATAATTGTATTTGTTTCGGCTCCATGCCTTGTGAGTTGTATAGATCTGAAAATATAATGTCGCTTTTAATAACGGTATTTTTCATGTAGTTCACAGCATTGTCTATATGAATAAAGAGGCGGTCAGTGTCGGGCAAGTAAAAATATTCTTTTGCGGTTTTAGCGACTGCTTCACGGTACTCAATCGCGTGTACATTCAGTTTTGAGAAACTACTGAGCAGGTTCTTTGCCATAGAGCCTGCACCTAATCCTATGACGGTGGCTGTTTTTACTGTGGGGATAAATAATAAACCCGCCATCATGGCTTGGGTGTAGCCGAGATGTAATCCATTAATGTTATTGAGTTTCATGCAACTTTGATATATTTTCCCATCAAAGCTGAGAATTCGGCTGGTCTTTGTTTGGTACACATAAATCGGGCCGTGCTCATCTGCTGTTGATAAGATACATTTTCCATTGATATCCATGGTATTTTTAAGACCTTTTAAATCCGTGTATTTAGCTGGTAGGGTATTATAATGAAAAATAGCAATGTCGAATGAGTCTGCTCTATAACAAGCGTTTTAACAAGGACAAAAAATAGATGGCATTAAAAGTAGATTTTAAACAGTTTCTTGACGAAAAGGGCGAGGTACTAGCGCTTACGGAACAGGCAAAAACGGTATTCAACTTTCTGACTAAGATAGTGTTATCGGTTTCTGAGAATATCGAACAGCCACTCATTGACGTTGATTTAAATTGTAATACCCGAGGGACTGAACTGTCATGTGAGGGAAGTATTGAAGCATCATGTAGCTCAATAAATATAATTGAATGGCATTGCGACACCTGTGAAGCGTCTGGCACTATTTCTAATTGGAAAGGAAGTATGTGGGATATTCAAAAAAGGACAATTCATTAGTCCGTGAGTTAGCTTCGTAAATCAGTTTCGTAAGTCAGCTTCGTCGTTCAAGTTTTAAATTCAGCTTCGACTCTCAGCTTCAAGGAAATTAGAGGGTTCATTAAACTTGATAAAAGGTGCAAATAGCTGTGATCAACAACAGCAATATTGTACTATTTTTTTAGAATGAAATTTAATTGCTAGCTATGGATAATAAAACACAGGAAAAAGCCGACTTTACCCTTGCCAATGCCTATGGTGGCGTTGAAATGGTTCGCGCCGATTATAAAGGTCAAGCGTTCTCTAAACATGTGCACGAAGGTTACACGATTGGTGTGATTGAAAAGGGCGCACAACGCTTTTACCGTAGTGGTGAAATTCATACCGCCGATACAAACTCTATTATTTTGGTTAATGCCGATGATGTACATACGGGTGAGTCTGCTTCATTGGGTGGTTGGCAATATCGTGCCATGTATCCTTTGCCTGAACATTTTGAAAATATCAGTAACGACCTCTATGACAAGGGAAAATTTGCGCCATATTTTGGTTCTTCTGTGATTAACGATCCGCTATTAACAGATCAATTAAGACTGTTATTTAATCAAGTAGATAACAATGCTTCGCAGCTACTAACAGAAACTATCATGTATAGCTTGATGTTAAGGTTAACCTTAAGGCATTCATCACTTCGCCATGTGCCAAAAGATATTTCAGGCAGCAAAGCAAAACTGCTACGGGTAAAAGAGTATTTAGATAGTTATCCCGCTGAAGATATATCGTTGAAACAATTGGCGATAATTGCGGGTTTAAGTCAATACCACTTTATTAGACAATTCAAAAAAATGTTCGATCTTGCCCCGCATAGCTACCAGATACAGGCCAGATTAAAGAAAGCAAAAACGTTACTAAAAGCGGGGGTTAAACCCGTTATGGTGGCGAGTGATTGTGGCTTTCATGATCAAAGCCATTTCAATAGACACTTTAAAAAAGCCTTAGGTACTTCCCCTAGTAAGTTTCAAAAACAAGCAGTTTTGTACAAGAACTAAAAACGATTCCCCTGTAAACTCTTTCAAAATATTGAAGGAGAGCGTTAATGCCAAGTAGAACAGCTATTGCTGAGGGATCTACCCCTAGTGATTTTAAAATTATGTATCAAGCCATCGTTGATATATTCCCGCTTTCACTCGCTGTGGTGCCTTGGGGAATTCTGTGTGGCTCATTAGCAATCACTGTCGGTTTAACCCAGTTACAAGCGCAACTTATGTCATTGTTAATTTTTGCGGGCGCAGCTCAACTTGCCGCATTAACTATGATGGGCGCAGTTGGTTCTTTATCTTCGATGTTTTCCTCAACCTTTGTTATAAGTTCCAGACATTTGCTTTATTCAGCTGTTTTTCGAGAACATGTTAGAAAAAGTTCTTTAGGTCTTCGTTGCAGTATTGCCTTTTTTCTTACCGATGAAATGTTTGCGGTAACCTGTGCTTATATGGCGAAGCATAAAAAATTTAGTGCTGTTTACGCACTCAGCTCTGGTATTACTTTTTATGTATTTTGGAACGTTGCAACTTTTACAGGCATTGTTGCTGGCCAACATATCCCAAATCTTGAACATTTAGGGTTGGAATTTGCGATAGCGGCAACCTTCATTGCGATAGTTATTCCGACAATCAAGAATAGATCGACCTTGATATCCGTTATCAGTAGTGGTGTAAGTGCGATTGTACTTTCAATATTTATGAAGGAATATGCGCTCATCGCAGCCACCTTTATAGGTATGTTTTGTGGCTATTTAACAAAAGAAAAGAGTGTTATTAATGAATGATTTTTGGTTAGCCTTACTCGGCATGACATGTATTACTTTTACCTGTCGATACTTCTTTTTCTCAACCTCAGTACCGTTTGAACTTGGACCAAAAGTAAAACGCTTACTTAGTTATACCGCGCCTTCTGTATTAACAGCGATGTGGGTCCCGATTGTTTTTCTTGGACATCAAGAATCTAATGGTGATTTTATTACCAGCCCTTTTTTAATCGCCGGAGTTACTACTGTAATCTTTAGCCTGAAAATAAAAAATACGTTGGCCATTGTCATTTTTGGTATGAGTGTATTTGCTTTGTTGAAAATATTTTTCTAAGTGGGTAAGCAAAGTGCAGGGAGTAGCATTCCTTTTACAGTGAGCAAAAACCCTACTTAAGTGTCATGGACTTAATTTCTCTAATAGGTAAGCTTAGTTAAGCAATATAATGCCAACTAGGAGTATTTAGATGTTCACAATAATTAGAACTTTTGTCACGAGTGTATTGATACTGGCTACGTTCGTTTCACCCGTCAGTTATAGTGCCTCGACCTTAAGTGGCACCAAAACAATAAATTTAATCGCTAAAGACGGTCAGCGTATAGCTATTGGCAATATCGAATTTTTACCTTCATCAGATAAAATTAAGTATCAGTTACATATTGATCATACTCGTTTTAAAGATTATTTTTTATCGATGAAAGAGATGAAATGTTTAGAAGGACCTGAACTCTGGTGTCATATCCGATATCCCTATGCGCAGCCTCGTACTGTAACACGGGACGATTTACGTTGGTTAGAGCACGACTTGCTCTTTATGTTCAAGAAAAATAATGAGTTTGGGGCTAACTTCTGGAATGGTGTTTATTATTCGATGACGATAAAAGAAGGCGTTATTCTGGGTGAAGCACAAGCGATAGACCTTAACTTGCTTTCAGCACCGCCTGAAGATTTAGATACGCCTTTTTACTCTGAAGACTTACGAGATGAAATAGAACGCGTACAACGTTGGTTACCTGATTTAGAAATTCGTTAATTAATTACTGTGTCATGAGTGAACTAAAAAAGAGAATAACAGTTTAATGTTATTCTCTTTTTTATGATGAAATTGATTGAAGAAATAATTAAACGACAGGATTTGTTTCTTTTAACGCTAATATTTCATCTTCTTTACGTTGAGACACTGTACTGCGCTGTAAAAGCCAACAAAGCAGATAAATCAAACCATAAATCACCATGCCACCAGCGAGAACCCCATTCCATGTGCCATATTGCCAACAGGCAATTAAGTAAAAGCCACCCAGACTGCCGCCAACGTAATAGTGCACAAGATATAACGCAGTTGCTGTTGCTTTAGCGGTTTCCGCTTTTTGACTCACCCATGCATACGCAAGTGAGTGGGTGAAAAAAGAGCCAGAGCTAATAAGTAATAAACCGATCAGCATAGTGTATAGTGAATCATATGCGGCAACCCACATACCTAACGCACTGACGGTTGTCCCTAAAAGCATGCCTTTGATCGGACTGTATACTTGGCTCCAACGACCACTGATCTTTGCTGTAATAGTACCGCTGAGATAACACAAAAATATCATCGACGTTAAGCTGATTGACAATGAATAGGGTGCTGCGACAAGACGAAATCCCATGACTGTGTAGAGGTTAACGAATATTGCAAAATTCAATCCACCTATCAGCATAGCCAACCATAATTTTTTTTGTTTTAAGTGACAGATCACTTGTCTGTTATGGCTACGGAATTGTCCTTTCTTTTGCGTAAAATATAGTTGCTCAGGCAACAGTCTGTTCACTAAAACTGCACCCAATAAGCTGGCAACAGCCATACCAATCACCGCAATTTCCCATCCCCAATATTCAGTGATAAAACCGCCGTACAAACGACCCGTGATCCCGCCTAAAGAGTTGGCACTAATATAACTGCCAACGGCAAGCATTAGTGCTTTCGGGGTAAATTCTTCAGCCATGTAGGCCACAGCAACCGCTGCAAAGCCAGCAATAGATATGCCCATTACCCCGCGCACTAGGGTTAACATCAACAATGAATCTGTTAGCAACATTGCCAAGCCAGCAAAGGGCAATAAGAAAAGGCTTAGCATCATCACGTTACGACGACCAAATATTTCTGAGCCGATAGCCCATGGCACCAACGTCAGCGCTAAGGTGAAGGTACATGACGCTAGTAGCCAGTTTATTTCAATGGCACTGGCGTTAAATTTTTCAGCCATCAAGGGCAACATCGGCTGGAACATGTATAAATTACAAAATACGAGGAAAGATCCTAACGCTAACGCAAAACTTGCACGGCGGTAGGCGGCGGTTTTTATTTCAATCATGGTGACGAGCTCGGAAAGTACTGTTTAATAACATGCACTATTAGATGAATTAATAAAACAGTAGCAATATTAATTTAATAATTAAAGTATATAATAACTATGACTACGATAACTAAAGGTTATAGCTATGAATACACGGTTACTGACGTACTTTGTCAAACTTGTAGAAACAAAAAACTTTACTCGCGCTGCTGAACAGTTACATATTGCGCAGCCGGCATTGAGTGTTGCTATCAAAAAATTAGAACAGCAACTAGACCTGCCGTTATTTCATCGCAATGAACGCAAAGTAACACTGACTCATGAAGGTGAAGTATTACTTGTGCATGCTCGTCTAATTCTTCAGCAAATAAGTGATGCTAATATCGCGATGGCTGAATTAAAGGGTTTTGAAAAAGGCGAAGTAAAACTCGGCGTTCCTAGCATGTTAGGGTCATACTTTTTCCCTGAAATATTAATGGCATTTAAACGAAAGTACCCCAATCTTAAGCTCACCATCATTGAAGCAGGAACACAATCCATTCGCCAAATGCTGTTAGATGGTGAATTAGACTTAGGCGTTATACATAACGAAGATGTGCCTCAGCGACTTGAAACCGAGCATTTGGTTACCTCGCAAATGGTCGCAGTAGTGAGTGAACGGCATCCTCTGGCTTCACAACCCTACATAAAATTTGAAGACTTCTTTAAAGAAGATTTGGTGATGTTTAAAGCGGGATATTTCCATCGGGAATTTATTGACGAAATTTGTGAAAAATATCATTTCAAGCCGAAGATATCCTTCGAAACAAATTTGTTGCCAATGATGTTAAACATAGTGCGACATGATTTTTCGATATCAGCCTTGCTTGAACTAGTTACTGAACATGAAAACGGCGTCGTTGCTATTCCATTCGAAGAGCCTGTACATCTAAATATTGCCATGGCTTGGCGGAAAAATGGCTATTTGTCGTTAGCAGATAGAGCATTTCTAGAATTCGTTAATGAATATGGTAAACACGCTTAAAACTATTTAACCTAATTACTTGTGCGTTGAAATTAACCTTACAAAAAACAGATAAAATATCCGTTACTACACTTAGTTTACCTGTTCAGGTAAACTAACGGATAATTCTCCATTGCACAGTCTCTTACCGTTTTTATGCGCATTATTCATACCTCAGATTGGCATCTTGGCCAATATTTTTACGGCAAAAGCCGCGCCAATGAACATCAACAATTTCTTACCTGGTTATTAGCACAAGTTACTCTACATAACATTGATGCGATTATTGTAGCGGGTGATATTTTTGATACCTCAACACCGCCAAGTTATGCCCGTGAAATGTATTTTGATTTTATTGCCAAGCTCCATGTGACCCAATGCCAGCTCATTATTTTGGCCGGAAATCATGATTCTGTCGCTATGTTGTCTGAATCACAGGCCGTATTAGCAAGCTTGTCTACTCGTGTTATTACTCAGGTAATACCCGCGTCGCTGAGTGAAGATGAGCTTGAAGAGAAGGCACTTTCACAACAAGTTTTTCCATTACATGATGCTGATGGGAAAACCACAGCCATTATTTGCGCCATTCCTTTTGTTCGTCCGCGTGATGTGATCAGAAGTCGAGCAGGGCAGTCGGCAAGTGATAAGCAGCAAAGTTTACAACAAGCGATTAGCGATCATTATCAGTATTTATATCAACAGGCACGCAAGCAAGCTGACGCGTTTGAAAAAACGGAGGGCATTGTCTTACCGATTATAGCAACCGGGCATTTAACGGCGCTTGGCGTATCAATAAATGACAGTAAAAGTGATTCCGTAAGAGATATTTATATTGGCTCGTTAGAAGCCTTTCCAGCCAGTGCCTTTCCCCCAGCCGACTATATAGCTCTTGGCCATATTCATAGAGCACAACAGGTAGCAAAATCAGAGCATATTCGTTATTGCGGCTCGCCTATTGCGTTAAGTTTTGATGAAGCCAAGCAAGATAAACGAGTGCTGATGGTTGAGTTTACGTCAGGAAAACTTAATCAAGTTGAAGCGCTTATTGTGCCGTGTTTCCAACCACTATACATGGTGAAAACATCGGTAGATGAGCTTGAAACTTCACTTCAAGAAACACTGGTCGCATTTGAAGAACGCCAAGTAGCGGAAAAGTTTCCTGCGAGTGTTAAGGCTTGGCTTGATATTGAAATTGATAATGGTGATCACTTAAGTGATTTATCGCAGCGAGTCACTGAACTAGCCGTAGATATGCCTTTTGAAGTGTTATTAGTTCGTCGATGTAAAAAGGCGCGTCAACGACGACAAGCGCAATTATCGCAGCAAGATAACAGCACCTTGAGTGAGTTATCGTTAACAGAAGTCTTCGATTCACGCTTATCTCAACTTGAATGGCAAACGGATGAAGAAGTCGCACGTAAAACACGGTTAACACAATTATTTACAGAACTGTCGGTGGAAATGAAACAAGCCGCTTCCATTACGAATCAAAAAAGTGATGCGGATAAAGCGCTAATTACTAGTTCATCAGCCCAGGCAGAGTCGACATCGCAAAGTGTTTTATCAGAAGAAGAGAGCACAGAAGCTGAAAAAGACAGTGCTATCGCTGAAAAAGACAGTGCTATCGCTGAAAAAGACAGTATGACGCCTGAATCACTAGAGCAACACAATTCATGAGAATATTAAGTTTACGCTTTGAGAACATCAATTCACTCAAAGGCAGTTGGAAAATAGATTTTAGTGAAGCTCCTTTTGATAACAATGGTTTATTTGCTATTACCGGTCCTACTGGGGCAGGTAAAACAACTATACTCGATGCCATTTGTTTAGCGCTTTATCATCAAACACCACGTTTAACCGTGTCTAAAAAACAGAATCAGTTAATGACTCGTCACACCAGCCATTGTATGGCTGAAGTTGAGTTTGAAGTAAGAGGCCAAGGTTATAGAGCTTTTTGGAGTCAAAAACGCGCCCGTAATAAACTTGATGGTAACTTATTAGAGCCTGTTGCAGAGTTAGCTAAACTCGATGGCACCATAGTGTCTGATAAGCTTAAAATGGTGCGTAGTGATATTAGTGAGTTAACAGGGCTTAACTTCTCACGTTTTACCAAATCTATGATGCTATCTCAGGGAGAGTTTGCTGCCTTTTTAACATCACAACCGAATGACCGTGCGCAATTATTAGAGCAGCTTACGGGTACTGAAATATATGGCGACATATCTAAGCAAGTTTTTGATAATCATCGCAGTGCCAGTGAAGCGCTAAAAATTTTACAAGCGGAAAGCCAAGGTGTTTCTTTGCTTGATGATGAGCAAGTAAAAGCGCTTGAGCAACAATTAACAGAAATTACTGAGCAAGAGAAAACGGTAAACGCGCAATTACAACAAGCGCAACAAGTTAAAGCCTGGTGCACTAATTTTTCGGTCAATGAACAAAACCAGCAAGCAGCGAAAACACAACTACTTGAAATAGAAAAGAAAGAGTTAGCCGCAAAACAAGATCTTGATTTACTGACGCTGTCGTCATTAGCTGAGCCGATTAAAGCACCGTACGAAAAGATGGTACATTATCGTGAACAATATCAGCAAACCTTACAACAAGTGACCAGTCAAACAGAACAATTGGCGATACTTGACCAAGATATTGTCGTGAGTGATGAAGCGTTAACGCTACTAAAAAATCGCCATGGTGAGGCTGAAGCACAACGCAAAGTAATTGAGCAAGTATTGCATGATAAAATTCAACCACTTGACCATAACATTACCCACCAACAAAATGCATTAACCGAAACAAAAAACACCATAGCCGAACAAAGCGAAACACTTGGTGTGAATGCTAATGCGTTGACTGCCTTAGAAGCAGAGCATCAAAAAGCACAAGAGACTGTTCAACAGCAACAAGCGTATTTATCGCAAGGGCAGGCGTTAGCAAAATTGCCAGAAAAATTGCCTTTATGGCAAAACCAATATCAGCAGTTAAGTCAACTGCAAGCTAATGTTGTGGCGTTAGTTAACGAGCAAGATAACACCGAAAAAGCGTTATTAACCTTGCAAACTCGACAAAAAGAGCAACAACTTCAGATCACGCAAAGTGAAGATGAGTTAAAGCAACTGAATAGCCGTAAACAGCTGATGGGTGACAAAACACAACAGCTAATTCAGCATAGCCAAGCAGCTCAGGCGATCCTATCAAGTAGGGTTACCAGTACTTCCACTAGTACTGGAAATAATGATAAAGGTGAAGGTGTCGTTAACGAGTTAACCGGTGGCATGCTCAATCAAGCGATTCTAGACCGTCAAAATCAGCAACTTGCTTTAAAACAAGCACAACAGTTGGCGCAGCGTTTTCATGTCCTAACACAAGAACAGCAGGGGTTATCTGGGCAGCAGAGCCAAGACAATCAACAGCTGGTTATCACTGAGCAAGCGCTGGTACAACTTCGTCAACGTTATAGCGCTACTCAACAGCAGAAAAAAGATGTAGAAACCTTACTCGCTCAGCAGCAAACTATTATGGCGCTGAGTGAACATAGAGCAAAACTTCAGCCTGAAGAGTCTTGCCCATTGTGTGGTTCAACAGATCACCCAGCGATTAATGAATATCGATCCCTTGACAGTGACGAACATCAACAGCGTTTAAGCCAATTAACACTTGAGCGAGCGCAACTTGAAAAGCAAGGTAAAGAGCTAAATGGCGTTCAAGCAAATTTAACTGCGCAACTTGAAATGCAGACAAATCGTTTGCAAGGCATAACAAGCGAACAAAGCAATTTAGCGCAAAACTGGCAATCGCTAAATATTAATCAGTACGTTTTATTAAGCCAAAATGAACAGTCATTTTCATTACAAAATGTTGATGTTGAACAGTCAATTAATCATCAGCTAACGATGGTGTTTGGGCAGCTTGAAGAGTTACTTTTATTGCAAACATCACTGCAAGAAAATAGCCAGAACCAGCAACAAAACAGTGAGCAAATTAGCCATTGTGAAAAGCAGTTGTCGACGCTATTTAATCAGCTACAACTATTGCAAGAACAAGGTAAGAATCAACAAGGTTCAAAACAAAAGTTTACTGAAGAATTACGCTTGAAACAACAGGCGTTTTTGGAGCTGAATGCTCAGTTGTTAGCTGACATTAAAACGACTGAAATAACACTGCCTCTTGGTGGCGTAAATGAGAAAATAAAGGAGCAAGACCAGGAACAAAATCTGGAACAAGAACAAGCGCAGAAGCTAGTCATTTGTATTGATGAAAAGTGGCTTGAATCATTGAGTAAGCAGGGCGCTGATTATCAGCAAACCGTGACGACTCACCAAGCGGCTAAAACTCAGCTTGATAGTCTTGTAAATGACCTCGGGTTGTTAAAGCAGCAAGTTGTTCATCAACAAAATCAAGTTACCCAGATAAAAAGCCAATTAACGCAACAAGAGAACGATTTAATACAAGATTATTCGTTACGCGTTACTCACTTTGTTGAACTGGGTATTACAGGTGAAGATATGCAAGACTCTGTTTTATTAAGAGAAAGTATTAATAGTCAACGAGAGTTGAGTGAAGCTGAGTTTACTGTAGCTGATCAACGCCATAATGAGAAAAAAGCAGCTCAACAGCTTAACAGAGGACAGTTAACCACCTCGAAATCTTTATTGGATAATCTATTTCCTAAAAATGACAATGCAAAAAAGGACTGGTTAGCATTACTTACTGACAGTAAGTTTACTGATGAGGAAGAGTTCTTATTAGCGCTACTTAGCGCCGAGAGAAAGCATGATTTAACTAAGCTCGCAAACGACATTGACGATAGTAAAAAACAAGCAAAAATCTTGCTGTCACAAAGTGAAAAAATAACCCTTGAATTGAATGTTAAAAAAGATACGTTGAGTGAAAAAGGGGCTGTTGATTTTGTTGAAAGTTCAGTATCAGAATCATTGGTAAATTTGTCAGATTTGTTGAAACAATGTCAGCAAAATATCGGGCAGTTTAGTCAACAAATTGAACAGGATAATAGTAACAAAATTCAACAGAAAACCTTGCTAGAAAAAATTAAATTTTCACAAGATGCTTTGGATGTTCTTAGTCACCTTAATGCACTTATTGGTTCAGCTGATGGTGCTAAATTTAGAAAGTTTGCACAAGGCTTAACACTCGCTAATTTAGTCCATCTTGCCAACGCACAATTAGAACGTCTCTTTGGTCGCTATCAACTTCAATGCCAACAAAATGATACCTTAGAATTAGAGGTACTCGATACCTGGCAAGGGGATACTGCGCGTGATATTAAAACTTTATCTGGCGGTGAAAGCTTCTTAATAAGTTTAGCGCTCGCTTTAGCACTATCAGATTTAGTCAGTAATAAAACCAGTATCGACTCTCTCTTCCTCGATGAAGGTTTTGGCACCTTAGATAATAACACCCTTGAAGTAGCACTTGATGCGCTCGATAACTTAAATGCTAGTGGCAAAATGATTGGTGTGATCAGCCATGTTGATGCCTTAAAAGAACGCATTGGCGTGCAGATTAAAGTTAAAAAACTCAGTGGCCTGGGAGTCAGCAGTTTGGATAAACAGTATGAGTTTCATGCTGAAACTGTTAGCTAACGATTATTGATTAATTATTATTGATCATAAATAGGAAAGGGTACATTTTTGGAAATTTGGATTTATTTCACTTTATTAGCCGCAACAATGCAGGCTGTAAGGACCGCAGGACAAAAGCAATTATCGGGTAAGCTCAATTCCATGGCCACCACAGGTGTACGCTATGTATTTGCCTTACCTTTTGCATGGGCCTACCTATGGTGGATGCTTGATTTTAGACAAGTAGCAGTACCAGCACTCAATAACGATTTTTTACAATACGCATTAATTGCTTGTGTGATGCAAATAGTGGGCACCGTGTGTTTAGTCGCCGCCTTTCGTTACCGTAACTTTGCTGTGGCAACGAGTTTAGCTAAAACTGAAGCAATACAAGTGGCGATTGTCGGCGCTTTAGTATTCGGGGCTACACTGTCTGGCTTAGGTTGGTTTAGTGTCATTGTCGGTGTGGTTGGCGTGTTTTTAGTGTCTAAAGTGCGGTTTAACTTAAGAGATATCTTGGCTGATTCGCAAGGTCTGATTGGTATGGGATATGGTTTAGCGGCCGGTCTTGGTTTAGCTATCACCACTTTGCTTATTCGTGAATCAAGTTTGGCACTTAATACTGATTTGATGGTAAGCGCTGCGGTTACCTTGGTGTTTATGATCACGGTGCAATCGGTTATTTCACTTATCTACGTATACATTCAAGATAAATCACAATTACCGCTGATGATGAAGCACTGGCGGTTATGCTTATTTGTTGGCGTTACCAGTGTATTAGGATCAATAGGCTGGTTTACTGGCGCGAGTTATCAAAACGCTGCCTATGTAAAAGCATTGGGACAAGTTGAGTTTTTTATTACCTTGGCATTAACTTATCGGGTATTTAAAGAAACGGTCACCCTAAAAGAATACCTAGGCATGTTCCTCATTGTTTTAAGTGTGGTTATCTTACTACTGTGGTCGTAGAGTCTGGTCATCAAATTAGGTCATGAGCAAAGGGTATCAAATTGACTTGATTACTCAGTAAAGCAAGGTACACTGCTCACCATAACATTGAAGATTATACTCACACGAGTATTTACATAAATATTAACAAAAGCATTAAAGAAGAGATTACTATGAAAATTGCTGAAAAAACCGTTGCTCACTTTCACTACACCCTTAAAAATGAAGCGGGTGAAGAAATAGAATCATCAGACGGTCATGAGCCTTTAACCTATTTACATGGCGCTAACAATACTTTACCAGGCTTAGAGAAAGCTTTAACAGGTAAAGAAAGAGGTGAAAAGTTTTCGGTAACTTTACAACCAGAAGACGCTTACGGTCCGTATCAAGAAGGATTAGAGCAACGTGTACCAGTTAAACATTTACACGGTTTAGTCAGCAAAAATGCTAAATGGAAAAAAGGCATGACTGCTGCTGTGCAAACTGACGCAGGTCAACGCCAAGTTACCGTACTAAAAGTGGGTAAATTTATGGTTACTGTTGATATCAATCCACCATTAGCGGGCAAAGTACTGACTTTTGATATTGATATCGTTGACGTACGTGAAGCGACTGAAGAAGAAATTCAACATGGACATGTTCACAGTGCTGATAGCAGCTGTGGTCATGATCATTAGAGTCCATTAGATATTAATTAGCCGTTGTTACGGCTGAATAAAGACTAAATAAAAAGCGCTAAGTAGTTAAACTACCTAGTGCTTTTTTTATTTGAAAATTTAACACAACTTGACCTTTAATCAATTTATAATGAGTTATTGTTCAATTTGAAATCTTTTATTTAAAGTGTGAAGTTCTTTTGTCTATTATTCCTAACTTTATCGGTAAACGTTGGTTAAAAATATCATTACGCACAACTCACCTAGTTGGTTTTGCTGGTGTTTTTGCTTCGATTTTGACCGGAACAGAACAAGATGTTTACTGGGGCATCACTATTGTAAGTGGCTTAGGTTTAATATACCCGCTCCACTTGAAGATGCTCGTTTCAGGAAATCTGAGCGATTCATAATCAAGGCAAATTTTTTTATTAAGGGTTATTCCCTTAAAAAGAAATGTAACGCAGAGTATGATTTGCTCAGTCTTCCCCAAGGGGCTGGTTTATAAACGCTTTATGCTGCGTTATTGATTTCGATAAGGGAACAACCATTCTCTTCAATCAATGCCTTGCCTAAAGGCGTTTCTAATTCCAGCTGAATCCTGCATCTTCAAGTGGAACGGGTATAAGCCTCGAAGCGTTATCTAACTTTGTCTGGTTTGTACAAATCAGGGCGCTTGCTATGTACGTTAAATTGACCCTGCTTACCTGTGTTTTCTTTTTTGATGAATATACCCGTTGCCAATCAAGATGCATGTTTCAGAGTGCTTGAGCAATTCTAATACAAGGCGCGCCTCTGTAGTAATGGTTATTCCCTTACAAAGAGGCGAAACGACGTAGTGGTGTTGCTCAAGCACTTCTTCGATGGGGTTAAAAACGATTTAAGTGGCGTTATTCATTTGAACAAGGGAACAACCATTGTTTATAATAAATGCCTTACCTAAATCATTTTTAGCTCCCACTGAAATCAAGCACTTTGAATGGTAACGGGTATATGCTTGGCATTGTTTAGTTGCGATAATTATTATCTCAGGCATGATCTCCCATGCACCCAGTTCAGTGCGTTATTATTCATTTGTTCATGGTAAGAAAATTACTTCATTAAACGACACCAAAGGATAGTTTCAATTGAGTCATTCCCCGTTATTAGAAAAAACTGTTGAGTTATTACATGAAGCAACTATGCAAGCGCCAGTGCTTGATCTTGCCTGTGGTAGTGGCAGAAATGGGCTTTACCTTCTAAATCAAAACATCCCTGTGGTTTTTGCCGATATAAAAGAGTCGGCTCTAGAGCAGATTGAAAGTACAGTAAATCGTCATTATTGCGAGGAAAAATCAACGGCGAACTTTTGGCAAGTTGATTTTGAGCAAGACAGTTTTGAACAAGAGGAGTTAAAGCCTTTAGCGGGTAAGTCGTTTTCAGCGATTATCGTTTTTCGTTATTTGCATCGACCTCTATTTGAACAAATCAAACAAGCTGTTATCCCTGGTGGTTATGTTGTGTATGAAACCTTTACCGTAGACCAGCCACAATTTGGCCGACCTAAAAACCCTAATTTTTTATTAAACCATGGTGAGCTGGCTAAACTCTTTTCTGATTGGGATATTATCTATAGCTTTGAAGGCGTCATTGATGCAAAAAACGCTGATGCTAATAATGAATCAGGAAAACAAGCTATTGCCCAGATTATTGCAAGGAAACCATTGTTCTAATAAAACCATTGCGGTAAGGAACCCTTATCAATTTTAGATAAACACTAACTCGCCAAAGTATTCAGGTCTATGATAATCAGGCTCAGATACATCAATATTGTTCCATACTGCGTACTGTGGCTCTGTTCTACCGCCACAGCGATAGAAGTTGGCAAACCACTTAGCTTTATTCACGCTTTCGCCAGTTAGTTGCTCAATTGCTGCAAAGGGTAGAGCTATTTCAACACACCACTCATGATCATGTTCACTTTCTATTTTAACCGGTGAGCTAATACTACTTTTACGTTGGATTAAACTCGCGGCTTCAAGGCTGATAAATTGACGATTATCGCGTCCTTCACCATAAGCGAGATGAAGTGTGCCACAACAATTCACTTCTAAGTTAACGTAGCTACTGCCAAGAATTCCGGAAGGACTAAAGAAGAACTCCACACAAGAATCTTCACAGACAAGCATGTTATTTAATTCGGTTTGTTTGGCGAAGCTGTATTTGTCTTGGGCAATTATCTGGATGAACAAAGTTTCGTTATTTGCAGTCAGCTTTACTTGTGTGTTTTGCTTTCTGCCAGCTTGATACCATGGGAAATGATTAATTTCTATGGCATCTATTGTTTGCCAATCAGGGCTGAAGCTGGCCGATTGGTTAGTCGATACTGTTTTGTTAATAATATACTGGCTCATTGTTTATCTCTACTTATCGAGTGTTTAGCAGAATATGGCTCAGCCACTTGTTTGCTTTATCACTTGGTGACTTGAGTAATGTTTAGCACTAATACGGTATCTAAGGTGATCAATTGCCATTGGATATTTAAGTCATATAAACTCATGCCATAAACTTTATCATCAGTTTTACCGCGTTTATAGGCAGGTCGAGGATCTTGTTTTAATACTTGCTCTATTAATAATCCTAATTCACTATCACGTTGTTGATATTTTATCAGGTCAGCTTGCATTTGCTCACTAAATACAACGGATAAAGCGGCATCAGGTTGCTCTTGTGCAAAACCTGCATCAGCATCAATAATCGCGTCAGAATAGGGCACATAAGGCTTTATATCGATAATAGGCGTGCCATTTAATAAATCTAAACCAGAGATATGTAAAATGGTTTGCTTTTTTTCTGTCACAACCTTATCGAGTTTCACTACGGACATGCCAATTGGGTTTGGCCGAAAAGTTGAACGGGTTGCCAGTACACCTGTTTTTACATTACCGCCAAGTCGAGGCGGGCGTACCAAAGGCTTCCACCCTTGTTCTTGTGTGCCATGAAAGACAAAGAGTAACCATAGGTGACTAAATTGTTCAATATCACGAACTAACTCATGATTATTAGCGTCACCAAGTAGCACTACTTTACCTTTTGCCGCACTGACTAAATTTGGCTGACGAGGTATGGCAAACTTCTCTTGATAGGGCGACTCAATGACGCCAATGGCATCAAATTTAAAGCTTTGTGCATCATGAGTGGTTTCGCATGTGTTTGACATTTTATTGTTCTACTTGCTCGTCAGGGACAGCTAATCGATAAGCTTTACCGTAACAAACAACTTGTGCGACACAATGTTTGGTTTCTATATCAATACAGCTAGTAAAAATAATGGCGTTGGCTTTTTTCAAATAAGCAGCTTGTCTCGCTTGTGTACGCGCATTAATTGCATCGGGTGCGGCAAGATGTGGCTCTTTTTGGCAATCTTCACCTTCAACCAAACCTACATATTGATAATTTACGTTAAAATCTTGTTCGTCATTAAATATTTTAACTTTACTAGCGCTAAAATATTCCTCGGCATTATCAGCCTTAACGTTGCTTTCAAAGGTATAGTTACCTGTACATCCCCCAAGCATAGTTGTTAATAGAACGACTGTTAGTGCTAATTTTAAAGGTCTTTTTGGGATAGAAATAAAGCTCATACAATTTCCTGAATTAAAAAGCATTAGATATTAAAAAAGGTATAGTGAAACTCGTATCTTGAAGTATCATGGGTATATATATTAAAAAAGGTATAGTGAAACACCATACCTTTTTTGTTAAATATTTTTACTTAAGATATTACTTCAAGCATTACTTGAGGTATTACTTAACACGCATACCGGCTTTAGCGCCATCATCTGGATTTAATATCCATAAGTCTTTATCACCAGGACCAGCAGCAAGTACCATGCCTTCTGACATACCAAAACGCATTTTACGTGGTGCTAAGTTAGCAACCATGACCGTATGCTTGCCGATTAAATCTTCTGGATTGTAAGCCGACTTAATACCCGCGAAAACTTGACGAGTTTCTGTGCCTTCTTCATTAAGTGCTAAAGTTAGCTGTATTAATTTATCAGCCTTTTCAACATGTTCAGCATTAATGATTTTAACTATTCGTAAATCAATTTTTGCAAAATCATCAAACTCAATTTCTTCAGAAATTGGGTCTGCAGCTAAAGGATCAGCAAGAGCAGCTGAATTATCAACTACTTTAGCGGCTTTCTTTTTCTTAGCTGGCTTTTTCTCTTCTTCTACTGGTGCGCCTAAGCTATCTTTTGAAGCATCAGTCATCGCATTAACTTTATCCATATCAACACGTTGTAATAACGCTTTGAACTTATTGATTTTATGGTCAGTTAATAAGGTTTTGTGTCCTTCCCAAACAAGCTCGTCATTTAAGAAAGCAGCGGTGCTATCTGCAAGTACAGGTAGTACAGGTTTTAAATAAATCATTAGCGTGCGGAACATGTTGATACCTAATGAACAAATGTCTTGCACTTCTTGTTGCTTAGTTTCGTCTTTAACAAGCTGCCATGGTTCTTTTATAGCAATATATTCATTTACTTTATCAGCAAGCGCCATTATTTCGCGCATACCACGGCCGAAATCACGTGATTCATAATGAGCAGCAATACTATCACCCGCAGCCATTACTTCATCCGCTAGTGCTTGATCATCAATGTTCGTTGATAACATGCCATCAAAACGTTTGGTGATAAAACTGGCACAACGAGAAGCGATATTAACCACTTTACCCACTAAATCAGAGTTAACACGTTGAACGAAGTCTTCAAGATTTAAATCTAAGTCATCAATCTTGTGCGTTAATTTAGTCGCGTAGTAATAACGTAAATATTCTGGGTTTAAATGATCTAAGTAAGTACGACCTTTGATGAAAGTCCCTTTAGATTTAGACATTTTCTCTCCGTTCACGGTAACAAAACCATGAGCGAAAACAGCCGTAGGCTTGCGGAAATCAGCGCCTTCTAACATGGCTGGCCAAAAAAGGCTGTGAAAGTTAATAATGTCTTTACCGATAAAGTGATATAGCTCGGCGTCTGAATTTTTATTCCAAAAGCTGTCAAAATCGATAGTAGAGTCTTTATCACATAGGTTTTTAAAACTGCCCATATAACCAATAGGCGCATCTAACCAAACATAGAAAAATTTACCTGGAGCATTAGGTATTTCAAAACCAAAGTAAGGCGCGTCACGGCTAATATCCCACTGCTTTAAACCTTGTTCGAACCATTCAGTCAGTTTATTCGCTACTTCTTCTTGCAATGCACCACTGCGTATCCAGTCTGATAACATGGTTTCAAAAGCAGGCAAGTCAAAGAAGTAATGTTCAGAATCTTTTAATATCGGTGTAGCACCTGAAATAGCTGAACGTGGGTTAAGCACTTCTGTTGGTGAATAAGTCGCACCACAGTTGTCACAGCTATCGCCATTTTCATCTTCACTTTTACATTTCGGACAAGTACCTTTAACAAATCGATCAGCTAAGAACATGCCTTTTTCAGGATCATATAACTGAGAAATAATGCGGGTTTTAATATGACCTTTCGCATGTAAAGCGTTGTAAATTTTTTCAGAGTATTCTTTGTTTTCATCGCTATGCGTTGTGTGGTAATTATCAAAGCTAATATGGAAGTCACTAAATTCTTTAATACGCTCTTCACGCACACCATTGATCATTTCTTCTGGTGTTATGCCAAGCTCTTGCGCTTTAAGCATAATTGGCGTGCCATGAGCATCATCAGCACAGACAAAATACGTTTCATGTCCACGCATTCGTTGAAAACGTACCCAAATATCGGTTTGAATATGCTCTAACATATGGCCTAAATGGATAGAACCATTGGCATAAGGAAGGGCACAAGTAACTAGAATTTTGCGCTTTTCTGCTAAAGAATGCGATGCAGTGTTTGATGTAGCTTCAGATAAAGTAGTGTCAGACATGAAAAATAGTTGTTTTTGATGGTAATAATGTCGGCAATAGTACAGAATTTAGCGATGATTTTCATTAGTTGAATGCAACTAATTTCGCTATTTCTCTTATAAAGGTCTCCAAATGACTATGTTTGGTAAAATTTTTTCAAAAAAAACGCCTAAAACTGACATTAAATCAAACGGTGAAGCACTTAACACATCCGAAATTGAACAGTTTATTAAAGACACATTATCGCATTATATTTCAGACAATTTTCCACATGGTGTTCTAGCCGTTTGTCAGCAATTGAGCATCACCCAAAAGAAAAAAATCACTATCAAGCTACTTATGCCATTTGTCTGTCAAGGTGAATTAGATTTGTTGGCACAAACGTTAAGTGAAAATTTAGCGCGCACTGTTAATTTTGAAATCGACTTAGCAATAAAACCAGTGCGCCAATTCTCGCTGGGTAATGATAAAAATAAAGCAGGGCAAGAGGGGATGCTACAAGGTAAAGTAGCTAATATTATAGCCATCGCCTCAGGTAAAGGTGGCGTAGGTAAGTCAACCACTACGGTTAATTTAGCGTATGCCTTAATGTGCGAAGGTGCCCGGGTAGGGATTTTGGATGCGGATATATACGGCCCATCAATTCCTTCCATGCTTGGTCTTAAAAATGAGAAACCAAGCTCTAGTGATGGCAAACTTATGACGCCTGTAGATGCCAAAGGTTTGAGTGCCATGTCTATTGGCTTTTTAGTTGATGAAGCTGATGCCACCGTTTGGCGAGGTCCTATGGCCAGCTCTGCATTCAATCAATTATTAAATGAAACCGATTGGCCAGCGCTTGATTATTTACTCATTGATATGCCACCTGGTACGGGAGACATTCAATTAACCTTAGCGCAGAAGGTACCTGTTGCAGCTGCTGTGATCGTAACCACACCACAAGATATCGCTTTAATAGATGCTGTTAAAGGTATTGCCATGTTTGATAAGGTTAAAGTGCCGGTATTAGGTATTGTCGAGAATATGAGTTATCACCTTTGCGAAAACTGTGGCCATAAAAGTCATATTTTTGGTGAAGCAGGCGGTGAGCATATGGCAGAAGATCATGAAACAAAACTGTTGGGACAATTGCCGTTAGATATTACTATTCGCCAAGATGCTGATTTTGGTGAATCTGACATAATTGAAAATAGCGCTGGTGAAATAGCCAATCATTACCGTAAAATAGCCCGAAATGTTTCGGCACAATTATTTTTACAGTGTGACACTGCCAGCCCATTAACCGCGACTGTAGCCCATAAGGCTTAAGCGCAACTAAGGTAAAGACAAGCCATTATGAGATTATGTGATAAAGATATAGAACAATACCTTGATGATGAGAAGATAATTATCGAGCCAAAACCTGACAGTTCAATGATCTCAGGCGTCAGTGTTGATATTCGTTTGGGCAATGAATTTAGAGTTTTTCAAGATCATACCGCTCCGTATATTGATTTAAGTGCTCCTAAAGGTGAAGTCCAAGAAGCGATGAACTCAATTATGAGTGATGAAATATTCATTGCTGATGGCGACGCCTTCTTTTTACACCCTGGAGAGCTAGCATTGGCTGTGACTTATGAATCAGTGACATTGCCAGATAATATTGTCGGTTGGTTAGACGGGCGATCTTCACTTGCCCGTTTAGGCTTAATGGTTCATGTAACCGCGCATCGTATTGACCCCGGCTGGTCTGGTCAAATAGTCTTAGAGTTTTATAACAGTGGTAAATTACCCTTAGCGCTACGTCCAAAAATGAAGATAGCGGCGTTAAACTTTGAAACTATGTCATCAAGCGCCGCACGCCCTTACAATAAACGCGAAGACGCAAAATATAGAGATCAAAAAGGCGCTGTTGCTAGTCGTATCAGTCAAGACGAGAAAGTTAACAAGTAAAGAATCATAGAGTTAGTTAGTCAAATAGCGAGCTTAGCTCGCTATTTCTATTTTAGCAGGACTAGAAATTTGATTTACGCAGGTTTCTAGGGCATGAATAAGTTTTTCATTATCATGATGGTGTGGCACTTTGTTATGAGTTAAATCTTGGCAAATGACATTAACTTTATCTGAGCTAATTCTCTCATCTTGGCAAATAACGCTGTCAACTGGCATGCAACCGATATTTCTTTCAATCCAGTTAAGCTTCTCATCTAATGTTAATTTAGCGGCAGGGCTCTGCTCAGCAACAATATTATCGATAAAAACACAATGTCCTTTACGTTTATCTATTGCTTTGGCGATATCTCTCACTAAAAGTGGTGGTACAACACTGGTTAAAAAGCTGCCTGGACCTAGAATGATAAGATCAGCATTCTCAATCGCATCAAGACAGGGCTTAACCGACTTAACTAATGGCGCCAACATTAAATCGGTTGGCATTATTGGCATTTCATCTACAGAGAGTTCACCGAGGCGACAACGTCCTTCAGGATAAAAAGCCATTAAGTCTGTTGGCGTTTCAGACATAGGTAATACTTGTGTTCTAACACGTAATATACGGCGCACGAGTTTAATTGAATCCATAGGGCTAGATTGCACTTTGCCCAGACCATATAGAATCAAGTTACCCAGGTTATGTCCACCAAGCTCATCATTACCTTCAAAGCGAAAATTGAATAGCTGACTACCAATGGAATTTTGATCCACTAACTGAGTTAAGCAATTACGTAAATCACCCCATGCAATAGTACTACTTCTTTTTCTTAGTCTGCCTGTTGAACCACCGTTGTCGGTAGTCGTTACAATCCCGGTGAGTTTGTTACCCATAAAAGATAGGGTACAAAGCACACGGCCTAAACCGTGTCCGCCGCCAATGGCGACAATGTTAAGTTTTTTGAGCTGCATACGGTTTGCTGCTTTCATTATGTATGGCTAAGTAAGACAAACCATACCGTTAAATAGCAAAAAGATAAAGTAACTAAGCGTAAGGAAAGCAATATACCTATACCCGTCACCAATCAATATGCAGGTTTCGGAGTGTTTAAGCAATTTCAATTCAAGGCGCTATGATGAAATAACCTTGGTTTAAAATGAATGCCTTGGCTAAAGCACTTTTAACACCCACTAAAATCTTTCACTTTGAATGGTAACGGGTATGTACTCGTTACCATTCAAAACTGATGGTATAAGGTTGTGAGGCATCCAATTTTGATGTTGCAGTAAAGAAATAGGGGATTACCCCTATTTCTTTACTGCGCTAAAACTGTAATGACTCACAAACGCTGCGAAATAAATCTTGAAGTAATTTGGTGACCTACATTTCGGATGTTGAAATAGAGTGAACAATGGTTTGTATGTTGAGGACAGATAACGAGCTATTTTTAGCTGTTCAATAATTACACTATCATTACAGGAAGTTAGTTAAAATTAGATAAGAAATAACCACCTTGGTTATTATGCGATCAGTTAATGCAATTCTTTATAAATAAATGCCTTTTTTTATAAATAAGTGTTGACAGTTTCTTAGCTGCTGCTTAGAATGCGCCTCGTTTTCAGCAAGTGTTAGGTCCACTGGTTGAGAGCATGTTTGATAGCTATTAGGCCAGTTATTGAACGACTCGAATATTTCGGGGCTATAGCTCAGCTGGGAGAGCGCTTCGCTGGCAGCGAAGAGGTCTGCGGTTCGATCCCGCATAGCTCCACCATATTAGGTTTTTTGTTAACGTTAAACTCTTGAGTTTTCATTAACAAAAAATAGATAGTTTAATTGGTTTGTTAATATTATTTATAATGTAAACGCTAATTTGTGTCCCTATCGTCTAGAGGCCTAGGACACCGCCCTTTCACGGCGGTAACAGGGGTTCGAATCCCCTTAGGGATGCCACTATTTTCTTTATCTCTTCTATTTATAGGTGAGGTAAAGGCAATTAAGTTTGCTTAAACTTATAAAAAACTAAGCAATGTTTTGAAATAGTATTTATCAATGTTTACTTTGAAAAATCTAGTTCTGTATTGGGTAAAGTCGTTCGGTCTCACAGGCTCAACACTCACCTAACACAAAACTAACGAAGTATACTTCGAAAAAGCTAGTTCTGTGTCCCTATCGTCTAGAGGCCTAGGACACCGCCCTTTCACGGCGGTAACAGGGGTTCGAATCCCCTTAGGGATGCCAATTCTCTTTTGAGAATGAGCATTAAGTAAAAAAGTTGCTTAAACTTTTAAAAAATTAAGCTGTTCTGAAATAGCATTATGCTAGTTCTGTGTCCCTATCGTCTAGAGGCCTAGGACACCGCCCTTTCACGGCGGTAACAGGGGTTCGAATCCCCTTAGGGATGCCAATTCTCTTTTGAGAATGAGCATTAAGTAAAAAAGTTGCTTAAACTTTTAAAAAATTAAGCTGTTCTGAAATAGCATTACGCTAGTTCTGTGTCCCTATCGTCTAGAGGCCTAGGACACCGCCCTTTCACGGCGGTAACAGGGGTTCGAATCCCCTTAGGGATGCCAATTCTCTTTTGAGAATGAGCATTAAGTAAAAAAAGTTGCTTAAACTTTTAAAAAATTAAGCGGTTCTGAAATAGCACTATGCTAGTTCTGTGTCCCTATCGTCTAGAGGCCTAGGACACCGCCCTTTCACGGCGGTAACAGGGGTTCGAATCCCCTTAGGGATGCCACTTTTATCTATACCTGTAAAGGAATGATGAAAGAGAGCATGCAGTTATCTTATTACTGTTAAGTCCTGTATTTTAAATACAGTATTTAAAATAAGAAATTAGAGTTTTAGTTTTTCAATGTCTTTAATTATTGACCTTGATGAAATTAAATCAGCAGAGTGATCTGCTAGATAGTTTGAAATGATTTAGTGTTACTAGTTAAATCAATCAGTGTCCCTATCGTCTAGAGGCCTAGGACACCGCCCTTTCACGGCGGTAACAGGGGTTCGAATCCCCTTAGGGATGCCACTTTCTTTCTTGAATGAATGAGTAAGCGAGTAACTACACAAGAAAACCCACGTAATATGTAAATATTACGTGGGTTTTTTTTTGCCAAATTTTTAGTGCTTATTATTTTATACCAAGTCCATTAAGTTATTTCCCACTCAGCGAGAATTAAAAGGCTTAAAGGCAAGGCATTGATTGAAGAGAATGGTTATTCAGGAGAATATGCTCCTGCATTCTCTAATAAGCTGCATCCATGCAGCGTCCTTGTCAAAATCAATAACACAGCATGTAAGCCTTTACTTTTTATTAGGTACTCGCCCTAGGGAGCTTGTCAGAAAAGCAATAACTGCACAAATTTGTGAGATATAGAATGACTATACCAGCAAAAATTATGTTTGTTATAACTCTTCTGACATAGCTCTGAGGTGGGAATAAATTTAATGGAATTGGTATTATTGTGAGTTTATCGTTGGCAGCGTTTTATTTTCACTTTATAGTATTATTAAATATGAATTTTCATCTGATTGAATTGTAATGAGGAAGTAATATGCTCAAAATTAACTATCCTATAAAAGGCGCGTGTCAATGTGGACAGGTGACCTATCAATTATTAGCTGCACCACTTATGGTCGCTGCGTGTCATTGCCGTGAATGTCAAAAGCTATCAACAAGTGCTTTTAGTATTACAGCCGTAGTTAATGCTACCGATGTTGTTTTTTCTGGAGAAATGTCAGATTGGAGTCGCTTGGCTGATAATGGCAATACTAACGGGGCAAAATTTTGTCCATGCTGTGGTAATCGTATCTACCATTTTAATCCAAATTTTCCTGATAAAATAAAATTAAAACCGAGTACGTTAGAAGATACTAGAGTCATACAGCCCACTATGCATATTTGGACCAGTGAAAAACAAGCATGGTTTAAATTGCCATTAGACTTACCCTCTCATGAAAAGCAACCGTTCTAATTCTCTTAATTGAATATTCGTCATAAGTATTACTAGAGCGTAATGAAAAGGATAATGGATGTCAGAAAATAAGAAAACCTCTATCTCTCTTGTGTTAGGTAGTGGTGGCGCAAGAGGGTTAGCGCATATCGGTGTTATACATTGGCTAGAAGAGCAGGGGTTTGAAATTACTTCTATTTCTGGTTGCTCAATGGGCGCACTCATTGGTGGTATTTATGCAGCGGGTAAACTTGATGTATTTGAGCACTGGGTAAGAGACATAAGCAAAGTTGATATATTTACCTTACTGGATTTATCGTGGCAAAAAAATGGCTTGGTTAAAGGTGACAAAATAATTGCGACTCTTACCGAGTTAGTAGGAGACATCAACATTGAAGAACTTCCCATTAAATATACAGCGGTTGCCGCTGATATCGCTTATGAAAAAGAAGTCTGGTTAAGCTCGGGTAGTTTATTTAGTGCGATTAGGGCTTCTATTTCATTACCACTATTTTTTACGCCCTTTCATTACAATGGTGTGGACCTAATTGATGGGGGTGTACTTAACCCGGTGCCCATTGCCCCTACGTTTAGTGATAACACTGATTTCTCAGTCGCGGTGAATCTAGGTGGAAGTATTAAAACACTAAACGATGCAGAGACTCAGGTAAGCCTTATCGAAAATAAGCCTTCGAGTAAATTGGATAGTTTCTTAGCGCGATTTAAGAGTAAAGCTGTGTTACACAATGCGAATGAGTGGGGCGCTTATGACGTTGTCAATCAGGCGTTCGATGCTATGCAGAGTACTATTGCTCGACAAAAATTAGCGGCATATCCAGCGGATTATTTTGTTGAAATAGCACGTAATGCGTGTGGTACATTAGAATTTCATCGTGCAGATGAAATGATAAAGCTGGGTTATGATACCGCACAAGCTTCGTTAACTACGCTAAAAAATAATGAGTGAACAGTTTAACTTTCTAAGAATTAACGGTTTAAGAAGTACTGTTCCTCTTTTTCATTAAGTGCCCATACTATAAGGAATATAACGTGCTAAATGGTATTCATCATGTGGCAATTATCTGTTCTGATTATGAAAAATCTAAAGATTTTTATACTCGAATTTTGGGATTTAGAATCATTGCAGAAAACTATAGAGCAGATCGAGATTCTTTTAAATTAGATTTAGCATTAGCTGATGGCACTCAAATTGAGCTGTTTTCATTTCCTGGTGCACCTAAAAGGCCGAGCTTTCCAGAAGCTCAAGGACTTAGACATTTGGCTTTTAATGTCGAAAACGTTGAGGCGGTTAGTCAGTATTTGACGAACCTGGGTGTTGATGTTGAATCAATTCGAGTGGATGAGTATACGGGTAAACAGTTTACATTTTTTAGTGATCCTGATGGTTTGCCCTTAGAGTTGTATCAGCAATCTTAATTCGAAAATATAAATGTGAATACACCGTTTTATAATAAAACTTATGCATTATGCGTGATACAAGGGAAATGAAATGAACTATCAAGACGTTATCGATTTTTGGTTTAAAGAAATAGAGCCGGCTCGCTGGTGGGTTAAAGAGTTAAGCTTTGATCAGGAGATATTAGCAAGATTTTCTGACCTTCATCAGTCGGCAATACAATGTGAATTAGTGCATTGGCGTAAAACAGCCTCTGGTCGCCTTGCCGAGATTATTGTCTTGGATCAATTTTCACGGAACATGTATCGAGATACCCCACAATCCTTTGCTTACGATGGAATGGCCTTAGCTCTAGCACAAGAAGCAATTGCTTTGGGCGCAGATAAAACACTGGAGCCGATAGAGAATAGTTTTTTATACATGCCTTTTATGCACAGTGAATCATTAGTTATTCATGAAAAAGCCATAGCGCTTTATCAGGCTAATGGCATAGTGAGCAATGTTGAATTTGAAGGCAAACATAAAGATATTATTGAGCGTTTTGGTCGTTATCCACATCGAAATATTATCTTAAATAGAGAATCTACCGACGAAGAAGTTGAATTTTTATCGCAACCTAACTCCTCGTTCTAATTTATATTGTTAACCCGATGACTAAAAGCAGGGCGCTCGGGTAACATATTTTGGTACCTCATGTTAAAAGTCATTTGGTTAAGCTTAATAAATAAACTAACTAATGAACAAATCAAGAACAATAATCTTCAGAGAGTTTAGAGATTAACTTTGTTTGCTGGTTAAGGCGAAGGTTATACAACCCATAAGCGACTCCCGTGACTACTTCTAGTAGCTGGGGAGTGCGTTATCATACTTCAATAATTAATAGTCCTACTATCTACGGGCTTTACTTAACCATCAATGTTTCCTGATCAAATTATTTTATTGTTAAAATTTTAACTAAATTTTACTGTAACTTTAAAATTGTCGACAATTATACTTAAGTCTACTTGATTAATTCAAGATTTCAGATATTATTGATTCATATTATTTTGTTTGTCGACAATGTTATGTGATTCGACAACATTACCTTAAAGTTAATATTTAGGTTCATAAGGCACATTATGCTCTTACAAAATCCAACCAAACAAGCCGCAGTGACTACTGCTGATAAAGTTTTTGAGCAGCTTCAATTTGCCATTGTTGAAGGTGAGATGGCTGCGGGTAGTAAAATAAGTGAGCCTGAGCTTGCTAAGCGTTACCAAATAAGTCGTTCCACATTGCGTGAAGCGTTAAATCGTCTTGAAAAATGTCATTTAATAGAGCGCAAAGCAAATGTTGGCTCACGTGTAGTTGATTGCACCATAGAAGGTTTACTTGAGTTATATATAACGAGAGAAGCACTTGAAGGTATGGCATGTCGCCAAGCGGCATTAAATATGACCGATGAAGAGATAGAACATATGCAAGATATGCTCACTCAACATGCAGGTGATAAAGCGTTGCAAGATGGCGTAGCTTACTACCAAGAAAAAGGTGATCTTGATTTTCATTATAAGGTTATTTTAGGTAGCCATAATAAACAATTAATCGAATTGATTTGTGGCCAGCTATATCACTTAATTCGTATGTATCGTTGTCAATTTGGTATGAATAGCCCTAGAGCGAGTCGTGCTTTTGATGAACATTCACGCATAATCCAAGCAATTGCAGATCGAGATGGAGAATTGGCAGAAATGCTAATGCGACGTCACATTGCTGCATCACGTAAAAATATCGAAAACAAAATATCAAAAGAAATCGCTCAAAAAGAGCAAAACAAAATACAACTCATCAAGTCTTAAGAGGAAATATATCATGACTAGTCAATTATCTGCAGGCGCAAAATTTCGCCAAGCGTTAGTAAATAACAAACCACTACAAGTTGTAGGCACAATCAATGCTTACAGCGCTATGATGGCTGAGCAAATAGGTCATCAAGCCATATATTTATCAGGTGGCGGTGTAGCCAATGCCTCTTATGGTTTACCAGATCTTGGTATGACGTCATTGAATGATGTTGTTGCTGACGTACAAAGAATTACCGGTGCTTCAAGTTTACCTTTACTTGTTGATATCGATACGGGTTGGGGCGGTGCGTTTAATATAGCTAAAACTATTCGTGATATGGAAAAAGCAGGCGCAGCAGCTGTTCATATTGAAGATCAAGTAGCGCAAAAGCGTTGTGGTCATCGTCCAAATAAAGAAATTGTTTCAACAGAAGAAATGGCTGACCGTATTCGCGCCGCTGTAGATGCACGTATTGACCCTGATTTTTTCATTATGGCCCGTACAGACGCTTTTGCTCAAGAAGGTCTAGAAGCGGCTATTGAACGTGCTAAAGCATACGTTGCAGCAGGTGCTGACGGTATTTTTGCAGAAGCGATTCAAACAGAAGAGCATTATCGTGCTTTCACTGAAGCTTTAGATGTTCCTGTTCTTGCCAATATCACTGAATTTGGTCAAACAGAACTTTGGAATAAAGAACAATTAGGTGAGTGGGGTTGTGCGATGGTGCTTTATCCATTATCAGCATTTCGTGCCATGAACAAAGCCGCTGAGTCTGTTTACAGAACATTATTAAATGATGGTGATCAAAAAGCTGAAATTGACAACATGCAAACACGCATGGATTTATATGACTACCTTGGTTACCACGATTATGAGCAAAAACTAGATTCGTTATTTGCTGATGGAAAAAATAAGTAATTTACCTATAAAAATATTAAAGAATGAGGAAAGAATTATGTCAGATAAAAAAATTAGTGGTGCAGGTTTACGTGGTCAAAGCGCAGGTGATACGGCTCTTTGTACTGTTGGTCAATCAGGCAGTGGTTTAACCTATTGTGGTTATGATATTTCTGATTTAGCTGATAATGCTACCTTTGAAGAAGTAGCTTATTTATTATTCAACGGTGAATTACCTACCAGTGGTGAATTAGCTGAGTACAAAGCTGAATTACTAGCGATGCGTGATATTCCGCAAGCATTAAAAGAAGTATTAAAACTAATCCCTAAAGAAACACATCCTATGGATGTTATGCGTACCGGTTGTTCTTTTTTAGGTAATGTTGAACCAGAAGTTGATTTTTCTGAGCAAAATAAAGCAGCTAACCGTTTATTAGCGGCATTCCCTGCAATCATGTGTTACTGGTATAAATTTTCTCATGACGGTGTTGAAATTGATTGTACTACTGAAGAAGCGTCACTTGGTGGTCACTTCTTACGTCTGCTTAATGGTGAAAGCCCATCTGCACAGCATGAACGTGTTATGGATGTTTCGTTAATTTTATATGCTGAGCATGAATTTAACGCGTCAACATTTACTGCCCGTGTTTGTGCATCAACCTTATCTGATATGTTCTCTTGTATTACTGGTGCAATCGGTACTTTACGTGGACCACTTCACGGTGGCGCTAACGAAGCGGCTATGGATATGATCCAAAAGTTCACTTCTCCTGCGGATGCTAAAGTTCAGATGGCTGGAATGCTAGAGCGTAAAGAAAAAATTATGGGCTTTGGTCATGCAATCTACCGCACGTCAGATCCACGTAATGTCATTATCAAAGCATGGTCTGAAAAACTAGCAGCAGAAAATGGAGATACATCACTTTATGATATCTCAGTTGCTTGTGAAGAGTTCATGTGGGACACGAAAAAATTATTCTGTAACGCTGATTTTTTCCATGCTTCGACTTATAACTATATGGGTATTCCAACTAAACTGTTTACTCCTATTTTTGTTTGTTCACGTCTAACTGGCTGGGCTGCACACGTAATGGAGCAACGCTCTAATAACCGTATAATCCGTCCAAGTGCTGATTATACTGGTGCTGAACCACGTACAGTTAAGCCTATCTCTGAGAGATAGTAGAGACTGGTTATTTGCCACAACTTCATCGTTATTGAATGAGTGGCAAATACCATTACTTATACCAATTGCACTAATAAATTGATCAACTTAGAGTTATATTAGCGAGCTTAAAACAATCAAAATTACTTAAACATAGTCGTTCTATATTTCTTTAATTTTGAGCGGTTATTAGTTTGCTAATGAACTCCCAAAGGGCGAGTATAAAAGGCCTACACGCAGCGTTATTGATTTTGAGAAGGGAATAACCATTCGCTTCAATCAATGCCTTGCCTCTAAGCCTTTTAATTCTCGCTAAGTGGTCAATTAATTAATGTACTTGGTATTAATTGAGCTTTAAAGATTTAAGCAATGTATACCCGTTACCATTCAAAGGGCAGGTTAAGGCCCTTGTAGTTGAACACCTTGATTGGTAACGGGTATATGTTATTTGACAATTCTTTTATTTGATATTTTCCTGGATTAACTTATGAATTATGATTACCGCAAACCGCTTCCTGGTGCGAATATAGATTTTTTTGATACGCGTGAAGCAGTTGAAGCCATTACTCCTGGTAGCTACGCCAAACTACCTTATACCTCTCGTGTTTTAGCTGAGCAATTAGTCCGTAAATGTGATCCAGCTGCACTTACCGATTCTTTAAAACAACTTATTGACGTTAAGCAAGAGCTTGATTTTCCATGGTACCCAGCACGTGTTGTTTGTCACGATATCTTAGGTCAAACAGCTTTAGTTGATCTTGCTGGTCTTCGTGATGCAATCGCTGATCAAGGTGGCGATCCGTCTAAAGTTAACCCTGTTGTGCCAACACAGTTAATTGTTGATCACTCTCTTGCAGTGGAAGCGCCGGGTTTTGACCCTGACGCGTTTGAGAAAAACCGTTCGATTGAAGATCGTCGTAACAAAGATCGCTTTAAATTTATTGAGTGGAGCAAAACAGCGTTTAAAAATGTTGATGTCATTCCTGCTGGTAACGGCATTATGCACCAAATCAACTTAGAGAAAATGTCGCCTGTTATTCAAGCACGTGATGGTGTTGCTTTCCCTGATACTTGTGTTGGTACCGATTCACATACACCACATGTGGACGCTTTAGGTGTTATCGCGATTGGTGTTGGTGGTTTAGAAGCTGAAACAGTAATGCTAGGTCGCCCATCAATGATGCGCTTACCTGATATTATTGGTGTTAAGTTAACGGGTAAACGTGCGCCAGGTATCACAGCAACCGATATGGTGCTTGCGATCACTGAATTTTTACGTAACCAAAAAGTTGTTTCAAGCTACTTAGAATTTTTCGGTGAAGGGACTAAAGATTTAACCATCGGTGACCGTGCAACTATCTCAAACATGACACCAGAATACGGTGCATCTGCAGGTATGTTCTACATCGATCAACAAACGATTGATTACTTGAAGCTTACTGGCCGCGAGCCAGAGCAAGTTAAATTAGTTGAAACATACGCAAAACACACTGGTTTATGGGCTGACGATTTAGTTGACGCACAATATCCACGTGTTATTGAATTTGATTTATCAACGGTATGTCGTAATTTAGCAGGTCCATCTAACCCACATCGTCGTTTAGCGACAGCTGATCTTGTATCAAAAGATATCGCTAAAAATCTTGATGCTTGTAAAGCACAAGAAGCTGAAGGATTAATGCCTGACGGCGCGGTAATTATTGCAGCAATCACTTCTTGTACTAATACCTCTAACCCACGTAACGTTGTTGCTGCTGGTTTAGTTGCAAAACGTGCAAACGAGTTAGGTTTAGTACGTAAACCTTGGGTTAAGTCATCATTCGCTCCGGGTTCAAAAGTTGCAAAACTATACCTAGAAGAAGCCGGTTTATTATCTGAAATGGAAAAACTAGGTTTTGGTATTGTTGGTTATGCATGTACTACTTGTAACGGTATGTCGGGTGCCTTAGATCCGAAAATCCAAGAAGAAATCATCGACCGTGATTTATACTCAACTGCAGTATTATCAGGTAACCGTAACTTTGATGGTCGTATTCATCCACACGCCAAACAAGCTTTCTTAGCGTCGCCACCATTAGTTGTTGCTTATGCGCTTGCCGGTACCATGCGTTTTGATATTGAAAAAGATGTACTTGGTCAAGACCAAAATGGTAATGACATTACTTTGAAAGATATCTGGCCATCAGATGAAGAGATTGATTCAATTGTTGCATCATGTGTTAAACCTGAGCAATTCAAAAAAATCTACACGCCAATGTTTGATTTAGGCGCTTTTGAGCCTGCTGAAAGTCCATTATATGACTGGGATCTTACCAGTACTTATATTCGTCGTCCTCCTTATTGGGAAGGTGCCTTAGCGGGTGAACGTACAATGAAGGGCATGCGACCTTTAGCAGTACTTGGTGACAACATCACAACCGATCATTTATCACCGTCTAACGCTATTCAGTTAAACAGTGCTTCAGGTGTTTACCTTGATAAAATGGGCGTTCCACACGAAGACTTTAACTCATACGCAACGCATCGTGGCGATCATGAAACAACACAACGTGCAACATTCGCTAACCCGAAATTGTTCAATGAAATGTGTCGTGATGATAAAGGCGAAGTTAAGCAAGGTTCACTTGCACGTATTGAGCCTGAAGGTACTGAATCTCGCATGTGGGAAGCGATCGAAACTTACATGGAACGCAAACAGCCATTAATCATTATCGCTGGTGCTGATTACGGTCAAGGTTCATCACGTGACTGGGCAGCAAAAGGTGTTCGTTTAGCGGGTGTTGAAGTTATCGTTTCAGAAGGCTTTGAGCGTATACACCGTACTAACTTGATTGGTATGGGCGTGTTACCACTCGAATTTACCAAGGGTGACACACGTAATACTTATAGCATTGATGGTACTGAAACTTATGATGTTGAAGGTACTACCGCTCCAGGTGGTGCTATGACTGTGATTATGACGCGTACAAATGGCGAAATAATTAAAATTCCAGTGAAATGTCGTTTAGATACAGCCGAAGAAGTTACCGTGTACAACGGCGGTGGAGTGTTACAAAAGTTCGCCACTGATTTTCTTCAATCAAATGCTAGCTAAGTCTCGCTAAAATAATCATTTAAGCGGCACTTAACAGTTATGTTAGTGCCGCTTTTTTATTAATTAAATAAAAGGTAAACGTGATGTCTCACGATTCTCAAGTGCATAAACCTCAAGTGAAAATTCCTGCTACATACATTCGTGGAGGTACCTCTAAGGGCGTATTTTTTAATTTAACCGATTTGCCAGCAAGCTGTCAGGTTCCAGGTAAACCTCGCGATAACATGTTATTGCGCGTTATTGGTAGCCCAGATCCATACGGTAAACAAACCGATGGTATGGGCGGAGCAACCTCTAGTACTAGTAAAACGGTAATCTTAGCTAAATCAGAACAAGTGGGTCACGATGTTGACTATCTCTTTGGGCAAGTGGCCATTGATAAAGCGTTTGTTGATTGGAGTGGCAATTGTGGCAACCTTACTGCAGCTGTTGGTTCTTTTGCTATTAGTTCAGGATTAGTGAGTGCAGACCGAATACCTGAGAACGGTATTTGTGAAGTGCGAATTTGGCAAAAGAATATCAGCAAAACGATTATTGCCCATGTACCAATCACTAACGGTGAAGTACAAGAAACTGGTGACTTTGAACTCGATGGCGTAACTTTCCCTGCAGCTGAAGTGAAAGTTGATTTTGTTGCACCGGTAGACCCAAGTGAGGCGATGTTCCCTACGGGTAATTTAGTTGATGATCTTGTTGTACTTGATATCGGCACGTTTAAAGTGACTATGATAACAGCGGGTATTCCAACCATTTTCTTAAATGCAGACGAAATAGGTTATACAGGTACCGAGCTTCAAGAAGCAATCAATGGTGATGAAAAAGCGTTAGCGCGCTTTGAGACCATTCGTGCTTATGGCGCAGTGAAAATGGGCTTAATCAGTGATATTTCTGAAGCTGCCTCACGTCAACATACCCCTAAAGTAGCGTTTGTTGCACCAGCACAAGCATATACTTCTTCTAGTGGTAAAAATATTGCGGCTAGTGATATTGATTTACATGTACGTGCACTCTCTATGGGTAAATTACACCATGCCATGATGGGGACAGCTGCTGTTGCCATTGGTACTGCAGCGGCCATTCCAGGTACTTTGGTCAATATAGCGGCTGGCTCGGGAGAAAGAAGCGAGGTAACTTTTGGTCATCCATCAGGCACGCTAAAGGTTGGCGCACAAGCTGAATGTGTTAATGATAACTGGACGGTTAAAAAAGTGAGTATGAGCCGAAGTGCTCGCGTACTTATGGAAGGTCAGGTAAGAGTACCTGCATTGTTTGAATAGATTTGAAGCGGTTTAATGTTTGACGTAAAGATTTATTTCGTAGGGTTTGATCATCTTTTTATTGATAACGCTTATATGAATATCTTTTAGCATTGACGAACTGTTATAAAATAAAAAGCGCAGATTACTCTGCGCTTTTTTTTATCTAGTAATCGCTAGAATTAGTATTAGAATTTAAATTCAGCACCTGCATAGTAAAATGCACCATTAAATCCAAAAGGAGCCGAACGACGTGAATAAGTAAATACGCCAGGGCTACTTACTACAACATCGCCACTTGCATCCACTATTGTTCCTGAACGTGAGTTACCTATAGTGTTTTCATCAGGGTAAACATCAAACAAGTTATTACCACCAATGTTAAATGATAAGCTCTCAGTTACTTGATAGTTAACACGTAAGTCAGTTAATACTTCAGCACCGTAAGTTTGTGTGCCTCCGTCAGTAACTGTATATTCACCATAGCGGTTAAAGGCTAAATTAATACTTACATCACCAATAGTATACAAACCACTTAAGCTAATTCGATCTTGTGGTTGCCATTCTTCAATAATAGAAACGGCTTGCTCTGAAAATACATCACTTGGATCGATACCACCCAATGCACTGTCTGGTGGTGTATAGATGTTTACCACATCAGTTTCAGTAAAGTTTGCGGCAGCAGTTAAATTAAAGTCACCACCGAGTAGTTCAGTATTCCATGTAGCAATGATATCAATACCTGTCGTTTCAGTATCAGCACCATTTAGGAAAAACTGACCTGCACCAGCGCCGGATGCAATAAGTGCTGCATCTAAAGCGGGTGATAAACCTTGACCTAGGGAGTTACTTAATACGATTCGATCATCAATATCAATTGAGTACCAGTCGATGGTTAAGTTAATATCATCGGTAATATTAATGACAGTCCCTAAACTAAAGTTAGTGGCTTCTTCTTCTTTTAATTCAGGTATACCTATTGCTTTAGCTAGGTTTGAGTCATTGCGAAAAGTACCCACTTGAACGGCAATTTGATCGCCGCCAGGATTAGCAGGGTCTGTTTGGAACTGAGTACTTATGTTGTCAGTGTAAAGTTGTTGCATTGATGGTGCTCTAAAACCTGTACTCATGGCACCACGTATAGCAATATCCTCAGTGATAGACCAGTTAGCGGCTAATTTGAAGTTGGTACTGTCGCCAAAGCCTTCATAATCATCGTAACGTACAGCGCCGCTGACGATTAAGTCTTCAGTAACTTCAGTTTCAGCATCAATATAAAATGAGATGACATCGCGGGTTTCATCTACGGCTTGCATTGGCGCTGTACCACCAAACCCTTGCGTACCGGCAGAACGGTCATCAGGATATAAGCTATTGCCAAATTCATCGGTATCATAGTCGCGATAAGAGTATTCATCACCGGCAGTTACTTTAAACTCATCCGTTCTAATTTCCGCGCCCATGGCTAGTGAAAAGTATTCATAGTCTTGGGTATAATCAAGGTTTAATGTTTGCAGTGATAACTCTAATCCGTATGCTGACGCTTGGCGCGGAATCGATGCTCTAATTTCATCTGCGCTTAAACTTGAGCTGTAACGTAATGAGTTAGCAAAAGAAGAGTTAATGGTGTTACTGGTAACATAATCAATATTGTTCTGCCCATAGGTATACGAAAAATCTAAAGACGAGCCATCTGAAAATTCTGTTTGATAACCAAAATTATAAGAAATGTCTTTTATTTCAGTATTAATTTTAGGTAAAAAACCGGCTGGAATAGTGGCATCGCCATCTTGTAGTGGGGCATTACCGCCATTGTTATTGTTATGGCGGAAAAATGCTGCTGATTCATTATCGCGATTCGAGTAAGTGAGGAAACCATACAATTCACCATCACCCAATTCATAACCGCTATTAATGGTTAAACCAAACTGACTGGCATCGGCATCACCAATTCTAAAGGTAGACCGAGTTGCTGTTGCTTCTCTAGGGTCGCCTAATAATAAATCACCATTAGCCTGCTCAATACATCCTGAGAATTGACATGAGCCATGCAAGCCTGCACGATTAGTAAAGCCACGATCTCTAAAGTTAAGGGTTGTATTAAGGTAACCATTATCTCCTAAGCTAAAGCCCTTAGAGATGTCTACATTGGTTGTTTCACCATCACCTTCTGAATATTCACCATAAGATACCGCTACTTTACCGCCTTCATCGGCATCATTTAGTACGATATTAATAACACCTGCTATGGCATCAGAGCCATATTGTGCAGCAGCACCATCACGTAATACTTCAATACGTTTGATTGAAGCTGCAGGGATAGCATTCATATCAGTACCCGCTGTGCCTCGGCCAACAGAAGTGTTGATATGAATTAAACTGGCTTGGTGACGACGACGACCATTAATTAGTACTAGGGTTTGATCCGGACCCAGGCCTCGTAATGTTGCTGGGCGTAAAGCATCGGTACCATCACTAATAGAGGAGCTAGAGAAGTTAAATGATGGGGCAATGGCTTGGAGCATTCGGCCAACTTCTGTCTGACCAGTATTTGCTAACGCTTCCGCTGATAAAATATCAACAGGCACAGGTAAGTCTTCGACAGATCGACCAGCCACTCGGCTACCGACTATGGATATTTTCTCTACTTCTTCTTCTTGTGCTTGAGCTGGTTCTTGAGCTAATGCTGTTTGGCTGGCTGCACCGAGTAAAATCGGTATTAGCGCGGCATGTATGTTTTTATTTCTCATTGTTATATCTCTCTTGTTATGTGAATCAACTTGAATGCTCAGTTGACCAGAGTTATTAACAACAGCGATTAGACCAGAGCCATTTAATAATTTTTTTAGGCCCGGGTTAACAGGATAATAACCTTTCAAAGTATTTGCTTGATATTGCTTGGCTAGATCAAAGGAAAAAATTATCGTTTGATTGGCCTTTTGGGCAAATGCAATTAAAGCTTTATCAGCTCGTTGTTTATTAATATCAAAGCGAATTAGTTCCTCTGCCTGGACATGACTTATTGTTGATAACATCATCACTAAGGAGATATTAAGCAACAAGGCATGCCTAAACGAGGCTTGATTCAGACGAAGTTTATTTCGCCAACTGTGCAATAGTAATAAACAGTTAAGCAGGGGGAATCCTCTAATTTATTTTTTGTTTTTTTTTATATTGTTCTATCTGTAGTTAAATAGCCAGTAAAAAATACCAGCTATTTATCAAGTAAATAAGAGAGGATTTTCGAGATGATGGTGATTATTCTGCGGAGGACAGTAAAATAGTGCCGCTGGAGTTTTTGCGATAAATAATGCCAAAGTTACTTTGTAATGAGGTTAATAGACCATCAATATCCCCGGCTTTGAAGTAACCCGCGACAGTTAACTCAGATAGTTTACTGTCAACAATCTCAAAGTTACTGGAGGTATAGCGGCTAATCTCAGCCAGTGCCATTGATAAAGGCTCTCCTTCAAAAATAAGCATACCTTGCTGCCAAGCTAGGTCACGGTTAATTTGATCTAAAGAGACTTTCTCGACTGGTGTTTTAGTAATCGGTGCTGAATTTTCTGCTATCACCGCTTTTTCACCAGAGATGACTAATGTGGCTTCAAGTATATCGGGCATAAATGCCGTACTCACTGAAAGTAAGGTGTCTTTAATATCAGTGATTGAAGTTGTTGCTTTGGTAATTAATACTTTTCCTTCGGTAACAACTAATTCCATTGCTTGATTATTGTTTCTTTGGACATTAAATATTGTACCCAGTGCAGTAAAAGACTTTTCACCAACGGTCACGGTAAAAGGACGATTTTTATCTTTAGCGACATCAAAACGGGCTTCGCCTTGCACGAGTGTAAGTAGGCGTTGTGTGGGGCTATAGTCTACTTTGATAAGACTGTTAGTATTTAACTGAATTTGAGAACCATCTTGTAAAGTAAAACTTGTCTGTTCACCCACTTGAGTTTTCAAGGTTTGAGTTTGGGTTAATGTCTGTTCATGATAAGACGGTAAATAAGGTAAAAATGATTCATTGACGAAGGTATTGATACCTATGATAGAAATAATGGCGACACTTGCTGCTAGGGCGATAGCAGAGTATTTGTTTCGTTGATTGCCTACTTTGGGTTGTATTAACGGAAATAGATCACTTAATTCATTCAAAACACTTAAATCATCCCAGTAAGAAGCCATCTCAAGTAGCGCATTATGATGTTGAGTCTTTTGCTTACACCACTCAACGAGCTCTTGTTGTTCAGATGCACTTAATCCTCGATCCATACGACTAATCCAAAGACAAGCAAGGTCTTGGATACTATCTTCTTGGATAATACTGTCATCTTGTTGTTTGTTATCTTTACCGAATAGTTGGCTTACATTACCCATTCTTATTACTCTATTTCAAAACTGTTTTTTTTACTTGGAGGCTATGAACTTGGTGATTTTGTTTAGCACCTTTAACACTATGACCGTGATTCATTCGTTTTATATACTTTGTACTTTTAAGGAGACCCTGTGCTATGTGTTTTTCGACTGTGCTCTCACTCAAATTTAAATAGCTAGCAATTTCTTTTTGGCTTAATCCGTAAACTTTTTTTAAAATAAAACATTTACGCACTGAACCTGATAGTTGATCGGTTGCTCGACAAAAAAATAAGAACTGTTCTTTGCTTTCATAATCGTCTTCAACTTTTCCGCTAGTTAATTGAACAGGTGGCTGAGAAAAATCCTCTAGAGAATCATTATATTTATTGTCCCATCGAGCTACATGGTTCAACGCAAGGTTTTTTGCCGTTTTGAGCATATAGCTGCGAACGTACTTAATTTCTTGCTTTAAGTCGGCTTCATAAGTCTTAATAAAGGTTTCTTGGACGATATCATCGATATCGTCCGCTTTGACGATATGACTAATCAAACGGCCCATATTTCTTTTAGTACTTAGAAAAAGGTTAGTTAATGTCGAGTTTCTTGCCATCCATGTTTGCTCACTACATTTTAACTTGCATGGATAATACGCATGGGGTTGAATGAATGTCTAACCTTTATCACATCTTTTTTCTTTTATTTATTCGCTAGGCAGTTTATAAAGAGTAATTACATATCACCGCTATAAAGGATTCAAGCTTGACTACAATGACCACCCCCGCAAAATTTTTGAACAATTCACTACTAAGTTATCTTTGTGCCAGCCTCCTGCTAGGCAGTTTTATTGCTGTTAAGGCTAACGCTGCGACATTAACGGTTACTGATAATCTAATATTACGTGACGTTGATGACAAAGCCGTTGAACATGGTTTTTTATCAAAAAAACGAACGATTGATTTAACTCAAGGGAAACATACTTTAGTCATTAAATATAAAGATGTTTTTGAAGATTTAGATATGGGTGAGGATAGACTGGTAAAGTCTGATTATTTCGTCGTTAAACTGGTAGTAGAAAATCAGCAGGAATTATTTTTATCGACAAGTAAAATTAGTGATTTAGCTTCGGCCGAGCGCTTTGTTCAATCACCAGAAGTTATCTTGCTCGATGAAAACAAACAAGAATTGGTGTTAGAATTAGAGACACTTAGTGATTATAAATTGGGTAAACAGGTAACTAAAGTAGTTACCACATTATCAGCCCCAGTAGTTATCTCTCAAAGCAATAGTCCAACCATAACTACTGCTGTAGATAGCCAGGCCTTTAATAACAAAGTTATCAACAAGGTAGACACGGTTCCTATGCTCAAATACTGGTGGCAGAAGGCTAGCAAAGATGAGAAAGAAGACTTTCTTAAGTTTATCAATAAAAAATAAAGCAGTTAAGTAGGAAACGTCCTCCTTTTTACAACGATTCACCCGTTATCATTTAATATACATTTTCAGATTTTGCTGGCCTACTTGGTTTTAGGCGCAGCAATGAATGGATTACAACCTCCAAAGGCTAGTATTTTTTTAGGTAACGGGTTCAGTACATTCACCACTTAAATTAAGGCGCTAACATGAATTTGTTATCTTTTCGTTCACCTATAAATACGTTGTTAAACTTAAAGCGCATAACATCGTACTCGACACTTTTGATTTGCTCATTGTTACCAAGCTACGCTTTTTCTTTTGATGATACAGGGATTGAAGTTTCAGGTCAGGGCAGTGTGGTGGTTATACCTGATCAATTTTCATTAACGTTAACAATTACTGAACGTGGTCGCGTACCGAATAAGTTAAAAGCATTAGTAGATAAAAAGAGTAATTCAGTCGTTAATGCAGCTAAAAGCCTTGCAGTAAAGGACAGAAATATAACTTCTGCACGGGTTAATTTACGTATAGTGGAAGAAAAACCCTCAATTCAAGTGCAGGGCCTTGAACTTAATAACGCTAGGCAAGGCAGTGTTTATATTGATGGCCAAAGTATTAATCAACAAACAAATACTGTTAATGGACAAAAAAGACCATTATTTGAATTAAGTCGTCAAATTACTGTTAATTTTAATAAAATTGATGACTACGATAGTTTTATAACGAAAATTATTAAAATAAATGTCAGTCATATTTCCTCACTATCTATGAGTGTCGAGGGAAGAGACGAGTATTACCAACAAGCTTTATTAAAAGCTATTAGCCATGCAAGGAAAAAAGCTCAGCGTATGGCTGAACAGGCAGGGCGAAAAATAGAAAAATTACAATTAATTAGAGAGCAGTCAAGTAATCATTATCGTCCTATGTATGCAGAGGCAATGATGAAAGACTCAAGTCCAAGAGCGCATTCATCATTAATCGGTAGTCAAAGCATTACCGCCCGTGTTTTAGTGAAATTTAGCCTTCAAGATTGATAAATGAACTAATAACTCGGAATAGTTGGCCATTTGTTCGAGAAAAGCTTTAATTATCGTGTGTTTTTAGGTATGTTAGCGCTTTTTATCATAGCTTTCTTCAATGGTGCCTTTAAATGAGTAATCAAGCTGAATTTTATCATGAACTATTAGGGCAAACTAAAGCGCTAATAAACGATGAATCTGATATTATTGCAAACATGGCAAATATCAGTGCTTTGCTGTTTGAGCGATTAGCTGATGTAAATTGGGTTGGCTTTTATCGTCTTATTGATGATGAATTGGTGCTTGGTCCTTTTCAAGGTAAAGTCGCTTGTATTCGAATTCCTGTCGGTAAAGGCGTTTGTGGTACTTGTTCTTTTACAGGAGAAGTTCAGCGTATATCAGATGTTCATCAGTTTGATGGTCATATTGCTTGTGATGCAAGTAGTAATGCTGAACTAGTTGTTCCTGTTAAAATCGCTGGTAAAGTGATTGCTATTTTAGACATTGATAGCACAGTGTTTGATCGATTCAACCTAGAAGACGAACAAGGCATTGTGTCGATAGTACAGGCTTTCGAGCAAAATATTACTGCTATGGACAATGCGTAAGTTTACCCTGTAGTCTAAAATTTATAGAGAAAGTGAAAGTTTAATGAAAGAATTTGTAGTCATTCATGACTATCTAGTAACCCAAGAAATTGTTGGGGACTGGGATGGTCAGGAAGAAGAAGTTGCTGAGCGTATGAATGAAATTTATCATACTATGTACGACTTAGCGGATGAAAATATCGATACGGAAGTGTTAGAGCAGTTGTTGGCACTCATTTGGGATACCTGGATAGGCCAAGAAGCGATTGCTGAAATAGAAACAGATGATATATATGATTGGTGTAAGCATGTGCTCGATAATCCTGAGCAACATCTTCAATCTGAAGAATAAAGAAAGATAAACATTGGCGCTATTTTCTTGCTAGAGTCGTTCTTGATAGAGTGATTCTTGTTTAAAAATAAAATCAGCTTAATTTAATTAAAATTGTAAAAAAGTGTAGCTATGGAAACTGAAATTAAACGTACAAGTACGAAAGACATCATTGCTTATTTAACTGAAAAATTCCCAGAGTGTTTTTCAATTAAAGGTCCTGTTAAACCCCTTAAAATTGGTATATTCCAAGATCTAGCTGAAAAGCTTGATGATGATGAAACGGTGAGCAAAACACGTTTACGTCAAGCATTAAGACATTATACAAGCAGCTGGCGTTATCTAAAAGTTATCAAGGTTGGTAATTCACGTGTAGACGTTGATGGCAAAGACGTTGCTGAAATTGATGAAGATCAAGCAGCTTATGCCAGCAAAACGCTTAAAGAAAGCCAAGAAAAATTTGGTAACAAAAAAGCGACAGACAACGATGCCAAAAAGCCTTATAAAGGTAAACAAGGCTCAACAGAAGCAGCTAATAATAAGCCAGCTGATAAAAAACGTGAATCAACTAAATTTAAAACAGTTAAGTCAACACCGAAAAAAACTGTGAAAAAAGAAGTAGAGCCACTTAAATCTGTTGAATCAACTACAATTAACGTAGGTAGTAAAGTTAGAGTGCAATTGGGTAATTCACCAATGAAAGCGACTATCACTGAAATTTCAGGTAAAGATATCAGTGTACAACTTGATTCTGGCATGGTTATCAAAACTCAACTACAAAATATCTACTTGTAAGCAGTCAAAAGTCGCCATAATTAGGTTTGGCGGCTAGGCCTAGCAGAAACCGTTAGGTCACTTAGAAATTGAATAGGAAGTTAATGCATGCAAAAATTTTGTCGTATCGCTCTCGCCGTATCTTTATCGTTAGGTTTATCTGTAAGCGCTATTGCGTATGAAAAACCAATCACTCCAGAAGAACTCCCTGTACTCATGCCTGAATCTCAGCATGCTACAGCAAGCAAGCGCATTACGGCACGATTCACTCGTGCGCATTATAAGAAAGTCACCATTGATGATGCTCTATCAGGTGAAGTTTTTGATCGTTTTATTAAACAACTCGATTATGCGAGAAATATTTTCTTAGCAACTGATATTGATGATTTTCAGAAATATCGTCTTGAATTCGACACTGTATTGACACGTGGTAAGTTGGAAACCGCTTACGATATTTATAACCTAAATATGCAAAGACGTTTAGAACGTTATGAATATGCAGTCAGTTTATTAAATAGTAAAGGCGATAAAAACCCTTTCAATTTCACCAAAGAAGAAATTTATTCTTTTGATCGTGAAGACGCACCTTGGCCTGCTAGTGAAGCTGAGTTGAATGAATTATGGCGGTTAAAGGTTAAATCAGATGTTTTAAACCTGACATTAACCAAGAAAGAATGGCCAAAAATTAAAGAAGTATTAACTAAACGCTATGAGTACGCGATTAAACGTTTAAAGCAAAGTGAAAGTGAAGATGCTTTCCAACTTGTAATGAATAGCTTTGCTCGTGTTGTTGAGCCACATACTTCATATTTATCGCCGCGAAATGCAGAACGATTCCAAGTTGATATGAACTTGTCACTTGAGGGTATTGGTGCAGAGTTACGTTCAATTGAAGATTATACTGTTATTCACCGTGTTGTTACGGGTGGACCGGCAGATAAGTCTAAACAATTAAAATCAAAAGACCGTATTGTGGGCGTTGCCCAAGGCGATAAAGATTTTGAAGATGTTATCGGTTGGCGCTTAGATGATGTAGTCGAATTAATTAAAGGTGCTAAAGGCACTACAGTTCGCTTACAAATATTATCAGGTGATAGTGACGATGAAGCCAATATTAAAGTGGTTTCTATCGTTAGAGATATTATCAAATTAGAAGATAGAGCCGCAAAGTCAGAGGTTTATCTTGAAAATCCAGATGTGGCAGACAGTAAAAAATTAGGTGTTATTACTATACCTAGCTTTTACAACAACCTATCTAAAGATGTAAAAAAAGAAATAGCCAAACTTAAAGAGCAGGAAGTTGAGGGCATCATTGTTGACCTTCGCGGTAACGGCGGCGGCTCATTGAGCGAAGCGACTTTATTAACAGGTTTGTTTATCGATAAAGGTCCTGTTGTTCAAATTAGAGATGGCGCAAATCGTATTCAAGTAAATAGTGATCGCGATGGTGTTAGCTTTTTTGATGGTCCCCTAACTGTAATGGTTGATCGCTACAGTGCTTCAGCCTCTGAAATATTCTCTGCTGCCATTCAAGATTATGGTCGTGGTGTCATTATTGGTGAACATACTTTTGGTAAAGGTACAGTGCAACAACACCGAGGTTTAGGTCGCGTATATGACTTATATGAAAAGCCTTTAGGAAGCATTCAATATACTATTGCTAAATTTTATCGTATAAATGGCGGTAGTACACAGCATAGAGGTGTACTACCTGACATCTCTTTCCCTGCTGCGGTAAACCCAGAAGATTGGGGCGAAAGTAAAGAAGAAAACGCACTACCTTGGGATCAAATTCAAAAAGCCAAATATTCGCCGTTGAATGAACTCAATACAGATATTGAATACCTGAGTTCACTTTATCAGCAACGTATTAAAGAAAATCCAGAGTTTAATTACTTATTGGAAGATATTAGTATTTATCAAGCGGAAAAAGATGATAAAACTATTTCATTAAACCTTGTAACACGTAAATCTGAGCGTGAAGAACGTAAAAGTAAACGTTTAGTACGTGTTAATGAACAACTTGTGCTTTTAGGTAAAGAGAAAGTAACCGATTTAGATGATTTATCTGATGAACTTGATGATTTAGACCCATTTTTAGATGAGGCAGCTCGGATAACATTTGATTTTGTATCTTTAGGTAAAATCGCAAAAAAATAATCAGTATTTGCATAATTAAGCCGCCCATCGAGGCGGCTTTATTTTTATATAAAGCCTACCGTTAAATAACTACAATAATAAAAGGTTTACATTACATGTCTGAGTTAAATCTCCCAAAACAACCAAGTATGCTCGATGCAAGCATTCCAGTGATCACTTTAATTTGTTTACTTACCCTCGCCGTATTTTATTTTGGTGACAACTCGTCTTATGGCCCGAATCAAATAGCACTACTTATATCCATGGGCGTTGCTATTATTGTCGGCGTAAAAAATGGGCACAACTGGCACTCTATTGAAAAAGCCATTGTAAATGGCATTTCTCTTTCCCTTGGTGCGGTTTTAATCTTATTAGCCGTAGGCTCGCTGATTGGTACTTGGTTATTATCGGGTACCGTACCAACAATGATTTATTATGGATTACAGTTATTAAATCCATCATGGTTTTATGCTGCGGCCTGTGTAATGTGTGCGATCGTCTCTATGAGTATTGGTAGTTCATGGACTACTGCAGCTACAATCGGTGTTGCTTTAATTGGTATAGCTCAGGGATTAGATTTATCTCCGGCTGTTACTGCAGGTGCTGTTATTTCTGGTGCTTACTTTGGTGATAAAATTTCTCCACTTTCAGAGACAACAAATTTAGCTCCGGCTATCGCAGGTAGTGAACTTTTTGCTCATATCCGTTATATGTTTTGGACAACCGCGCCTTCTATTGTTACGGCGCTAGTCTTGTTCATCATTATTGGACTTAATGAAACTATCACAGTAAATAATGACAGTATTGATTTGTTAAGCCAGCAGTTAGCAGAACAATTTAATATTTCGGTCTTTAATTTAGTGCCACTCTTGGTTTTATTAACGCTGGCCATTAAAAAAGTACCTGCCTTTCCCGCAGTTGCAATTGGTGCTTTGATTGGTGGCGTTTGGGCATTGGTATTTCAACAAGAGTTAATCGTACGTTTAGGCGGAAATACCGATTTGATTACAGCAAATGTAAAAGTGATCTGGACGGCGTTTTTTGACGGGGTGGTGATTGAAACAGGCAACAGCCAGCTAGACTCATTACTCAGTGGAGGTGGTATGTCTTCTATGTTAAATACTGTTTGGCTTATCATGTGTGCGTTAAGTTTTGGTGCGGTATTAGAGCACTTAGGTATGTTGAAAAAGTTTGTTGAGGTTATTTTAGCTTCAGCTAAATCAACCGGTAGTCTTATCGCGAGTACTGTGGCCACGTGTATCGGCACTAACATTTTAACCGCGGATCAATATATGGCTATTGTAATGCCTGGTCGTATGTATAAAGAAGAATACGAGCGAAGAGGTTTAGATCCCTTGGTGTTAAGCCGTACTCTGGAAGATGCAGGTACCATTACTTCACCACTAATCCCATGGAATACTTGTGCCGTTTATATGTCAGGGGTGTTATTAGTTAACCCACTTGATTATATGTTTTATTGTTTCTTTAACTGGATTAATCCCATCCTTGCTGTTATTTATGGCTTTATTGGTTTTAATATAAAGAAACTAACGACTAAAACGGCTAAAGAAACAACTCAACAAGCAACAGCTTAATTTTCATCTCCAAAGTAAGGCTCTATTATGTCATCTATTTTATCAGACACAGCACCACGGTTTTTAGCGGACTACCGCCCAGCTGACTTTACTATTAATACAGTAAATTTAACTATCCATTTAGATGATACTTGTAGTCAAGTGGTCAGTGAATTGACCATAGAGCGAAAAGGTGACGTTCAACAAGCATTACAACTAAATGGTGAGCACTTAACATTAGTATCATTAGTGCTTGATAATCAGGCGCTCAGTAAAGATCAATATCAAATTAATGAGACGTTATTAATTATCCCAGCAAGTAGCTTGCCAGATAGAAGCCATTTTACGCTCATTATTACTACCGAGATAAACCCACAAGAAAACACGGCGCTAGAAGGGTTATTTAAATCAGGTGATGCTTTTTGTACTCAATGTGAAGCTGAAGGCTTTCGACGCATCAGCTATTATCTAGATAGACCTGATGTGATGGCAACATTTACCACTAAGGTTATCGCTGATAAAAACCTATATCCCTACTTATTATCTAATGGTAATAAAGTGGCGAGTGGTGAGTTGTCGGCCAATAAACACTTTGTTACTTGGCATGACCCCTTTCCAAAACCTTGTTACCTTTTTGCCTTAGTCGCAGGTGATTTTGACTTACTTGAGGATAACTTTACGACGGCGTCGGGCCGGGAAGTTGCCCTTGAGATATTTGTTGATAAAGGCAACTTGGCGAAAGCTGAACATGCCATGACGTCACTGCAAAAATCAATGGCATGGGATGAAGAGACATTTGGTCTTGAATATGACTTAGATATCTACATGATTGTCGCGGTAGACTTTTTTAATATGGGTGCGATGGAAAACAAAGGCTTAAATGTTTTTAATTCTAAATACGTACTTGCAGATAGTCATTGCGCAACAGATAGTGACTATTTTAATATTGAAGCGGTTATTGCCCATGAGTATTTTCATAACTGGACCGGAAATCGCGTCACCTGTCGTGATTGGTTTCAACTAAGCTTAAAAGAAGGCTTAACCGTGTTTCGAGATCAGCAATTTAGTGCCCAAATGCATTCAAGTGCGGTGACTCGTATTCAAAACGTACGCGTATTACGTTCTCAGCAGTTTGCTGAGGATGCAGGTCCAATGGCGCATCCAATACGACCTGAAAAAGTACTTGAAATGAATAACTTTTACACGCTAACAGTCTATGAAAAAGGCTCTGAAGTTATTCGTATGTTGCATACATTGATTGGTGTAGATAAATTTAGACAAGGCATGGACTTATATTTCTCTCGTTTTGATGGGATGGCTGTGACTTGTGATGATTTTATCAATGCTATGAGTGATGCTAGCGGTAAAGATTTAGCTCAATTTAAGTTATGGTATAGCCAGTCCGGAACACCTGTGATTAAAGCACAAGAAATGTTTGACTCACAAACTAACATTTATACATTAACTTTATTACAGCAATCACCAATAACTAAAAATCAACAGAATCCACAAGCTTTACATATTCCAATCAAAGTTGAATTAATCAGTGACAATAATGACGAGGCTTCGCAAAGTGAGTTATTAGAATTGACCCAAACCGAGCAAAGTTGGCAGTTTAGTGGTTTTACCAGCAAACCAACGTTAGCAATGCTTGCTGATTTTAGTGCGCCAGTTAAGTTGATTTTTGATCAAAATAATACCAGCCTATTAACCATTATGCAGCAAGCTGATAATAGCTTCTGTCGCTGGGATGCAGGTCAGAAATTGTTAATGTCATACTTACATCAATTAACGTTTGATATTGATTACACTATCCCTAATGAATTAATCAATGCAATCAATGCAATCAATGATATGTTAAATAGTGGTGGCGATCGCGCCTTCATTGCGGAGCAATTATCATTACCGAGTTTCGATGAAGCTGCTAGTTTGATGGTTGATATTGACCCAATAGCATTGACTAATGCGATAACCACACTTGCTACTTTTATTGCGCGAGGTACTCAGCAACAATTACTTGTTAGCTATAAAGCTTGTCAGCAGGACGATTTAAAAGATAATGCTGTAGCGAATAGAGCATTGAAAAATGTTTGTTTGTCCTATTTAAGCCTTTTACCTGAATACCAGTACTTGGTTACGCAACAATACCAGCAAGCGACGAATAATGATGACATATTAAAAGAGAACATGACTGATAGTTTGGCTGCTTTAACCTGTAGCTCAAAAAATAATTTAGACGATTTAAATGAACAATTAGAACATTTCGAAAATAAGTGGCAACAAACTACATTAGTTATGGATAAATGGTTTGCCCTGAATGCTAGCGTGGTCAGTGAAGATGTTTTTACACAACTTGCCAACCTTTTAGAACATCCACAATTTAGCTTAAAAAATCCGAATAGAGCACGCTCGTTAATTGGTGCTTTTGCAATGAATAATCCTAAGTATTTTCATTGTCCGACAGGGCGAGGTTATCAATTCTTAGCTGATCAAATTGCTAAATTAAATGAAATTAATCCACAAGTGGCCTCAAGACTAATAACACCGTTAATTCAATTTAAAAGTTTTGCCCCTGCACATCAAAAGTTAATGAAAGCAGAGTTAGTTAAATTACAGGCATTAACCAACTTGTCTAATGACTTAAAAGAAAAGCTTGATGCTGCACTCAATGACTAATTCAACTTATAATATCACTTGGTAGTAACGTGCTTTGATTTCAAATTAGCACGTTACTAGTATTTATATCCGTAAATGTATTTAATAACATGAAATATTACTTCTCTCTTAAAATAACGACTAATGAATTTCTCCCTTACTACCAAGGCACAGTTCAAAATGTTGTCGTCACAACGACCCAAGGTGTTAAAGTGCAATTTCCTGCTATGCACCTACGAAAGTACCTTACCGTTAATGGTATTCAAGGAGATTTTTGTTTACAAACTCAACAAAATAAATTTTTATCCTTATCTAAACTGAATTAATTTCGCTTCAGTGTTATTAAATAGAGTAATCACTTGAAACAGTGGTCCGACCATTCGCCTTGTGTATTTACAATCCTAAGTTAAACAAATAATCGTTATTTCATGAGCTTATAAAACAAACCTAGTATTGTAATATTTAAATTTCAAACGCACGTTTAAAACAATGCATTAAAGCGGGCATTTAGTTGAATGCAAGTCATTAAAATATAGCGCTTTAACTCCAATGTTTACGCTTGCTACCTAAGTCAAATGATGTAATTATTGCTGTCGTTAGATAAATAATATAACAAGAACTAACTTTTGATTACATTAATGTAGATGAACTTTCGGTGATATTTTATCTTTTAGCATCATGTTCTGAACAGGGGAGAGAATAGATGAAAAACAAGCCTCAACATGGCTTTGCCAAAAAACCTTTAGCTGTAGGTATTGCTGCCGCGCTTTCAATGTCGTTGTTAACTTCAATGGTTAATACTGCTCAAGCAGCAAGATGGGAGCTCGGTGATGTAGAGATCAGTTTTGATTCTACTTTTAGTCTCGGCTCAAGCTGGCGAACAGAAGATAGAAACTGGAATGACAATATAGGTAAGTCTAACAATGCCAATAGCGCCTTAGGCTTTGATAATACTTACAGACCTTACTCACCACTCAATGTGCCTGTTAAAGAAGATGTTTGGAAAGGTGCTGGTGGTTATTCTACCAATGGTGATAACGGCAATTTAAATTATAATGCCGGTGAAAGTTTCTCCAAAATATTTAAAGGTGTTCATGAATTAGATATTCACTATCAAAATGTTGGTGTTTTTGTTCGTGGTATGTATTTTTATGATTATGCCATGATGGATGATGATAGAGCATCCTCTAATGCGCTTACCGGTAATGTTTTCGATCCCTGTCGTGATAGCGAAGCGAAAAAACAAGTCTGTCAAGATATCCGCCTACTCGATGCTTATGTTTATGGTGATTTTGAAATCGGTGAAATGCCATTCTCAGTTCGTCTTGGTGATCAAGTCATTAGCTGGGGTGAAAGTACGTTAATTTCACATGGTATCAGTGAGATCAATGCTGTTGATATTGCACGTTTACGTGCACCGGGTGCTGAATTAAAAGAAGCATTTATTCCGGTTGGTTCCTTATGGGGCTCATTGGGCGTTACAGATAACTTCAACATTGAAGCCTTTTATCAATACGCTTGGGAGAAAACTATTTTACCACCACCAGGTAGTTATTTTTCGACCAACGACTTTGCCGGTGACGGTGGTCAATACAATAATGTTCAACTTGGTTTTGGTGGCAATCCTGACATGAACTTAGATTACCTAATGGCTGGTCTAAATGAAATTGGTGAAGGAGTTCGAACAGGGAAAATATCACCCACGCAAGCTGCTGGAATGTATGGTGCTTATGCTACTAATCTTACCTTAAGAGCACCAGGCTCTAAAGCTGAAAATGATCCTGATGATGGCGGCCAATATGGTTTGCGTTTATCTTGGTTCTTACCTGAATTAAATGATACTGAAATAAGTTTGTATCATGTCAATTATCATAGTCGTCGACCAATATTCTCAGGCGTTACCGCAGATTATAGTGCTGCATCAATAGGCGGAGATATTGGATATCTTGTAGGAAATGAAATTAACGAAGGTAACTATACTGAGTTAAATAGTTTCTCTCGTGTTGAGTTAGATTATGTAGAAGACATTAAAATGTACGCAATGAGTTTTAACACAACCTTGGGTACAACAGCCTTTGCCGGTGAAGTAAGTTATCGTCAAGATGAGCCGCTGCAAATTGATGATGTTGAACTACTATTTGCTGCAGTTCCTCAGCAAGTTTATAATTCAGGAAACCCTGCGGGCGCCGCACTAAATGGTGTTTCGCAAATGGTTAATGCTGATGGTAATCCTTTCGGTCCTGGTGAAAGAGCAAATGGTTATATTCTCTCTGATACTATGCAAGCACAAATGACATTAACGCATTTGTTTGGACCAACGTTTGGCGCGAGTCAATTAGTAGGCCTCATTGAAGTCGGTGGCATTAATATTAATGATATGCCTGAGCAAAGTGAATTACGTTTAAATGGCCCAGGTACCGCTCGCAGTGGTGGTGTTAGTAATGGTGCTCCAGGTTTAAACAAAGCGTTACAAGATGGTGTTGAAACTAACCCATTCCCAACAGAATTTGCTTGGGGTTATCGTGCAATAGCTAAGTTTGAATATACTAACGTTATCGCTGGTATCAACATAGCGCCACGTGTTGTATTTTCCCACGATGTTAGTGGTATTACCCCTGACCCATTGTTTATGTTTATTGAAGGCAGAAAGTCAATGGCGCTAGGAGTAACCTTTGATTATCAAAGTCGTTGGTCAGCCGATTTGAACTATAACAGTTTCTTCGGTGGTGTTGGCACCACTAATAAGATGGAAGATCATGATTATGTTTCTTTCAGCGTAAAATATTCAATCTAATTTAAGGCAGAAATCATGAGAAATAACATGAATAGAGTCAAACTATTATCATTGACCATCTCTATGGTCTTATCGGCGGGTGCTTTAGCAAAAATACCAGCTGATCAAGCGGCAACATTGTCGTCAGAATTAACTCCTTTAGGTGCTACACGTGCGGCTAATAAAGATGGTTCGATTCCAGAGTGGACAGGTGGTATTACTAAGCCACCTGCTGGATATACTCCAGGTGATCATCATATTGACCCTTATCCAACAGATAAAATTGAATATACTATTACAGCGAGTAATCTTGCAGATTACAAATCGTTGTTAACACCGGGACAAATTAAATTATTTGAAACTTATCCTGACACCTATAAAATGAATGTTTATCAAACACGTCGTAGTGCTTCATATCCAGAGCATGTTTATCAGGCTGTTAAAGATAATGCGACACGTTCAGAATTAGTTAAAGAAGGTAATGGTATTAAGCAAGCTGCTGTTGGTATTCCTTTTCCAGTGCCAGCAAATGGTCTTGAAGCTATTTGGAACCACACATTACGCTATCGTGGTGAAAGTGTTACTCGTCAAGCGGGTCAGGCTGCACCGACAGCATCAGGTAGTTTTACTTATGTTGGTTTAAATGAAACATTGTTATTACCATACAGTGTTCAAGGTGCTTCACCAGAGGAGCTTGAAAAAACTAATATTTTGTTTAAGTTCAAACAAAAATTAACTGAGCCTGCTCGTCTAGCTGGTACCGCTTTATTAGTTCATGAAACTATGGATCAAATTAAAACACCTAGACAAGCATGGACCTATAATACGGGTCAACGTCGTGTACGCCGTGCACCGAATGTAGCTTATGATGCACCAGGTACAGCGTCAGATGGTTTAAGAACCACCGATGATTTTGATATGTATAATGGCGCACCAAACCGTTATAACTGGACTTTAAAAGGCAAGCAAGAATTATTGATTCCTTATAACGACTATCGACTGCATAGTGATAAAGTTAAGTATGAAGATATTCTACAGGCAGGGCACATTAATCCAGACTTAGTACGTTATGAAAAGCATCGTGTTTGGGTAGTAGAAGCTAACCTTAAAGAAAATACTCGTCATATGTACAAGAAGCGTGTTTTTTATATCGATGAAGATAGCTGGCAAGTAGCGGTTACTGATATTTATGATAATCGCGATGAGCTTTATCGTGTAGGTGTAGCACATGCTATCAATTATTATGATGTACCAACACTTTGGTCAACGCTTGATGTGTTTCATGATATTCAATCACGTCGTTATATAGCGATAGGGTTAGATAATGAAGCTAAAATGTATGACTTTTCTAAAAAGCTTAACGAGCGAGATTTTACTCCCGCTGCGCTAAGACGAGAAGGTCGTAGATAATCAGTAATATGAAAACGGCTGACAGATGTTAGCCGTTTTTTTTAGTGTTAATTTTGCACTTATCGTAAATTTAACTTAATTTAGTTCTATATTTATTTTTATCATTAGAAAAGTCAAAAGAGTGTTGTTATGCGTTTATTAGTTGCTTTTGCAGTTATATATTTTATCTCGATTTCTCCTGTTTGTGCTGAAAATACAGCGTCAACTATCAATATCCCAACTCCAGCAATAGAGTCTCCATTAGCAAGTAAATCATTATTATTAGACATTTCACTTATTGGTCAAGAAAAGCTAGTAACGGTCGGACAGCATGGCCATATATTACTTTCTAACGACGGTAAAAAATGGCAACAAGCCAATGTACCTGTACAAGTTACATTAACCAATGTGTTCTTTTTAAATAAACAGTTAGGTTGGGCTGTTGGTCATGACGCAACGATATTGCACAGCCAAGATGGTGGGCTCAATTGGCAAGTTCAACAATATTTACCTTTACTAGAAAAACCCCTTTTTGATATTTATTTTAAAAACCCTCAGCAGGGAATTGCTGTTGGTGCTTATGGCCAGGTATTTCGCACCAATGATGGTGGTAGCACTTGGCAAAACGAATTTCATCAAGAGATTTTGTTAGCTGATGATGTTGAATACCTTAATGAATTAAAGGCTGAAGATGAAGCCGCTTATCTAGACGAGATTACCTTCATTTTGCCGCACTTTAATCGTTTGGTTCAAGACGGTAGCAGTTTATTTCTATTAGGTGAAACAGGGTTATTGGCAAAAAGTGATGACTTTGGCCTGACCTGGCAACAATTTGATAACTTTTATCAAGGTTCTTTTTTCTCATTGGCGCGAACGAAAACGGGTAATGTTTTAGTCGCAGGCCTTCGTGGCCATGTTTTTCGTAGCCTCAATAATGGTTCGCAGTGGGATGAAGTTCCCACCAATACCACTGCATTATTAAATGATATTGTTTTTGCTAATGATGAGCGAATTTTCATTCTAGGAAACAATGGTATGTTGCTTATTAGCACCGACGATGGTGAAAGTTTTAGCAAAATACCTCAGCAAGATGGAAAAACGTTAATCGCGGGTGTGTGGTTTAAAGGTCAGTTAATTGCAGTCTCTGATGTTGGTATTAAGGTAGTTGATTTATCTCAAGAATAATTACAGCTACGTAAAACACACAAAATATAATAAATTTAATAAAGTTCGGAATGTATTAATATGAAAATTTCTCTGGCTAACCGTATTGAAGTAGGCCTATTTCGTCATAAACTCCTGGTGTTAATGTTATTCATTATCACCAGTGCTTTTTTTCTCTTCCAAGCGACTCAAATTAGACTCGATGCTTCGTTTACTAAAAATATACCGCTAAACCACAGTTACATGAAAACCTATTTGAAACATAGGACAAACTTTGGTGGTGCGAATAATATTCTAATCTCTGTCTGTGATAGTAATGGCGATATATTCAACGCTGATTTCTTTAACGCCTTAAAAGGTGTACACGACAAGTTGTTTTTCATTCCTGGTGTTGATCGGATCCAAGTAAAATCACTGTTCTCGCCTAGTACTCGTTTTGTCGAGGTCGTTGAGGATGGATTTGCCGGCGGTCCAGTTATCCCCGCAGATTTTCAACCATCAGAAAAAGGCCTTGGCGTAGTTAAGGGCAATATAGAGAAAGCAGGTATTGTCGGTAGTATTGTTGCTGACGATTATAGTTGCGCTATGGTTAAAGCGGCTTTATTAGAATTTAATCCTGATACTGGTGAAAAATTAGATACGCTTGAAATAGCAGAAAAACTAGAACAAGAAGTTCGTCAAGAATTTGAACGCGATAATATCAGTGTACATATCATTGGTTTTGCCAAAATGGTCGGCGATGTTGCTGAGGGTGCTAAGGGTGTAGTATTATTTTTTGCCCTAGCAATAGCCATTACCGCAGTGATGGTCTACATTTTTTGTCATTCTATTCGTTTAACGGTTTTACCTATTCTTTGTTCTTTAGTTGCCGTTGTTTGGCAAATGGGCATGTTATCAAGCCTGGGCTTTGGTCTTGATCCTATGTCGATATTGATTCCCTTTTTAGTTTTTGCCATTGGTGTGAGCCATGGCGTACAAATGATAAATTCGGTCGTTAAAAAAGTTGCAACTGGTTTAACGCCTGCTTCAGCAGCTCAAGCAAGTTTTCGAGCATTGTTGATTCCTGGTGGTGTAGCATTACTCTCCGATACGGTTGGTTTTTTAACGCTACTCTCTATTGATATTGGTATTATCAAAGAACTTGCTATCACCGCTTCGATAGGTGTGGCGATGATTATTTTAACTAACCTTATTTTATTGCCAGTATTACTTTCATTTACCAAAATAAAAGTGAGTGCGAAAGTTGGTCAATTAAGTGAACAAAGTGCTGTGTGGTCATTTATGGCTAGTTTCGCCAGTAAAGGTCCTGCAAGAATAATACTGTTCTTTACGGCTATTTTATTCGTTGTTGGCTTTTATCAAGGCCAAGGTTTGAAAATCGGTGAATTACATGCGGGTGCTCCGGCGTTACATGAATCTTCACGTTACAACCAAGATACTTTCTTAATTACTGATAGGTATGCAATTAGTGTTGATTATATGTCGGTAATTATTGAGACAAGCGCTGATGCATGTACTTATTACGATACCATGTCAACGATAGACCGCTTTCAATGGCAGATGGAAAATGTTGCGGGTGTGCAATCGGCGGTCAGCTTATCTTCTATCTCTAAAATTGTTAATGCCGGTTACAACGAAGGCAATCCAAAATGGCGAGTGATTCCACGTAATCAGCAAACGTTAGTGCAGTCCATTGCACGGGTACCATCGTCTAGCGGTCTTCTTAATAGTGATTGTAGTGTTATGCCAGTGATTTTATTCTTAGAAGATCATAAAGCAGATACGATTAACACTGTCATTGAAGCAGTTAAAGTTACCGCTAAAGAGTTGGGTAGTGAACACGTTCAATTCAAATTAGCCTCTGGGCCAGTCGGTGTTATGGCCGCAACGAATGAAGCGGTTGCAGAAGCTCAGTTACCTATGATGCTTTATGTTTACGGTGCTGTCATTGCATTGTGCCTAATTAGCTTTAGAAGCGTCAGAGCAACTTTAGTCGTTGTTTTACCTTTATATGTAGTTTCTACGCTAGCTCAGTGGTTAATGACGGCACTTGATATCGGATTAACCGTCTCTACCTTACCTGTTATTGCATTGGGCGTTGGTATTGGTGTCGATTATGGTATCTATATACTATCTACCATGAGTACTAAGCTAAAAGAGGGCATGAATGTCCATGATGCATACCTTGAAGCATTAAAAGAGCGTGGTAGCGCTGTACTTATTACCGGCTTAACTTTGGCCATTGGTGTGTCGACTTGGTTTTTCTCAGATTTGAAATTTCAAGTAGATATGGGAATATTACTAACCTTTATGTTTTTGGTTAATATGTTGGCCGCTATTATTATTTTACCTGCACTCTCAGCCTTTTTATGGCCAGAGAAAAGGAATGATAAAAAATAAGAATCGTGACTGAATAGTTTTCGCTGAGGACATCAATGCTAATATAAAATGTTGCCACTAAGTTGTTATATAGCAGCGTTCAACATTTACAATTTTACTTTACATGACAAAAAGCACTTAATTAAATACTTAACCGTATAATTAAGTGTTTTTTTTTTGCTAAAATTAAATAAAAAAAATTTGGCTATATTGCATAAATAAACAATAAAAAAGCTGTTTAACCAGTATCTATTTATGATAACTGCATAAACATAATTAACTGTAAAATAAACGGTTCGTTTACTGCTACATCCCTTAAGAATTAACTCACTAAAATACAAAATAACACTCGCAAAAGCCTAAATTTATTCATAAAATCCGATGGATAGTCTATTCTGATAGACATTATATAAAAATATAAAGTATAAAGGTTATTCTTACGACTGCTTTGGTCGAAAGCATAAACTTTATCAAAACCAAAAATCAATTATTTAAGCTTTTTTTAAAAGGGAACATCCATGGCGTTAGTAAACGGTTCACCCTCGGTTATACTTAGCAATGTTGCACAACTTATCCAGCAAAAAGTAAACGACAAAACAGCTCCCTTAGTAGAGCAGTTTGCTAATTTATTGTACGGAAACTTGTCATCTTTAGATCTCGACCATCGTAATGAAAGTGATATGTATGGTGCGGTGCTTAGTTTATGGAGTTCACTTAATGAGCATAAAGATGATGCTCCTGTTATTCATGTTTTTAATCCTTCAGTAAGTAGAAATGGTTGGAAATCTAGCCATACGATTATTGAAGTGATAATTCAGGATATGCCTTTTTTAGTCGATTCTATCCGCATAGCCTTAAATCGCTTAGGCGTGTCGCCGCATTTAATGTTAAATGCTCCCCTTAAAATTACTCGTGATAAAAAGCACGAAGTAATTGAATTAGCACCTATTGTTGACAGTAAAGTCAAAGCAAGTTCAGAAGAGACTGTGTTTTTAATCGAAATTGACCGTCAATCAAGTCAAGACGAGTTAGACGCGATCAAAACTGCCTTACTCTCTGTTGTAGAAGACATTCGTTTAACAGTCAGTGATTGGAAACCAATGTTAACTTGTTTAAACAAGGTTATTGCTGATGTTAAGAAAGGTAAATATCCAGGACTCAAAACGGATAAAGAAGATACTTTAAGTTTCTTAAATTGGATTTCAGAGAATAACTTTACCTTGATGGGTTATCGTTCATACGACGTTAAAGCCGTTAAGGGAGATATTTCATTAGAAGCGAATGTTGAATCAAGCCTTGGTTTGATGAAAAACTCGCAAGGTTCTAAATCTCGCTTAGTATCTAGCTTAAGTGAGACTGGGCGTAAAGTAGCTCTAGATCAAAATCATCTTATTTTGACTAAAACTAACTCTAGTTCACGTGTTCATCGTCCCGCCCAGTTAGATTATATTGGTGTTAAACGTTTTGATGATAAAGGCAATGTTGTTGGTGAAGAACGCTTTATCGGGCTTTTCGGCTCTGCTTATTACACTAATAGTGCGTTAGATTTGCCCTTTATCAACTCTAAAGTAATGTCTGTTTGTAAAGCGTCTCCTTTTGCAAAAGGAACTCATAATTATAAAGCGTTGATTAATATATTAGAAACGTATCCAAGAGATGAGATATTACAGTCTTCTGTAGATGAGTTACTTCATAATGTAACGGGTATCTTGCAGATGCAGGAACGTGATTATACCGGGTTGTTTGTTCGTCGCGATACCTTTGATCGTTTCTACTCGTGCATGGTGTATGTTCCAAGAGAGCGTTATAACACCCAGCTACGTATGGATACGCAAAAATTATTGCAAGAAGTGTTTAATAGCAATGAAGAAGTCGAATTCACTACCTTCTTCTCAGAATCGGTTCATGCAAGAACCCATTATATTGTTCGAGTGAACTCAACGAAAGCAGATATAGACGTGAAAGAAATTGAAAAGAATTTAAATGAAGCGGCTCGTAACTGGGATGATAAGTTAGTCAGTGCTTTAGGGGCTAATCGTGGTGAAGCTGCAGCGAAAGCATTAAGCCGTAAGTACGTTAAATTTCCACAAGCGTATAAAGATGAAGTATTACCAGGCTCAGCTATTGTAGATATTGAGAAGCTTGAAAATATCAATGCTGACAATGAGCTAGAAATGCTTTTCTATCAACCGCTTGAAGAAAAACCGGATAGCCGTTTTGTTAAGTTAAAATTATTCCATAAAGGCGAACCTATTCACTTAAGTGATGTGTTACCTATGTTGGAAAACTTTGGTTTACGTGTTATCGGTGAAAGACCTTATGCGATTAAAACAACAGAAGATGAAGCGAGTTGGATTTTAGATTTTTCAATGTACCTAACAGGTGAAGGGAAATTTGATGTCTATAAAGTTAGAACGCTGTTCCAAGATGCTTTTGCCAAAGTTTGGCATGGTGACTTAGAAGACGATGGTTTTAACCGTCTTATTTTAGGTGCTGGTATTGAAGGACGTGCAGTCTCTATTTTACGAGCCTTTGCTAAGTATGACCGCCAAATTGCGGGTCGCTTTAGCCAAAGCTACATTGAAAATACTTTCTCACGTTACCCTGAAATTGCTGAACAGTTGATTAAACTATTTACTTTGCGTTTTGATCCAAAGAGTAAAGCAACAGCCATTGCGAAAGAGAAAACAACGAATAAATTATTAGCTGAAATTGAAAGTTCACTTGATAACGTCGCTAACTTAGATGATGACCGCATAATTCGACGTTTTGTTGAAATGATTAATGCCACTATCCGTACTAACTATTTTCAAGCAGATCCTGTTAAAGGTGATAAATCATATATTTCATTTAAAATATTGCCTGAGCAAATAAGTGAAATGCCACAACCTGTGCCAAAATTTGAAATTTTTGTCTATTCTCCACAAATTGAAGGTGTACATTTACGTGGTGGTAAAGTTGCTCGTGGTGGTTTACGTTGGTCAGACAGAAGTGAAGATTTCCGTACTGAAGTACTTGGTTTAGTTAAAGCGCAACAAGTTAAAAACAGCGTTATTGTTCCTGTTGGCGCTAAAGGTGGTTTTGTATGTAAGCAACTACCTAATGGCTCTCGTCAAGAAATCTTTGAAGCAGGTAAAGAGTGTTACCGCACCTTTATTCGCGCCTTACTCGATATTACTGACAATATTGTTGGCGGTGAAATAGTTCCACCAAAAGATGTCGTACGTTTAGATGAAGATGATGCTTACTTAGTTGTTGCCGCTGATAAAGGCACAGCAACGTTCTCAGATGTTGCTAATGCTATATCTGATGAATATAACTTCTGGTTGGGCGATGCCTTTGCCTCAGGTGGCAGTGTTGGTTATGACCATAAAGCTATGGGTATTACAGCCAAAGGTGCATGGGAGTCTGTGAAACGTCATTTCAGAGAAATGGACATTGATTGTCAAAGTTCTGATTTTACCTGTATTGCTATTGGCGACATGGCGGGAGATGTATTTGGCAATGGTATGTTGTTATCAAAACATATTCGTTTACAAGCTGCATTTAACCATATGCATATTTTCATTGACCCAAGCCCTGAAGCCGCAAGTTCGTATGTAGAACGTGAACGCTTATTCAATTTAGCCGGTTGTACTTGGGAAGATTACAATAAAGAGCTAATTTCTAAAGGCGGTGGCATTTTCAGTCGTCATGTTAAATCTATCAAGCTTACCCCTGAAATTAAGAAAATGATTGGTACGCAAAAACAGAGCATGGCGCCTACTGATTTAATGCAAGCGTTACTAACAATGAAAGTTGATTTACTTTGGAACGGTGGTATCGGTACTTACGTTAAAAGTAGCAAAGAATCACACTTAGAAGTGGGTGACAGAGCTAATGATAATTTACGAATCAACGGTACTGACTTGCAAGCCAAAGTTGTCGGTGAGGGTGGTAACTTAGGTTTAACTCAATTAGGACGCATTGAGTATGCTGCCAATGGCGGTCGTATTAACACTGACGCCGTTGATAATGCTGGTGGAGTTGATTGCTCAGATAACGAAGTAAACATTAAAATATTGCTAAATAGTTTGGTACAAAATGGTGACTTAACTATTAAGCAACGTAATAAACTTCTTGCTGATATGACTGATGAAGTCGGTGATATTGTTATTGAAGATTGTTATCGCCAAACACATTCATTATCTATTACAGCAATGCGTGGCGTGAATCAGTTAAAAGAACAAGTTCGCTTTATCCATGAACTTGAAAGAGCAGGTAAATTAAACCGTGGTTTAGAGTTTATTCCTGATGATGAAGAAATTGCTGATAGGTTAGCACAAGGTCATGGGTTAACACGTCCAGAACTCTCTGTATTACTTGCTTATAGTAAAATGGTTCTCAAAGATGATTTCGTCCATGTTGAAATTACAGATAACCCTTATCATAATAGTTTACTTATTGAAGCGTTTCCTAAACAGTTACGCGAAAAATATCAAAATGAAATGCAACAGCATCCATTACGTGCAGAAATTATAGCCACTAAACTTGCCAATAAAATTGGTAACGATATGGGCTTTAATTTTGTTAACCGCATGCAAGAAGAAACGGGAGCAAGTATTGCTGAAATAGCTAATGCTTATACTATTGCCAGTGCCGTATTTGAGCTAGGAGAGTTTTGGAATCAAATTGAAGTATTAGATAATCAAATATCTACTGCTATTCAAACCGAAATGTTGTACCAGTATCGTAGAACAGTTCGACGTGTGACTCGATGGTTCTTGCGTCATCGTAATAAATCGTTGTCGATTGCAGAGTCAATTACTTTGTATCAACCAACGTTTGCTATCATATCTGAGCAGTTAGCAAGCTTTATGATCAGTGAAGAAATTGAAGCTTTAGAGCGAGTGGCGAGTGACTTAGTTGAGTCAGGCGTTCCTAAAGTTATTGCAAAACGAGTTTCTCAATTAAGTACTTTATTCTCGACTATGGATATTGCAGAAATAGCCCATGAAAATAATTGTACTGTAGAACAAGCTGCCAGCTTGTACTTTAAGCTTGGCGCTCGTTTAGAGTTACATTGGTTCTTAGATCAAATTACTCGCCAACCCGTTGCAAACCACTGGCAAGCACTTGCTCGTGCATCCTTTAGAGAAGAGTTAGATTGGCAACAGCGTTCTTTAACTTCGGTTGTATTGCGCTGTCAATGTGATGCGCAATTTGCGGATTTAGAACAGTTGCTTACCGTGTGGATTGATACTAATGAACAACCACTAGAGCGCTGGAAGCATATTTTAGCTGACTTTAAAATTGGTCAGTCTCATGATTTTGCTAAATTCTCAGTAGCCTTACGTGAATTAATGTTATTAAGCTTAAATTGCCAGCCTGTATCACCAAAATAAACGTCAAAAAAACATTGACGTAAATTTATTTTGGCCAATCAAAGCTAGCATATTGTAATGTTAGAGTTAACTGATAAAATCCTCGCTTAGCGGGGATTTTTTATTTTTATTATTCGTAAACAAACCGAGGCATTATGTTTTATCCAGCCATTCGTAAAGTACTTTTTCAGTTTGATGCTGAAACCATCCATGAATTAACCATAAAGGGTTTGAAGAGTACGGGGAAGTCACCGTTTAATGCCTTTTATAAGCAAACTGTGCAAGACAAACCATTAACTGTTATGGGTATCAATTTCCCAAATCCTGTTGGTCTAGCGGCAGGACTTGATAAAAATGGTGAGTGTATTAATGCCTTTGACGCGATGGGGTTTGGTTTCGTAGAGGTGGGCACAGTAACACCACGACCGCAACCAGGTAATGATAAGCCGCGTATTTTTCGTTTGCCAGAGGCTAATGCAGTAATAAATCGCATGGGCTTTAATAATAAGGGGGTGGATTACTTAGTATCGCAAGTACAAGCGGCAAACTTTAAAGGCATTTTGGGTATTAATATTGGTAAGAACAAAGATACCCCTGAAGAAAATGCTAAAGATGATTACCTTCACTGTATGCGAAAAGTCTACGACTTAGCCACTTATATCACGGTGAATATATCGTCTCCAAACACGCCTGGCTTGCGTTCACTGCAATATGGAGATGCATTAAATGAACTATTGGCCGCGTTAAAAGCAGAGCAGACCATACTTACTGAAAAATACGGCAAGTATATACCGCTCGCCGTTAAAATTGCGCCTGATTTAACGGGTGATGAAGTGAAATCGATCGCTAAATCTTTAATTGATAATGGTATAGATGGCGTTATTGCGACGAATACTACCTTAAGTCGTGAAGGTGTTGAAGGTCTTGAATTTGGCACTGAGCAGGGTGGTTTAAGTGGTCAACCGGTTAAAGAGAAAAGTACTCTAGTCATTAAATTACTCAGTGAAGCGCTTAATAATAAATTACCTATTATCGGGGTGGGCGGCATAGCATCAAGTGATGATGCCAATGAAAAACTTGAAGCGGGCGCAAGTTTGGTGCAAGTCTACACTGGCTTTATTTATCAAGGACCACCTTTAGTTAAAGAAATTGTGAATGGTCTATAACAGGTTTTAACGGCAAGTCTTTATGTATTATGTCGAATATTATCCTTTTGTTACAAGTTCTTACTTGCTGTAGTGAGCCAGTAGGCTAGACTAGCCGGACAAAAGGAATAAACAATAATTATTAACAGAGAGTATATCAATGAGTTTCCTGAAAAAAAGTGTTTTAGCGTTAACAATTTCTACCAGTTTAGTGGTTGCTACGGCAAGTTTGGCGCAGCCAGCAAGTTCTGAAAAACATGCTGTTTATGCAACTGAGTTACGTCAATCAGTGTTTAAATTATTAGGTGGAAACATGGGGCCATTAGGCGCGATGGCGAAAGGAAAAATTCCACTTGATGCTAAAGTTGTCGAAAAAAATGCAATACGCATAAATCAATTATCTTTAATGATTGCTGATTATACTCGTACTGATACCTCTAAGTTTGATGTAAAAACAGAAGCTTTAGCTAAAATTTGGCAAGAACCTGAACATTTCAGTAAAAATATCGACCTATTAACAGTCGCTTCTTCTAAATTAATTATTGCTGCTAAATCTAATAATGAAAGTGAAATTAAAAAAGCTATTGGTGGCGTTGGTAAAACCTGTGGTGGTTGTCATGATGACTTTAAAGAAGAATAATTACACGCGTAGTTATTAAATAAAAGTTACTATTTTAAAAGCCTTTAACACAGTTAAAGGCTTTTTTATTATGGCTAATTTACGATTAAAAAATATATATGAAATAGCTAAATGGGCTATTATTTTAAGAGAGAAATAGCTTAAGGAAATTTGCAGTTTTACTCTAGAATTATGTAAATATATGTATTAGACTGGAATAGCTTCTATTTTTTAAATAAGTATTATTTAACATAACTTTATAGGGATTTATTATGAAAAAACTTTTAATAGCATCAACATTATTAATATCTACTTCTGCACTAGCAGATGCACCTGGTAGTCAATCTTGTGGTTGGGGTAATATGCTTTTTGCTGGTCAATCGGGTACTCCAAGCCATGTTCTTGCTGCTACAACTAACACGTCAACTGGTAACAATACTTTTGGTATGTCATTCGGTTCTAATGGTTGTTCAACTAAAGGCACATTGACTTACGGCGGTAAGGAAATGATTGATGTTAGTATGATTATGGACGAATTCAGTGAAGATGTTGCTCGCGGTGATGGTGAAGCAATAACTGCTGTTGCCGTTTCTTTAGGTGTTGCAGAAGCAGATCGGGCTTTATTCAAATCAACGTTACATAATAACTTTAATACATTATTCCCTTCAGAAGAAGCAACAACAGAACATGTAGTAAGCTCAATGTTTTCTTTAATGAAAAATGATGCGACTTTAGTTAAATACACCGTATAGTATTAACTGCTATCGATGATAAAAGGCTACTGTAGGTGGCCTTTTTTAATTATATTACTTTTCTATTTTTCGTTAAGTTAACTCACTATCTCTATTCCTATTAAATATAATCTATGAAATTCAAAGTTGTCCTTCTCTCAATAATATTACTTTTTTTAATCTCTTCAAAAGCTAATTCGCAACCACATAAAAATATTACTCAGTTGGCTAAAACAGAGCAATGGCGTGCATTGTTACATATAAATTTACAAACTGAAGCTGATGAACTTGAAAGCTACGTTGATGATGTAAGTTTCTTTTTAGCGATAGATGGTGCAAAAAATCCAGAAAATGAATTATTAGCGACAATAGCGTCACTAAAAAAGCGGGATGAAATACAATGTAAATTCCCAGCAAGAACATTATTTTTATTTAATAATGTCAAAGGTCTTCGTGAAGAAGTTAAACCTTATGTTTGTCAGGAGTATCTGGACTGGCGTAGCACTCTAAAGACGACGAATGTAGTTTTAGTGTTTGCTTCAGCGCAATTAAATAGCCCTTCATCTATGTATGGTCATACTTTTCTACGTTTTGACCCCGATAATGTTGAACAAAACTCAACCTATCTTTCTTATGCATTAAACTTTGGCGCCACAGTACCTGAAGGTGAGGGCGGTTTTTTATATGCAGCAAGAGGCTTAACCGGTGGTTATCCGGGATACTTTGCGGCTAACCCATATTTCGAAAAAATTAAAGAATATAGTCGGTTAGAAAACCGTGACTTGTGGGAATATAAATTAAACTTAACGCAAGAAGAAATAAATACCATGTTGGCTCATATTTGGGAGCTACAAGGCATTAGTTTTGAATATTATTTTTTTGATGAAAACTGTTCGTTTCGTTTGTTGGAGCTACTTGATGTTGCAAGACCTGGTTTAAACTTGGCCAAAAATTTTCCGGTGACAGCAATGCCATTAGATACCGTAAGGGTAGTGCAAGAGGCTAATTTAATAACCGAAACTAATTACCGTCCGTCAATTTTAACGGAGCTAAAAGCACAATTAGCCATGTTAAATACTGAAGAAAATGAATTAGCACTGGCGTTATCTCAGGAAATTGAAGTATTAAATAGCGAAGAATTTATCAAGCTTAACAAAAAACAGCAGCAACGTATTGTTGATAGCGCCTATCGCTACTTACGTTATCAAAATACCTTCAATGGACGACCAAAAGAAACTACACGTCGAAGTTTTTTATTGCTTAGACGTCTAAATGAAAACCGAACAAAATTAAACATACCGATTGAACAACCACACAGACCTGACTTAGGTCATAAAACCGCTATGTTTGGTTTCAGTCTAGGACAAAACCTGGATAAATCCTTTGCAGAAATTAAATACCGAGGTAGCTATCACGATTTGTTAGATCCCATCTCAGGCTATTATACGGGTATGTCATTAAATATGGTGAATGCAATGGTGAGGGTTTACGAAGGCGGCGATGTGAAACTTGAAAAAGCTGAACTTCTAGATATCATTTCTTTATCTGCAAGGAATGACTATTTTTCTCCTTGGTCTTGGAAAGCGAATATTAGCGTTGAACAACAATGGACAAAGGATAAAGAAGTGCTGGTTACTCAAGGCTCAGGCGGTGGCGGAGTCAGTTATCAACCTTTAGAAAATAGTTATGTGTTTTTATTAGCTACCGGTCGTCTTGAATTTAATCGAAAGCTTGATACTTACGCTGCAGTTGCACCCGGTTTACAGTTAGGTTTTCTATATTATTGGCCGAAAACTACGTTGTTAGTTGATGCAGAACATTATCAATTTTTGTTTGACCAAACACAGCGAAGTCGAGTGAGCGTTGAGCAAAGTGTAGGACTTGGACAAAATGACAGCGTACGCTTTTCAGCTAATTTTCATCGTGTTGAAAGCAATACTCATGATAATAAAAGCTTTCAAGAGTTTAAGCTTGAGTACCGTCACTACTTTTAAAGTGCATATACCCGTACCCATTGAAACTGCTTAATGGAATTGGTCATTATCAATAACCAATTAACAAAAACCATTAGGCAGTTGATAATCCCTTCTTAATAGCCGTTATTTAAATTATAAAATGTTAGCAATACTCAGTTGAGGGAACTAATAGTAAAATTCTTCAATTACAGGTGCGTTGATTACCACTAACCAATAAACAAAAATGACACAGCAAGCGGCAACAATACAACCAAGAATAATCTTTGAATGTGGGATAGCATCAGAAGATTTAACTTGCGCTGTTGTCTTTTTACCCGTGATCATGGGCAGCACTAAATTCTCTTTTTTTACTCGCCAATAAAAAGTGATAGCGGCGATATGTAAAACAATCGCGGCAATCATAAAATCAAAAGTATTATGATGCAAAAATTTCATTACCTTTTCTAATTCATTACTGATACTGCCGTAATAAGGGCCTGACGAAAACACATCATCATTAATGAATAAGCCGCTGATTGCTTGTGCTGATATCAGTAATATCATTAAAATTACCATCAAAGCACCCAGTGGGTTATGACCCGCTGTGCTCTTAGCGGTATTTGGACTTCGTAAATATGAAAGTAGTGATTTTGGAGAGGGGACAAACTGTGAGAATCGCGCATGTTTAGGACCAATTAATCCCCATAAAATCCGAAATGCAATTAAAGCTAAGGCAACAAAACCTAATTGTATGTGAATTTCAACCAGATCAGCACCTTGCTCAGCGGTATACCAGGCCGCTAAAATAGTAGCGGCAAAACCCCAATGAAAAATGCGTAAGGGTAAGTCCCAAATTAAATGTTTTTCAGTCACACGATAACCTTTAAATGTTTCAGTAGAATATAAACAAGAGGTTTATTTTACCCTAACTAACTCTATGACGTTAAGGTAATAAATGTACAAAGAGAGATTTATTTTTGCTTTCATGTGCAAACATTAACGTAAATAATAAAGTATTGGGTATTCAACATTTAATTTTTTTGTTTGATTTTAACGTCATGCTAAGATGAGGTAAAAAATATCAATAAAACACAAACAATACAATATGATAACAAGAGCAATATTATGAAAAAACCTCAATTTATTAGTGCTATTTCTTTGCTACTTATTAGCTCACAACTGATGGCTCAAACCACGTTGATAAAGAACGTTAACGGCTATACTTTCACCGACAATTCGCTCACACAATTTTCTGCAATTTCGTTTACTGATGACATCATCAATAAAGTATATCCGATTGGAGCAGTACTTCCTGCATCTAAAGGTGTAATTGTTATAGATGGACAAGGTCAAACGATGCTACCGGGACTAATTGATGCACATGGGCATGTTATTGGCTATGGACACAGTTTATTACGTGTGGATCTGGTTAATGCTACTTCAGAGCTTGATGCCGTTAATCGCACGATATCTTATGCCAAGGATAATCCCTCTATGAGTTGGATCCTTGGTCGTGGTTGGAATCAGGTGCAATGGTCAAATAACAGCTATCCAAATGCGAAAAGTTTAGATGAAGCATTTCCTAATAAACCAGTGTGGCTCAGACGAGTTGATGGTCATGCTGGCTGGGCGAATTCAAAAGCGATGGCGTTGGCGGGTATAACATCAGCAAGTAAAGCCCCGGTAGGAGGGGATATCATAAAAGATAAAAATGGTCTGCCTACTGGCGTTTTTATTGATAATGCAATGACGTTGATAACTGCTAGTATTACTCCGCCATCGCCTATGGAAGATAAAATCGCTTTGAAAAGAGCAATGCACTCATTAGCAAGTTTAGGATTAACCAGTGTACATGACGCTGGTATTGAGCAAAAAGATATTGCGTTATATAAGACGCTTGCTAGTGAAGGAAATATGACTATTCGTATTAATGGTATGTTGTATCTACCTAGTACAAATTGGCAGCAACAACTAGAACAAGGACCTTATAGGACTGAAGATGAAATGTTTGCTGTTAACAGTGTCAAAATTCAAGCAGATGGCGCATTAGGCAGTCGAGGTGCATCATTAATTAATGATTACAGCGATCACTCAGGTCACAAAGGTTTGTTGTTACACGATAAAAAATCATTACAGCACTATATTGATTTTGCGATGAATGCTGGTTTTCAAGTTAATACTCATGCGATTGGTGATAATGCTAATAAATTGATATTAGATCTTTACCAACAGGCTATACAAAAGAGCCAAACTAAAGCATTACGCCATAGAATAGAACATGCTCAAGTATTACGTTTAGAAGATATCTCTCGATTTTCCTCACTTAATGTTATTGCTTCGATGCAAGCGACACATGCCACGAGTGATAAAAATATGGCCGTTACTCGACTGGGGGAAAAACGAATATTAGGTGCCTATGCGTGGCGAAAGCTTCTTGATAGTAATGCTATCATTGCCGCAGGCTCAGATTTTCCAGTAGAATCACCCAATCCATTCTTTGGTTTACATGCCTCAATTACCAGACAAGATCATAAAGATTTACCTATCGGAGGCTGGTATGCGGACCAGAAAATGACGCGTACTGAAGCATTAAGAAGCTTTACCATTGATGCGGCATATGCGGGGCATCAAGAAAAGCTTATAGGCAGCTTAGAAGCCGGTAAAAAAGCTGATTTCATTTTACTTGCGGATGACTTACTGACTATGCCTGAAAGCACAATTTGGCAAAGTCAGGTATCACAAACTTGGGTAGCAGGTAAAAAGGTTTTCTCTGCTATTGATGTTCCATCAGTTGAATAAAGCAATGGCGTAAACAAAAGCTAATTTTAGCCATTAAAAAAGCCGATAATAATAATTATCGGCTTTTTATTTTTACTGTAAAACAATCTTCTTACTAAAGAGTATTAATAACTCTCGTTATGTACACTGAGTACCGCACGACCCGATGGATCTGCGTTATTTTGAAAGCTTTCATCCCAAGCTAAGGCTTCTTCTGTACTACAAGCAACAGATTTTCCGCCAATAACACAATCAGCAGCTGTAGCTAATGGGTATTTGTCTTCAAAAACAGTACGGTAGTAATAACCTTCTTTGTTATCAGGTGTATTTACCGGGAATCTAATGTGAGCATTTTCAAGCTGTTGTTCAGTAACAAGTGACTCAACATGGGCTTTTAAACCATCAATCCAAGAATAACCTACACCGTCTGAGAATTGCTCTTTTTGACGCCATAAGATTTCTTTTGGTAAGTAACCTTCAAAAGATTCACGTAAAATAGCTTTTTCCATTTTACCATTGCCACACAACTTATCTTCAGGGTTGATGCGCATTGCAACATCCATAAAGTTTTTGTCTAAAAATGGTACGCGCGCTTCAATGCCCCAAGCCGACATTGATTTGTTTGCCCGTAAGCAATCAAATTTATGAAGTCGATCAAGCTTACGGTTAAGCTCTTCATGGAACTCTTGTGCGTTTGGTGCTTTATGGAAGTACAAGTATCCGCCAAATATTTCATCAGCACCTTCACCAGAAAGTACCATTTTAATACCCATTGCTTTGATTTTACGCGCCATTAAGTACATTGGCGTAGAAGCACGGATAGTTGTTACATCATAGGTTTCTAAGTGATAAATAACTTCTTTAAGTGCATCAATACCTTCTTGTTCGGTAAACACTACACTGTGGTGAATAGTACCAATACTATCTGCGACGGTTTGTGCTGCAATTAAATCAGGAGAACCTGCAAGGCCACAGGCAAATGAATGTACTTTTGGCCACCAAGCTTCAGCTAAATCGTTGTCTTCAATACGACGAGCTGCAAATTTTTGCGTAATCGCAGAAATGAGTGAAGAATCTAAACCACCTGATAACAATACGCCATAAGGTACATCAGTCATTAAATGACTTTTAACCGACTCTTCTAACGCTTCACGAATTTTAGTCGTACTAGTGGTATTATCTTTTATCGCGGCATATTCTTGCCAGTTACGTTTGTAATATTGTTGTAATTTCCCAACACGGCTATCAAGAATATGCCCAGGAGGAAATTCTTCAACGGTTTTACAAATCGGCATTAACGCTTTCATTTCTGAGGCAACATAAAAGTTACCTTCACTATCATAACCCGTGTACAAAGGAATAATACCAATGTGATCACGTGCTATTAAATAAGAGTTATCTTTTTCGTTGTACACAATAAAGGCAAACATACCTTGTAATTTGTCAACAAATTCAACACCAAATTCTTCATATAGAGGGAGAATAACTTCACAATCTGAGGCTGTTTGAAATTCATAATCAACGTTTAAAGCACTGGCTAATGCTTTGTGGTTATAAATCTCACCGTTAACAGCAAGTACATTGCTTTTATCACCATTGTATAAAGGTTGAGCACCATGCTCAGTATCAACAATAGATAAACGTTCATGCACTAATATGGCATTGTCGCTGTGATAAATTCCAGACCAATCAGGACCGCGGTGACGTAAAAGACGAGAACATTCTAACGCTGTAGGACGAAGTGCATCAGCACCTGTTTTTATATCTAATATACCAAAGATTGAACACATTGAAGCGCTACTCCTTTAATTATTGTTTGAATCGAATTGTGGACTGAATACATATTCAGCCTGTACACAGTGCCACGTTGGTCAAATAAATCAACCCAAAAAGTGAAGTTTTTACACTAAACTGTATGAGTGCTCGATAAATAAGCAATAAATTATATAATATTCTTGCGAATAGTGTATTTTCAGTAAAGAGCAGTCTTGATTTGAGTTATTTGAATAGTTAGGTGAGATTGTATTTTTGCCTTTGTCATAGGATACATAATTCAATTGCACATTAGCTGATGGGGTTTGATCATTAGCAATATACTGCTATATACTGCTTATAGGTATCATGTGATAAATTTTTGGAATAATAATTAAATTACTCAAATACTGTTTTCTTTTTATCAGTGGATTAATGTGCAGTAAAGCTAGCGCTCACGAAGTCTTAATGGCGTTTAGCCAAGAGATCCCTCCTTATATTATTGAAACAAGTAATTCTGGGATTGAAATTGATATCATATCTGCTGCTTTGGCATATAAGGGACATACACTAAAACCTTTGTACTTTCCTTTAGGTCGAGTTCCTATCGCTTTTCGTCAGAATCAGGTCGATGCTGCGATGGGCGATATGGGCGTTCATTTAAAGGATGGTTTTTATGCGAATCCGGCCGTTATTTATGACAATATTTTTATTACCCTTAAAAGTAGAAATATTACAATAAATAAACCGAGTGACTTAGACTCCCTTCACGTTGCTTCCTTTCAAGGCGCGGAAAAACGATATCCCGACTGGTTAAACAATGTCGTTAAAGAAAACCGATTTTTTGGCGTCAGTGATCAATTAAAACAAGTTGAATTATTACAACTAGGGCGATTCGATGTGGTGCTCTGTGACCGTTATATTTTCAAATACTTTGTTAATAAAATTGAGTTAATGAAAGAATTAGAAATTAGTGATGTTGATGAGCATAATTTTATCACAGTAGACCCAATGAATTACCGTCCAGTATTTAGAGACAAACAAATACGAGACGACTTTAATTTAGGACTGAGGTATTTAAAAGAAAGTGGAGAGTTCCAAAAAATATACGATAAGTATTTAGCCTCGTAGTTATTCACGGAGAACTTTTTCGGTTATTTACGTTCAGTTAAAAAAACTGAGTTTTCCTTCAATAAAGTATAAGCGGCGACTCCCACTAAACAGAGCCTTTTCGTTATGCACTTGTCCTATCGATTTATTGTTAAAACCATGTTTGACTGTTCGGTCGATATGAACCTTAAATAAGTAACAACCACTAAAACACCTCAATTTTACAAAAGCTTTGATATCCATTTATAACCGCGAGGATAACGATAATTTAGTGGCTGTAATTGTTAAGCGAGCGCCCAATTCGCTGCGAAATAAACACCAATATAACCTACGGTATATGCAATAATTAAATAAATAGCATTTCGTAAGTAACTAATGAAATTCAACCCTTTAACTTTACTCATCGCGATAATCCCAGCGGCTGAGCCAATAACTAGGATTGAACCGCCAACGCCAGTTGCATAAGTTAACATTAACCACTCGGTGATTTTCATATCAACACCTGATTTTAATAACGCAGCCGTTAAGGGCACGTTGTCGATTACAGAGGACATGAAACCAACTAAATAGTTTACGGTAATGGCAGGTAAATATTGATATAGCTGAGTAAAACCATTAAGTACGCCAATTTCTTTTAAAATACCTACCAGTAATAGCACGCCTAAAAAGAAGAGTAGGGCATCATATTCAACTTCCCTTATATAATTTAAAGCATCTTGATTATTTTTATTAGGTAATAGGTTTGCAACTAAAAACATAATAGATAAACCAAACAAGAAAGTTAATACCGGTGGAATATGAAATAGTACATTGGCGAGTAGCGTACCTGAAATAGTTAATACAAATATGAGTGCAATGACGATATCGGATTTTGCAATCTTAATACGTGTTTGTGCTAATTTCACTTCTCCGGATAGTTTCATTGATAATAAACTTGCTAACGTTAATACGCCTAAAAAAGAAGGTAAAATTAGAATGAGTAGATTCGAAATAGTCACTTTATTTTCTAGAAATATCATCAAGGTAGTTACATCACCAGTAATAAGTGAAACACCACCGCTGTTAACCGAAAATATAATTAACGTGGCATATTTTAATCGTTTTTTTACCTCTAATTGTAAATTCATCACCACCGCAATAGACACTAAGGTTGCAGTAACATTATCGGCAAAGGAGGAAAAGACAAATGCAAAAATGGCAATGACAAACATTAACCCACGCTCAGATATCCTTTCAGGTAATATTCTTTGTACTAGTGCAGAAATAAAACCTTTGCTGTTTAAGTAAGCAACAAAAGTCATTGCCGACATTAGGAACAACCATAAGGTGGCAATTTCAAGTAGATTTTCGTTAAGTTGGTGGGTCGTTTCACTTGCTAGGTTATTGTTTATTGGAAAAATAAAAGCAAGAATCCAACAAAGGGTACCAAAGAAAAGTGTGGTTTTAGCTTTGTTGATGTGAATTAGGTCTTCAGTAATGATCATCAAAAAGCTGATGATAACTAAGATGAGAATAACAGTATTAATCATGATAAGGGCTACTAATGCGTTAAGAGGCTTCGATACTCGTTAACATTCACGCGAATTTCAGTGGGAGTTAAATCAGTCCATCGTTACTGTGATTAATAATGATGCTACATGAGCGTAGCTTATTAGAGAATGAGTAGCATATTCTCCTGAAAAACCATTATGAATCATAGCGCTTTGAATTGAAGTTGCTCAACCACTCTGAAACTTGCATCTTAATTGTTAACGGGTATTTAACAAGTTAATTGTTAATGAAATACCTGCTTAATAAAAAAAGAAAATACTAAGCCTTTATGCTACTAATTTAGTGCTAGGGCTAATACCAAAATCACATGAAGATGCCCGTTTCAGGTCGAATTAGAAACACATATGTCTAAGTGGTTTAGGTAGCTAGTATTGGTTGCTGTTTAATAAGGGTATTCGAAGGGGGACCACGATTACAGCAAGGCAAGGTATGATTTATATGGTTTTCTACTGGTTTGACTTTAAAAAGCTGAGTCGCGTGGTCAAACGGTTTTATATAGGAATTACTGTTTAAAAGGGCGGTGTCTTCAAGGGATTCTTCCAATGAAAATTGGTAATTATATTCGTTAGTTAAGTCAGTTTCTGCTAAACAAGGCTGAGCATAACTTGTACTTAAAAAGCAAAAGCATAATAAAAAATACAATAAAGCAAAAGCCTTATGAGTAGTCATTATCTAATCGAATCATTAATTATCACCATGGCGGCTCAGTATATACAAAAGTAATTTTTAAGGGAATGTTAATTTACTTCTAAGGTATATAACCACTTCACTTGAAGATGCAGGATTCAGAATTATAAACGCCTTTAGGCAAGACGAATATTTTAAGCATAGCCATTATTTGGCTTGATTAGTTAACGCTTCATTTGAAAATTAATTTTCTTAAGTTTTAGTTAAGTTTACTATCTTAAGCTACTGGCACTAAGTAGTTTTAAGGTTTTTTATTAAAACGGTTAAAAATAATTATATGAATAGCATCTAGGGATATGTCGATGAAAAAAACACTCGCTTTGGTTTTATTTTTAATAGCTTTTACTGCTTCTGCCACTGCAGCAGAACAAGTGGATAGTCCTCAACAGTCCCTAGAACAGGCGTTGCTAAAGCAAGAAGGTAAGGTGGTATATATTGATTTTTGGGCATCATGGTGTGGTCCCTGTGTTAAATCATTTCCTTGGATGAATAAAATTCAGCAGCAATACAAGGAACAAGGTTTCACTGTAATCAGTATAAATTTGGATGCCGATGAAACGAACGCTCAACAATTTCTACATGATAATCCCGCGTCATTTGCTGTTCTTTATGACCCTAAAGGCACTATAGCCAAACATTTTTCTATTCAAGGCATGCCAACAAGCATGTTAATAAACCGTGATGGTGTGATTAAATATCGTCACAGTGGTTTTTTTACCGGTAAAATAAATCAATATGAAGATGAGATTAAACGGTTACTCAACTCATCATCATCATCCACTCTTTCTAAAAAAATTCCTAAAAAGACTCATAATATGGCTCATAACAAGACAAAGCGAGACAACCATGAAAGCTAATAACCCCGTATTTAAAAAGTTATCGCAAAGTAATACTTCAAAATTGAACGTGTCAAAATTTAAACTTGCTTTATTAACTGCTGTCACTGTCAGTCTTAGCGCCTGCAGTAGTTTAGGGGTAGAGCCTTGGGAACGTGATTTGTTAGCAAAAAAAGAAATGGCGCTAACATCAAGCCCGATTGATGCCGCTTTAGATGATCATATCTATTTTTCTAAAGAAGCATCGAGTGGCGGAAAAAGTTTTGGCGGCGGTGGGTGTGGGTGTAACTAATGAATAAACTAAATAAGACAAGTAAGAAAACCAATAAAAAACCTAATATAAAAGCAGCGTTATCGTTAGCGACCAGTGCTTTACTTGGAACGGGTGTTTTATCGGCTGGCGTGGCGCAAGCAACAGAAGCTGACGAATGGCAATTTGATAGTGCATTTTTGGTTTACTCGGAAGCAGACAGAGTGAGTGCAACTGAAGCGATTATTGCGGGCACAAAAACCTTTGCTAATGATGAAACCCTAAGTCTGAAAGTAACGATTGATGCACTAACTGGTGCATCAGCAAACGGCGCGGTTGCACAACCTAATGCGCAAACATTCACTCGTCCTTCAGGTAATGGTCAGTATGTTACGCCCGCAGGAGAAACACCGCTGGATGATACATTCCATGATACCCGTGTTCAACTTAATGCCCAATGGACACAACCATTATCGGATAATATTACCGGTAGTGTCGGTGGACATTTCTCTAAAGAATATGATTATTTGTCTTTAGGTGTTAATGGAAATTTAGCTTATGACTTTAATAAGAAAAATACCACTGTATCAATGGGTTTAAGTTACTTTCAAGATACATTTACCCCAGAAGGAGGTATTCCAAAGCCGCACTCATCAATGTTAGTTGGCGACTCTAGTTCACCTGAGTGGGACGCTGAATTCGCTAAAACCAGGATAGGGGATAGTGATGATAAGAGTACAGCTGATATTCTTGTTGGTGTTACCCAAGTGATAAACCGTCGTATGATCACCGCATTTAATTATTCATATTCAATGGTTGACGGTTATTTAACAGACCCCTTTAAAGTGGTTAGTGTGTTAAATACTGACGGGTTAGCACAAGATTATATATATGAAAGTCGCCCAGACTCTAGGGTAAAGCAGAGTACCTTTATGCAAGCTAAATATAATTTTGATGATAGCTTACTTAATACTGTTGCAGACGTCTCTTATCGCTATATGTGGGATGACTGGGGAATTAATTCTCATACTATTGATACTCGCTTTACTATTCCTGTTGGCGCAACAAGTTATATTGAACCGCATATTCGATTTTACCAACAAAGTGAAGCTGATTTTTACCAGCCATATGTTATTGATGAGCAAGCACCTATAGGTTTTGTTAGCGCCGATTATCGTATTGGCGAAATGACAGCAATTACTGTCGGCGCAAAATATGGTGTGGTACTTAATGGGGGAAATGAACTTTCTTTCAGGCTTGAATATTATCGTCAAACGCCAACTAATGCAGGATTTACTGATCCGAATGCGTTAAACGGACAAGATATTTATCCAGTAGTTGAGGCTATTATTGCACAAGTGAGTTATTCATTTTAAACTGTTATCACTACATATTTAATTATTGTTTTCAATAATATGAAAAAAAAAAGAACACTTAAATACAGCAGCCAACAAGACAGCCATAGCATTAGTTTTAATGCTATGGCTAGTCCGTGTGAGGTGATAGTCCAAACTCGAAATAAGCGGTTAGCAGAGCAAGTTGCTCAATGTGTTAGCCATGAGGTTTGGCGTATTGAAGACAAATACAGTCGATATGATAGCAAAAGTGTTTGTAGTCAAATAAATAGCAGTGCCGGTAATAAAATTGCCATTGATGAAGAAACATTCCTGTTACTCAATTTTGCTGAGCAATGTTATCAATTAAGCGATGGTCTTTTTGATATTAGTTCAGGTGTACTGAGGAAAGTGTGGTCTTTTGATAGCTTAAGCGGAGAATGTCAACACTTTCCTAGCGCAACTGAGGTTAATAAATTACTTAGTTTTGTTGGTTGGAATAAAGTCGATTATGATCAACAAAGCATTACTTTACCACAAAATATGGAACTAGATTTTGGTGGTATAGGCAAAGAATATGCGGTGGATCGCTCTATATTATTAGCAAAACAAATAACGGGTGAACCTATTTTAGTCAATTTAGGGGGCGATTTGGCTGTTACAGGTCCAAGACTTAAAGATCAAGCATGGCAAGTAGCGATTGAACACCCTGACAGTGATGCACTTGGTCAGCCGCAAGATATGATTGTTGCACTTAACAAAGGGGCGTTAGCCACTAGTGGAGATGCCCGACGATACTTGATCAAAGAAGGTATTCGTTACGGACACGTGTTAAATGCTACAACCGGATGGCCGATAATCAATGCGCCACGCTCAATTACAACCGTTGCACCTCAATGTATTCAAGCAGGAATATTAGCAACGTTGGCGTTGTTGCAGGGGGAACATGCAGAACACTTTTTAACGGAACAAGACATTACTTTTTGGGCGAGAAGGTAACTAATCTCATGAGAATTTTATTAGTAGAAGATGACCAAGGGCTTGCTGAAGCGTTGCAGCAATCTTTAGTGAGAGAAGGCTTTGTTGTCGATCATTTATCCAGAGGAAAGCTTGCTTTAACCGCTTTAGCTGTGCCTAGCCATGATATGGTTATCCTTGATTTAGGCTTGCCAGATATTGATGGTTTACTGGTCTTGAAAGAAATTAGATCTAAAAAGAATGACTTGCCAGTTATTATTTTAACCGCTAGAGATAGCATTGACAGTAAAGTTAAAGGCTTAGATTATGGCGCAGACGATTACTTAGCAAAACCGTTTGATATGCAAGAGTTATTGGCAAGGTTAAGAGTCATAGAGCGCCGTTTAGGCACCGCCTCTAGTTCAATGATTACGATTGACCGAGTGAGTTTAGATACCAAGGCTCATAAAGTATATTTACTGCAATGTAACCAAGTAAATAACAAAAAAAATAGTGAACAAGAAGGTAAGATAGACGCGCAGAATGGTGCAAGTGAAGTGCACTTTTCTAAAAAAGAGTTTATGGTATTAAAGGCATTGATGGAAAATGCTGGACGTATTCAATCACGAGAGCAAATTGAATCTAAACTTTATCAATGGGGTGAAGAAGTGCTGAGTAACGCTGTCGAAGTGCATATTCATAAATTAAGAAAAAATCTGCCCAATAAATTCATACAAAATGTCCGTGGTGTAGGTTACATCATTAATCAGCCTCAAGATTCACTGTCTTGAAATGAGCTGTCTTTAAATTAAGTGTCTTCACATTAACTCACACATAGAAACAAATTTATGAGCATTCGCCGTTTTCTGGTATTAACTTTAGTTGCCGTATTAACGCTAATTACCTTTATTGCGGCTATTCAAGGCTACAAAGCGAGTATGACACGTGCTGAAAAGCTATTTGAACAGCAATTAGTCGACTTTGCACAAATAGTAAAAGGCCTTCATCAAACCTTTGATACTAAGCAACGGCAGTTTGTTACGATCAAGCAACAAACTAGTTTTGCCTTTCAAGTGTGGCAGGGAGATACCTTAGTTATCCAAAGTGCTAATTCCCCGGTAAAACCGATAATGAGTTTGAATAAGTCACCGACACACTTTGGTGAAGTGAATTTTGCCGGACAACGTTGGCGTGCCATCTATTTATCCAGTAGCCCGGATCATTCCTCCGATTATTTCACAAGTATTGCCTCTGATAATGCCCTTGAAGCTAACGACAATGAATTGGTGATAATCGTAGCTCAACCGTTAAAGAAGCAGTTTCTTCTTGCTCAAGAGGTAATCCTTGCGGCAGTTACCCCGATGATAATTGCCATTGTTTTATTGTCATTTCTTATTTATGGCATTATTACTCAAGGTTTAAAACCGCTACATAAACTAACGACTGCGCTAGCCAATAAACGCAGTAATGATTTTACGCCATTAGCATTACACGTTGATAACAGTGAATTAAGCCGGGTAGTTATTACCTTAAACGACTTGCTTGCTCGTTTAAACTTAGCTTTTGAACGAGAACGACATTTTGCTGCTGATGCAGCTCATGAGTTGAAAACACCGTTAAGTGTGCTAAAAATCAATGTTCATAATCTATCGCAAGAGTTAAATGAGCAGGGACAACAATATCCAATAAATTTAATTAAACCACTTAAAGTTAGTGTTGAGCGAATGGGGCATGTGATTGATCAAATACTGCATTTAAATCGTACCAATCCCGACCAAATAAATCAGAGTCAACAACAGGTGAAATTAAAAACACTGTTGCAAGCTGTTATTGGAGATCTCTATCAAGATATAGCAAATAAACAGCAAACAATTACCTTATCCAGTGATGAGATAACCTTTAAGGGTGATGAACTTTCTTTGCAGTTAATGTTAACGAATTTAATATCAAATGCTAATAAATATACACCACAACAGGGTGAGATAAAGATAAGTACTAAGTACATTCAAAACGACAACCATCAAAGAAAATCACAAAATAAAATTGCTATTATCATTGAAGATTCAGGCGAAGGTATCCCTGCAGATGAATACCATCGGGTATTTGACCGATTCTATCGAGTGGGTGGCGATCAACATGACTCAAGTGTACTCGGTTGTGGTTTAGGCTTAACCATAGTTAAACATATTGTTGATATGCATCGCGGCAAAATTACATTGTCGCAATCAAAATTATTAGGTGGATTACGCGTTGAAGTCTTATTTGATCACGTGCTTGAGCAAAAGCTTGAAAAGAACCTTGAGCAAAGCCTAGCGCAAAAAGAATCACAGGCGAACTCAGTTGTACGTTGCGATGGACAAGTAGATAACAAGGATGAACGTAGCTAACATGCTTAAAAGATCAGTAATGCAGCATAAAGTAAAGCGTGTTATCAGTTATATGTTACTGGTAATGACAAGCTATAGCGCCTTAGCCCAGCGAGAAGAGTTCAATATTATTTTGAAAAGTCACCTTTTTTATCCTGCTGAAATGACCATACCTTCAAATAAAAAAATTAAACTGATTATTGATAACCAAGACGCCAGTGTTGAAGAGTTTGATAGTTTTTCACTTAACCGAGAGAAAGTGCTTTTTCCTAAGCAAAAATCGATTATTTATATTGGTCCATTGTCCCCTGGGCACTATGACTTTTTTGGTGAATATCACCCAAGCAGTGCCAGAGGTACTATTATTGTTACCGATCCAGAGTTAGGGACAGCTGTTGATGGGGGGACTGATAATGTTAATTAATACCGTATTAGTTTTTTTACAAAACATCCTGCCAATTTTTGTAGTGTTTAGTTTATTGTTTGCTCAGCAAGATGCTAGGTATAAATCAAGAACGATGGAAGCTTCGCAATTAAATAAGCAATCAAATAAGAATGAAAAGAATAAGCTTGATTACTTACCGATTACTTACTTACTCACCACAACAGGTATTGGTTTAATCATCGTCTTTTTATTAAGTTACTATATGCCAAGGTTAAGTCAGTTATTATCAGGCACAGGTCTAGAAATTCTTTTTTCAATACTATTTAGCTTAATTTATTGCTTCATTGTCATTTCATTTTTACTTCACAAAACTTCAAGCCTTAAACAGTGGCAAGATAAAACGTTTTTTGATCAGCAAACGTTAACTCAGCAGAAAGCATTGCTAAGTCTTGCCATCTTATTATTGGTTTTTTGTGTTCATGGTAGTTATTTTAGTCTTTATGTCATGAGTTTAACTATTCAAAATACGGCCCTTGATACCTTGTATTCTGGCATTGTAGTTGGCGTGATAATCGGTACTGGGATTTGTTTGAGTATTGCCATTTTATTGTATTTTATCTTAATTACCTTGGCTAAAAAGTTAAGACGTCAAATTGTTTGTTATTTTTTACTGTTATTTGGTATTGGTCAGTTAATTCAAGGACTACAGCTGCTTGAGCAGGTTGATATTATTTCTAGTAATGCACACTTATGGAATACTAATTATCTTATTGCTGAAGACTCCGAGCTAGGCTATTTTCTTACTATTTTATTTGGTTATGAAGCAACACCGTCGGCTATGGAGTTAATTGTCTATTTAAGCGCGATTATCGTACCAATATTCATTGTTAAAATAATCACCTATAAACAGAACTCTACCGCTTCTTTTATGAAAGGGACTTCTTAATGTTTACTTCTCTTCGCCAGCGCCTTTTCAACTTTACTCCGCTTATTATGAGTTTGGTTTTATCAAATGCGGTCTTAGCTGATGGCGTCGTAGTTGATAAGGTCTATCATCCTTATGTTTTACCTAACGAGCGAGAAGTTGAATGGCGTATGCTCGCTCAACGAGAAAATGGCGTCAGTAATGATTTAGCACAACGTTTTGCGTATGGTCAATCGGTAACTGACAACCTTATGTTGGAATTTTACCTTGTGGGTGAACGTGATAGTAATGATGATTTCTCCTTAAGTGCCTATGAGATAGAAGCACGATGGATGATTACAGAGCAAGGTCAATATTGGGCTGATTGGGGATTGTTATTCGAGATTGAAAAAGAGCGTGAAGATAATAACTGGGAAGTGACTTCAGGCGTTATTGTCGAAAAAGAATTTGGCCGTACCAGCTTAACCTTAAATGCCTTTTTAATTTATGAGTGGGGCGACACCCTTGAAGATGAAATGGAAACGGAATTTAGGATGCAATATCGCTATCGTTATCTTGAACAATTCCAACCCGCCATTGAGGTATATTCGGGAGAAGATTATCTTGGTATAGGCCCTGCATTTATGGGCGTTCAACGTTTTAGTGGGCAGAAGCAATTGAAATGGGAAGCGGCTTTTATTACTGGCATAAACAGTGAAAGCCAAGGACATATATTACGGGTTGCTATCGAATATGAATTTTAATCTGGTTGTTTTTGTAAAGTACCCAACCGTATGATGGGTACTTTACATTACTGATATTATTACTGAAATTATTTTAAATAAAAGCCAACATGCTGATGTAATCTAACCATCATCTCTTCTTGCTCACCAATAATATCTAGTTTTTTAGCAAAGGTATGTAATGCTTGTTCAATTTCATTAACAAACTTACCGTAACCATGGCTGGTTTTATCTTGTTCACTGGCAACAAAAACTAGCTGAACACTGTCTACCAATTTAGCCGAATTCCATTTACAGGTATAACCGCAACTTGTATGTAATGGGTTGTAGCTAAGCATTAATAACTCACCAGAAGTAACAACGTTTTCATCTTCGCCAGAACGTATTATAGGTACTAATCCATTAGCGATTACCGCACCGTTGTTTAAGTTTTGCTTTTTAGCTGCACCGATAAAAGCATCAGCGATCAGGTTATAAAGCGGGTTGTAACGCTCTTGAGGATTTTCGTCATTGCTCACTAGGGCACGAACTCGTCGGTTAATGGGAAAATCGACTACGGCATAAGTTAATGCTCTGGCTTGTGCAGATAAGGTGTGTTGATCTGCCATGTATCTGTCTGCAATAGGTCTAAACTTATGCGCTTGGCTACCTTCAATACCTTTACTTTTAGCAAATAAATCGTAAGTTAAATGTTGATGATCACTAACTCGGATTTTTTCTGGCGCAATTTCAGTTTCATTTGCAAAATCCATTAAGGCTTTAGTAACCAGTTGGTGGAACTTCGCAGACTGCCCACGAATATCATCGCCGTTTGCTAAGAATATCAAGGTGATTTTCTTTGCTTTGTTCGTTCCATTGAAGAAAGTATTTCGACTAGTGTGGTATTTGGGGTTATATAAAAACAGTACTTGTTGTTTAGTTTGTGCGGTAAATTTTTCTGGACTAAAACGTACTCGAGCGAACTTATCGTTGGCGATAAACTGTGCACTCTCAAGAGAAAACTTATCATTAATAGCAAAGAACTTATTTGCAAGGTGCTGATATAGTTTTTCGTATGGCGTTTCACTACTGCTATCTATAAGAGGTTGATACTGCGCTATTAATTCATCGGTTAACGGAATTTTAGCCATCAAATATTGATTTTCTCTGGCAGATGAAGGGATATAAGCTTTGTGTTGTAAGTTTTTTGTACGTGAAATAGGCATAGTCACACCTGTAAAGTTGAGTGAAATTAAATTTATTGATGCAATTATACGAGATCTATCGTACTACTGTATGATGTAAATCAAAAGAAGAGCTAGCAAAATGTTAAAAGTTGTAATTGGTTGTTTATTGGTCACTTATTGCTTTTGTATAAGGGTATACGTCGGTGTTTACTCTTGTATTTATGCGTATTATAAAGCATGGTAATAACAATCAAGATTGCTACAAGGTCGATATTCTATGAAAAAATTAAAAAATGAAGCTGAATTACTTAAAAAAGCATTAACCATTGGTGAAAAGTATGCAGTTAACCGTGGTTATAATAGTTTTTCTGCCACAAACTCTGCCAAAGATAAGATAGAAAGTCTTTATCGCTTATTAGTCAATGATAAGCTAATTCAAGCATTAGCGGTTGAGAACGAAGATCAACCTAATATGAAGCATAAGTTAGCACTTTGGATTGCAAAACAGTTACCAGAGGGCCATGAATTACTGAAGTAATGAGTTGAGACAAGGATAAATGAAGCAAAGTCTTATTAAGCTTTGCATCATTTACCGATTATTACCCCATTAGACTAAATATTCTAAAAACTAGCCAGTAAGCGTAATTTTCCATGGCATTCAACCATCAACACTGCTAGATTAATATTGGGATTCTAATTAGGAATTAACAATAAGGTACTTGGGGTTAATTTGCTTAGGCAAATTGATAGTCAGAGTATCGTTAACATTCATGCTAATACTATAATAGTAATGAAATAAGCAACGAAGTAGCAGTAGAGAGCGAAATTATGTATCAAACTGACGATGTACGCATCAATAAAATTAAAGATCTTTTACCTCCAATTGCTTTATTGGAACGATTTCCTGCGTCAGAGCAAGCAACTAAATCAGTCGTTGCTGGCAGAACTGCTATTCACAATATTCTCAAAGGTAAAGATGATCGCTTATTAGTGGTTATTGGACCTTGTTCTATACATGATCCTGAAGCGGCACTTGAATACGGGCAACGCTTAGTAAAGCTTCGTGAAGAGTACAAAGATAGTCTTGAGATTGTCATGCGTGTTTATTTTGAAAAACCACGTACTACCGTTGGTTGGAAGGGCTTAATTAATGACCCTTATATGGATAACAGCTTTAAATTGAATGATGGTTTACGTTTAGGTCGTAAGTTACTAGTAGAACTAAATGACCTTGGTTTACCTACGGCGGGCGAGTTCTTAGATATGATCACACCGCAATATATGGCAGATCTTATGTGTTGGGGAGCCATTGGCGCTCGTACTACTGAATCACAAGTTCACCGTGAATTAGCATCAGGACTTTCATGTCCAGTTGGATTTAAAAACGGAACTGACGGTACCATTAAAATTGCGATTGACGCCATAGGCTCAGCTTCTGCATCACATCACTTTTTATCAGTTACAAAATTTGGCCATGCTGCCATTGTTGAAACGACAGGTAATAGTGATTGTCATATCATTTTACGTGGTGGGAGAACGACTAATTTTGATGCTGATAGTGTTAAAGCGGTAACCGAGCAATTAACTACCTCTGATTTAAACACTAAGGTAATGATTGATTTTAGCCATGCTAACTCGAGCAAAAAATTTGAAAATCAAATGATAGTCTCTACTGATGTCAGTGAGCAAATTAGCCAAGGCAATGAAAATATCTTTGGTGTAATGGTTGAAAGTCATTTAGTTGAAGGTAATCAAAGTCTAGTTAAAGGTAGAGCAGCCGTGTATGGACAAAGTATTACTGATGCTTGTATTGGCTGGGATGATACTGAAAAATTATTAAGCCAGTTAAATGGAGCCGTTGTTAGTCGCCGAAGCGCTATAGACTAAGCGACGCTAACTTAAGTCCCACTAATTTAAGCTAATAAGGGCTAACAATTCCCTTTATTCTTCATTCATGATAAAACGTCTAATTAACTCTTTATAATTAGACGTTTTTTTATGCTTCAAACGCCGCCCGTTATCGATCAAATCCAAGCTAGCCAGCAGTCCATTAATGCCATTTTACATAAAATTGAAACCGTAGTATTAGGTAAACCCAAAGAGTGTCGTTTAGCGCTTGCCTGTTTACTTGCCCAAGGGCATTTATTAATAGAGGATTTACCCGGTATGGGTAAAACCACACTGGCTCATGTATTAGCAACCACACTGGGTTTAAGTTATCAGCGCACCCAATTTACCAATGATTTATTACCGGCTGATGTTGTCGGTTTTTCAATTTTTGATAAAGAGACTAATCGCTTCGAACTTCACAAAGGTCCGATATTTAATCAAGTGGTACTTGCTGATGAAATAAACCGAGCGAGTCCAAAAACACAGAGCGCACTGCTTGAGGCCATGGCCGAACAACAAGTCAGTATCGATGGTATTACCCATGAATTACCTACGCCATTTTTTGTGATTGCTACTCAAAACCCACTCTTTCATGCTGGAACTTATCCCTTACCTGAGTCGCAACTAGATCGATTTATGATGCGATTATCTTTGGGTTTCCCAGACTTAAAAGCTGAAAAGCAGATTTTATTGAATATGAGTCAGCGAACAAATCAAACATCAAAAAATGTGAAGGTAGATAACGAGGCGATGATCGAACAAGAAGAGCTTATTGCCATACAAGAAGCAGTAACTCAGGTTAACGTATCAAATGATGTGCTTGATTATGTTATTGCCTTAAGTCATGTCAGTAGACGTGCTTATAGTGGTCAAGCTAATGTTGCAAACACCGCATGGGATAATTCGCCTGAAATTAACTGTAAACCATTATCACCAAGAGCATCAAAAGCATTATTACAAGCGGCTAAAGCAATGGCTTTTATTGATAATCGTGATTATGTTTTACCTGATGATGTGCAAGCAGTATTTTATGTTGTCTGTCAGCACAGATTAGAAATGCAACCGAACCAAAAAATAGGGTCGAATCAGGTTGATAGTGCTAGTGTGGCGAATCAAATACTTAACTGTGTTGATGTGTTAAACCCCCTTGGTTATTCATAAGGTCTACTTATGGGAGTAATGACAATATTTTCATTGCCAAAATCAATCAAAAAACTGGTTGATAAAACCTTTGAGCATTGGCTTTCTCGCAGGATCCCTAATAGGAAAGAACATCAACTAAACAGCCGTAATATCATGATATATCCAACACGCTTTGGTTTGTCGTATCTAGGATTTGTTGTGCTGGTTTTTTTATTGGGAACCAACTATCAAAATAATATCATTTTATTATTTAGTTACTTACTGACGAGTTTATTTATTAGTGTGATGTTACATAGCTTTTATAATTTTTCACAATTGCGCTTTTATAGTATGGCCAAACAACTGGGTTATGCAGGCGACGAGTTAAAATTTCCTATTCAAATAAGCTCGGTAAAAACGCATTATGATATAAATGTTCATTTTACCGATCGCACACTAAATAGCCAAGTTGAAAAGATCGGCCAATGTCCGCAGGGCAGTCAAGAAATTAACTTATCATATAAATCATCTAAACGTGGCAAGCACAACTTGGGTAGAGTCACCGTATTTAGTGAGTATTCTTTAGGTTTCTTTAAAAGTAAGACACTTTTAGATTTTGGCCACTTCGCCATTATTTACCCTAAACCAGCCAACTTAATTGTCGGTCAATATCAGTTGTCTGCTCATTCAGACGAACCGAGTATAGAAAGTTATCAAACGTCTAATTTAGTGGGTACCGATGATTTTTCAGAACTTAAAAGCTTTGTCATAGGAGAATCGAGAGCCAGAACCGCTTGGAAGCAGTTAGCCAAAGGGCAAGGTCACTATTCTAAACATTATCAAGCAAGCCAAGGTCAATTAACGTGGTTAAAACTTGATGACATGCCAAGTAATGATGTAGAAACGCAATTGTCTTATTTGTGTTATCTAGTCAATGAATTAACCGCAACCAATCAACATTTTGGGTTAGCGCTTTCTACCGATATCAATAATAAGTCAATGAATATCTCACCTAACGCTGGCTATAATCACCAACAAGCTTGTTTAACAGCACTGGCATTATATTCATGAATTTCTTCAAGATGAAAAATACTCAGCCATCCTCGGGCTATCTTGGTAAAGGCAAGAATAAAACGACAATAAACTTTAGCTTAAGCAGAAAAAATGCTTGGTTACTCTGGTTATGTCAATGTTTAAACATAGCAGTTATCGCCTTAGAATTAAGTACTTGGATGCTTGCGATTATTTCATTGTCACTTGTATGGCAGGCACTTTTATTACATCAAAACCGACACCGAGTTAAAGCGAGTAATAACAAAAGTACTGGTAAATATCCTAATCGTCGCCAAAATAATGACCTAAACACGCATCATAATAGGCAACGGGCCTTCAATGTTGCACCTATATTGCTCGGGATGTTTGCCTTGTTGGGCTGCTTAGCCATTGCGATTACGGCAAAAGAAGTCGGCATACTAACAAGTATGCTGCATTTACTTTGTTTTTCTTATGTACTTAAAGCCTTTGAACTAAGAGCCCGTAGTGATTTTTATCAGCTATTACTTTTAGGATTATTTGTGCTGGCCTCTTCGCTTATTTTTAGGCAAGATTTAGCTTTCACCCTTATAACTTTCATCTTATTGGTTATCAATTTAGCGGTGTTGTTACAACTTTTCTCATGGGAGAAAACTTTTGCAACGAATATAAAAGTAGTAGCTATTTTATTGGGGCAGAGCACTTTATTGGCTGTTGTACTCTTTTTAGTATTTCCTCGGTTATCACCTTTTTGGCAAGTCCCAATGGCAAAGTCAGCTGAAACTGGTTTGTCTGACACTGTTAAACCTGGCGATATCGCCAATTTAACGCGTTCTACTAAATTGGCATTTCGCGCTGATTTTGGCCGCCAAAAAGTGCCTGCTTATTCACAGTTATATTGGCGTGCAATGGTGTTAGAAGATTACGACGGTCAACAGTGGAGTAGACAAAAGGCGTCGAGAACAACACCATCAAATAAAGCGGTGAGTTCAGATAACAGCTCAAGTGATAAACCTTTAACGTTTGATGCTAGCACAACAGATGTTTTGCCCTTAAATTATCAAGTTATTGTAGAGCCGAGTTATCAGAAATATCTATTTGCATTAACGCCAGCGGTTGTCGCAGGTGACAAAAGTGGCATCAATGCTCAAGCTGGCTTCACCTTTCGCAGCACAAGAATTATTAGCCAAGCTAAATCTTATCAATTAACTAGCTATTTAACTGCGCCATTAGCCCTTGAGCTATCACAAAAAAGTAAGCAGGTTAACTTGCGTTTTCCTGCGGGGAGTAATCCAAGGCTAGAGCAGTTTGCTCTGCAATTACAGCGCAACTACGCTGATGTGCAAGCCAGGGCACAAGCAGTATTAACATTTATCAACAAGGAAAACTATTCATATACCTTGCAACCACCGCTCCTTGAAAATAACAGCTTGGACCAATTCTTTTTTGACACCCAATCAGGATTTTGTGTTCATTATGCTAGTGCTTTTACCTTTTTAATGCGCGCTTCAGGTGTTCCTTCACGTATGGTTACGGGCTATTTAGGCGGCGAATATAATGGTGAGGATGCACAACAATCAAACTCAATAGGGCACTTGAGCGTATACCAATATGATGCGCATGCTTGGTCTGAAATTTGGGTAGCAGATAAGGGCTGGCTTCGTATTGACCCAACGAGTGCAGTAGATCCCCAGCGCGTTAATTCTGGTTGGTCGTCTGAACTTCTACAGCAGCAATCAGCACTTAATAATAATTTAATCAGTTTATATCAATTAAAGAATAGTGCGCTGTTGAACGCTTTACGTTTACAATTTGATGCCCTTGATTACCAATGGACCCGTTGGGTTATTGGTTTTACCACCAAACAACAATATAACTTATTTAAAAACCTATTTGGCAAGATGGCTTCGTGGAAATTTGCACTAATTATTGGTGTTTCATTGATTATCAGTATGGCTACGCTTATGTTGTTTTTGCATCTGTTAAATCGCACTAAGAAAAAACAGCAAGTATTATCTAAGTGGCAGCTAGTTTATCAAAAAGCGTTGGCTCAATTAGCAAAGCAGGGCATGGAAAAACCGGCAGGAATGACAGTTAATGATTTTGCAAAACAGGTAAGAGCTCAGTATCCAGAGTTAGCCATTGCCTTTACTCGATTGAGCACCAGTTATAATACCCTGTGTTATCAAACGCTATCGACCAATGACCAAGATAAATTAGCATTAACTATGCAGCAACATTATCAACAGTTCCTCCAAATTTTGAAAAATTAATCATAAAATATTTTTCATTACCTTTATTCATATAATTGAAACATTTAACCAGTAGTCTAGGGATCAGGGAAGATATTTACCTTGTCGAGTGGCGTTATATCTTCTAAGTTTAAAGTAAGCCTAAGTTAAATTTTATCTTTATTTTATGTAGGAATAGCACTCATTACTTAGGCGGATTTTTACGTAACATTATAAATGGAGAACCTGTTATGCCAAATATCCCAAGTGATTATGACAATATTTTTGAGCGAAAACTGAGTCTAGCTGAGCGTTATAGAATGGCTGTTTTGGTGGCTGTGATAAGCTACTTTACTCTAATTGGCTGGATAGTTGCGCTGATTATTTATGATAAGCACCAATCATCATTAGCAAGCTTTCATTTACGTCAATCGTTAGGTCTCATTATCACCGGCGCAATCCTTTCATTGATCCCTTTAGTGGGATGGGTACTAAACATAGGTGTCTTTTTAGGCTGGATAGTAGGTATTTATGCTGCTATTCAAGGAAAAGAATACAAAGTACCCTTGTTAGGTGATTTTTATCAACGGCACTTAGATTTTATTCAATAAACCTAATTTATTGACTTTGATATAGCGATTGATAATAACCTGCTTTAGCCTGTAAGGTTTTATGATTTCCTTGTTCTATCAATCTACCCTTATTGATGACGATAATTTCATCAACATGTTGAATGCTTGATAATTTATGGGCAATGATCAGCACTGTTTTATGCTGAGTTAAGCGCGTTAAGGCCTGTTGGATATGTTTTTCACTGTGATTATCTAATGCTGATGTCGCTTCATCTAATACGATAATGCTCGCATCGCGCAACATAGCACGAGCAATGGCTATACGCTGTCTTTGTCCACCAGATAAATTTCGACCATTTTCACCTATTTCGCTATTTAAGCCTAAGGGCAACTCTTTAGCAAAAGCCATCACATTAGCATTTATTGCTGCTTGTTCAATCTCTGAGTCTGTTACATCGCGATTACAACCAAAGCTAATATTGTTTGCCAGCGTATCATCTATTAAAACAATATCTTGTGAAACAAAGGCAAACTGTGCTCTAAGGGAGCTTAAGCTATAGTCTTCAATGGCAATATCATTAATTAAAATACTTTGCTTTGGCGATTGATATAAACGCAATAATAAGCGGGCTAAAGTGCTTTTACCGCTGCCTGATTCACCAACAAAGGCAACACTCGTTCCGCCTTTAATGTGCAATGAAAAATTAGAGAGTGCGGGCTGTGTTTTCCCCTGATAGGTGAAAGATAAATTGTTAAAGCGTATGTTTGAGCACGTTTTTGATAAGTGTTTTGTGCCGATATCATGTTCTTCTTGTTGATCTAAAAAACTAAATAAACTCTTGGCAGCTATTAAGCCTTTTTGTAATTGTTGATTGATATTACTGAGTTGTTTTAGTGGCTTAAGTAGTGAGCCCATGGCAATTAATATTAAGGTAAAACTGCCTGGGGTGAGTTGATTTAATACTTGGTCAATACTGGCAAGTAATAACACAGCAGCAATAGCGAAAGAAGCAATAAGCTGAATAACAGGATTACTAATGGCACTTGTCGCCTGAAGTTTCATATTTTGTTGGCGATTATTATTATTTGTTTTTTCAAACTGTGCGCTTATCTGTGTTCTAGTATCGAGTAAAACAATTTCTTGTTGATTCAAAATGGCTTGCTCTGTTTTGTTACTCACTTGTCCCATACTGTTTTGAAGTTTATGGCTAATATTTTTGAATCGTTTCGAAACCTTATTAATAATTAGCGCGATAATGGGGACTATCACTAAAAATATTGCCGTTAATTGCCAACTGTTGTAAACCATCATAGAAAATAATACCAGAATGATGACCGACTCTCTGATGGCAATAACCACTGCACTTGAAAAAGCTTGAGATAATTGCTCGGTATCATAAATTATTTTAGAAATAAGGCTGCCGCGACTATTTTGATCAAAATATGTGCGAGGTAAAAACAATAGTTTGTCAAAAGCTTGTTGTCGAATACGATAAGTAACTTTACTGCTGATGTACGCAATAGCATAACTTGAAGTAAAACTTGCGATACCGCGCAAGAAAAATATAGCTACAACTAATAAAGCGCCTAATTGTAGGGTGTGGCTATCGGCTTTACCTAAACCCTGATCAATCAGTGGTTTAACAAAATAAATCATACCGGCATCAACGAAACTGAAAAGGCATAGAGCAGCCAATGCAATAAAGATAAGTTTTTTATATACTCGATAATAAGAGAATAGCCGAGAGTAAAGGTTAGCGTTGCCGCTTGGTTTTGCTATTGTTTTACTGACTTGTGTCATGAGTTTTAATTTTTCCAACGGTTATATGACCAATACCATTGATTCGGGTATTGTTTGATTATTTGCTCAAACCGTCGGTAAATTTTTGCCATTATTTGCTCAACAGTTGGTTCAGTTTCTTGCTCTTCTGATGCTTGACTAGTTAGGTTTTGATTTAGGTATAAAGTTTCAAAAAACACTTGTACTTGTCCGTCTCCTTGATAAACCGCGTAAGCTAACAGCAGAGGTTTATTGGTCATCTTTGCTAATAACGCTATACCTGCGGGCGCCTTAGTTTCTTGACCAAAGAAGGTTACGTCTGTTTGGTTTGCATAAAGATCACAATGCAAAGAAAGATAAGCATTACCACCTGACATTTTTAACAGCTCACTAAATGCACTGCTTGAATTTTTATTGATAGCGGTAATATTAACAGCAGAATAAAAGTCCATTGAGTCTGCTAAGAAGCGCGGAATATTGGTTAAGGTGACAGATTCTTTAGCAAACTTGGCTACTGCTAATGGCACTGCTTCATAACAACCCAAATGCATAGTTGCAATACACGCCCCTTGACCTGATTGTAAAATACGTAAAGTATCCTCGTCACAGAAAATGTCAGGTTCAACCTCACAAAGCCAAAAAGATTCAGCCACGCCGAAGGCGCAATTACCATAAGCATCGAACGCTAAATTGGTGGCTTCTTTCATACTCAGTTCGGGCATTGCCTTAGTAATGTTCTTTATCGCTCTCACTCGTGTTTTTTTAGCAAAATATAATAGGGTTTTGCCGATATGTTTGATCAGCATTTTACGCTTATTTCTTGTTAGTTTGGTTAAACCTGCGAGCAGTAATCTCAGTAACTTACTGAGTGACTTTTGTTTAAATGACATTAGCGGCACACTTTCCATAACACTAGACTCTAATTTCTCTGAATTGTTAACTGTCATGGTGACGTTCAACCCAGCTAATGAACTGATCTATTTGTTTTAAGTTGGCTGATAACGCTTGTTCAAAAGGCAACTTCAAATTGAATTTTTGCTCAAGTTCAAGTATTAACATCATAAAATCAAATGACTTTATCGTGCCGAGTAAATGATCGGTTAAATCAGTTAAGGGGCAATGAGACTTTTCTTCGATAAAATGAATAATGCTTTGCTGTATTAACATGGTGTTGCCTCTTTGGGAGATAATTGATTACTGGTCTTGTTAGTGGCAGATGCTTGTTCGTCATTATTAAGCAGCGCCTTGATATCTACTTTTCCGCTGATATTGCGGGGCAAGCAGGCGTAGAGATTAAATTCATCAGGCACCATGTAAGCAGGTAAATGCTGTAAGCAATGTTTTCTTAATTGACTAATCATTTGCTGATTTGAATCGTCTGAGTGCTGAGCAGGGTTTGATATCAGTGCTGTCTCGATAAAAGCCATGATTTTTGTGTTACCCGCGATTTCGGTTTGTGTTGAAACTACGCACCAAGTTATGTCGTTTGAAAAGTTAACAATAGCGTCTTCAATTTCTGCCGCTTCAACCCTGTGTCCAGATATTTTGAATTGATGATCATTACGGCCGTGAAAAACGATGTTTTGCTGTTCGTCATAATAGACAATGTCACCCGTTCGGTAATAACGTATGGGGGCTTCTGCCATGTTGGAATTTAAGGTAGCTAAGGTAATAAAAGCTTGTTGTGTTTTATCGGCATCTTGAAAGTAACCGTCAACAAGCTGATCGCCAGCTAAGTACAATTCGGCTAAGGTATTGGCTGAGGTAATTTTTTGATTATCGGTGACTAATATCGCAGATAACCCAGGTAGGGCTTTACCAATAGGTACTGAGGCTGATTTGATGATTTGGCTATTGCTCAATTCATAATAGGTAGCCGTAATGGTGCACTCAGTTGGACCATAAATATTTATTACACGGCTATTATGAGCACATTTTTGCCATTTAAGGGCTTGATTGGTTAATAACTTTTCACCACCAAAGCAACTAACTCTTAGGTGTGGCAGTTGTTGTGGTTTGAGTAAGCTGAGCCTATCCATAAATGAAAGTACGGAAGCAACGCCTGAAAACACGGTTAATTGGTGTTGTTTTATAAATGCTATCGGACACATGAGCTGTTCACTCGGGATAACATAAAGTGCAGCACCTTTGCTCCAGCAACTGAACATGTCATGTACAGAGAGATCAAAAGATAATTCAAAAAAATGACTCACTTTGTCAATCGCTGTTAAGTGTAATAATTTATCGAGTCTACCAAGGTGACTGACAATGTTTTTATGGCTAACCGCAATACCTTTAGGGACTCCAGTACTACCAGACGTAAATAAAATATAGGCATATTGGTTCGTTGTATTTAGCTTGAAATCAGCGTCGTTCAATTGCGCTGATAATGGGGTAGAACTATTTGCTAGTGTAGATAATGGTATTGGAGTCGAAGAAGAACACATTGTCGCAGCCACTGCGACATCAATTTCGTCAATGTTAAAACATTGGTGATGCCAGTTTTTTGTTAACCATAAGGGAGTATCAGCGCCTAAGTAAATGACGAGTAAAGAAGATTCAGTTAATTGTAATAATTCAGACGGGTCTTCATTTTCAGCAACAAGCAGCACTTGGCTATCGATTTGTGACAATACTTTGCTTATACGATTGGCGGGCTGTTTATTATTAAGCGGAACATAGGCGTTATTGGTGCTTAAAATCGCTAATATGCCAGCATACATCTGCCATTGTCTCCCACCATAAATGGCAACGGGTTGCTGTTCTTTGTTATGTTTATTAGTGAGGTGAGCAATATAATTTCCCCAACGCTGGCTTAATTCAAATAACATTCGATAAGTAAATTTTTTTACTTGTGCACTATTGGCTTTACCGTTGCTATCTTCGGTATACAATGCGGTATTATCAGGGAACTGACGTACAGCGTTTAAAAAGCTTGCTTGGTATAAATTCATAATGATAATTCAGGAGCTGATTCGATGAATATAAATTTAACCAAAGTCTGAATTTAGTTCAGTATGAGTAATGTCGACAAACTGTCGAAACAATGTATATCTTTGTTAAAAAGTGTAAATTATAGCTAAAAATTAATAGAAGACTTTCTTAGATATATTATTAATTTTACTCGTATTCTTTATAGCCTTATGGTTAAATTTATCCTAGTTTTATTACTCAATTTATAACGTATTTTAATTACCCTGTTTTAGGGAGTTTTCTCCTTTTACCAAACCATTAAGGCATTATCTTGATCCATCTTTATCCTGCCAACAAAATGGAAAACTTGTTGCTCTTGCTCAACAAAATTTCCCAGCTTTCCCCTCTAGGTGTATTTAATCAAGAAGTCATTGTGGTACAAAATGCAGGTATGCAGCATTGGCTTAATTTAGCCATTGCACAAGAACGCGGTATTAGCATGAATATGCGTTACGCGTTACCAGCTCAGTTTCTATGGAAGCTAATAAGGTCGTTGGCTAGTGATGAGAAGGTGCCTGAACAGTCACCTTATTCAAGGGAGGTGCTTTGTTGGCGTATACATGCATTGTTAGCGCTAGATTCTGTAGTAGAAGATGATGATTTTAGTCAAGCTACGCACTATTGGCGAGGTAAAAGTACGACAGACGAAGAGGATAATAATACAGTTAATGAGAGCAAACATGCACAGCTAAAACGGTATCAGTTAGCCACACAATTGGCCGATTTATATGAGCAGTATTTGATTTTCAGACCGCAGTGGTTAGACAATTGGGAAAAAGGAAATTTTGAACTAGACGGCTTAGAAAAAATATCAGCCAGTGAGCATAAATGGCAAGGCAAGCTGTGGCGATTATTAATTGCCCAATTACCTTATAATCCTGTTGAATTAATGCATGATGCTATTGCTAATATTCAGGACAAAAAAGAGCTTATTCCACCGCGTATTAGTTTTTTTGGTCTTAATACCATGGCACCAATGTGGTTAAATTTTATTAATGCCCTAAGTGAGCATGTTGAAGTACATTTTTTTCATCTTAACCCGTGTTTCTCTTATTGGGGAGATGTTCGTACCGAGAAACAAGAAGTTAAAGAAAAATACGCTTTAAATAAGTTATCACAATGGTCTGATGGTGTGGACGATGTGCAAAGTTTTGTCGGTAATCCGTTATTAGCCAACTTGGGCCAGCAGGGGCGCGAGTTTATCTCAATGTTACAAGATTACAGTACCATCGATGTTGAGTTATTTGAGCAAGCTAAAAGTGCCCAAGCAATAAGTAATAATAAAGAAGTAACGAGTATTTTACATCAGCTGCAAAACGATATTCTTGAACTGTCTGATGCAAGATCTCCCGATGATGAAGCCATCACTCCCAAAGCAGTACAACATGATGATTCAATTGTGATCACCAGTTGTCATAGCGCATTACGGGAAGTCCATGCACTACATGACTATTTATTGCATCAATTTAATCAAGACAAAAGCTTAACACCTAAAGATATCTTGGTTATGTGTCCACAAATAGAACAATATGCCCCCTATGTAAATGCCGTATTTACCCGTGGTTGGCAAGACATAGCAGGTGAAGTGCCGCCACTACCTTGTTCTATTGCTGATCGCAGTGCTAAAGATAGTGACCCGCTAGTAGCCGCTTTTACTGAATTACTGACATTGCCGGATAGCCGCTTTGGTGTCTCACAATTGTTATCTTTTTTACGTTTACCTGCCATGGCTAATAACTTTTCGATTAACGGCGAAGACTTAGCTAAAATTTCTGCTTGGCTTGAACAAGCCACGGTACACTGGGGATTAGACTTAACCCACAAACAATCATTGTTAGGGCAACAAGCAAACGCTTCATTTACTTGGCAACAAGGCTTGTCACGTTTACTTCGTGGTTTTGCTTATGCCGACAGCGAACAAATTTATCAACAACAACTGTTATTGAGTAATGTTGAAGGTAGTGACAGCATCTTACTCGGTCAGTTAATGTTATTTATCGAACAATTACATTACTTTAGTGAAAATCTGCAAAGATCTCGCACCGCGATACAATGGCAAACTTTTTTACTTGAACAATTAAGCCATTTATTTAGCCGAGTCGATGCCGACAACGTCAGTAATGAAAATAGCCTGATGGTGATTGAGCAAGCAATTGCAGGCCTGGTCGAACATTGTCACCACGCTCATTTTGAAGATGATATATCACTATTAATTGTGGTTGATTATTTAAGCCAACATTTTAGCCAAGGTGATGCCAGTAAGCAGTTTATGGTCGGGCAGGTAACCTTTTGCTCTATGTTACCTATGCGTAGTATTCCGTTTAAGGTAATCGCGGTTTTGGGGTTGAATGATGGAGAATTCCCTAGACAACGACAAGCCTTAGGTTTTGATCTTATGTCGTTGTCAAAAGCTAAATTAGGCGATAGATCACGACGTGGGGATGACCGATACTTATTTCTTGAAGCTATAATCTCGTCAAGAAACTCGTTATACCTGAGTTATCAAGGCCGAAACATCAAAAACAATAATGAAAAACAACCGTCATTAGTTGTAAAAGAACTAATGGAATATCTAGCACAAGGTTACGGTTGGCAGTTTTCAGAAGAGCAGCTCACTTCTGATAATAACAATGATGATACCAATGCCGAAAGCAATCAATCAGGTATCTATCAATTAGCCATGCAAGCCTTTAATCCTAATAACTATCGAGGAACTTGGCCAAGTTTTGATGCTAATTGGTTAGCGCTAGGACAAAGTTCCAATAGCGATAATGACGAGAGCATGGGAGAAGGTTCTACGCTTGCTATTGAAAGTCTGGCTGTAACACCAGAGCAAACGGTTGAGGTCAGTTTATCTTGCCAGCAGTTGATACGTTTTTATCAGCATCCTGCAAAAATGTTTGCCCAGCAGCAACTTAATTTATATTTTGAGAATCACGATGTCTTACTTGAAGATGTCGAACCCTTTAGCGTTAATCACTTACAAAGCTATTTATTACGACAAGATTTACTCAGTGCCGCATTAACTGGAACAATAGAGTCTCCATCAAATAAAGATGGGTCTGAACAGGTGATAACCCGCGCGCACTTATCAGGTAAGTTCCCTGATTTACCGACTACAACTAATCTATTTAAAGATTATCAGCAGGATGTTCAACAATTTAGCGAAGAAATTAGCAAAGTTAACTGTGAGAATCCTGAGCTTATCGATTGCAATCTAGTGCTAGATATTGACGGTACTGAAGTTGATGGACCTAGCGCCCAAAAAATTAGGGTTTCACTAAATACGAAATTAGCAGTGAAGAATAATTTGTTAGTGCACTATCGTAGCTCAAGTGCCAAAGCCAAAGATAAGTTTGTTATGTATTTCCAGCAACTTGTCGTACAGGTATGGCAAGATCAAGCTATTGCCAATGAAACTAATATTACTGATGACAATCAAAGGTTACAGCAAGTGACTGAAACTATTGGTTTATATTTTAACACCAAAGCCCAGAAAGTAGAGCAGTTCAATGTGGCAAACATTGCTGATGCAAAATCAAAATTGATTAATCTTGTTAAGATGTTTTTCAAAGGTCAACAACAGGTATTGTTATTAAATGGTGAATTGGCAGAGCAGGTATTTACTAAAAAACGAGGGCAACTCGTCGAGATGACACAAGCACGTTTTGAAGGTTTATGGATAGGTGATATGAGCACGCGTGGTTTGAGTGATGATGATTACCTTAGCTATTTTTGGCCAGAATGTCCGCAGTATCATAATCACCAAGCTGACATTGAGTTTATCTATCAAGACTTATATCAAGTAGTCGCCAAACAAGCCGCTAAGAAAGCGAGTAAAACGACTGCTAAGCCAAGCAAGGAGGCTAAATAATGACTCAATTTGATACTTCAGACTCTCAACAAACAGCGACTAAAGATAATCATCAAGAAGTAACACTACAAAATCTTGATGCAGCGACCATTGAGTTAACGGGTAAACATCTAATTGAAGCCAGTGCTGGTACAGGTAAAACCTATAATATTACGCGTATTTATCTACGCTTATTACTTGAACGTGAGTTAACGGTTGAACAAATATTGTTAATGACGTTTACCAGAGATGCGACTCAAGAATTACGAGGGCGAATTGATGCTTTTATTCGTTTAGCCCTCAGTGACTGGGATAGTTTGTGTTTAAAAGACGCTTACTTTGCCACACTTGCTCAACGTATTGAAAAAAAACAGCGAGAATTTTTACTCAAACGCGCACTACTGTTTTTAGATGAAGCAGCTATTTTTACTATTCATGGTTTTTGTCAGCGGGTATTAAATCAATATGCGTTTACCAGTGGTTTACCGTTCAATGCCAATATGGCAGCCAATTCGTCTGAAATAACTCTACAAGTTTGCCAAGATTGGTATCGCAGTTTAGCTAAGTCTGATCATGAGTGTTTTATGTTGCTAGCAAGTTTTTGGGCAACACCAGATCGCTTTTTATCCAGTTTTAGTAAAGCCATAGGTCACACCAGCACTTTATCCGTTGTGGATGTCGAAAGTATTGAGGCTGAATTTATTGCCTTAGTACGTCTGGCAGCGCAAACATTAACGGCCAACAGTGATTTATTTGAAAATGGCTTAATACTGGTTAAAAAGGGCGCAGACCAAGAAAAAAGACGCGATGAGTTGTCTCAATTAAAAATCTGGCTTGAGAGCATTATCAGCAAAGAGTTATCACTGCTTGATGTTGGCGAGGGTAAGGTAAAAATGCCAGATGGTTTTTTTGATGGCAAACGTTATGCAAGATCGACCTATAAAGCTGAGTTACTAGAAGCTTTTGCGCCGGTAAAAGAAGTTAAAGAACAAGTTAAGAAAATAGCGAACAATATCAACAAAGCTAGAGCGTACGGCATTGTTAAGTCTGGTATTTACATTATTAGACAGCAAGTCATTGAGCAGAAAAAAGCACTTAATTTATTAGACTTTGACGATCTTATTAATACTTTAGCTAATTGTCTTCAGTCGGATAGTTCAGTTGATGAACATTCTCAGTTACTCGCTAAACAGCTACTCGCACAATACCCTGTAGCCTTAATAGATGAGTTTCAAGATACTGACCCTAAGCAATTCGGCATATTACAATCGATCTATTACGGCGACAATGCTAAAAAAGCTAATGCCGGTTTATTCCTTATTGGCGATCCAAAGCAGGCTATTTATGGTTTTCGTGGTGGTGATATTTTTGCCTATCTCAATGCACGTAGCGGCTGTGACCACCACTGGCTGATGGATACTAATTGGCGTTCAACGCCACAAATGATTGAAGGTTATAACCAGTTTTTTACCTACAAACGTAATGGGTCTTCATCTGAAGAAACGGTGTCTAACGAAGTAAATAAGCAACAAAGTGAGAGTGTCTTTGGTTTTGGCATACCTTATTTACCAGTACTAGCAGGAAAGAAGTCGGCCCAAGCCCAACAAGTTATCTTAGACAGTGATAAAGCACTGCAATTTATTCATTTTACTAATGATGAAACATCCGATGATACTAACCCGCAAGGTGACAAAGTTAGTCAAGGTAGTCGTCCTATGTTGGCTAACTGGTGTGCGAATGAAATAGTGACTCTGTTGGCCTCGAAAGAGCAAACAGGTAAAGTAAATCCAAAAGACATCGCCATACTTGTCAGAGATGGTGCTGAAGCGCGTGATATTAAACATGCCCTGCAACAAGCGGGGCTTGATAGCGTTTTCTTATCAGATAGAGCTAATTTATTTCATTCTCAGCAAGCTAAGCAATTATTAGGTTTACTCAAAGGGGTATTATTACCTGAAAATGAACGATTGTTTGTTGCCGCACTGTCATGTGGATTGTTAGGTTTTGATGCTAAAAAGTTACACCAATTACAGCAAGACGAAATGGCTTATCAAACGTTGAAGTTTGCTTTTGTAGATTATAGAACGCAATGGCAACGCCAAGGTTTTATCACCATGGCGATAAACTTGATGCACAACTTGCTTGATGTTCCTCAAAACAATAAAGATCGTTGTTTAACCAATGTGCTGCATTTATTTGAGATATTACAAGCGGCTAGTGTTCGATTAAGTCAAGGACAAGAGCTTCTGCATTGGTTTGAACAGCAGTGTCACCTTGAAACCAATGATGTTGAAGCTGAGCTACGTTTAGAGAGTGATGGTGATCTTATTCGTTTGATTACTCAACATGGCTCTAAAGGACTTGAATATCCTTATGTCTTTATTCCATTTGCTTGTCGTCATAAAGATCCGTTAAAGTTTGGCAACAAGTCAGTGAGTTATCTTGAATACCACGATGCAAACGGTAAGCTGTGTTTAAGTCTTGATGGCTCAAAAGAAGCCAAGAAAGCTATGAGTAATGAAGCTTATGCCGAAAGTATCCGTTTGCTTTATGTGGCGATAACCAGAGCCGAACGAAGATGTTACGTACTGTGTTGCGCCTTTGATGCATATCATCTATCACCTTTAGGCAAAACACTGCAGTTTCAAGAACAAGAGAGCATCATTAAACCGTTGCAAGTACTTAAGGCAAGTGCTGAGCACGCTATTGGTATTCGTGAAGTATCACTTGATTGTTCTATTGACCTTTACCTTGAAAAAAATGATGAAGCCGCGCTACATCAACCGAAAAATAGCCCACAAGAGTTTGCCAATACCGAAGTCAGTAAATTCATTGGTAAGATAGAGCGAGATTGGTGGTTGAGTTCATTTACCGCCTTAAGCCGCAATATCCGCCATGCAGGTGTTTCTAATCCAGATAGAGATACTACTGACATAGCGAACAGGCAATTAGATACTGATTCCGAACATCCTGATATCGAACTACTTAGCGCTGAGCAAATTTGCTTTAAATTATCCAAAGGTGCTCATACGGGTAACTTATTACACGATATTTTAGAGCAAACTGATTTTTCTGAACCAGATTGGCAAGAGAGTCTGGAAAAACCTTTGTTAGCCTATGGTGAGTTAAACGCGAGTAACGCTAACAGTATAAGGACGTCATTTACCTCAGATGATTTAATTCAGTGGTTAGAACAAGTGATTAGCGCACCTTTCATTTCGAGTCACCACAGTGCACTCACTACCGATAGTGAAAATGCTGGCTGTCTAGCCGATATTGCTATCAATAGAACGCTACGTGAAAGTGAGTTTTACTTTCCTATGCAAGGCGAGGGTACTAACGCTTTAGCTAATTTGCTAACCGATCACCGAAATAGGGCTGAGCGTTCTGATACTGGCAATAGTATTAGTACTGGTCGGAATAGTGGGATAAGCAAAACATTAAACAACTCCTTAAAATATCCAGTAATGTTACCTAGCTATAAAAAGCTCTCAGGCATGATGCATGGTTTTATCGATTTGATCTTTGAATACCAAGGGAAATATTATCTGTGTGATTATAAATCTAGTCACTTAGGTGATAGCTTTCAAGATTATCAGTTTGATGCATTGCTCGATAATGTTGAGAAAAATTATTATGACTTACAATACCTAATTTACTCATTAGCATTACACCGTTATTTAAAACAAACTTTGGTAGATTATGATGTTAATCAGCATTTTGGTGGTGTGTATTATTTATATCTACGTGGTATGACAACTGAGCCTGAACATAAAGGTGCAGGGGTTTATTATCGAAAAATTACAGAGCAAGAAATCAATAATTTAGATGCGCTCTTCTCTAATAAAGAAAGTAATGAAAAATGCAATGAGGAAGCGTAGCATGGTTGATAATAGTATGAATAAGCCAGTATACAGCCGTTTTAACCAAGTAAAAGACACTATCCAAGGTGTTGAAGCGATTGATTATTTCTTTGCTAAAGAAATGCTCAGTGCGTTAACAGCTCTAACAAATAATCAATCACTCACAGAAGATACAGCGGGATCAGGATCTGATACAACGGCTAATATAAGTTGCCAACATAACTTATACCATTTGTTCTTAGCCTTAAGTGCCAGCCTACGCGCAGGGCACAGTTGTTTACCTTTGAGTGAGGTTGCAGATCAATATTGGGGCAAAGGTTTTACCTCCACCAAGAAAACAAATAATGTAAATAAAGATAATCAGCAAGATAGTGAAGGACTTACTGAGGAACACACTCAAGAGCTCAGTCACGCTGGTTTTGTTTTTGCGCCGTTAACGCAACTGCAAGTGATGTTAAGCGAGCTAAATATTTTAGCATCTGATCAACAATTATTGGTTCTTCAACATGATAAATTATATTTGCGCCGTTATTTTCAGTTTGAAAGTGATTTGGGCGAAGCCATTCATGCGCGGTTACTGCAGCAGTGCCAGTATGATAATGACAGCATTGGTCAGTGTATCGGCAAGTTATTCCCTAATGATTTAGCTCAAGTAGAAGCGCAAGACACAGAATCATTAGAAATTGATTGGCAAAAAGTCGCGGTAGCGAATGCGATTAATAAAAACTTTAGTGTTATTGCTGGCGGCCCAGGTACAGGTAAAACCTATACCGTTACTAAATTATTAGCCGCTTTGGTTATGTTAGAACAAATGGGGTTAGCAAAAACAGGACAACAGCAGGGCACAGCTGTTCTTAATATTGCATTGGTTGCGCCTACGGGGAAAGCAGCACAACGCTTGTCAGAGTCTATTGTGAATGCAATCTCTGGTTTTAAAAATTTGATTGATGACAAAGTGCTCGCTGAAATTCCCACGCAGGCACAAACACTTCATCGCTTATTAGGAGTATTGCCAAACTCACCAAACTTTAGGCACCACCAAGATAATCGCTTGCCCTATGATATTGTGCTTATTGACGAAGTGTCTATGGTCGATTTACCTTTAATGACCCGAGTTTTTCGTGCGTTAAAAGACACGGCTAAAGTCATCTTATTAGGTGATGCTGACCAACTACCCTCGGTAGCTGCCGGTAGCGTGTTAGCCGACATAGCGCCTCGTCCACATGGTGGATTTAGTCTTGAGAATGAACAATATTTAGCTCAAGTTTGTCAACTTTTGCCAGCTCAAGTTAGCGATTATTTTTCAGCGCATAGACTACCTAGTCAAAGCGCAGAACAAAGCAGCTTCGATTACTTAACCTTCTTAGTTAAATCAAGACGGTTTGACGGGAAAGGTGGCATTGGTCTGATTGCTAATAGCGTTATCAAAGGGGATGTTAAACGTAGTTGGCGACTGCTTAATGATTCTCTTAGTCAGAGCACTCAAGAAGGTTTCATTCAAGGAGACTATCTTCAAGGAGATAAAAGCCAAAAGCAGCAACCGAGCCAGTTAACACTTGCCCAAGGGGATCTTACTACTTGGTTAGCACCGCTAGTGAAGCAATATTATCAACCGATTGAGCATTGTTCTACTGTAAGTGATGCTTTTGTATTATTATCACAATTTAGAGTCTTATGTGCTACTAGACAAGGTGATTATGGGGTTGAGCGACTTAATGAAGTGATCAAAAGCTATTTAGGTAAAAACAACGCACCTTATCAGCAGCATCAGCAAACGCTTTATCATGGTCAGCCTATTATGATAAATGAGAATGACTACCGCTTAGGTTTATATAATGGTGATATAGGTATTATCTGGAAAGTGATCGACCAAGCAGGTAAAACACATCTTATGGCGTGTTTTGAAGATAGCACTCTTGAAAGTAAGAGTGCAGAAAGTAAAGTGGATGAGAGTACAGAAACTTCACAGCCACCAATCAGACAGATATTACCTTCACGTTTGCCTCAATTTGAAAGTGTTTATGCCATGACCATCCACAAAACCCAAGGTAGTGAGTTCTCTCATGTTGCTATGGTTATTTCAGCTACACAATCTGAGCAGCAGACCTTACAACAAGGTAAGCAACAAGGTGGTAGTAGGTTATTATCTAGAGAATTACTTTATACCGGTATTACTCGGGCGAAAAAGCAGTTAACCATTGCTGCTAATCAACGGGTCTGGCAACAAGGGGTTACGGCACAAGTTAAACGCCATTCAGGTTTATACCCGTTCCACTTGAATATGCATGATTAAGCTGGAATTAGAAACGCCTTTAGGCAAGGCATTGATTGAAGAGGATAGTTATTCTATTGTCGAAATCAATAACGCAGCATAAAGCGTTTCTAAACCAGCCCCTTGGGGGAAGGCTGAGCAAATCATACTCTGTGTTACATTTCTTTTTAAGGGGATGACCCTTAATAAAAAAATACGCCTTGATTATGAATCGCTCAGACTTCCTTAAACGGGCATCTTCAAGTGGAGCGGGTATATATTTATCCTCAAAGTGATAAAACTGATAAGATAGAGCTTTAGCTCAACTTCATTATTTTTTTACCTTCTTTTTTTAGAACAATATAGGATTTTAGTCAGCTCATGCAATTGATTGATATAGATAAAGTACGTTATAGAAAACATTTAAATATTGTTATTGTCGCTTTCATTAGCTCGTTATTAGTGTTGTCTCTGCTTTTTGGCACAGTGCTCATTAGTTTGTTTGCTAATGTAGGAGATGTTAATGATTTTCTACAAACGGCTAATGACGCCGTACAAGCTGAGCCCGACAATAATTTTAGATTTAACCTAGTAGGCGTTGTGCTGGCACTATTCGTTAATGGTGCAATTTTATATAAAGTTAAAAACAGCGCGTTCTTTACTGAAATTTATTATGTTTGGCAGGTAAAACAAATACAAAACTTAGTGTATCGTAAACTTAAAAAAATCAAACTTGCGGCTAAAAATGGTGAAGAGGCAGCAATGATCATCTTATCTTTTTATTATCAAAGCCAATTACAAATCTATAAGCTTGATGATAATACGATTACTTTATCAACGATTGAAAATCATCAACAGCAACTTAATGACCTCATCGCAGAAAGTGGCTTAACTATCAGTGCTGATCAGTTTGATAAAAGCCTAATAGCTACTTATAAGTAGCTGGAGATATATTCTTCAAACCTTGTATCGAAGTAGGTACAAGGTGCGAGGGACGCGTTTTGAATTGCTATAAGTCAAATTCCAGACAATAAAAAACCAGCATTCTAAAAAGAGTTGCTGGTTTTTTTAATTATTCCGACTTCAGCAATTAATTAAAAAGGAAGTCTAAGTCAGTTACTGGCTTATCTAGCGCGGAAAATAATGCGACCTTTTGATAAGTCGTATGGCGTCAATTCAACAGTTACTTTATCGCCTGTTAAAATACGAATGTAGTTTTTACGCATTTTACCAGAAATATGTGCAGTTACGACGTGACCATTCTCAAGTTCAACTCGGAACATAGTGTTAGGTAAAGTATCTAAAACTGTACCTTGCATTTCAATATTTTCTTCTTTCGCCATGGGGCGCTAAACCTCTAATGTTGTGCAAATTAGCCATTGAATATCTCTGTATTAGGGATATTGTTGGGCGGATAAAAAAGCTGCGCGAATGATGCCTAATTGCTTGGCTAATGTAAAGGCTTGTGGCTATTTATTTAGCAATTTTAGCTTTATTAACACTAGGTTTGGTATTTATAAGCCATTGACCGTCAATAAAGCGCTCAAAGGGGAAATATCGGTCTTTATAATTCATCTTTTGACATTCATCAATCTGATAACCAAGATACAAATAAGGTAAAGACATTTGTTGGGATAAGCTAAGTTGGGTAAGAATTGAGAATACCCCTAATCCATTCGCTTTATAGTCAGGATGATAAAAAGTATAAACGGCAGATAAACCGTTGCTCAAAACATCAGTTACAGCAACGCAGACGAGTTTATCTTCCTTAGGGCCATTTTCCTCATTTGCAGGCGCCCAAGTCTCTATGAAGAGTTGTTGGGTCAAATTACAGCTTAAAAAGCTTTCAAACTGCTGAAAAGAGGCGGGGTACATACTGCCATCTTGATGTAAGGTATTAATATAGTTTTCAAACAGAGGGTAATAGCTATCTTTTAACTGTGAAGATTGTTTAATAATAAAATGACTATTACGTTTCTTCGATCTTTTTTGGCTTTTAGAGGGGAGAAAGTCACTAGTTAATACGCGAATAGACTGACAAGCATTGCAATTAGGGCAGCTTGGTCGGTAACTTTGATCACCACTACGACGAAAACCTTGTGTCATTAACCAGCCATAACTTTCACTGTTATGAAGGCGCTCATCAACAGCAATCAGTAATCGCTCTTGTTGATCGGGTAAATAATTACAGGGAAATGTTTTAGTTATGCCTAATTTATAGGAAGTATCACTCATTGATAATTTGCCAATTGCCTACAACGCCTAATGTTAATTATAACTAATATTACCGAATTAGACCTAAATCTAAATAACCGTTAATGTTCGTGGTTGCCAAAAATCATCTGGCATTGTTTTAGTTAAGGCATGTTGTTGTTTGTGAATAAAAATGTCACGACTAGTTTCTTTCGCGCCCATATCTTCGAGAAAAGGATTAAGTAATTGACAATCAATAAAGTTAATATCAACTGACTTAAGTAATTGTCCTAAAGCAATAAGTGCAAATTTTGACGCATTGCTTTGTTTATAAAACATTGACTCACCAGAAAAGAAACCATTAACGGCGACCCCATATAAACCACCAACGAGTGCTTTATTATCATGCTCATCGGTATACCATACTTCTATAGAATGGGCATAACCTTGTTGATGTAATGTCAGGTAAGCAGCTTCCATTTCAGGCAAAATCCAGGTGCCATCTGTTCGAAACGGCGCATTGGCGCATAATTTAGTTACTTGGCTAAAATCTTGATTTAACGTGATTTGATAAGGTGATTTGTTGATGGCTTTACGTAAAGTACGATTTATACGTAGTTGATCAATGTCTATGATCGCTCTGGGGTTGGGTGACCACCACATTAAGGGGTCGTTATCGCTGTACCATGGAAAAATACCCTGACTGTACGCCGCTATTAATCGCTCTGGTGATAAATCACCACCAAGCGCTAATAAGCCATTGGGTTCAGTTAGGGCACATTCTATCAAGGGAAAGGTCAAACTATTATCATCAAGTTGATATAAAATTTGACCCATTAACATTCCTATCGATAGTATTTAAAGTGAAGCTAATCTCAATGAATACTTATATTCACTGCAAGCTTTACTGCAAAAAATTATAAGGCGTCTAAGTAACGCTCTGAATCTAATGCAGCCATACAACCAGCACCAGCAGAAGTAATTGCTTGACGATAAATATGGTCAGCAACATCACCCGCGGCAAAAACACCTTCAACACTGGTTTGTGTTGCGTTACCTTGCGTGCCACTTTGAATGGTTAAGTAACCGTCTTTCATATCAAGTTGGTCTTTAAATATATCAGTATTTGGCTTATGACCAATGGCAATAAATACACCTGATACTTCAAGCTCTTCAGTGGCATCTGAACCCATTTCTTTTAAACGTAGGCCAGTAACACCCATGTTATCGCCCAAAACTTCGTCTAACGTACGATCAGTGTGTAAAACGATATTACCGTTAGCAACTTTCTCATATAGGCGATCAGTTAAAATCTTTTCACTACGGAAAGTATCACGACGGTGAATTAAATGAACTTCACTCGCAATGTTTGATAAATAAAGTGCTTCTTCAACAGCAGTATTACCACCACCAACAACGGCAACTTTTTGGTTTTTGTAAAAGAAACCATCACAAGTAGCACAAGCTGAAACACCGCGTCCCATAAAGGCTTCTTCTGAAGGTAAACCAAGGTATTGTGCTGAAGCACCCGTACAAATAATTAGTGCATCACAGGTGTATTCACTGCTGCCAGTTAATTTATAAGGCTTAGAAGAAAAATCTACTGATTCGATATGATCGAAAATAATTTCAGTATCAAATTTTTCAGCGTGTTTCTGCATACGCTCCATTAATGCTGGACCAGTAAGGTCATCTGCATCGCCTGGCCAGTTTTCGACATCAGTTGTAGTGGTTAATTGACCACCTTGTTGCATACCTGTGATCATTACTGGTTTTAAGTTGGCGCGGGCAGCATAAACTGCAGCAGTATAACCAGCAGGGCCTGAGCCTAAAATTAGTAGGGGACAGTGTCTTACGTCGCTCATGATTTCTCCAAGAAATAGATTACTTTGAAATTGTTACTTATCGTTATTAGTTGGGATGATAAGGAATTAAAACAAGGGGGTAAATAATTACTTCGTTATAAGATACATAAAAAAAAACGCACTTTTGCTAAAGTGTAAGCAAAAGTGCGCTATTTATACCCGTGACCATTCAAAGTGCAGGATTTCAGTGGGAATTAAAATGACTTTAGGCAAGGAAAATAATTTAAGCATAGTCATTCTATGCTTTGATTATTTAACGCAGTATAAAGTTATTTTAAACCCATCGAAGAAGCGTTTGAGCAACATCACTTCATCGTTGCTGTGATTTATAAGGGACAAACCATTATTTCATCACAGCGCCTTGAATTGAAATAGCTCAAGTACTCTGAAACCAGCATCTTGACTAGTTACGGGTATACTATAAAAATTACTTTTACAGTACTCAATATTTATTAAACCCTTACGCGTTTAAAGCAACACTTGGCTCAACATATTCGTAACCTAGTACATCTGCAACTGGCTTGTAAGTGATTTTACCCGCAGCAACGTTTAAGCCGGCTAGTAAATGCTCATCATCTAACAATGCTTGCTTAGCACCTTTGTTTGCAATAGTAACAGCAAATGGCATTGTTGCATTTGTTAACGCCATAGTTGAAGTACGTGCAACACCACCTGGCATGTTTGCAACACAGTAATGTACAACACCGTCAACTACATAAGTTGGTTCTTGATGCGTAGTAGCTTTTGACGTTTCAAAACAACCACCTTGGTCGATAGCAACATCAACAACAACAGCGCCTTGCTTCATCATTTTGATGTGAGCTCTTGTTACTAATTTAGGTGCAGCAGCACCTGGAATTAATACAGCACCGATAACTAAATCAGCTTCAACAATTAACTGGTCCATTGCATCAGCAGTAGAATAAACAGTTTTTAAACGACCATCGAATTCAGTATCTAATTGACGTAAACGCGGTAAAGAACGGTCTAAAATAGTAACGTCTGCGCCCATACCTACTGCCATACGTGCAGCTTGAGTACCAACAACACCGCCACCAATAACTAATACTTTAGCTGGAGCAACACCTGGAACGCCGCCTAATAAAGCACCTAAACCGCCTTGTGCTTTTTCTAGTGCATGAGCACCAGCTTGAATAGACATACGACCTGCAACTTCAGACATAGGTGCTAATAAAGGTAAACCACCTGAAGCAGCTGTAACTGTTTCATAAGCAATACAGATTGCGCCAGAAGCAACTAATAATTCAGTTTGCTTAGGATCTGGTGCTAAATGTAAGTAAGTAAATAAGATTTGACCTGGACGAAGCATGTTACATTCAACAGGCTGTGGCTCTTTTACTTTAATGATCATATCTGCTGTTGCGAATATTTCCGCAGCGCTATCAATTATTTTTGCACCGGCAGCGATATATTGTTCATTATCAAAGCCAATAGATGCACCACCATTATGTTCAACAATCACTTCGTGACCATTTACTGATAATTCTTTAACACCTGCAGGTGTAAGGCCGATACGGTACTCGTGGTTTTTAATTTCTTTAGGTACACCGATAATCATAATTTTCTCTCTTATATTTACTTATTGTATTTAGTGCAGCTTCATAGTGGAACTTTTTGAAGTGCTTTTGTTTTAGATACGACTAGTATATGAGTAAACTAATAGAATAACCTGTCGTTATTCTTCAGGATGCGATATATAATACTAAAAAATAGACTTTAGTCAGAGTTATATATATGAGCCTTGTTAAAACCATTGATCGCATTGATAAAAACATTCTTGTTGAACTACAAAAAAATGGTCGTTTATCTAATGTTGAGTTATCTAAACGGGTAGGGTTAAGTCCAACCCCTTGTTTAGAAAGAGTTAAGCGTTTAGAAAAAGAGAAGTACATTAGTGGTTATAAAGCTATTTTGAACCCTCATAAACTTGATGCTGCTTTATTAGTGTTTGTTGAGATCACGCTTACTAAAACCAGTCCAGATGTTTTTAATGACTTTGCTGCTGCCGTAGATGGACTTGATGTGATTCAAGAATGTCATCTGGTTTCGGGCGATTTTGATTTTTTACTTAAAACCCGAGTTAAAGATATGCTTGCCTATCGAGAATTACTCGGTGATACCTTATTAAGATTGCCAGCGGTAAGTGAGAGTAGAACGTATGTTGTTATGGATGAAATTAAATCAACCAATCTACTTGCCATCAAACGGTAGCACCAAATAATCCAAGCTTTAGTCACCACAGCAGTGCTTTTCGCTAAATGGAGTAAGTGATTTTTGTATAGAACTCAGCGTTCTCTGTGGTACTTATTATTACTATCTTGGGTTTAAAGGACTCTCGCCGTGGTAAATTTCCCTAGTTGATTGAAATAACATGCGGTAATACTAATTTGTTGCTGCCAACTAAGCGCTAATTTGATACTTTAGCTCTGCTATACGTAATTTTTACGTATTATTTTCCTATGGTACTTATAATTGTCTTCAGATCTTATAAAAAATTCCGATGTTTCGCTTGAAGCATTGACCAATAAACAGCTTACAGGCGTGCAACGTCTACTGGAAGCTGGGTTATTGTTTTTCACTGTTTTTGCCATGTTCATGATGTTGGCGTTATTTAGTTTTGATCCCGCTGATCCAGGTTGGGCTCAAACAGGTTATCAAACACAAGTGCGTAACTTAGGTGGCGCTGTTGGTGCTTACCTTTCTGATTTATTGTTAAACCTTTTTGGTCTTATTGCTTATAGCTTACCTTTTGTTATTGCCATTGTAGGTTGGCTGTTGTTTCAACGTTTTCATGAATTGATGAAACTTGATTATCTGACCTTAGGGCTAAAGCTCATTGGTTTTTTCATGTTCTATCTTGGTGTAACGTCTTTAGCCAGCATGAACTTTGATGATATTTTTTACTTCTCTGCGGGTGGTATTTTAGGCGATGTGCTGAGTAAAACTTTATTGCCATACTTCTCATTTGTTGGCTCTACCTTATTATTCTTACTTTTTACCTGCGCGGGTTTTGTACTATTAACCGGATTTTCATGGCTTAAATTTATAGATAGTGTTGGTCGATATACCATTGAGAGTGCACTTTGGTTAGCGAATTCACCTAAATTGATTAAAATGCACTTTGGTACCAGTGACAACAGCGATGATGATGAACTGGGTATTGCTAAAAGTCGCTTAGGTAAGAATCGTTCAGGCAAAAACAAAGCGAATGTTAAAGATGAACCTTTAACATCTGATGAGTCTCATTCAAAAAAATCACCAGCTGCAAAAGAAGCGACCGATTCTTTACCTTCTGGCATGCATGCTCAAACAGCGATAATTGAATTACCTGAACCTTTCAATGCTGAAAACGAGCAGATAGCGCCGCGCAATATGACTGAAAAAAGCGAACCTTTTATTGATATTGCCGAGCTAATGACTGAATTGTCTGCTGGCAATGTTCAACAGCATGTAAGTGAAAAAGAAATTACCGCTGCTTTTGCTGAAGTTGATAAACCTGACGTTGCTGATGATTTCCAATCTCCAATTCCGGCGCAGTTAGCACCCATTGAACAAAGTATTTCTAATAAAAATGGCCAGGTTAATCTTGTGCCTGTTGAAGAAAAACCTTCTCAAGAAATGCCGTCTATCGATTTACTCGATCGTCCAGATAAAGCAAAAAACCCGATTAACCAAGATGAATTAGACATGGTTAGCCGTTTAGTTGAAGCAAAATTACTCGACTTTGGTGTACAAGCACAAGTAGTTGCTGTTTACCCTGGGCCTGTTATTACACGCTTTGAATTAGATTTAGCACCCGGTATTAAGGTAAATAAAATAACCAGTTTGTCGAAAGATTTAGCCCGAGCTTTATCTGCTATCAGTGTGCGCGTGGTTGAAGTTATCCCAGGTAAATCAGTGATTGGTTTAGAACTACCCAATAAACACCGTGAAATTGTCTACTTAAGTGAAGTTATTGGCTGTGCGGCTTTTGAAGAGTCTCCATCACCACTTGCTATGGTTTTAGGTACAGATATTGCCGGTGATCCTGTAGTGGTCGATTTGGGTAAAATGCCACATTTACTGGTTGCTGGTACTACCGGCTCTGGTAAATCGGTTGGTGTAAACACCATGATTGTCAGTTTGTTATATAAATCAACGCCTGAAGATGTGCGTATGATTATGATTGACCCGAAAATGCTTGAGCTTTCGGTTTATGAAGGTATTCCTCATTTATTGGCTGAAGTAGTCACGGATATGAAAGATGCTGCTAATGCCCTGCGCTGGTGTGTTGGTGAAATGGAGCGTCGCTACAAAGTAATGTCAGCGGTAGGTGTACGTAACTTAAAAGGTTACAACAAGAAAGTACTTGAAGCTATTGCTGCCGGTGAGCCATTAATTGACCCAACTTGGCAACCTAATGATGGTATGGACCAAACGCCACCGATGTTAGAGAAATTACCAAGCATTGTTGTAATCGTTGATGAATTTGCTGACATGATGATGATTGTTGGTAAAAAGGTTGAAGAGCTTATTGCCCGTATCGCGCAAAAGGCTCGTGCTGCAGGAATTCACTTAATTCTTGCGACACAGCGTCCTTCTGTAGATGTTATTACCGGCTTGATTAAAGCGAACATACCTACGCGTATGGCCTTTCAGGTATCATCAGGTTTGAACTCTCGTACCATTTTAGATCAACAAGGGGCAGAGCAGTTACTCGGTATGGGTGATATGCTTTATTTACCGCCAGGTACTGGTGTACCAACGCGTGTTCATGGTGCGTTTGTTGATGATCATGAGGTTCATGCGGTCGTAAAAGATTGGAAATCTCGTGGCGAGCCTAACTACGTAGAAGAAATTTTATCAGGTGAACACGACCAAGATATTTTACTACCTGGCGAACAAGCTGAAGGTAGCGAAGCTGAAGAAGTTGATGCACTTTATGATGAAGCGGTTAATTTTGTTACTGAAAAACGCCGTGTTTCAATTTCGAGTGTGCAAAGACAATTTAGAATAGGTTATAACCGCTCAGCGCGAATAGTTGAACAAATGGAACTGCAAGGTGTCGTATCTACACCGGGCAATAATGGCGCACGTGAAGTACTTGCGCCGCCACCTGTGCGTGATTTTTAAGTTAGACTTTGAGCCTATTCACAGCGTTTAATTTATCCTTAGAATTAGTTCAAGGTAATGTTATCGCTTATTATTTTCCTTGTGTCAGTTAAACGCTGACACAATTTATTTTTTAAAAGTAAATATTAGAAGTAAAACTATGCAAACCAATTTTATAAATCAGTCATTTTTTCGTAAATTCGCTTTGACCAGTATATTACTGCCCGTACTGAGTCTATCTCACTCAATGGCTTATGCAGCCGAAACACCGGTGAACACTGTTAATGCAACAGCTGCTTTATTGTCACCATCAAACGAAGCAAAAGAACACTTAATGACTAAGCTAGGTAAATTAGCTTTTTTTAGTGCAGATTTTAGCCAAAAAACTCTAGATAGCCAAGGTGAATTATTACAACAAGGTTCGGGAACACTTGCGATTAGCAAGCCCAATCTGGTCAATTGGAAAACCATAACACCGGATGAAACCTTAATTATCAGCGATGGCAATACCTTGTGGTTTTATGACCCGTTCATTGAACAAGCCAGTGCTTATAGTTTAGCTAAATCAATTCACAATACGCCTATTTTGTTGCTAACCAGTGATGAACCTCAACTATGGCAGCAGTATAATGTTATCGAACAGAACGACGTTGCTGCAAGTGGCTTACGTTTTGTCGTGATGCCAAAAGATGAAAGCAGTCAGATTAAAAAGCTCACGCTTACTTTCAGTGAAACTGATAACAATGCTGTGCAGTTAAGTGAATTTTCTTTTCAAGATGCTACAGGGCAAATCAGTCAAATCAGTTTAAGTAAATTTAACAGTAAGACTGAGCCTGCTGCCACGTTATTTAGCTTTAGCTTGCCTGAAGGTGTAAGACTTGAAGACAAACGATAATCCAACGGGTAAGTCAACTTCAGGGTTAGGTCATAATCAAGGGAATAGTGAAGGACAACAAGACTCACTGTTTGACCTTACTCCTGACAATGACGAGGTAACCTCTACCGATAATACTTCAATGCAAGGTAACGCTGCCGCCAGTAGCTTTATGCCGCTTGCTGCAAAAATGCGCCCGAAAACGTTAGCCGATTATGTTGGGCAACAGCATATTTTAGGTGGAGACTCTCCTTTAGCTCAATCCATTGAACAAGGTCATTGTCATTCGCTTATCTTTTGGGGGCCGCCAGGTAGTGGTAAAACCACACTCGCTGAAATTATTGCACAACATGCTAATGCCGAAATAGAGCGTGTATCTGCTGTAACTTCAGGTATTAAAGAAATTCGAAGTGCTATTGAGAAAGCAAAATTACGCGCACAAGGCGAGGGCGCTAATAAACGTAGAACCGTGCTATTTGTTGATGAAGTACATCGCTTTAATAAATCACAGCAAGATGCGTTTTTACCGCATATTGAAGATGGCACCATTATTTTTATTGGTGCAACTACCGAAAATCCGGCATTTGAGTTAAACCAAGCGTTATTGTCACGTGCACGTTTATATACCCTGAAAAAATTAACCCGTGATGATTTAGCCCAAGTATTACAACGCGCAATCTCATTATGTGAAGCTGAACAACAGCTGAGTATCAAGTTAAGTGTTGATGCCAAACAAAGTCTACTTAATCGCAGTGACGGTGATGCGAGACGGTTGCTGAATTTATTAGAAAACTGTCTCGATAGTTCCGTTACAACACATGAAAACAAGCAAGATGATCAGCACGGTGAACAGGGTGTAAGCGGTGATATTAAAACGATCACCGTTGAACTAATCGCCCAAGTTGCCGGTAGCAAAATTGCCCTTTACGATAAAGGCGGCGATGCTTTTTATGACCTAATCAGTGCTTTTCATAAATCGGTGCGTGGCTCTAGCCCTGATGCCGCGCTTTATTGGTATGCAAGAATTTTAACCGCAGGTGGCGATGCACTTTATGTCGCAAGACGTTTACTCGCCATTGCCAGCGAAGATATAGGTAATGCAGATCCGCGCGCTATGCAACTTGCCATTAACGCTTGGGATACTTTTCATAGAGTTGGTCCAAGCGAAGGTGAACGTGCTATTGCGCAAGCGACGGTATACATGGCACTAGCACCTAAAAGCAATGCGGTTTATCAAGCGTTTAATAAAGCAAAAATATTAGCTCAACAAACGTGTGATTTAGATGTTCCACTTCATTTAAAAAATGCCACCAGCAGTATTACCAAAGACCTTGGTCATGGTAGTGAATATCGCTATGCCCATGATGAAGTTAATGCGTTTGCCGCAGGTGAGAACTATTTTCCAGAAGCGTTAGCTAAAGGTGATAGTTCGCATACTCGTTTGTATCAGCCAACTGAACGTGGCTTAGAGAAAAAATTAAAAGAAAAGCTCGATTACTTAAACCAGCTTGACAGGAATAGCCATGACCAACGCTATTAGTAACTTTACAATATACGCCTTTGTAGCCCTTGGTGGCGCTTGTGGGGCAAGTTTACGCTTCTATATTTCGCAATTAGTGCTAAATTGGCTCGGAAAAGGTTTCCCTTTTGCCACATTGATGGTTAATATCATCGGCTCATTTACTATGGGTTTGTTATATCAACTAATAGAGCATGAAATCCTCAATGTTAGTGTGCATAGAACCTTAATAGGAATAGGATTTTTAGGTGCATTTACCACCTTTTCTACATTTTCATTAGACTCCTTGTTACTATTACAACAAGGAGACGTGTTAAAGGCGGCGATAAATATTTTACTGAATGTTTCACTGTGTATTGCTGCTGCAGCATTGGGAATGTTTATGGTAACCACTTTAACAAAATAACCGCTGATTATTTAATCGCGGCGTAGAATATACGTAAAATAATTTTAATAACTTCATTAACAAGAATGTGAACAATTATGCTTGATGCAAAACTACTTAGAACTGATTTAGATAATATCGCTCAACAACTTACCAAACGTAACTTTGTATTAGATACAGAGGCGTTAAGTGCATTAGAAGAGCTACGTAAAGCTATCCAAGTGAAAACTCAAGAGCTGCAAAATGAACGAAATACTCGTTCAAAGTCTATTGGCCAAGCTAAAGCACGTGGCGAAGACATTGCACCATTACTTGCTCATGTAAGCCAGCTAGGTAATGACCTTGATGCGGCTAAAACAGAGCAAGACGAAGTTTTAGCTAAAATTGATGCGATTGCGAGTGCTATCCCTAATCTTCTTGATGATTCTGTTCCAGAAGGTAAAGATGAAGATGACAACGTTGAAGTAAAACGTTGGGGCACGCCACGTGAATTCGATTTTGAAGTAAAAGACCACGTAGACTTAGGTTTTTCAGTAGATAAAGGCCTAGACTTTGAAAGTGGCGCTAAACTAGCTGGCACTCGTTTTGTCGTTATGCGTGGCAAAATAGCGCGATTACATCGTGCTATTGCTCAGTTCATGCTTGATACCCATACCGAAGAACATGGTTACCAAGAAATGTACGTACCATACTTAGTTAATGCAGCGTCATTATACGGTACAGGCCAATTACCAAAATTTGGTGAAGACTTATTTCACACAGACTTATCAAATAAAAAATTCTCATTGATCCCAACATCAGAAGTACCGTTAACTAACTTAGTACGTGATGAAATTGTCGATGAAGATGACTTGCCAATCAAAATGACAGCACATACACCGTGTTTCAGAAGTGAAGCTGGCTCTGGTGGTCGTGATATTCGTGGGCTTATTCGCCAACATCAATTCGATAAAGTTGAAATGGTACAAATTGTTAAGCCTGAAACCTCAATGACAGCGCTTGATGAATTAACGCGTCACGCTGAAATCATTCTTGAGAAACTTGAATTACCTTACCGTACTGTACAATTATGTAGTGGTGATGTTGGTTTTAGTGCCGCCAAAACCTTTGATTTAGAAGTATGGTTGCCTGCACAAGATACTTATCGTGAAATTTCATCGTGTTCAAATATGGGTGCTTTCCAAGCTCGTCGTATGCAAGCACGCTTTAGAAATAATGAAACGAACAAACCAGAATTGTTGCACACACTTAATGGCTCTGGTTTAGCAGTAGGGCGTACCTTGGTTGCTATTTTAGAAAACTACCAGCAAGCAGATGGAAGCATTAATGTTCCAACGGTATTGCAACCTTACATGGGTGGTTTAACTAACATAGGTTAATCACCTTGTAGTTAAGATGTATTAGTATTTTGATAAACGCGACTTAGTCAACTAAGCCGCGTTTTTTGATCTAGACAAAGGGCGTGAACTCGGACGATTATGCGCCAAGTTCATGGATAAGAAAGATAGTGTGTTAGAGCAAGCTCGATTTGCTGCCGATAATAGTGATTGGCAAGGTTACACGCTCGCTGGTAAAGCTGTTGTAACTCGTCATTACCAATGGAAAATAGAAAAAGCATAATAGTCTCAGGCTAAAGCTCAAAGTCACCCAAATTAGGCTTTAGTCTCATTTAGGTGTAAACCTGCAAACATGAACAACTCAAGAAAACCTCAACAGAGCCTTTAGCTAGAAAACAGGATTTAGCGCAAATCAAAAACACTCAAATAGTAATTTTTAGGCTTTAGTTAGTCGACTGCCAGAATGGCAAAGATGCTTTTACTTGGAGTTCTGTATGATTTTTTCGAGGTGTGTTACTGATACGTTTTAGTAACACGCTTTAATATACATGTGATTTAACATTACTAGTTTCTAATACTTTGAAAGTATGGGATATTAATGTAAATTAAATGTTGTTTATGGTGCGTGTGTTACTAATACGTATACATAATAAGCTGTTAGGCTTTTCTATAATTCAGGTGAATATGGATATTATGACGAATAAAAGTACTAAATTAGAAAAAGTAGGGTTTGTGTTAGTAGCACTCATAGTTTTGTTACAGGGTTTCTATGGTACTTTTGCTTTCATTGACCCAACCATATTTTCTGCCATCAGAGGCACTGAACTTTTTTCGAGTATGGACGCTGATTGGGTGAAAATATATGGATCGCGTACAATCTTCATTACCTTAATTTTTGGTTATCTTTTATATACTCGAAATTATATTGTTTTAATGTGGGGCGCATTATTTGCAGTTGTTATGCCAATTACCGATGGTTTACTTGCATATGAAGCTCAAGCACCACTTAAGGTTGTTGCTAAGCATGTTGTGACAATTGTGTACTTATTAATTATATTCTTTGTATTAAAAAAGGTTATTGCCCAAAAAGCCTAACAAGGCAATAAAACAGGACAAAAAATAGTTGGTTTTTGTTCCTTTGTTGCTTATTTTACCAACTATTTTTTGCCTCTTATTGAGGCGTTATTAAGCCTAAGGAAGTATCGTGCAACTGGCCGATGGAAGAATTAAGTTATTACCATTTGATAAATCAGATTTTGAGCTGTTTTTAGAAATATCTACTTGCCCAAATATTATGAGGCACGTTTCTAAGCCTTTTACTTATGAAGAAGCAAAATCAGCTTTCGAAGTTAGATCTCGACCTTGGAGTATTGAAAGTGAAGAATGGCTTTCGCTATCCATAACTGAAATAGAAAGTGGTGAAAAACTTGGTAGTATTGCGCTTAAAATAGTGAACCATGAGGCAAAGATTGCTGAAGTCGGCTTCATCATAAGGAAAAGTGCCCAAGGAAGAGGCATTGCTAATAGTGCATTAAAGCTCCTCAAAGAGTATTCGTTCAGCGAATTAACACTTAATAAGTTAGTCGCATTTTGTTCCGTTCATAATGCTGGTTCATATAAGTTACTCGAAAAGCAGGACTTTGTCCGTGAAGGTTGCTTTAAAGAAAATACCTTTATCAATAATCAATATATAGATGATTATGCATATGGTTTGTGCAAGTCAGCTTGATAACAAGCTAATTAATAAGGATAAAAAACAGTTGGCTGTTTTCGTCCCTCAACACTTTAGCCAACAATTTTTTGCCCGTAATTAGGGCGTTATATTTTTAGGAGAGTATGGATGCTTCCAACTATCATGATCATATTTTGTGGTTGTTTTATCCTTGAAAGGATAATTCCCGGTTGGCCTTTACCAAATATTAAAACATGGCCTATTCGTGTATTATTAATTAATACAGTTCAAATAGGGATTGTATTATTGGCAGGGATTTCATGGGAACTATGGCTTTCATCTTGGTCAGTTTTTAACTTATCAGAACAGGTTTCTCCTACTTTAGGTGGGTTTATAGCTTATTTTATTGCTACTTTTCTTTTTTATTGGTGGCATAGATGGCGTCATGAGTTTGATTCATTATGGATCGGCTTCCACCAAATTCACCATAGTCCAAGAAGATTAGAAGTTATTACGTCATTCTATAAGCACCCTGGTGAAATGATTGTTAATTCACTTCTAGGTAGCTTGTTAGTTTATACATTACTTGGGCTTTCATTAGAAGCTGCAGCAATTTACACTTTTTGTACTGCGATTGGTGAGTTCTTTTATCATACCAATGTCAAAACACCTCACTGGGTTGGTTATATCTTTCAACGTCCAGAAATGCATCGAATACACCACCAATCTGGACGCCATAAAAATAACTATGGCGATATTGTTTGGTGGGATATGCTTTTTGGCACTTATGAAAACCCCAAAGAGTGGATACATTCCTGTGGTTTTACACCAGAAAGAGAAGAGCGCTTAGTTGATATGCTTGCATATAAAGATGTGCATAAAAAAATATAAGCAGTTAAAGCAGGACTTTATACTGTTATCGCTACACAATTTAAGCAAACTAATAAAAAGCCTCTTAACCTTGGCGTTATAAGCAACATCAAATGGAGAGTTCGTTGTACCAATTATATTATTATCCTTTAAATGCCAGTATGGCACCTCACTTTATTCTGAAAGAACTAAATGTAGATTTTGAATTAATCATTGTAGATAGAAAAAGCAATGCTCAAAAGTCGCCTAATTATTTAGCTCTGAATCCAGCAGGAAGAATTCCAACTTTAGTTGATGATGGTCTGGCTATTTTTGAAAGTCCAGCGATCTGTATCCATCTAGCAGAAAATCACCCTTCTTCAAATTTAATACCTAAAGTAGGTGAGAAAAATAGAGCATTGTTTTTCCAATGGCTGATGTATTTAACAAATACGGTTCAAGCAGAATTGATGGTATGTTTTTACCCTCAAAAACATACCACAAATGTTAAAACTGTTGATAATATTATTGAAGCACAAGAGATCCGAATAACAGAAATGTTTAATCTTCTAGACCGCGAACTTGAAAATAAGGACTTTCTCGTTGGCAACTCTATTAGTGTCTGTGATTATTTTTTGTTCATGTTAACTGTTTGGGCAGATGAATTTAAGAAACCACCTTTAGGATTTAGTAATTTATCAAGATACCTTCGTAAATTAGCGAAGCGTGATGCAATAATTAATGTTTGTAAAAAAGAAAATTTGAGCCTAACAGACTATCAGTAGGTTGCTTATAACAAGCCATTAAACAGGGAATTGAAGTTCCCCCGTTTTAGTGGACACCTCCTCATAACATTGAGGAGGCTAAAATGCCTAGATATACCCAACCTAAAAAGACGTGGTTTTACCCTGTTAATTTCAAAATTAAAGCTGTCGAGCTAAGCTTACGAAACGACATGTTATCTAAGGATGTTGCTCAAGCGTTGGATATTCACCCGTTAATGCTAAGCCGTTGGCGTAAAGAATACCGAGAAGGGAAGTTTAAAAAAAACCAACACTATCAGAGCAATAGTGAACTCATGAGTAAAATCCCCACAAAGAAAGAACTAAATAAAATTAAACAGCTGCAAAAAGAAAACGACCGTTTAAAAATGGAAAATGATTTACTAAAAAAGTGGCAACGGTATCTGGCGGAAGTCCATCAGAACGATTTGGATTCATCGAAAAACACAAAGAAGCCTTAGGTGTTAAATACCTTTGCTCATGGCTTGATGTCTCTCGTAGTGGCTTTTATGCATGGCGACGACGTCCACGTTCAATGCGTGCTATTAATGATGCGGATTTACTTTTAAATATCAAACAAGTCTTTAATAACAATCATCAAACCTACGGCAGCCCACGCGTATTTCATGCATTAAAGCGTGAAGGTATTACAACGAGTGAGAAGCGTGTTGCACGGTTGATGCGAGAAAATGGCTTACGCGCTAGAGCGCTCAAGACTTATAGCAGGCCAGCTAAGGTGAAGTTCTTTTATAAAGCGATCAAAAACAATCGTAAAAACATAAGTAAGCCTGATGCTATCAATCAGCAATGGTCGGGAGATATTACGTACCTGAAAGTAGGAGTGCGATGGTATTACTTAGCCGTTGTATTAGATTTATTTTCACGTCGTATCATTGGTTGGGCTTTTGGTCAGAACAAATCAACAGCGCTGACACTGAAAGCGCTGCAGCTAGCAATAAAGAAGCGTAAACCGACACAACCCTTGTTATTTCATACTGACAGAGGCGCTGAATATCGAGCACATGTAGTGCAGCAGTTCTTAGTTAAACATAACATTACGGCGAGTATGAACCGTCCAGGTTGTTGTACTGATAATGCTGAAGTTGAATCATTTTTTCATTCATTAAAAGCTGATTTAATCAGAGGGAATGTCTTCGCGACTACTGATAAATTACATTCAAAATTAAAAGGTTACATGAACTATTTTTACAATAGACAACGATTGCATTCAAGTTTAGGATATAAAACACCTGCTGAGTTTGAATTGGCGGTGAATTAAAGTGGATGGTGTCCACTTTATCGGGGGAAGATCAAATAAAAGCAGTTGCTTTTGCTCCTGAATCGCTAATTTTAACCAACTACTTTATTGCCCGCTAATGGGGCGTTATGTTTTTCTAGAGGTTTGAGTGCAATCTAAGTTATTAAAAATCAAATTGAATCCCAATTCTCGAAGCCATTTAGATACTTTGATCTCTTATATGCGCGAAAATATTGAGTTTCCAAAAAGCGAAATGGAGCAAAAAGGTTACTTTTGGGATTCTGTATTTTATGAAAAAGAAGATGAATTTGAATGCATCTATATCGTTATCAAGTCCGATGATTTTTCTAATATAATGATGGATGAAAGTGAATTAGTAGTAACTCCTTTTAGAGATGTTTATGAAAAATTTAGAACTACTTGTTGGGCTCCTGAGCCTTATATAGATTTGGAACCAGTATTTTGTTTTAATTCATCATTAACTTTTTCAGGTTAAAATAGAGTAATCAAAACACAACAAGCTGTATTCAAGCGGGACAAATTACAGTTGTTTTTTGTTTCTTCGTCGCTATTTTAATCAACTATTATTTGCCCGTTAAACGGGCGTTATGTTTAAAAGGAGTTAAACTATGTTTTGGCAAATCTCGTTCTGGCTATTAGTGGTATTACTAATTGTTCCGTTCCCATTTAAAATCTATGAATATATAACAAGAAAAGATCAAAGCCCTTTAAGGGTGAAAGTTGAAGAAATGTTAAACGCCATTTTTCTAGCTATAGGCTTAATTGCTTTTTATGGTTTCATAAATAATATCAACTATTTCACACCTATGTTTTGGAAAATCTGGCTCGTTATTGCAGTTTTCTTATCTACAGTAGGGTTTTACTGGTCACCAAAAATTAAATATTCTGTTGAAATTATGGGTAAAAAGAAAGTTACTGTTCTTATGGCATTTAGTACGTTGATTTATCTGCCAATGTTTATAGCTGTTTATCAATACGCTGTTTAAATATAACAAGGTATTAAAGCAGGACAAATAACAGTTGGCTGTTTTCGTCCCTCAACACTTTAGCCAACAATTTAACGCTCATTATTAGAGCGTTAAGTATACAAACAAGGATGTCATTTCAATGAAGTATTTAATTTTATTATCAATTTTAGTTTTATCTGCATGTACTACAACACCCGAGGTAACTTCAAATTTAGCATCAACAGACGTGATGAAGTTAATTGAAAAAACAGCGGCTAATGCACCAAATGCTATAAAAGGTACATTTCAAGTTTCAATAAAAGCTTCAGAAGCAATAAGAAGAGTAGTTTATTTAAACACTGAGTTAGATTATAGAGATAGAAGAAGTATCACAATAGAACTTCACCCTAAAACAATCGCAGTATTTACAAAAAAATATGGCTTGCAACCTGACGAATATTTTATTAATAAAAACATTGAAATTACTGGTGAAGCTGAGCAAGTGAAAATTTGGTTTTTTTCTAATGGTAAGAGAACTAATAAATATTATTTTCAAACTCATATAAAAGTTAAATCAATAAACCAAATCAAGGTGTTGAGCTAAGTATACTTAACAAATCAATCAAGCGGTTCACGCAACAGTTGGCTACGTCCCGCTTTGATCTTGTATTACTTTGGTGGACAGTTATTTAATTGCTACTAAGAGGGTTAATCAATGCACAGACGGATTGGAGATAAATAGTGAGTTATATTGTTCAAGAAATTAAATCTCAACACGATATTCAAGTGTGCGAAATTATTAAACAAGTAGGTAAAGAATACGGTGCTACTGGCGAGGGGTTTGGTCCATCTGATTCTGAAGTTCAAGCGATGAGCCAGAACTACAAAGATGAAAGCTCTAGCCGCTATATCGTCGCAAGTATAGAAGGGCGTATCGTCGGTGGCTGTGGTATCGCTGCTTTTAATAACAGTAATGAAATTTGTGAATTACGAAAATTATTTCTTTTACCAGAAAGCAGAGGTTTAGGTATTGGTAAAAATCTTACCGAAGGTTGCCTTAAGTATGCCAAAAGTAAAGGTTATAAAAAATGCTATTTGGATACCCTAACAAGCATGAAGTCAGCAATCGCTTTATACGAGAAGTTGGGGTTTAGCCATCTAGATAAGCCACTTCAAGGTACTATTCATAACGGTTGTGATGTTTGGATGCTAAAAGAGCTTTAGGCGTAGCTAACAAGGATTTAGAGTAGGACTTTAAATAGTTTGCTAGGTTTCTGCTCAGTAACACATTATAGCCAATCATTATTAAGGCTATTATTTTGGACGTTATATTTTAAAGGACTATCGCTATCATAAAGCTCTACTGTATTTTACCTTGTGTTTTTCTATTCGCTGGCTGTCAATCAACAGAAAGTAAAAAAGTAGAGGAATCATTCCCTCTAAAAACAATCCCCTCTAACCCAACAATTATTGATAATCATGCCTTGGGTAAGTTCTCTACAATGCAAGTTCCAATTAAGGAGCAAAAAGTAGTTCAATCACCCATCAACTCTTTTAATGAGCATGGTCAGGATATTAAGAGAAAAGAAAAAGTTAACGACAATGCTTCTCCGTTGTTGAACCAACAGGCCTGTAGAGATAATGTAGAAGTAACTTATCGTGTTATTGACCAAAATGCAGTGAGTGGAATGTTTCTCGCAAAAGTTCAAGCTCAAGGTGTAATACTTTCGTTATCTGAAGATCACAAAGATTTGAAATTAAGGACTACGGGGTGGTTTACAAAAAACGTAAATTTACAAAAATGGCAACCGTATTTAAAAAAACCTCCATTAGCAAAAGGCATTTTGTTAAACCTTGGCTCAGAGTTTTGGGACAGCAAAAGTAATTGGTATTTGTGTGGTGTAAATTAAAATGTAACCAGTTGTTAAACAGGCAAAAATATAGTTGGCTTTTACTCTTTCGTCACTTATTCTAACCAACAATATTTACCCTGTTAACAGCGGGTTATAACTCTATCGGATATCGAAATATATGAATCTCGTCGTAACTACTTCACCTACGCAGGAAGATCTTAAAGCATTAAGTGTTGGTATTGGGTCTTATAATAAAGATTACCTACCTGACGAAGTTGGTTATGAAAAAGATACCAAATTTGCTGTCATTGCTAAAGACACAAATGGAAAAGTCTTAGGAGGCATTAGAGCCAATGCATTTTGGAACTACTGCACGATTGAATTGCTTTGGTTATCTGAAGAAACTAGGGGCTTAGGGCTAGGTACTAATTTAATGGAAGCAGCTGAAAACTTTGCTAAAGACAGAGGGTTTGGCTACATGCGAACTGAAACACTTAGCTTTCAAGCTAAACCTTTCTATGAAAAGCTAGGTTACAAAGTATTTGGTGAGTTACCTGATTATCCAAAAGGTCATACAACATATTGTTTAGTAAAAAAACTATAACAAGTCGTTAGCATTTCAAAGTGGTAAAGGTGTAATTTTTAGTTTAGCGTTATAGTAATTATTGATTTAAGGTGAAGTCCTAATGAATAAAATTATTGAAACTATTTTAATTTTACTACTTTTAAGTGTGGCTTACTCATCTAAAGCGGATGAGCCAGCAAAATATAACAAGATACTATTTAAAAGCTTTATTTCTGAAAAAGACGGTAAGGATGTTCAAATTAGGGAAGCACTTTTTCCTCCTAAATGGAAAGCTCCTCGTCACTATCACAATAGCAATTTATTTATATATGTTATTGAAGGTGAGTTTGAAGTAGAGCTCGAAGGTAGCACAAAAATCACTTATCGAAAAGGTGAGGCTCTTCAAATGAATTCAGGCATAGAAATGGAGGCGCGTAATCCAAGTAATGAAAACTCATTAAAGTTGGCAGTATTTCAAGTTGGTAATCCTGATGCCGCATTTGTTGTACCAGTAGAGTAATCTACTGCTAACAATACCTTCTAACGGACAAAAAAGCTGTTGGTTTTTTCGTCCCACAACATTTTTAAAACAATATTTTTGCCCTTTATTAGGGAACTAAGTAACTAAGGAAAGTTATGTATATTTGGAAGATATCACCATTAATTGAACAATTAAAATCTGACGGTTTAAGTCAAAAGGAGCAATTGAAGTACTTTTTAACTTATAGCGTCCTAATGATTATTGCCACAGATCCACTTTTATCTGTTGGTTTAGTGTATGGATTCTATGACGCAGTCAATACTGCATCTATGAGTATATTGACTATTGTTGGGGTTATTTACTGTTATAAAGTTAACAAATCAATTGATGATAAAGATTTTATTCTTAGGTTTGTTACCATAGGCTTACCGATTACTGTACGTTTATTAGTGCTATCAATTGTTGTTGGTATTCTCTATGGAGTAGTTGACGCAATTTTTCTTGAATCCTCTTACTTAGATGAAAGTGATACTTATCAAACAACATCTGTAGACGTTTTAATTACAGGTATTTTACTATTCGTTTATTACTATTATTTTGCAAGTAAACTAAAATGTTTTGGTAAATAGTAACTTAACAAGAATTTAAAGCGGGACTGTTAACCGTTTTCTCGGTTTCATTCCGCTTAACATTTATCGAGTTATTAATCAGCTTCAAGGGGAATGTTGTGAAAGTAATACTATTAATAACTATCTTCTTGTCATTCTATTCAAGTGCAGAAACTATAGTTGTAGAAGATACTTTATTTTATGAAGTAGCCCCAACATCTAAGGATGACTTACTGGAAACTTTGAATAGCACTTCACCAATCAGAGAAGATGGTAATGTTTTTCATGGTTACACTAAATATGAAATTAACTGGCGATTTTGGTGGAAATCAAATAACAATCAATGTGCTTTTACTAAGATCGAAACAACACTGAAGTTAAAATATACGATGCCCCAGCTTAAATCTTCAAAGTCAGACGTTAACGTTGTTTGGTCTAATTGGTATCCTAATTTGGAAAAACATGAAAAGGGACATGGGAAGTTAGCGAAAGATACCGCATTTAAAATAGAGAAAGATTTACTTTCTATTGGTCCAAAAGCCAATTGTAATCTATTAGAAAAAGCGGGAAATAAATTAGCTTATAAATTAATGGCTACATTAAAAAAAGCTAATAAGCAGTATGACATCAAAACAAATCATGGTGAGACTCAAAATGCTTGGTTATATTTGCATTTGTAGCATTAATGGCTCAGTCATTACTTTGGTTAACCGTTGGCTAGCTTCCGCTTCTGACATTTTAGTCACGCATTACAAGCCTGTTATACAGGCGCTAGGGCACTAAGAAGGTTAGGTTATGAAATTTATCATTGCTATTATTTTTTCTGTATTTTCATTAAGTGCATCAGCTGAAGATGGTTTAATTACTCAATTTGTTATAACCAAAGTCGTTGATGGTTCAAATACCAAGCATAGTTATAATAACGCAGTATTAGTAAACTTTAATGACGTTCATTCGTTCGATTTTAAAGGATTATATTCATTAAAATTAACTACTCGAACCGAAGACTTTAAGAAAGTTAATGTATTAATAAACCTAAAGGATTTATCAACAGGTAAGCCTTATTATGTTGGTGGACGTGCTACAGATTTGACTGTAGGTGAGAGTACAAATTTCAATTTTAACCGTGACGGTATTACTTACACTGTGGATATTGATACGTCATATGGTAAGTTGCCCTAAGAAGAACATCAAACGGAAAACATAGTTAGTCTTTTTCGTTTCCAAATTTAAGCTAACTATTATTTGCTGCTTAACGTGGCGTTAAACATTAGTGTTAGCCACTATGAGTGGACATCTCAATGTTAGATTATGTCTAGCATTTGGTGATGCATGACTAAGGAGAATTCAGTGAAAATTTATGGAGATATTCAATCAGGGAATTGTTATAAGGTAAAACTTCTTACTTCACTTTTAGATATTGATCATGAGTGGATTGAAGTGGATATCTTAGCAAGTGAAACTCAAGCAGAGTCATATTTAAAAAAGAATCCAAATGGCAAAATACCATTACTTGAACTAGATGATGGAACATTTATTTCAGAATCAAATGCAATTTTAAATTATCTTGCAGCTGGGACTTCATTAGTTGGTACGTGTCGTTTTACCACTGCTAAAGTCCTACAATGGCAATTCTTTGAACAGTACAGTCATGAGCCTTTTATAGCAGTTGCTCGATTTATCGCCAAATATTTAGGGTTACCTGAAGAGCGTAAAGCGGAGTATGAAGCTAAGCAACTTGGTGGACATAAGGCGCTTAAAGTAATGGAAGAACAATTACAATGTAGCCCTTATCTTGTTGGTTCTGAATTAACTATGGCTGATATATCATTATATGGTTATACACATGTGGCTGATGAAGGGGGATTTGAACTGTCAGAATACCCATCAATTCAACAATGGATTGCTCGTATTCAAGCTAATCCAAAGTACATAGGTATGGAATAATCGGTATTTAACAAGCCATTTTGATGAACAATAAACAGTTTATTGTTTCGTTTCTAAATATTTTAGCAAACAACATTTGCCTTTAATTGGGGCATTGTATTTTAAGGTTTTGTATCGTGAATAAATTAATAGATGATTTCATTGCGATGAACCAAGCGGGTTTGGTTCTTGAGTTATGTGAAAAGTATTATGCTGAAGATGTCATCATGCTTAATAATGGTAAAGTTTTCGCGAAATCCATGCGGGAATCTTATGATAAGCAAAAAGGTTTTGTTAGTTCAATTAAAGAGTTTACTGTTGAATTAGTATCAAAAACTATTGATGGTAATGTTGCCGAATTAACCTTTAATTATAAAATGATGAACTCGGACTCTACACTAAATGAGTTTACGGGTAAGCATATTCAAACTTGGAAAAATGATAAAATAATCAAAGAAGAGTATGTGTCAGTTTAAATTATGACAAAAAAACTAACAGGATACATCACCGATGGTTGTTGTTTGTGCGTCATATATTCAACCCGCTATTAATTGCTGCTTTACGTGGCTTAGGTTTCTAATGGAAATAATATTAATTCGGCATGGAAAGCCTACTTCGGCAAATAACCCCGTTCTAAATGCGGTAGATTTTACTAAATGGGTTCGTCGATATAACTTCTCTGATGTTTCAACAAATAGCCGACCTGACAGTATACTTGATGAATATAAATCCCATTACATTGTATCAAGTGATCTTGAGCGTGCGATACATTCTGCAAGTATCTATACTGGTCAGTCACCTGAATTAACCTCTAAACTTTATCGAGAAATGGAAATCCCGAGATATAAATTTCCACTTCGATTTAAAGCGATGACTTGGGTTTATATCAATAGAGCTTTTTGGATGCTCGGACTAAAAGGTTCTTTCGAATCGTATCGCCAAGCAAAAATTCGTGCTGAATTAGCTTCGGATCACTTAGTTGAATTAGCACGAGAACAAGATAAAGTGATTTTGTTTGGTCATGGGTATTTAAACCTGCATATTCGAAGATCGTTAATAAAAAAAGGTTGGAAACTAAACTCCAAAAGCAATGGGTTTTGGGGTATCTCAAGTCTCGAAGGTTAACAAGTGATTCAAAGTAACACGCAGCGGTGGATGCATTCACTCAGTGCAGTTATGTAAACTATTACTTCACCCGTTAGTGCGGCATTATATGCTTTCTATCCAACACCAATAGTGTAAACATTCAAGTAGAGTCCTATGGCAAAAAAATATAATAATTTTTCTGAATTTTATCCATTCTACCTCAGCCAACATACAAATTTGATATGCCGTCGACTTCATTTTGTTGGCTCTTGTTTTATTCTATTATTGATTTTTTACGTAGCAATGTACGGAGGTTTCCATCTCTTGTGGTTTATACCTGTGATTGGGTACGGTTTCGCTTGGATGGGACACTATATATTTGAAAAAAATAGACCTGCTACTTTTGTATATCCGATTTACAGTTTGATAGGTGATTGGGTTATGTTTAAGGATATGGTAATCGGTAAAATTAAATTCTAATTACAATAGTATAAGCTGCTATATAGATTTTAAGTGCTTATACATCTCCATTTAAACCTTTTATTACTTTGATGCATCTAAACTACAAATTTATTTATTAAGGAAAATAATGAAATACTTAACTTCTATTTTATTTATAACAATATTATTAATTTCATTTAGTTCAACTGCGACGCCACCGAAAAAGATTTTAATTATTGCATCAAACATCATTGATATGGGGGATGCTGAAAAGCATGATGCAAGAAATAACTTATGGGAAGTAGCCCCTCCTTATCATATTTTCTTAAGTCATGGTTATGAAGTTGATTTTGTTTCTCCTAAAGGAGGGCGGGTTGAATTCATGATGGATCCTCTAGGGATCAGCAGCTATACCATAAAATATGAAGGTTTTTTAGATAAAGCTAATAACTCTTTAGCTCCAAAGCAAGTTATTACCGATAATTATTGGGGGGTATATATTGGTGGCGGTTATGGTCCATTGTTTGATGTTGCTAACAACAAAGAGTTGCAGTTAATTATTGCTAAAATTTATGAAGCAAATGGTGTTGTAGGTTCAGGAGGTCACGGAGCAGGTGCTTTTGCTAATGTCACTTTATCTTCTGGTCAATTTCTAGTTAAAGGTAAAAGAGTTGCTGGTTTTCCTGACTCAACTGAAAAGTCTAAACCATGGGCAAAAGAAGGTAGTTTATTACCTTTCTTAGTTGAAAGTCAGTTGAATAAAAACGGTGCTATTGCACAAAATAAAAAAACGTTAAAAGATAAGTATGAGGTGGTAGTTGATCAACGAATTGTTTCTACAATGTTTTTACCGTCAGCAGCGCACGTAGCTAAAGAAATGATAATAGTAAACAAACAGTGATGGTTTGCCCTATGTTCGTTGGGTAACCGCGGATAATAATTATAGAGGCCGTAGTGTTTACGATAAATTATCAGACAAAATTAAATGGCTAACTTACCAAGTTCCGGCAGATATAAAGTCGGTATAAAAGTGATTCAAAAGTTTAAATACAACAGGTCGTTCACATGGCCCCTAACATGACCATAAAATGACAAAATACTTGGAGTTTCATTTCTAGATAATAACGAGTCGATAATGAAAGAAACTCCTAACTCCTTCGCACAAAGCATCCGCTAACTAAGTTCTATCAGTTCTCTTTACGTAATTTAAGCAACCAGGAAGTGTGGCTTCTCTCTGCATCATAAAACACGGCCATGGTGAAGAAAAACATGAGTAATAATATGATGTGTGCTGCTAGGCTTATCCCAAAGTAGATGATACTGCCGAGATAGGCCGCAAATGCTCCGCTCCACATAAGTGCTAGGATTGTCATAATATAGAATCTACTGACTGGGTCAGGAATATGTCTCAGTGGGTTTTTGCTAGAGTCAAAAATATATTTGTAGTAATCGTATATCTGAAGTGCAAATTTTTTCATGACAAGCTCTCTTTGTTAATTGTCTCTCTTATTAATGTACGGTAGCTTTTCGCATTTGGATTGGTATTGCGCTATGTATCTCCACATTTTGAAAATATTCTCCAGTCTCAGTGTTAAATTATTTAGCTGTTAACACATAACAAATTAAGCAAGGAGTGTAGTGGGGCTTAGGTATTGTGTTGTTTGTACTTAGTCTTATTAGTGGTTTATCAATAGTGTTTGGTGGAATCCATTTTCCTCTCGACATTTTAGCTGCTATTTCAGTCGCAATATTTTTATCCTTGGTCGTATTTACATTACGTAACAAAACCAGTTACTTATTCAATTATTTTGTGGAGAAAAGCTCTAATAATAAAGTAAACTAGGACACGTACCTGAAGCTACGGGTCATCTTGTTAAACCCTTCTAATCGACTAAATTTTGCCTATTCTGACGGGCGATATATGGTTGGAATATAGGACTCTCTAATAAAGGAATATATATGGATCTATTAACTCAAAAGAATATCGAATCAGTTGTAAAAAAACATTTAGGGTTTGCAATGTTTTTAGCAATGGTCCCTATTGTTTTTCTAAAAAGCATTGAATTTTTTTCTGGTGGAAATCAACTTGATTCATTATTGATTTTATTAATGCCGTTAAGCATTGTAGGTGCATGTGGGCATTTTATTCAATGTGTTTTAATTGATTTGACTGTTACTAATAACACAGAATAAGCGCCACTTTGCTACACCATTTTAGTAAAACCTTAATAGCTTCATAAATGGGTATTGGTTGCGAAATAATCGGGTTTAGTATGTGCTTTAAATGACAATTATGTCTCGTTTTTTCTTTTTCAAACAACTGTCTATTAAAAGGTTATTAAAGGCTTTTACAACATATGCTAAAAATTCTGTTAATACTTCCGCCTGTTATTTCAATGGCACACGTTTTTTTATCAATAATATTATATTTATTTGATATTCAATACTCTGGGAATTTATTAATTCTTTTTAGTTTACCAATAATAGTGGTGACTTCTATTCATATTTATATTGCGATCTTTGATTACTCTCTATCTAAAAGCGAGCATATTGGCTATGCACTTGTTCACATTCCATTCTCAATTACTTTTTCTTTTCTAGCTCTACTCTTTTTTATTCCTAAGGATAATGGACAAGTTGATGCATCGAGAAAATCTAAAGATACTTTATTACAATGCGTAGATATAAGAGAAGCAGAGTGTGTGAAGAACTTGTATCAACGTAAAAACTTGGTTATAAAAAACTAAAGTAGGGCATGCAGCAGTTGACTATGTACCACTTAGATAGACATTTAACCAATCTCATATTTAGTCAGTTAAAGGAGTTTATCTTGGGTACATCAATTAATCATTCCAATAAAATGAGTATTAAGCCGATACTTTAAGCTGATTGATAACTTGTAGAGCAGAAATATAACAAGTAAATTAACAAATAAAAGATAACCCGGAGTATTAATGAATATTGAAGTAGTAGAAAACCCAGAGCAAGAATTAATTGATTATCTGAATAAACAAATTAGTGACTTCAATTGGGCTAATTGGGAAGTAAGTGAACGAATCCCCTTAGCCGTACAAATTAAAAGTGATGAAGGTGAGGTTATTGCTGGTGCTGCAGCTCGTTCATTTGGCAATTGGTTATTATTAGATACATTGTGGGTTTCAGATGAATTACGTGGCCAAAATATAGGTAGTAAAATTCTCAAAGAGGTAGAAGCGTTAGGTAAAAAACGCGGGTGTATAAAATGCCTTTTAGATACGCTAAATTTTCAAGCAATGCCTTTTTATGAAAAACACGGCTATAAAACTGAGTGGATACAACAGGGTTATCCTAAAACTGGTTGTAAGTATTTTATGGTTAAAGAGTTATAATTAGCTCTTGTAGTTATAACTAACAATGCGTTTAAACGTTCAAAATGTAGTTGGTTGTTCTATCAATTTTTACCTCTTTATGGGACCTTATATACCATGAAAATACTTGTGTTAATGTTAACTGTTTTGTCTTTTTCCTGCTTTGCAGAGATTGATCTTGTTAAAATTGATAAATCTGAACGCAGAATGTATTTGCTTGAAAATGGAAAAACAATTAAAGAATATCATGTTGCTTTTGGTGAAAATCCGAAAGGGCATAAAGAAAAAGAAGGTGATGAAAAAACACCAGAAGGTATTTACATATTAGATTACAAAAAGGAAGATTCATCCTTTTATCGTGCAATGCATATTAGTTACCCTAATCAAGCCGATTTAGATAATGCAAAAATAAAAGGCTTTTCAGCAGGGGGCTTAATTATGATTCATGGACAACGAAATGAGCTTGCTGGGGTTTCAGCATTTACGCAGCGGTTCAATTGGACAAATGGGTGCATCGCATTAACGAACTCAGAAATGGATCAATTTATGTCTTTGGTAAAAGTAGGTACAAAAATCCATATAGAGTGGTAAAGGGCATATAGCCATTGATTTAAGCGGGCCTTGTGACCCTTGGCTAGTTTTCGTTCCACTAGCCTAATAGCCAATTATTTTTCCTCTTAGGGGGCCGTTATATTTAAAGGATTAAATACATATGTCATTTTTAAAATCATTCTTCATCTTTTTAGTGCTTTGGTTAAGTGGTTGTAGTTCAAACCCCAATTACTATGAACCCAAAAATTGTGGCTCTGCAACTCCAGTATGTTTAGCCATAGCAGGCGTTGCAAATATGGCTACTCATGATAGTGGACCTTCAAAAAAGTGCTCTGATATGACAGGTGAAAGAAGAGAACAGTGTATGGCGAAAGTTGATTCGTTAAAAAAGCACATTAAAGATGCGAGTGAAAAAAGATAAGGTAAATCAATGTGATGCCCAACAGTAGTTGCTGAACGTACGTCACTATTTTAGTCAACCTATAAAAGCCCTTCAGTGGGCCGTAGAGTGTTAGTGTCACCTAGATACTACCTATTTTTAAAATGGAGCATGGAATGCCAAAACAAAATATTATTATTTTTCTTCTCACCCTTATATTAAGTGGTTGTGCATCAAACTCAGCGTTAAACAAGAAAGCCGACAATGATGAAAAGGCTGGTGATTATTATGAATCTATAGGACAGCCTGAAGCAGCTGAAAGATCACGTAAAATGGCTCAGGATAACCGTGATGATTCATTGAGTGTTGAAGCGATTTTAGTCGATCTATTATTTAGGAAAGATGATAAATAACAATAATTTACATCATAAATCATTAATAGGGACTCAATACGAGTTTGGGTTATGCAGCTCAATTTCAGTCCCTTTTATTTAGCCTTAATGAGGCCTTAGGAAAATAAGAGAGGATATGGATTATTTAATCGCAATTGTACTGTTTGCAATCTCATCGTCAGTTACTCCTGGTCCAAACAATATTACGATTATGGCTTCTGGTGTCAATTTTGGTATTCGTAGAAGTATGCCATTATTTTTGGGGATCTGTGTTGGGTTTGCCGTAATGTTACTGCTTGTCGGTATTGGTTTTGGGCAGATCTTTGAAAAAATTCCTACTTTACATATCTTTATAAAATTTATTGGTACCTTGTATTTACTGTATTTAGCTTTTTTAATCGCTACGGCTGATGAAATAACTATGTCAAATACTCCAGCCAAGCCGTTAACTTTCATGAAAGGCGCTTTGTTTCAATGGTTGAATGCAAAGGCTTGGGTGGTAGCAACGGGAGCAATAGCTGCGTTTACAACCGTTGGTGTAGATTTTTACACCCAAAATATCATCATAGCCTTAACATTTTTGGTTATCTCGTTTCCTTGTGTAGGTATTTGGTTGTTTTTCGGATCAACGTTGAAAAAGCGACTTAAATCTAAACAACACCGGAAAGTGTTTAACTATTCTATGGGGGGATTATTAGTTATATCAGTAATCCCTGTAATAAAAGAATTGAGTGTTCAACTTACCCAATAAAAAAATAAAGTAGGGAATAAAAGCAGTAGGTTATGTGCTGTTTTAACAATTAACTAAACGATACTTTAATTTGTTATTTTGGGTGTTAGTTAGAAAGGAATCACAAAAATGCTAAATCGGATAATTATTCTAATAATCGCAATGACGTCACTAAATATTAATGCCGAGACGGTATTGGAACTAGGCGAATACCCACCTAATTATTTAGGTCGTGATGTTAATGGCAACGATGTTACGTTAGAAGATAATAAGGGAAAAATTGTCGTTATATCTTTTTGGGCTTCGTGGTGTTCACCATGTTTAAAAGAACTTCCTATTTTAGAGGGTATCCAAAACAAAGTTGGAGACGACAAAGTTAAAGTAGTTGCTATAAACTTTAAAGAAAATAGTAAACAATATCGTCACATTAAAAATAAACTGTCCTCTTTAAAATTAACGCTAACTCATGATAAACGTGGTGCTATAGGTAAAAAATTTGGCGTTAAGGGTATTCCAAATTTATTTATTGTTGGTAAGGATGGTAAGCTTTTATTTCATAAAATTGGTTATGGTGCATCATCAATAAATAAAATAGTAAAAGTGTTAAATGAAGAGCTTGCAAGCTAATAATACCTTCAAAAGGATTAAAAACTGTTGCCTGTTTTCGTTTCTTAATTATTAAAGTTCAGTATTATAAGGCACTTTACGTGGGCGTTAGCACTTACAGCGCAGACAATACTTTGATGCATTTTGAGGTAACGTCGGATCCTTTACCTGTTACATAAGCTGTAGTAATGGCACCTTCTTTCATAATGCATATAGCATCGAGTAGGAGAGGATGATCTGAAGTTAACTTCTTTTGTATTAATTGTCTTACTTCTTCTTTGTGCTCACTGCAATAGCGAGAAATATCACTGCCCTTATCACTAAATTCTGCCGCAGTGTTAATAAAGAAGCATCCTCTAAAATTACCGAGCTTTGGATCCTTGTTATCGAACCAATTCCCAAGTGAATTAAATAGTTGCTCAACAACCTCTTGATCAGACTGACTGTCTGACAATTGCTCTTCTAACCATGTGATAAACGTTTCATGCCTTTGTTTTAAAGCGGCTAAAACTAACGTATTTTTACTTTCAAAATGGCTGTAAAGCGTTCTTTTAGCCACACCTGAAATTTTCAATATTTCATTGATACCAATAGAGTTTACGCCATTGTCGTAAAAAAGCGCTAGTGAAGTACTTACCAAAAGTTCACGTTTCTTATTCATTTATTTCTCCTTTGCTATCAATATCTATATTGACAAATGTATACCGACTTGTCTACTATAGCAGGTAGACAAATCGGTCTACTCTGTGTGAGGTTTTTATGAATAATTATTTGCTATCCGTTATAGCTGGCTTTGGGGCATTCTTAGCTATAGGTTTGTTGTCCTATATGGAAGCTAGTTTGGGGGATGTTGCTTTACTAATGGCACCGTTTGGGGCAACCGCAGTATTGGTGTTTGGCGTCCCTGATAGTCCGTTAGCTCAACCTAAAAATGTAATTTTAGGGCATTTTATCACTGCATTCATTGGCGTGGTATTTGTTCAATATGTCGGTGTAACACCACTAACGTTAGCACTAGCTACTGGGCTTGGTGTCACGGCAATGTTGGCATCTAAGACTACGCATCCGCCAGCAGGAGCTAATCCTATTCTCATTATGCTATCAGCTCAGGGGTGGGGGTTTTTGATCACACCTGTGTTAATAGGGGCAGTTATCATCGTTTTAGTGGGTAAAGCGTTGCGTATGTTGCAAAATAAATATTCTAGATTAGAGAACTAACAAACGTTTAATAGTGATTCACAACGTAGGGTATTCTTAAGTAGATTTAAGTGTTAATAAAATAGAGGGTTTACAAATAGTCTGATAGAGGGGACTAACATTTATTGCTGAAACTCTTGAGCGTTATGCCCATATTGTCTACAATAGCGCACTTTTTATTTACTACAAGTCACGAACATGAACGACACTACCTCGCTACCAGCTTTACCTGATCGCCTTTCTGTTAACCCTCGCAGCCCACATCATGTGGAAGAAATCTTCGAGCACGACATAGGTATTATGCTAAACGGCAAAGAGCATTTTGATGTTGAGGAATATTGCATCAGTGAAGGTTGGGTAAAAATTCCAGCACACAAAGCATTAGATCGTCGCGGACAACCTCTTATGAGAACGGTAAAAGGCACAGTTGAAGCGTTTTATCGTTAAGATATAATTAGAAAACCGATAATTTAGCCAACGTTGATGCCACTCATCAGTTGGCGTAATAGTTAAGTAGTGTTGCAAGGCCACTTACTATCATCGCTTAGGGTCTAGGAGAATTTAGACCCTATTTTTTCTTATACTGCAATATATCCCTCCTTTCTTCTAGTCAATGCGAACACAGCTTAGCCTTTGAATCCGCTAGTAAAATATTTCACTAATTACCCTGTATATGAATGTTTGGTATTACTAGGCATTGAGTAGCTTTATAGATCTATTTGTGATTAAGTTGAAAAATAATTAATAAATAGTGTGAAAATATTTGTCCTCTAAGTGGGACCTTCTATCTATCAACCTTCTAAAGGATATTTCATGGCATATGAAAGAATAATGGGACTAGACGTTATTGATGATCAAGAATATCAAAAGTATCGGGAGGCAATGATGCCTATCCTAAAATCTTTTGGTGGTTCATTTGGTTATGATTTCAGGGTTTCTGAAGTGTTGTTAACAAAAACAGCAGACAATATTAATCGAGTTTTCACCATAGCTTTTCCAAATCCAAAGCAAATGGATGATTTTTTTTCAGATCCTGATTATTTAGTTGTTAAAGAAAAAATTTTTGATAAGTCAGTCAAAAGTAAAACTACAATATCGGTACATGAAACAGAGCTGTAATAAGCACTTTTATAATATCAATTTAAAAGTGATATACGAGTAAACTTAATGTTGTTTGTTAACCAGAACGTTACCTGCTCATCATAGAAGGAATCTAGATTGAACATAACTAAAAAGAACCTTAAAGACGCTGTAACAGAAAATATTCTTTCCGTAGAGCAATCAGAAAAACTTATTGAATTTTTGAACGCTCAACCTAATATTGGACCGAAATTCGATTTCACTCATATTCTTTATTATTTTGGCGGCATGATTGCAATAGCTGCTATGACGCTTTTTATGGGCTTAGGCTGGGAGTCATTCGGAGGTCTTGGTATTGTATCAATCTCTCTATTGTATGCTGCTATTGGCTTGAAACTTACCAATAGTTTTAAAGCTAAAGGTTACGATATCCCTGCTGGGATATGTGGGACTTTTGTTATTGCGTTAACACCATTAGCTGTTTATGGATTGCAACATGCCTTAGGTGTATGGCCAGATGAAAGTGTCTATCGAGAATATCATCGGTATATTAAATGGCATTGGCTGTATATGGAGCTAAGTACATTAGCTGTTGGTGCTATTTTCGCATGGAAATACAAATACCCATTTTTAATGATGCCGATTGCAGTGACGCTTTGGTATTTATCAATGGATATCACCGCAATGCTTTCTGGTGGAGATTTTGATTGGGAGCTAAGAAAATTAGTTTCTATGTACAGCGGTTTATTGATGATTGCATTAGCTTTTTGGATTGATATTCGATCACGAAATAAAGCTGATTATGCTTTTTGGATCTATTTATTTGGGGTGATTGCCTTTTGGATAGGAATGTCACTTCAATACTCGGATAGCGAACTCTCTAAATTCATTTACTTTTGTATTAATCTCATCATGATCTTTGTTGGGGTAATGCTGGTTCGTCGAGTATTTGTTGTTTTCGGTGCTTTAGGTTGCAGTGGTTACATAGGTCACCTTGCGTTCGATATATTTCAAGATAGCTGGTTATTTCCTATCACATTAACCGTATTAGGATTATTGGTCATTTACCTTGGCATTCTATGGCAAAAACATGAGCAAGGGATCACAGATAAAGCGAGAAAAATATTACCTGTAGCACTGCGTGAATTATTAGAATCTAAGTAATATGCAACAGTATAAAAGAGTTATCTGAAAGTACTAAGGCAACGGTATATAAGAATTGTTTTTTGTCCAAGCTAACTGCAGTGTAAATGACTTATCAGAAGTAATGAATAATGACACGCAACCTTATACCGTTACGTGTCATGACTAGTTCGTTATGGTTTTGTTGAATTCTCTATTGCTTGTATTTCAACGGCTATTTTCTCTGCTTCTGCAGTAATCATTGAATAGGATTTAATATCTCCATTTCTTTGTGCATGCATCGCTTGCTCAAGTTTAGCTTCATAAAGTTTATTCAATTTTTTTACTGGGTCTTTCTTAAATATTGAGAACATTTAAATCACTTTTAAGTTGGTTATCTAGGTTAATACGGTTATAAATGGATTTTAGTTTTTATTATTTACATTTTATTTTTTTAGGGGTTATCAATGTCTCACTCACAAACAAACTGCCTTTGTGGAGCAGTCAAAATTACCGCAGAGCAAATTAATCCTAAATTTACTGTATGCCATTGCCAATCATGCAGAACCTGGGGTGGAGCTCCTTTTTTTGCAGTTAAATGCGGTACTAATGTTAACATCGAAGGAGAGGAAAACGTTAAAATGTATGAATCTTCTTCTTGGGCATCTCGTGGTTTTTGCACTCAATGTGGAACGCATTTGTTCTATAAACTTAAAGGAACAGGTGAATATAATATGCCGGTAGGTTTGTTTCCAAACTTGAAAGGCTTAGAAATGGATATGCAGTATTTTAGTGATATGCGTCCCAGTTATTATTGCTTTGCCAATGAAACAAAAGAAATGACAACCGCTGAGATAATGGCGTATTTTGCAAAAGAAACCTAACTTATTAAATAATTAACTGTTATGAAAACAGAAATAAAACATATGCATAGCTTCATGATTCATATGTTTTAGTTAATACTTATCAAATACGTAAAATGGATTTATGTATCAGTGAGATACCAGGAAGATGATTTATGAACAACCTTTGTACTTATATAGCGGCAACAAAAGGTGAGATCAGCGTTGTGAAGTTAGTAACTTCCCAATCGTTTGACAAATCATATGTGTATCAAGACATTGTTGTTAAGTGCACGGAATCAGTTTTTCAATTTACCAATGGCGTTGTAATGAAATATTGCAGCGAATCTGATTTGATTGAAGCGAATGAGCAAGTATGTGCTGAATGTTGGATTTCTTATGAGGTGATTGCTGAGTCTGGCGATACTCAAGTATTTCCTAAAAAGAAGACGTTCATAAATCATTGCCAAGAAGATTTCTGGCTAAAAATTAGCAACAACTCCGCCAATGTATAATGCTAAGGTGTTATTAAGGGTAAGCACGACAGAGTAGGCTGGTGTTAGATAATGTTCAATATGACGTTTTAATTTGTATTTATTAGACTAATCTCATTAATAAGAGTAAGAAAACAGTTAATTACATTAGGGTCTGTTGATCTTTCGAGATTGTTTTTGCAGCGACTTGTAGGGTGTTTATACAAGGCAGAGCCTTTGTCATGTGGTTGTTCTGGACAATATGCTCCTGCATTGTCTAATAAGCTACATCCATGTAGCGCCACATAAAAAAGCGATAACGCCGTAAAAATGACCAACAAACGCTGTCCGAAGGATTCGGCTAAAAGCGTTTTACTCTTTGTTGAGTAGTATTTGCTTAGAATGACTAGGCTACATACTACTCGCCGCGATTAAAACGCTTTTATCTCGAACAAAATTTAACCGCGAAAGATCAACAGACCCTAGTATGGAGCAATATGAAAGTAGTTAAAATAAAACAAATTCTGTTATTGTTAACTAGTTTATCGCTAGTTTCCTGCAGTTTGATAGATACCCAGCAACTTCACGATGATACTCGCCCAATTATCGTTATTAGTAATTACGAACAAGTAAGTGGTTGTCGTTACATTAGTGAATTAGTGGGATCAGAAGGGCATTGGTATAGCTTTTTTTTCATTTCTAATACCGAACTCACTATTGCCAGTATCAATGACTTGAAGAACCAAGCAAGTGACGTTGGCGCTAATACCATTTATATAGAGAAACATATGGGATTTGGAACCTCAGTGACTTTTCTAGGACAAGCATACGACTGTCCATTTTCTTGAAGTATTGGCTCATCATTTTTCACCGTATATTCTAACTAAACTGAGTCGGTAGAATGACATCATATTCATTTTATAATGTTGTGAAACGTAGATCGAATTTTTAATATTTATGTCATAAATTTAACTGCTTGACGTTTTATGGGTACCGAGTTTATTTACACATCAAAATTGAAAAAGAAAGAGTTAATTGTCATTTTTATATCCGCTTAAGTATAAAAAATCTGTAGCCTAATTCAGGACTACAGATTTAATGATGCAATTAACCTGTCGTTAGTTAATTTATGTCGTTAATTCGTGCTCTTATAAGTAATCTGGCGCATCTAGCGTCTGTCCATGCATTTTACCTGTAACTGCTGCCATGTAGGCTTTAGCAGTATCGTTAGCAGATAAACCTGATTCCGTATCCATACCCATCATTGCCATTGTTTCTTTAACAAATACTGGGGCAACAACATTTACTCTAAAGTTATCGACTTCTAAAGCTGCTGCTTTAACAAAACTCTCTAATGCACCGTTAGCCATACTTATTACCGCACTACCGTGCATAGGCTCTCTTGATAAAACACCTGATGTTAAGGTGATTGAACCGCCTTCGTTTATAAAACTCTTTCCTAAACGTAGTAAGTTTATCTGTCCCATCAATTTGTTATTTAGTGCCGTTTGATAATCGATGTCAGTTAAGTCATCAAAACCTGCGAAAGCCGCTACCCCTGCAGTAGAAATCACTGCGTCTACATGACCAACTACTTCAAACATGTTGCGGATTGATTCTGGGTTACCTAAATCAACTTTTACATCACCGTTAGCATAATTTGCTGAAATAACTTCATGGTTAGATTTAAGGTTAGCTTCAACTGCTTGTCCGATAGTGCCGCTAGCACCTACTAATAAAATTTTCATATCAATCTCCAAATGGTCTTCTTGTTTAAGTTGTGTGTATTATATTGATTGTATAAAATAGAAAAATAACCTTGAAAAGAAATGATTATTCTCATGAAGAGAAAGATAGATTTATTAAAAGCGATGAGTACCTTTATTGTTGTCATTGATAAAGGAAGTTTTAGCGCGGCATCAAGAGAACTCAATATAGTGACTTCTGCTATAAGTCGACAGGTCTCAGATTTAGAAGATCACTTTGCGTGTCAATTGCTTTATAGAAGCACCAGAGCCATGAGCCTCACCGCTGAAGGTAAACAGTACCTTGAACAATTTAGAAATATAATCGGTAGTGTTGAACAATTAGAGAATAAATCAGACGACTTGAATCGAGTATTATCGGGACACTTAACCATTTCAGCCCCTAGTGGCTCTGCATCGTTAGGCTTTCTAAAATCAGCCAGTGATTTTATGAAATTACATCCAAAGGTAAAAATATCTTGGTTATTCGTCAATCGATTCGTCAATATGGTGCAAGAGGGGGTAGATTTATCTATTCGGGTTGGGGAGTTACCTGATTCCAATTTTATTGCCCGACGATACGGTTCTACCCAGATTAACTTTGTCGCTAGTGAGCAGTACATCAACCAACATGGTAAACCTAAACACCCAAAAGAGTTGTCCAAGCATCAGTGTCTAGTAGATAGCTCTAATCGCTTTCCTTTACGTTGGCGTTATCAAGAAGAAGGCAAAGAGCATCATGCTCCTATTGATTCTTTTGCTGAAGCGAATGATGGCGACATAGTTGCAAAATTAGCAACAGAAGGTCTAGGCATCGCTTATCTACCGACGTTTCTGACTCAACAGTATTTAGATAATGGAACATTGATACCAATATTAACTGAATTCCAATTTGACCGCATTCCTGTTTCATTGGTTTATCCTGCTAAGTTAATGATAAATCCGTTGATGAAATCTCTAGTAGGTTACTTATTAGAAGACTTGAAGAACGATTAACCTGATAGTTTATTCTTGAGAATCACCCATTCTATCTAATTCTGTTTACAGGTTAATGGTGTTTTAGCTTGAGTCAAAACAAAATTAAATTTCACTATGCGAAATCATCTTTCCAAAGTTAAATCGCCACTGAGTTGACACTAGTGTCAAGTTCGTGCGAGTCTGATAGACCAAATTATCAGCAATATTTTTAATCTATATCAAAAAATATAATAAAAACTAGGAATAGAACATGGAAATTTTATATCAAGTTGAAGATAAGCCGCCTATTGGTACCTCCATATTACTTGCAGCACAGCACTTACTCGCCGCTTTAGGAGCAATCATAACTGTACCGCTAGTCGTTGGTGGTGTTTTGAATCTACCGGTAGAGGATATTGTCGTATTGGTTAACGCGGCAATGCTAGTTTCGGGTGTAGTTACTATTATTCAGTGTAAAGGGGTTGGGCCCGTTGGAATTAGGCTTCCTTGCGTTATGGGAACCAGTTTTACCTTTGTCGGCGTTTCCATCGCTATTGGATTTGAACACGGAGTGGCAGGAATACTAGGCTCGGCTTTAGTTGCATCACTCGTTATGATTATTGGCAGCTTTTTTATGCCAATGATTAGACGATTTTTCCCACCAATAGTTACAGGCACAGTTGTAACCCTAATTGGACTGTCATTAATTCCCGTCGCCGTTGATTGGTTTGCAGGTGGTCAAGTAGGACAAGAAGGTTATGCATCACTGCCTAATTTAGCGATAGGATTATTTGTTTTAACAACGGTTATACTGTTATCTATTTTTGGCAAAGGGATCTTATCGGCAGCCGCTGTGGTAATAGGTATGGCGCTGGGATTCATGGCATGTGTGGTCTTAGGTTTGGTCGACTTTAAGCCAGTGCAAGATTCTCCATTATTTGCTTTGCCAAGTCCTTTTCATTTTGGTTTAACTTTTCCAATTAGCGGCATTATCGGTATGTCTATTGCCTACTTGGTGACAATAGTTGAATCTACCGGTGACTTTTTAGCACTATCGAATGTGACAAAAACAAAATTAACCGGAAAGAAATTATCTAGTGGAATATTATGTGATGGGCTAGGTTCAGCTTTAGCGTCATTATTTTCTACTACCCCTTTTTCCTCTTTCTCACAAAATGTAGGTATTGTTGGCATGACAGGCGTAGCAAGTCGCTATGTTGTTGCCATCACGGGCGCCATGTTGATTCTTGCTGGTTTATTTCCAATCATTGGTGCCTTGGTAGTAGCTATACCACTTCCTGTGCTTGGTGGTGCTGGCTTGGTTATGTTTGCAATGATAATTACTGCAGGGGTAAATATTTTATCTCACACTAAACACACTAAAAGAAATGGCATTATTATCGCGGTAAGTATTGGCGCGGGTATGGCAGTAACTGTACGTCCTGAGTTGTTAAGTCACTTACCCGACTTCCTTAAAATCATTCTTGCTTCTGGTATTACTACCGGCTCAGTAATTGCGTTGCTGTTAAATGCGGTGCTTCCTGATGGCGATATAATTGTTGAGACTGAAGAAGAAAATCCTAGCGACAATGAAGTTGAAAGTTCCCCCAACTTGATTCAAACACCTTAACAGCTTAACTATGAAACAATGGCCTGATTTATCAGGCCATTGAAAATGCATGAGCAAACCGTTATTTCGAAGTGATTCATTTCAAGGTTTTACTTCAACGTGATAGAAATTTTAGTTCCTTGCTCACTTGAAAGCGTTAATAACCAGCCTTGATGTTCACATAAACGTTTTACAATCGATAAGCCAAAACCATACCCCGTACTTTGACTACCTTTAACTGCGGGTTCGGTTATATTACCTGAAATGCTTTGTTGTATACCTGGACCGGTATCAGCAACAATCAGTGTTTTATCTTGCATCTCAATGATGACCTTACCTTGTTGAGTATATTGAAAAGCATTGGCAATTAAATTGTCTAATAATACCGTTAACATGCCTGATTGCGCATAAACGTCTACATTACAATTATCATTTACTTCCACTTGTATTGGTTTGTTATTGATGAGGTGATTCTGGTCAATAATAGATTGCTCAATTAAGGGCAGTATTTTTATGTGCTTTTTGTCTACTTCGGTATGTTCTTCCCTTGCAAGGGTAAGCAACGTGGTAACTGTTTGCTCCATTTGCGTGCTCGCTTGGGATATACGATCGATCACGGGATTACTTACATCAGTCGAGTGTTGATTACGATAAACCTCTACCGCATTTTTTATAATAGAGACAGGGGTTCTAAGTTCATGGCTGACGTCACGAGTAAAACATTTTTCTCTGACCAAACTTTGGTTAATTCGGGTCATCGCGGTTTCTAGGGTCTGCGCTAAAATTCCTATTTCATTATTAGGGAATTGCTGTGCAAACTTATCGGGGATTTGTTCAGGGGCAACACCATTAACTAAATCGGCGAGTTGCTTCAATGGCATAGCGGTTTTTCTGCCTATCTGCCAGGCGATAACAAAGGCAAGTAATACTAATATTAAGCCTGCAATCAACATTAATTTTAAGATGCCTTTAGTGAAAGGGCGGACTAACAGCATTTCACTGACTTCTGCGACAAGGTAAACATCTTCTGATTTGGGTAATGCTAATAAATGATAGTGACGACCGTCTTCTCCTGAAAATTCTTTTCTGTTTGGTTCAGCAATATATCGCTGCTTGATGTCATCAGGTAAAGTACTTTTTGAGAAGTACAACGTCATATGGCTCACGCGAGGGGCTGACCAAGACTTATCCTGATCATAACCTTGTTGTAAAAATTGAGCTTCTTGTCTGACTTCACGTTCAATAAATTCATCTTCAATGTTGTACATTAAAATGAAACAAAACCCGCCCCAAACCGCAGATATTAACAAGGTAAATAAACAAAATTGGCTAACAATTTTTCTACTTAAACTGTGAAATTTCACTGGGTTTTTAGGTGTTGGAATTTGAGGTTGATTAGTTTTATTGTTATTTATCATTGTTTATTACATCGCTTTTTACATGACTTTCTACATTTAAGAGGAAGCCAATACCGTGCATGGTTTTAATCATCGGATAATCAAAAGGTTTATCTAACATATTACGCAACTGGTAAATATGAGATCTAAGTGCGTCGGATTCTGTAGGCTCATCTCCCCATAACTTCTGGGATAACTTTGAACGACTCACGACTTGAGGATAAGCTTCCGCTAAAATTGTGAGAATACGATAGCCCATAGTATGTAATTCAAGGTTTTGTCCAGAACGCGTGACTCGTTGTCTTTTTCTATCAATGCATAGCTGATCAAATATTAAGGTATCATTGGTTTGTAATAAATGGCGTCTTGATAAAGCGAAACAGCGAACTTCGAGTTCTTCTAAAGAGAAGGGCTTAGTTAAATAATCATCTGCACCAAGAGTAAAACCTGAAATTTTATCCTCGATACTGTCTCTTGCGGTGAGCATGATAATGGGTACATGATGGCGAGCTTGTTTACGCAATTGCTTGCAAACCTCAAGCCCATCCATAACGGGTAAATTCAAATCGAGAATGACTAAATCATAATGATTAGTTAATGCCAGTTCCAATCCTTGATCACCCTGGGTTGCAAAGTCTAATACATGTCCTTTATCTTCCATGTAGTTAGCAATATTTTGGGCGATACTTTGTTGATCTTCAACGACTAGAATATACAAAGATTGATTATTCATTTAGTTTCTCGAATTAAAGTGCCCTGTAATATTTTGATGCTAAAAATAGTAAAGAGCTGCTTTCGTTAGCAATTTTCTTACAAGGTTTTTAACATGTCTTGCGCTGCTTTGAAATTAGGTTTTGCAGTAATAGCTTTATCAACTAATACCTTTGCATTATAGCTATTACTTGGATTGTACTTATCGGCTTCAACTGGACCGCCTTTAGGGCTGACGATATCAACAACAATGCCATTGATTATAAACACAGTATCCGCTTTTGAGAAATCATCAAATTCGTATCCGGGTTGTTTATCTCCTTGGTCATTACCACTAACGACCATTAACACTTTATTGTTGTCCGATTTTAATGCTGCTTGAGCAGGTAAAGCCGTCATCACTAACGTAGCAAATAGCGTGATTAATACTACTGTGTGTTGTTTTAAAATGTTCATTTGTTTCTCTCGCCTTAGTATGACGACATTATGATCGAGACTACGTGAAATAGATGTGAAACTGTTTTGGCTCAAGCAATATGTGATACTTTTTTGTTAAACATAATATTTTATATATCGGCCATTAATTGCTTAACCGAACTCTTTAAACTATGTCGACTAGCGTATACACCTAATAAGGTAACTGTGGACAAAATAATGGCTAATGTTATGAACAATATGAATAAGTCAGGTTGATAAGAAAGTGAGAACTGAGATTGATAAATTAACATACCGGTAATGTAGGTACCGGCTATTGCACCTATTGCTATGATTAAGGCGGTAATTAACCATTCAATAATATTGAGCTGCAAACAGGTGTTTTTTAAAAAACCAAAGCTCATTATCACGCTGTTCTTTTTCTTTTCTTTGCTTTCAAGTGCATTAATTGATGACAAAATCACAATAATGGCGAGTAAAATAATCATCACCGCAAAACCGCTGATAACTTTGGTGATCATGGCTAAAATGTCATCAAACTGTTTTGTTAATTCCTGTAGGGAGACCATTCTTATAGTAGGGTGATTTTCCCATAATTGACTAAGCAGTGGCCATTGATCCTCATTCAGTTCTAAACTAGACATATTATATTGCGGCGCATTGATGTGTTGCAGGGCTGTCTGGGGCATTTGCACCCAGAAAGTAATTGAACCTGCGCCGGGTTTAAATTCATGACTCGCTGTAATAGTAAAAGTGTAGCTTTGTTGGTGAATAATAAAGGTAAGCTCGTCTCCTAGGGATAAACCTAAATCGGTCATTACTTCATCTTCAAGGGATATTTGTTGCCAGTTTTTAGTCTCTTTTTGCCACCATGCCCCTTGAACCAAGCGGTTATTCTTTGGAAGTTTTTCACTCCAATGCAATCTAATAGCGTTTGATAATGTCGCTAAGCTGTCACTGGGCTTTTGTGTAAATTCACTGAGTGTTTGGTTGTTGATTTTCACTACTATGGCATACAAGTAAGGCTTAGTTTGACGCAGATTAATATTATGTTGTTTTGACCATTGCTCGATTGCTTTCATTTGAGGCTGACTTGCTTGTGAAATCATCACATTACCATCATGTGTTCTCTGGTATGAAACCATGGTGTCGCCTAAGTCTTTTAAAAGCATGAGCGTAAACAATAATAAAAATGTGCTTAATCCAATTCCCAACATTTGAGTGCTTTTGCTTAATAAACGCTGTTTCATCATAAACAAGGTAAAAGGGATGAGTCCTGAAAATTGTTGGGTAGCTTTTTCACCTAAGCTTAATACTGTCCAGCTTATCGCTGCCATTAATGCGATAGTGATTGAAATACTACCGACTAACATCAGGGTTAATAAACCATTATCTGAGTACTTCACAGCAACAAAAACAAGAACCACCAAGGCGCATAGTTTAATGAGCGCTAACGAAATACTTTTTTGATTTTGATGAAACAACTTAGCCACAGATGTTTGACACAAGGTTAACCAAACAGGTGAATGAAAGACGGCAAACAGTAATACACAAGTTGCGACCGTTTTAGCGGTAAGCCAGATCTCTAATTGCCAGGTGATTTCAGCAAATGTTTCAGATAAGCAACCGATGACCAACCAATGAAATGAACTAGATAAAATCACCACAACAGGTATAAGTAGCACTATATTAATGAACCATTTAATCAGTGATAACTGTAAACCTGTTGCTTTTGAAGCGCCTAAGCTCATACAAATTGCTGAAAAATACTGTTCTTTTTTTAAGTGTACTTGCGCTATTTGTTCAATAGCGATAGCAGCCATAAAAAATAAAATAATGGAGGCTAAGCCTAAAAAGTTTTCAGTGCGTTGCCAAAAGGAGGCTAACGGATGAGAGCCGTTTTTATGATGAATTTTCGCTGCGGGAAGTTGCGCTTGTTGCCACTCAATGAGTTGATGTATCTGTGATTTTGATGCCGTAACAAGGTAACGATGCTGAATAAGATCTGTTGGGAAAGCTAACTTTTCCATATCATCCACATTGATGATAGCGCGCATAGCTACATTATGTCCTTCCATCAATCTATCAGGCTCGTGAATTAGCACTCTTGATACGATAAAGGCTCGTTCACCTATGCTTATAGCGTCACCAATCGATAATGTTAGGCTGGCAAATAGACGGCTGTCTAACCATATATTTCCTGCTGTAGGACCACCGTTGGTTTCTGTTGCTGGACTCTGCAAAGAAGTTGAAGTGAGTAGTTTCCCTTGTAAGGGGTAGTCATTTCCTACCGCTTTGAGCTTGGACCGTTGCCACTTATCGTTGAATGTTAACGTAGCATTAATCTGCATTGTCTTGACCACATTATCACTGAAATTGCTCAACGAAGTTAACTGAGCCGTTGTTAATTTATCTTTTTGAGTTAATACCGCATCGGCACCCAAAAGATTTTGTAAATTTCCTTCCAGGTACTTTTGAATGCTGTTGCTGGATAACGATAAAGTGACGATAAAAATCATTAATATCGCTTGAACCCAGCGCAGTAATTGTTGGTGAGGCTGGCGGTATTCTTGCGTGAAATAGTACCAAGCCAATAGCATATGATGATTTAACATGATGCTACCCGCTGCTCTTCTGTAGAGAGGTATTTAGTGATGTCTTGTTCTTCAGTGGGATTAATCGATGACGTTTTAGTGAGCTCTCCATCTGCAAGGGAATAAATGTTCTGTGCTTTACTGGCAAGGGCATTGCTGTGAGTGACTATGATTAAAGCGGCATTATTTTCTTGGCAGCAGGCAAATAAAATATCAGAAATTTCATTCGCATTATGTTGGTCCAAATTACCCGTTGGTTCATCGGCAAATATAAACTTGGGTGAAAATACTAACGCACGCGCGATGGCAACACGTTGTTGTTCTCCACCACTTAATTGTGATGGTTTATGATCCGCTCTATCGGACAAACCTACCTTTTCTAACCACTGCTTTGCTTTGCTTATTGCTTGTTTATCACCACGTAATTTCAATGGTAAAGCAATGTTGTGCAAAGCAGTTAACTCAGGCAGTAAATGAAATTGTTGAAAAATAAAACCAATGTCTGAGCGTAAGTTATCAAGTGTTGAAGTGTGTTTATCATTAAGGTAATGACCATGACCTGAGCTGGGTTTTTCTAAACCTGAAAGCAGCATAAGTAAACTTGACTTACCAGCACCTGAAGGGCCTGTTATGGCGTAGGATTGTCCTTGGTTTATAGTTAAATCAAGATTTTTAAATAAGGTAATAATTGAAGCCTTATTTTTATTAGTCGTGTTTTCAGAAGTAGAGTTTTTATGTCCAAGACTGCCAGAAGAGTTGTTTGCAAAGGATTGAGACACACTTTTTAATTCAATTGAACTAGTCATAAATTTACACCACAGTAATAATTCATGCTGGTATCGTATGGGTATGCCTGTGAAACGAATGTGAAATTCAAGAAAGTAATAGTGTAATTTCAGCTTTCATATCTAAGCTTTACACCATGTATATTACAAAATAGTGGCTTAAATAAGTAATGGATAACAGCATAAAATACTATCAATGAAATCTATAAACAGAATCTACCAAAAAGGCAATTATCAATAGATAATGCGAGTGCTAACCTGTATCTGTAATTTACAACTTTTATCTAGTAACAAATTTGGAGATTCTTATGGTTTATGAAAATTATACAACGTTTTATGCTAGCCAAAATCAAGCTGTCCTAACGGTCACTTTTGACTTTGGTCCTGTTAATATTCAAGGCATTTCGATGCTTGATGATCTTAATCGCTTATCAGAAACTTTAGAAGATGATCGCAGCGTTAAAGTCGTTGTATTTCAATCTGCTCATCCTGAAATTTTTGTTGCTCATGCAGACACAAACTTCCTTAAAGATATATCTACGCAGGCAATACCTAGGGAAGAAATAGAATTACTTTATTTGCAAAAGGTTTTACAGCGAGTTAGTGCGCTTCCTCAAGCAACAATCGCTAAAGTTGAAGGCTTTGCCCGTGGAGGTGGACATGAATTTATGCTGGCGTGTGATATGCGTTTTGCTGCAAGGGGTAGAGCGAAGTTTATGCAGATGGAAGCGGGTATGGGCATTTTACCTTGTGGTGGTGGTGCATCTCGTATGGCTAGACAAGTAGGTTTGGGTCGTGCGTTGGAAATAATTTTAAGTGCTCGTGATTTTGATGCAGACCAGGCTCAAGCATATGGGACTATCAACCAAGCACTCGATGCCGATAAAATTGGTCCGTATGTAGATGAGTTAGCTAATCGTATCGGTCAGTTCCCAGCCGAATCAATCGAAGCATGTAAGCGTGCGGTTTATGCATCTATTGATCTACCAATTGAAGCTGCTCTTAAAGAAGAAGCTTATTGGCTATATCAATCTATGAGTAAAACACCGGCTCAACAACGTTTTCAATATGCTGATGATAACGGTGCGCAAAATGATATGGATAATCAACGTAATTGGGACCAGTTAGTCATGGGCATTCAGGAGGTCAAATGAGTACTGAAAAGAATAAATTAGTGATTAATAGATTTCTTGAACGATTTTCGGCTAATGATGTGGAAGGTGTACTATCTCTGCTAAATAACGCTGCCATCTGGAAAGTCATGGGTCGAGAAGGTGGTTTACCTCTTTCAGGCGAAATGGACAAAATTGCTGTCGCTGATTTGATGAATACGGTCAATAATATATTCCCAAAAGGTATGACACTAACGCCTTCAGGATGGACAGCTAGCGGAGATCGCGTTGCTGCTGAGGTTGAATCCTATGGTCAAAAATCTGATGGGACTATTTACAATAACATGTACCATTTTTTGTTTGAAATTAAGGATGAACAAATCATAACTATTAGAGAGTATATGGATACATTACACGTAAAATCGGTTTTTATTGATAACTAACGTGACAAAACGCCATTGGGGGACACAATATGAATGATATCGATTTAGATGATTACAAATTGACTATGCACAATAAAACCGTACTCATTACGGGGTCAACCGATGGCGTCGGTCGGATCACGGCTGAAAAATTAGCATTACGTGGTGCAACAGTGTTGATACATGGACGTTCAATCAATAAAATTAATGATACCGTTGAAAGTATCAAAGAAACAACGGGTAATGTCCAAGTGTATGGTTATCATGCTGATCTAAGTGCGTTAGTACAGATACGACATCTTGCTGAAGAGATATTATCAGACCATCCTAAACTTGACGTATTGATCAATAATGCGGGTGTCGGACCTGGGCCCAGCGAAAAGCAATTTATGCGAACAATTAGTGAAGAGGGTTATGAATTACGCTTTGCGGTTAATTATTTAGCAACAGCGATGTTATGCGAACTATTGTTACCTGCACTAACGCTAACTCAAGGTCGTATCATTAATATTGCCTCGGCGGCGCAGCGACCATTGAAGTTTGATGACTTGATGATGAAAAATGCGTTTAATGCTTCATCGGCTTATGCTCAAAGTAAGCTGGCAGTGGTGATGTTCAGTACTTTTTTTGCTGAGCAGATTCGTGATGAAGGTATTACAATTAACGCACTCGACCCTGGTTCATTTCTAAATACTCGTATGGTTCAACAGGCTTATGGCGGCTCAAACAATAGTCCTGAATCAGGAGCACTTGCCCAATTGTTTCTAGCTTGTGCCCCTGAGTTAAACGGTGTGACGGGACAATATTTTACACAGCTACGTCCCGACAGAGCGAATGAACAAGCTTACAATTTAACCGCTCAAAAAAGGCTTTGGGCACTTACTAAACAACTTATTGCTATTGAGTGAGTTTAGTCAATTAACAGCAGTGCTTTTATTTTCGCTGTGTAGAACGGCCGAAATTTTAATTTATGCAGTTATAATTTAACACTTATTTGTTTAGCGATTCATCCCAATAAGGATATCTGCCATATTGTTCGGATAAATAGTCTATAAAAGCTCTTACTTTAGGCGCTAATAAACGTGAACTGGGATAAACCGCCCAGATAGCAGCATTAGAAATCAGAGGATATTCTTTAAGAATTTGAACCAGTTCCCCTGATTGTAAATGACGATAGACGCTCCATGTGGCATTCATAGCGATCCCTAAACCATCAACGCACGCATCTCGCATGGCTTCACCATTATCGGTTCTAAAATTGCCTTTTGGTTTAATATTTATATGACCTGCAGGGGTATCAAATACCCACGTTTCAAGGCCATTTAAAATTACACACTGATGATCGCGTAGATCTTGTGGCGAATTAGGCTCGCCAAATTTTTTAAGGTAATCAGGAGAGACACAAATAATACGTTTATCCGGTGATAGCTTGCGGGCTATTAATGTTGAATCTTTAAGCTCAGCATCACGAATAGCGATATCAAAACCACCTTCAACTAAGTCAACTATGTTATCTGTTAGGCGGATATCGACTTGTATGTCAGGATACAGGGATAAAAATCCCTTCATTGCTGAGACAATATGCATTCGGCCAAAGGAAGCAGGGGCCGTGATGCGTAACCTTCCTTTTGGAGAGGCTTGCCCTACACCAACAGATGCTCGAGCGGTTTCAATGCTAGAAATTACTTCTTCAGCGTGTGGGAGAAAGGTTTCACCTTCTTCTGTTAATGATACTTTTCGAGTGGTACGGTGCACCAAACGGATGCCTAGTCCTTGTTCGAGTTTGTTAATATGTGCACTTGCTACCGCAGGTGATAGCCCTAAATCATTTCCAGCTTGGCTGATGTTATTAGTGGCGGCCAGTCGTAAAAAGAGCTTTAGGTGTTCTATATTCATATCCAATCTCCTAACATTATATAGATAACCTATAAGCTGATTAAGTATAATGTCCTATTGCTATCTTTTTATATAGTAAATATCAATATATTTAGCAGTGTAGTCTGTAGCAGAAACAATTAGCTTATTCCTTTATTAATGACAGCACACGGTTGTAGATAATACTATCGGCGTTTTAACAACTTAGAAGAGCAATAATATAATAGGCTCAAATCTAGTGTTTACAATATTGTTAATGCTATGGGAAATCGGTAAGTCAATTTTCACCTCACAGATATATTTTTATTGATATCCATTAAATTTTAACTTCTGTTGTTTGAAGATAAAATGGCTGAACTAACAGTGACTTTCTCCGTTTATTAATCAATGTAGAACGAGTAATAAAGATCTGTCGATTGCTCAATACCACTGACAATTTCTAACCAAAATCGATTTAAAATGAACATTCTCACCGTAAGTTCATTAATGGGTTCATATACGCCAATACCGTACTTCAAATAAACTCTGTTGCCGACATAACCACTAACCGTTGCTTGAATTTGATCGCCTTCACCTTCAGTATCCACTGCGATATTACTAATCAGTGGTATTTTTTCGATTTGGTCAAATAATCCAGCGCTATTGGTAGCCCCAAAGCCGACCAACAAACTGGCTGCAACGGTGCTTTTTTCTGCCCCTGCCCCTGCATCTAAGCCTCTTCCTCTGACTAGATAAGATAAAATTTCAGGCATTTCCAATGTCGGGGTTGAGAAAAGTTCCATATTTAATGTATTGGCTAATCCGGTTACCCGAATGCCGACATCAATATCTTCAGATTTAATATGTCTACTTGCACGGAGATTAAAGTAAGGATTATCCATTGGTCCGTTGAAGGTGAACTCTCCCTTTTCTATTTTAAGTTTTTGCCCGTATGCTTGAAAAGTACCATCAGACGATTGTATATTGCCAAATAACTGGAATGGGTTTTTCTCTTGTTGGCTAATTTTCAATTGGCCAGATAAATGGCTTGATAATCCTTGTCCGGATACTTCAAAAGCGGGTTTGATATTTACGCTAATGTCGGTTTTTATATCAAAACCAGAAGTTTCTTTAACAACAGCTTTGCCATATTGGTCAAGAATGATGACATCATCACTCAATGAAACGCTGCTTTGAGGTAGTTTCTCGATATTAAACGTGCCGTCTACCACGTCAATATTGCCACTTATGGTTAATGCTTTTTCTACCAGTGAAAAATTCAACGTGGGCGAAATGCTCATCACTAATTGTGGAGGGAAAACTAACGGCAACGCGTAGCCTGTTAAATCTAAGTTCATCGACAAACTGTTTTGCCATGACATATTTCCTTGTACTTTTGCCAGTTTATCGGCGAGATAAAAGTCAGCGTCCATTGTCGCTTGATTATTATTAATCATGACTGAAGAGGATATGTTTTCTAAGGTATTGGCATTTTGCAGCAATCGAAATTTACCTTTAGTTAATGCTATGTCACCGTTAAACAAAGGAGAGCCGAGAGTGCCATCAACGGATATATCCGCTGTTACTTTACCTTCTAAAGTAATTACATCTGTTAAAATGCCTTGGAAAGGTAATAAGTTTATTTGATTTAATGATATTTGTGCATTTACCGTGGAATCAGTAAAAGAATAGTCGGCTTTAGGGTTACTCACTAAGTTATTATCAGTAAAACTATCATCAATAAAGTCAATGCTTGAAGTGATATCTACCAAGGGAAGGTTATTAGTCGCTATTAGCGCTAACTTGCTCGTTAATTGCTTTTCATCAACAGTCAAAGCAAACAAACCTTGCGACCACTGTGACAGCACATGCTCGCCAAAATCATCACTCACTTTTAAATAACCCGGCGACATCGTAAAGCGCGCCTTTGCTGAGATAGCTTGCTGGGTAGACCAATTTATCTGAATATCACCGTCAATTTCACTAATGATCTCAGTGTCTTTAGGTAAAAATAATTCGTCAATGACAGCAAGGTCAATATTCATTTTAAGGGCAACATCACCAACATTACCGAGATTCACTTGATGGGGCAAACAAAGACCAAACCCTTCACCTTGCCAGCAATGACTCGCTACCATGCTTTCTTGTTTGGCTAAATCGACATTAACATCGAAGTCTTTATTATTTTTAAGGGTAATATTCTTATAGGTTAATGCACTTTGCTCAATAGTACTCTGCCATAAAGTAAATTCATCATCCCAATGACCAGACAGGGCAAGTTTGCCAGCAAAATCACCTAACCACTGAGCGTTTATTTGATGATTACTCGCGTTGCCTGTTATATCAAATAGGATATTTTTAATGCGATAACGCGTAGATTCGTTCACCCAATCCAAATAGTCATTCTTTACTGTTAATTGAATGTCGTGACCACTCATTGGTTGATAGTTCGCCTTAATAGCTAACGAATCACTATACCATTGTTGCCAATTTAACTGGTTTAATTGACTTTGTAGGTTAACAGTAGGATTGTCTTGCGCTCCGGTAACTGAAAAATCACTGGTAAAACTGCCGTGTATCTCTTGATGCCATTGATTAACATTATCTACTGTTAACTTTCCTTTAATATCCCAAAAGTCACTATCCGAGGCTTGCAGTGTTAAGGCACTATTATTGAAGTCGATCAGCAGTTTACCTGGTTGTAGATTACCTAATTGATTTAAACCAATATCTGCTTTTATCGTTAGGTCTAGTGCATTTATATTTCCTGAAATGTCGGTATCGCTTAGCGAGACAGACCATGCTTTTTTTGACCATGCACCATGACTGTTGATGCTTCCTTGCAATCTACCGGTAATTAAATCAGGCAGTGTTTTTGTTAACATCGCAACTTGTTCTTCACTGGTGCCTAACTCTGATAGCGCCGGTATGTTTATTTCGGGCAAGGTAAAACCGGTTGATTGAGCAGATAACTGCCAACTAATATCGTCAGCTAATAAGCCTATATCACCCGTTAAATATACTTGGCTTTCTGAGTCTTCATCGTTAAAAATAAACTGGTCAATAGTAGCGCGGTTTTTCTGATAACTGGCTTTGAGTTTCAGCTGTGCATTATTATAGCCATAACCTTTAATCTGACTGGCTAAATCCATCGTTTGTTGTTTTACATCGCCTGAGAGAGATAACAATAATGAGGAATACTCACCATACTCAGTTAATGATAAAGGCGTTGGAATTTGTTGAGCGTCTATGGTTAGGTTAAAGGGCATGGCTTCATCAATGAAGTTAATTTTACCTTGGCTTTTAAGCGCTAAGTTACCTTTGCTGATCACATCAAATGTTAAATCTTCAAATGAGCCTTGTATTGATAATTGTTGAGTACTGTCATCAATTTCTGACCACCATGCCACCTTGTGTAGTTGGCTTTCTAAGTGAGTTGTAAGCTGGTAGGGAGGTAGTAGCTTTGCCTCAGCAGTTAATTGGTTGATAGAGAACGCTGATGTGGTGGTTTTAAATTGGCTGATACTGACATCGGTATTAATCCAAGTAGCGCTTAGATGATTATTGTTTGAAAGCCACAGTGAATTTCTTGCTTGGTGATTGTCTATTGAAGTAGCTTGAGCATGTTCTGGCTGAGCCTTAGTGTTAACAGTCAAAGTGTCTACAGCCAAACTATCGAGTTGTAATTGCTCAATGTTCAGCGCAATAGGCAGGTTAATTTCTGGTAACTTAGTAAAAGTATTATTGACTAACGAAGTTGTGCTCTGGTTGTTAACAGGCGTTGTTTGTTCTTCTCCAACGAGTAATAACGTCAACTGCTTTGCTCTGGGTTGTAAGAAGTTAAACTCACTTTTACTGATCGACAATTGTGTAATAAATTGCTCAATTGTGATCTCGGTATCATTGATAACTATCAGACTTTTTTTAAGCTCAACTGAATCAGCGTTAATTGAAAAGGGCATTACAAAAAGTTGAGATGCGGTATTATTTACTGATGAAACTTGCTCATCACCCTCATCGTCAGACAAGTAACGTAAAGAGAAATAGTCAGCTTTTGCTGATTTAATACATAAGGTTTTATTCCAGACACAAGCAAAGTTAATCTCAGTTGATAAGCCATTTACCCTAATATCAAGATTTGCTAACTGCAACTGAAATGAGTTTAATCGTACATCTCGAACTAAAGCTCCGCTGTTATAGTCAAAGGTAACACCATCAAAATTATTGAGTAATGTTAAGGTGATATTTGTGCCCCAAGGAGTCGTAACGAGTACGGTGATAAAGCAAAGTGATATTGCCAAATACTTAGATACAACCAAACTAATTCTGCGCCACATCATAATTCAGCACCTAAACTAATATGAACTCGCCAGCCTTTTTCATCATCATCAATGCCGTAGGCAAAATCAAATTTAACTGCACCAACGGGAGATAGGTAATGTAAACCTGTGCCAAATGAATAGACCGGATTAAATTCACCTTTATTTGCCACACTGCCGCCATCAGAAAATAATGCCATACGCCATTTATTGGTTAGATAATATTGATACTCAATGCTTGCTACCATCAACCGCGTACCGCCAACGACTACTTGAACAGAGTTTTCAGGGTCAGATGATGAAGGCACGGTAGAACCAATGGACTGATAAGCAAAGCCACGAATACTTTGGTCTCCACCGGCATAAAATCGTAATGAAGGGGCTAATTCGGCGTCTCTATCAATATAGATAGCCCCTAATTCCGCGCGGGTCACTAAACGGTGCTTTGGTTTTAATGTGGTAATGTAATTCCAACGTCCGTGTATTCTAAAAAAACTATTGTCAGAGCCTGCTTTTAAATGTGCTCCTTCTATATTATATATTTGTCTAAAGCCTGAACTTGGATCCAAAGCCGAGCCACCACGAATAGTTCTAGACCAAATAATACCGGGAATAATGTATTGCACGTTATCTTCTTTAGACCAATCAATATTAGGTTCAACTTCGTCTAAATTATAACGCCAAGCTTCCTGATGCAGTCGGGTATAAAATTGTCTATTCCAGTTGTCTTTACTGAGCACCCGACCGATTTGAGCAGAATAAAACTTAGATTTTAAATCAGGATATTCATCATTTTCAACCGTCACTTTAACTTGTAGAAGGTCTTCAGTCGGATGACCTAACGGAATACTGTAAATAAAGTTACCAGTAGGATTTTTAGGAGAGTACTCAATTTTTGTTTCTTGAAAGTGGCCATATTTATTTATAAGCGGTGTGCGCCAGCCAACGGAAAGACGAAACTTAGTATCGGTGGCATAACCGACACCAAAATCAAATTGATGACTTTTTGCTGGTGTCAGTGTCACATTGATAGGAATGCTGTAATTATCATTTACTTTGTCTTCAATTTTCTGAGCGGGAACCGCCTGTACATTACCGAAATACTGCGTAGATTGAAGCTGTTGCTGCAATTTATGAAAATCATGGGTGTTATAAAAATCGCCTTTTTTAAAAGGGATCATACTGGTTAATAATTGTGGTTTAAGATCAAAGTCATTGAAATTTACTTCACCAAAGCGATATCTAGGACCACTATTATAAGTAATGGTGATGTTTGCATAATGATAACCTTGTTTTATTGTTATATTACTATCGACTAAACTGCCGTCGAAATAACCTCGTTGTAGTGCCAAGGACAATAAGTCAGATTTTACAGTTTCATATTTACCATGATGAAGTTTATCGCCATGGTGAATGTCAATATCATTTAGTAAGGCAATAAAAACCGGATCGTTTTGTGCAGCGCCAGTTATGTTGATGTTGATATTATCGAGCAAAGTTGGTTCGTTTAATGTGATGATAAGGATCAGTTTCCACGGATCTTTTTCAACAACAACACGAATGTCAGCTTGGTAATAACCTAACGAATTTAATGCTTTGAAGGCATTATCTTTGGCAGAATAGATAAAGGCAGAGCGTTCTAAATCAGATGTTGGTAAAGTACCTAAATACGAATGGATGTTTTTTTCAACAGCCTTTGATAGTTCGCCATCAAGTGTCACCTTTAAATTGCTTGCAAGAGCGACGTTGGTGAAAAATAGGAACAAGAACGATACTACTAACATTTTGATTTTTAGATTAAAAATCTTTGATAGCGTCTTGAGGTAATGTGGAATGTTCAAAACCATTAAGTAGATATTATTCCTGAAGAATTTGTTACTGTTAGAATGGCAAATATTACGCTATAAATAGCATTGTGACTACGAGTATTAGCAAACACTCGGTGACGTCATGCGGTGTTTTTAAAGGGGTAACTCAAACCAAATTTACCTAAAAAGTCTCTAATACCAAGTTGATTAAGTTCTCTCCCACTCAGCGAGAATTAAAAGGCTTAGAGGCAAGACATTGATTGAAGAGAATGGTTATTCCCTTGTCAAAATCAATAACGCTGCATGTAAGCCTTTTAAACTCGCCCTTGGGAGCTTGTTCTATGCCCATTAACATCGTTAAATTCATTTGATTTAGAATGACTAGACCTAAACAAATTCGCCTTGTTATTGAACATCTAACATAGCTCTGAGTTGGGAAGAAATTTAATCAAATTGGTATAAAGTGATTGACGAATAATAAATAACTTTATAACTTCGTGGTAATTAGCTTTTTCATGACCTAAAAATACTTTGGGTGATGTATTGAAACGATACAACAAGTGAAAAGCTAAAAATCAAATTGCAGATAGACAGTATTGTAATTACTACCACCTTTAATACGACCAAACTGCGAAGCTGATTCAAATATAGAAGAGCGATGGTGAATACCATAGCCAAGCCACGTACCTTTTAATGCATTAACATTGAAAATATCACCCAAATTTATATCTATAGAAAAATCTATCGCATTCATTAGCTTACTTGGGCTATAGCCTTTTTCTTCCATCTCGGTTCTCTCAATATAAGTCACATCAGAAATATATGAAATCCCTTCGGCAAACCCTAAGCGCCATCGAACAGGCCAATGAATGGTGTAATAAGCTTTGATGCCAAGTTGATATTCTTGTTCGCTATCTTGTACATCTGATCTCCAGTGCCAAGCCAATCCTGTGATTAGATACAATTCAATGGGTAAACTAAATAATTCATCCGTTAGCGGTACGCCATAGAAAACTGAAGTGAGTTGATTGTTGAATTCGTCTTTTTCAGTGTCACCGGCGAGAATTTCGCCAATATTAGAAGGGGTTGCCCAGCCATGAGCAACGCGCAGGTAGCTACCATTACTGAGGGAGCTTTTTCTACTTTTTGTTTTATCATTAAAAAATGCAATACCAAGGTAAGCTTCACTTTGCCAGCGTTTATCAACAATAGCACTTTGATAAGCGTTATTATCTAATCCGGTTAGGCCGAGTGAACCAATGAAGTATAAGTTTGAAATTACATGGTATCTTGATTCAATGGTTGCATTTACATCAATACCCGCACCAATGCGTTCGTCTGTTAATTCATTCAAGGCATAATAATAACTATTAAACTCAGCACTTTTATACCGCGCTGATATTTTTGGCATAAATTCCCAGCTATCGTTTTGAAAGTACCAGCTACTGATGAAATTAGCATACGGTTTACCATCAAGATCACTCAATATTTCCACATCAAAATGATGGCTGTCACTTGTGTTTTTACGCCATTGAAAACCAAAATCAAAGGTATCTGCTTGTGTTTCATTTTGGTATTCAGTGGGAATATCGACAAAGCGCAGACGACCAAGGGCATTTAGTTCCCAGTCAGCTTTTTTTAACAAGTGACCGCCACCTTCGATGCCGCGTAAGAAAAAAGTATCACCTTCATAAAACATCATAGGTACGATACTGTTAACCTTATCATCCTCGGCATCAAATGGGATGCTAGCACTCCTGACGAGAAGACCTAAACCCCAGGGTTTTTCTTCAGAATTAGGTTTAGCGATTGCATTTATACTGAATGACAATACTATTAATGAGACGATTAAGCGCATAATTACTTCTCTAAAATCAATGGGGTTTACATCATTTATGTTAGCAGTATAGTGAGAACCCGTGGGAATTAATGTGAGGTAAATAACAGTATCACTCGCTATCCCATATTCTATTTAAACTTTTTAAGATAGGGTTGCTAAATTTAGCCAACAGTGATTAATTAACAAACTTTAGCTCGATAGGGACAAAATAATTTAACTCGGAGTAACAATGTCGTTGATCTCAAATACACCTAAACCACCATACTTTGCCGTAATCTTCTCGTCTACACGGACTGAAGGTGATAATGGGTATGGTGAAATGGCCAACAGAATGGTTGAATTAGCACAGCAGCAATCAGGATTTTTGGGCATTGAATCAGCCAGAGAAGAGCTTGGTATCACTGTTTCTTATTGGACAGACCTCGACTCTATTAAAAACTGGAAGGCGAACGTGGAACATTTAGAAGCTCAAAAAACGGGTCGTAAGTCTTGGTATGATTCGTTTAAAGTGCGAATTTCAAAAGTAGAACGCGATTACGGTAACTAATACTATTGGTATAAGTCTATAACTATTATATTTTTGTTTAAAAGTTCTCAACAATATTTTAAACTGATTTAATACAAAGAGTTGTTCACGTAAAACTACGCATATCTGATAACCCGCAATAGTTGTCTATTTAAGTGTTCGTGACCTTTATCAGGAGTATCTTCACATTAAACCTCTATGGATAGTCATATTTATCACTGTGCTTATTTGGTCGGGAATATCTCCTAAAGATCAGTTCACTTGGTTTCTTGAAGTGTTTCCTGCATTAATCGGGGCTGCTTTATTAATAGTTACATACCGCTCGTTCCACCTTACTTCGATGCTATATTTCTTCATCTTATTACATTGCATTGTGTTAATGATTGGCGGTCATTACACCTATGCTGAAGTACCTTTTTTTGATGGTTTATTCGGTGCAGAGCGCAATAACTACGACAAAGTGGGACACTTCTTTCAAGGCTTTGTTCCTGCACTTTTAGCGAGAGAAATTTTAATCCGTAAAAATGTTGTCAACGGTAACGTTTGGCGAAATGTTATTATTGTTTCTATCTGCTTAGCATTCAGTGCTTTTTATGAGTTAATTGAATGGTGGGTTGCGTTAATGTCTGGTGAAGATGCAGAAGCCTTTTTAGGAACACAAGGTTATGTCTGGGATACACAGTCAGATATGGGGTTGGCCTTGTTAGGTGCAATTTGTTCTTTAATGGTCTTATCAAAAATTCATAATCACCAAATACAAAAAGTCACTAGTAATTAAATCGAGACTGCTAGTAGTGGCATAGCTCTGGCTCAGTTATGCTGTGTGCCTAAGTTAGCTCTCAATTTTAGTCCTTTATTAAACCTGTAAGCTTAAGGAATTATTCAAATGCCTCATGTAGAAATTAAATATTCAGATAATGTAGAGTTCGATACGAACAAAGTTTTTGACGCGATAGAAGCGGTCATTACAAAGCACGATGTAAGTGCAGGGGAATGCAAATCAAGAGCCTACCCATGCTCTCAATATAAATACGCACACATACTTGTTACCGTTTCGTTATTACCTAAACCACATCGAGACAAAAGGTTTACCCAAAAGTTAAGCAGTGAAATAGAAGCGGCAGTAAAAGCGCACTTAAAACAAAGCTTATATTTTTCGTTAAACATTGAATACAGTTTAAATTACTATACTACCAACATTCATAGCGTTGAAGGAGATAACCTGCAGAGAATGGACGACAGGTAAAAAGTTAACTATAACTCCGGACATTATCAGCCTTTTAAAGGGCGTTATACCCCAACACGGATGAGCACATGTATCTTTTATTGACAGTTATCGTTTCAAGCTTAATTGCTGGTTTGGCTATGCCTTTAGGGGCTGTCATTGCACATTTTGAAAGTATCAAAGAAAAATTGATTGAGGAAGAGTTTAGACACAGTGTTATGGCATTTGGGGGCGGGGCGTTATTGTCAGCTGTTGCGCTAGTACTAGTGCCTGAAGGCATGGCTGTTCTAGAACCGCTGTCGGTATGTTTTTGGTTTATAGTCGGTGGGCTCAGTTTTATGTCCCTTGATATTTACCTAAAGAAAATAGATACCCCAGCGAGTCAACTTGCTGCAATGCTGTCTGATTTTATTCCAGAATCAATCGCCTTAGGGGCTGCATTTGCGACGGGAGAAAGTACCGCTTTTCTACTTGCAGGTTTAATTGCATTACAAAATTTACCAGAAGGGTTTAGTGCCTATCGTGAGTTGAACGGGACTTCCGTTTATAAACCGAAAAAAATTATCATCATGTTTACGTTAATGGCTTTACTTGGCCCAATCTCTGGCGTTTCTGGTTATTTATGGTTATCTGATTACCCAGAAATTATCGCAGCGATTATGCTATTTGCCTCAGGCGGTATTCTCTATTCAATATTCCAAGACATAGCTCCTCAAGTAAAACTAGAAAAACACTGGGCTCCACCAATGGGCGCTGTACTAGGTTTTGTTCTTGGTATGCTTGGTTTCATGTTTACAGCATAAAGCACTATTTTTAGCCTTGATGGTACTTCGTCACTTAACAATAATAACAGGATTAACAGATGTCTGAAGTCACTATTTATTACCTTGAAATGAACACACTAACTGAATTAAACCCTAAGCTCGAGTCCAGAGGTTTGACTGTTACACAGGTTGAAATTAAAAATTTCCGCTTCAACCGTTTTCTTTATCAGTATGTTGGAGAGCCATGGGAATGGACTGATAAACTTACCCACAGTGATGAATCATGGAAAACTTATGCTGAAAGTCCAATGGTCAGTACTTATGTGGCTTATTATCGAGGCGCTATTGCAGGTTATTTTGAACTACAAAATACTTCATCAGGTGATGTAGAAATTATGTACTTTGGCTTGGCACCAGATTTTATCGGTAAAGGCTTCGGCGGCTATCTTCTGACTTGTGCCATTAAATCAGCATGGTCTCTGCCTGATGCAAAACGTGTTTGGTTGCATACCTGTAGCCTTGACCACCTAAGTGCTTTACAAAATTACAAAGCGCGCGGTTTTAAAATCTACAAAGAAGAGGTGGAACAAGGTTAGCCTGTGACATAGGGTGCGATGGTAATCACTTTGAGGATATATCTAATGTTTAATCTTCCTATGAAAGGCTGTTAAGTGCCATTGTGGACATTAAGCTTTAATTTTCTCATATTTTATAATGCATCCTATCGTCAAATTACTGAGAAGACTCAGTAATATTTATGCTTTTCTATTAACAAAGTAAAAAATAATAGAATAAGGGTTTGAAATTAATGGATATTGAGTTATTTTATTCAACATTAAAGTAGATGATGATTACTGATACGTCTACATAGTAAGCTGTTAGCAATACATGGAGGTTTTGCGATATGGATATATTTGAAATAACAATAGGTGGTTTCCACACTTTTTTAGCTGTATTGGCCTTAATCTCTGGAGGTTACGTAGTATTTAAAACCAAGGGTACATTTTTTCATAAAAAAGTAGGCTACATTTATGTATCCTCTATGGTTTTCATGAATATAACCGCACTGTTTACTCATGTTCTATTTCAGTTTGGCCCTTTTCATTTACTTGCTATCTTCTCACTGTTAACCGTTTTATTCGGTATTTCTGTTCCACTATTCTTCAGGCATAAAGCAAACTGGCTACAATGGCATTACTCTGGAATGTCATGGTCTTATGTCGGTTTGTGGGCAGCTTTTGTAGCAGAGGTTGTTGTTCGGCTTCCTTTAGAAGGTTTAGGTGTGTCTTTTTGGCAGCTTGTTATTGGAGCATCGTTACTAGTTACGTGGCTTGGCGGTTATTGTATTAAAAAGCATGAGATTAGCTTAGCGCAAAGTATTGCTAACAAGTAAAAACAAGGACAAGTAATAGTTGGCTACGTTTCTCTACACAACTTTAGCCGACTAAATTTTGCCCCTTATGTGGGTGTTACATTTTTAAAGGACTATTAATGAAATATTTAGGATTGATATCAATAATTTTTCTGGCTGGTTGTCAGTCAACACCATCTTTTTGTGAGAGTGAGCCTGATTCAAATTTATGTAATCAAAAAACTTATCAGTATAATACCGATCAAGCACTCGAAGAGTTTGCATCTAGAAAATCAAACAAAGCTTTTGCTCTAGGTCAGACATCTGATGGTTGGGAGTTTTATGGTTACGGAGAAGGTTATAGCTCAACATACAAAGCAAAAGCAGCAGCTCTTGAAGCGTGTCAAACAAGACTAGATAAACATGGTGTTGAAGGTAAATGTGAGTTAATTCGTTAACCAAATATAACAATGCCTTAAGTGGCTAAATACAATGGAGTCCGCATGAAATATCTAGCGCTAATATTTATACTCCTTCTACTTTCAGGTTGCTCTTCTAGATCTGTTAGTGAGCAAATAGTAGAGCGTGCCCTTGAACACGCTACGGGAAATGGTATCAGTTACAATGGTGCAAGCTGCGCAGACATTAAGCGTAATGGTTCCGGTGGTAATTATGAAGAATGGTATCAAAAAGACGGTAAACTAGCTTGTGCATGTAACAACTAGTATATACAAAGGCACCGTGATGTTATTGGCTACGACAATAAAAGCTTAACGAAGTACTCAAAAGGAGTCATAACCCTTGGTTTTTGCTCCTTTGTCGCTTCTTTTTTATTGCTTAGGGTAATTGCACTGGGGCAGTGTAAACCCAATCTCTTCCTTTTACGGGGGTATGGCAAGCGATACACGATTGATTTAAATCGTTGTCATCACCATAAGGTTTTTGTTCTTTACCTAACCAACGCGCCCATCCCCAACCTGTGCCATTCGCTTTAAATTTATTACTATCTTTATACATGAATTCAGCATGAATAAACTCTTCTGGGGCAATTGCAGTAGGCCAGTTATTTTCAGTCGTTTGTTTCCAAACCAACTTTCCTAATATCGTACCATCTGGCCATGGGTTGGTTTGATTTGAGCGTGATGCTTTGATGGCAATATCATTACCTAAAATAATTCTCATACTCTTGTTGTCTGTTCGATGGGAAGCTGAAATTACGCGCCAGTCTTTATATTTCTCGGGTAAGGTTAAACCTTCTAAGTTTGGTTTTACCAGGACTTTATTATCGGTAGCAAAGGTTATTGCAGGGAAAAGGGATAACGCAATAATAAGTAAATTTCTCGTTTTCATTCTAGTCGTTCCTTGAGTTAGTTATGGTGTTCATCTCAGTACCTTTAGTAGAACGATGATTAGCGATAATTATTTCATTTAACGTTATGTTTTTGTTTGTCACGATTGGACTAATTATTTACTTTTTTACGTATTATATTCACTTCACCAATCTGTCTTTTTAGTAAAGTTAAGCTGTATTGCTTTCACGCTGTTATTGATCATGCTTTATTTTTGACGAAAACTCCTATAACTACAGCTTATTAAAATTCTTTCTTATTTGAAGTAAATCATTAATAAAATGTACTTTTTTGGCTTTAAAATACTTTCATTATTTTAATCATGAGATAAATAACGAGAATCTTGCGCCAAATATCGAACTAAAACTTATTGTTTTATCGTCGAAGTTAATTTCATTTTGATTATTTATGCTATTCATAATAAGCTGACTCTGCTTTGATATTTAGGCATGAGACTATGTTGTCTATTTGAATGTGGTAATTATCGAATAATACATCATTGTTTTGTTGTTATTAGCTCCTGAATGGAGGCGATTGTAATCAATAGTGCTCTCGCATAAAGCGCTTTGGTTGCAACTAAGGTAAGGCATCGCAATTAGGGTTGGTTTTTCTCTGTTCATTATTATAACCAACTGTTTAAGCCACTTGAGGTGATTTTTATTATTTAACTCAAACCTAAATATAAATACGAATTTAAACTTAACCATGGAAAGAAACGTAATGAAATTAGAATCAATAGCGTTACACGAAGGCTATAAATCCGAAGATACAACGAAAGCGGCTGCAGTTCCTATTTACCAAACAACCTCTTATACCTTTGATGATACTCAGCACGGCGCCGATTTATTTGACTTGAAAGTTCAGGGCAATATTTACACACGTATCATGAACCCAACGACTGATGTGTTGGAAAAACGTATTGCGGCAATGGAAGGTGGCATAGGCTCAGTTTGTGTTGCTTCAGGTATGGCTGCAATTACTTACGCACTGCAGTGTATTTGTGAAACGGGCGATAATATTGTTAGCACCAGCGAGCTTTACGGCGGTACCTATAACCTATTTGCTCATGCATTACCTAAGCAAGGCATTGAATCTCGCATGGTTAAGCATGATGATTTCGAAGGATTTGAGCGATCAATTGATAAGAAAACTAAAGCTATCTTTTGTGAGTCTATCGGTAACCCTGCCGGTAACGTAGTTGATATTTCGCGTTTAGCTGACATTGCTCATAAACATGGTGTGCCGTTAATCGTCGATAATACAGTGGCGACGCCTTACTTGTGTCGTCCGTTTGAGTTAGGTGCCGATATAGTGGTGCATTCACTCACTAAGTACATTGGTGGTCACGGTACTTCAATTGGTGGTGTTATCATTGATTCTGGTAAATTTGACTGGGTAGCCAATAAAGAACGTTTTCCAGTATTAAATGAACCAGATCCTGCTTATCACGGCGTGGTATACACAGAAGCCCTAGGTGCAGCTGCTTACATTGGTCGCTGTCGTGTAGGTCCATTAAGAAATACGGGCGCTGCAATATCACCAATGAATTCTTTTCAAATTCTACAAGGCCTTGAAACACTTGGTTTACGTATGGATCGTCATTGTGAAAATGCTGAAAAACTGGCTGCCTATCTTCAACAGCATGATAAAGTTGAATGGGTTAACTATGCAGCATTACCTGAAAGCCCTTATCGTGCAAACTGCGAAAAAATCACCTCTGGTAAAGCCTCTGGTATTTTAAGTTTTGGTATTACTGGCGGACTTGAGTCAGGCACTAAGTTTATTGATGCGCTGCAAATGATTTTACGTTTAGTTAATATTGGTGATGCAAAGTCGCTAGCATGTCATCCTGCCTCTACTACTCATAGACAATTAAACGAGAAAGAACTTGCAGCTGCAGGTGTAAGCTCTGATTTGATCAGAATATCTGTAGGTATCGAGCACATTGACGATATCATTGCTGATGTTAGCCAAGCGTTAGATAAAGTATAATAACGAGCAATAATGACGCGTTAACGCGCGTCTTTATTGTGCGTTTTACTCCTTTTTAATGATATTTAAAATCGACTTTATTAAATGAACCTTATAGACAGGTATTTCGTAACCTCACTCATTATTTGGGTCATTGCTACGATTGAATCTATTGGTGGCCTTGCGGGTTACTGGTCTATTACCGGCAATGCACGTTTCGTTATTTTGTTTATTGAATGTGCTGTTCTTGTCGCGCTTCTTGCTAATTGTTATGCCATAAAAAACTGGGTATATCGTCATTCCACAGAAACATCACACCGGGTTATCGCGTGGGTTGCTTTTATTGCTTTGGCCTTGTGCGTTTGTGGAGATGTGGTTAATTTTAATTTACCACTGACATACTATCGCTATGGCGGCATTGTAAAACATGACTATCTTGCCGACTCAGTCACTTTTTTTGCTCCAGGTTACGCTTTATTTCTAACGGTTGCTTGCTGGCTCGCTGTCGCCAATGGCATCAAACCAAAATTGCTGATTATTTGGGGGCTTATCGCATCTTTAATAGGGGTGGTATCCTTTGTTTCTATGCATCTGTCAGGTACTGGAACACATGTTTCCATTGTAACGGGTAGTTATGCTGTGCTCATCACTCTTGTTGGTGTTAGCGGATTTATCTTGTTAACTGCGTATCATAATTCAGTAATAAAGCGTGTCGTTTGGCTTGTTGCCATTGGGCTTGTATTAGCTGCGGTTGCTGATGGCGTTATTGGTCAATTTTGGATCTACGGCAATGGCGGGGAAGGTTTCTTTCCTGTTGCGAAATACGTAAATTGGTCACTGTATATTGGTTCTCAGTGTTTGCTAATACATATAGCTCGTCTTGCGGTTTGGCATACAAAGGGCACTTATAATTCCGTTGCCTAACGGTGTTCATAATTCCAATGATTAAAACGTGATTGTGACGATCCAGATATAACTAATTACTACACTTGAATATTAATGTAGCCCTCAAAGATGAAATAGTTGTTAACTCTATGGTATCGTTGGTTACTTAAGCTATTGCTCTTACTTTGGTAAGCGTAAAGCGTCTACACCTAAAATGACAACGATAATGGGTGAGTTGTTATGGACTTAAATGTCATAACAAAATTTTTAGCCCATTCTTTGGGTGTTATAGATAGTACCGCTATTCGGTATATCTATATTTAACGAGGAGATAGACAATGTTTAGTCATGTTATGATTGGTGCAAACGATATACAAGAATCAAAGGTTTTCTATGATGCCATTCTTGGTGAAATGGGCTACGAAGCCGGCGTAATTGATGATAAAGGTCGTTGTTTTTATTTTACCGACAGTGGTGTTTTTGCGCTGAGTAAACCTATAGATGGAAAACCAGCGTGTCATGGAAATGGTACGACTATTGGTTTTGCAGCTAAAACGCCTGCTATTGCTGACGCATGGCATGCTGCTGGTGTCGCTAATGGCGGAACTACCTGTGAAGATCTTCCGGGTGTGCGTGAAGGGGCAATCGGTAAGATTTACCTAGCGTATTTACGCGATCCTTCTGATAATAAAATTTGTGCGCTTCACCGTATCGGTTAACCGTCGACTCTTTGAATAACATAGTTGCGTTTCACGGTAATGAGTAAATATTTTTGTTAGCCGTGAACGTAAGCTATGGACAATACTCGATATTCATATAAACCGTTAACTAGTCAGCCGTGTCGCTAATTGAACCCGAGACAAAACTTTAACAAGATTAGGTTTTATTCCTTTAGCACATCATCCCAATGATAATTGTACTTACTCATAGTCAAAGAGTGCGATATTATATGCGTATACGCAGCTTATCAGTTATACCATTTATATTAGTTTAGTGAACAAAATTCAATGAGGATAAATCTTCATGTTCAAGGCGCGTGATTGAGCAATAGCTGGCTATTGGGATTGAGTGCAACGCAGAAAGTGTAGATGTAGACCATTTGAAGATGGGCAATTAATTAGTGTAATTGGTATTCGGTACTTATTACCCCTTTCATAAGTAGGCTAATTGCCGACTTCTACCTAATTTAGCTAACACTATTTTACCCATTGACTTGGGTGATATTCGTTTGGAGTATTTCTTCGTGAAGAGTATTGATTTATTTGTAAAAAACTGGGGCACTAAACATACTATGATCCCGATTGAAAAGCATGATATTGACGCGCTTGAAACAGAGTTAACTGCTTTTTTACCCGATTCATATAAATATTTAATTTCCACTTATGGTTTGGTTCATACGCCCAACGTATTGACTAAAATCGTTGATTTAAATGTTGAAATATCCGATGTTCAAGACTTCTTGAGCCTAGATGATGTCGCTTCACTGTCTAAGTTATATGAAATGAGTGGCATGCCAAAAGGGCATATTTTATTTGCCTCTGACTGTAAGGGCAACATGTTTTGTTTCAAACTTGCCGAGTGTGAACATAAGCAAGTAGATGTTTCAGTATGGTTTTATAATCATGGTCTGTGCACCATAGAAAAGGTTTCTGATTCTTTCAGCGATTGGTTAGAACAATTCAATAAGCTTGAAGAGTGCTAGTAATAAATACACTTCATAATATAGTGAGAGTCAGGTGAGTAACCCCAACATTGAAGCTGAGATAAGCTTCCGATTTCTAAGTTTAGATAAGTTTCAAGCGTATTCTTTAGTGCGAGAAATTTTAGGCTCTACTCATGAAGAACACAGTGTACACAAGAGTTATATCGCTTGTGTACCGTTAACACAGCAAAATTTTGAAGATATAAATGATTACTACGTGCGTCAAAGAATTGAGATAGAAGCCTGTGATATCTTGGTTTCAGTAAACGCTAATTCAAAATCTGGCATTGTTGATATTCCGTTAATAGTGAATCGTATGCTTAAGTATATTGACTGTAAGTTAACTTTTTCTTTTACTGCGACCTAAAAGTGCTGTAACAACTCGTGAAATAGCTATATATACCCGTTACTATTCAAAGTGCAGGATTTCAGTGGGAATTAAAATGATTTTAGACAAGACAAATAATTTAAGCATAGTTATTCTATGGTTTGATTATTTAACGCAGCATAAAGTCATTTTAAACCCATCAAAGAAGCGCTTGAGCAATATCACTTCATCGTTACTGTGATTTATAAGGACGCTACATGGATGTAGCCTATTAGAGAATGCAGGATCATTTTCTCCTGAATAACCATTATTTCACCACCGTGCCTTGAATTGAAATTGCTCAAGCACTCTGAAACTTGCATCTTGATTGGTAACGGGTATATAGCGTATGCTAGCCGCCATTAAAAATTTTGTTGTAATTTATGACCATTAACGTAAAAAACATTCCGGTTCCTGAAGTTACTTGTGCGAACTGTCAGGCATGTTGTTGTAGCTTAGAAGTGATGCTTCTAACCGACACAGGGGTCCCTGATCGACATGTTTATGTGGATGAATATGGCAAAGAAACTATGCTACGCTTTGACGATGGTTGGTGTTCAGCATTAGATCGCGATACGCTCATGTGTAGTATTTATGAGAACAGACCTTGGGTTTGTCGAATATTTGAAATGGGATCTTATGAGTGCATAGAAGAGCGAGAAGAAAAAATGTAGTGTCTTCTGCATTACTAGTTATAAAGTAGGGAGTTACCCTATAAATTTACATTCCAACATTGATGCTGTACACATTCATTTCCTTAATGACCCCATTAGTGTTTTCAATAAAAGTACGATCTGAGTAGTGCTTACCTTTTTACTCAGTTTTTTTCACGGTACAATAGTAAAAAACAAGTGGGTGAAACTCACTTGTCTGTTTTCTGGGTGCTTTTTGCATCGTCAGCTAATCCTATAAGAGCAAATAATTTCATGAATCCATATACAGATATTGCCAATTTAATTGCAAACCTAGAGTCAGAGATTAAAGCTCTTACACTAACAATAGATACCTTGAAGCAAGAACCACAAGGCTTTAATGAAGAAATAATCTTTAAATATATTGATACTGCAAGCACGGGTAAAACCAAAGACTATGTAAGATCATTAGGCGTAAAATCTGAGCGTGGTTCTCTGTTCTCATCGGGTGACGTTAGCAAATTAATTAAAAGTGGCGCTGAAGACATTTCTCCTGAGTTACTCGCTATAGCACGTGAAGTGGTTAAAATGAAAAAGATAAAACGCTAAGCACGATTAGTCTGCAAAACATCTATTTGAAATTTACCCTCTTACTTACATTACAGTAGGCTTTATTCTATGAAAAAACGTTTTACTTCAGTGGTATCAACGCTGATTCTTGCTTCATTAAGTTTTAATGTTGTACAAGCACATGCCAAATCAGATAACTTTTCAGCAGAACAGTTATCACACGTAATAGAAATAAAAAAACAAGCACTTGAGAGCGATCTCGCTTGGGACCTAGTTGAGTCTTTAACGACCGAAGTAGGGCCAAGAATGCCCGGCACACCGGGTGATGAAGCGGGTGTTGCATGGGCCGTTGCTAAGTTTAAAGCAATGGGTTTTGACAAAGTATGGACCGAGCCTGCTACGTTTCCTAAATGGATCCGTTACTCTGAATCAGCCTCTGTTGTAAGCCCCGCGCCACAAACGCTACATATAACCGCGCTAGGTAATAGTATTAGTACACCTAAAGAGGGTCTTGAAGCCCAAGTTATTGAATTTGAAAACTTAGCTGAATTAGAAAATGCTGCTGACAATGCTGCCAAAGGCAAAATCGTGTTTATAAACTACCATATGGATCGCGATCGAGATGGCAATGGTTACGGGCCGGCGGTCAAAGCACGTAGTCGTGGTGCTGTAGTTGCTGCACAAAAAGGTGCTGTGGGTTATGTGATGCGTTCAGTCAGTACGGCAACTCATCGTTTTGCTCATACTGGTGGTAGCCATTATAAAGAAGGCGTAACTAAAATTGTTTCTTCAGCTATCTCAAATGCAGATGCTGATCAATTACATCGCTTAGTTGCTTTAGGAAAACCCGTTACTATCAATATTAATGTGCAAGCAAAATCAATGGGTGAGGGGACTTCATACAATGTTATTGGTGAATTTACGGGTAGTGAATTTCCTAAAGAACATGTACTTATTGGTGGCCATTTAGATTCTTGGGATCTTGGTACTGGTGCATTAGATGATGGTGCAGGTATCGCGATAACAATGGCTGCGGCAAAATTTGCCACGTTAAAAGGCCAACCTAAACGTAGTATTCGTGTGGTATTATTTGCCGCAGAAGAATTTGGTTTATGGGGCGCTAAAGCTTATGCAAAAGCAAATGAAAAAACGCTTTCAAATATTGTAGCAGCGGCAGAATCTGATTTTGGCGCAGATAAAATTTGGGCATTTGAATCCAATGTTCATGCGAGTTCATTACCTTTGGTTAACGAAATTGCTGCTATGCTTAAACCGTTGAATGTTGAGTATATTGCTAACAATGCGGCGCGTAACGGACCAGATCTTATTCCACTTAGACCGTTTAAGGTTCCTGCGTTTGCTTTGTCACAAGATGGTACCGATTATTTTGATTATCATCACACTGCAGATGATACATTAGATAAAGTTGATCCTATAAAGTTACGCCACAATGTTGCAAGCTATGCAATATTCGCCTACATGGCAGCTAATGCCAAAACGCGGATTATTGGTAAATAACAATAATACCAATTCCATTAAATTTATTCCCACCTCAGAGCTATGTCAGAAGAGTTATAACAAATAAAATTTGTGCCGGTATAGTCATTCTATATCTCACAAATTTGTGCAGTTATTGCTTTTCTGAAAAGCTCCCAAGGGCGAGTTTAAAAGGCTTACATACGGTGTTATTGATTTTGACAAGGACGCTGCATGGATGCAGCTTATTAGAGAATGCAGGAGCATATTCTCCTGAATAACCATTCTTTTCAATCAATGCCTTGTCTCTAAGCCTTTTAATTCTCGCTGAGGGGAAATAACTTAATGGACTTGGTATAAGGTAAATACAAAGCATTCGAGTATGAATGCTTAAGTTACTTAAAAAGCACTGGGCAATTACTCGGTGCTTTTTTATTTCCGTAATAAAAGTATAAACTATCGAACTTGTTTTTAAGCCATGTTAACTTATATACCCGCTCCACTTGAAGATGCATCTTCAAGTGGAGCGGGTATAACTAAAAGCGTGTACTTCGAGGAATTTTCATTGGTTGTAGGTTATAAAATTAGTTCACAAATTAACGATATGGATTTATCTGTTATTCATAGTTACTTGTCTCAGTCTTACTGGGCCAAGAATATTCCAATAAATACCCTGGAAACCGCCATTCATAATTCTTTATGCTTTGGTGTTTTTACTGAGGATGGCAATCAAGTTGCTTTTGCTCGTATGATTACTGATACCGCGACATTTGCCTATTTAGCTGACGTTTTTGTACTTGAAGAACATCGGGGTAAAGGGATAAGTAAATGGTTAATGCAAAATATTATAGAACATCCAAAATTACAAGGTATTCGCCGAATGACACTTGCTACGAGTGATGCCCATGGTTTATATCAGCAATTTGGCTTTACCTCACTTAGCTCTCCGGCGTCTTTTATGGAATTGCATCAACCCGATGTTTATAGCCGTTCTAGTTAAGTGTAAAGTTTATGGATTAATGGGAATGGATACTTAAAAATGCATTCCAAAAAATATTTTTGTCTATTTAACCTGACATTAAAGGTATAACTTGTCACGTGAGTAGGGTTTCACTTCATTTTATCTGTTATTCTACTCGCTTTTAAATCCCCAGCTTAGGTTTTACTATTATATGAATCGTACACTTCTACCGACACTCGTTGGTGTTTTAACTAGTTTATTTGTCATTTGGTCGCTGCATACCTTTTTAGTGGTTGATGATTGCCTAGATCACGGCGGCTCTTTTGATTATTCCTCCGCTAAATGCCTACTTGAAGGTGGTGACGTTTATACCTCTAATTTAGAAACCTTTGCGCTTGTACTATATTTTGTTGTTGGTTTTGGTGTTTCGTTTTTAGTGTCTACGCTCATCAGAAAATTACTGAAGAACAAAGATTAGTAAACTTATAGGGCTACTCTGTAAACTAACCTGAACTCTGGATAAGCAGCACTTGCTCAACATTCCTCTTCATCCAATTCTCAGCGTTAAAACGTCGATGAATAGCCAGCTATTCATAAACGTTTTGCCTTGATAATTGAATAAAATGAAACATTGATAAAGCTTATAACTACTTTAATTGTATTACTTTTTATACGTAACAATCTAAGTTGTTGATTTTACTTAAACATCAAGCACTCATTATCCAGAGTTCAGGTTAACTAAATAAAGACTCGCGAGTAAATAGTCTTTAAGAAGTAATACAGTAGTCACTAAGCTTTCTATAAACGACTGATTTTGTGGTTTTCAATAATAACATTTACGTTATTTACTGGCCCGAAACTCATGTTGAAACTTCATACAAGATATTATCTTCAAGCAAATAACATATTCAGATAAATCTAGACAATATTTTACAAAATATAAATGAGGGTAATCAGGTCTATTAAGCTAGACACATTTACTTATATCTGGAATTTCCTTTGCTACGAAGTTTTGCAATTCAAGCTATTATCTTTTTAGTTGCCTTTCAACTGCTTTCTTTTTTACGAGAAACCAGTATGTTAGCAACCGATACGCCACTGACAGAAGTCGTTACCGCGACGCAGGGTTTAGACATAGATAAAGTCCCAACACTAATGGGTGATACGGTCTCATTAAACTCTCAAGGTAAAACTACAATATTGTACTTTTTTGCACCTTGGTGTCAGGTTTGTCATGCCAGTATCGGTAATTTACAAGCCTTATTTCAAAAAAATGAAAATATTGATGTAGTTGCCATCGCAATGGACTATACCGGTACGAAAGAAGTCATGGGTTTTACCAGCCAACATCAGTTAACCTTTCCTATTGCCTTGGGTAATGAAGCGATTAAGCATGCTTTTGAAATCAGTGGATATCCCAGTTATTACGTTTTAAATGAAGAAAATGTGATTATTGGTAAATCTATGGGATATTCTTCAGAGTTAGGGCTATATTTACGATCATTATAAAAAATATTTAATTAGATCTGTATAGTGATCTTCAAATTGTTTGTGTACACTGTCTTATTCAATTAGTCATTGGTTTTATACCAAACAATCTAAGAAATAATTATTATGCAAATTACTGACAATTTTGACAGCGGTAACATTCGCGTTATTGACGCATCTGATGCAAGCAATATTCAACTAGAAATAAAAAAAGACAATCAGTCTGATTTTTATCAATGGTTTCACTTTAAGTTGCAAACTGACCTAAGTGCTAATGGCGATCGTCTAGAGCACGTAATGCATTTAAATAATGCAGGTAAAGCGGCTTATGTTGAAGGTTGGGAAGATTACCAAGCAGTTGCTTCTTATGATCGTGAACATTGGTTCCGTGTACCTACCCAATACGATGGTGAAAAACTTACTATCACGTTAACACCTGAATATGACTCAGTATATTTTGCCTACTTTGCACCTTATAGCTATGAACGTCATCAAGACTTGATTCATAACGCGCAAATGCACCTTGATTGTCAATTACAAGTATTAGGTCAAACACTTGATGGCCGTGATATGACGTTGCTTAAAATCGGTGAAGAAGGCGAAGGTAAACGTAAAGTTTGGATCACTGCTCGCCAACATCCAGGTGAAACAATGGCAGAATGGTTTGTTGAAGGAATGTTAGACCGTTTACTTGATGAAGATGATGGCGTTGCCCGTGCTTTATTAAACAAAACAGTATTCTATATTGTTCCTAATATGAACCCAGATGGTAGTGCTCGTGGACATTTACGTACTAATGCTGTTGGCGCAAACTTAAATCGTGAGTGGTTAGAGCCTACGATGGAACGAAGCCCTGAAGTGTTTCTTGTTCGCGAAAAGATGCTAGCAACGGGTGTTGATATGTTCCTAGATGTTCATGGCGATGAAGCTTTACCAGTAAACTTTGTTGCCGGTTGTGAAGGTGTTGTTGCTTACGATGCTCGTCATAAAGCACTTGAAGATAAGTTTAAAGAAATAATGATCGCTATCACGCCTGAATTCCAAGATGATCGTGGTTATGACAAAGACGAGCCTGGTAAAGCAAATACTACTGTTGGTACTAACTGGGTTGGTAACCAATTCAAATGTTTAGCTTACACCATCGAAATGCCGTTCAAAGATAATGACTTACTTCCAGATTATAGTGTGGGTTGGTCTGATGAGCGTAGTAGCTTATTAGGCAGAGACTTCTTAACAGGTGTTTATCACATGGTAGATGATTTACGCTAGTTATTGAGCTTATAACTGTATAGGCCAATTAATATATTAAAAGCACTGATTTCCTTTGGTTAACTTTGTGCTTTTTCATTACTAATGAAGCTTGTACAGTTTTAAGCTAAACGCGAGTTAAAATAAAAAAACAATAAGAATAATAACAATCAACAGGAGTTAACTGTGCAAGAATTAGTCAATAGTATTAACGGTGTCATTTGGAGCCCAGCGCTTATTTACTTGTGTTTAGGAACGGGTTTATTTTTCACCATCCTAACGCGCTTCGTTCAATTACGTCACTTTAGAGAAATGTTTCGCTTATTACTTTCGGGTAAAAGTTCAGATCAAGGTATTTCATCTTTTCAAGCATTAGCTGTTTCGTTATCAGGTCGTGTAGGTACTGGTAATATTGCCGGTGTTGCTGCGGCAATCGGTTTTGGTGGTCCTGGTGCAGTTTTTTGGATGTGGATCGTAGCCTTTTTTGGCGCCGCAACCGCTTATATAGAATCAACCAACGCGCAAATATATAAAGAAGAAGAAGACGGTGTTTACCGTGGTGGCCCAGCTTACTACATTGAAAAAGCCATGGGACAGAAATGGTATGCCTGGATATTCGCTATTTCTACGATAGTAGCTTGTGGTGTGCTATTACCAGTAGTTCAGTCTAATGGTATTGGTGATGCATTGGTTAATGTTTTTGGTAACGGTGGTACAGTACCTTCATTTTTAGGTGATCTACCCTTAACTAAAGTCTATGCAGCAACGCTTATTGTTTTAATCTTAGGTTTCATCATCTTTGGTGGCGTAAAGCGTATCGCTAACTTCACTCAAATTGTTGTTCCTTTTATGGCGTTGGCTTATATCATTATTGCTTGCGTTATTATTGCTTTGCACATCGATATTTTACCTGATATTTTCATGTCAATCATCACTGATGCCTTTACGCCTATGGCTGGTTTTGGTGCTGCAATTGGTTGGGGTGTTAAACGTGGTGTTTATTCAAACGAAGCGGGTCAGGGTACAGGACCTCATGCAGCAGCTGCTGCAGAAGTTGAACATCCGGCACAGCAAGGTTTAGTTCAAGCATTCTCTGTTTATATTGATACCTTATTTGTTTGTTCAGCTACCGCGTTTATGATTTTAATTACTAAGTCTTACAATGTAATGCCTGAAGGAAGCAGTGTTTTCTTAGTGCAAAATCTTGCAGCAGATGTTGTGATCAGTGGTCCTGCATTTACGCAGATTGCAGTTGACAGTGTGCTAACAGGTTTTGGTAAACCGTTTATCGCTATTGCGTTATTCTTCTTTGCCTTTACTACGGTACTTGCTTACTACTTTATTGCAGAAAATAATGTTTCTTATATCAACCGAACCATTAAAGTTCCGGCATTACGATTTGTTTTAAAATTAGTTATGATGGCTGCAGTATTTTATGGAACAGTAGCACAACCAAGTGCAGCTTGGGGTATGGGCGATATTGGTGTTGGTTTGATGGCATGGCTTAATATTATCGGCATTATCATTATCTTCTTTATGGCAAAACCTGCAATAAAGGCATTAAAAGATTATGAAGCGCAACAAAAAGCAGGCGTAACAAAATTTACTTTTGACCCTAAGTCGTTAGGCATTGAAAATGCAGATTTCTGGGAAGAACGTTTTGCTAAGGAAAACCCTGAAGCAAACAAAGAAGCGAATAAAGACAATGCAAGTTAGTTAACGCATTGATTTGAAAAAAGCCGTTCATAATGAACGGCTTTTTTATTGGTTTTTTTTAAGGAAAAAGCTCACAAATACCAAGACATTTGTTACTAGTAATACTCTTGGTGTTTATTAGCTACTAGTATTAATAGACTAGGAACAGCTTGAGTAGCTTGATACTTGATTACGATATTCAAGGGGAGAAAGTTGGGTATGCTTTTTAAAAGCACGGGCAAATGTACTGGGTGAGCTGTAACCTAGTTGATAGGTGATTTCGGTGACTGAAACCCTCTTATTCGCTAGTTTTTCTTTAGCTAACATTAGGCGAACAGAGGTTAGCAAGGCTAAAAAAGATTGTTTTTCAACACTCAGTTTTCTTTGCAACGTCCGTTTACTCATATGTAGTTTATAGGCAATGACTTCTTCTGTTGGGCATCCTAAAGGTAATAAATCATTAATCATTTTAATAACTTTACTACTTGTTTCGCCATTATCCATTGAATCTAGGTGTTTATTAATAACCACTTCGTTCATTTCAACTAACTCTACATCATGTGTAGGTAGTGTCTCAGTGAGTAACGCTTTAGAAAAGGCGATGCCATTTACTGCTTGATTGCCATATACAGGGCATTGGAAATACTCTTCATAGACTTTGTTGTTTTCTTCGATAGCAAAAGTAAAATATACCCCAGTAGCGGGTATATTTTTACCTGCGGCTAATCGGAACATTTTTAAGAAAAACCCTATACCCAGTTCAATAGCGCAGGGGTGGACCTTAATTGTATTACTGGAAGTTAATCGACGCTGATATTGAATTAATGTTTCTTCACCATCTATGCCATCACGCTCTGTTAATTCAATCTGCATTTCGGTATTAATCAACTGACTACTGGCAATATAACGTTTTAATCCCTCTTCTAAATTCTCACTGGCAAGCCATGCCAACCCAATGCTTTTCAAGTAAACCGGTTGGAATAAAGAGGCTGCAACTAAACCAAGTTCATTATTATGGGTTGCTTCTACTGCCAGTTTCCATAACGTTGCCATGTTCTCCATAGGCACTCGAGTTTGAGCATCACTCGTAATATCAATGTTAGCCGCTGAGAAAATTGCCTCAGGAGCTACATCATAAATAGACAGTACTTGGCCGATGAGGCGAGGAATAGTGGACAGTGTCGTTTGGCTCATATGTTCTCTATGGGGTTACTCTCAGAGAGCAACACTAGGTCGTTGAAAATGTAGAAATTAATCTATTGTCCTATTTGGCACATTAAATGGCACAAGATGTTGAGCTAGATTGAGTAAATTCTAGCATTATATAGCTGTTACCACTGTAAATAATTAATTTATCTAGGCTTGTTATGTTATTAAAAGTACAAAAAAGATTTTCTTCAGTCACCACTATTTCATTGGTTACTTTGTTGCTCAGTGGCTGTATAAATATTACTGACCAACAACATTCAGGATTTCTCAAAGACTATCAAGGGTTTGAAGATGTTTATGACCCAGATTACACCAAGGTTTATCGAAGTGAAAATTTCACCATAGACATGCTTGCTGATTTGAAACGAGTGAAGTTGGTGCCTTTTGAAATGTGGGTTACGCCAACTGCTGATGCTAAGTTCAGTCCTGAAGAGTTAAATGAATTGTCACAATATTTCCATCAACAAATGAGCGCTCGACTAAGCGCTAATAACTACGAAGTTGTTGAAATTATGGGTCCACGAACTCTCATCATCCAAGGTGCATTTTCGGGGGTGAAATTTGAGGATCCAGAACTAATGCCTACAGATTTTGTTCCTTTTCGCATGGTAATGAATGCCGGTAATTTAGCTTATTTGGAAATAGTTGATAAGCAAGATGTCACCACAAAAGTCTCTGTTGAAATTGAATTTTTAAAAGGTATTCGCCGAGAGAGAGTACTGGCCGCGATCAGCACTAAATATGTTGATACCACCATCGCTAATTCAGGTGAAGATAATATGACGGTCGTTAAAGAGTTGCTTGATATGTGGGCAGCAAAGTTTGTAGACCGATTAGTTGAGATACGCGCTGACAAGTATGCAGAGGCGTAGTACTAGTCGCACCATTTAAAACAGTAGATACACAATAATTAATCAATCAGGAAATTTATCTGTGATGAGTTTTGACCAATTTATAAAACCGTTAGTTATCGCCATATTGGCAACAACATTGCTAAGTGCTTGTGAAAAAACACCTCAAGTGGAAGCTGATCCAGAGTTAAGACCAGTAAGAACTTTATTGGTCAAGACTGTTGATGTTAGCCAAGCAGTTGAATTCACGGCTGTGGTGGATGCGGTAAACCGAGCTGATTTAGCATTTAAAATATCAGGTAACCTAACGCACTTTGTAGTAAAGCAAGGCGATAAGGTTAACAAAGGTGATGTTATCGCAAAATTGGATGACACAGACTTAAAAATCTATGTAGCAGAAGCGCAAGCGCATTTTGATACCGCTATGGCGGATTTAACTCGAGCTAAAAACTTAGTTAAAACAAACTATATTTCGGCCTCGGAATTTGACCAGATAAGAACCAAGGCGCAGTCAGCCAAAGCACAGTTAGCAAGTGCAAACAACAACTTAGATTATAGTACATTACGCGCTTCATTTAATGGTGTTATAGCTAAGGTTTACAGCAAGAACTATCAAGAAATCAATGCCAAAGAGCCTATTGTTCGACTTCATGATTTAAGTGAAATACAACTGATTGTAAATATCCCTGAAAGCATCATGATTCACTTGAAAAAGAACGCTGCACAAGGTGTAGTTAGTGCCACCTTTAATTCAATTGAAGGTCACAGTTTCCCTCTACAGTTCAGTGAAGTAGCCACTCTTGCTGATGAACACAGTAAAACGTATGAAGTGATATTTACCATGAAGGCACTTGATGGTTATGTCATTTTACCGGGGATGACGGCATTAGTTCGCGCACAGTTAGCGTTGGCACAAAGTGAAAATCATGTTTACCCAAGCTTTTATTTACCCAGTCATACTGTACTAAAAGACAGTCAAGGCAATTATGTTTATGTAGTGAATAAACACAAAGTAGGTGTTGGGATTATAGTAAGAAAATCTGTGATTATTGGCAATATTACCTCACAAGGTATTGAGGTGTTTACCAACGTTGCGCCTTCGGTAACGTCGGGCCCAAATGCTGGCATAGTGTCAGGTGACCATGTGATCACTGCTGGAATGAGTAAGGTGTCTGCTGGCAGCTTAGTTAAATTTACTCAAACGAGTGATTTAGCCACAACTTCCAGTAAGAAAAATAGCAGAGACATTCTATGAATATTACCCGTTTGGCAATTACCAACAACAGAACAACGTTCATGTTGTTACTCGTGATTGTTTTTTTCGGCATTAATGCCTTTAAAAATATGCCTAAAGATTATGATCCTGGTTTTATCATTCGTACCGCACAAGTTATTACTCAATTTCCGGGGGCTAGTCCACAGCGAGTAGAAATGCTGGTTACAGACAAATTAGAGCGCGTTATTCAAGAACTGCCTGAATTAGACTTTGTTAAAAGTGAGTCACGTACAGGTATCTCTATTATTAGCGTTAATATTAAAGAAAGTTACCGCGATTTACGTCCTATTTGGGATAACCTACGTCGTAAAATTGAAGCGGCTCAAGTTGAGTTACCCGCAGAAAGCCAGCCGTCAGTGGTTAATGATGAGTTTGGTGATGTTTTTGGTATTGTTATTGGCTTAACTGCAGAAGGTTATGATTACCGTGAATTAAAAGACATCGCCGATCAAACAAGAGATGCCATGCTGCGTTTATCCGAAACGGCAAAAGTACAAGTATTTGGCGAACAGCAAGAACATATCTTCCTTGAATATGATAATGCGCACCTAGCCAGCTTAGGTATTTCTCCGAGCCAGTTAAGTGACCAGTTATCTAGTCGAAATATTATTATCTCGGGTGGCAGTATTATTATAGATGATGAACAAATTACCCTTGAACCCAGTGGTAACTTTGAAAATGTTGATGAAATAAAAAGAACGATTATTCAAATCCCTGGTAGCGATCGTCTACTTTATTTAAGTGACTTGGTCACTATCAAGCGCAGTTATGTTGATCCTGTGCAGAGTAAAGTTAGCTTATCTGGAGAGCAGGGCATATCGATTGCTATTGCGATGAGGCATGGCGGTAATAATATTTTACTGGGTCAACAGGTGAATGAGTTACTGGCTACATTGAATAAAAGTTACCCTATTGGCGTAAACTTTGAGGCAGTTTCTTTTCTACCTTTTGATGTAGAAAAGAAAGTTGATGATTTTTCTGGCAACTTAATTCAAGCCGTTATTGTTGTCACCTTGGTGATGTTATTTAGTTTAGGTTTTAGAACAGGCCTCATTGTTGCGGTACTGATCCCAACGAGTATGATTTTTGCGATACTTATCATGTCACTGCTAAATACTGGTATTGACCAGATTTCTTTAGCGGCACTAATTATCGCCCTTGGTATGTTAGTCGATAACGGCATAGTCATGTCAGAAAATATTATGGTGTCGATGGAAAAAGGCAAAAATGCCATCGATGCAGCAGTGGACTCTGCTAATGAGTTAAAAGTACCACTATTAACTTCCTCACTGACCACAGCAGCGGCATTTTTACCTATATTTTTAGCAGAATCGTCTACAGGTGAATACACAGCGTCGCTATTTAAAGTAGTGAGTATTACCTTATTGTGTTCTTGGGTCTTGTCGATGACGGTTATCCCGATGCTTTGTGTAAACTTTATGAAAGTTAAAAAGACAACGGGGCAAGTTGATAGCCCGCTATTGGTCACATACCGAACCTTATTAAAAAATTTACTGCGTTTTCGTTGGCTAACATTATCCATAACCTTCGTCATGATTATCATTTCTGTTTGGGGGCTTTCATTCATCCCTAAATTGTTTTTTCCACCGTCAGATAGGGCATTTTTCAAAATGGAATTAGAAATGCCCATTGGTACTACGTTAGCGGCGACTGAGCGAGTTACTCAAAGTATCGAAAGCTATATTAATGAAGAATTGAAAGCTAAAACCAATGAAGACCTAGGTGTTACTAATTGGGTTACTTATGTAGGAAATGGTGGTCCAAGGTTTTTATTAACACATAACCCCAAGCCGACCAGTAGCAATTACGCCTTAATGGTTATCAATGTAACGAGCAATAAAGAAGTGGATCAAACCATGGAAAAATTGGAACGATTTAGTTTGGATAATTTTCCTGATTTATTGGTTAAACTTCGTAAAATAGAAAATGGCTCTCCTATTGAAAACCCTGTAGAAGTGCGTATTAATGGTACTGATACTGAGCAGTTATTTACCTTGGTTGAGCAAGTTAAAAAGCGAATGAGCGCTATTAACGGAGTAAAAGGTGTTAGTGATAATTGGGGTATGCCAATTAAAAAATTACAGGTTAATATTAACCAAAGTCGTGCTCGTCGAGCAGGTGTATCGAGCAAAGATATCGCTGTATCATTACGCACTGGCATGTCCGGATTAGAGTTAAGTCAATATAGGGAAGGGGACATTGTTATTCCTATTACGATGCGTACCCAAGCAGGCGACCGCCAAGACATTGGTAAATTACAAGCACTAGCAGTGTACTCTCAGGCAAATGGCAGTTCAGTACCTTTAACACAAGTTGCTGATATTAAGGTAGTGTGGGAATCTGCTCAAATTTTACGTCGTGATCGCTTAAAGACCATTACCCTTGGTGGTCAAATAGATAATACCATTACCGCAAATCAGGCATTTAAAGAATTACTACCTTGGCTTGAAGAACAGCAAAAAAACTGGCCAATCTCCTACTCATATGAGTTAGGTGGAGAATTTGAAACCTCAGGCAAAGCGAATAAATCAATAGGTGACAAATTACCTATTGCCGGTTTTCTTATACTTTTATTACTTATTGCGCAGTTTAATTCGGTTAGAAAAGCATTCATTATATTGTTAACTATTCCCTTAGGCCTTATTGGCGTAACGACTGGATTATTAGTAGGGCAATCTTTCATCGGTTTTATGACATTATTAGGCATAGTTTCATTGGCAGGTATTGTTATTAATAACGCTATAATATTATTAGAACGTATACAAATAGAGGAGCAAGCACTTCCTGGTAATCATTTTCAGGCGATTATTAATGCAGCTCAGCAAAGATTCAGACCGATTGTGTTAACGACAGCGACCACCATTTTTGGCTTAATTCCACTATACCTTGGAGGCGGCGAGTTTTGGCAACCTATGGCGATAGCTATCATGGGTGGGTTACTGTTCTCAACTGTCTTTACTTTAGGCGTTATCCCCGTGGTTTACGCAGTATTGTTTTCTATCAAGGAGCAGTGAAAATAAATAAAACGTTCACGTACGCTAATTAAAATAGCTCAAGCTCATGTTGCTCTCAATCTTAAGAACAACATGAGCTCAATCATGCACCTTGTCTTGATTTATTTTCTCTTCGTACAACTGTTCACTCCTTAATGAAATCGGTATTAATTCATTCTTAGCTATTTCTACTCGCTGGATTAGTGAAATAGCAAAATAGGTCAGGTATACTAAGCGACATTAAATCAGGCGGCCTTACTTTGTTTAAAGCTAAAGTGCCTGCTTAAACGTTTTAACTATCATTGCATGAGTATCTAAATGGCCGTTATTAATTGTCCAGGTTGTAAGAAAAAAATCTCCGATAAAGCAAAAACTTGTAATCACTGTAACCTTGATTTATCTGAGATCGACTCTGATAAACTTGCCAGCCTAAACCGCGTACATTTAATCAATAAAACTCAACGTTTAATGAACTACTCTTTTATCGCCATGTTGTTATTTTGTGGTGGATTTCTCTTTATGTTTTGGGATGGGGTCGAGCCAGGCAGTTGGCAACATAATCTAGCGATGGTCAGTGCCATTATTGGCTTTGTCATGTATATAATCATTCGTGCCATGCTACTCTTTACCAAACGCAAAGCTAGATAACCTGTTCTGATACAAGACGTAGATACAACGAATCAATATTTATACTAATTTTCATACAACTTAATACCTCGGAATTCTAATGGATGTAATTAAAACCATAGACGCCATGTCAAATGACATGTACTTACGCCTAAAATGTGCTGCGGAAACAGGAAAATGGCCTGAAGGTACTGTTGTTGATGCAGCGCAACGTGCTACTGCTTTGCAATTGAGTATGGCTTATCAAGCCCGACATCTTAAAAATGATGAAATGCTGACTATCGGCCCTGATGGCCACGTTGTTGAAAAAAACAAACGTCAGTTAAAATCTGAATTTTCTAGCTACAAAGCTGAAGAAGAATTGAAAAGCTGTACTAAACCCACACAAGCGGATATCGCTTATTTCAGTAACAATGAGCTGTAAGCCTGCATTTAAGTCGCTCTTGTTATTCTCCAACTGAAAGAATTAAAAAAAACTATGATCTTCTCCAAATTATTTAAAACAAAAGTTAAGTGGCAACATAAAGATGCGACTGTCCGTATCACAGCAATTAATGATGAATTATCCGCTGATAACAGTGAACAACTACGCATATTAACTGATCTTATTAACCAAGATAGCAGTGATTTAGTGCGCCGTGCTGCTTTGATCAAAGTAGGAACTCTTGATTGCTACCTCGAAGCAAGTCAGAATAATAATCAAATCAAAGTAAAACAATTTGCTGCAAAACAAGTACATGACATTTTGACCACTGATCACAATGTTGTGATCAGCGGACAGCAAAAACAAACACTATTAGACCAACAAGAAACAACCCCCGTACTGGGAACAGCTTTATTAGAAGCTTGGCTTGCCCACGAACAAGATAGCGCTATTATGATTTCGCTTTATCAGCAAATTAGTGCGCGCAAAACAACAACACATTTATTAACACACAGCTTTAGCCAAAAGCAAAACCCTGACTTTCAAGCTTACATAATTAACCAAGTTGATGATGCTAAGGTTTTAGAGAAATTAAGTAAAAAAGCATGCAATCATGTATTAGCTCAACAAATTGAAGATAAACTAAGCGCTATACAAGTCGCCATTGAGAAACCACAAAAATTAGAGAAACAAATACAACTGACGTTAGCAAAACTTCAAGCGTTAAAAGATGTTGGTGACTATGGTGTTTATAAAACCCGTAAGGCACAGTTAATTAACGAATGGCAGACACTAGCACTTGATTTTGATGTTTTCACGGAAGAAAAAAGTGTCGTATTTAGTGATAAATATCAAAGCATTATTAGTCAATTAGAAAAATTATTCATTGCTAAAGCTGAAAATTATCAACAGCAAATCATTAGCGACAAGTTATCGCATGATAAACAGCAAGACAAAAAAGAATTTACTCAACAGCTTAATCATATTAGCCAATCAATCACGACAGCCGTTTTTTCTAGTGACAAATTCGATGAAGATTCTTTTAAAGAGTTGCTGCGTAACCTAACAACCAATATTAAAGCTTCTGTACTTAATAAAGATGAACAACAGAATTTTATTAGCCAAGTTGTACAACTGTCTAAGCGTTTGAATGAAATACCTGAAATTGCTGAATCGGTTAGCCAAGCTACCCACTTAATTTCTAAAATATCACAATTGACTTTACCTAAGTCTTTAGAAGAGTTGAACGACCGACAACAAACGTATAATGATTGGTTAAAAGCTTGGCGCGTTATTGAAAAGAAAACTGCTGGTATTTTGCCAGAGTCTATTGTGCAGGCTCAAAAAGAAATAGTCTCTACTTGGCAGGGCGGATTGAAGTCATTGCAAAGTCAGCAAAAAGAACTTTTCTTTCAACACAAAAAGAAACTACAAGACATAAAACGTTTACTCAATAATGGTAAATACAAAGTTTGTTTTGGTTTGTTCAAAGGCGTGAAAGAAAGTATTCATCACTTGTCTGTACAACAATTGCAACAATTACAACGTGACTTTGACCAAGTAAGTGAGAAAATGGTCGAACTTAGCGATTGGGAACATTATATCGCTACACCACGTAAGCAAGAGTTATTGCTTGCTATTCAAACACTGGTTGAAACGCCATTGGATAATCCCAATGAGCAAGCAAAAAAAGTTAAAGAGTATCGTGGTACATGGAATTCATTAGGTCATGCTGATGAAGATGTTGATAAGCAACTCAATGAGCAGTTTAATCAATGCTGTGAACAAGCGTTTGCTCCTTGTCGTTTATTCTATGCCGAGCAAGATAAAATGCGTTTACAGCATTTAGATCAACGTCAAAAAATACTAGCAAAAGCAGAGATGTTTGTTACACAGCTAAATGATTCACAAGAAACATCTAAGCCAGATTTTAAACAACTTGACGGTCAACTCAATAATTTACAACAGCAATGGAATAATGCTGGTGAAGTTGATCGTAACCAATACAAAAAACTGCAGCTGAAGTTTAAAGAAGCTATTGCCCCGATTAAAAGTGCCATTAGTGTTTTTCATGCAAGTAATATCACAGCAAAACAAGCGTTAATCGCTACAGCTGAAGAGTTACTAGCAAGTGAAGATGTGTTAGCAGCAATTGAGTCAGCTAAACAGTTACAAGAAAAATGGCGAGAAGTAGGTTTTGCTGGAAACCATCAAGAAAATCAGCTGTGGCAGAAATTCCGCCAAGTTAATGATGAATTATTTGGTAAGAGACAACAGTTTAAGTCTGATCAACAAGCAGTTTTATCGACTCAACAACAAGTGTTTATTGAACAAGTGCTTGTCATTGAAGAGTCTCTTGGCGCTGTAAAAGATGAAGATGATAAGCAAGTATTACAGTCGATTGCGCAACAAGCAGAAATGTTACTTAAAGATGTTATTGCCAGTAAACCTGTTATCAAGTCTGTTGCTGCTCGTATTGAGAAAATCAGTAAGCAAATTGAGCAACTCATAAAAACGAAGACCCAAGCTAAAGAACAACAAACATGGTCAAACTTGTTTGAGTTAATGTCCTTACACGCTCAAAATAACCAAGAGTTACAAGCATTAAAAACATCAGCTGTTTACAATAATATGACCAGTTTTTGGCAAAAACGTTTCCAAGAGCATGTTAAGTTAACTAAACAAGCTCAAAATAGTGCTCGTTTTGATAAAACCTTAGAAATTGAAATACTTGGCAAAAGTAATTCACCGGTTGAGTTAGCCGAACAACGTATGAAAGTTCAAGTTCAATTAATGCAAGAGCAAATGCAATCAGGTACTGAGATTGATTTGAATAAATTGCTAATTGATTGGTTGATGTTAGGCTCGCTTGTTGAGAGTGACTTACCGTTAATTGAACGTTTAAAAGCTATTTATTGCCAATAAATTAAGAGTTTAATCATTCTTGAGTCTTCAGTTTTGCTCATTGAAAACTGTAAACTAAACGAAAAAACATAAAGTATATCAAAAGTCAGTTTGTTTCTTATCTATGAGGCAAACTGATTTTTTATTTCATCTGATAAATAAACGCGGAATATAGCTATGAAAACTTATTTTACCCTCATGTTAGTTTTATTATCTCACACGGTAACTGCAACCACTGTATCTGAACAGGAACAACAAAAAAATAGGATAGTTAAAGGGATTTATCAACTAACCGACGGCGCCTTAGCATTGTGCCCTAAACACAATTCAGAGGCATTTAATGAAACGCTTACGTTATTTAAACAGCGTTTTCCTGACGTAATGCGCTTAGTTAAAAATTCCCCATATCGACCTGCCGAAAAACAAGAAAAGACTGAATCTACCCCCGCATTAACGCAGCAGTGTTTATTTAAGCAAAGAATGCTAAATAACATTATAGTGACAGAAGAAGGTCAACAAACAATGACTAAAGCATTACAGACACTAACAAGTGGTGAGACTTAACGGTATTCGGTATGATTTAAAAATTAAGGTAGTTGTGATGACTAAGACTACCTTTTCTTATTAAACCAATCTAATAATTACTCTGCCATAGTAATAAACCAGCAAACCCAAAGCTTCTGCAACGTTAAGCTGACTAAAAAGTTAATCAGTCTGGTATTAATACTTTCCTTCTCCAATACTTCAGCGTACTCTTACTTCTTGTTTTACATGATAAAAACTAAGAGAAACAAAGTATGTACCCGTATATTAAGTTAATCGCGACCCTGTTTAGAGCCAAAAATAGTCCTCAGATGAATTTGGATGAAAAAAGCGTGCTGAACTGCCGTGCGGGGTTAACTGATATTGATGTCTTTGTTGAACTTAATAATGCGCGTCATTTAACGTATATGGAGTTTGGTCGTTGGGATTTTGCTCTACGTACCGGTTTACTGAGTCTCATGAGAAAAAACAAATGGGCCTTCGCTGTGGGTGGTGCTAGTGTGCGCTATCGTAGAAGAATAGCTTTTTGGAAAAAATTTACTGTCACTACTCAGGTTATTTGTCATGATGGCCGCTGGTTTTACTTCTTACAAGAAACCCATATCAAAGATAAAGTTTGTTCATCAGCATTAATTAAAGCTGCGTTTACCTCAAAACAGGGGTTAGTACCTGCTACTGAAGTTTTAGCTGCCTATGGTAAAACCACACCAAACTTTGACGTACCCGATTGGGTTAATGCCTGGATTGATGCAGAAAGTCAGCGACCTTGGCCGTAAAAAAATCCTCTCAGTACAAAAATATTTTACCTATGCTAGGGTCTGTTGAACTTTCGCGGTTAAATTTTGTTCGAGATAAAAGCGTTTTAATCGCGGCGAGTAGTGTGTAGCCTAGTCACTCTAAGCAAATACTACTCAACAAAGAGTAAGACGCTTTTAGCCGGATCCTTCGGACACCGTTTGTTGGACATTTTTACGGCATTATCACCTTTTTATGTGGAACAACCACATGACAAAGGCTCTATATTGTATGAATACCCAACAAAGCGCTGCAAAAACAATCTCGAAAGGTCAACAGACCCTAACCAAAACTGATTAAAACCAAACAATTTATTAGAAGAATCATTATGAAACTTATTTATGCCTTATTATGTACCTTTTTACTTTCATCTTGCGTGTATTATGGCGTTCAGCGAGACTTTGGTGGTGATTCGTCTGCGCCATGTACTTCAGGCTCAAGTAAACAAAATGCAGAATGTAAGGCCGAAATAAAAGCGTTAAATAATGAAATTGGAAGCAAAAGTAATGATTAGAGCAGTAAAAGAACAAGACGTAAGTAGTATTTGTACTATTTACAATCATTTCATAGAAAATACCGTTGTAACCTTTGAAGAAGAAGTCGTCACAGCGTCAGATATATTAAAGCGTATAACAAAAATAACCGCCGACGATTTACCTTGGTTTGTTGCAGAAGATGAGTCGGGAAATATCATGGGTTATGCCTATGCGACTAAGTGGCGAGATAGATTTTCTTATCGATTTTCAGTTGAAGTGACTGTGTATTTGTCTCCTGAGCATACTTCAAAAGGTCTCGGCACTAAGTTGTATCAAGTACTATTTGAAGAATTAAAGCGTATAAAGATCCACAGTGCTATTGGGGGAATTACCATACCTAATGAAGCGAGTATCGCTTTACATGAAAAATTTGGCATGGTGAAAGTGGCTCATTTTAAAGAAGTGGGTTTAAAATTTGATCGTTGGTTAGACGTCGGATATTGGCAAGTAACACTGTAGAATACGTTATCATGGCAATAAACTGTCATAGCCACATGGTATTTGCCTTTCTATAGGCCAATCCTGTATTTAATAAGACAATAATCAATAAGACAGAATTAATAAAAAAGCCAATCAAAAACACTTCAAAAATTAACCAAAGAACCCATCGACTCAGCCAAAAAAACAAAGTTAAACTCATACAGCGTAAATCATCATTCAACTGTCAGCAAAGCCGTACACTACGCCAGTTTTTTACTTGTGCTATGTATCTTACAATTTCTACTGACCAACGTAATTCGCTTACATCTTATCAATGATTGTGATTAAGTAGTGGTTATCAAAAAGAATTAATTCAACTGAAAAAACGTCAAAGGTACGCATTTATGCCGTCGAAAACCATGTTATCTAAAAAACACTTACTTTCAGGTGTTGCACTCAGTGTTATGTTGGCCTTACCAACCACTTTTGCAAAATCACCTATTGATAATGAAGCCTCGATAGAAGAAACAACACCTAAATGGTCGGTTAATTCGCCACAAGGTAACTTCACTTCTGCTGATATAGATGTACGTTCAGGTACTTGGATGAATGTTGATTTAAGCCCTGATGGAAAAATCATTATTTTTGATTTATTGGGTGATATTTACACCATGCCAGCTTCTGGCGGCGAAGCAACGCCGTTGATGACTGATATCGCCTGGCAAATGCAACCGCGCTTTAGCCCTGATGGTAAGTACATCGCATTTACTTCTGATGAAGATGGTGGCGATAACTTATGGATTATGAAAGCGGATGGCAGTGAAGCAAAAGCAGTAACGACAGAAACCTTTCGTTTATTAAACAGCCCTGCATGGTCACCGGATGGTAACTATATTGTTGGCCGTAAACATTACACAGGCACTCGCTCTTTAGGTGCCGGTGAAGTGTGGATGTATCATAAGTCGGGTGGTAATGGCGTAATGTTAACTAAGCGCCCCAATGAGCAAAAAGATTTAGGCGAGCCAGCATTTTCTCATGATGGAAAATATGTCTATTTCTCACAAGATGCTACGCCAGGTAAAAGCTTTCATTATTCAAAAGATTCTGAAAAGGGCATTTATAAAATTAAGCGTCTTGAGCTTGAAACGGGCGAAATTAAAGTAGTTGTATCAGGTAAGGGTGGTGCTATAAGACCGACACTTTCACCTGATGGCAAGTATTTAGCGTTTATTAGCCGTGATGATTTTCAATCAAACTTATATCTGTACAACCTTAAAAACGGTGAGCAAACCAAAGTTTATGATGCTTTAGACCGTGATATGCAAGAGACATGGGCTATTCATGGAGTGTATCCTACGATGGCGTGGACACCTGATAGTGAAGGTTTAGTTTTTTGGTCTGGAGGTAAAATCAACAAATTATCCCTTGATTCTAAAAAAGCTAAAGTGATTGATTTTCATGTTAAAACAACAAAGAAAATTCAAACGGCCGTACGCTTCCCACAAGATTTAGATCAAAAAAGTTTTGATACAAAAATGCTACGTGATGTCAAAGTATCTCCTAACGGTAAGCTTGCTGTTTATGAATCTATGGGGCACCTGTATACCAAGAGCTTGCCCAAGGGTAAGCCTAAGCGTTTAACTAAACAAAAAAGTCAGTTTGAGTTAAACCCGAGTTTTTCTCGTGATGGTAAAAAGATTGTTTATGTTAGCTGGGATGATAAAAATTTAGGCCAAGTACGTGTTGTTTCTAGCCGAGGCGGTAAAGGTAAAACGATAACGCGTGAACCAGGGAAATACGTTGAACCAAGCTTTTCACCTGATGGTAAAACCGTGGTATACCGCAAAGTAACGGGTGGTTTTATTACTGATCCTACTTGGGGTTTGAATCCTGGTGTTTATGCTGTTTCAGTAAAAGGCGGTAAGGCTAAACTCGTTACTGAAGAGGGCGTTCAACCACACTTTGGCGCGCGAAACGATCGTATTTATGTGACACGTGATGGCGAAACGCCGCATATTTCGCGCATAGATATTGATGGCCAACATGACACCAAGTTATATCAGGGTAAGTTTGCGTCAGAATATCGGGTATCACCGGATGGTAATTATCTTGCTTTTGCCGAGCGTTTTAAAGTCTTTGTCACACCTTTTGTCGAGCGTGGTGACGTTATAGATATAGGTCCTAAAGCTGAAAACTTACCGGTAGAGCAATTATCAATGCGTGCTGGTGAAGGTATTAATTGGAATGGTAAATCAAATGAGCTTTATTGGAGTCTTGGTGCTGATTTATATCAAGCATCTATTAAAGGTTTGTTTGATATTACAGCCAAAACAACTGATGAAAATGATGATGGGTCAGAGCCTGAAACTAGTGCATCTACCGTAGTTAACGATATCAATGTTATTAACTTAAGTTATAAACAAAAAGTTGATATTCCATCTGGTCATGTTGCTTTTGTTGGCGGTAAAGTTATCACAATGGAAGGTGAACAAGTTATTGATAATGGTATTGTCCTTGTTGAAGGTAACAAAATCAAAGCCGTAGGTTCTAAGGGGCAAGTAAACATCCCAAGTGATGCGACCATCATTGATATTACGGGCAAAACAGTGATGCCCGGTTTAATTGATGCGCATGCTCATGGCCCGCAAGGCAGTAATGAAATTATTCCACAGCAAAACTGGAAAAATTATGCGGGTTTGGCGCTAGGGGTAACGACAATTCATGATCCATCAAATGATACCACGGAATTTTTTGCAGCAAGTGAAATGCAAAAAGCCGGTAAGATAGTTGCGGCACGATTATTCTCAACAGGTACTATTTTATATGGTGCTACTATCCCAGGGTATACGTCACATGTTGATAGTCTGGATGATGCTAAATTTCACGTTGAACGTTTAAAAGCGGCAGGGGCCTTTAGTGTTAAAAGCTATAATCAGCCACGTCGTAACCAACGCCAGCAATTTATTCAAGCAGCGCGTGAATTAGAGATGATGGTTGTACCTGAAGGGGGCTCATTACTACAACATAACTTAACTATGGTTGTTGATGGGCATACTACGCTTGAACATTCTATTTCTACCGCTAAAATTTATGCTGATATCAAACAATTATGGTCTCAATCTGATATGGCTTACACGCCAACCATGGGCGTGGCTTATGGCGGTATTTCCGGCGAAAACTATTGGTATGATACGACTAATGTTTGGGAACACCCTCGTTTAAGTCAATATGTGCCTAGCGAGTTTTTAGATCCTCGCTCTATGCGTCGACCAAAAGCACCACTTCATCACTATAATCACTTCAACGTCGCAAAAGTTGCCAAAGAAATGCAAGACTTAGGTGTGGTAGTTAATGCTGGTGGTCACGGACAACGCGAGGGTTTAGCAATGCACTGGGAAATGTGGATGATGGCTCAAGGCGGTATGTCACCCCTGCAAGCCATTCGCACCGCAACTATTTCCCCTGCAAAATCACTTGGTTTGGATAAAGACTTAGGTTCATTATCCGTTGGTAAACTTGCTGACATGATTGTTATTGATGGAGATATCACGCAGGATATCCGCCTAAGTGATAAAGTTACCCATACTATGATTAACGGCCGTTTGTATAATGCCGACACCATGAATGAAATTGGTAATTATGATAATAAACGTGAAAAGTTCTATTTCGAAAATAAATAGTATTTTAGATTAACCGATTTAATTGATAGATCATCTGTTTTAGTAAAGGTTAACCTTGGGTAAATAAAAGCCAGTAAGCATTGCTTACTGGCTTTTTTACTCCCATAAAAAGAAATTTGTCAAATATTCAAAGGACAATAACGTATGCGTACTAGTTTGCAAGAAAAGATCGTTGCAGTGTGTGATAAAAAAGTGGCGCAAAAGGGCACTAATGTCGGTTTATCGTTTTATGCATTTTTTGCCAATAAAAATGATGACCCTGATTTATTGATGGAAGCAGCAACATGGTGGATTATGACTCATAAACTCGACCACTTTGAAAAGGCGCTTAAAATTAAAGCGTTGGTAATATCGGAGCAGTAAGTTGCAAAGTGTTTGTGCTATTTACAATAAAATAAAGATATTTAACAATTAATAGAATCATAATATTTGTATGTTTAGTCTTAATATCCAACGTAATGTTGATTAATTAATCAAAAAAACCATACAGTGATTATGGACTTACAATAAGTAACGACCTAGTATGGAAAGTGAAGGTATTACCTTAATTCAAAAATTAATATTAGCAGAGGTAAAAATAACTAATATTTATCGGCATTAATTATGGTGGGGTACTGACTTACATTATTGTAATTGACCAAAGGATTGAGATAAAAATGATAAGGATCTTTCTATCTAAACAGCGGCTAACGGAAATAGAGCTGGTATGAATGATTTTAGATCATCACAGGCTAAATCCTCTATACAGGTCATTTCCCTTGGCTTTATCTTCATCATTTTTTTGGTGGTTTTATTCGCCTTTATGGCGGTACAAGAAAACAAAAAACATGCTGACCTCAATGACAAAATGTATAAACACCCCTTTTCGGTCAGCATTGCGGTATTAGAAGCAAATGGCGACATATTAGCTATGCACCGATATATGAAGGACGTCGTGCTAGCTAGTACCAAAAATGAATTGGATCTAGCTATTTCTTTGGTAAATCAACATGAACTTGAAGTCTATCGCCATTTTGAATTAATCAAAGATCGTTTCCTTGGCGATAAAGAAAAAATTAATGTCGCTTTCACGTCCTTTGTTGAGTGGAAGTATATTCGCGACGAAGTACTTGTTTTGAAAAGTAATAACCACGATAAATTAGCTGCTCGTATTACCACAGGAAAAGGCGCAGATCATGTTAAAAAGCTAAACCAGAACATGCGTTTTTTAATCAATTTTGCTAGTAATAAAGCACTAGAATTTAAAGAAAGTAGCATAGACTCCCATCATTTGAGCAAAACATCATTTTACTCCCTACTTATTTTTACTATCTTATCGAGTATATTAACGGCCTTTCTAGTCATCTTCCTAGTGAGAAAAGCTGATAATTCTCGTAATGAAAGTGAAGAACGCTTTGAAGCTATCTTCAACAATGCTGAAGTTTCTATTTGGAGTGAAGACTTTTCTATCGTTGTAGTTGCACTAGAAAAATTAAAACAGGAAGGAGTAAAGGACCTAAAAACGCACTTGTATGAAAATATGGACCTTGCTTGGGATTTAGTGGCAATGGTTAAAGTTAATTCTGTCAATAATGCAACGTTAAAGCTCTTTGGGGCAACAACCCAAGCAGAATTTATCAGCAAAATTGACCAAACTTTCGGTATAGATGCAATTGACGTATTTATTAACGAAATGTGTGCCATCTGGTCTAATCAAGAAACTTTTCTATCAGAAGCGAATTTTAAAAAGTTAGATGGGCAAGAGATTAAAGCACTTATCTCGTTTCAAACACCGTCATCAACAAATAATTTCCGTAATGTAGCTGTTAGTATTGTCGATATTTCTGACCATAAAAGACTCGAGAAAAAGCTCAAGCTATCATCTCGAGTCTTTAGTGATACCCATGAAGGCATCATAATTACCGATGCGGATAAAGTCATTGTTGATGTTAACCCAGCGTTCTCCAATATTACTGGCTACAGCCGAGAAGAAGTCATAGGCAAAAACCCCAATATTCTCAGTTCAGGTAAACATCAACCTCAATTTTATTCTATGATGTGGAAACAAATCACTGAATTAGGATATTGGCAGGGAGAAATTTGGAATCGCAGAAAAAATGGTGATATTTATGCCGAATTACTAACCACCTCTACACTGAAAGATTCAGATGGTCAAATAGTTAACTATCTAGGCATGTTCACAGATATAACACATAGCAAACGCCAACAAGAAACTATGCGTCGAATGGCTCATTACGATTCTCTAACTGAATTACCCAACCGAGCACTACTACTTGACCGTTTTAACCAAGCCATCGCTCATTCAAAGCGCTCAAGTACATTACTCGCAGTTTGCTTCCTAGACTTAGATGACTTTAAGCCTGTTAATGACATTTATGGTCATGATGTCGGTGATAAACTACTCATTGAAGTAGCCCATCGCCTTCAATTAGCTTTACGCTCTGAAGACACAGTTTCTCGTCTCGGAGGTGATGAATTTTCTATGCTTTTAGGCGATATAAAATCAACGAGTCAATGTTATGAGATGCTTGAACGAATTATTCACTCCGTTAGTGCTACTTATTTTATTGACGAAAACTCCATCGATATCAGTGCATCTATTGGTGTAAGCCTCTCACCAATAGATGGCGTAGAATTAGACTCATTACTACGCCATGCTGACCAAGCTATGTATCAAGCGAAACAACAAGGTAAAAAAAATTACCAGCTTTTCGATTTAGAGCAAGCACAACAAACAAGTCTATTACATGTTAAATTACATGAAATTCAGCAAGCCTTAATTGACCACGAGCTGTGTCTTTATTACCAACCAAAAGTTAATATGGCTTCTGGTAAAATAATTGGAGTTGAAGCTTTAATTCGTTGGCAGCATCCAGTTAAAGGACTGATATCTCCGTTAGAATTCTTACCCCTGATTGAAGGTACAGAGATAGAAATTCAAGTTGGTGACTGGGTCATTGATCAAGGTTTGGCTCAACTTGAACGATTAAATAATCAAGGTATCAATATTGAAATGAGTGTTAATGTCTCTGCTATGCAGTTTTTAAATGCTAGTTTCCTTAATAGTCTTAATGCCGCACTCCATAGTCACCAAAATATAGATCCTCATCATTTCAAATTAGAAGTGTTAGAAAGTAGCACGCTAGGAAATTTAGAGCGTATTAGTAAAATCATTAGCGCTTGTCGTAATGACTTAGGTGTTAAAATCGCATTAGATGATTTTGGTACAGGTTACTCATCATTATCCCATCTTCGTCAACTTCCTGCTGATACTATAAAAATTGACCAAAGTTTTGTTCGAGATGTTTTAATCGATCCGGATGACTTCGCCATTATTGATGGCGTTATTGGGCTGAGTAAGTCATTTAGTCGAAACGTCATTGCAGAAGGTGTTGAATCGACAGAGCACGGGCTGATGTTACTTTTGATGGGTTGTAAAAATGCACAAGGTTATGCCATTGCTAAACCTATGCCTGCCAATATGTTAGTGGACTGGATTAAAGAATACGAACCTAACCAAACTTGGCTAGACAGTAGTAAAATGGTGATGCCGCTTCCAGTAAAAAGAGTTAAACAACTTGAATTGATATTAAATCATTGGCTTAAAAATCTAGAACGGTTTTTACAAGGGGATATGAAAGTAGCAAAGGATGCATGTGTTATGAGTTGTCATTTTGATAAATGGATTATTCGTTTCAGACAAGAAAATTTATTCGAAAATCTATGGATTAATAAAGTACAACAAGCTCAAAATGTAGTTCAATTTGTTGCAGAGGAACTTATAAGTAATCGTCAGACAAGCACTAACCCTTCGACAAAAGCTGAATTGAGTAAATTGCATAGTGCATTTGAAAAATTATTATCGGTTCTGGATAAACAAGCTGTTTTAGAATATAAAAAATAATGCCCATCAGACATTATTTTATTTTGAACTTACTGTTGTCGTGAGCCATTAAAATGCGAACGCCCACTGACGTTGGCTTTATTAATACCGTTGCTCATTTAATCGATTGGGCAGACAAAATCCTGCATTAGGAAAGAATAATTGACATAAAACTGACTAATTATTAACTACTATGAATGGCAAGTTGTTAGACCAAGAAAATGGATTAATGACAGTTTCAATTATACTAATGAAAAATTAATAGGCCGACTCTTAATTCAACAGTCGACTATTTATTACTTTACGTTATACTGCCGCGCTTAAATCAAGTTTTTACTATTAGCGGAGTACCATTATGCACGATCTTTATTACAAAGGGCGTATTCACACCAGACATAACCATGTAACCACAGGTTATAATACTAAGCGTTCCGTTAAGCTTGGTAGTGAGAAACAACCATTAACGCTAGTGGTTAGTAGTGAAGAAAGAAAAATAGAAATAACAAAGTTAGTTAGCGATAACGACTTATTTGCTGAAATTACGGTAGATAGTACTGTCGAAGAAAATATAGTTGAACTTGAAGGCCTATTAAGTAAACCTACGACGACTCGATTTGATAAAACTCCGAACCGTAATGATCCTTGCTCATGTGGCAGTGAGAAAAAATATAAAAAGTGTTGTGGTTAATAGCCTTCTATTTTTCCGTGATATGTTCCCACTTACTTCAAGATGCCAGTCTAAGAATAAGATGGGAAGAATAAAGACATTTAATTGTTGTAATCATATGCAATAGATTGAAATACAACAATTAAACGTCCGATTTCTACAGTAGTTTAAGTAAAGCTAAAATATTTAGTACAATTTACTGTAATCAACTAAAAGTTATAATCTAGCTGTATGCCATAGACTGCTGGTCGGTCGACAAAACCATAAAAAGTGTCTGTTCCAAAGGTACTACCCGATAATGGATTGTTACCCACATACGTTAATACTTCTTCATTCGTCATATTTTTACCAAACAAAGCAATGTTCCAGTTTTCACTTTCAAGGGCAATGCGCATATCTACCTTGTCATAAGAGTCAACTTCATAAAGCGGATTTAAGTTAACATCAACATTTTGTTTTGCCGAGTGGTAAAGCCCTAGCGTAGTTCTGAAGTATTCAAAACCTAAAAATGAGATATCAGTGAAATAGTCAAAACCAATGCTGGCGGTAAACTTAGGCGTATATTGTCCTGATTTACCCGTATAATCACACAGTTGATTGCCATCAGCACCTATATCACCATCAGGAACTTGTCTGCTGTGACAGTTACCATTTGTAAAGTCTTTGTACTCGTGGTCTAAATAAGCAACACCGTATTGCATTGATAAACCATCAAGTATTATCCAACGACCATCCACTTCAACCCCTTGCACTACGGTTTCTTTAGCGTTACCAACATTAAAGCCAAGTACTCCATCAAACTGACTAACTTGCAAGTTGTCGTATTCGGTGCGGTAAAAAGATAAGTTTATTTCTAAGGTATCGTCTAACAGTAAAGATTTTATTCCCATTTCATAGGCAGTGGCTTCTTCTTCTTCAAATTCCCATGAATTAACGTTATTAGCTCTGGCATCAAAACCACCCGCTTTAAACCCTGTGGTTGCAGAAGCATAAGCCATAATATTTTGATCAATTTTATAACTGATATTAATTAGTGGCGTAAAAGAGTTTTCTTTACGTTCACCCTTTAAGTTATGTCCTTGCGGTGATAAAGGGCTTTGATCACTTTGAATACCAAAGACAGCATCGAATAAGGCCGGTGCCATAGGGTTGGTGGTAATATTACCAGTACCTAGATCAGTAATATTCATAATACGAGATGATGTCTTCTCTTCACTCGTAAAACGGGCACCTAAGGTTAGAGTTAGTGCCTCGGTAAAATGATAACGCCCTTGGAAAAAGGCAGAAAACATATCTGTGTCTAGTTGATAATTACGACCTGCACCATGTCCAGTTAACGGTGATAGTGCGCCACCAGACAATAAACCTAAAACGCTGTTGGTGGGTATTTTAATATTGTCATCGAAGCCAAGTTCACTGGTTTGATAAAAAAGTCCGCCTAACCAATCGAACTTTTCACCTAATGGAGAAACCAACCTAATTTCTTGACTGAACTGCTCATATTCTTCATCTATGAAGACCGAAAATATAGGTGCAGCAGTATAGTCACAATCACAGGTTTCAACAAAATCGTATGAAACGAAACCTGATACCGAGGTAAGGGTGTAATCCCCTAATTTAAAGTTAGCCGTTAACGTTGAATTAGTTAAGCTGTTGTTATTACTTTCTTCTGCATCAGCTTGGCGTTCATAATTCAATTCACTTTCTGATATTGCGTTAGGATGACCTAAAGCCCCGAGTATTTGGCTAAAGGTAGCACCAGGAATAGGTGAGCCTGCAAGAGAGGGCTCGTCTTTAATCACTTCGATTTGTCGCCCAGTACCATCAAACTCATCTTGTTCTACTTTGAATAAGAAGTTCATGGTATCGCTTGGTTCCCACATTAAGCTCAAACGAACAGCGCTTTCTTCTCGAATTGTTTCATCACGGTCTTTAAACGTGTTTTCAACATAACCATCTTCTGAATAGTCTCGAACGGCTAACCTTGCTGACAAAGTATCCGTTAAAGCACCCGATACCATGCCGGTGAATTCAGTAGCACCTATGGTAGGTTGATACTGTAAACCAAGATGAATTTCTGTGTCTTGTGTTGGTTTTGCTGAAGATAAGTTAAGTGCACCGGCAACAGAGTTTTTACCAAACATGATTGATTGCGGTCCTTTTAAGACTTCAATTCTTTCTAAGTCAAGAAACGGCATGCGTAGTAACTGTTGACGGCCATAATGTACACCATCGATATACTGGCCAACAGATTGCTCAAAACCTTGGTTATTTCCGGTGCCAATGCCGCGGATAAACATTTGGGTACTTATGCCTGTTTCTGTCATATGTAGATTTGGAACTGAGTATTGCAAGTCATCAATTTTTTCTATGCTTTTTTCTTTCAAATCGTCTGCACTAAGCACGTTCATTGAGATCGGCGTTTCTTGCGCATTTTCCGATCTTTTTTGTGCTGTGACTTGAATAACTTCTAAGGTTACTTGCTCTTGTGCTGTTGCAGCATTAATTGCTAAAGCACAGGCACTCAAGGTGAATATGCTTTTTATTGCCTTGTTTTTCATGTTTTCTCACTTTTTTATTATAATTATTGTTAGAGGCTTTTGAGCTTTTAAATTTAGCAAAACACAAACATGAAGTTCAAAAGCCCCTGATAATATAAAGATCAGTGATAGTGAAGATAAGGTGATAAACGGTCAACTTTGAGTGAAAAGCGGTCAATTTGTGGTTAACTGGTGGTAAATAACAAAAAGAGAAATAATGATATGGTTCAACAAAATGCTTTGTCCGCTAACTTTACTGGTCAGGTCTTTGCTCATAAACTTAACTTTATTTCGACCACGTTATCTGAAAGAGGCATTGATTTATCACGTTTGTTAAAAGATACAGATATTGAACCGTACGGGTTAAATGACCGTGAATATCAAATAAATAAGGATCAAATAGTCACTTTTTATCGAAATGTTGTGGCATTAGATATTCCTGGTATTAGTTTACTGCTGGGAGCCGCAATAAAACCTAAAGATTACGGTTTATATGGCTGTACATTATTATGTTGTAACAGCTTACGGTCAGCCCTCGAATTTTCTATTCGCTATCATAATTTGGTTACTAAAACGGTTAATATGACGCTGCACGTAGATTGTGAATCAGAACAATCATGCTTTCGTTTTGAAGATCTTTTGCATACCATTGATCTAGCGGAATTTAATATTGAACTACAGTGCGTAATTGTGTTGTCTTTGGTCAGAGATTGTATGGATAATGAAAGTTTCTCTTTTGATGCGCTACGCTTTAGTTTTGCTAAACCTAAGCATCACCGAGGTTATGAAGAATTTTTTGGCTGCCCAATAACCTATGGAAATCCTCATAATGAATTTGTATTTGATGACGATAAATTGTCATTAAATACTCCTAGGAGTAATCCTTTTGCAATGCCTTTGCTACTTAGCCAATGCGATAACGTATTAAATTCAGTGGCCACAAAAAATGAATTCTTAATTACTATCAATCAATGGATAGCGGCGAATATGCATAAGGATCTTTGTGCAGAAAACTTAGCGAGTGACTTATATCTCACTCCAAGAACACTGCGTAGAAAGTTATCTGAGCAAGGCACAAGTTTTAGAGATATAGTAAAAGAGTTACGCTGTAGTGCGGCTAAAAAATTAATCATCGAAACTCAATTAACAATAGAGGATATCGGTTGTGCTATCGGCTTTAATGACGTGTCCAATTTCAGAGCGGCTTTTAAAAAATGGACAGGGCAAACTCCATCAAATCTTAGGCAAATTAATTAATCGCCTAAATGTATTGGCAGTTATCTCTGTGTTAGGTAAGTGGATATCTAATACAGCTCAGTAATATCTACTTATTGATAGAAAGTTGATCTTCATCGTTTCTAATTATTTGACATTGTGGGATATTAATTGGTATTCATATCTCGTCGTCCTTATGACAACCTGACAATGGCTAATGTAGTAACACGAAGTATCTAATAAAAATCTAAGGAGTTGGTGATGCCAACAAATAAACATAAACGAAAAGCGTCTGCTCATTCTAAAACTAAAGCAATAAAAGGCTTTCAATCCTCTGGCCTGATATCATTACATCCAAAAGCCTTTGTCATAGGTGGCTTGTTTTTTGTTGCGCTAGGTTTATATCTATTAGCTTTTGAATCTCAAAATAATGCAATGTTTGGTGTTGCTATGCTTTCTCTTATTGCCGGTGGTTCAACCACCATTTATGCGAACTTTGCTCTAGCTAAGAAAAAAACAGATTAGGGTAGGGTCGTTATCAAAGTCCTTTGTTTTAAATTTAAGCGTTAATTTATTTTTACTTCAAAAATCACACCGTTAAAATAATCAATTGTAATTGTATGATTTCTAACATTAACGTGTGTTTTTTGAACGTTATTATCTAATCCTTCCTCGTGTTGAAAATTGTTACATAAAATACGCCAATAATCGTGCTAAAGAGTAGCATTCTGTCTCACTTTAGATTAAATTTGCGCCTTTAATTTACTACAGTTAACAAGAGCGCCTTATGTTAGAAAATACTCTCCCTCAACTCGAACAACTGATTGAAGATATCATTGCAAAAAATAACCAGCTAAAAAACCAAGTGGCTGAACTTGAGCAGCAAAAATCATTGCTGCTTGATGAAAACGAAACCTTGCAACTTGAAGCACTTGACGGTGAAGAAAAGCAAAAACAAACAAATAATGTATTAACCAGCCTATTAGGCAAATTACAAAGTGTAGAAGAGGTTAATTAATGATTGCTGAAGACTCTAAAGGTATCAGCATTGAAATAATGGGCAAGCAACACCAGTTTAATTGCTCAGCTGAACAAGCAGAGGATTTAAACCAAGCCGCTAACAGTCTTGCTGTTATGTGTGCTGACATTAAGAAAAAAAATGGTATGGCTAACAGCGAGCGTGCTTTATTGGTCGCGTCAATTAATTTAAGTTATTCACTGTTAATAGCGAATAATAAAATTAAGCGTTATCAACATGGTGAAGATGCTTTAATTTCTACATTAAAAAGTGCCTTATACCAAACGGATTAATTTTCGTAAAGTGAGCAATACCTGAGTCCTATTGGGTTTATAAACGCTGTTACTTTTTCAGTATTGCCGTTATCTGTTAGTTAACATAACAGCAATACTGGGAAATTTATGTCTAGGAACTTTAACTCTAGGCACTTAGTAGTCTTATTTAGGAAAATTTTCATTATGGCTGATGCCAGCATTGAATTTAAAGGTACAAGTTTTACCCTATCTGTTTTACATTTGAAAACATCAAAACTAGCGGATATCCGTGCTGATTTAGTAAAAAAAGTGGCCCAAGCCCCAGATTTTTTTTATCTAGTTCCTGTCGTGGTTAATATTGAACAACTTGATTGTTCGATTGATTACCAAGCGGTAAAAACCTTAATTGAAGAATTTAATTTCACCTTCGTTGGTTTCACTGGTTCGGTTGATAAAGAACAACGTAAACTCATTCGTGAACTTGGTTTTTCTTTTGTGAATACAACAAGAGTTGATACTTCACAGAAGGCTGCTATTGCAGAAAAGGCCATAGTTGCTGAGAGTAAAGTAACAGCTGCTATTCCTGAATGTAATTTATACACAGACAAAGTTCACCGAGGTCAAATTCGTTCTGGCCAACAAATTTATGCTAAAGATCAAAATCTTGTAGTGATTGGTTCTGTTTCAGCAGGTGCTGAAGTGATTGCCGACGGTAATATCCATGTTTATGGCTCATTACGTGGCCGAGCAATAGCCGGCGCAAAAGGTCATCACAAAGCGCAAATTTATTGCCAAAATCTTGAGGCTGAACTGGTCTCTATTAATGGTAACTATTGGCTGAGTGAATCAATGGAACAGCACTGGGGTTCACCGGTATACATTCATTTGACTGATAGCGAACTAACGTCATCAAAACTCATTTAATTATTAACTTATAAAGGATATTCGGTCTATGGCACGAATAATAGTGGTTACCTCAGGCAAGGGTGGTGTTGGCAAAACAACATCAAGTGCTGCAATTGGACTTGGATTGGCGTTAAAAGGTCATAAAGTCGTTTTAATCGATTTTGATATTGGTCTACGTAACCTTGATTTGATCATGGGCTGTGAACGTCGCGTTGTTTACGACTTCGTTAATGTCATTAATGGTGAAGCAACTTTAAATCAGGCATTAATTAAAGATAAGCGCGTTAGCAGTTTGTCTATATTACCTGCCTCGCAAACGCGGGATAAAGATGCGTTAAATAAAGAAAATGTTGGCAAAGTGCTAGAAGAGCTTGGTAAAACCTATGACTTTATAGTTTGTGATTCACCTGCAGGCATTGAAGCCGGTGCTATGATGGCACTTTATTATGCAGATGAAGCGATAGTAACTACCAATCCTGAAGTCTCATCGGTACGTGATTCTGATCGCATTTTAGGCATGTTAGCAAGTCGCTCACGCAGAGCAGAACTTGGCTTAGAACCGATAAAAGAGCATTTATTATTGACGCGTTATTCACCTAAACGCGTAGAAGAAGGTGAAATGCTGAGTGTTGAGGATGTTGAAGATATTCTGTCGATACCTCTGTTAGGTGTGATTCCAGAATCACAAGCAGTACTTAAGGCATCGAATGCTGGAGAACCAGTAATTTTAGATACCGAAAGTGATGCCGGTAAAGCTTATCAGGATGTTATAGAACGTCTATTAGGTGAAACAGTTGAATTTAGGTTTTTAGTTGCCGAGAAAAAAGGCATTTTCAGTCGTATGTTTGGAGGATAACATGGCACTTTTAGATTATTTTTTACGTAAAAAAGAAAAGCAGGTAACAACGGCGTCCAAAGCCAAAGAGCGCCTGCAAATCATTGTTGCGCATGAACGTAATAGTCGTAATAAACAGCCCGATTATTTACCACAGCTTACTGAAGATATTCTTAAGGTTCTCCGTAAATACATTAAAGTATCTGATGAAAGTTTTTCGATAAATCTTGATAAAAAAGATGGCGATTTAAACGTATTAGAACTGAATATAGAATTGCATGATGAGCAAACCGCTGACTAAGGTTTTCTCTTTAATTTGTTAGCAACCGGATTAATGAAATAGTCCGGTTGCTAACATTCGTGTTTCTATTTTTCTGCGCACAACAAGATCACAAACTTAATGAAAATGGTATTAAGTAAGTTCCCCACGTAGGCTTATATCCATTTGTTGGCACATTTCATCATAGCTTAAGTTTTTACTTAACAAATAATGTAACTTGGTTAATGTTGCCTCTAAGGTCATATCATGGCCACTGATAACTCCCGTCTCACTGAGCGCATTACCTGTCGCATAACCCGACATATTTACTGTACCTTTAATACATTGGCTACAATTGACCACAACAATACCTTGTTCTTTCGCTTTTCTTAAACAAGCAAGTAAGGCTTTATCTTGTGGTGCATTACCAACACCGTAGCTTCGAAGTATGAGGGCTTTAACCGGTTGTTTTATAACATTCTCGATAACTTCACTACTTATACCTGGGTATAGGTGAACAACACCAACTGGCTGTGGGGTCATGGTTGAAAGTTGTAAGGGTTCAACTTTGTCTACCGGATGTGCAAGCGTACCAGCAACCAACTGAATATTGATACCCGCTTCCAGTAATACCGGCATATTAGGTGAGTCAAACGCGTTGAAGCCATCAGCATAGGCCTTAATACAACGGTTACCGCGATACAGTTTGTTATTAAAAAACAAACTTACTTCACTGATGGGGTAGTTAGCGGCAATGTATAAAGCGTTTAGTACATTAACTTGCCCATCAGAGCGGAGTTGACTCAACGGAATTTGTGAGCCTGTTACAATGACAGGTTTACTTAAATTTTCGAACATGAATGATAAGGCTGAACTAGTATACGCCATGGTATCTGTGCCATGTAGAACAACAAATCCATCGTAGTCATCATAATTGGCTTTAATATCATCAGCGATGCGCTGCCAATCACTGGGGGTCATGTTTGATGAATCAATTAAAGGCTGATATTCACTGATAGTAAATTCAGGCATTTCACTACGATGAAATTCAGGTAAGGCATTGATAGATTCAGTAAGGTGACCTTTTGCGGGAACAAAGCCTTGTGTGCTTTGCATCATGCCAATGGTACCGCCAGTGTATGCAACGTAAATTCTTTTTTTCATCATAACTTTGACTACTTATTTATTTCGATAATTTAATGTGATCAGTATTCATTAATATTGATATACATTAATGAGATCAGTCTTTATACCAATTAAATTTATTAATGGTTCAAATTTTAATGAGAATAAATTTTCAAGAACAAGACGCTTGATTGAGCAATAGCTGGCTATTGGGATTGAAAGCAACGATGTTATTGGATATTTAGACCATTTTAAAAGATCACTTAATTAGTTTAATTGGTATTAGTTTTATTCAAGGACGATATTATATCTTAGCAAGCGGGAAGGTTGCTATAGCAGTGACAGCAAACGGGTTAATTTACTGAGCAAGGAAAGATTGTTGCTCAAAAAAGTGAAAACAGTATTGAGCCATAGTACCAAAGAAGATGTGGCATAAAAAAAGAGGTAGTTAAATGCTTAACTACCTCTTTAATTTAACCATTACACACTGTAATGGTTAACTGGTTTTTTATGAATTATGACTGCTTTAGTTTGCACCACAAGCAACACATAACGTATAACGACCTTGGGGATCATTAAACTGATTCATCAGACCAAATTCGTTTTTCATCATAGTAATGAACTGTGATAATGGTTTGCTATTCACTGAATTAGTCGCTAAATCAATAGCGATTTTCTCTTCATTTGCTGAGAATAAGCTTACCAATGTTGATGATTGACCCAATAACTGTTGCATGATTTTGTTACGTGAAGATTGTTCTTTTTCAATTAACAAAGTGTCGTATTGTTCAAGTTTTGCTAGTGTTGCAGCAGCAACAACAGCATCAGTTAAATTACCAAGTTCATCAACTAAGCCAAGCTCTTTCGCTTTTTTACCAGACCAAACACGTCCTTGAGCAATCGCATCAACTTCTTCTAAAGTCATATCACGATTAGTGGCAACAAGTTGTATAAATTCTTGGTAACCTCGGTTAATGGATAATTGGAATAAATTAGCCATACCTGGAGTCAACGCTTGAGTCGGACTAAAACCAGCAATATCAGTGGTACCAACTCCATCAGTATAAATACCCATTTTGCTTAATGTATCTTCGAACGTCATCATCATGCCAAAAATACCAATTGAACCTGTGATAGTAGAAGGGGCTGCATATATTTTATCTGCTGGTGCTGAAATCCAGTAACCACCTGAAGCGGCATAAGTACCCATTGAAGCAACAACAGGTTTACCTGCTTTTTTCAATAACTCAACTTCTTGACGAATAATTTCTGAAGCGTAAGCACTGCCACCAGGGCTATCTACACGAAGTACTACCGCTTTAACATCATCATTATTTCTCGCTTTACGCAGTAACTTAGCTGTACTGTCACCGCCAATGGTGCCAGGCTTTTGTGTTCCATCTAAAATAGTGCCTTTAGCAACTATAATGGCAACTTTATCGTGACTCTTTTCGGCAAGCTCAGCGCTTTCTTCTATCGATGAACTCGTAGCAGCAATATAATTTTTGTAACCAATATGGTTGTAACTATCACCTTTTTTGTTTTCTCCGACTAACTCAATTAGCTCAGAGCGCATTTCCTGGCGAGACTTCAATTGGTCAACCCAGTTATTTTTAAGTGCATATTGAGCAAAGCTACTATCAGCCGCACTAAATTTAGCAACTAAGTTATCAATGTTCTCATCAAAATTGTCAACACCAAAACCACGTCGCGCAGCAACATCTTCTTTGTACTGCATCCACAAATCAGCTAACCAAAGTTTGTTAGCTTTTTTGGCAGCATCTGACATATCATCTCTAATAAAAGGTTCAACGGCTGACTTAAAAGTACCAACACGGAAAATGTGTTGGTTTATTGCTAATTTCTCTAATGCCGATTTAAAGTACATGTTATAACGGCCATAACCATCAAGTAACATAAAACCTTGTGGATTTAACCAAATGTCATTGGCGGTACTGGCAAGGTAATATTGGTCTTGGGAAAATTGGTCACCAAGGGCAATAATTTGTTTACCGCTACTTTTAAAGTCTTCTAGCGCTGCTGCGATGTCTTGCAACTTAGTCAAACCTGCACGATTTAAACCTTGTAGCTGTAAAACTAATATTTCTACCCGATCATCTTTTTTGGCTTTACTAATAACATCAATGATATCAGTAAGTAGAACTTCTGGTTTATCATCTTGTTGTTCCATGGCTTCACTTAAAAAAGCTTCCATAGGGTCAACTTCACGCTTTTGTTCTACCACATCACCAACAAGGTTCAGTACTAAGGCCGTTTTTTCTGGCACTGTTACTTGCTCTTCACCGCTTGATAGGATGACGCCAATGAATGAAAATAACAGTATAAAAAATACTAGGTTTAGCACAACAGAGCGAGTAAACGTTAATACTCGCCAAATTGAAGAAAAGATCCGTTTTATAATGCCTGGGTTATTATTCATATATATTTATCTTAAATTGATTAAATTAAAAACTCAGAGCTATACTACCTTAATGTTTACTAAAACTTAACAAATGACCTAAGGTAGATTGTAACTATTTATGGCAATTGCCTTTTTACAACTATTTATAAGACTTTCCGCATTTTTTTAAGATGTTTTGAAATACTTTACTGGTTTACACGTTCTTACTATTAATCGTATTATTTTATTAAAAGATAACAACTATGCAAAGATTACAACATTACTACCAGTGCTTTTTAGCGCAACTTAAAAATTTTGACGGTATTCCTGCTTTATTATTGAGGCTATACCTTGCTCCTGTGTTTATCATGGCAGGTTTTAGTAAAACTCAAATGCTTAATGAAGAGGTTACAGGCTTTAGTGCCATCATGGCAGACCCTAATATTATTGCTTGGTTTGGTAATAGCGATTGGGGTTTAGGTTTACCATTTCCGGCTTTACTGGCTAATTTAGTTATTCTGGTAGAGTTTTTTGGCGGTTGGTTCTTATTATTTGGTGCATTAACTCGCTTAATTAGCATTCCATTAATGTTTACCATGATAGTGGCCGCCACATCAGTACATGCAGATAACGGTTGGTTTGCCATTACGCCAACGAATAGTGATATTAGCCCAGCTAAAGTGGCCGTTTGGCTTGGTATTGATAGTGCACAAGCTAGTTTAGATAACAGCGAACAAACGGCTACCCGTCTTGAAAAAATGCGAGAGTTAATCGAAGAAAATGGCAATACAGATTGGCTTTATGAAAATGGTAATATTGTTGTACTAAATAACGGTATCGAATTTTCTACTACCTATTTCATTATGCTGTTGTCATTATTCTTTATTGGAGCAGGGCGCTATACCAGCGTTGATCATTTTGTTGCGAAGCGGTTTTTGATTGAAGAAAAGAGATTTAGTTAGCAAGATTAAGCTAATAAGTATAGATATAAAGCCGAACAACTCTAATAGTTGTTCGGCTTTTTTTATTATGCAATTCAGTTAACTACGAGCTCGTTTCTTTTTAAGGCGGGGAAGTAAATGCCCGAAGTGGTAAATACTTAATCCTAATAACACCATAAACGCACCTAATATCAACTTATCATTGATAACCTCACCATTTAATACTGCGCCTAAAGTCAAAGCAATCACTGGTGTAATTAAGGTAATCAAAGTTACGTTACTGGCTGATAACTTCTGCAACACAGTAAAGTAGGCATAAAAACCAATCAATGAACCAAAGACACCTAAATAGAGTGTTGCCCAAAGAGACTTTGCTTGCCAAGTTTCAATCGGTAGAGTGCCATCAAGTAATAGCCAGCTCACTAAAAACAGTGGTGTTGCAACCGATAGCGCCCCGACCGTAGTTGCTAACGGATGAATAGCCAATGAAACACTTTTAACTAATACACCACTTAAACTGAAGAAAAATACCGCCATTAAAATAAAAATTATTCCGTAAATGCCATCATCCGCTAAGGTAAAGTTATCTGAGCAAACTACCGCTAAACCAATTAATGAAATAGCCATAGAGAATTTACGCATACTACTTATATTGGGTTCGGATAATATTTTCTTTGCTAATAAAGCTGAAATAACGGGTGATAAGCCAAAGACCAAAGAAATAATGCCAGACGATAAATAAGCGGCAGATAGATAAGAGCACAGCATGCCACCAAAAATACCTAACGCCGAAAAGCTGTATAACTTTACGGCCTGTTTGTGCCAAGGAATATGAATATTGCGTATTTTAATCACTAGTGCGCCTAATACTAAGGCAATCAGCATTCGAAGTAATACCGCTAAACTTGGATTAATTGATTCGCTACTCCACACTATACCTAATGGAGTGGTAGACCATATTAATAGTACCGCCAAATAGGCAATTGACACTGACATTTTTCTCTCCTTTTTTACGTTTAAAATTTATGTTGTTAACGTTAGCTTTTAAAGTAAATATCAGACGGACTATTTATTAATCCGTTTGATATAAAGCAGAAAGTTGCGGTTTTTTATGAGGAACAGTTGAGAAAACAAAAAAGCCGCAAGAGTTAATTTCTGCGGCTTTAAAAGTGAACTAATTAAATTTGATTAATTATGAATTTTCAATGCTTCGCAGAGGGGAGGCCAATTTGACTGACGATTAACTAACCACAGTCGATTGACCACAAACAGACAGTTAGTAGCTGCCGCTTTAAGGTTTCGAATATTTATCATGGCGAGTAAGGTGCTTTGCATTCTTTATGTAATCTTATTTTATCTTGAGTTGTAATTTACAGGTTAGTTACGATTTATAGTGGCGGTTGGGTAAATTTAAGTCAAGGATAAAAACCATTCAATGATAATTAATGTTAATTTTTTATTATAACAACGTGCACAAGCACAAACTTAACGATAAACTTCTACGATAACCACTTGTTAGAAGCATTTTATGAACGCTATTGAATTATTATTACAACGACAGTCAACACCTGTGTTAACAGAGCCTGCACCAACTGAAGCAGATCTAGCCACATTATTATCAGCCGGTATGCGAGTACCGGATCATGGCGGATTAAAACCTTGGCATTTCCATGTTATTACCGGACAAGGTTTACAACGATTAAGTGATATCTATGTAGAAGCAACGACAATCAACATGGCTAGCCAAACTGGACTTATTGAAGGGGCAAACATAGATGAACAAGCCTTAAATGAGAAAATGGCGAAAGTAGCAAAAAAGCCATTTAGAGCACCGATGATTATTGTTATATCAACACAATACGTTGAACATAATAAAGTACCACTGCAAGAGCAGTTAATTACCGCGGGTTGTTGTGCACATTCGATGCAAATGGCTGCATTCTCACTAGGTTATGGCGCTATGTGGCGTACTGGAGGATTTGCATACAATGAAACGGTTAAACAAGGTTTAGGGTTAGAGGCAGGTAATGATATTGCCGGATTTTTATATATCGGCACCCCAAGTAAAATATGTAATACGAAACCAGCGAAAAGTTATCAAGATAAAGTGACTTATTGGCAGTAGCTTTATATTAGTTTATAAAACCATTTGATTAGACAATAAAAAAGGCGACATAATGTCGCCTTTTTCGTATCTAACTCATTAGCTAATGCTAAAAAGCTTAACTATAGAAAGTTAGAACGCTGCGTTGTTAGGCGTTCTTGGGAATGGAATTACGTCACGTACGTTTTGCATGCCTGTTGCATAAGCTACTAAACGTTCAAAACCTAAACCAAAACCAGAATGAGGTACAGTGCCGTAACGACGTAAATCTCTATACCAACCGTAATCAGCAATATCTAAGCCCATTTCTTCTAAACGGCTATCTAATACGTCAAGACGTTCTTCTCGTTGGCTACCACCAATGATTTCGCCAATACCTGGTGCTAAAATATCCATAGCAGCAACCGTTTTACCGTCATCGTTCAAACGCATGTAGAATGACTTAATATCTTTCGGGTAGTTTTGTAAAACTACTGGACCGTTAAAGTGCTCTTCAGCTAAATAACGCTCATGCTCAGAGTTTAAATCTACGCCCCAAGATACTTGATTTTCAAATTTCTTACCGCAGTTTTCTAATATAGTGATAGCGTCAGTGTAATCAAGGCGAACAAAGTCGGTATTGATTACTGAATTCAAACGGTCAAGAACAGTCTTATCTACACGTTGTTGAAAGAACGCCATATCGTCAGGACGCTCTTCAAGTACCGCCTTAAATACATACTTTAGCATTTCTTCTGCTAAATCTGCCGCGTCTGATAAATCAGCAAAAGCAATTTCAGGTTCGACCATCCAAAATTCAGCTAAGTGACGGGTAGTGTTAGAGTTTTCGGCTCTAAAAGTAGGGCCAAAAGTATAAACTTTTGATAACGCGTTACAATATGTCTCTACGTTTAATTGGCCTGATACTGTTAAAAAGGTCTCTTTACCAAAGAAGTCTTTGTTGTAGTCAACTTTACCTTCATCGTTGCGAGGTAAGTTTTCCATATCTAATGTGCTTACACGGAACATCTCGCCAGCGCCTTCACAATCACTACCCGTGATAAGAGGAGTACTAATCCAGAAGTAACCTTTGCTATGTAAGAATCTATGAACAGCTTGCGCTAAACAATTACGTACACGAGTTACCGCGCCGCCAATATTAGTACGAGGACGCAAATGCGCTTGCTCGCGTAAAAATTCAATACTGTGACGCTTAGCAGCCATTGGGTAAGTATCTGGGTCTTCTACAAAACCTAAAACTTCGACTTCAGTGGCTTGAATTTCGAATGCTTGTCCTTTACCTGGAGATTCAACCAAAATACCAGTTACTTTTACTGAACAGCCAGTGGTTAGTTTAAGAACATCGCTTTCATAATTGTCTAATTCATTTGGCACAATGGCTTGAATAGCATCAAAACATGAACCGTCATGTAATGCTAAAAATGAAATACCAGCTTTCGAATCACGACGTGTTCTGATCCAACCGTGGATGGTAATGCTTTCATTAACAGGGAAGTTACCTGCTAATACATCAGTAATAGATATAACTGACATCTAATGACCTCTTATTCTTATGTAATTGATTGAAATTGCGTATACCATGTTAATTTCGTTATGTTCCATTCACGCTAAGTGAGGGATAAATCTTAACTAATTGGCATTATGCTGAAAATGGGGTGATATGTTACCGTGACAAGGCTTAATTGCAATGCTTAATTGCAATGAAAATAACAAATACCCATAGGAATAATTAATTATCCATTTGCTATAGTAGTATAAAGCGCATAAACGGATGAAAGCAGCTGCGATGAAACAAAACAGTGATGAATATACCAAACTAAAGCAAAAAATTGACAGGAGAACAGCAACCGACTTTTGGAGCTACGCCCAAATAACGTTAGTTATTCTCAGTTGGTTACTTTTTATTGTCGCACTGGTGATGTCTTATTATGCTGCGCCAGATAAAGATTTTGGGGTGTTACGCTATTATGACATTGAAATCCGCCAATTTTGGTTAACGCCATTAACGGGTTATCTCTACATTTTGTTATGGCTGAGTGCTTTGGGCAGTTATTTAGCACTAATGACGGATAAATATCGTAGTCGCCGTCGCAGTGATGCGCCTCTTGGTAATTTGATATTCTTACTGGCTGTTAACCTGACTTGGTTAGTCTATATCTTAGTTAAGGTACAGTAATCCTGGTGTGAACAGATCCCTGCACACTTAACTAATTAATCACTTAAACAATCAACTAACATTTAAAGCACCCCGTTAAAGCATTCATCTTCATCTAGAACCGTTGCCATGGCATTAACCAACGTAATTAGTTGTTCTGTGGTGATGATTAGTGGTGGGATGATATAGATTAGCTGACCAAAAGGTCTGATCCAAACACCTAATTCAACAAAACGTTTTTGTATCTGCGCTACATTGACATTTTGTTTGCACTGTATCGCGCCAATACTCCCTAAAACCCTCGTATCTTTTACCCTTGCATGTTTTTCTAACGGTTTAAGGTGGCTAACAAGCGTATTTTCAATCGCTTGTACTTGAGATTGCCAATCATTTTCTAACAGTAAATCAATGCTAGCATTCGCTACAGCACAGGCGAGGGCATTTCCCATAAACGTAGGTCCATGCATGAAACAACCTGCAGCACCTTTACTGATGGTTTGTGCAATGTGCGTGGTACACAAGGTTGCGGCAAGGGTAATATAACCACCTGTTAGGGTTTTACCTAAACACATGATATCTGGATTAATACCTGCCCATTCGCAGGCAAACAGTTTGCCGGTTCTTCCAAAGCCTGTTGCAATTTCATCGACTATAAGTAAAACATCATACTTATCACAGAGTAAGCGACAGGATTTTAAATATTCAGGGTGATAAAAACGCATACCACCGGTACCTTGCACTATAGGCTCGATAATAAATGCGGCTATGTCATTATGATGCTCTGCAAATAATGCAGCTAGCTCAGTAACATCGTCACTTGACCATTGTTCACCAAACTTTATCGTAGGCGCCGGAGCAAAGAAGTGCTGCATTAATACTTGTTCAAATATTTGATGCATACCCGTTATAGGATCGCATACCGACATTGCGGCAAAGGTATCACCGTGATAGCCATTTTTAACGGTTAACAGCTTAGTTTTGGTTAACGTAATCTTCTTTTTTTCAGCGACTGCATGTTGATACTGAAGAGCCATTTTCATTGCAACTTCAACACTAACTGAACCAGAATCAGACAGAAAAACTTTATCTAAACCTTCAGGCGTTAAATTAATCAATTTTTCACATAAGGTAATAGCACTTTGATGCGTTAAACCACCGAACATAACATGCGACATTTTTGACGCCTGTTCCACAAGGGCTGCATTTAACTTAGGGTGATTATAGCCATGTAAAACAGACCACCACGATGACATACCATCAATGAGTCGCTCTCCGCTGGCTAAATTGATTGTTACACCTTCTGCGCTATCGACTAAATAGCTTGGTAGTGGCTCTGACATTGAAGTATAAGGGTGCCAAACGTTCTCTTTATCAAAACGAAGTAGTGAATTTTGTTCAGATGGGCTCATCATTGTATGTTTATTGTTCATTTGTTAACCAAAAGTATTGTTAGTCGTTGACATCACGAGTAGTCTGGCTAGACTACTCGTTAAGTTAATTAGATGCAATTGAGTTCTATGTCAGATTTATATATGTCAGAAGCCGTACTAACACCACCGTTATCAACACAAGCACAATCGTTGAATTCTATCCTTCGTCACAATTGGAATTTAAAAGAAGTAGAAGCATTATTTGCTATGCCTTTTAACGACCTCATGTTTAAAGCACAGACGATTCATAGAGAAAACTTTAACCCTAATGAAGTACAAGTCAGTACTTTATTATCGATTAAAACTGGTGCTTGCCCAGAAGATTGCAAATACTGTTCTCAAAGTGCACGTAATAAAACTGACCTAGAAAAAGAAAGTTTATTAGCCGTTGAAAAAGTATTAGAAGCAGCGCAAAGAGCCAAAGAAATGGGTTCAACCCGTTTTTGTATGGGTGCTGCTTGGCGCAACCCTAAAGAACGCGATATGCCTTATGTACTCGATATGGTTAAGAGTGTTAAAGCGCTTGGTATGGAAACATGCATGACGTTAGGTATGTTATCGGGCGATCAAGCTGATCAATTAAATGGCGCTGGTTTAGATTATTACAACCATAACCTTGATACTTCTCCTGAGCATTATAATCAAATAATCACTACCCGTACCTTTCAAGATAGACTTGATACTTTGAGTAATGTTCGCAGTGCCGGTATGAAAGTATGTAGTGGTGGTATTGTTGGTTTGGGTGAAAAAGCGGTTGATCGCTCATCTTTATTAATACAACTTGCAAATTTAAACCCACAGCCTGAAAGTGTACCCATTAACATGTTGGTAAAAGTGGAAGGTACACCTTTAGCTGATATTGATGATTTAGAGAGTTTTGACTTTATCCGTTGTATTGCCGTGGCCCGCATCATGATGCCACATAGCCATGTGAGATTATCTGCAGGACGTACGGCGATGAATGAGCAGATGCAAGCGATGTGTTTCCTTGCCGGTGCTAACTCAATCTTTTATGGTTGTAAATTGCTTACTGCAGAAAACCCTGAAACGAATCAAGATATTGCTCTGTTTGAAAAACTAGGCATAAATACTGAAACAGTGGCTGGCGATACTGAGCGTTCAGATAATATTGTTAAAACAGCGATTGTTGATCAACAAAACAGTGACTTGTTTTACAACGCATCAGCATAAGTACTTTCTAAATAACCCCTATGGCGATGTCAGTGCAAATAATGCTCTTTTTATAAAGAAACTACCCTTAATAAAAAGAGCTAACGCTCATGAATTGCACAGTCATTCTGAAACTCGCAATTTCAGGTAACATAGGTATAATCGTTATCATTAAAAGTGATAACGATTAAACTCGCTATCCCCTTGTTAAGCTTATCCATTTAAGTAGAATTTCATTATGAATTTTGATTTTATTCAACATGATGTCATTGAGCAAAAAACTAAGTCTCGATATCGTCAATTGGTTTGTAATAGTACGACAAGTCAAAGCAATGAAATTATTATCAATGGAAAGTCATATCTGAACTTTTCGTCTAATGATTATTTAGGTTTAAATAATCATGCTGAAATAAACAAAGCGTTACAAGAAGGGGCGGACCGATTTGGCGTTTGTTCCAGTAGTTCAAGTTTAGTTACTGGCTATCACTATGCTCATCAAGCATTGGAAGCTGATATTTGTCAGTGGTTAAATAAACCTAAGTGCCTATTATTTTCTAGTGGTTTTGCCGCTAATTTAGCGCTATTCCAAGCGTTAGGTAAAAATGAAGAAAGCCATTTTTATTTAGATAAACTCAGTCATGCATCTATGATTGATGGTGCCTACCATAGTAAGGCAAAGGTAAAACGATTCAATCATAATAATATTGAACATTTAACAACGTTATTAAGTAAAACCACCAAATATCAAAATAAACTAATTGCCTCTGAAGGAGTCTTTAGTATGGATGGTTGCCAAGCTAAAGTATTAGAGCTCGCAAAAGTTGCAAAATCACAACAAGCCTGGCTTTATTTAGATGATGCACACAGTATTGGTGTAATCGGTAACGAAGGACAGGGCAGTAATTACTTTGCGGATATAGATATTACGATGGCGACCATGGGTAAAGCAATCGGTACCAGTGGCGCATTTTTAACCTGTAGCGACGATCTGCACGAGTATATGGTTAATTTTTCTCGTCACTACATTTACTCAACAGCAATATCACCAGCTGTCGCTTGGGCCACTAAAAAAAGCATCGAGCTTATTCAAAAAGAGCAATGGCGCAGAGAAAAAATCAGTGAATTGAGTGCATTATTTTCGAAATTACTGGCCCCAGAAATTGAGTTAGTTTCCACAGAATCTTCAATTCATGCCATAATAATTGGCGATGAGAAAAAAGCACTGACGTTAAGTGATAAGCTCAAAAAACAGGACATTTGGTTAACTGCTATAAGGCCGCCAACAGTTGCAGTTAATAGCTCAAGGTTACGCGTTACCATCTGCGCGAACCATAACATTAAAGATATCATATATTTAGCAGAATGCATTAATAAGGCAATAGCTTAATGTTTCAAACAGAACATAAAAATACAAACAGAGTAAAGATTGGGAAAAGTTTCGGATCTGCCAGTAAATCTTATGATGTATCAGCAAGGTTACAACGTTTTTCCGGTAAGCATCTAATGCCTTGGTTACCGAATCGTAACGACCTAACGGTTTTAGATTTAGGCTCAGGCACTGGTTTTTTTACTGACTTATTAGCGAGTACTTATAACCAAGTTATTGGTTTAGATATTTCAAATGAGATGCTGAATTTTGCCAAAGAACACCGTAATAAAAAAATATTATGGCTAGAAGCCGATGCCCATAAATTACCGCTGCAAGATAACAGCATAGATTTCATTTATTCCAATTTAGTCATTCAATGGTTTGATCCACTCGATGAAGCCATTACTGAAATGTTAAGAATATTAAAGCCTGGTGGATTGCTTATTTTCACCACTTTAGTAGACGGTACATTACACGAGCTGAAATCTTCTTGGAAACAAGTAGACGACGACCAACATGTTATCGATTTTAAAACGGTTACAGAGCTTAATATTTTATTCAATAATGAAAATGGTAAATTGGTCGAACAAAAGTGCCAAGATATCGTATTGGAATATCAAAACGTAATCCATTTAGCACGTGAGTTAAAAGGCTTAGGTGCTAATCATTTAGCGCAGAAACAAAACAGAGGTCTGTCAGGAAAAGATAAGTGGTTTAAAATGACAGAACACTATCAAGATTTTCTAGAGCCTAGTGGTATTTATCCAGCAACTTATCGTTTGTTTTCTGGTTTAGTGGTTAAATTAAATAACTAACGTAACTAAATCAGTTAAATCATTACATAACGGTAACTATCACCACGCCAGATACTAAGCCTTAGCCTTTGTAAAAAAGTTCTAAGGCTTTTTAATGTTATTCATTATTGTAGTATGCGGAAAAATCAACTTAATAAAATCGACCGATAAACTCATTTAAGAAACTTTACTTAAGAAATAAATATGAAACAATTTTTTGTTACCGCAACAGATACCGATGCAGGTAAAACATTTGTCAGCTGCGCTTTAATTCATGCATTTACCCACCACAACAAACCTTCTACAAATGAGTTGATGAAAGTTGCGGCGTTTAAACCCATTTCTGCAGGTTGTGAATTAGTCGGTGGGCAGTTGATAAATGAAGATGCAAAATTACTCAGTGAGTTTGCTAACTGTGGTCAAAGTATTGCCCATATCAATCCCATTGCTTTTGAACAACCCATCGCACCGCATATTGCCGCAAAAAAAGAAAATAAACAGATTACGATTGCAGATATAAATCATCATTACCAACAAGTTAAATCACTTAACGCTGATGTTACGTTAGTGGAAGGTGCTGGTGGATGGCGCTTACCGCTTGGTGAAATGACAGTTTTATCGAATGATAATGCTGATAAAAGTAGTGATAACAATAAACCGAGTTACCAATTTCTCTCAGACTTTGTCAAAGAGACTAATCTAGAGGTTATTCTAATTGTTAATATGAAGCTGGGTTGTTTAAATCATGCATTATTAACCTATGAAACTATTAAAGCGGACGGCTTAAATTGCGTTGCCTGGATTGCGAACTGTGCCACTAGCGATCCGATGAACAACTTTTCAGAAAATATTACCGAGTTAGAAAAAATTCTACCAATACCTAAGATGGCACAGTTCGACTTTATTGCTGATGTGAATGAAGAGGGTAAAGACGTTTCTTACTTTGAAAAAATTAGTCATGCGGCTAACCAAATTAATTTGTCTGTGCTGGTTTAGTAATTTTTTGTATTGCTATTCTCAAGTTGATTTAACTAAACTTAAATCATCTTATCAAAAATATAATCCTACTTGGTTTACATCAACTCGCGGCCTAGTAATAATTTAAATTTAGGTAAGCGAAACCAATTTAAAAAATTAAATTTCTTTGTCTGACAACTTAAAAGACTTTAGAACAGCAAATTAATTTCTAATGTTAGAAAATAATTTGCCAACTAAGATTAACTTCAAAATCAATTCTAACAACTAACCGACACTATTTTTCTAATTCAGTAAAACAAGCACTGGCAATAAATCCAGATCGCGTTTTGTAATCTGAAGATTTACTTACCTTGTCATCTATTTGAGCAATGAGTAACTCCGGTAGAGTTACGTTTATTTTATGACTCTTTCCAAGATAGGGGGTTATATCAATACTTACTATTGCCCAAAAAGCTTGTGAAAATGTATGCGGATTTTCCAGTATATAATTTTGTCTATGGCTTTCTAATCCCTTTGCATTAGGCACTTTTTCACCGTATTCGGCCAATATAGCAAGGTGAGATTTAATCGCTTTTGTAATTTCTTCCATGCCTAAATCAATAGTTTTTTCTGTAATTGCACACCCAGGAAGATCGGGTACTGATACCTGATATTCTGATTTATTGTCATCGTATATAAACACAATTGCATACTTCATTTTAACTCCTAACACGTCTAAAACGGCCCATAAATTATCATAACTCTAATGACTCTACATGGCAATATTTTGGTAACTCTGACAACCCCGTTATATCTCCTTTGAATGACCCTGGTAACTCTATACGCCTAAGGTAAGAAACCCCAGTAACTCTTAAACCTTTATGTAGGTGACTGTTTACTATTTCTATAGGTTTTTATTTATGTGATATACGTTTTATAAATAAATCTAATAAGGTTTTTAGCCATGAAATTATTTTGAATAAATATATTTGATAATGACTAATTTATTAAGAGTGCTCAGAGTTATTTATTTAGTGTGGATCATGCAGAATTTGATCTCTATAATGAAATGAATGAGAGATTAATTTGTCAAAAAACGACCTAACATGAACCGGTAAAAACTGGATCTCCCTAGGCTTAGATAAAAGCTAGGAAGCGAATTAGGTAATTGCTTTATTGATTGAGCGAGGAATAATATGAAAGAACTTTTAAAGGGTAATCCTGAATTATTGATTACTGTAGTTGGCATTGGTGGCTGCGGCTGCAACACAGTAAATATGCTTCATGAAAATAATCTATCAAGCCAAGTTAACCTCGTTGCTGTTAATACTGATCTTGCTGCATTAAATAGCATTAACGTTGAAAACAAAATTCTAATAGGCGAGAACTTAACTAATGGTTACGGCGCAGGCTCAGATCCTAGTATTGGTTATCAAGCAGCCCAAGAGAGTGAAGGGATGCTTCGTAGTGCGATAATGGATAGCGACATTGTTATTATTACTGCAGGTTTTGGTGGTGGCACTGGCACTGGGGCAAGTCCTTTAGTGGCCAAAATAGCACGCGAGCTAAATATTAGCTGCTTAGCTATTGTGACTTTACCCTTTGAATCAGAAGGGCAAATTCGAATGGATTATGCCCTACAAGGTATTGGTGACATAAAAGAGCCTATACATGCGTATATTACGCTTTCAAACGATCTGTTACTTGCAGGATTAGGTGAATCCGTTGGCTTATTTTCTGCCTTTAACCAAAGTAATGAAGTGCTTAAAAACCTTTTAATTGCCTTAGTGCAAATGCTGAATGAAACTGGCTATGTCAATGTCGACAAAAATGATTTTTCAACCATTTTGTCTTTTGAAGGGGAATCTATTCTAGGAGTTGGTAAAGCTAATTCAGAAGAAGAGGCATTCGACGCACTTGATCAGGCACTTAATAATCCACTGGTTTCTATTGCAAACATTGATACAGCGAAAGGTATTATTTTTCAATTGTTTTGTAAATCAGAACCTAAATTATCAACCTACAATGGTTTAATTGATCACATCAGAACAAGGGTAACAAATCGATCTGTTTTGATTGTACCAGGTGTAACTCTTGACCCAAATTTGACTTCGGAAATTGAAATATTGATTATAGGGTCGGGCATAAGTAGCAGTAAACCTGAGCCTATCAAAGACACTATTATTATTGACAAAGAGACTTGTGAATTAGTACAAAATGTCGAGTCAACTGAACCCGAATATATCGATGATGAACTCAGTTTCATCAATCAAGGTGAATCAATGACCGATATTCCGGCCATAACGCGCAAATTAATGGCAATCAATCGCGATTAATAAAACACTTCTTTACACGATAATGATTCTTATTTACAGTTATTGTTCAATAGTTGTTATAGGAAGGGCCGAATAAGAAATTATCGGCTGCAATGAATGAAAGATAAAAAGCTACTTAACCCAGAGTGTTTAATCGATCTAATCGAAAATAGACGCTTTGGTGTTGAATACCAGCCAATAGTTAGTTGCAAAAGCCAAGAGATTTTTGCCTATGAGTCTTTGGCTAGATTCTATTCTGCTAATAATACGCTTATTAGACCAGACCTTGTTTATGAGTCACTCCATACAAGCCCACTGAGTTTGTTCCAGGTTGAATATCAACAGAAAAAGTTACAATTATCTCATGCTGTTGATGACCATGATATTTTTGTTAATTGAGAACTCAGAAATTAATGACGCCATTATGAGCTTGGCCATGATTGATAACTTAGCGAAAAGCAATATCCACACCGCTATAGATGATGTGTGTAATCCTCAATCTATGATTTCTACTTCAGTAATTCAATTGGTTAACTATATAAAGCTAGATAAATTTGTTGTGCAAAACCAAAAAAATCATAACTTCATGTTGCTAGTTAAATCAATTATTGATTACGCACATAGTGCGAACAAAAAAGTGATCTTAGAAGGGGTAGAAACGTATGAAGACTTGCAACTAGCTCAACAGCTTAAGTGTGATTTTGTACAAGGTTTTTACTACCGTGACCATTTTAAGAATGTCACTTAATAACTTTTAATCAACGAAATAACACCATACACTATAGCTAATTCTTATATCTTCCTTTTTAAATAAAGAGTATCAACATGAAAGTTAACATCAATTTTACGAAAATAAACAGTATGAAAAAATCTATTCTAGTCATTTGTAGCTTAGTAAGTCTCGTTGGATTTTCCGCGTTAGCAACCGATTTAAAAGTGGGCGACATTGCACCAAATTTTAAACTACAAGCAACGACTGGTGATTATTACCAATTAAGTGATTACAAAGGCAAACAAGCAGTGGTTTTAGCTTGGTATCCAATGGCAAATACCCGTGGTTGTACTATTGAATGTAAATCGCTGACAGAACAAGGACACCTAATTCGAGAGTTTGATGTTAGTTACGTTATGGCTAGTGTCGACCCTATTGATGATAACAGAGACTTTGCTGAGAAAACGGGTGCTGACTTCCCCATGTTAAGTGATCCTACTAAAACAGCGGCGAAAGCGTATCAAGTGCTTAATATGTTCAAAGTTGCCAGTCGCGTGACTTTCTATATCTCTAAAGAAGGTAAAATAGTCAAAATTGATGATGATATTTCACCAAAATCTGCTGCTCAAGATATGGCTAATAATTTGGCCGCTTTAGGTATTGCTAAGCAATAACTAAATAATGTCAAAACCCAACAAAAAAGGCCCGAGCAAGACAGTTGATATATATTGTAAGGGCTGTAATTTCCTGCTGTTTAAATACCGTAAAGGCGGAAAGGGCGCCTTACTTAAATGTTTTAAAGAACGCATTAGTCGAAACTTTACCGAAACGCCTTGTACATGCCCAAAATGTAAGAAGGTATTTGCCCGAGATTGCTTAATTAGAGGTACACCTGCCTTTAAAATGATCGGCGGTAAAGTGTGGTGTAAATAGCTTGTTATTTCGATGTTATCATTGTGATTAATTCTGTAAGCAAAAACAAAAAGACACATTTCCAGAACAACTTAAAGCAGTTATAAGTTATGCGATAGTTATCATACGCATAAATAACTCCTATTAGGATTGGATCATTGGATATCGAACAAGCAAGAATAAAAGCAATATGTCATCACATGACCACTATCAGCATTGATAACAAACCTTTTGTGCCATTAGTAAAAGTTAAACGAAGTGAAGCTTTACTTGCCGGGCAAATTAGAGTGATGTTATCGAAAAGGCGCTCTAATCGTATTCATTATTTTTTGCAGACATATTCGAATAAAATCACCTTACTTAATGATGATTAGTGCTATATAACTTTTCAATTAAATCGGCAAATAAACTAACAAATAAAGCCTACTATTTTTATTAATAGGTGAGCTTAATTCACTTGGTTATATTAATGAATATTTAAAATGCACAAAATAGTAATATTCTGCAATGGAATCTACCGACTAGGTATTAAATAATTATTAAGATAAATAACAATTACATAGCATATTACGCGTTACTTTTAACTGTGTGTTATTTACCGTGATTTATATTGTAATAGGAAAAACATCATCAATACGGAAGTTAATTTGAGCAACCAATGACACTTAACTCAAAGTATTAAGCTGTTAATTTTCTTTGGAAGAATAATAACTAATATTGTGGTGGATGCTAATTCACTGACACTTGATTGAGCTTTTTAATCAGGTATATAAACAGAGTGAACAAGACATTTATCAATGACTATTTCGATAGCTACTTATTTATGAAACAACTAGACCTTAATTCTCTTTCAGTATTTATTACACTGTATCATGCAGGCTCAACTCAAAAAGCTGCTTTAAAACTGAACCGCTCACAATCTTATGTTTCTAAAGTGCTATCAAAGTTACGAGAAGATATTGGCGACCCATTATTTGTCCGAACGGCAACCGGATTAGAGCCGACAAGCTATGCAAATATTATTGCGCCTAAGGTTAAGGAAGCATTAGCGCAGATGCACAGTGCCCTTGAGCCCGAGTCTTTTAATCCTTTAGCACTTGATAAAGTTACTATTCATTTGGCAGCACCTTTTATTATCCCAATAGGTAAAATATTGATTAATAAGATAAGGCAGAAAACCCCTGCAGTTATTGAGTTGAGAGAGTGGAACTTACACAGTGAAGTTTTACTTTTAGAAGAGCAGGTTGATATAGCGTTTCATGCCCTTAAAGACAGGCCTCAGAGCCTATACCAAAGGAAAATCATGTCAGTAAGTGGCCAGTTTATTGGCAATAGGCAAGGGGAGTTTATCAAAACTATTTTCGATAATTACAACGAATATAGTGGAATGTACAAATTATTGGATGCCGACATTAAGCCGGGTATTATCATAGACAGTCAATATCTGTCAGGCCAGTTAATGGATGAACACTACACCTATGGCCTTGCTAATGATAAGGAGAAGAAAAATACTCCAACAGATGTAGCTATGATCTGCAAAGCTGCCAGTAGATGCTCCCCAAAAGTACAGTGGCTTATGGATCTGTGTGCGCCTATCGTAAAACAGTCACGCTGGTAATCGCCATTGTTAGTCCTATATGATTTTGAACTTAAACATTAACCAGAATCATCAATCACAGAGCTTTTCAGTTAATTGTTCAAGTTTTTCATCATTCTCACTATTGATGTAAATATCCAGTGCGCCTCCCAAAAACACCACAAAACTAAAGAAAGCTATTCCTGGCGTTGAATTAACTGCCGCGTAAATAAGTCCTCCAGAGCCGACAGTTGCTCTGGTGTATGCCAAAAAGTAACTTGTTTTCTCTCCTCCGTAATACAGACTTTTTTCTTGCATTGCTATTATTTTAATCTCTTCATCACCACATTCTTCGTTTGCTAACACATTGAAAGAAAGGACTGTTGTTAGTAATACTGTTGTTATTAATTTTTTCATTGTTTAGATATAGCAGCTGCTACCTATCCATTAGATCTGCATACAGACAAAAAACGTGCGTACATAATGCCAGAATTAAAAAAGCTCTTTGGAATAACGTTTATTCTAAAAGTAACGATAGGGTGTAATAGCTAAGTTGTAGAATTAGCCTGAGTGGCTTTATTATTGTAGTCATCTCGTTATTACCGCATTTAGGACATAACGATTATACAGTCTAATTAATAAATATTTATTGCTAACATTTTGATATTAAAACAAACTACAATTATTATGTACTAAACATATAAATATTAACATGGATGTTCTTATTGATTTACTCATCTAAAATTCTTCAAAAACCTCAAAAGTCATCCGTAAAAAGTAGAGAAATAAGTATTATGCTACTCGATGTAAAATTTACTAAAAACACATGTACTAAGCTCATCGGCCTATGGCTTAAGTTCTTTCTCTTCTATTCTTTGCTTCCTTTTTCAACCTCTGCTCAAGAGGCCTCTTTTCGTTTCAAGAGATTAGGCCTTGAAGACGGTTTATCTCAAATCAGTGTTAATGGCATCGCCCAAGATGTAAATGGCTTTATCTGGTTTGCTACTCAAGATGGTTTAAACAAATACGATGGCTATCAAATAACAACATATAGACATCAACCTTCAGATCCTAATAGTATTATCAATAATCATATACATTCTATTTTTAAAGATTCAAAGCACAACTTATGGATAGGTAGTTATGGTGGTTTGAGCAAATACGAACCAAAAACAGACAATTTTACTCATTATAATTCACCATCACTCAATGACTCGGATGGAAAAGTTGGTTACATACAGTCACTATTCGAAGACTCTGATGGAGAACTTTGGCTATCATCCAACATGGGGTTATATCGATACAGTATTGATACAAACACTTATATTTTATATCTACCTGACGATAATAAGCCTAATAGCGTAATTCATAGTGAAATAAAATCTATTGCTGAAGATTCAATAGGGAATATTTGGATAGGAACAACTATTGGAGTAAGTAAATATAATAAACGCAATAATACCTTTACTAATTATCAACACTCTCCTGAAAATCCACATAGTTTAAGTAATAATTTTGTATTGAAAATATATAAAGACTCCCATAATAACTTATGGTTTGGGACTTTTGGTGGCGGACTTGATAGATACGATAATGATACAAGTAAATTTGTTCACCATAGAACAAACACACAAAATAAAAATTCATTAGGTAATAATTATATACGAACAATTCTTGAAGACAGTGCAGGCATGCTCTGGCTAGGCACTAACAATGGTTTATACGCTTTTGATTCAAGCAAACTCATATTCCAGCGATTCAGACATTCCGTAAATGACAGACACAGCTTAAGCCATGATGTCATTTATTCATTATTTCAAGATAAAGATGGTTCATTATGGGCAGGAACATTAGGCGGTGGAGTCAACCTATTTAGGCCAAGTACCAATGTCTTTAAACATTATAAGTCAAACCCAAATAACCCAGAAAGTCTAAATGCGAATATGGTGTATGCGATCTATGATGATGATGAATACGTTTGGGTAGGGACTTCTGGTGGGGGACTTAATAAGTTAAATAAAACCACAGGGAAATTTTCCAACTTCACGGAACCGGAAACCAGCGTTGGTTTAGGTTTAAATAAGGTTAACTATATTATCAAAGCTTCAGAAGCCGAATTATGGTTAAGTACAAATTCTGATGGCCTGCTAAAATATAATAAAAATACGGGCAACATTACTCAATACAAACATCATCCAGACGATAGAAATAGCCTGAGTAACAATAGAGCACGAGGCTTAGCTATAGATAAAGAGGGTAACTTATGGATTGGTACCGCAGGGGGAGGCTTGAATAAGTTGGATCCTATTAGTGGTCAGTTTACCCATTTCATGCCCGATACAGACAATCCAAATAGCATCAGTACTAACTTTATCCGATGTTTACTTTATGACTCTAAAGGAAGATTGTGGACTGGCTCTTATGGCCAAGGCTTGAACCGATTCGATTTTGATACGGAGACTTTTATTAACTTTAACAAGGACTCTGTAAAAGAACCAATACTGAGCAACAAATTTATTCGCTCAATTTTCGAAGATAAGTCAGGTAACATATGGGTCCTGACTAATGGTGGCATTATTAAATATGATGAAAGCAAGGGCAGTTTCCACTCTTACACCACTACCGATGGATTACCGAGTAATGTCGTATATGGCGCATTAGAAGATCAAAAAAACAATTTATGGTTAAGTACTAACAATGGGCTAAGTAAATTCAACCCTCAAAACATAACATTTGAAAATTATACTAAAGAAGAGGGGATCCAAGAGAACGAATTTAATACGGGTTCATTCTTCAAAAATAAAACGGGTGAAATGTATTTTGGTGGCATAAATGGCTTCACTTTATTTCATCCTGATAAGATTAAAAAAGATAAAACAATCCCAACAGTTAGCTTCACCAACTTATTACTTTATAACGATGCAATAGCAATTGGCGAGTCAGAGAGATTTTCTAGTCATATAAGCTCAACTAATGCGTTGAATTTCGCTCACAATGATGACGTTATCACCTTCGAATTTTCAGCATTAAGTTACTCCCAAGCAAATAACATCTCTTATAGATACCAATTGCAAGGATTCAGTGATAACTGGATAGAAACGGATCATAACCACAGAAGAGCTACCTTCACCAACTTGTCCAAAGGTGATTATATTCTCAAGGTTAAAGCATCGAACAGAAATGGGAGCTGGGGAGAGGAAACCACGGATTTAAGAATAACTATTGCAGCAGCATACTGGGAAACAACGTGGTTCAGAGGATTGTTACTCGCTATAGGATTTATAGTGTTCGTTATTGCAATTCAATGGAGAGAAAAGGCATTAAACAATCAAAACCTAGTGCTAGACATTATGGTTAAGGAGCGTACCAAAGAGCTTGAATCAAGTCAGGAATATTCTAATAAGCTCGAAAAATTAGTACAAAAACGTACCCTAAATTTACAAAAAGCCAACACAGCCTTGGAGCAGTCATCAATTACCGACGCACTCACAGGTATTCGAAATCGTCGTTTCCTTGATCAACAACTTTCAAGTGATTGGGCAATACAATCTCGTAATAATTTACCCTTATCTATTTTAATGATAGATATTGATTACTTTAAAAAATACAACGATTATTACGGACACCAACAAGGTGATGAGTGTTTGCAAAAAATAGCAAAAGAGATTCAATCAGTCATAAATCGTCCAACAGATAATCTATGTCGATATGGTGGAGAAGAGTTTGTCGTCATTACCTACAACGATGCTGAGGGTGCAAAGCATATTGCTAAACTTATTCTGAAAAAGCTTGATGAATTAGCCTTAGTTCACCTTACATCGGATAAAGGCATAGTGTCTGTCAGTATAGGCCTAGGAACTATGATTCCATCAATCGAAGTAGCGCCAGCTCGGCTGCTTAAGTATGCAGATGATGCATTGTATCGAGCGAAGAATAATGGCCGTGATCAGCTATGTTAATAAACCTAACAACATCACATTTCAACAAGGTGTATTACCCTTTTTATCGCCAGAATAGCGTAGTATCACGATAAACTTAATCATGGGTTAGTCAGACACTCAAAAAAAATCAGACTCGAATTAAATGAAATAAACACGGTAAAACAAATACTTAAACATAACGCGTTACATAGTTCTTTGCTTTTATTAAGCAAGTTGATCGCTCTTCAGTTGAAATCAACAGAAATGCCCTTGTAATAAATCTTTATTACAAGGGCATGAAGAGGAAGTACATATCTAAAAGTTAAAGTATGCTTATTTAGACATTACAACAATGGACGTTTTTCTCGTTATACTCTGTTACTTCGCACAGAATCATAACCGCTTATTAGTGAACCTCTGTCGGTCCATGACGATTGAGAATATCTATTATTTCTGATTCTGCACTCTCTGGCATCATTACTTTGACCTGTGACGTTTTTTCGTCGATGAAAAAGTTTTCCCTTGGGATATCCTTATTCACCAGTTCATCAGCCACATTTTCAAGGGCAAATTTATCTGTATATGTTGCTGTAATAGTCTTGTACATGACAACTTCTCCTGTTTGGCAAATATATTATATCAGCTACAATCGATCTCGTGAGACGTGTAAACGGTTTTGAAAGGCCTCTTATAAAGATCCCGAAAGGAGAAAATATTGTCATAGACAGCCACTCATACATCCTGATTGGAAATATCATTCTCCCTTTATATATTTTAGACCTGAGCACTGAATACTGCCAATATGCAGAAACAATACTTTATTATGAAAAAGGTTTTTCGGGGCAATGTAGATGTAGTAGAAAATTTGTACAGGCGATTAGGATTTCTAACATAAACAAACTAACCTGCGCATAAATTCCTGAGTAAAAGATAATTTAAAAATAAGTATATTCTGGTTAGTCAGACACAAAAAAGCCACTTAAATTGTCATTACGACAACTGCTAAGTGGCTTTATGTTTTACTCATATGGTCGGAGTAGACAGATTCGAACTGTCGACCTCACGCCCCCCAGGCGCGCGCGCTACCAAGCTGCGCTATACCCCGACAATGTAAACTCTAGGGTTTAACAAGTTTACCGCTTGTATATTAATGATTTATCAACGTATTGCAATGACAATTAAGAGAATAGTTAGTCTAGATGAGCTAAACGGCTAACTATTCTTCTATATGATTTATTTTAAGTCGTTTACAGCTTTTCTTGCTGGGTAAATAACTTAATAAAATGTACGCCGTCAATCATTAACGGAAAGTCCGCATTCACAGTTATTGGCGAAGAAAATTGACGCGAGTAACTTTGAAAGTTGCCATTTTGATCAACAAAAACAGATTTATCTTTATCAAAGATAATAATGCCTTTATCGGTGGTATTGGCAATAACTCTATCTTTATTCAATGTTGGTAAATCACTACCATTATTATTACCGGTAACGTTACAAGCTAACCATTGGCTCATCAAGGTTGGTTGTAAGTCCATATTACTGGTATTAAACGTAACATCTTTATGAGTTACCTTATTAGCAGGCTGCGGGTAAATAAATAGCGCAGGTTTAGTATTTAAACGCGTTTCACTACTTTGATTACCTATAGAGCTGATCCAAATAATATCTTTTTGACTTTTTTGTTTTTGAGCCAATAGTAAAGCATCAACAAATAATTCAAATTGATATTGGTTGTTATTTTTATCTGCTTTCTTAGCATCAATAGCAAGGCTATTTTTAAAATAGATAATATGTAAGCCAGGGGCTTTATTATTTAACTTTTCAGCGAACAATAAGCTAGAGACATTTTCTAATTCAGTTTTTTCATTGAATAATGCTTCAAACCAACGAGGCTCTTTAACAGCAACATCCGCAACAGTGTCATCTTGCAGAGCAGTAGCTGAAAACTCATCAGAGATAACCGTTAAGCTCGTGGTAAGAGCTTGTTGATCTAGGCGCTGAAATAAAAGCGGCTTAATACCTTGCTTTAAAATATCGTCTTGATAAATACTCGGTAAGGAATACAGCAGATTAAACCAAGCATCATCATTAAGACCGGTATCAATATTATTGGTTAAATGTAAAGTAGTCGCACTTGCTCTTCGAATAAATTGATTAAGCTGAGGAATTGATACTTGTTGCTCTGTTAGGATCAAAAAGGTCGAATTAGTCGGGGCTTTATCAGCATTTTCATTGAGGCAAAGACCTGAATCAAGCGTAGGGTAAGTAGGAATAGCATGACTAAATGATAGTGGGCTATTTTTACGCTCTATATAATCTTCTATGTTAAACAAACCATATTTAGTTAATAGGGTTTTGGCTGTTGCAGGATAAGACAAAGGTAACACTGTGTCTTGACGTAAAATATCATAATCAAGGTTAGCATCAGCCCATATATGGCTTACATGACTAAAGAAAAATGACACAACTAAAGCAAAAATAACAAATCGGGCAAATATTGTTTTTTGTAATTGCTTCAAATGTTTCCATGCGTAATTACTTACAATGAATTCAAAACTTAAGATAATGATAGCCAGTGCACCAATGAAGGTATACAACAGACTGTTTTCTTTAGCTAAGTCTTGTATTAAGCTTATAATTTGTGCACTAGAAGAGGCATTTAAATGATAACCCAAGCGACTATAAATAAAGCCATCTAATACTAGAAGCAATAAACCAATGGTAAAAATGATAGAGCCACTGGTTCTAATAAACTTTGTGTGCGGCAGAATCAGCGTTAATGGAAATAACACTAAGACAAAACTCATAAAGGTTAGAAACGCAATATGACTCACCCAGGTAGTTACTAAATAAGCCTGACCAAAGAGTGTCGTTGGTGCAGATTCACTAAATAAATAGTAAGAGGAGAGTGCAATTGCTGCTAAAATATTGAAAAATGTGAACCAATGGCTCCAACTGATCAAATGTAATAGTTTTTTACTGTAGCTTTTTGTATCAAATGAAACCATTGATAATAATTCTTCTTGTTGCAGGTAAAATTAAATAAAAGGGTTTAAACCGATTGTTTTAAGGCTTTAGTAAAATTGTCTACAACAGCAACACGTTTGCTTTCAGGTACTTGGGCAATAATATTTGTAACAGCATTACCTAAGCACATTAGGGCTAAATCGGGAGTTACTTCTTCTTTCACAAGAACATCTAACAAATCTTGGATAATTTTTTCTACACGTTCGTTCGAATATTTAGATACAATAGGCATAATAATAGTTTTCGTTAATGATAAATTTAATTTCTCTAGTTTATCAAATGCCTGCACACTTTAATATATACCTAGTATAAAAATAAAAGTCGTTGCAACTTTAACTAACATCAGTCACTGAACATAAGAATCATATGAGCTTAATAATTAATAACATTGCACTACATTTTTTGTCTAAAAAAGAAGAAACAGGTGAAGTAGTATTACGCCTAGGTCCAGAGAATGTTGAATTCGCACAAGAAAATGCGAAAGTAACCAACTTTGTTGATGGTTTACATGCCATTTATAATGCAAAAGGCAGTAAGGCTTACGGCAGTTTTTCATCTATGCCTAGTGAAGGTGATTCAGCGCGTTTTGTTGATTTAATGGAAAGTTATTTAACTGAACAACAAAATTTTTATGATTTTAGTGTGCAAGCGGGCAATGTATTAAAAAATGAAATCGAAAAATATGACATAGAAGAGACAGGTTACTTTGTTATATGCCATTACGAATACATGGGTGGTCGTTACTTATTTGTTGCTGTTATCCCAGTGTCAGAGCATTACAGCGTTGATGGCGAGTTAAATATTTCAGCCGCGCAACACCTAGATACAAATAAATTACAACTCGCTGCTCGTATTGATTTATTCGATTATAAAGACAATAGCCAAGGCAATCGTTATATTTCTTTTGTTAAAGGCAGAGCGGGTCGTAAAGTGTCTGATTTCTTTCTAGACTTTTTAGGCTGTGAAGAAGGTTTAAACTCAAAAGAGCAAACGCAAACATTAGTACAAGCGGTTGAAGATTATGTTTCAGTTAATCAATTAGACCCAGCAGAAAAGCAAAAAACACGTAAAGATTTGCTCAGTTACTGTAAAGAGCAAAAAGCGAGTTCTCAAGATGTATCACTTCAAGAGGTAGGTAAAGTAATTGAAAGCGCAGGAACAGAACAAGATTTCTATCAGTTTTGTCAAACGCAATCATACCCAATTGAAGAATCATTTCCGCATGAGCAAGCAGTGGTTAACAAAATCACTAAATACTCAGGTTACGGTAATGGCATAAGTTTAAGTTTTGAGCGTAGCCACTTTGGTGAAGATGTCGTTTATAATCCACATAACGACTCACTCATCATCTATAAAGTGCCACCAAATTTAAAAGAGCAGTTAATGGCGCTTCTTGATAGTGAAAAAGTTGAGACTGATTAGAAAGACGAAGAGTAATCGGGTATAAATAGCATACTTTTATAGTAACGTGTTACCTTAAGGTATCGCGTTACCTTTTATGGTGACTCCCATAAAGTAGAATAAATACATATAAAACAGTAGTGTAGGTTAATTAAACATTTACTCTGCTGTAATCATACAAAATTGGAATTACGAACATGACAAATGAAAGCAATACCTCAAATGATACCTTAAGTAACACCTTAACTATCGCTCGACCTGATGATTGGCACGTACATTTACGTGATGGCGCCGTTTTAAAAAATACGGTGGCTGATATTAGTCGTTATTTTGGTAGAGCCATTGTTATGCCAAATTTAGTGCCTCCAGTAACCGATGCAGCTTTAGCAGAAAGTTACTATCAGCGAATTATGGCAGCAGCCCCAAGTGCTCACTTTAAGCCATTAATGGTTTTATATTTAACAGATAACACCAGCGCACAAGATATTATTGAAGCGAAAGAATCAGGTTTAGTTTATGCGGCAAAATTATATCCAGCCGGTGCAACAACAAACTCTTCATCGGGTGTAACTGATGTTGCCAATTTAACTGACGTATTTGCAGCAATGCAATCGGTTGAAATGCCATTATTAGTTCACGGTGAAGTGACTGCTGCTGATATTGATATTTTTGATAGAGAGCAGGTTTTTGTTGATACTATTTTAAAACCATTGGTCGCTAATTTTCCTGATCTTAAAGTAGTTTTAGAGCATATAACCACTAAAAATGCTGTTGATTTTGTTAAAACTGCTGGTGATAATGTTGGCGCTACTATTACCGTACACCACTTATTGTTTAACCGTAACCACATGTTAGTTGGCGGTATTCGTCCGCATTTCTTCTGTTTACCTATTTTAAAACGTAATACTCATCAACAAGCATTAATAGAAGCAGCCACAAGCGGCGACAAAAAATTCTTCTTAGGTACTGATTCTGCGCCACATGCTCAACATGCTAAAGAGTCAGCTTGTGGTTGCGCTGGTGTTTATTCTGCCCACGCAGCGATTGAGTTATATGCTGAAGTATTCGAACAAGAGAATGCATTGGACAAATTAGAAGCATTTGCCAGCCTTAATGGTGCAAACTTCTATCAATTACCGGTAAGCACAGATAAAATAACGCTAGTTAAAAAAGCATGGAAAGTACCAGCAACAATGAGCTTTGGCGATGATGTTGTTGTGCCTGTTCGTGCCGATGAAGATATTTTGTGGCAAGTAGAGGGTTAATAATTACTGCCACTAAGCTTTAGGCTTTTATTTAGTCTTTACTATAATAAAAGCTAAAGTTTGGACTAAGTATACCCCGTATAAATAAAGTAGAAAGCAAAAGTATAACTGAGTTTAATTTAAGGAAAAAAATGCAATTATTTGTAGACGATCTTACCGTTATTGATTTTTCATACCTGTGTAAACAGCGCGGTATTGTTGGTGAGAGCTGGATTGTTGACGTACTTCTCGATGGGTCGTTAAATGAAATGAGTATGGTGCTAGATTTTGCTGTGGTAAAAAAACAAATCAAAGCAATTATTGATGATGCTGTTGATCATAAACTGTTATTGCCTATTCAAGAGCAAGCATTAACCTTAGCAGAATCGCCGTATAATGAGGGTCATCAAACGATCGACTTTATCAGTGATGCAGCAAGTTACTATTTACAGTCTCCAGCCTGTGCTTTTGCCTCAATTGATTGTTTAACCATCACCATACCTGAAGTGACTAACCACTTAACGGCTATTATTTTGGCGCACTTGCCAGATAACGTACAAGGTTTAACACTCGTCTTGCGTCCTGAAAATATTCCAACGGATTATTATCATTATACTCATGGCTTAAAGTTACATGATGGAAATTGCCAGCGTATTGCGCATGGTCACCGTTCAAAAATACAAATTCTAGTGGATGGCGAAAGAAGCACTAAATTAGAAGCTGCTTGGTGTCAGCGCTGGGAAGATATTTATATTGCCAGTGAAGCCGACAGAATTTCTGTCAACGATATTCAGCTATCTGCTCATGCAATAAACAATTTAACACCCGATCACCAATATTTTAGTTACCATGCACCTCAAGGTCGATTTGATATTGCCGTTGATAGCAAAGTACTTGATGTGGTTGATTGTGATTCGACTGTCGAATTATTAGCAGACTTTATTTTAAGACAAATAAAAGCACAACATAACGAACTGGCAAATAATGATGTAAAAGTTATTGCTTATGAAGGCGTCGCTAAAGGAGCAATTGTTCATGGTTAACCCGACAAACAATATCTTCGCAAAAAAATTAAACAAAACCTTAATTTCCTTAGCGCTTATCACTAGTTTTAGTGTCAGCTCTCAAGTATTGCCAACGCAAGAACAGATAGCATTAACCGGTGAAGTTAAGCAGGGCGGTTTGCTGGTTGGTAAAACGTTAGCGGAAAATACAGTAACCTTAAATGGTAAAGCGATCACCGTTTCAAAGTCTGGTGATTACACCTTTGGCTTTTCCCGTGACGATAAAGAAAGCTATCAATTAGTGATCACCTCGGTTAATGGTGATCGGGTAGAGAAAACATTAACGCCCGAAAAACGCAGTTATAATATTCAGCGTATCGAAGGTATTAAAACAAGCATCATGCAACCTAACCCGAAATCGGTAGCCAGAGCAAGACAAGACAGCAAGCAGGTCAAAACTGCTCGAAAAATTGCCAGTTCACTCAACTATTTTGCCCAAGGTTTTATTCCTCCTATTGAAGGCACAATTACAGGCGTTTACGGTAGCCAACGTGTTTATAACGGCGTACCTAAAAACCCACACTTTGGTTTAGATTATGCGGGTAACACTGGCGATCCAGTTAAAGCTCCGGCTTCAGGCACAGTATTACTTTGGGTACCTGACATGTTTTATTCAGGTGGAACCATGATTATTGACCATGGCCATGGCGTAAGTTCTACCTTTTTACACTTAAGTAATTCTTATGTAAAACAAGGTGATACTATTAAACAAGGTCAAGTAGTCGCTGCAGTTGGTAAAAGTGGTAGGGCAACCGGGCCTCATTTAGATTGGCGTATAAACTGGTTCAATGTAAAAATTGATCCTGCGCTGGTCTTAAAAGTAAAACCTCTTCATTAACATTTTCTCCACTCTAAATTTTCTCTAAGGTTACACTATGGCAGAACATGGCTATTCGCTGCTACGCATTATTATTATTGACAGTTTTTGGCAAGGGCAAGTCAACGAACTTGATTTAACTGGCCACACTCAACTTGAAGGCACTAACGGCGCAGGTAAAACTTCATTAATGCGTTTGTTGCCGCTTTTTTACGGTATGCGACCGAGTGATATTGTCAGTAAAGTTGATCAGGCAAAAAACTTTGCTGATTTTTACTTACCACGCGAATCCAGTATTTTAGTGTACGAATATGCAAGACCATTTGGTCAGAAGTGCCAAGTATTAGCGACCAGCGATGGTAGAGGTGTGCATTTTAAATTTATTGATGGTGCATACGATAGTCAGCTTTTTATTTCAAGTACTCAAGGTAGTAAGGCTAAGCCATTTACTATTAGTGAAATAGAAAAAAATTACCGTAATATTGGTAAAGAAAGTTCAAAGTTTTTAGGCATAGATAAATACCGTCAAGTTATACAAAATTTGCGCAGCGGCCGTAAACACAAAGAAATAAGAGTACTACAAAATCGCTTTTCTTTTAGTGAACAAGCATGCCCGCATATTGATAAAGTGATCAACGGCACAATAGAAAAGAATCTTGATTTTGAAGCCGTTAAACGTATGTTAGTGGCGATTGCTAGTGATCATCTTGCCCGAAATACCAGCGATGAAAAAGAGCAACTCAGTTTAAATAAAGCCGATATTACTAACTGGCTTGCTGATATTCAGGCAAGTCGTGCTATTAAAAAAGTGGCCGATAAAATTTCAGTTTGGCAAAATGATTTCAGTGCCTTTGCTAGTTTAGTCAATAAGTTACAACATCTTCATGCTGAAACTTTAGCGCATCAAGAGCGCCTTGAAGTAAAGCAGCAACAACGAGATGAGCTTAAAAGAAGTAGTATCGCAAACCGCAGTTCTCTTGAGTCTGAATTAGCTAATACCATTGAAAAATATCAAAAAGCAATATCTGATCTTAATGCCAAAATTGAAGCAGATTTAAGTAAAATTGAATTACTCGACGATGACAAATTTAACTATGATGACGATGACGCCAGTAGTTATCAAATTAAGGCAGATCAAGCACCACAAATTCAAGCAGAGCTGACTGAAGTTATTGCCGTTATTGATGCCTTTGAAGGTAACATCACTAAAATAGGGCAAAAGTTTGATAAGCTGATTCAAAAAATTGAAGTAGAAAAACTTAAAGCTCTTAGTACAAATAAAGAAAGATCGGCTCAGATTACTAGCGAATCAAATGGTCAACTAGCGCATATCAATGAAGTTTTTCATCAACAAGAACAATCTCTTAATGCTCAACTCCATAAAGAAGAGTTGAAGTTACAAAAAGATCAGCAACATTTTCAGCATCAATTAAGCAGTGCTCAACAACAGTTAACACAGCCCACAATACCACTAGAATTAACAACCGATATTGAAGAAAATGTTATAGCATTCTCGCAGGCACAACAAAGTTATAATCAATTGCTGCAGCAAGAATCAGCGTTGCAAAAACAACAATATCAATTAGACAAACAACAAGATAAGCAATTAACTCTTCGCAGTGAAGCGAATCGTTATCTTGAACAATTACGACAAGATTATCATCAAGTTGAATTGCAACTATTGCCGCAAGCTGACTCTTTACATCATTACTTGATCAACGAACCTCAAGCCGCTGATTGGCAAAAGACTATTGGTCGTTTACTCACGACTGAACAACTTTCACGTACCGATTTAAACCCGCAGTGGTTAGAGAGTATCAATGCTCCAGCAAGTCTTTATGGCTTATCGATAGACTTACAACAACTGCCTTGTGACGATTCTTTATTTTTAGACGAAGCGCAGCTACGAGAAAAGCGCCAAGTAATAGAGACTAAGTTACAAACACAAACAGATAAGATCACTCAGCTTGATGAGCAGTTAAAGTCTTTAGCTAAAGAAATTAACCAGCTAAAAGTAAGTGCTTCTGAGCATGCACAAAGTGTAAACCAGAAAAAATTAACAATGGGCCAATTGCAAACGCAACAAGAAAGCCTGTTAGTTAAAAAACAGCTAGCCATTAAAGCGCATCGCCAAACGATTGAGACACAATTACAAATTTTTAATCAACAATTGAAAGCACTAGAAAAAAAGCAGCATAGTTTTGAAGAAAATAAAGCTGAACAATTACATGAATTGACTAATGATAAATTAGAAAAGTGCATGGTAGTTGAAAGTGATAGAGATAATCAGTTAACGCTATTATCTGAGCAGCTCGTCGCATTAATAACCAGTGCTAAACAACGTACCGCTGAACTTAAAAAACAACAAACCAGTGATATTAAGCACCTTGATCCTGAGGGTGAAGTAGATAAGAGCATTGCCAAACGAGTGCAGTTAGAGAAAAACCTACAGCAATGTTCTGTGTTTGCCCAAAAAGCACGCGACTATCAAAGTTTTATTAATGAACGTTATTGTCACCGTGATGCCTTAGTTGAAGAAAACCAAAACAGAAAAATTATCAAACGTAACCTAGAGTCTAATTTTGAAGACAGTAATATTGAGCTGACAACAAAAATTAATGACTTAAAACTGTTAATTAGAAAAAATAATCAAGAAAAACAAGCCACTGATGATTTACTCGTTCAGCTCAATGACAATAAACGTTTATGTGAAATGTCAGCAATTGAGAGTGAGCTATCTGAGCAAGAGCCGGCAAACCAAGCTGATTTAACCGTAAGTTTTTGTCATGACTTTTATCAGCAATTTAAAACTATTGAAAAACGCTTAGCAACGCAACTAAATACCTTTAGTGAACGCTTTAGGAAGGACCATTCTGGTAGTGAGCTATTTGATAACTGGCAAAAACTACTGCTTGATAACGATAGTTATTCAGGTGCAAAAGCATTATTCAAGTATCGCGAGCCCATTAGCGAGTTATTAAATAGTGCCGAGCAGAAGCAACAAAGTACCTATCAACTGGTTACTGTTAATGCCACCATGATTAACGAGTTTTATCAGCACATAGAAAACTTTGGTCGACGTATCAAGCAAATTGGTAAACGTTTATCAACAAAAGTGACGGCATTAGCGCATTTTGAAGCCTTAGCTGATATCAGTGTTACCACAGTAATGAAGCAAGAAGAGTTAGATTACTGGGGTCCTTTGCAAAAATTTGCTGAAGTGTTTGAGTTATATAAAGACCAATTACGAGATGGTTTAGGTGATGTACCTGATGACTTAGTGTTTGCTATGCAAAAATTGGCGAGTTACTTACCCAACGAAGGGTTTGTTTTAGCACACAATAATTTGTTTGATTTAGAATTTACTATTGTCGAAAAAGGCCAAGTAAAACACGCACGTAATGCTAAGCAGCTTAAAAAAGTGAGTTCAACAGGATTATCTTACCTAGCTATGTTGTCTTTATTTGCGGGTTTATTAGCGATGTTACGTGGTGACAGCAAACATGCTAGCCAAATAATTTTACCGGTAGATGAGCTTGGTGAACTAGCAGCAGAAAATATTGATCTGTTATTACAAATGTTTAATGACAACCATATCAGCATGTTATCTGCATCTCCATCTACAGACCGCCATATATTGTCCTTGTATCACCGTCATTATAAGTTAAAAGATAACAAAATTTATCATGCTGATATTCCACAATCTCGTTTAGATGAGTTACTCGCGCAACGTAATCAAACAGTAACAAATGCACAAGAAGATAAAGCAGGGGAGCCAACTAATGTTTAAACAAAGTATTCAAAAGCTACTTTGTGGCGCAGTTATTTGTCAAACAGCACATGAAGCTGAATATCTATACTTAAAAGCCGAAAGTCATAACGACAAGGTGAATGACTTTTTAGCTAATTTAGATAGAAAACTAACCTATCTTGATAGCGCTGATGCCTATTACTGTACTTTTAATCAGGTCGATGAAAATAACTATCACGAGCTCAGTATTTTATTTACTGAAATGCGCAGCACCTTTAGACCTTTAGTCGAATTTTTAGATTTACTGTTAACGGCAACGCAAGCTGATTTACCTATTCGCGCTAAGTCTGTTTTGAATATTAATGAATTATTCGAACCCTTTGAACATGATCAAACGTTGAGTGAGCAATTACGCCGACTGACATCAATAAAGCCTTTTAAAACTAATAAAACTGAAACGCGAGAGCAATTAGTCATGGTTTTTCAAAAGCTTGAAGAGATGCATTATTTTGTCCGTAAAAATACCGGTAGCAGCAGATATTATGCCACCGCACGATTTGACTTAATTTATTTACTGATTGAATTTTTAAATGATGCTGAACTGATCAGTTTACCTGAGCAAGAAAAAAGCCAACAAGATGAGCTGCTTTTCTAATGGCTGGTTTTGACTCTAATCAGGTAGCAAGCTTACTCAGACAAATTGGTGCATACAATGAACTATTGGCTAATGCCTATGTTTATGGCTCGATAGCCAGTGACGATCAAGATGCGAACACCCTTAGTTTGTTACATAAATCTGGCTTGATCAGACCTGACGATTCTCCTGGTGAGTATCGAGTAACAACCGATCTTAAACGCATGTTAAATCGACTAATGCGTAAACAATCAAGTTATCGTCAACTGACCGATATGGGTAAAGTGATTGAAGCTATTGATGAAGTCGTCATCGATTATCAACTTGCCATTACGTCTAAAGAACAAGAAGATGCCGAGTATTATTTAGATCAACTCGATGATTTACTTTATGAAACAAAGGATAGCTTAAACAATAACTTAGATACTATGCATTTTGCTATTGTCAGTCAGTTTGGTTTCGTGAGTAGCTTGTCTAATAAAATTCGCCAAAATGAACGTTACTTATCTCATGCGCAAAAACTGCTAAATGAGCTGCAACAGATTGACCCGCACGACTGTTATGAATGGCTTGATTGGCTAGCGTGCCCGAATGAGTTTGCTCGGAAAATCACTAGTTTTGTTTATTGGTATAACCAAATATTGCCTAAGTTGCGTTTGATCATTGATAACATGCGCATTAGCCTGTTTCGCTTACGTCGTGATGAAAAACAAGCGAGCCAATTACGTAACATGGCGCGATTTTTACGTAAACATCCAGAATTTACCTTGGATGAAAACCTGTTCGAGCTACCAAATTTACCTGAAACATTAAAATACGCACCACACATGCCACTTAAAAGTTATGTGGATACCAAGCAAACTGGTATTGAACAACCTTTACTTGAATTGGTTCAGTCTCTGCGTAAACAAAGTATTGTTACACCGATTAAAGCAAGAGAAACTAGCGAAGTCAGCGTTAAACCGATTGAAAGAATTGCCGCTGAAGAAGACTTTTTTGAGCAACAAACTGAATTATTATTTGAACGTGTGATCATTAATAACAGTGCTATTTCAGCGTTAAGTTTTTACCAAGAGCTGCAAAACAGTTGGTTAGAACAATCTCAAACCATTACACCTAAAGCTTGGATTGAATTAGTCTTTAGTTGTTATTGTAAATTAACCAGCGCTCAACAAAATGCACTGACTATAAAAATGAAAGGCGTTGCGGTAATTGGCACCACAGATAACTACGGTTATAGTGATGTAGTTATTGAATTGAGAGGTAAGTTGAAAGCTAGCGCATAAGGCCATTACCTAGCGTAAACAACAGTTGAATAAGCTGGGCGATTCAATCTGTTTTTACAAGAGCAACAATAAAACACAATGTCGCTTTAGCTTTGATTGAACTTACCTAACAATTGTAATTAATACCGCTTTAAGTGAAAAATAAATATTGATCTACCTCATCAAAACGTGACCATTCAAGGTTAATTAGGCAAGATTAGTAGTAAGATAATCATCCTCATTTCAAATAAATTAAGAGTTATCATGGTAGTTGATCTAAATAGCCGTTACGGTTTAAGCCCTACACACAGTGAAGTGGTAGAAGCCTGTAAAATTATTGAGCCGTGCGATGCCTTAGATATGGGTTGTTCAAATGGGCGAAATGCTGTTCACCTAGGCCAACTTGGATTTAATGTAACCGCCATAGATGCTAATCCTGGTGCCATTAATATGCTACAAAGCATTATTGATGAAGAGAAAATGAACAATATTAAGGCGCAAGCATACGACATTAACAATGCGAACCTTGGCGAGGACTATGGTTTTATTAGCTGTACCGTAACGTTAATGTTTATGGACCCAACTCGTGTTGATAATATTCTTGCCGATATGCAAAAGCGTACTCTGGCAGGTGGTTATAACTTAATTGTTTGCGCCATGAGTACTGAAGAACACCCATGCCCTGTTGGTTTCCCATTTACCCTAAAAACAGATCAGTTACGTGAAACTTATGAAGGATGGGAGCTGATTAAGTACAATGAAGATGTTGGTACTATGCACAATGGCGCAAAATTGCAGTTTGCGACTATATTGGCGCGTAAACCTTTCTAAAGTTTTTGTAAAGCTTGTTTTAAGTCAGTCCAATAGTACTTAACTTAAGCATCAACTCTTTTCCAAGCCTCTTCATTGAGGCTTTTTTATAATTTCTATTTAGTGAATATATTGGTGTTTAGCTAATTACAAATCAAAGTAGTTAATATGTAAAAGGCAAAAATATAAGCACAGGAAAAATACCACAAATCAAACTAAACTTATTTATGAAACGTTATAACATGAGGATAGTGATTATGAAAATGTTAGACATCCACAGTGAAATTCAAACAGGTATTATAAATTACCTTTCAATTCACCCAACAGCGTCAGCTTCAGCACAGCGTATTTGTAATCAATGGCTTGCTAATGAAAGGTACTCTCATAATATTGATCAAGTACAAACTGCAATTAATGGTTTAGTTGCCCGGGGTGAAATTCATAAACACTCTAACGCGGATATATACACATTATAGTAAGGTAGGAAACTCAGATCACCAAGTGACAATCGATGCGTTACAGCTCTACCTGTACCAATAACTTATGACATGTACAATTTATCGAAAATTATTCGCTAGTCTATCTTCATTTTTAGTCATAGCTACACCTGCTAGGTTGCCAACAAGAGCACATACGTGAGCATAATATCTCTGTAACGTTACTCGAAACGACCAACCAACGGAAATTTTACTTTTCTGCGATTTTTCAAGTTAACAGAAAAAATATTGATCTACCTCAAGATAATGAAAAGTAGTTACTGTCTAAAAAACAAACAGCAAACTAAGATATTAGTATTCCTTAAATATTTATACCTAGGAGGGAATATGAAATATTCAACATTATCTATATTTGCATTCGTTGCAGTTGGTTTATTCAGCTGTGATTTAGGACCTGAATCGCCTAAGGGCTTTAGTTTACCCGAAGGCAATAGTGAAGAAGGCAAGGTAGTCTTTGTAAAATACCAATGTTTAGCATGTCATAGTATAGATGGATTAGAGCCGTTATCTGAGCAAAATGATAACCCCGAATTCTCGGTGTACCTTGGTGGTACAACAACAAAAGTGAAAACTTACGCTGATTTACTTACCTCAGTTATAAATCCATCTCATAAGTTTGCAAGAGGCTATAAACTCAATAGTATTCAAACTGATGGAGTTTCTAAAATGACAGTTTATAACGATGTGATGACAGTCACTGAATTAGTAAACTTAGTGACATTTTTACAGTCTAATTATGAATTAACTCCTTTTAGAAGAAGTGATTATCCGTATTATGGCTATAACGAGGGGGTTAAATAAATCATATTCATAACTAATTATAAGGAGAATTAAAATGAGTAAATTATTATATCTCGTTGCCGTTGATGGAGGTGAGTGGGGAGAACGTGCAGCTGATCGAGCTATTCATTTAGCGGAAAAAACTCATGCTAAAGTAAAGTTAGTTACTGTGATAGATTGGCCATATATACACCCAATGATCATCGAAGGTGCTGCTGCTCCTTTATTAGATAAAGAAGCAGAAGAAATGACCGTTAAAGCTAAAGTAATCACGCCATTGGTTGAAAAATATAACACTTTATCGCTGAATATTACCACTGAATTACTTTGGGGAGATCCTGCAGTTATATTGAAAGAACAAGTTGAGGTTACAAATGCCGATATGATATTTGTTGGTCGCCAGGGAAGATCTTCTGTTGTTGATACCTTATTTGGTAGTGTCGCGAATAAACTTGCTCATAGTGTCAGCGTACCTATTGTATTGGTTCCATGATTTATTTTCCTGTTGTTAATTTCGATCATAGAGAACCGGTTATCTAACAATTAGTGAGGATTATTGATGAATATTACATTCTTGGGTGGTACTGGAACAGTCACAGGTTCAAAATATTTTGTAGAAACAAGTACCACCAAAATTTTGGTTGATTGCGGATTATATCAAGGTTATAAATGGCTCCGAGCTCGTAACCGAGAGCCATTACCCCTAGATTTAAAAAGCTTAGACGCCATAGTACTTACCCATGCACATCTAGATCATTCAGGATTCATTCCCGCTCTTTATAAACAAGGCTTCCGTGGCCATGTTTATGCTCATCAAGCTACGATTAGTTTATGTTCTATTTTGCTACCCGATAGTGGTCATATCCAAGAAGACGATGCAAAATTTTATGGGAAACACAAAATAAGTAGACATGAAAATCCGGAACCTTTATATGACAAAGCAACAGCTGAGGCATGTCTATCCTTGTTTAAAGCAGTGGATTTTAATGAAGAATTTATAATTGGCGATATAGAAATAGAACTGCAAAGTGCTGGGCACATATTAGGAGCCGCGAGTGTGATCCTAAAAGCTGATGGGAAACGTGTGGGATTTTCAGGTGATGTTGGCCGTCCCGATGATATTATAATGTATCCACCGAAACCACTTCCTCCAGTAGATTTGTTACTACTTGAATCAACTTATGGTAATCGACTACATGATAAAGAAGATGCTTTTGAACAGCTTGCTGAAATTGTAAATTCAACAGCTAAAAAAGGAGGCGCACTTCTAATACCGAGTTTTGCCGTAGGTAGAACCGAAGCAGTGCAACATATGCTGGCTTCGTTGATGAAAAAAGAACTTATTCCTAAGTTACCTGTTTATCTTGATAGTCCCATGGCGATCAATGTTTTCAATATTTATTGTGAACATTTTGATTTGAATCGGCTGAGCAACGAAGAATGCCTTGAAATGTGCAATGTTGCAACGTTCACTAGAACAGTAGATGAATCAAAAGCATTATCTGAATTGATTATGCCTCATATTATTATAGCAGGCAGCGGCATGGCGACTGGTGGACGAATTTTGCATCATCTAAAACGCTTATTAGGTGATTATCGTACCACTGTATTATTCACAGGTTACCTTTCTGGTGGTACCCGAGGAGCCAAAATGTTAGCTGGAAAGGATAATGTAAAAATACATGGAAAGTGGTTGCCAGTTAAAGCAAGAGTTGAAGTATTAAATGGATTATCGGGACATGGTGATTATGAAGATATAACCCAGTGGTTACAGATTTCAAAATTACACCCCAAAACTAAAGTTCTATTAGTCCACGGTGAGCCCGAGGCTAGTGAGTCGATGCGTGATCATTTAATGCAACATACTCAGTTCGATGTTGATGTAGCCAAATATCATGAAATATTAAGGTTATAAAATAGCATAGAAGCAGGGTGGCTAAGTATGAAGTTTCACTTCGTTTTGAAGCAAAACACAATTTTCCTGTGACTGCAGACAACATTGTAGCCAAATGACATCACGCGAAGGATCAGAGTACTTTATTAATTACTGCCCGAACACAAAAATGGATGGTGATAGCGATGTTATTACTTGTGAAAAATATTCAGGTATTTAGTCTTTTCAATAAACTCAGTCCTCAACGTTACATCAAAGTATTTCACTCCCTCTTTGTAAACAAAATCAGGTTAAAGCACCATCAGCCAGATCACCGCTGTAACTAGCGCAATTCCATTTCGCTCACCTGAATTAAGACCAGTCTGAGCAATTTTTTATTGCTTTTAATTAAAAATAACGATAACAGCGTTACCCTATGGTCCCACCGTGCAGGCATCAATTTAACAGGCGCTAAATTAGTGCATCGGCTGGATATTACGCACTATATACTCCCAGTTTCATTATTAAATAATAACAAACAAAATATTACTCATTATAAAACAATAGGTTAAATTATGGCGTGATAATTGTAATACTGTTAGTCGTGGGGTAGTGAGCGCGGTAAGAACATGCTGTTTAATGCGTTAATAAAACCACTTGAACTGATTAGCCTGACCTTCTGGCACTGAAATTATCAAATAAAAATTAGTGTCATAATATCGTCACAGACCATTGTTAAGTTATACAAAGGTTGTAAGAAAGACGCACTGGAGTTGTATTTAAAACACAGGAAACGTGCTTGGGTTTGGAGAAAAGTAGTAGCAAGCCTGGAAGAAAGTGATATTAGAAGTTGTCGGGTGTACTGTAAATTAACGTTTAGATAAACCATCGGGGCTAATTGCCATGTCGGCAATTAATTTAAGCTCTGAGAATGAGAATAATATATTACTTTAAGAAGCTATGGAGGCTCGTTATGGAAAATATGAAGATTGCTTTAGTTACTGGTGCTATCGGTGGAATTGGCACGGAGATATGTCGTCAGTTGGTAAAAGATGGTTATAAAGTATTGGCTACTCATCGGCCGGGCAAAGAAGACGTCGCAAAGCAATGGCTTGAAGATGAATCATTTGACTCAATTAAGCTAAATCTGTTGTCCCTAGATGTTACAGATTCAATAAGTTGCGGTGAGACATTAAAGCAAGTAATGCAGGACTATGGCACTATCGATGTCTTGGTTAACAATGCCGGCATTACTCGAGATTCTGCTTTTAAACGCATGACTTTTGATAAATGGAACGATGTTATCAACACCAATCTTAACAGCCTGTTCAATGTTACCCAGCCTGTCTTTAACCCGATGTGTGAGAAAGGAAGCGGGCGCATTATCAATATCTCCTCTATCAATGGCCTGAAGGGCCAATTTGGCCAGGCAAACTATGCCGCAGCTAAAGCTGGAATGATCGGTTTTTCAAAATCATTGGCGCTAGAGTCTGCCCGTAGTGGCGTGACAGTCAACGTGATTGCCCCAGGTTATACGGCCACGCCAATGGTTAATGTTCTTAAAGATGAAATTCTCGATTCTATTAAGGCGCAAATTCCACTGCGCCGTCTGGCTACGCCGCAAGAAATTGCCAAGGCAGTCAGCTACCTAGCCAGCGATGATGCGGCTTATATCACAGGTGAAACGCTTAATATTAATGGCGGCCAATACATGCACTAATCCCAGTGCACCACAAACTTACAGACTTAATAAAGGAATTATTGATGAATAAAGTATATTTAGTATCAGCAAAGCGTACAGCAATTGGAAGTTTTGGCGGGGCATTAAAATCGGTGCCGGCCGCTAATCTGGCCGCAGCGGCCGTTAAAGGCGCCTTGGCTGAGGCCAATGTCAATCCGGATCAATTAGATGAATTGATCATGGGTAACGTCATATCTGCTGGGCAGGGCATGGGGCCTGGACGTCAAGCCGCCATTGCTTCGGGTGCTCCCGAGACAATACCAGCTTATACAGTTAACATGATCTGTGGCAGTGGCATGAAAGTTGTCATGGATGCAGCGTCACGCATCAAGGCTGGTGATGCCGACCTTGTGATGGCCTGTGGTGGTGAAAATATGTCACGGTTCCCTTATATCGTGACGTCAGATATTCGTTTTGGCAGCAAAATGGGCAATCTGGAGTTATCTGATTCGCTGATCACCGATGGCCTGACCGATGTCTTTAATAACTACCACATGGGCATTACCGCCGAAAATATTGCGGAACAAGTCGGTGTTAGTCGTGAAGAGCAAGATGCATTTGCCTTAGAAAGCCAGCGCCGTGCCGTTAGCGCCATAGAAGCCGGTAAGTTTAGCGATGAAATCGTACCAGTTGAAGTAATGGTGCGTCGTAAGACTGCTGTAGTGGATACCGATGAATATCCGCGCCAGGATGCCTCGCAGGAATCTTTAGCTAAGATGCGTGCCGCCTTTAAAAAAGATGGCACAGTGACCGCAGGAAATTCCTCAGGTGTTAATGATGGCGGGGCTGCAATTTTAGTTGCCTCGCAGGGCGCTGTTGATCAGCATCAGCTTAAGCCTGTCGCCGAGTTGGTGAGTTATGCTCAAGTGGGCGTCGATCCAACCGTGATGGGACTGGGTCCTGTGCCGGCAATTAAAGAGGCACTAGCTAAAGCCAATCTTAAATTTTCTGATATCGAATTGCTGGAACTCAATGAAGCCTTTGCTGCTCAGGCATTAGGTGTGATGAAGCAGTTATGTGTTGAGCACGATGAAGATTTGGATAACCTCAAACAACGCACTAATGTTAATGGTGGTGCTATTGCGTTAGGACATCCATTAGGTGCCTCTGGTAACCGGATCATAGTCACTTTGCTCCATGAAATGAAAAAACGGGGTAACAAGTTAGGACTGGCATCACTTTGCATCGGCGGTGGTATGGGTACTGCTGTGATTGTAAGACTGCTTGACTAATCACCCGATGCATCATCGAATTATTTTTTGATGGTGCATAATAAACTGAATATAATCAACGCTATGGTAAGAAAATTAACGAAAATGGAGGAACGAATGGATAAGGGTCTATTGCTGCAGGAAATAGTGCAGACAACAAAAAAAGATCAGCATAACGGACTAACAAATAATGAGAAGTTAAAGGTTGAGGCATTGCCATTTAAAGGCTCTTACGAGACACTTTTTAACGATTTTGTCACTTGTAATTATATCCGAGGTTATAACTAATTCTTGAGCCAACCTGATAAAAATTTGGCAAAACGAAGTACTAAAAAGTGATAAATATAATTCAAATACTAAAGCATGAGCAGATTCTGTATTAAGTCAGTCGAATAAATAAACCAGCTGAAAAATTATTATATTTTTATCTAAGCTTCTTTATTGAGGCTTTTTAATACACGTAATAAAGGAAGTAGAGTTCATTTAGTGGTTAGAATTGTTGTTAAGCTTATTGTCCTAAGAGTTAACATGTAAAAGACAAAGGTATACGCATAGGAAAAATATCCTAAATCAAACTAAACTTCTTTATGAAACACTATAAAATGAGGATAGTGATTTCAGTTAATGGTTTACTTGTCTGAGGTGAATAAATAAACGCTCAGACTATAGTAAATAGGTATTCATCTAGCCACAGATACAACCATTTGGCATATACTTTAATGGTATTGAAAAGCTCGAAACACTTTGTTCTATAGGAGACTGGTATGTTCTTAAAAAATAGAAATAACTGCGATATAGTAGATGTAGAAAACCTTTGTGATTTAACTAATTTATTTCACTATAAAGTTTTAGGAACTTATCAAGTAGGTGAAGAATTACAAGATCCGCAAGAATTTAATAAAATGGATTTAATCTTTCTTTCAGGAGAAGAACTACCAAAGTGTTGGACGGATCCAAAATATCGAAAGCATGAAAAATAAGTTTGTTAAGTTTTAAATGGCATTTTGAATAAAACACTTCCATACGGGCTGTTTTGTATCAATACAAAGCTAACTTATTGGTAATGCTAGCTGAGTAAAATGTTAAATGATTTCTAAAACATTTTGATTATACTCAAAGTAGTTATATAGGAAGTTCTAACCATAAGGATATAATTTTTTGAAATAGGGATTAAGAAAAAGTATTACCTATAATATTTTAGCCATCGGTTAAAAGTAGTAAATTGATATCTCTAAATGAAGATCGGGTGCCATTATTAAACTTTTCTTAATCTGAATAATGACAGGGACAACCACTCTTTAATAAAACATACTCACTATGTCCGATACTCTTCAGTATTGGACATAGTGAGTATAATGATTTAAACTAGCTTCAACTGCCTTATCTGCTTGGTTTTACAAATAATGTTATTAACTAAACCCGTTCCTTTATATCCACCATACATTGATTTATGTGATTTCGACTTTGATGACTATCCTCAGTTAGATAAAATATTTTCATCTAATGAACCCTGGTGGCTTGAACAATTTAACTGGGGAAAGATTTTCCTTACTTACATTGGCAGAAATAAATCTGCACATACTTATGAGCGCTTTAGGAATGACGTTGAACGTTTTCTTTTATGGTCATTCATTGTAAAGAAAAAACCAATCGACCAATTACGTAAATCAGACTTATTAGAATATGCTGACTTTTGTTGGCAGCCACCAGTTGATTGGATTGGCACATCTAATCAAGAACGTTTTAAAATAACCAATGGATATTCAGCTGCTAATGAACTTTGGTTTCCATACAAGATTCAAGCACCTAAAAGCTTAAAGTCACAATTCGTCATTGATAAGAAAAAGTATCGTCCATCACAACAAACGCTTTCATCAATGTTTACCGCCATTATCGTTTTTTATAATTACCTGATGGCTGAAGATTTTTGTATTGGTAACCCTGCACAAATTGCTAAAAAAGATTGTCGCCACTTTATAATCGACTCTCAAGTTAAAGAAATCAAACGTTTAACCGGTAGCCAATGGCAATTCGTCTTAGATACTGCTGTTGAAATGGCTGATGAAAATGCAATGTTTGAACGAAACTTATTTGTAATAGCGTCCTTAAAAACCCTATTCTTAAGGATTTCAGAGCTATCCGAGCGTCCTAACTGGTCACCAACTATGGGGCATTTTTGGCAAGATGACGATGAAAACTGGTGGCTTAAAATCTTTGGTAAAAGCCGAAAATTACGTGATATTACGGTTCCTATCGACTTTTTACCCTTTTTAGAACGTTATCGTGCTTCTCGTGGTTTATTAGGTTTACCCTCAAGCAATGAAAATTCTATTCTTGTTGAAAAAGTCCGTGGTCAAGGCGGCATGACATCTCGACATTTACGACGTTTAGTACAAAGTGTTTTCGACCAAGCACACGAAAATATGCGCAGATCAGAAGGTGAAAACAAAGCACTAAAACTCAAAGAAGCTTCTGCCCATTGGTTAAGGCACACCGGAGCTAGTATGGAAATTGAACGTGGGCGCCCTCTTAAAGATATTTCTGAAGATCTTGGTCATGCCAGTATGGCAACAACGGATACTGTTTATGTTCAGAGTGAAAACAAGAAACGTGCAGAAAGCGGTAAACGCAGAAAGGTAGACTAGCTAAACACAATGTAGCTACTCAGAATTATACTTTAATTGTTTTGCTTTTTTATTACTGAGAGTGTTAAATAAAACAGCGTGCTACGTAATTAATCACCCGTAATGACAAGCAAACTTTAGTAGAATTCACGTAGAGACAGGTTGTACTTTAGGCTAAGTAGCCTGAAGGTACCATTAATAAGGGCTTGTAGCGATAGTGCACTTGATTTGAACCCTTTGTCATTATCGTTAAATTTCATCATAATTGATTAGATAAACAACAATAACAATACTATTTAGCCCGGAAAATGGTGATAAGCGCCCTGCTGTTAAACTTTTTACTTGTGCACTATTAATGGTGTTCACTTAAATGTTTTGTCTGTTTTTTACTGTTGGCACGTAATAAAAAAGCCCTAACAGTTATGTTAGGGCCAGCATTAAGTAGATAATTCAACCTTTCAAATTAGTGTTGATTGTTAAAAACTAATTATTATATTATTCTTTTTCGAGCTAACACCGTTAACGCAATTAACATTAAGACCACTGTCATTGGCTCAGGTACATCAACAGGACCTGCAGAATTAACGGTAAAATAAGCATTATTGCTGCTAACGTCGGCGAAAGAGGCACCAAACTCATCACCAAAAATCACATTCGTTAAATTCAATGTATCCGTTCCAATACTGGTAACGTTAAAATTTACACTCGCTAACACAAATTGGCTCAATCCATCTTGCACTGGTAAAAGTTCATCCCACCAAGCATAACTAATTTCAGATAAACTCATACTGTCAGTCATAATATCAAAAACACTTTGATCGCTACCAGCAACACCTACATTGAGTTTATTACCAAAACTGTTAGAGACATAATCTATTATTGAATTGTCCCACGATAGAGTAAAATCAAAACTCGCTAATAACTTTTTAAAACCCAAACCATCTTCTTCAATATCGCTAATGATAAAATCTGCTGTAAGCACGTCACTATCTTGGTTTAGCTCTACTGAGAGTAATGTCGCCTGACTATTGAGTGAGACTAAAAGCATGCTTATTAACATTATTATTTTTTTCATGGTTATTTCCTTTTAAATTTATTGAATGAATTATTCTGTCGCACAACGCGAACGAGTACATAAAGACATTAATGCTCTAACATCTAGACTGTTAACGACACTATCGTTATTAAAGTCATGTTGAATATCACCTGTTTCACCACGGCGAACCATCATAGAAAATTGAGTCACATCATTGCGATCTATGTCTGCATCGCCATCAAAATCACCGACAAGTTCAACCGCACTTTGCAATTTCAGCACAACAATCACAGGATCATGGTCTGATGCTCGATACGCATCTTCAGCAAAGTAAGTTGAAAGTTGTTCTGATGATTTATATTCGGTGTTGTAATCAAATATACGAGGCTCATCAGCATTGATATGCCATACGGTAGTATCAACTACTTGGCTAGCTAAGTTATCACTAGCAAGTGCATGGTCTAAATAACCAATTTCACCACCAAAGCTATATGAATATCCAGCACGGCCTAAATGGTCAGCGACTAAGTTATGATAATTACTTTGAGTAATCGCATTAATGGGATCTTCTTTACCGTAGGCATTCAAATCACCAATAATTAAGAAATCATCATCGTTAGTGCCGGTAGGTTTTGTGTTTAACCAAGCCGTTAAGCCATTGGCAGCTTGAGTTCTCAGCTCATTCCAACACCCTTGACCGTCTCCTTGATCAAGATTATTGCCAGAGGCACTTCCACAACTTCCTTTCGACTTAAAGTGATTAACCGCAATGGTTAGCTCTTCATTTGTCGCAATTTCTTTAAACGTTTGTACTAGCGGTTGACGGTTACCAAAATCAAAAGGACTTTGATTTGACGTAACAGCATTTCCTACCAGTGCGACGGTGGCGGGATTATAAATAATGCCTACTGATATTGCATCGCTTCCAACACCCGCTTGGTCAATGCTCACATAAGCATATGTACCCTCTCCAACTTGATTATTAAGTTGAGTAACAAGATCTGCAATGGCTGAGTTACTGTCAAAACCATCGTTTTCTAACTCCATCAAACCAACAATATCTGCATTAATTTCTTTAAGCGCAGAAACAATTTTACTGCTTTGACGGGTAAACTCTTCTAACGTATCTGCCCCTCGCGCAGTAGGGAAACCTTGACCTGCACCATCACCATTGAAGTAATTTAATACATTAAAGCTTGCCACTTTTAAAGAGCCACCTTCATCGAGTTCAGGTTGTGTTGTTCTCACATTTGTCGCACTAAATTGTGGTGTCGTTGTTGGCAACACACGATATTGATTGAAACTATAATCAATCACACCGGTTAAACCCGTAACCGAATCACCTAAACGTAAAGTATTTTGATGATTCAGTCCTGGTGCAGGAAATGGCACATTATCAGGGTTTTGCGCATTGTTCATATCATCTAATGTGATTCGATTTCGGCTATTTTTATCCGCTAAATCAATCGCTTGTCGACTACCTGCGTTATAAATATTCGTAGGTAATATCAAGCGTCCATTCGACAACGTTAGCTGACCAAAACGAGCCAGATTATAAGTATCACTAACTTTCAAAGTATCGTTAAAGCTAACTGACATGCCTTCGATAGTTTCCCAATAATCAATACTTGAAACCGGTAAAGATACCGTTGTAGGCTCAATTGATTCACCAACACCACAATCAATAAAGTCTGTTGTCGCCGTCAATTGGGTACGGCCAAAACTCTCTTTGATGGTACCAAGTATTCTTACTTTATTGCCAACTGTAGGGAAGTTAGCAATGTTATTAAAGTAAACAAATATTGCTTCAGAGGTCATCAAATCAGCATCAGTATCGTCTGCTTCTTCTTCTACAAAATAGCCTTTTAAGCTTGGCACGGCTGACGTAACAGAGCCTTCAATAACTTTAACTTCACCAATAACGGTTGAGTCATTGTTACTGCCTTGAATTACATTAATTTTGTCAGCTTCATCACCACACATTCCAATAACAGGATCTTCACCTGTACCAGGATCTGTCGGAGAAGTATCAGCGAGATGTGAGCCCAAATTTTCAAAAGTATCTTTAGGATTTGACTGCCACTGATCTGCTTTAATAAATTCATCCGTTCGGTCGGTATCACCTGATGTTATTGAAGATAAACGTAGTAATGAAGTATCTTTACCCCAATTTTCTCTCACACCATAAGTACCAATATTATCGATAATCGTATCGCCATGTACGAGCTCTACATAATCATCACCATTGAAATTAACAGCACTTACAAAATGGTCGATAAATGGTACTAATAAACTATCATCTGCAATTTGACTAGAGCCAAGTACCACCACATCATTAGCAAGTAGTTCACCCGTTAATGTATAGGTACCAGTAGCGGTAAGACTTCCATTTGAATAAAGCTTGAATTGATAGTCCTCTAATGAAACCGTACTATCTGTTGGGTTATAAATCTCTATTGCTTTATTAAAGCTTGAACCTTCAACGTATTCAGAGAAAAATAAATCAGCCCCTGGCGTTGGCGGATCTACTGGGTCAACGGGGTCGATCGGGTCAACATCTGAACATGACGCACTGTAAAGTGTTGAAATCCACTCTGGGTGATCAATAAATGGGTTACGATTTCCTTGAAACTCATAAATTTTATTATTTCGATTAATTTCAAATTCATCGACAGGATCTGATTCACTCCATGCCAATAAGGTACATAACTTACCTAACTTGGATTCACCGCCAGAGGTTAAGGTATCAACTACTTGCAGGTCGGGTGTTACAGAATCTAAACCGGCATAACGAGTATCCATATATAATACGATACGGGCAACATCACCTTTGACCGCATCTCTTGGTTCAAAAGAATTTCCATCTACGCGGTTTTCAGGAGATTCTGGTAATGGTGCATCACTATTATCAAAATCTAAGTTACCTCTTGAAGAGTTAACGGATATATCAGTAGGTCTTAAATGATGAATATCTGAATAAGCCATCGCGCTAGAACTTGGGAAGCCATGACTTTTCGCCCAAACATGTTCACGATTCCAGTTATCAGGGTTGGTAGATTGTGAACCACTACCATTGGAATTTTTTGCTTTAGAAATACCACGATAAAATAAGATAACATTATCAGGGTTCATCGGGTCTTCATCAGTAACTGTTAATGCTGTCCATGCTTCTGAATAGGTTAACTGCTTATGATTTGCTGAGATGACTTCATTGATGTTGGTTCGAATAACCTCGGTACTTTGTACAGAATCAATGGCGTTAAAAACAGCGGCATAATAGGTAGCATCAACAAAGTCTTCTGCATTTTCTATAGTGCTTAAGTCTGGGCAATTATAACAAGCATCTGTGACTGGACCTTGACTACTATCACCTCCTCCATCTTCAACACCAGAAGTAACGATTACGTTATCCAAACGAATATATTCAGAGCCAGAGTTGTTTGCCATAGAAGCTTTAATTTGAAGAGTACTTCCTTCTGCAATGCTTTGTGTTATGGCTGCAGACGTAAAGTCATCAATCAATGTGTGACTACTGCTGCCTTTACCTTGCCAGTTTTCTACCTTAACAAAAGGCGCATCATCTATTGAATAGGAAAGATCAAAAAAATCAGCTGATTCAAGGGTGCCACTTTCTTCTGCTAACACAGAAATGTTAATATTCTGCTTGCCTTGAATATCAATTTTCTCCGATAGCCAATCTACACTGCCATCTACATCTCTTGCTTCGACTTTATTATTCGTGACTTTAAACCAATCACTGTTTGCTGTTAATTGTGCATTAGTAACATCAATAGACCAGCGAGTAACACCGTCCATATCGATGGTTTCATAAACTGCTCCTTTATTGGTTAATGCTGGGTCAGAAAAGTCTTCAGACCACAGTGTTTCAGCACTTAAAGCACTGTAGCTAACAAAGCTTGAAGCAACACAAAGTGCAATCGAGTTTAATTTTAATTTATTTTTGCCAAAAAATAGACTTGGCACTACCTTACGAGTCTTCATTTCATTTCTCCAAATTTTCAATGAATTTACGTTAAAAAAGTACTTCTATTGGTTAAAACTTCAACTTGATTCTGAACGATAAATGTTACAGTTTTGTTATTTAACGGTAAGATTGTTGTTATTATTGACCAAATAGTCAACTACTAAGTGCATATAAAATAAACATATTTAATAAAACACTCTATCTGGTCAATTAGAGTAAGGGTTTGAGGTTGATTTTATTTTGTACAGCCCGAATAAAAAAGACTAAAAATCGATGGCTCGATGGTATTAGATGAGAAAGGAACGATTGGTTAAGCCATACTGGAGCCAGTATGGCAATTTACTAGGAGTAATCTATTAAACTTTTAGTTGTGGGTGTGATACTACATGAATAACAATCAACGGAGACTAGCTCATTATTTTCGTTTTGCAATCAACAGCGCTGACACTATCAACAGTGATCCAATGGTAAGTCTGACTAATTCTTCTGGTGTTCCCCCTTTAGCTTCACCAAAAACAAACAAGGAAGCAAACATAGCCAGTGGTACTACCGCATTATTGAATGTTGCTAATACACCAACACTTGTTTGAGTTCCGCCTTTATTCCAAAGGAAGAAACAAAGCCCTGAGGCAATTATCCCCATATACACTAAAACAAACCACTGTGTTGGTGTTGCGTTCAATGGAATAGGTGGTTGCTGAGAAATTAATAGCGTAGCAATGGTAGTAAAAATGGCTGCACCTAGGTATAAAAAACCAAAAATAGAGCTGTCAGTAATATGTGCTCTACTTCTTTTCCAATCGCGATAATAAACTTGCCCAAAAGCAAAGGCCAGATTAGCTACTTGCATCAAACCAAATCCTAACCAAATTTCGTTTGAATCTATATTGCCCATTTTTATAATTGCGGCACCAAAAACAGACAGAACAGTGGCCACTAAATACCAAGGGGTAAAACTACGTTGTCTAAGATCGTTAATAATAACGATATAAAGTGGCGTAAGTACGCTAAATAGCGCGACAAGGTGTGATGGTAGATAGCGAAAAGCGGAAAGATAACAGGTATACATTACACCGTATTGAAGTGCGCCAAGCAATATCAACTGCCGTTTTTCCTTCCCGTTGGTATTACCGAATTTCATAAAGGGAATAAAAGCAATTAGCGCAAGTAACAGGCGAGTATCTGCTATTTGAAGTGGGTCAAGACCTTTGAGTGCGTTACCAATTAGACCAAAGGAAAAAGCCCAAATTAGCGTAGTGATCGCTAGATAAATCATTAAAAATCTCGAATAATTAGTGTTATACCAATCTGATCAAACAACTTCCCATTTTCGAGTGGTCTAAAAACCCAATAACTGCGTTGCTTTCAATCGCAATAGCCTGCTATTACTCAATCAAGCGCCTTGTTCTTGAATTTTTATCCTCACTGAACTTTGGGAACTAACTTAATCAAATTAGTATTAAAATGACCCCAGCCAATAAACTGGGGCTGATGAAAAGTATTTTACCAGTTGTAAGTAGCACTGATAGTGTATTGTTCACCACGACCTGGCGTACCAGGTATCTCTTCAAAAGATTCATCCCAAAGATTGTCTGCTGCAAGCACAATATCTAGACCTTTAATCTGTGAAGGAGAAACCTTTAATGAAAGGTGTGTGAATAGAGCATCGTCGTCACCGTTTCGTAGAATATTTTCTTCTTGTTTGCGCCACTCATTATCAACACGAACTTCTACGATGTCGCTAGGATGCCAAATAACACCTAATGTTACCCGATGATCGGGGAAGTTCAATGCATAAAAGCTAGCATCTATATCCGCAGCGCCATAATCTTCTGATTTTTCAAGGAAGGTGTAGCTAGTGATTATTTCTGAGTTTTCAAAACGCTTTACCGCAAGTAGTTCTAAACCTAAGGTATCTATATCGACCGGGTTTGCTGAACGAGCAGAAGTTGAACTCAAGCTATAAGTCCAATCGGTTAAGTCATTATCTTGTCGATAAAAGATAGCAGAATCAAGGCGCCAAGTTTCGCGATCTAATACCAAGCCTAGTTCGATGTTTTTAGTGGTTTCTCGCTCAAGATTATAATTACTTCTAAACAATCCACCACTATCACTACCACCTATAGCCGTATAACCGGCTACTTGGCTGGCTTCTGCATAAGAGAGATAAATCGTTTGAGAAGTATCGTCAGCATTGATTGTATCCCACGTAATATCACCAATCAGTGATACTTGAGAATCGTCTCGATTAGTATCATCAAAAGCCGCGCCGAGACGGACAGTTAACGCTTGGTCATTTTGTAGATCCATTCGGTATTCAGGTAATACACTGAACTTGTAATAATGACGAGAAGTAAAGTTATTTTCTAACGTGGTTGATTTAATACTGTCTGCTATAAACTGCGTTGAATAATTCAGTGCAAATGATGCTGTTTGGGCATGGCGACCGGATAACGCTATCGATTTAACATCAGTTTCGTGAAAAGCTTCAAAGATATCAGGGTTTTCACGGGAAAAAACATAATGGTCTTTGTTATTACGATAGTAAGTGGAAATTTCAAATGTGCTGTCTTGCGCATATTCCTGTTTATGATTAAGTATTAATAGTTGTGTTTCAAGATCTTCAGTTTCATTAACATTAAATGGCGTGTACATATTTGGCCAGCCAAAAAATTTGTCTTGAGAACCAAAAAACAGATCGGTCTGTGATGAAGGCCCAACTAACTGAATACGAGCAGAGGCACGTTGAAAATCATGATCGCCATTTTCTATCGTGCCATCACTTTCAGAGCGAGAGAATTCACCTTCTAAACCAAGAGTCCAATCAGTAGAATCACCCAGTGCCATACTCACACCACTGTGTATTCGTTGTAAATTAAAGTTGTTATTACCTGCGCCAATTGAAGCACTGCCTGCCGTTTTTATTGGTGTCCAGTTGCGGGAAACCGTCCCTACCGAGCTATTAACACCGAGCAGCGCATTATCTGCACCAGTCAGTACATTAGCATTACTTAACATTTCCTGAGCAATAGGAATTTCTGCAAAGTAATGTCCAGTTTGCGGATCAAGTAATGTCGCGCTGCCAACCCTAAAGCCAGTATTTTCGAAAATACCACCACGAATAGTTACATCAGCTTGAGCTTCTGCCATATTGCGTGACTGTAGATCAACGCGTGGGTGATATTCTAAATTAGAAACTGGCGAACCAAAAGTTCCCACAGGCTTAGTATTAGCCGTGGTTGAGCTTTCAACCGTGATTTTCTCAATATCATTACTGACATCTTCATTTACTTTAGTGCTTACTTCATCACTTACTGCATGAATTTCATCGGATGCCGATGAAACAGTCGATAGGCTAAATAACAAAGCGGGCAAAGCAACTTGTACAACTCGAATCATGTTAATGTTCTCTATTTACACTGTTTTATCTATCTGTAAAAACGATTGTTTTTCACTCAATCACTCACTTGCTCAAGAAACCACATGACTAGCTTACAGAAAGAGTTATTACTAATCTTTGTGTTATACCGTCGGGTTTAAAATATTGGAACAACTTCACGAAAATATCGTAATATGGGTAGGGTTCAGCTGAAAGGTAGTAATCGTATGTTAATTCAGATTATATCTTAGCGAAGTACAATTTTATACATGATAGCCATTCTCACTTAATAATGATTTACAATTGAACACATAACAACCAGAGTGATGACGATTTATCCGCTATTACAATAATCAGTAGGTTTTGTTAAGACCAAATATGAAAACACAACAAACTAAGAATGATGTCCACGAACCAGAAACTATTTATTTTGCTGGGGGCTGCCTTTGGGGCGTACAGGAGTTTATTAAGCACCTACCTGGCGTTATTGCAACAGAAGCAGGTCGAGCTAATGGCTTAACCAATACAACCAAGAGCAGTTATGATGGTTATGCTGAATGTGTAGAAGTAATCTTCATCCCAAACACGGTCAATGTTATTGAACTTATAAGTTACTTTTTCGAAATAATTGACCCTTACAGCATCAATAAGCAAGGCGAGGATGTTGGAAAGAAATACCGAACTGGAATATACAGCAAACAAAGCAGCCACCTCAAAGCGGCTATTGGGTATATTACACGTCGCGATGATGCAGATAAGGTTGTAGTGGAAATTTTACCATTGCTAAACTATGTGAAAAGCGATGAGGAACACCAAGAAAGATTAACTCGGTTCCCCAATGACTATTGTCATATTCCTAAAAAAATATTACATAAATACAAGTAGTTAAAAAAAGGACCGCAGACGATTTGAATACCCAATTTTATTGATTTAGATGTTCATGAATTTTGCAAACCGCCTTAGCCTGGTTTCGGGTTTCTTCGCACTTATCATTCCGTAAGCTATAGCATAACGATTCGATTTATTTAGCGTTTCAAAAAACGCTTTCACTCTCGGCTGGCTTTCAGCTGCGGCAACGAAATCTGCAGGCACTTCCATTTCACTTATTAAACATTCAACATGCTCCGTGTTCCTTTTAGACCAGTTACTTCGGGTTGTTCTGGGAGTGATGCGCTGAAGATAGGCTAGTTCATCAATTGACTTCTTAATACCGTCAATCCAACCCCAGCATAAAACCTCTATTACAACATCATTCCAGGTCAATCACACTGTTTTAACAAATACAAAGCTAGACATACCGAGAACATTTAAGCATTTTATTCTTTACCGTAAGTAATCAGGCCCTGACTATCAACGACAACCAAATATGATTGCCCAAAGTCACCTTGTTGGCATAAATCTATTTCATTCCCCCCCACATAAAGATCGGCACAATTATTTATAGTGTAAGTTTCACTCACTTCGCCAGCAATGGTCTCGGTAAAGTCAGCATCACTACCCAATATTTTTACGCTTAAAGCTGTGTTTGCAAAAACTCGTACTCTAAAAACATCGTTTTGATTCGATGGCTTCATTTCAAATATGCTTAATACATCACTGTTATTATCCATCCAAGCGATAGCCCAGTATTTCCCTTTATTTTGTACATTATATTTAACATCCGCTGTACGCGCACCACTGTTTGTATCTTTTATCGCAAACTCGAATTTATGACCATGGCTGGACCACTTGTGATCTATTTTTCTACTGACTTTATTCTCCAGTAAATTAACGACTTTAAAGTCACTATCGTAAACACCTCTTGTATATAGGTTACTTTTTGCGTAAAAAGTGGTTGAAGCATTAACAGCGTTAATATAACTGATCTCTGTACTATATTTTTTATCCATCTTATCAACCACTTTATCTATTGCTGATTCATCATCGCAAGCGGTCACACCAATAATTAGACCGATAGTTAGTGCCGTTTTTATTCCATGTTGTAGTACGTTGTTCAAATTAATTCTCCAAAATAATTGACTGAGCTTAAAGTCAAAATGATTTATGTTTCAGTCGGTGCATTATTAGGGAAAGGTAAATGAATCAATATGATACTTTTGTTATTTTTTTGTCAATCATTGTTAGAAAGTGTTAGTAAGTGTAGATTCTATAGTGTTTGGGCAACTATTATTGGCCCTTCTTCCGCAACGCAGAGCTAACTAAAATTTAAATTAGAATTACTGCAAAATTAAAATAAATATGGTGTAAATTATCGGTTAAAAAAATTGCATTCTACCCTTTATATTCAGAATAATAGACGAAGCTAATTCACTTTTCATGTGTTCTCGTAGTGAACCCAAGTAAGCATAGTTCAAGCTCCTATCTCAGTTTCTGGTCGTATCAGCGGACATAAAGTAACGGGCATCGGTTGAATTCAAACCACAAAACGGACATTATCTGTTCTAAATTGATTCGGATTAGAGTTGGTAATACTCCGATGTAACGGGATTGTGTACTTTTTGGCTGCTCTATACCTGTGATTATTGAAGATAAAATCAAGTGTCTTCAATAATCACAGGTATATGCTTTTACTTTTCATTGAGTGATTGGAAGTGTCGGCTCAATGTATGGACGCCGAACTTAGGTGCAGTCATATCCATAACCAATACATTTAAGAAAAACTCAATAGGGCCATACCGCTTGTCGTTCAAAAATACCTTACACAATTTTAATAAACAAATACGTACCCAATTAGGAATAAATGTTATTTTGACCGATTTTCCTACAGCTTCAAATGCAACTTCTGCAAGCTCAATTTGAGTGAAAATTTCAGGTCCACCAACTAGAATCTCTTTTTCAACGTTACTAATTGTATCTATGCACCTTAGCCAAATCATCTCCATGTATAGGATTTGATTTATATTCTCCATTACCAAACAAATAAATCCTACCTTTATTAGCCATATTGTAAAACTCAGTCATATCTGAGAAAAATCCTGTTGGCCTCACCACGCAATAATCTAAACCTGATTCTTTCAGCTCTTTAACAAATTTTTCTTTGGCTGTAAAAATTTTCAGTTGTTTAAGTTTGTCTCCATGTAAAGCAGATACATATATAAATTTTTTAACACCACTACGCTTAGCTTCGATAAGTAAGTTTAAGTTCGCTTGAAAATCGACATCCATATAAGACAAACCATCTTTCTGCCTTGTTATACCTAATGAAGAAATGACAACATCTACTCCATCACAGCAGTTAGCTAAAGAAGAGGCTCTGGTCACTTCAGCTTCGAATATATCAATATCCTGTTGAAATTCATCCAGCTTTTCTGAGCTACGCGCTAAAGCAACAGGTCGCATATTTTTTGCTATAAGGTTTTTAACAATGAACTTACCCAAATATCCAGTTGAACCTGCTACCAATATGCGTTCCATCATTTATCTCCATAGATTACTGCTGAGCAGTGATTGCACATAACGAGACTGTAGAATTACTCGTTTTTATATTATTTATTAATTAATTTGTTAGCTCTTTCTGTTACTTGCCTTGAAAAAAACAACGTTACCAATTTGAGTGATTACTACGTTGTTAAAGCCACTTCGTAAAACTTCTTCTAATTCTTCCTTTTTATCTTGTCTGTTATTAAAGATACCTTTTTTGTTATATGCATTCATCACCAATTTAGCCATAATATTCTGTTCAGTATCATAAATAGCTGTTGAACCAAAAATAACACCGTCATCAGTTAAATAGTCCCCCAAGTTTAATAGAGTTAAACCTTTTGCTTTGAAATTACCTGGCACACAATGCAATACGAAATTTAAGCCTATACTTTTGAATTGCCTATTTTGTAGAGGTAAAGGCTCCAATATATTTGCTTTATATGTCGTTACATCTATTGGCTTAATATTTTTTTTTGTAACTTCCAAGCAGTTTTCGCTAAGATCAAGGAGAGATAAATTTTTAATTATTCCAGAAGCGCGACATTTTTTTAACAAAAAACCGGTACCAGCCCCCACTTCCAGATGATTTTTAGATACATTATTTATATAAAATTCAACTATGAGCTTTGATGGGCACCTAAAGAAAATGGGTGAAACACATTTGAATACATATACATCATAAATAGACAATAAAGTCTTACTGTAAACGCTTACAGCTTTATATGCTTTGGCATTAATATCATGAACAGTTTCCATCTGAAATATCCTTTTTATTTGGAAAATACTGAGACCTAACGAGTCTGTAGAATTACTAGTTTTTATATTATTTATTAATCGTAACACTCTAACGGCATTGGTTTTTTTAAACAATCAAAACGTCTACGTTTTTGGCGCTTTTTATTTTCTCATCTCTGAGCATTAAATAATGACTGGTTTTTAACTTGTTTTGTCTTTTGAGATTATTTTATGGGGTGAACAGGGGGTACCCTTAGTATAGGCTGTTTCTTAACTTCTCTATATTATGAACCAAGCAATACATCTGCCACTGGGTATTCGCGCAAAGTGAATTTATTCATGCCTTTATTGACGGTGATGTTACCAAATACAGGCTCGATTGTGCCTAGTCGCTTACTGTATTGTCGTCGCAGCGGGCAAACCTTACAGTCTTTTAAATAGCTAGTTAAATGGGTGTAACTTTTTCCAGCAACATTGATAAAATGATTCTGTAACCACATGTCCTTGCCCGCTGGACAACGGCAGGTTTCAGTGTCTTTATCAAAGTAAAAATCATCACTACTTAATTGTTTAGCTCTACCTTTACTGCGCTTTAATCGCCGTTTCTCTTTTTCTGTTGCGTAGGTTTCGTTGAATTGAAACAGTGGATTTGTTCTAATAAAAGAGCTAATGTGCCCTGCTCCTCTTATAGCGACACTATCATCGTGTTTACGTAAACGGGTTACCCCAACGCGTTTTTTGCCAACGTTAATAACTAAACGAGATACGGCGCTTTCTACATTAACTTTAATGACATAACAGACATTTTCACGCTAAAATGCCATAGGCTAACAAGGAGTTACCGTGATTGAAGTAAAAGATTTATGTTTCATTCGTAATGATGGCGATAACAAACAAAGCATTTTAAATAAGCTAGATTTGTCTATACCCGAAGCACAACATCTTGCATTACTTGGTGATAGTGGCTCAGGTAAAACCACCTTTTTACACATTTTGGCAGGCCTGCTACAAGCAGATAGCGGCTCAGTCAGTGTTAACAACCAAGAGTTATCATTGCTTAATGAGCGAGAACTCGCGCTTTATCGCCGTAAAATTGGGCTTATATTTCAGCATTACCAATTGCTTGATTGCCTCACCGTAAAACAAAATATTTTATTCCAGCACAAGCTAAATTTTCCAGGTGAAGCCGCGAGTGAGTTTGACCATCTCGTCAATGAGTTAGGGCTACAAAATAAGCTTAATGCCCTGCCTCATCAACTGTCAGGTGGTGAACAACAAAGAGTGGGTATCGCCAGAGCCCTACTTAACAAACCTCAAATTATTTTTGCCGATGAGCCTACTGGCAACTTAGATCAAAAGCGTTCGCACCAAGTGGTTAAACTACTTACCGAGTTATGCCATGCACGACAAATTAACCTAGTCATGGTGACTCATAGTCATCAATTAACTGATTATTTTGATCAAGTTAAAGTGTTAAGAGATGGTCGTTTTGACTAGTTTTACTAATGAAATCAAAATTATATTAACCACCCATATCGCGTTTTATCGACGACATCCTTGGTTGATGGCCTTGTTTATTTTAGGATTTAGTTTAGGCAGCGCTCTATTAACCGCCATTTCGGGGCTTAATCAAGAAGCCAAAACACGTTATCAACATTCCTCTGCATTAATCAATAACCCCGTCACGCATTTAATTAAACCGCTCACGGGAAAACAGACTATTGATGGTAATCTTTGGATAAACTTACGGCAACAGGGCTTTATTAATGCACAGCCTGTTTTACGCGGTAGATTAAAAGCCAATGACGACAAAACGCTGGCAATTCAAGGTGTAGATACTTTGTTGTGGGTGAATCAACTGCAGCAAAACAATTCGCAATACCAACAAGCTGATGAAAACGACAATAAAACACCTTCGCACTTTTCCCTGTCTACCTTGTTAGTAGATTCACAATTTGCTGGTCGACTTCAAACTAAAACAGGTAGCCAAGCACAATTTGTCTTGAAAAATGGACAAGTTCAACCAGACATCCGTTTAATGGATAATGTAGGGCTTTGGGCCATTACTGATATTGCTCATGCAGATTATTTACTAGAAGCTAAAGGACAATTAAGCTTTATTGAGCTGTCGCATGTTACCGAGCTGCAAGTAGTTCAAATAAAACAGTTGATTGCAGGGAAAGCACAGCTAATTGATGCCGAACAACAGTCCTTTGATGTACTGTCACAAGCGTTCTTTTTTAACCTTACCGCCCTTGCCATGCTTGGTTATATTGTTGCGGTCTTTTTGAGCTTTAACGCGATAAAACTCACACTAACGGCTCGACAAAAATTGATTAAGCAAATGCAGCTGTTAGGCTGCACCAAGCTAAGTATTCAACTTAGCCTTAGTATCGAACTTATTATTGTTAGTCTTTGTACCGCGCTTATAGGCACTTTAGGCGGCTACTTCATTGCTAATGGATTAGTGCTTGATGTAAATCGTACTTTGGTGGGTTTGTATCAACTTGATAAAGCGCTTGTTATCCATTGGCAGTGGACTAATATTTTATTGGGTTTTGCACTGAATATATCTGCCTTAGCGGTAATATTGTTAACACAAGCCAAACAAGTTGCCAGTAAAGTCCAATTGATATTTTACGCCTTATTGGTGAGTACATCGGTAGGCTTAATTTGGCTACTTAATTACGCGACCAACGAATACCAAGCGTTATTGCTGTGTTTTACCCTATTGGTCTTGTTCATATTACTGGTGCCTAAAGCGCTATCGGGTTTGGTCGCATTACCTTTTACACTATCTAATCCGTTAGCCCAATGGCTACATGCCGATACGCGATTCCACATAAAAGATCTACATATTGCCATTATTGCCATTTTAGTTGCCCTTGGTAGTGCCATAGGCATGCAAATTATGGTGAAAAGCTTTAGTACCACGTTAAATGCACACCTTGAAAAACAACTAAGTGCTGATATTTATTTGCGTTCAAATGAAATCGATCACAACCTAAGACAAACACTCAGTCACTTGCCTGAAGTTGCACAGCTAAGCATATATATGAAAAGCGAAGGCAAGGTAAATAATGTACCTGCAAAGCTTTCAAGTTTTGGTGAAAGCTTTGAACATTATCAGCAAATATCGCTAACATCTGGTTCACCCATCAGTGATAAAAACTTTATGGATAAAGGCTGTTTGGCTAATGAACAAAGTAACATTAAATTTGGTCTTTCTTTAGGTGATGTGGCTGTATTTGAGCAAAACTCTACGCACTTTAATTGCCGCATAACCGGCTTCTTTTATGATTATGGCAATCCAAGTATATCGCTACTTACCTTGGAAAAAAGACAAAATTCAGCAACACTGAATACAGAGTTTATTGGTTATTCAATTCGCCTAAACACTAGCACCACTGTTGTTACATTTAGTGAGCGTTTAGTGAACGAGTTCAAACAAGACAGCACACTAATTTTACCCAACAAACGATTTAAACAAATAGCTAATGCTTTATTCGACGATACCTTTGTTGTTACTAAAGCGCTTAATGGCTTTATTCTCGCTATTGCCCTATTAAGTCTGTGTACTAGCCTATTAAGCTTAAGTGTTAATCAACTAAAACAATTAACCATATTACGAAACTTAGGGGTAACACAGCAGCAATTATTAACCATGAAGCTACTACAAACCGGAGGCATAGTGTTATTTACCGCGCTATTTGCTATTCCTCTAGGCTTTGCCCTTGGTTTTGCTTTATTAAAGTTTGTAATGCCTATCGCGTTTGGCTGGACCATTCACTTTAGTTTAGATTTAACCAGTTTACTCATCATGTGTTTAACACTGGTTGGTGTCTCCGTGTTATGTGCTTATTTACCGATACGAAAACTAACCAACTTAGAAGCAAAGGAGCTATAACCTAGTGATGAAAATTCAGGTAGTGAAAAAATTACTCATCAGCTTTGTTTTAATGTGTTTTGCTTTTTTACTCAGTGCTTGTGAGCCTGTGGAGCAAAAGTCGACCCCCTCTGCATTACAAATGTCCAGTGGTAAGCCAGTAACAAGAGGCACTGAATTAACCTTTCCCAAGGATCATGGCACTCATGCTGAACAAGGCATTGAATGGTGGTATTTAACCGCTAATTTGCAAAGTGACACAGGTGAAACCTTTGGTGTTCAATGGACACTCTTTCGCACCTTGATGCCGAGCAACATTGAATCTACATGGTGGGATAACAACCTATATTTTGCCCACTTTGCTATGCAGCATAACCAAGAGCATGTTGCCTTTGAACGTTTTTCACGAGCGGGCCAAGCAAAAGTGACTAGTTCGCCATTTAACGCCGCCATTGATAATTGGCAATTGAACAGTATCAATGAAGACTTTTTACCACTGAAGCTAACTGCAGCACATGACAATTACCAAATAGCGTTAACCTTAAGCGATAGCCCAATGACATTGCATGGCGACAATGGTTACAGCCAAAAAACGCAAAGCGGCCATGCGTCCTATTACTTTAGTTATCCCTTTCTAAAGGTAAAAGGTAGTTTAACGTTTGCCGGACAAACCTATAAAGCGACAGGTAATGCCTGGTATGACAGAGAATGGTCCGCCAGTTTACTCGATAAGAATCAACTCGGTTGGGACTGGTTTAGCCTAGTCGACTCGCAAGCAGAAGAATCAGATTCAAAAGGACTAATGTTGTTTTGTATTCGAGGTAACAAAAACAGAGCGGATCCAATAGCTGAACCAAAAGAAGAACAAAGCAGCAGAGACAATAATGGGCTCAGTAACGGAAACAGTTATGATTATTGCCGCGGTACGCGCATAGCGCCCGATGGTGAAGCAACGGATATTTCAAAAGAAGGTATTAAGCTGTCAGTCGTTGAAACCGTGACGATAGATAACCACGACTATCCAAGCAAGTGGCAAGTTGAATTACCTAATACCCCTGACATTATTATTGAAAGTATCACCAAAGATTCGCGCAATAAATTAACTATTCCCTATTGGGAAGGCCGAGTTAAAGCAACAGGAGGCTTTAATGGTAAGGGGTATGCTGAGATAACTGGGTACTAAACCCCAGACATTACAACTGCTCTTTCGGGGTTTCTTATTGTTGCTCAATGCTACACTGAAGACATTAGGCAACTAGCGCGAATAGTACTTAGGATTTTGTTTTGTATCGTAAAATCTCATCGCCACTATCATCAAGTTTTCCTGTTGGTAACCAGCCAACATGCCTATAAAAACCGTAAGCCCTAATATTTGAATTTACACCCGCTGCTAGCCAAAGCTCAGCTAAGCCTTGAGAGAAAAGGCAATCAACAACCAGAAATAGTAATTTTTTTCCAACACCGTGCCCCTCATATTCGGGTAATACTGCTAATACGAGTACTTCGCCAGTTTGAGTATTTCCATAACAATAAGCAATGACTTCACCTTTATCTAATGCCACCATCCCAATATAAGTATCATTTTCCAATTTGGGTGACCAGATTTCAGTAGTTACACCGATTGCGATTAATGTATCCTTATCGATTGAGTTGTCTCGTGTAGCACCTCGAATTTCTGCGCATATATCTAAATCAGAATCCAGTGCTCTTCGATAAACTAATGTCATTTTTCGCTTCCCAATTTACTAAGTACAAAAATATAACATCCTAACACTGACTTATCAATTATGTATTTATCTTATTAAAACCAATAACTTAATTAAATACAGCCTGAGATTTTTATTTAATTTGTAGCACATGTGTAGCAATATGGTTTGGACTTCTATTACATAAACAATATCGCTAATGCCACAAAACGGTCCTAATTTTCATGTCAATTATCACCAATATTATGTCCACTTTCTTCAAGGATAGCTGACATTAGCAGTATTTTTCTATCTCGCTTTCGCCACCGAAGCGCCATAGAGTTACAACTACTTTTATCGCACTTCAAACTTGATACTAGGGTTGTTTACACGTGCTGATCAATTAGAATCGAATTACCATCTGGGTCTTGAATAGAAACACTAGAAGGACCACTTGCACCAGTAATAGATTTTGTATTATGTTAACACCTTGAGCTTCAAATTCTTTTAAAAGCTCTCTAACATCGGCATACGACTCTAGAGTTAGGCTCATATGTGTTATAAATACATTACCCACTTACCTTTATACGCATACCAGTGGAATAGATGATATCTTCGCTTGGACATGAATATTTTGGTGTGATAGATGAGCAAGACTGATTTGGTTTGTCAAAACAGAAATCAAATCGAGTTTGCGTTTTTACTGGCTGAGTGAGAATGCTTTTAGGTAATTCTGACCATTTCCAGTTTTGAATTACATTTTCAGCTGCTTTAGCAAAGTACTTGCTTGTTGAAGCTACTACATTTATGTCTTTAACTTCATTTTGTGGTGTTATTACATATTCAATAGTTGCGCAGCCCTCAATAGACTTCATCACCTCTTTTTTTGGATATCTAGCAGGAAATCGATCTAGTTGACTCCATTTCGAAGATTGAATTTCGTTATGAGTGATTGATAAATCCGAATACTCATTCTCCACTTTTGTTGATGAACACCCACTCATAATAAGAATAGTGATTAGAATACTAATATTACTTTTCATAGCTGAAACTTCCTTGCATTTATAACGCCAGAATAACAGGCTAAAAATTGTTAGCTAAAATCAGCGAGGCACGATCAGTGGCCAACTATTTATAGTCCTAGTTCATTTGCTTGTTAGTAGCACTGTTTAATAAGATTAAAATAAAATCTCATCGTCGCTTATTTTTTCAGATGCTAAATTTTTATCTAGCTCAGATCGCGTAAAGAAAATTTTTTAATTTTTATTTGAACGAGCCCTGTTTTCATTCTTCATATTTCTATGGTTAGTTAACACCTTTGACTTCCCTTTCCATTCAGGTAATTTTAACCTTTTATTCGGATGTTTTTTATTATATTGCTCCACATAAACCGTGTATTTACTCCATAAGTCATCAACATCTTCATTAAGAATATCTTTAATTGCTACTTTAAAACTCCAAGGTTTAATTTTTAGTGGTGACTGATTAAATTTGTAAGTAAACTCTGAATCATAATTATCAGCAATCCAATTTAAGAAAAATCCCGTTGTTGTATAACCCGAAAGATAACGATCATTGACTTGAGTTTGTCGATTAATGCTTCCTGTATCCGGTGAACGAGTTAGATGATGCCTGCCTCTGATACGCACCAGATCAGCAACCCCTTCAAGAAACGCATAATAATCATGACCAGACGCATATAGATCTTTAATAGTTTCTGGCTGTGATTGATAACCATGTACAAGTTCATGCCAGAATACACCGTAAATCTCATATTTTACAGCATCGTCAGGCTGATCAGCTAGGGCATATTGCAGATATCGAGTACTAAAATAAAGCTGCATATTTTTACCTGAGCCACCACGTGCAGCTAACACGTCACTCCAGTTATACTGAAAAGTCACGGTATCAAATTCAGGCACTTCAGTAATATTGCGATAAAGATTTTTACACACCTCCAGAGAGACCTCATTAATTGCTCCAATTAAGTCAGGAACAATTCGATTGACTCGCTTAAAACCTTCCGAATTAGTATCTTGATGTGCCAGTATTACTTTTGGATAGTGAAAACCTTGCCAAGGGTTAGCTGGATCGTAAGAAACAACAAAACGCTTATTAAGCTTGGTGTGTGCACCAAATTTATTTTTAACAGTTAAGCTTACATCATGGCCACCTGGTTTGTTAAAGACCACCTTAGGGTTTCTTTCATTACTGGTGGCAGGCGTAGCATTTTCAAAAGTCCAATGCCATTCTGTTGGTGAGTTAGGTGACTCATCCTTAAAAGAAATTTCTTGATCAAACTTAACTTTGGTTGCCGATGCCGAGAACTGCGCAACTGGCTCTTTAGTAATACCTCGTAGCTCCAGCTCTGCAATTTGTAAGTAGGTATCACCCCAGGTCGTCGGTTTTGTCTGAGTAAAGTGATATCGGTACTGAGAATACTTTGTTGTGTTACCCGCAATCTGGTATTCGTTCGTGACTCCTCGACCATTAAATTTCTGCTCGCCTCGAGTATCAATGGTTGTCCAATGTGTATCATCATTAGAAGCTTCAAGTATCCATTCTTTAGGATCTCTACCTGGCGCGTCACCAGCAGAGGTAACCTGATAACTGGAAAGAACTTTAGGTTTTTGAGTATTAAAAATAACCCAGGCCGATTTATGCATTGCTAAAAATTTAGAGCCTTTGTCTCCATCGAACAGATTATTAACGCCTTCTGTCGTAGGTGAATCTTTATGCTCTGTTGTCGTTGAAAAAGGTAAATCAAGAAAGTTAACCGACGCAGCAGATACCGCCTCCTGCGTTGCTTCTCTTTCTAATTTATCTGCTGTAACACAAGCAACTAGCCCCCCGGACATAACAGCCATGGTAAGCATTTTTATCAGTTTCATCTTATTTCTCTTGTCTCTGGTTAAGTTGTTTTAAGGTTTATTGCGATTCACTTTAACTATAAGAATAAATAACGCTCCATAAATACCTACAACCAAACCAAGCATCACAACATAAAATACTGATAATACTGACGGTATTCATTTGGCCTCCCCTTATTAATGGGTTTATATTATTTTGAGTAAATGGAAGTTAAACCATTACTGCTGTAATGATTTAATAACCTCAAAACAAGATCCCAATGTGTGATAATCACATTTAGCCCCAGCTGCACTTTTTTCGTTAGAGTATTTCGAATTATCACGATGCAAAACCCTAAACCATGCTCCATGCTGATGATCAACAAAGTGTTGCCAACTATATTTCCACAGTGATTGATAATGTTTTAAATATTTTGAGTTGTCTGTTGCCTTATATAATAAAGCCGCGGCAGCAAAGCTTTCAGCTTGCACCCAAAAGTATTTATCATCGTCACACCAGTTGCCTTCAGGATCAAAACCGTAGATTAGGCCTCCATGACTATCATCCCAAGACTTATCAAAACTGCCATCAAATAGCTGCTGAGCCTTTACTACTAACCAGTCTTGCGGCGCATGACTGTTTAATTGTAATAATAGTTTTGTCCACTCGGTTTGGTGTCCTGGTTGAAACCCCCAAGGACGATAAAGGTTTTTAGGGTCGTCTTTGTTATATAACCAATCAGGTTGGAAATCTTTAGTGTAGTGCTCCCAAATTAAATTATTGGTAAGCGCAGCTTGTTTACAACTAATATTTTCTGCAATAACTTCTGCTCGCCTTAAAAATACTGAGTTATTCGTTGCTTCATAGGCCGAAATCATCGCTTCACAAATATGCATATTCGCATTTTGGCCACGGTAGTCAGATAAGACTCCATCAATACTAAGAGTATCTGCATATAAACCATATTCAGCCTGCCAAAAACGCTCTTCAAGCAATTGATAGACATCATTTAACTTGTCATCTTTTTTTATCATGCCCGCTTTACGCGCTGCCGCATAGGCCAGTAATACAAAGGCATAACCATAGGCTTGTTGTGTCATATCTAGTGGCTTATTATCTTGTAAAGTCCAAGCATAATTTTGACTATCACTTTGCCAATGTACTTGTTCTAAATAATCTAAACCATGCTGTGCGGTTTCTAAATATTTCGGGTTATTGAGTATGCTGGCAGCCGTAGCGTAATTCACTATAATCCGGGTGCTACTGACTAATTGTTTAAAACCTTTATTAAAGGTTGTGCCATCATCATAAAAATTTTGAAAATAGCCTCCATGTTCATCTAATACACCATGGTCATAAAAATCGAGAATACTCTTGCAGTGCTCGACTAAAAAAGAATGATCATAAAAATTCATCAACGGCTCCGGGAAAAAATATCTAATAATTGCGTTTGTTTCAAGCCTAGCTCTTTAACAAAAGCAACTGCTTGCTCAAAATTAGGCAACGCTGGAAATGCCCCAGCTTTGGTAACGGTAAGTGCACCACAACTCGCAGAAAAGTTTATGATTTGCTTCAACAATTCATTGTCATCAAGTAATTCAGTCAGTTGTTCAAAATGACTCAAAGCAAATAACAAAGCGCCAATAAAAGCATCGCCACCCGCTGTTGTATCTACGGTTATAACTTTAGGAGGGGAAATAGCATCTAAAATGGCTGCAGTATAGTAAGTGAGAACATTTTCGCCATCAGTTATTATCAATAATTGACAATTTGCATCGAAACAACTTTGTATATAACTCTCAATATTTCCTTGTGCCAAGTAGGTTAGTTCTTCTGAAGAGAATTTTAAAACATGTGCTTGCTTAACCAGTTTATTAACGACACTTATAGACACTTTTCCGGTTGCCCATAAATTGTGACGAAGATTAACATCAAAACTAATAATTGCTCCATGCACTAACGCTCGCTCTACCGCATACTCTGTACAATCAGCGATATCCTTCTCCGTTAAGGTATTACTGCAAAAATGAAAAATAGGTGATTCACAAAACCAAATTTCATCTACTTGTGACTTTTCAAATAATAGATCCGCAGTTTGGTGACGGTGAAACGAAAAGCTTCTCTCCCCCATTTCATCCAATAAAACAAAAGCTAAAGCTGTTTTTGCATGTGGATGCTTACTGACAAATTGAGTATCCACTTGATACGTGTGCAGTGCATTAATTAAAAAATCACCAAATGCATCGTCACCAACTTGACCGGCAAAAAACGCTTTCCCGCCTAACCTTGAAACAGCAACAGCGGCATTTGCAGGTGCTCCACCTGGATATTGGCGGTAATTATTTAAGGTTAAACATCCATCTTCTTGAGAGCCAGTATTAAGAAAATCTATTAAGGCTTCACCAAAACAAATAACGGGTTTCATAGATTAGCCTCTACTGGAGTGGTGATTTCATTTTTTTGATTTGCACGATACTTTGCCGTGTAAAGTGCATAGCCAAAGATATAGATATAAGCGCATGCAGGCACAATAAAACTTGCTTGAACTGAGCTAATGTCTGCAACATATCCTTGAATTAACGGTAGAATAGCTCCACCAACAATGGCTTGGCATAACAAACCTGAACCTTTAGACGTTAACGGTCCTAAGCCACGAATGGCTAAGGTAAAAATAGTTGGGAACATAATAGAATTGAAGAAACCAACCGAAATCACGGCCCACATGGCGAAGTGACCACTACTCGACATAGTGACAATAAGCAATGTCATAGAAAGAATGGAGTTACAGGCAAGTACATAACTTGGCTTGATAATACGCGTTAAGTAAGCACCAACAAAACGGCCAATCATTGCAGCGCCCCAATAATATGAAACCATATCACCGGCTTGTTTTTCTGTGAGACCAGCAATATCTTTTTGGGTAAAATAATTGACTAAAAAACTGCCAATAGATACTTCAGCGCCAACATATACAAAGATACCAAGCGCACCTAAAAGCAGTGGTTTTTGTTGCCAAATTGATTTACCGTCACTCGCGTTATCGTCAGGCGTTTCGGCAATAGACTGTATCACGGGTAAATGTAAAAACTTAAAACCTATCGCAACTAATATTGTTGCTCCAGCCAGTAATAAATAAGGTAATTGTACGCTTTTTGCATCAATCACCTCTGTATGGGCTACCGCACCAAAAATTAACGCACTACCAAATATTGGCCCAAGGGTATGACCTAATGAATTAATCGCTTGTGCTAAGTTAAGACGACTGGCCGCCGTTTTTTCTTTACCTAGTGATGCCACATAAGGGTTAGCAGAAACTTGTAAAATAGTAATGCCTGAAGCAAGTACAAATAGTCCCGCTAAAAACACCCAATACACACCAATTTCTGCGGCAGGATAAAACAAACTACAACCTGCGGCGATAGTTAACAGTCCGGTAATAATGCCTTTTAAGTAACCAATTTTACTGATTATTTTTCCCGCAATCGGCGACATAATAAAATAGGCGCCAAAAAAGCAAAACTGTACTAACATTGCTTGCACGTAATTAAGGTCAAATGCTGCCTTAAGGTGTGGTATTAAAATATCATTTAAGGCGGTAATAAAACCCCAAATGAAAAAGAGTGTTGTCATCGAAGCAAAAGCAAAATGATAACTTTCATCGGCTCCTGTTTGATGACTTACTGATGCTGTTGGAATATTGCCCGCCATTATTTATCTCCTACTGCCGAATTATCCGTTGAAAATGATAGAGGTCTATCAGCAGTCTTAGCCCCCCATTGGGTGTTTGGCACAGATGAAAGCTCAAAGTCTAGTTTAACGGGAGCTGAAATATAGCTATCGTCAATCCAGCTCTTGCTGCTATCAATATTATTTACTTTTAAACTTGTAATATAACGGTTTTCACTTGACGTATTTGGCGCATTAATTGTTAAATTTCCTATTTTTGTTTTTGAGAAAATAGGACTTGCTAGCACCATGTCAGCACGACCTGGTAATAATGGGTATATGCCTAACGCTGAAAAAACATACCAAGAAGACATTTGACCTAAATCATCTTGGCCAGGGATGCCTTTAGTGGTGTTATTCCATAATAAGTCAATGGTTGCCCGCACAGTGTCTTGAGTTTTATATGCTTGTCCGGTGAATAAGTACATCCAAGGTGATGCAATTGATGGCTGGTTAGACACGTCAGAATAGGTGGCGCTATCTCTAAATAAAACCCAGCTACCATCAGGTTTATGAAAATGGTTATCAAGGCGGTTTGCCATCACTTTATCACCGCCGACCATCTCTTTCAGGCCATTACCATCAAAAGGTATCATCCATAAATACTGTGCAGGGCTACCTTCAACAAATAGATGTTCACTGTTTGCATCAAAATCAGCTTTCCAAGTACCGTCTTTATTACGTCCTTGAATATAACCTGCTTCTTTAGTTGCCTGTGGGTTGAACAGGTTTTTCCAGTAGCCTGAGCGTGTTAATAGTGCTTGTGATGATGCGTTATCGCCTAGCTTGCTGGCTAATTGCGATAAGGCAAAGTCAGCAGACGCTTGTTCAAGTGTTTCTGATGCACCTTCCCAGCTATTTGATTGATCCGAAATATAATTAATGGATTGCCATTGATCGAGTGATGGATGTTGTCCTCGACAAAATACAGGACAACCTTCATCACTTAAATCAAATGATGTTGGTTCATTAGCCGCTTTGAGTAAAGACTGGTATGCGCCTTTGATATCAAAACCGGTTGCACCAAAGGCAGCAAAGTTAGCGATAGCAATGGTAGATGGATCACCACTCATTACACCTGTAGCACCAGAGTTATGGGTCCAACGGTCCCAAACACCATTATATTGTTGAGCTTGGTTATATAACGATTGAGCAATATCACTACCACGGGTAGCATCAAGCAACGTTACCAGTTGCAATTGCGATCGATAAACATCCCAACCAGAAAAATTTGCGTATTGCGCCTTTTGTTTATTATTAATTTTATGAACTTTTTGATCAAAACCTAAATATTCGCCGTTAACATCACTAAATACATTAGGGTGGAATTGTGAATGAAATAGCGCAGTATAAAACGTGGTTAACTTATCTTTATTAGTAGAAACAACTTTAACTTTCTCCAAAGTTTTATTCCACGTTTGGTAAGCTTCTTTTCTTACTTCTTCAAAAGATTTTTCTTTAGTTTGTGAGCTGTTAACTAAGGTTTCTGTTTGCTCTTTAGCTAAATTTTCACGTGCGTTGGCTAAGCTGACATAAGAAATACCGACTGTCATGGTTACTGTTTTTTGCTGTGAGAGATCTAAATCAACCCAAGCACCAGAGCCTTTACCTAATTTAGGAATACCTTTTTCACCATATCCCATGCCACCTTTAGCACTGTCACTATTTTTAGTAACTGTGTCGTCTTGCCAACCACCGGTGCCTGAAATTGGCACGTCTAATTTGGCGACAAAATGTAAAGTGTAATAATCGCGACGGTTGAATTCGCCTAAATAACCACAAAAATTACCGCTAGTAACGTGACCTGTTATTTCGCCTTTTTCTTGATCAATTTTGGTATAGGCATCACCGCTGCCTAATTGAGAATATGAGCTTCTAAACAGTAATTTTGCCTGTTCTGGATTATCAAAGGTAAAACGTGCAATGCCCGTTCGGGTTGTTGCGCTTAATTCAACATCAACGCCATTATCCATTTTTACCTGATAATAACCTGGTGTTGCTGTTTCGTTTTGGTGAGTAAAGCCTGCACTGTAATAAGCATCTAGCATATCGGTATCTGGCGAATGTTTGATAGCAGAAGTAAAAGGTAATACAGGAATATCACCCGAGGCACCTAAACAGCCGGTACCCGATAAGCGCGTAAATGAGAATCCTTTAATTCGACTTGCGCCATAATTGTAACCTCCTGGCCCCACAGGAATTCGACCTTTTTCGCCGAGCACTTGCTTGGTCATGCGCTCGCTTTCTTTGAGTAAATCTTTGGTATAAGCATGCTCAGGGCCAAAGTTAAACATACCATGAGGCACCACAGCGCCAGGCACAACATTAGCGGCTTGACGGTGGTTATATACCCCTTCAGTGCCAATAAAAGGATTAACGTAATCAACAGGGTTACTAACCCACTCTTCTGGCGCTGAGCTGGTTTTATTTTCATTGTCAGCATTGTTGTTTTGGCTATTACAGCCTGAGATTGATAAGCCAAGTGTTAGTAAACACGTCGCTGTAACTTTAAAAGTGTGCATATTTTATCCTTAACCCAGCTAAAAGCTGGGTTATTTATTCAATAGGTTCAGGCAAAGTGTTTTTTAATGAGTGCTCATTGAGGTTGGGCGATTTTTAGTCTCAATTCCCCAATGTTTATTTGGTATGTTTGACATAACAAATGTTAAGGTGCCGCCGTTAATGATGTCATCATGAGTAATAAAACTACGGTTTAACGGTTTTCCATTTAATCGTGCGCTTTTAATAAACTTATTTTTCTTTGAAAGCTTATTGGCTTTTACGGTGAACGTTTTACCATTAGCAAGATTCAACGATATTTCGGGTAATTGCGGCGCGCCTATGGCGTAACTTAAATCACCTGGGGCTACTGGGTAGAAACCCATGGCTGAAAACACATACCATGCTGACATTTGTCCAACATCATCATTACCCGCAAGACCATCGGGCTGATCAGATGATAAGGTATCCATTATTTGACGAATACGTTCTTGTGTACGCCAAGGTTTACCTGCGTAATTATAAAGGTAAGCAATATGATGGCTTGGCTCATTACCGTGTGCGTATTGTCCAATTAAGCCCGCAATATCTTCATGCTCTTTAATTTTTTCATGACTTAATTCTTTATTAAATAATAAATCCAAACGCTCTTCAAAGGCTTTGTCTCCACCAATCAAATCGATTAACGTGTTTACGTCATGAGGTACGTAAAAAGTATATTGGAAGCTATTACCTTCGGTAAAGGGCCCCATTAACTTAGCGTCTTCTGCATCAAAATCAGGGTTCCATACGCCTTCACTGTTCTTTCCTCGCATAAAGCCAACACTAGGATCGAATAGGTTTTTATAAGATTGTGCGCGTTGGTAAAAGGTTTTTGCAATATATTTTTTGCCCATTGCTTCTGCCATACGTGCGATCGTGTAGTCGTTGTAAGCGTATTCTAAGGTAATAGATACTGATTCGCTAAGCTTGTCCATAGGAACATAGCCACGTTTAATGTATTCTGGAATAGCATCATATTTAGGATTATTAGCGGTATCTGTCATTGCTTTTAAGGCAAGTTCACTATCAAAGTTTCGAATGCCTTTTAAGTAGGCATCAGCGATTACTGATACAGCGTGATAACCAATCATAGTCCAGGTTTCGTGAGCCTGAAAAGACCAAATAGGTAACATATTGTCATAGCTCTGTTGATAATGTGCCAACATTGAGTTAATCATGTTAGGGACTTTATCAGGTGCAATGTAAGTTAGTAGTGGGTGTAGTGCGCGATAGGTATCCCATAAAGAAAACAAGGTGTAATTTTCAAAACCGTCTGCTTGATGGATTTCACCATCAACACCGCGATATTGACCATTAACATCTTGATAAATAGAAGGTGCCTGTAAAGCATGATAAAGCGCGGTATATAACTGGCGTTTTTCAGATTTTTTACCTTTTGCTTGCACAACAGATAATTGTTCTTGCCATTGCTTTTTCGCTTGAAGTTTAACGTCATCAAAATCCCAGCCAGGGTTTTCAGTGATTAAATTTTCCAGTGCATTTTTACGGCTAACGGCTGACAAACCGACTTTAACCATTAATGGCTCTGTATTAGCATCTTTAAAATGTGTTAGCACTTTAATTGCTTTACCAGCAGTATATTGAATAGCAGAGTTAACAATAGTCGAAGGTTTACTGCCTTTTTTTGTCAGGCAGCCATTACAGCGATAACGTGAATTGTCTTGGTTAATTAATTCAATACTGTCAAATGGGCGAGAGAACTTGATCGCAAAATACATATCTCTTTGTTTTGCCCAGCCATTGGTAGAACGGTATGCCAATAGGGTTTGATTATCAATAACTCGCACATCACTCCAGATAACCTTATTTTTAAAGTTATAGATAGAAGCCGTTAAATCAAGTAGGACATGTGCTTGCTCATTTTCTTTAAAGGTATAGCGGTGCATGCCCGTTCGAGCTGTTGTGGTTAATTCAGCTTTAATTTTATAATCACTTAATTCAACGGAGTAGTAACCTGGCGAAGCCTTTTCTGCATTATGATTAAAGCGAGAGCGGTAACCTGAATCTGGGTCAGTCTCACTACCCGCCTCCACATGAGCTTTTCCTGTCATTGGCATAATAAGTAAATCACCCAAATCAGAATGACCGGTGCCACTAAAATGAGTATGAGAAAAGCCCGTGATAGTTTTATCATCATAATGATAACCTGCACTGTGCTTGTATATTTCACTTTGTGGGTCACTACCTCGACTTACTGCGGCAGTATCAGGGCTTAATTGCACCATGCCAAAAGGAACAACAGCGCCGGGAAATGTGTGTCCATCTCCTCCAGTACCAATAAAAGGGTCTACCCATTGGGTTACATCGTTAACTTGAATGGCTGAACTTTCTTCTGCATGGGTTAACATTGGCATTGCCGTCAATAGGCTAATAACAGCAACTGTATTTAATGCCCAATCACGAGAAGTTTTTTTTAATGTACTCATGTCGTTGGATAAGTATTTCATGTTACGACTGTCCTCTTATATTTTTGGAACGTTCCAATTGCGTATCAATATAACGTTAGATTAGCTACAATTCAATAACTTTAAAGTTATAATAGAAAATTATTCAACAGGGAATAGGTATAATGAGTCGTAGCGAAAAGCCAAAAAGTGTCACTGTTATTGATGTAGCTGAAAAAGCAGGGGTATCAAAGTCCACCGTTTCATTAGTATTAACCGGGAGTAGCAAGGTAAGTAGTAAAGCTAAACAAAAGGTAGAAAAAGCGATAGATGAATTAGGTTACGTTTATAATAGGGATGCGGCTTCACTACGGAGTAGAAAGTCTAATCTTATTGCTATTGTAATTAACGACTTAAAGAACCCATACTCTGCTCAACTGGCCGTTGGATTAGAGCAACAAATTCGTCAGATGGGCTTATTTTCCATGTTAGTAAACAGTGCTGAAAATGTAGATACCCAAACATCTTTAGTACGTAATCTAAAAGAATATAATGTGGCTGCTTTTATTATTTGTCCAGCACCTAATACCTCTGCTGATTGGGTTAACTCTCTTGTTGAACAAGGCTTTCCTGTTGTACATATAATGCGAGAAATTGCAGGTGCAAAAGTAGCTACTGTACTTCCTGATAATTTCACTGGTACAAAGTTGGCAACCCAGCACTTGATAATGAAGGGGTATAAAAAGATTGCTTTTATTGGTGGAAACGAAAGTATTTCAGATTACCATCAACGTTTATCGGGTTATATCGAGGCTATGACTCTGGCTAAAGTACCTTTTTCTAAGAAGCTTTGCGTTCAATCTAATACGACTCGTAATGGTGGTCGTAGTGCTATGAAAGAAGTATTGACTCTTACCTCAGATATTGAAGCGGTTGTTTGCTTTAGTGATGTCATTGCTTATGGCGCAATAGAACAAATTCGAGCATCAGGAAGACAGCCAGGAAAAGACATCGCGATTGTTGGTTTCGATGATTTAGAAGACTCTCGCTTAATGTCACCTGCATTAACCACTATCCATGTTGATGCCAATCAAATTGCAATTGCTGTTTGCCAAATACTAACGAATATTAATAATGGTAATCGAAACAAAATATTGGTTGGCGTTGACTTAATCGAACGAGATTCAAGTTAACAAGTTCATTTTTATATTTGCCATATTGAAGCTAATCCCAAATTTATCCTGTGTCTCGCTATCAAAAGTATAGCGTCATACTAAAGCCTATTTTTTATTCTTACTGACTGTAAATACTACAAATAAGTGTTTTCCTCTCACTTTTTTGAGTGAAATTCACACAAAAAATCACAAATAATCTTTGACTATTTACAAAATAAGGGTACCTTACGGGTTGGAACGTTCCAATTATCCTTTGTTTATTTTAGCTAGTTTACTCCCTTTTACCTGAAATAACGAGGATTAATAGTTAACCTGTCATAACGGAACGTTCCACTTAATATAATAAAAAATTTAATACGATATAATCGTCAGGGGAAATACATGAACAAAAATTTCAAAGAAAAGCAGAAACCTTCTTTATCAAGATTAGCGATATTGATTGGTGCTGCATTGTCACTACCAACATTTACAGTGTCTGCATTAGAAGAAGTTGAGCAGCTTGATAGCGAAGAAACTATTGAACGAATCGCGATAACTGGTTCGCGTATCCGTTCAGTTAATGCACTTGCTCCAAGCCAAATTACTTCAATTAGTGCGGAAGACCTTGCTTTAACGGGTCACATCAATGTTATGGATGCATTGCTTGACTTACCTAGTGTTGCTGGCGGTTTAACCAATGAATCTGCTGGATTTAATTATGCCAATACCGGCATGAATACCGTTGATTTACGTAACCTAGGACATGAAAGAACGCTTGTTTTAGTTAATGGTCGCCGGTATGTATCAAGTGATGTTGGTGAAATATTGGCTGATATAAACTCTATTCCAACGTCTTTAGTAGAACGTATTGATATTACCACGGGCGGTGGCTCTGCTAGTTATGGCTCTGGCGCTATTGCTGGAGTGGTTAACTTTATTTTAAAAGATAATTTTGAGGGGGTTGAAGTTGAAGCCCGCCTTAGTCAATCTGGAGAAAGCGATAATAAAAGTGACATGATTCGTGCCACTATTGGGGGTAACTTCGCCGAAGATAAAGGTAATGTTGTTGTCAATTTTGAACGTTCAACGGCTGAAGGCTTAGCATCTCGTGATCGTGGTGTTACAGGTGTTAGATTAAGAACTGTTGACGGGGAAAAAGTATTAAATCCCGCGGACTTAAGTACTTATGCACCAAAGTGGCGCTATGATATTGGCAATGAAGAAGTCTCTTGGCAAAATGGTGCTGTTGGTGATTGGAATGTAGAAGATGATGGATATCGACATGCAGATAGCCGAACCATCTCAACGCCTATTGACCGTACAATTTTCAATGCACTAGCGAACTATTACTTGAACGATGACCTACGTGCTTTCGCTGAATTTACTTACGCCAAAACAGAAACTTCTAACCCTTCAGATTTATATGCTATTGGCTCCGCCTATCGTGGCGCTGAAATTAGCATTGATAACCCTTTTGTACCTGATGAATTGCGAAACATAGCTCTCGCAGAAAATGATAGTCAGTTTATTCAATACCGTGGACGCCTTAACGAATTTGGACAAGGAGGTTTTGACGCAGAGCGTGTTGTCACACGTTTTGTGCTAGGCCTTGATGGTACATTTGCAGAAGATTGGGATTGGGAATTAAGTTATAACTATGGGCATGTTAGCAATGACCAGGAAGGTAATGACGTTAACGAAGTTGCCTATAAAAAAGCGACTGATGTCATTGTTGACCCTGATACCGGTGAAAACGTTTGTCGTGATGAAGCTTATGCTGCTATAGGCTGTGTGCCAACCAATGTGTTTGAACCTTTTACTCAAGAGATGCAAAATTTTTGGACTAACTTAACTACGCTTGATGGCACATTAAAACAAGAAACATTCGTAGCATCCATTTCTAATAGCAGTCTATTTAGTTTACCTGCTGGTGATGTTGGTTTTGCTGCTGGTTATGAAAGACGCAGTGAGTATGCTGAAGAACATCCTGATTCAGCGACAAAATCGGGCTTAACAGGCGGTGTTCAAATTGACAGTTTAGAAGGTTCATACGATGTTGATGAATTCTTCATGGAAGTTAACATTCCCATTTTAGCTGATATTGCCTTTGTTAAGTCACTTGGCGTCAATATAGCGGGAAGAACATCAGACTATAGCCACGTTGGCCGCAATGAAAGTTGGCAGGTTGCTTCACGTTGGGAAGTTAATGATGATATTACTTTTAGAGCACAATATTCAGAAGCGTTTAGAGCACCTACCATTGCAGATATGTTTAATGGTGGCACTCGTCAAGGTCTCAGTCTTGCCGGCATTGATCCATGTGATGGTGTTTCGCTCAGCTCAGCAGATGATGGTGTTAGTGCAGAGCATGCTGCAGCTTGTCGAGCTATTCCGGCAATTGCTAATGCGATTCAAGATGGTGGTACTTTTAATGGTGCTCCTGATGATGAAAAAGAACGTTATTCATTTTTTGGACCGTCACCGGATTTAGAAGTTGAAACTGCAGAAACAACGACTATCGGTTTTATTTATACACCGTCTTATCTTGAGGATTTAACGGTGTCTTTAGATTATTACAGTATCTCTATCGACAATATCATTACTGGTGTAAGCGATGACTACAAAGCTGAGCGTTGTTTAGAAGGTTTACCTGAATTTTGTCGTGCTATTGAGAGAGATAGTTCTACAGGTGTAATTCAAACGACTTATAACTATGTTTTTAACTTAGCGGGCCGTGAAGTAGAAGGTTACGATTTAGAAGCAAACTATATGTATTCTTTAGGTGAATATGGTGATTTAAATTTTAATCTGCTTTATAACTACGTTACTAAACATCAAACGAAAGCGTTGCCTGACTCGGACTGGGAAGATAATTTAAATGAATTACCTTACTTCGAACAACGAGCAAACTTTAGTACCACCTACAGTTATGAAAACCTGACTGTTAATTGGACCACGGTATTCCAAGGCAGCATTTTTGACGATAAAGATGCTAGCTACTTTAACAATGATATAGATGCCGTTGTTATCCACAATGCACAAGCTCGTTATACCTTTGGCAATGAAACACCAATAGAAGTTTATGCTGGTATTGATAATGTTTTTGATCAAGATCCACCGTTCTTACCTGAAGGGTATAAAAATGGTCAAGCACAAACAGCTACCGCTAGTCCTTATAGTCGTATTGGTCGCATGTTTTATGTAGGTACGGTCGTAAAATTTTAAGATGATCGAATGAGTTACTCATGAGTAATAAGTAAAGAGTAACTCCCATACATACTTCGTTTCAAAAATAAAGATGAGAAAATTATGAAAAACTTTAAATTATCGCTAATCGCTATAGTTGTATTGTCAACTACTTTAGCAGGATGTAATGGTTCAGATAAATCACTAGAGATTACCCCAAAAAAAGCAGAAAGTGTAACGGCTAGTTCTGCACTACGTAATATGGCTATAGATTCAGGCAACACTATCTCCTCACCAGACGGTGTCAATGTACCCGGAGGAGAAGGCATAAATAACTTAATTGACGGCAACGATGGCTCTAAGTTTTTATCATTTAGTGACAGTGTATCTGTTGAATTTAGTGCAGCAAAACCTTATGCCTTAAAAGGATATGCTTTGATATCAGGTAATGATGCCCCCGAACGAGATCCGGCCGAGTGGACAGTAGAAGGTTCAGGCGATGGCACAATATGGGTTGAGATTGATAGCCGTTCTGGCCAGACTTTTGGTAGTCGTGGTGAAAAGCGTACCTTTGAAATGCTGACTAATGAAGTTGAATATCAACATTATCGTTTTAGTTTTGCAAACAACCCAGCGACCGCTGCAGGCATATTCCAATTAGCTGAAATAGAATTGACTGTTGTGGCAGATGCGCCTTTGGTTGATTTTGCAAGTAATATCTCGCGTGCTGAAATAGGTGAAAACGTACAGTTTTGGGATAGATCTTTAGCTAACCCAACGGGTTGGCAGTGGACATTTGAAGATGGAGAACCGGCAACGAGCACGAACAGAAATCCTGCGGTTACTTTCACTTCACTTGGTGCTAAATCAGTAACACTGGTTGCGTCTAACGATAAAGGTTCTAATGAAAAGGTACAAGAGCAAGTTGTACATATTTGGGATTCTCAAAACCCATGGGCAGGTTATGTAAAACCTACCGTTACGCTTGTTGCTCATAAACCAGAGCATGAAGGACAAATAGCATTTAGTCGAGTTATGCCTGATATCGAGGCCGTCATTCATGACATCTCATTACAGATAGTTAAAGTACTGTATAAAGATGTTGCTGAAGCACCATTATTTAAAACGGTAACCTTTGAAACTGATGAATATGACTTCCCTGCTGCTAAGAGTGGTACAGATGAAGACATGATCTTAATGATGGATGTTGCTCATCTTGCTAATAAAGCAGCTGAAGGTGATGATGCCTTGCGCGATGAAGTGATAGGTATGTTATGGCATGAATTAACCCATGGTTATAATAATTCGCCAAACTCAGGTGAATACGCAACGGGTGATGAATACCATTCATATTTAGAGAGTTTAGCTAACTACATGCGTATTAAAGCCGGCTTTCATGAAAGTAGACGTGTTGGTATTAAATGGGTTGATAACTGGAATGTTGATGCCTATGAGCAAACATCATTTTTCTTAGAGTGGGTAGCAAATAGCCATCGTAGCGTTGACTTTATCTATTTATTTAATAAAGCCGCAGGTGACCTAAAAGAATGGAGTTTTGATGCCGCCTTTAAATCTATTTTTGGTGAAGACAAGGGCGTATCAGTATTTTGGCAAGAGTATCATGATGCACAGGGTATTGAACCTCCTTATCCAACACCAGTAGATGGCTATAGAAACTTTGCGGTTGATGAAGGTGTGAGCATTTCAACTAATGCTACTACCGTTATTATTCCTGATTGGGATGCATATGAAGGGGAAGATAAATTAATTGATAATAACGTTACCAAAAAATTTAACGCGTTTATTGAAGGTACATGGTGGCTAGAGGAACATGCATCTCACTTATTTCCTATCAATGATATTACCAATGTGGAAGTTACTTTTGAATTACCCGATGCCATTGTTTTACATAAATACAGTGTAACAACAGGTAATGATAACCCACAGCGTGATCCAACGTTATGGACTATATCAGGCTCTGTGGATGGTGAAGTTTGGACTCAATTAGATAGCGATAACTATCCTTCTGATCCAGAACGATTAATCACTTTCCATTATGACATTGATGATGCAGTGACGGCTTATAAGTATTATCAGTTTGTTTTTGAAAATACTCAACCAGCGGGTGATAGTATTGGTGGTGATAATGGTCGCTTGGTTCAAATTGGCGAAATTGCACTACTAACAGAAGAGTAAAATTAGTCCTATATATTTATATGAGACCCCTTTCTCTTGAAAGGGGTCTCTATTTTTTCTGTATTTATACCTTAATGAGTTCCTGATAAATTTACATCGCTTTAGAGCTTCCCTGCTGGTATCACGTTGTAAAATAAAAGCATAATAATTAGTCTCGTGCTCAAAGCGACCTTAATAAATTTACAGTTTAATGGTGGTGCGATGAACATTTTAGAGTTTATATTAATCCTATCCTGTCAGGCTTTATTAATCCGAGACCTAAATAGATTCGGGAACTATTACCTTCTATGACACAAGATATATACATTAAAGCAAAAGATTAAAGGGATTTTGATCAAAGAAGTAAACATCTAAAATATAAGGTAAAGTAACACGCACTTTACCTAAGTTCAGAAATTAATTTTATAAAATCAAGGGATAAATATGGTTAAGATGTTGGGTTTATGGTTGCTTTTGATATGTTTACCAATTTTTACTAATGCCAGTCAAGATGTTATTTTTAACAAGCCTCTTTCATCTCTTGACCCTCGATATACATATACGTACGAGCTAATGGAATTAATTTTTAAAGCGACGCCTGAATATACTAATGCTCAAGTTAAAACAACAGAAATGAATATGACTAGAAGCCGAATATTTCATGAGTTGAAGAAAGGTAAATTACTTAATGTTGTCGCGGAAGCTCCTCAAAAGGAATGGGATAGTAATTTAATTGTTGTACCTATTCCAATTAGAAAAGGTCTTCAAGGTTTTAGGATATTTATCGTTAAAGATAAAAACCGTAAAAAGCTTGTCCAAGTCGGTCGTTTAAAGTCTCTAAAAGCTTTACATACAGGTTCTGGAAATGAATGGTCAATAAGACTTGCGATGGAACAGGCTGGTTTTGCTGTCGTGACGGCAAATGGTTATGAGTCGTTATTCGCTATGTTGTCAAAGCAGCGTTTTACTACTTTTGGCCGAGGCATTAACGAAGCCTACAGAGAGGTAGAAAGCCATTTAGCTTTATATCCTGACTTTGTAGTTGATAACCATATTTTATTGGAAATTCCGTTAGCTACTTATTTTTATGTTTCACCATCATTCCCCGAGATAGCAGACCGTATAAGGCTTGGGTTACTTCGATTGATAGAAAATGGTGAGTTTGATCGATTTTTCTTTCAAAAGTATTGTTCAGATATTTTAAAGGCTAATATGTCTGAAAGACTGCGGTTTAAAATCGATAACCCCCAAGTATCACAAAAAAGAATGATTTCTTTAGTGGGAGATGGCTTTCTTCTTGATTCTAATAAGTCTTATAAAAAAGTTTGTCTGTCAATGACACAATAAAAACCGATTATTTTTATAGTCGCTTACGCAAGTGAAAAAGCCAAATTTTCCTGTTACCAATTAAACGATAAAAATAATGTATTAGAAAATATAGGTCAAATAAGTTGAGTCTAAAAGGACTATAAAGCCCACAAAGTGATCATAAATTCTATCGCGAAATGTGCCCCTGAGAGAGATATAAAGCTAGTTTTCAAGCTTTCCATAGTAATTGTAAGCCCATAGACTTATGGCCAATATGACTCAACCACTACTGTTAGCTATAAGCCAGAGCGATAATTAATTTGGGAATTAACTAAAGGCAGAAGCTAGCTTGGATAACCATAGAATAATAGTTATCGGTTTAGATGCTCATAATAAATTGACTCAAGCGACTGTTTTAAAATAAAAAAATTACAACACCCCTGAACCATTAAATCGCATACTGACCAATAAATATTCGTTCTAGCTTGATGAATTCAAATATAGGATCTACGCTTTATTTGGCTTGCCCATGACATGACACCGCAAGGAGTAATTCATGCCAAACACTCTTAAACGACTTATTCCTGATCCTGAGGTCATTAAGCTTCAACAATTGCTGAGCTCAAACGGCTATTTCGAAGAGATTAAACCTTCTCATGGTCTATTTGATGGTATTACGTTTGATAATGCCGTTCTATTCCAGCTTCAACACATCTATAAAGATGGTGATCCATTAAAACCAGACGGAGTTATTGGTGCGAAAACTTGGTGGGCTTTAAAAAACCCTTCAGGCGAAAAACAGCGTAATCACTTATCAGCTAGCATCCCTGTAGGGTTAACCACAAAGCGCCACCAGCTCATAGAATTAATTATTGAAGAGCACAGTAAGCCCGTATTTGAAGTGCCTGACGGCTCTAACCGCAGCCCAGATATAGACGGTTATTGGGGCAATACTGGTGTTATCGGATTAGCCTGGTGTTGTGCCTTTGTCTCATGGGTTTTAAAAGAGGTCACTGACTCCTATCCAATAGCAAGCACACACCATTTAGGTGTTCAGAGGATGTGGCGAACTGCTAAACTACTAAACATGACAACAGAAATCCCTAAACCTGGAGACATATTTGTCCAGCTATTTGCAGGGGGTAAAGGTCACACGGGATTTGTTGTAGCGGTCACCGAAGATGGGGAAACAATATACACAGGCGAAGGGAATTGTGGTAATAGATTAAAAATAGGTAAGCGTTCCAATAATTCTGAATTACATTTCATTGACTGCCTACAAGATAATCAAACTCTCGACTTTGAGCGTATGGCCTTTGATGTAAACAGTACTATTGACAATACAACGAGATAACTTGAATTAGCAAATAACATAAGCACCAATTGTGAAGGGTTTAAGATGGCAACAAAAAATATTATGGTTTGCTTTGATGGTACTTGTAATCACCCTAAAGTCGCTAAGCAATAACGAAAATGGTTTGGGCATAGGGAAATCGAAGATAACGGCATTACTAATGTTCTAAAACTACATGTATTCTTCGGTGGTAACCTAGAAAAATGAGTTTTTACACAGGCTGGCCACATTCAAGACATTAGCACTCACTTGTTAGCATTGGGTTCGGATTAAGTTTTTGTATCGGTAATTCTTGCCATAATCAGAATTTTAAAGTGTGCTGTAAGAAGCGGAAATGCACCTTAAAGGTTCCCTGTTTATGGCTTTATTATGTGTCTTCATTTAACTCAATCCTAGTTAATTTCCACTACTTTCCGAGTATCCCATCATTATTTTTACGTCGGTAACGCTTTTAGAATGAGAACCTTCGCAATGGGCAATAAATTCATCTGCTAGTGCGTCGAAGGAGCTACGTGGCTTATAATAGTAAAAGATCCGTGCGACATTGCCACACCACAGGTTATCTAGCGTCGTTTTTTCTTCGTCCGAAAGATACGGTTGGTTCTGGCTAATTACGTATTTATAGTAGCGGCCTAGCTGACGGACCAGCTGCTCCAGTTCTGGACAGCTATTTTCTGGCGGACATTGTTGCCGATTAGCCATGACTGCATCATAACGATCGAACAGCGTCATTGTATGCAGCGACACTAAGTCTTTAGTTATAGCTACGATGTTTTGCTCGGCGCTGTGGGCAGACTTGGCGGCGGTAAGTGCCTCGGTGAGAGCGTGTGCGGAATCTGTCGAGGCTTTCTGAGCTTTTTCGAGAGCGACAGTGACGTCTTTGCTGTCAATAGTGGTTTGGGCAGCTTGATAAGATGAGAGCAAGGCGCCGAGCAGCGCGACCACCACTCCAATCAACGTGCTGACCGACGCAATCAGCCCCATTGCCCCTTGGCGTCGACCGCATTCGCTGCAGACTCTCGCCCCATCCTCGATAGGTTTCTTACACCAATTACATGACATGGCTGGCTCTCCTTCTAATTGCTAAATACCAATTTACATATAACGAACTTATAGAATAGTTCATTTATTATAAATTACTCCATAAAACAGGGGTACTAAATGTATTCAACACAGTAAAATCAATAAGTTAGATAAATAACAACTAAAGTATAGTTTCATTTGTAGAACATGTGTAGCAATTTGGTTGGGACTTCTATTACATAAACAATATCTCTAAAACGTAGCTAATTGCCACATCGAAGACCTAGTACTCACTGATTTGAATTAATTAGGATTAGTTTTTCTATAAATAAGGTGCCTGAAAAGCAAATTAGAACACGCTGTAACGATAGGCTTCGTCAGTCTGGGCTGACCTAAGGCCGAAAGTAAATGAAATCTACATGCTTTGCTCTATAAGGCTTGCTGTCAATACATCCAATTTTTAATTATCTAATCCCTTACAAAACACCTGTAAAAAAATCAAGGGGTCAGAACACTTGAATACGTCTTAAATATATTAAAGCATTCTGTTAGAATACTAAGCTATTGATTAATGAGCACCGAGACAACATGTCAGAATTTAAAGCATTTTCACTTTTAGAGTCAATTATTGACCGCGTTAATCTTAAAGGCTACAAACAGCCAACACCGATCCAAAAAGAATGTATCCCAGCGCTTATAAATGGCAATGATCTTCTTGGTATAGCGCAAACGGGAACAGGAAAAACTGCGGCCTTTTCATTGCCTATTATCAATAAATTTGGGCGAAATAAAATTGATATTAAAGCTAAGAGCACGCGCTCGCTCATACTAACGCCCACAAGAGAGCTTGCCTCGCAAATAATGCAAAACATTGATGACTACTCTGATGGTTTGGGGCTTAAAACTAAGGTTGTTTATGGTGGTGTAGGAAGACAAGCTCAAGTTGACTCTATCGAACTTGGACTTGATATTTTAGTGGCCACCCCTGGAAGGTTATTGGATTTAATTGAAACGGGCGATATAAATTTTAAGGCGTTAGAAGTATTTGTGTTAGATGAAGCAGATACAATGCTTGATATGGGATTCTTTAAGGATGTTCAAAGTATCATATCGAAACTGCCAAAGAGCCGACAAACACTATTATTTTCAGCTACTATGCCTGCGGAAATAGAGATACTTGCAGAAGCCATATTAACGGACCCAACAAAAATTCAAATTACTGCTGAAACGGTTACTATCGACTTGGTTAATCAAAGTGTGTACCACCTTGATAAATCGAATAAAGTACCCTTGCTATTTAATATCCTGACAAAACCTGACTATGAAAAAGTGCTCATCTTTTGTAAAACAAAGTATGGCGCTGACATCATTGTTAAAGCACTAGAAAAGGCATCAATAACTGCCGCTAGCCTGCACAGTGGTAAAACACAAGCAGTTAGGGAGGAAGCGTTACAAAACTTTAAAGACTCTACTTTAAGAGTATTAGTTGCAACTGATGTTGCTGCTCGTGGAATTGATGTTGATAATATTACGTTAGTCATTAACTATAACCTTCCTGAAGATCCAAGAAACTACATACACCGTATAGGACGAACTGCTCGTGCCGGGAAAAGTGGTATGGCTATTTCATTTGCTGTAGAAAATGATATAAGGCAATTAACTAATATTGAAAATAGCATAGGGCAAGTCATTCCTGTTGTTACAGAACAGCCTTTCCATAAAGAGTTTTCAAAAGCACCTATACAAGATAAGAAAAAGAAACTGGTTAAAAAAACAAAGAGAAAATAAGGACAGACATAAATTGTCCTTTGAAACGAGCAATATAGTGGAAAATATCTACCATCAGTGCCACGCGATAGCATTTACCTTGTGCACTTAATTGCATTTAACACTTCCACATCTAGTTTATATTAAATTTAGAGCTTATTCGAACGGTCAGGCTTAGGTATATTGCGCACTTTTTCCACAAAGCCGACCTAATTCATAGGTTAAAATCATCTAATGTAATAACCACTTTGATACGAGAGCGAACGTTTTACTAACTACTTACTATAACTTGTCTGTGCGCATTGAAACCATAAATCACTCTCGTATGAGAACTGAAGCTTTAGGATCATAAAACTGACATGATTTTTATGGCGCTCTAGGCACGAAGCGCCATAGAACCTTTAAGCCTATTTTGTATCGCATCGTGAAGGTTTTTTGATATTAACGGATTATTCTACTGATAGCAGCAGCTCAACTTCATCGTTGACATAAGCTGTACAATTCAATTTTGACCCACTTTATTTTAGTGCAATTGCACCATTTAATTTACCATAAACTGTCCCAATACACATGATTACATCAATTAACCTTTAAAATCAATGGTTTGTTTTTTGGTATGCATCTTGCTTTGTTGGTAGTTCAATTAAATTGAGTTTATAGGACTCATTATGGTTATTTTTCTACCCGTAGAATATTCAATAAAATTATTTGGCCTTAAGCTCACTTTAATCTGTTTAATTACATTAATGCTGACCTTAATTAATTTTGTTCCTTTGGATGGCACTACAAGTTCGGTCCTATTTTCTGCTGTTATTATTTATTTTTTTGTTGGACTAACATTAACTGTTTCACACCAAGAGCATCAGTTCAATTCTATAATAAATAGTCTTGACCCCATAAGTTTTGACTACCGAAGCTTGAAGTTCGATACGTTATTATCCAAAAACACGACGATTTCATTATTAAACTCTTTTCGAGAGTTATCGCGTATTAATCAACAGCAAAAAAATAAATTAAAGGAAGTAAATCACTCTGCAAGCCAAGTAATAGAATCAACGACATGTTTATCGAACAATGTGGAAAAGCAATTTAATGCAACATCGTCGACCGCGGCTGCAATTACAGAGATGAGCCAATCAATCAGTGAAGTTAGCAGTAAAATTTCCGCAGTACACAACTCCGCTATGCATGCTGATGAAATAGTACAAAGCGGGCAAATCCATATCATCTCCTTAACGGGTGCAATATTAGAGGTAAGCAAGGAAGTATCTCAAACACAACAAGGTATGCAAGAGTTAGACGAGTTGGCACAGGAAGTCACGTTGATCACTGAATCTATCCGAAAAATATCATCACAAATCAATTTATTAGGATTGAATGCATCTATTGAAGCTGCACGCGCAGGTAGTGTTGGTCGAGGATTTGCCGTTGTGGCAGAAGAAGTTAGAAATCTAGCCATAAGCACCCATAGTTCTAGCGAGCATATAGCCAATAAAATCAATCAGGTATTAAGCCAGAGCAGTGATACTGTTGAAAGTATGAAACTTGTCGTTGAAAAAACAAATGCTTGTGGTGAAAAAGCAAAAAGTGTTAATAAAATGCTGAAAGATATTGCTTTAGCAACAAACTCTGTACAGCAGGAAACAGAAGTCGTTTCAGTTAATGCAGAGCAACAAGTCTTGGCTACTGAGGAAATATCACGGCATGTTGAGCAAATTGTTCAAAGCTCTGAAGCCAATGCTGACATTGCGAAACAAACTGAACTTGTGGCTGAACACTTGAGAAAACTTACCTCTTAGCTGTTCTGGTAATTGACTTATAAAAAGAGGGTTACTAACAAATGAATCATTATCAAATAATTGTACTGTTACTATTTATCCTAGTTAGCTTTTATTTAAAATTAAATAACTCTAAAAAAGATCGCATTAAAACTCAACGTCAAGGCTTGCTTAATATAAAAGGTTTGAAGCAGCTTATTTATTTCATTCAACAACACAGAGGAATGACGGCGGCTTATTTAAATGGTAAAAAAGAAATATTACCTAAAATAACTATCATCAGACAATGCATTCAAGAAAACATTAATAAAAATAAGCTAACTTTTTCTAATGATAATGAACGTTGGCAAAGTTTTCTGGATCATTGGCAAAGACTTGGCACAGCTAGTGTGGGAGCAAGTGCGGATAATAGTTTTGATCAACATACTCAATTGATTAGAAACCTCTTATATCTACTTGAAGACGAAGCCGAAAAAGGCTTGTTGTTTTCTCAATTTTTACCTCAGTTTCCTCAAGCGGGCTATGTATGGCGTGAAGTGATCGGTGTAACAGAAGTTGTTGGTCAGGCAAGAGCCATTGGCGTGGGCGTTGCAACACAAAAAACTTGCTCTAGTACCGACAGTATTCGACTAAGTTACTTACAACAACAAATTAGTGAAGTGATCAAAACTGTATTACATCAACTTTATTGCTTACCACAATATTTAGATGAACATAATAGGTTAATTAAAATCACACAAGAGCAAACCGAAATGTTCTTATCCACCGTTGACCAAGCTTTTCTTAGTGCCGACAAAATCACGTTAGATCAACAAGTATATTTTGAACAAGCCAGTTTGCTTATTCAGTCTATCGATGATGTATTTAAACATCAGTTAATGCAAATCAGTAACTCTTTGGATGTAAATTAAAGGGTCCATGCTAGCTATCAATATCGTCTTATTTAAAAAAAACTCATCAATACCTTATCTAGCTATTTTAATTACTGGAAATAATAAATGACAATAACATCAGTAGCTTCTGTAGCTAAAACTGCATTATCTTTACTCACATTAGAAGAAATCAAAGGCTCGACTCATCAAGTGGAAAGAGGTGTTCTAAGTACCTTTGAAGATATAACACTAACGAGTCACTTTCAGCCTATATACAGTATTGATCATCAGAAAATAATTGGTTATGAGGCACTCATTAGGGGGAAAGATAATGATGGAAATAACATCACCCCAGACGTAATATTCGACACACCGTGTGATGAAAGGAGTAGTGTTTATCTTGACCGTTTATGTCGTTATACCCACGTTGCCAATTCTCAAAAATTAGAGGATCAAGATAAATGGTTGTTTATCAATGTTTCCAGTCTAGCCTGTGAAAAAGGTCGAAATTATGGAACTTTTTTTTCCGATTTATTAAGTTATTTCAATATTCCCGCTGAAAGGGTCGTGGTTGAAATCATAGAGGATCACTGTAACAACAATGCTCAATTATTGGAAACATGTAATTATTATAAATCTATGGGCTGCCTCATTGCTATCGATGATTTCGGTGCCGGGCACTCAAATTTTGAGCGTATCTGGAACCTTCGACCCGATATAGTTAAGTTAGACCGCTCAATACTTTTAAGAGCAATAAAGTCGAATCATACCCAAAAGATGTTAACCAGTATTGTCCAAATTTTACACCAATCTGGTTGTTTAGTTGTAATAGAAGGGATAGAAACTGAGGAGCAGGCATTAATTGCCATCGACAGTAATGCTGATTTTGTTCAAGGATTTTATTTTTCTCGCCCCCAAGCTGCTAGCTACATCCAAACTGAAACAAAACCATTGTTTGCTCACTTAGTGAAACAAAATATCGCTATAGAACAATATCAATTACATCAAGATTTACATTGGTCATCCACTTACCGTAAGACATTTTTACAGGCTGTAATGACAATAAAAACAGGTGAAAGCATAAATAGTGTTATAAAGCCGCTGATGAATTTGAAAAAAGTAATTCGTTGCTTTCTGGTAGATAATCAAGGACAACAACTGGGTGAGTCTTATATAGTCGACCAAGGAAAACTAAACCCTGCAGGGCAATTTTATCAATTACAACTGGGTAAAGACGCTAATTGGTATCGCAAACATTATATACGTAATGCCCTTAGACAGCCTAATCAAATGCATATTTCACCACCTTACCAATCTATTACAGGAGATGGGCTCTGTATTACCACCTCAATGTGCTTTGATACTGATGAAGGACAAAAAATATTATGCATGGATATTTTAGCTGGACACTAATCTTGATTTTCTAGTTTCTATAAACTAGGCCATTGGCAGTAGTTAGTCTTTTCAGCCATAAATGGCTGCTATTAGTGAGAAACGGAATAATATAAATATTATGGTTAACTTCCGCTTTGCGCCTTTGTTGACTTTATAATATTAAATACAGTTACTTACAGAACCCCAAGTAAAATCACCTTTGCCATTCTGATACTCGACTAACTAAAATAGAAATTCGATATGGTGTTATTTTACTTTGATCTAAAGACTATTTTGATGTGTTTTTGAGTTATTTATGAGGTGCGGAAAGACAGGTAAAGGTAATAATTAACCTATATTTATTGCAAGGAAGCACAATTAATATTGTAAGTATTTTACGGATGATGAATAGAAGTAGCTAATAAGATACGACCCTATGAGGTATTCATTATGAATAATAATCTCCTCCCCGACCATAAAACGCTAAGGGAATTAGCTGAAAACTCACCCGACAAACTTGAACTCATTCTTAGGGAAAATATTGCCGCAATCATCGATAAAACATCAGGAAGCCACCGACGACGTTTACAAGGATTGCAATTTCAGATAGATGTACAAAGAAAGCTGGCAAAAAATCCTGTCGATTCCTGTATCCGAATATCGCGAATGATGCAGGATTCTTTTATTGAATTGAATAGAGCATTAAATAATTTAACTAAAAACCAGCCAATTTTGGACAAAAAAAAGGATTTTGATATCATCTACTTAACGGATATAGGATGACATAACCACCACTTTGACGAAAAATGAGTGCATCACGTAGTAATGCTGAAGAAATAATGATGCCCTATTTTTTATGCTAACTAAACTAAACTAAACTCAAAACAACTACAAAAAAAGCCTTAGATTTTGGCTTATTTCTTTTATTAGTGATTTCGGCACGGCGTGCTCTGCAGCGTACTTATCCCATTGAGATACCGCTTCGATTGTTTGATTTAACACATCATCTATTTTTCGTTTGCTAAAGATTGGGCTCAACTTTTCAAAGCTGTAGAAATCATTTCTGGTGAAATTATCTTGTTTCCCGTTAAGTGTCATCCAATGTTTACTTACCCAATGACTATCGGGTTTGTAGCTATAGGCTAAATCGTAAGCTGGAGCTAGTTGCCATTTATGGTCTTTATCTAACATAAATCCAAAGTTTTTGGCGTGATCATCATGATTTCGAGATATTACGTTAAATACCATGCGTTTAAATAGCTGCATTGCATCGTCTGGACTCAGTTTTAATTTTCTTGCTGTGTTAAATAGTTCAGCATAAGAGTATGAGCCTATTTGTTTGTAGCTTACATGCTCAAGTCCATTGAGTGTTTGTACGTGTATTTTGTCATTACCGTTTCGATCAAATCTTTCGGTGATAAAATGTCTGCGTTTACCTTCATTAAGTAAATGGCATGGCATCATATCGATACCACATTCTTTCGCTAATAAGTGGTAGGTATATTCCATCGCGCCATAACCCATAGGATCGCCAAAGGTCTCTTGATTTTTATTATGTTCACTGACGCCGTCAAATTTCATCAAGTAGTGGGTAAAACCTTCAGGCGCATCAGTTTGGCCTGAGCGAACTTGGGTTAAGTCGTTATTGAAAGCAAGCACAGCTTTTGGCCTTGCACCACCAGCGCTCATACCAACGGACATAAGAGACATCATTGCTTCTTTGTCTTCTTGGCCATTATTTTCAAGGTCAACGCTAAATTGTTGTCGTTTATCTAATACGTCTTGTGCGATAGAAACGAGCGATTCAATGTGTATTGGCTGTGAAGCATTAAGGTTTTTTCTTTTTGTGGCAGGTGAGTAAGTTAAAGCCCCCATGCCGCGCATACCTGTGTATTGTAGTCGTTGTAAAGGCGTGATATCACTGGTTGATTTACCTTGGCTGGCTATCCAAGCATTCATAACAGCATTACCAAAATCATCCGGTAGTGAGTCGGCGATAAGTCCTGGTAGTCCTTTAAAAGTATTCTGGTCTAGCTGGGGAAATGAATAAATATTTTTAGCCAGCGGCATTTTGATTGGCGATAACTCAATGCCTGTTTTGATAAAACTGGGGAAGTATTCAAACGATCCCATTTGGGTATCGGTGTTGTAGCTAACTGCGCCTACGTCAAACGCTTTGTACTTAACCTTTATGACTTCCATTACCATGTGGGAGTATCCTTACTTTGGCTGCTATTTTTGCTATTTATTATTTTACTGGTACTTTTACGTGCGCTAGTTGCTCTTTTACGTTCTTTACCCTGAAGTTCAATTAATTGAACCGGAGATATCTCTTGTTTTGGGATAAACGAATTAAGTTGCTCTGTTAGATCAAGTGCGATAAGAATAGCTATCATGGATTCAAGCGTTGATTTACCTTTTTCACCATTAGTCACCGCTTTGAGGGATAATCCTGCTTTGTTAGCTAAAGCTTTCTGGGTGAGGTTCGCATTGAGTCGGGCGGTTTTAATTCTATCGCCCAGTTCACCCGCAATAGCATGCGCTGTTAATTGATCAATATTCATAATATGCCCTAAAAGATGTTTTATATGGGATATACTCGAGTATAACCCTTAAAAGGAGTATTACACGACAAGCATAAATATTCAACAATAACGCAAACTACCCTTTATAGGATGATTAACTGCTAAAAACAGTAACAAACCTCCCTAAAGGGATTATTAGATAACCTAGATAAATACAGTGAAAGAGTCTAATGTGCCCTACTCGTTTTCACTGTTGAGGCTGAAATTCAAGGAAAAATACAATGGGTCTTCAATATAAAACGTCGAAGATGACGTCAGATTTTTACAAGGTATTAATGCACGCTTGAGTAAAGTACAGAGGTAAGAGCATAGGTAAGTAAATTATTGAATTACAACTTTATCGCCATCGGCTAGTCTTTCTGCACCTCTTATCGCAACATTATCACCATGTTTTAGTGAACCGGTTATCGCAACGCGTTCTTTATTTCCTTTACCCACAACAACGGCTAAACGAGATACGGTATTGTCTGCATTCACTTTAATTACGTAACTGCCACTTTTGCGCAAAATAAGTGCATCGCGCGGCACAGTTAAGCTTGCTGTTGCTTTTTGAGTTGGCACGCTAACACTAACAAGTTGGCCTGCAGCCCAGTGTTTATTAAATGCTTTGGGTATATTAAGTCTAACTTCAAAGGTTTGCGATCTTGGATCAGCTCTTGGGATTTTAGCCGTAACAGCAGCCAAGGTTTTTTGATCGCTTGCTGACATACTCAATTTGTCACCTTTATTGATGAAAGCTAGGTATTTAATCGGGATGTATAATCGCGCTTCTAAATGCTCGGTATCAAGTAATCTAAGTAAAATATCACCACGATTTACTTCACTACCCACTCTTATCAAGCGCTCGGTGATGATTCCGGCAAATGGTGCGGTAATGATGGCACGTGATAATTGTTCATTAATTTGTGCCAATTTTAATTGGGCAATTTCTAAGTCAGCCGCTGCTAAATCATGCTCAGAACGCATTTGATCTAACTTAAATTGCGAGACAGCTTGAGTTTTACTCAGTGCTTGTAAACGTGACAATTCATTTTTTATATAAGCGACATTGATTCTTGCTCGACTTATCTGCGCCTTTTGTTCTGCTTGTCGTAGTTGAATAGGTAATAAATCCATTCCCGCAAGTTTATCTCCTTGAGCGACAAAGTCCCCGGGTTCAACTAAGTAATCTACTCTCGCGTTTAGTGAAGCCGTTATTGGGATGTGTGATCTACTATATAAGGTCGCGTTGAGTTCAGTTTTTGCTGCCATGGGCATATTGAGCACAGGTGCTGCTTTTACTGGTTTTGCGACGACTTTTGTTTCGTTTTTTTCAACAACATCTGCAGCAAAGCTTACTTGCATTAAGTTCATTGCAATTAGGGTAGTTATTACTACTTTTTTCATCATTTTATGTACTACTTTTGCTGGTATCGTATTTACTTTTGCAGTATTTATTTGAGCTAAGTTTACTTGTGTTAGCTTTACTTGATTTATTTTTAGCATAAATTTCTCTTAACGATTACTAATACGTAATTCTTGTTCTGTTGCTGAGATGGACACGATATTGGTTGTAGGTGAAGCATGTTTACCTTGTGTCATTCTCAGTAAACTTGGGAACAATACTAAGGTGAAAATAGCACTGACCGTCATACCGCCTACGATTACAGCGGCTAGTCCGCGGTATATTTCGCTGCCAACACCTGGCATCAACATTAAAGGCAACATGCCGAATAAACTGGTTAATGTACTCATGTAGACAGGTCGAGCACGAATACGAATAGCTTGAGCAACTGCATCACAACGAGACAAGCCCTCTAAGCCACCTTGGTTGGTTTGATCTACCAGTAAAATGGCATTATTAACAACCAAGCCAAGTAAAATAATAAAGCCGATCATCGTTAATAAATCTAATGATTGATAAGTGAAAATATTTAAGATACTTAGTCCGATAACACCACCCGCAGTCGCTAATGGCATCACTAATAGTACCATTAGACTATCTTTGGCTGACTTGAAAAGTGCTGTCATCAGTAAAAATAATATAAGTAACGCTAAGATAAAGTTGCTGATCATATCGCTTATAGCAGAAGCCATCTGATTAGCATTACCACTAAGAGAAATAGCCGAGTTCTCGGGCAGATCTAACTGCATTTTTGGAATGACTTTTTCATTAATAAGCGCTGTTGCTTCTTCAAGTGACATCGTCGCTGGTGGTGATACTTGAATGCTGACGGTACGCTTACCATTGATTCTTTTTAACTCAGTAGGACCTGCTGATCTGGTAATATGAGTTAACTCTCCTAAGGTCTGGATGCCAGCTAACGGAGTATGCATGGGCATCATGGCGAGTTCGTCAGGGGTTTCCCACTGCTCGCCACGCAATATGATATTAGATCTATGGTTACCATCAAAATACTCGCCAATGAATAAACCACTGGTGTAAGCACTAATAGCTCTAGCGACGTCACTACGATTCAATCCAGCTTGAGTAATACGTTGATCATTGGGTAGTAAATTTAGTTCTGGCTCAGCTAAGTTAAGGCTTGGAATAGGAAATGCGGTGGTGTTTGGCATATTTTCGTTAATCGCAGCAATGCCTGTTTTCGCTACCTCCATTAACCCTTCGATATCGGTACCATGAATATCTATATCAATGGTACGGCCATTACCATTGCCAGAGATATTAATCATAGAGCCACGAAACATGAATACGTCGGTATCTGGCAAACCTGAAAATACATCCGCTTTAACCACTTTCATTAGCTCTTCAACCCGGCTCGGATCATCAGAATAGATAAAACCTCCTGTTGCATTAGAGCCAAACGAGTAAAAATTATAACTTTTTATTTTTGGTGATTTCTCTCCCGTTAAGTACGGTGCTAATCGTTTTTTAACCAGACTCGCCATTTCATGTTCAATAAAGTCAACATTGCCTCCTGGCGGCATATCTAGGCTGAAAAAGAAACCATCGGTTGGTGCTCTAGGCATGAAATCTGTTTTTGGTAATAAGGTAAAACTAATGATTAATGAGCCAGCAAGTAAAAGGCTGATCCAAGTTACTCGTTTGAACTTACTGTTAGTTAACTTCATTACAAGTACAGTGAGGCGTTCCCAATAATGCGCGAATGGGTCAATATCACTGACGTCTTTTAACAAGTATTTGCTGGCAATAGGCAATACGGTAATCGCAGAAAGTAGTGAAGCAATAACAGCAATAGAGAGTGTTAGCGCTAAATCTGAAAAAAGCTGCCCTTCAATACCCTTCATAAATAATATCGGAAGAAATATCGCAACACTGGTCGCGGTTGAGGCAAATAAAGCGCCGGTGACTTCGGTAGTCCCCTTGAGCACCGCTTTATGATTATCCATGCCTTTACTTTTGAGTCGGACAATATTTTCTTGCACTATGATGGCGGCATCAAGCACTAAACCAACAGAAAAAGCTAAACCTGCAAGGGAAATAACATTCAGTGTTCGGTCAAAAAGACTTAAGGCAACAAAAGCGACTAATAAAGACACGGGAATGGTGATCGCGATAATCAAAATATTCCGCATACCTCTCAGAAATAACCATAAGATCACTAACGAAAGTAATACGCCTAGACCTAGGTTATTTTGCACCAGAGATAACGCATTTCGAATATGTACGGAAGAGTCAAAACTTAAGTCTATTGTTAATCCTTCTGCTTTTAATGGACCCTCGTTCAGCTCTTTAATCGCGATGTTAATTTTATCAAGTAACGCGACTATGTTTTCACCATTTTGACGCCTCAAGGTGAGGTAATATGACGGTTGTCCGTTTCGTAAGTTGAAACCTTGTCGATCGGCTAACGTGTTCTCTACTGTTGCTATATCTTGCAAATAAATTGGTCTTTCATCACTATAACCAATAATCATTTGTGTGAGGTTATCTAGGCTATACTGACCAGAAAAACGTACCACATATTGGCGACGGCCAACATTAACGGTACCTGCCGAGGTATCATTTGAATTGGTAATGACTGAGCTTATTTCAGCAATAGATAAACCTAAAGAGGCGGTTTTAACTGGGTCAAAGGTGACTCTAATTTCTCTTTGCCTATGGCTAGCAAGGTTTACTTCTCCTATACCTGGAATTCGTGCGAATCTTGGCTCAACTACATCTTCAATGAGTTTTTGATATTGACCAAAATCTTCAACCGGATTATCCGGCAAGGTTTTAATCATCATGGTTGCGGTATTACCACCACCATTAGCTGAAACTATTGGCTCAATAGCGTCAATGGGTAAAGGCGGAACTTGGTTCAAGTTATTAATGACATCGAGCATGGCTTTTTGCATATCAGCGCCGACATCAAAGGTGAGGTTAATTCGCCCAAACCCTTGGTTTATCGAGGTATCAACCCGAATAACACCTTGCGTATTTTTTACTACATTTTCGATGGGTTCAATGATCACCGACTCTAACTCAGACGGTGCTGCACTTCGCCAACCGGTAAAGATAGTTATTTGAGGCTGTTCTATATCAGGGGTTAATTGAATAGGTAATTTAGCGACACTTAACAGGCCAAAAACCATAACTAAAACGACAATAACAATAATTGCTGCAGGGTTTTTCAGTGCAGCTCGTGTGTAGTTCATTTAACCAATCCATAATAAAAGCAGCAAACATTGTATTATAGTGTTTGTTAAAAATATCCGTATTTAAGTAAATTGATGTAAATAAATGTGTCTATAAGTAATTCATTAAGTGTTTATTAATCAATAAGAACCTCCCTACTCTTCATCACCTTAATTACGCTCTGCTTTAGTATCGCTTGAACTGCTTGTATGGTTAAGTTACTTCGCTATACAATACCGATGTTTTTAATCGTCTATTAAGTATATCTCTTGAAGCCTAACTGTAATGCCAGCGTGAAACCCAGCTTAAAAATCAACGTTAAAATAAGTAAACGATTGCAGAATATTCAACAAATGGTGACATCACAATATGATCATATTTGGGATTGCTGTTGTGATCATGGCTTGCTTGGTTGCGCTTTATTATCGCGTCCAGACGCTACCACGGTTCATTTTGTTGATATTGTTCCCCAACTAATGGCTGAACTAGAAAGCAAGCTCCACCGCTTTTATCCAAGTTCAACTTGGAAAACTCACTGTCTTGATGTCGAACAATTGCCTTTAGCGCAATATGAGGGCAAACACCTCATTATTATTGCCGGTATTGGCGGTGATTTGATGATTGAGTTTATCGAAGCAATATATAAGCAACACAAAGAGTTGAATATTGATTTTCTACTGTGTCCCGTTCATCATCAATTTCCACTGCGACAGACATTAATTGCGCTAGATTTTAGTTTGAAACACGAGGTGCTGATTGAAGAGAACCGACGTTTCTATGAGATAATATTAGTTTCAACGACAAGTGACGAAAATAACAAAATCCATCCGGTTGGCGATAATATTTGGCAATCACAATCAAGTCAACAATCTGAAATTACTAGTAAATACTTGAATAAAACCCTTAATCATTACCAACGTATTCAACAAGGTTTTCATCAAGGTAAGACAAACGACGTTCAATACATCATTGATGCTTATCATGCTGTGGCACGGTAAAGGCTTTTCTCAGGTCATAGGCCTGTTAGCTGTTAAAACTGTGACCTAATACTCTTCGTCATCTGAATAGCTAACCACTTTATTAGCGATTGAATAAGAAAATCCTTTTGATATTAAATGCCGTAAGGCTTTTTGCTTTAATTTAATATCTTCAATGGGATCTTCACCAAACTTTCTGATTTTTAGCGTCAGTGCTTTATCAAAGTAATCTTCGTCGGAGGTTTCTATCGCACTAACGCACTCATTGATAACTTGGGATGAAAAACCTTTGGCATAGAGCTTCTCTTTTATTTTGTTAGGACCTATGTTTTTCTCTGAAAAACTCATCGTTAAGCGTTCAGCATAACGACGATCATCAACAATTCCTCGCTCTATTAGATAATCGAGCGCCGGTTCATTGAATTGTTTATCGTCTTTAAAGAGTAAGTTTGCTTTTTGTAGCAAGGTTTTAGCTGAGTAATCACCATATCTTTCGATCATCCACTGCATATATGATTTTACGCGGTCATAAGAAATAACTTGTGGCTTGGCATCTTGCTTTCTTTTATACATGGTAATGTGAAATCCTATCGCTCAGTATCCATTAATTCGCCGCTATGCTTCAGCTGGTTTTTGATAATTTGAAGTTCGACTCAGAAATATTTCTACGCCAATAAAAGCAAAAGGAACAACTGAGGCAATAAATAAAGACAACCAAATGAGTAATGACCATTGCTGCTTATTAGAAACTATTAGCGATAGAAATAAGTAAAGCATGAATAATACACCATGAGTCATACCCAGTTGAAAAACAAAATCTCGACTGACCAAACCAAACGAAATGCTTAAAATTGCTAAGAAAGATAAACCTTCTAAAATGCTGATGGCACGAAAATACTTGAGCATTAATATTACCTGTAAAACGAAAAACGGTATTATCCTGTGGTAGGCGCACGGGGTCAAATTTATAATGATAGTTAAGCTCTAGATAAACTGTTTTTATTAAAATCTTGCCGTGCGATAAGGATGAGATCAAGGATACTTACTTTGATTTCATCCTTATTTTTAGGTGTTTTGGAGGAATGCGATAATATTCACTAGATATCGCCTAATACATGTAATCAACTGATTTACATAAGATAGCTAGGTAACGCGTGACCTTTTAATGGTGTCGACAAGTCAACATACTGAGACTAAAGGTTCATCGCGTTATTATCTTTTTTGTTGCTTACGCAACTCAGTTGCTTGCTCAAAACCAATACCCCAGTTATCAGTGTTTACTTCATCTATTACAACAAAAGTAGTTGAAGGGTCTTTATTTAATACCTCAACCATTAACTGCGTACAGCCTTTGATAATGGTTTGCTTTTGTTCGTTTGTTACACCTTCTTCAGTAATTTTTACATTGATATATGGCATGTTTTTTCCTTTTTGGTGGGCTACATTGGTGAGTTAATCCTTGGTTGTGATTATTTAACTCTTATATCGCTATACATTTTGTTAACGATTTGCCACTTTCCTTCTTCTTTGAGTAACCCAAGAAAATCGATATAGTTAAAGTCAAACAACGGGCAATGAATTTTCGCCATAGCTTGGTCTTGCACTACATCGATGGCTAATATTTTAAAAGCAATTGGCTCATTAAGTTCAGCTGGTGTTGTTCGCTCTGCCACATCTTTCAGCCACTGGATTAATGAACGCCGAGTTCCTGGCGCTTTTAACCAAGCATCTGTGTGGAATATTGAATCTAGCTTCGCGACATCGCCATGATAAAGGCCATCAAAATAACTATATAAAATGTCCTCAATTGCATTAAAATCACTTTTTGCCTCTCCCGGTACTGTTTGAATATGTTTCATGTTTACTCCAAAATTTATAAGGGAAAAGTCACGCCCTTACAGCGCCAAACGTTAATTTCGTTAACTTTTATTTTTAGACTATTCTGTGGATGACATCGCCTGTTCGGCTTGATCTGTTTTAATGAAGCTTGGCATGGCTTGTACCGCATTTAACATCATTATTGTTTTTTCACCGATGATAATATCTACTGGGAAGTAAGCCCCCCAACGAGAATATACCGTCAACATAATATCTGCCGCTGAAGGTGCACTCCCACCTAAAAACTTATTGTTGGATAGCTGTTTTTCAACAACTTGCCACAACTGATTGATAGTTTTGGCCGCTGAGTTGAGTGTCTCTTGTTTTACTTTTTCATCGTTAATATGCTCTGCTAGAAAGAATAATTTACTGTAGGCAGGATGCATGCTGGCATTAGCAAACATAATGTCTTGAATTGCCTGTTGACGATCATTTTCAGTATCAGGGAAAAGTGCGCTGTTATGTTTGTTAAGAATATGAAGCATAATGGCCGCACCTTCAGTTAGTGTATTGTCACCATCAACCAATACTGGCACAGCACCAACTGGGTTGATGGTTTTAAAATTACTCAGCTGTTTCACATCAATAATCGTAACCTCTTGACCCAATTCGCGTAAGACAACTTGAGTGGCTACTGAGCAAGCGCCTTTTGAGTAATAAAGTGTATACATGGTATTTTCTCCAAAAGTTAAATTAGTTAGTTCATATCTTCGTTGGCACATTAGTTGGCTAATGGTTACCTCGCGGTGATGAATTAATAATACAGAGACAAGTTGTTTCCATATATACCTACAATGGATATATACTGTTCTCATATTGAGAACAACTGCTTATCTGTTAACGTATGGAGCAGAGAAAGTTAAATGTAATATTGAAATTTAAAGGACGAGTTAATGGATAAATTACGCGCAATTCAGCTATTTGTACGCTTAGCCGATTTAGGTAGCTTTACTCGGGTAGCTGAACAAGTTAATTCATCCAAATCAATGATTAGTAAAGAAATAAGTCGACTTGAAGCCGATTTAGGCACCCGTTTGTTGCACCGTTCAACCCGTAGCGTCCAGCTAACCCATGTTGGTGAAGGTTATTTACAGCGAGCAAGAGAGATACTGTCAAAATTGGATGATGCCGATAATTTTGTGCAAGATTTACAACAGAACCTTCGTGGTAAACTGAAAATAAATGCCCCTATGGCTCTCGGTATTACCGATTTGTCACATTTGTTTGCTGACTTTATGAAGGCTAACCCTGAAATTGAGCTTGATATTCATTTAGGCGATGAAAGCGTTGATTTGGTAGAACAAGGTTTTGATTTAGGCTTTAGAGCATCAAGTCAGCCGATAGATTCAAATTACGTTGGTAGGCCACTGACTCGTTTTACTTATAAGGTTTGCGTGTCACCAGACTATCTTAAAATGCACTCTACCATTACTCACCCTAGAGACCTTAAAGAACATAATTGCTTTATTTACAGCTACTTTCAGGGCAAGAATGTATGGCCAATTGAAGGTGGTATAGAGGTAAAGGGTAGCTTACGTGTTAATAATACAATGTTTATGATGGAGTCGATTAAACAAGGATTAGGTATTGGTTTTATTCCCGACTTTGTTTGTCAGCAGGCAATAAACAGTGGTCAAGTTGTTGAAGTATTGGCGGATTCTAAAAAGTCTATGTTAACCTTATATGCTTTATATCCGGTGCGGAATTTTGTTCCGCCAAAACTAGTGCAATGTATTGAATATTTAGAGCAATGGTTCGCTGATAAAGATAAACCTTGATGCTAAATGCCGTGAAATACTCAACCTTTGTACGAGATCTCGTTTAGCGTCAATATTGCTTAGTGTAACCTCTCCATCGCAGATGTTACTTATTTTTCATAGCACGTTTAGAAACGAGTTCATCGACTGATTTTTTAACAAAATCGTATTGATGGTAATCGTCATCAACAATGTCGTTGTCTATTTTAACAATATCTAAATCAATAGGTCGCGGACCATTTTTATTGCTGGTGCGTACTCGCCCCAATTGATTTTCTATAATCTTTAAGTGAGCTTTTAAGTCAGTTGCATTAAGCACACAATCAAATGAAAAGGCGGTATTAGTAAAATCTGCCTGCTCGGTAAATCCCACAGGCTCAGTACTTAGCAATGTTGCCATACTTGCCTGGGAATCGATTTTTTCAATCAGCTCAAACGCTTGGTGTATATTTACTTGTGCATTAATGTTTGAGCCGACAGCGACAATGTAAAATGGCATTAAGCTGAACGTTCCGCAGTAATAGAAACATTTTTTGCGTAGCGTAAAGCGCCAGGTTTAGCCACTTGCAATTTAGCGTGGAGTACACCATCAAACGAGATAATTAAGTCTAATAGCACGCCCAATAACCGTTCAATAGTTTTGTAACTGGAATTGAGCACAACCTCTAAAATTTCTTTATTGATGGTGCGGTAATTAACGCAATCTTCGATGTCATCAGATAACATCGCTTTAGATATGTCTGCTTCAATCCAATAATCAATAATGAGTTTTTGTTTGTTCTTGCGTTCTTCTTCGGTAATACCGAGAATGGCGTAAATCTCTAATTTTTCAACATATATGCTGGACATTGTAAGTGACTCCCTCCGTCTATCTGTAATGTTTGTCCCGTGATGGAATTGTTTTTTGCTAAAAATTCAATCGCTGAATATAAATCAGCTAACGGTACTTTACGCTGTAAAAGGTTCATATCTTTGCTATCTATCTGAGTAGCTACTTGGCTAGAATCCTGTTTACTTTTCGCGGTACTCGTTTGATCCATCGCATCTAAAACAAAGCCCGGCGCTATCGCATTAACTCGTACATTGGGTGCACATTCGATTGCTGCCAATTCAGTTAATGTTTCCTGCGCTTTTTTTGAGATGAAATACGCCGACTTATTGGTATATAGGTGCGATAAATTGGCATCTGAAATATTTATAATTTGGCACGGCTTGTTTTGTTTTACTAGTGCCTGAATTAACAGCCAAGGACTCGTAAGATGAATATTTAGATTGCTTTGAATTTGCGCTAAAGACGATTCAAGTAATGAGCCTTGACCAAAGACGGAAGCACTGTTTATCAGTAATTCAATATGAGGTACTTGCGCCAGCAATATTTCAAATCGTTGCTCAATTGTCGCTGGATCATCTAAATTTGCCTGCCATAAGACCACTTTGATATTAAGTGCTTCTAATTGCGCTTTTAATGCAATGGCAGCCGTTTCAGAATGATTGTAATGCAGCACAATATTCTTACCACTTTTGGCAAACTCTTGATTGAGGAACGCGCCGATGCGCTTTGCTCCTCCAGTGACTAACACCCAAGCAGCGCTATTCATCAATCTCTAATCAACTGCAAAAATTCAGCACGGGTATCTTTACATTTCATGAACGAACCGAGCATACATGAGGTTTTCATTTCAGAGTTTTGTTTTTCAACACCACGCATACGCATACATAAATGCGATGCAGACATAACCACACCAACCCCTTTTGCACCGGTAACATCCATAATGGCATTGGCAATTTCTTGCGTTAAATTCTCTTGAATTTGCAAACGACGTGCGAACATATCAACGATACGAGCGAGTTTAGATAAACCTAATACTTTGCCGTTTGGGATATAACCAATGTGGCAACGACCAGTAAAAGGTAACATGTGGTGTTCGCACAACGAATAGAGTTCAATGTTGTTTACCACTACCATTGAATTACAATCTGAGCTGAATAAAGCTCCGTTAATAACAGTGTCTAAATCTTGCTCATAACCCTGAGTGAGAAATTTCATTGCTTTAGCTGCGCGTTTTGGCGTATCTACCAAACCTTCACGGCTCGAATCTTCCCCTATTTGTTCAATAATCGATTTAAAATTTTGTTCCACTTGGTTACCTGCTTATTTATGTTAATTCTTTATATTAATGCATTATGGTTTGTGATGGTTGCTTACACATGCTGATCTATTAGGATTGCATTACCATCAGGGTCTTTAATAGAAAAACTTGAAGGACCGCTTTCACCACTAATAGATTGTTGTATTATTTCAACACCTTGAGCCTCAAATTCTTTTAAGAGTTCTCTAATGTCAGTAAAGGATTCTAGCGTTTTACAGTCTTTATCCCAACCAGGATTGAAAGTCATTATATTACCTTCAAACATGCCCTGAAATAAACCTATAGTATGCTCACCGTTTTTAAGTATTAACCAGTGTTGAGTTTGATCACCACCAATGACTTCGAAGCCGACCTTTTGATAAAACACTTTTGATGCTTCGATGTTACTTACCGCCAAACTTACCGAAAATGCACCTAATTTCATCTTATACTCCTCAGTTTTATGACTAAAGCTTGGTTACAAGGTTAATCGTAGTGACGCTTAGACTTTAATAAAATAAGGTATCGCCACTAAAATAACACCTACAATAAGCAACATAGTTACACTAGACATAAAATATGGGAAGACAAAAAGTGATAAACCGATACAGAAAGGAACAATAGCTCTTTGCTTCCTACCATACATGAAATAGCCAATACCTATACCACCAAACAAAACACTCCAAAGCATTATTGATGCACTATCCATTTAGAATCCTCTTATTGATACTAGTCGACTAAATGATGAAATGAAGTAGACCACAGCCAAGGGTTGCGTGTCCAAGCTTATGTTCTTGTTCTATTTTTGTGCCACATTATACAGAGTAATAAGGCAAGTAGTCCACTAAGATAGGTTGCGAGTAAAGGAATTATCGTAAGCTGATATGCGTGTTCATAATCTTCTGGGTAATATGAATCACCCGCTAAAAACCACGCTGAAATAGCGCCTACAATTAACCAAATAGCTGATGCCAGTCGCTTATGGCTAGGTGCTGTAGCATAACCAACAATAACCACACAAAAAGCAGCAACCGCCCCTATAATCGGTTTTTTCCAAACACCAGCTAAATCAGCAAGTAGTCCCGCAGAAAACGCGGAAATGACAAATGAAATAATGACTATCACAATTGATAAAGTAAAACCCTTAACTTGATTCATATTCAGCCTTATTAAAAAACACAATCGCTTATTATGTTGATGTATCAGAAACCTTATTTCCTAGAATATTAAATAACTTACACTAAATCATAGGTTATACCAATCGTATTAAATGGTGTATTTTCATTAAATTAAGAAAAATATTAAGCAATAGATATTTCTCTAAACGCTATAAAATACTCTGGTCATAACGACTAGCACTGTATTTTGGGAATATCTCGCCATTGACTGGTGTACTGAGGGCTTAAAAACGCTCGTCGCATTTGCCACTTTTCATGATGCCCTTCAGCGGCCAATTTTAAGGTGCTATCTCCGTATCTATGGTTCACATTATCTAAGCATTTCATTACGTTACTATTAGTGTGATCGGGCATAAATAAGTCTGGCTGTATAAACGTTTTACTATTTAATTCGATTGCACCTACACCACAACGGTAAAATTTTATCCCTGCTTTGTATATAGAATCAATAACTTGGTTTACCGCACTCGCCATTTCACAGGTATTTTCGGTCGCTATGATAAATGGAAAAACCATGGCTTGCTTGTAATACAAGTCATCATATGGCGAGTTAGAGGCAAATATCATTAACTTTTTAATGAGTGAATTTTGTCTTCTCACTTTCCTTCCTACAATGGCTGCATGTGTTACCAACGCAGAGCGTAATTCATTTTTTGTGGTAATGCGCTGTCCAAAACTTCGTGTTGAGAAAATCTCTTTTTTGGGTGATTTCACCTCATCCCAAGACAAACAACTGATGCCGTTTAATTCATTCACGGTTCTTTCAGTTACTACGCTAAATTGTTTTCGTATATGTTTAGGATCTTGCTCTGCTAACTGCGCGGCGTTGTTAATACCCTCAAGCCCTAATCGTTTCGATATTTTTCGCCCGATGCCCCATACCTCATCTACCGCCATGCGCTTGAGTATTTCGTCTCTGCTTACTGCGCTATTAATAACGGCTACACCATTAAAACTAGAGAGTTTTTTGGCTGCATGGTTTGCCGCTTTTGACAGTGTTGCTGTTTCACCAAAACCAACACCGACGGGAAGTCTCGTTTCTTTCCAAATGGCTTTTCTTATTTTATGTCCATATTCGTGCCAATCCTTTATGCAGCTTTCATAATGATCAAAATATAAAAATGACTCATCAATGCTGTATATATACTGGTTATCACAAAAGCGGCCTATGACATTCATCATTCGTTCGCTCAAATCCGCATACAACTCATAATTTGAAGAACGAACAACCACGCCATGCTTTTCAAGTAGTGATTTAACTTGAAAGTACGGTATAAATTTTGGAATACCAAGGCGTCTTGCAATCGGACAGACAGCGCAGATACAACCATCATTATTAGTTAAAACAACAACGGGTTTATTACGTATGCTGGGGTCAAAAACTTTTTCAGCACTTGCGTAGAATGATACTGCATCAACTAAAGCATACATGCCGCTAACTCTGGAGATTTATGATGTAAGCGAATAGAGCGAGTAACAACGCCCTCTAGTGAAAATTCATCTTCAGGGGTAATTGAGACAGGCGCAAAATCAGCAGAGGCCGATAATAGCCTAGCTTGCACCTTGTCGATCAATTTACAGACGAAACAACCGTTGTAATTAGCCACAACAACATCACCATTTCTAGCGGTTAATGATCTGTCGACAATAAGAATATCGCCATCAAATATTCCTACCCCTTTCATTGATTGGCCAGAAGCCTGCCCAATGAAGGTAGCATTGGGATGTTTTATGATTAATTGATCAAGCGATAAGCCTAATTCTTTATATTCTGCTGCTGGAGATTCAAAGCCTGAAATACCAGCTTCGGCATATATTGGAATAACTTTCATATTAAAACCGCACTATACTGTAATTACATACAGTATAGTGCGGTTTACTTAATTTATGAAGTACTGAGTCTATAATTCGAGTTTTTCTCATGCTTTATTAAATTCAGACAGCAAACCCTAAATATTATTGAGCCATCGACTTACATGCAGTGACTATTATGTGACAAGCGTAATTATTTTAACTTTGTAGCACCCTACTTTACTCTTTCATTTGTTGTTAAATGTGATCAAAAAACTCAGATTTAGAACTATACTGAACATAAGGATGAAGGTTGGAAATACAGATGCTCAAAAAGATTTTGTTTCTTATAACTTTTATTTTGCTTATTCAACAATATGGCAATGCACAGTTAAGCCCCCCGCTTAACCAAAGTAAGTGGACAGTACCTGTGCTTTCAATCGATGGTGCGATCGGACCAGCGGTAAGTGAGTACCTCGTCACAGAAATAACCAAAGCTAATAATGATTCAAGCATTCCGTTAGTGATCATAAAGCTAGATACACCCGGTGGTCTGAGTTCAAGTCTACGAGAGATAAATCAACAGATATTAAATTCTACAATACCCATTGCTTGTTTGGTTTATCCTCAAGGTGCACGTGCGGCAAGCGCTGGCACTTATATGCTATACGCATGTCATTATGCCGCTATGGCGCCAGCAACTACCCTAGGTGCCGCTACGCCAGTCAGTATAGCCCCACCAGCGTCAAATCAAGGTGAAGATAAAAAAAACAAATCACCTTCAGCTATGGAAAAAAAAGTATTAAATGATGCCATTGCCTATATCCGTTCGTTAGCACAACTACGCAACAGGAATGAACAATGGGCTGAATTAGCCGTCTCTGAAGCGGCAACCCTTACTGCAGAAGAGGCGCTCGCTGAAAATGTTATTAACTTTATTGTACCAACAGCCGAAGCGTTATTTGCCACTATCATAAAGCAAAAGCATTCAGAACATCATTTTGCTGAGGTGACAACAGACAACACACAACTAAAAGCGGTCCCCCCCAATTGGCGTAATGACTTTATTGCCACGATCACCAATCCAAATATCGCCTATATTTTAATGCTTATAGGGATCTATGGTTTAGTGTTGGAGTTTTATAGTCCCGGCGTAGGGGTAGCAGGAATTACTGGGGTAATTTCGCTTTTGATTGCGCTATATGCTTTTCAACTTTTACCTTTAAATTACTCAGGTTTTGCCTTGTTACTCGTAGGGATAAGTTTGCTAATCATTGAATCTATCATGCCTAGTTTTGGCGTGTTTGGTATTGGGGGCACTATTGCTTTTGTACTCGGATCTATTTTTTTAATCGATACTGAGCAACCGCAATATCAAATTTCACTCCCTCTTATTGCTGCTTTTGCCTTTGTATCAATACTATTTTTTGTGCTTTCCTTGGGATTAATGTGGCGAAAAAGAAAGAACAAAATCGTAAGCGGACAAGAAGAATTGATTGGCGCTATTGCTTTTGCCGAAGCAAGTTTTACTCATCAAGGTTTTGTGACAATTAATGGTGAGCGTTGGGCGGCAGAATTTACACAGCCCGTTAAGCAAAACCAAGCCGTTAAGATTAAAGCCATTGATGGTTTAACCTTAATTACCATCCCTTGTAGAGAAGAGGAGAACAATCATGGACGTTGTGTTTAATAATACCCAACAAATATTCACCGTTGTGGTCATTATTCTATTAATTGCATTACTGCTAAGTGCATTTAGGATTTTGCGTGAATATGAACGTGGTGTAGTATTTTTTCTTGGACGTTTTGACAAAGTCAAAGGGCCTGGTTTAGTGATTATTATTCCATTAATTCAACAGATTGTTCGTGTTGATTTACGAACCGTAGTAATGGATGTACCAAGCCAAGATGTCATCAGTCGAGATAACGTATCAGTAAGAGTAAATGCTGTTATTTATTTCCGAGTTATCGACTCACAAAAAGCGATAATCAATGTCGAAAATTACTTACAAGCCACATCACAATTAGCTCAAACCACCTTGCGTTCGGTATTAGGTCAACACGAATTAGATGAAATGTTGGCAAGCAGAGAAATGCTTAACATCGACATTCAAGAAATATTAGACGCAAGAACTGATGGCTGGGGGATAAAAGTATCTAATGTTGAAATAAAACATATCGATCTTAATGAAACCATGATCAGAGCGATAGCAAAACAAGCCGAAGCTGAAAGGACCCGTCGAGCCAAAGTGATTCATGCACTGGGAGAAATGGAAGCGGCAGAAAAGTTGAGTGAGGCGGCCAATAAACTGAGCACAGAGCCTAATGCAATAATGTTACGTTATTTACAAACATTGACAGAAATTGCGGGAGAGAAAAACTCTACTATATTATTTCCTCTGCCTATGGAGTTACTGAAAGGATTATTTTCTCCAAAAAATCATGATAATAAACAATGACTGTAAATTTCACTACACCGTTAATTGGACCAGCCCACACCATTCAACTGGACCAAGAGTGAAATTGAATACGAGCATCAAGTCATAACAGCACTCTAAATAGAGTCTCATCTAATGTTATATGTTATTTCCATAACAAAAAATAACGCGTTACCAAGAATTAAATATAAACTCCATATATAACAAGTAGTTTAGTGATTGCAGTTGGGTTTTATATTGTTTAAAGTAAATGACTTAAATTTACGTTTTAGGAACATTTTGAGCGAATGTTACTGGAGGTTTGAGAGTAAACGTTTTAATTTTTCGTGATATAACGTCAAGATGTGACTTATCTTATCCACTTAAAGCATCCCTCCGATTACCATAGATAATTATGACCGGCAGCAGAACTTTTTTTGTCTATCAACCAAACAAGTGCATCATCACGTTCGGTGAACACTTCAATATTTAACGCGTTAGAACTTGGAATAGTTGCTGAAAAATCAGCACTCATCTTAGCTAATTTATTGGGTGCAAATACTGCTATTTTATCTATGGCGGGCAAAGTACCAAAATGGATTAGCGCATCAAGTTGCGTAGAATAGGAATTGGTTTTATTAATAAGTAATGAAAATGATTCACTAAACAGTGAGAGTAATAATTGATGAAGTTCATTTACCATGCTAAGGGTAATATCTGCGCCATTATCAACCGTAATTTCTGCGAGGTCATGACTAAGTATGCCGACTTTGGCAAATGATATTTGGTGTATTTCCATATGTTAACTAAATCCCTATTACTGATGTTGTTATTCCCTAACAAATATTAGTATAGCTAAACATATGGATTATTGTCATGTGTTTTATAATATTGATAACTTTAACTTTTTATACTGGCATCTAACGGTGCTCAATGCACACTTATACTAAATATTTACCAATGAATGGGGTCAACTTTGTAATAATTAGTCAGTTGACGATAAAGTGCAGGATACTCTATAGATAGTTGCTTAGATTTCTCAAAAAACACTTCACTCACTACGGCAAAAAACTCTGCTGGCTCAGTGGCACCATAATAATCAAATATTGATGGTGTACCCGCAGCGGCTTGCTTTTGTAATATTTTAAACTGTTGTGAAAAGATTGTAGACCAACATTGATAACTTTGATCTTTACCCAAAATGGGCGCGCCATTGGCTTTACCATTTTCTTGATCTAGTTGATGAGCAAATTCATGGATTACCACATTGTGGCCATCATTGGGTAGTTCTGCACCATGTAGACTGTCTTGCCAAGATAAGACTATTTTGCCAAAGTCCCATGATTCACCTGCTAAAGCGACTTTTTTGGTAAATTGAACACCATCAGCATTACGCTGGTTTTGCTCTTTAAGAAAAGCGCTTGGGTAGATTAAAATCGTTTTTAATTTAGGGTAATAATCCGTTTTTCTATTCAGCAGTAATAAACAAGCTTGAGCAGCAATGGTAATTTTTATTTCTTCCGTTATTTTAATACCGTTGCAACCGATAAAATCTTTCTCTGCAATAAATACTTGAATATGTTGTTTAAGCTGTAGCTGTAAATCTGTTGGCATTTGCTTGAAGTAAGGCATGCGTTGCTGGATTATTTTACGCCATTGCTTTTTGAAAGGTAGGCTTCTTATTTTATCGCGCTTATGTTCCCGCCAATACGGCTTTGCCATTAAGTAGCCAATAATCGCCATACCAATAAATAGGGGCAAAAGAATAATCAAAATAAAACCTTAATGATACCAATGTATTAAAATAGTGAACCTTACTCATATCTTGGTATGAATGAAGACAATTTCAAGCGATTAGTACTTTCAATCGTAATAATAAGAAATAACGGTCAGTACCACTTAAGTATATTCAAGGGATACTGACCGTAGATATAACGCTAGATGGCGTTTGTTAATTGGTGATAATAACAACCGCGTTTGACTTGGTTCTAATCGTTTCACTTATATTAGATAAGCTCAAGTAAGCGGGTTGTCGGCTATCAAGGGAAAAAAACTGTGGTACCGGATTATCTGTAAAAGCGCTATGCCATTCAATGACAGCAAAGTCGTCAATATCTAACTGGGTTGTGGTGCCATCTACCAACTCAGCTTCTACCAATACACGATAACTTTTGTAACCGACTCTTGGGGAGTTATAGTCAACTTCTACATTTTTCCATGTATCTGAACCGCTTAATTCAACAGTTTTAATTAAGTTTTTAGGACTATTTTCAAAGGCATCAAATAACTTTTGTTTCTTTTTTCTTCCTTGCCAGTAATAGTGTAATTTAACGGCTTTTTTACTTTGATAATTTGCTTTAATGGTAACTTGTCTACTGGCAGAATAAACACGCCAAAAACTTTTTACACCAAAAGACGTAGATTGTTGGTTATTAAGTGCTAAAGCAATACTTGTATTACCACTCGCGCCATAATTATTTAAACTCATGATACTTCTATCAAAAAACAAACCTCGTTCTGGGCTATCAAACGTTGAAAAGCTCTCAAAGTTACTGCCATTAACTAAATTTTTACCCAGACGATATTTTACATTTTCGTCTTCTATCCATACTTCACTCAGCTGTTTATGCCATGGTAGGTGATACAAACTCGCTATCTTGCTGCCTTTTGAAAAAGTTAATTCATGTTTAACGGGTGTGTTAACACCGGCTTTAACTTTAACCTGTGTATTGTTAACTGATTTAACGGTCACTGATGGTCTTTTGGCGGTAATTATACCGTGACCACCCGATTGGGTAATAAGGGTATTTCTAACCTTAGAAAGTTCGGTTAAACGCTTCATCACAGTATAACGATTAGTACCTGTTGCAGGCGTTGGCTTATAACCCTTAACGTATAAAGGAACTATTTCCGCGCGATGAAATTCACCTTCATCTAACCAAACATACAAAATGAAACTATGTTGTGTGGCGCTGAAGTTTTGATCAAAGATAAAATTGCCCATTGAGTACGCAATGAGCTTGTTGTCATACAGCTCTAGACCCTGAGTTACATGAGGATGATGGGCAATGGCGAGTGCTGCGCCATTATCTAATGCTGATTTTAATCGTTGCTCGGTAACACCTGTTGGGCTGTTAGCGTACTCTTGACTACCATGATATTGCACTATGGTGACTCTATTTTGCCCCACTTCTTGCTGAACAGAGTTAATAATATTAGTCATTGAACCATAAGCAGCGCCGCCGTGTTCGTGATTAGCTGTTTGCGTAGGCTCTGAACTTCCTTCCCAGCCGACATAACCTAGCATAGAGAATTCGGTATTGTTAATTGTATCGTGATGAGCCTTTAGTGCTTGTTTTGCATTCATCCCCGCACCAGAAAACCCTAAAGGACTTTGCTGTAAAAAGGCTAAAGTCGACTCCATACCTGGCTCTAAATAATCATAGGTGTGATTATTACCCAAACTTACGTAATCAACACCTGCCCACACTAAAGCGTCGAGTATTTCAGGTCTAGAATAAAATGTAACTGACTTAGGCGCACGATCTCCAGGTGTTTTATTGGCAATTTGTGTTTCTAAATTAACTGCTGCGTAATCCGCAATACTCATATAAGGTTTTATGTTTTCAACTATCGCCTTACTATCACTGAGCCTAGTCTCTGGATAAATCAAAATAGAATCGCCAAAGTAAGGTTTATAATAACGTCGATCCATCATGACATCACCACCAAAAGCTAACATGACTCGCTTAGCTTTTTTGGTAACTAAAGTGAGGTCTGCAATAGCAGCATGAGTTTTTTCTTGATTCTGAGAGAAAAGTTCATAATGACTAAACGTTTGAATGCTTTTAAAGTAGCCTTTTTTAACAAAGTTGAGCTGATAGATATCTTTAGTGGCTGTAGGTATGACAAAACGTCCCTGTTTATCGCTGGTAACTGATTTATTGTTTAAGGTGATATTTACCATACTAAGAGGCTGTTGTGATTCATCAAGCAAACGCCCTGTAATGTTGACCGTTTGATTTGCATTAACATTAAGCTGAAAACCAAAAGCAGTTATTAAAATTATTATCGTTATAAACTGTCGCATATTTGTTCCAAGTTTGTTGCCTCTACAAGGCTATTAATAAGTTATCAATCAAGTATATACAAACAAAAATAATAAATTCATTCTTATCCATAGCTGATATATAACCTAAGGGCATGGGTTGATAATATCTTTACAAGATAGCTTTCAATCCTAATAGTCAGCTATTACTCGTTGAAGCGCCCTGCTCTTGAAAATTTATCCTCACTTAACATTGCTCATTGACTTAATTTAGTTGGTATAACCTGCCTTTATGGCTAAGCAAAACTTAAGTCTTATCATTTTTCAAAATAAAATTACATTATGTTAATTCAAGATAATTAATAACTGTTTTAACAAGGTGATGAAAATGGCTGATACTAACAATACCCAAGTGCAAATAACAAAAAGCAACAATAGCCCTGCAGATAACCTCGTGACTAGTTCAGCAACTAGCCAAGTAAAAGATAGCACCCCAATAAATAATAAGGTGATTCAGAAAACCTCCGCTCTAATGAGATGTTTTGATTTAGTTGAAGAAGCGAACTATAGCTATGTACTGGGCTATAACTAATTAGAACGGCTATTTCGCGAAACAATTGACAGTTCATGACTCAACGACTGAGAAAATCGAATGAGTAAGTTAAGTCAGCTCTGTTAGTCGTTATAGCTATAATCCAAACAAGTTGACTGTGTGTTATCAATAGTTGTGCTTCGTCTACAGACAAGTACAAAATAGGTACGGACTATTATGAGTGATTTAGTGAAGTGTTTTTTAACTGGAGCTTGGGTTGCTTAAATAGCTTTCACCTAAAAGTAATATTAGATGAAAGCCTCTACTCGACTATCTTTTACTATATGACGTCTTATTGAATAAATTTTCCGGCTAAGATACCGCCAAACTTTTCATTTTCTATCACCAGTGTACCGTTGACAATCACCTGCTCTACGCCTACTGAGTAATTATTCCACTGGTTAAAGTTTGCCATAGGTGCAAAATTTTGTTCATCAAAAACAATCACGTCGGCCTTATAACCTACTTTTAAAATACCTCGTTCAGTAAGGCCAAGGACTTTGGCTGTTTGGGAAGAACTTCGATTGATAAATTCGGCCATAGTGAGCAATTTTTTATCGACTACATATTTTTGATATTTTTGCGGAAAACTTGCATATTTCCTTGGATGACCGTTCGTACCATCCGATGAAGTGACTACCCAAGGTTGCACCATGAAACGTTCAACATCCTCAGGTGACATATTAAAAGAAGCTACTCTAACGTCGCCTTGAAGTACCATCCAAATAGCCGTATCAACGACAGATAAGTTTTTCAGCTCTGACACCTGTAGTAAATTCAAACTTACCAGCGTTTTATCAGTAAACTCAGTAATATAAAGAGAATCTGGCCCTCCTCTTCGGCGAACATTCTCGGTGATTTCTTCCGCTAATATTGCTGATAAATCAGCTTGCTTTAAACGTTGATGAAAAGCTTCTTTTGAATCAGCCATTACCCATTTAGGCATTACCGCACTGCGCAGCTTAGTACCTGATGCTAACCAAGGGTATTGATCGGCAGATATTGATGTGCCATTTTCTTGTGCTTGGGTAATCATTTCAATCGCTTGCTTACTTTGCCCCCAAACATCAACACCTAATGCCTTTATATGTGCTAAATGTAAATGTATATCAGCTTTGTCGGCAATATTAATTGCTTCGTCTAAGGCGGCAGTAAAACCTATGTTAAAGGTACTTTCATCACGCAGATGTGTGTCATAAATCCCGCCATATTGACTAGCAATTTTCGCTAAGGTGATAACTTCATCTGTATTAGCATAACTACCAGGCACATAATACAACCCTGTTGATAGACCAATGCCGCCGGCTTCCATCGCTGTTGTTAATAGCGCAGACATTTCACTGAGTTCTTCAGGCGTGGCGTAACGCTCTGCTCTGCCCATGACTTGTTCACGTAAACTGCCATGACCCACTAATAATGCAGTGTTAGTCCCAATACCATTAGCTTTTAGCTTTTTAGCCATAGCTGTTATATCTACTGGACCACCGCCATCGTTACCATTAACAACGGTAGTTACCCCTTGAGTTAAGTAATTTAAGTTATGGTTTTTATCTTTACTTAGCAGCTCAGCTAAAGAGTGAGTGTGAGGGTCAATAAAACCCGGACTTACGATTTTATTCTTAGCATTAATGATTCTTTCGGCTTTAATACTGTGTTCACCACTAAGATATAAACCACAAATAACTTGCTGACAAATCGCCACATCGAGTTGTTGGGCTTGACCACTTTCGCCCGTGTAAACAGTGCCATTAGTGATTAATAAGTCAATCTGTTGAGTTTTAGGCTGTTGCTCTTCAGTCGTGCAAGCACTTAGTAGTGCCACACTTATCGCCAAAGCGATTACTTTTTTATTAAATACATTCATAGCTTTTCCTATTCTTTATCATGATCAGTTTCTGATAACATGTTAATCATCAATATATTAGCGGATTTAAAGGCAATACGTTTTATCTTAGTACGATCGGTATTATCACCCATTTCATAGGTAATGGCATGAACCCCGAACTGATCAGAGAAGTACTGCTTTGACACACCTAAGTTTGGGTTATTCCCTGGTCTTAATACCACATTAAAGTTAGGCATTTGTCTGTCCAATTCACCTAACCAATGCCGAACAAAATAAGAGCTTTCAACGCCATAGTCTACTGGCATGGTATAGAAAATATCATTTTTAGTAGAGTGAAAATCTACTGCAAACTTAATTTTTTGCCCTTGCGCTACTAAGCCCTTTAAATAGTCATTTATTAACTGAGTTTCAATCTGAGAAAAGTCATTCCAATCACGGTTTAAATCCATGCCATTAGCATTACTACGCCAATTACCAGCATGTACACCATCTGGGTTTATATTGGGAATAACGAGAACATTATATTTTCTAAGAAAATACTTACTAAGTTCGCTCTCTGATAACAAGGTTTCAACAAACGGAAATAAGGCCAGAGCACCGGTAACTTCTGGCGGATGTTGCCGACCTAGAATCACCACCCACTCATTACTATTTTCATCTCGACTTTCAATTTTGTAAATAGGACGACCTTGAGTAGACAACCCTAAAATACTTTGGGTAAAAGCACTCTGTACCGTTAGTTCTTCTGCCCAATCAACATAATATTGATTATTGATAATTTCTTGTGCGGCAATTGTGACTGACTGAGGAGATGCTTTCACTTTCATGATTAAGCGCTCACCTTTTAGCTGATAATCTTGTAACTGCCACGACTTATTACCATCACGACTAATTTTAGGGGGGTAACGATGTTTATCACCCTGTACCTGCATGGTAATAGTGATATCCGTAACTTGTTTTGCCTGTATTTTAAAAGCATACCAAGGACTTGAATTGATAGGCGTATTTTCAGGGACTAAAGTAATTGAATATTCATATTCACCCGTCCTTTTACATTCATCCATCCGACCAGCAGCAAAATCACTGGTTAACTTTACTTGCTCATTGTTACAGGACTGACTATTAGCGTTGGTATCCTTATCTGCTGTAGGTTGAAATTCCTCTTTTAAAGAAAGAGCTGCTGTTGGTGAAATATCAGTCCCCGTGTTTTTAGAAACGGTTGGCGGAGTCTCTTCAACTGCAGTTTGAGGGGCTGAACAGGAAAATAAAAAGAATAAGGGCAATAGCAAAGTTAATGAATTAAGGGAATTTTTCATAATTGGTTCTTTATAAACTTGCATGGGTAAGAAAATATGGCCTGACTACTTTGAGTCAGCCAAGCCATAAGGTTTGTGACTAATTAAGCGTTAAAAACTAAAATTAGCACTGGTATAGAAGTATCTTCCACGGCTTGAATGTAATGAACCGTCATAACCAAAGGTGGTATCAGCCAATGGTGGTTCTTGATCAAAGATATTATTAATACCAAAACTTAGACTCACACCTTCATATCCCATAAAGTCATTACGAGTAACGTAAGTATTTGCTCGAGTTTGCGCTTTAGAAGTATAGAATGTTGTTACGCTATCAACGGTTTTGGACACACTGGTATTATCAACTTCACCAACGTATTTAACAAATAAACCTGCGCCCCATAGCGCATCATTTGATTTCCATTTTAATGATGCAGTTGCTTGCCATTCTGGAATACTGCTGGTCCCAACGATATCACCCACTGCAGTACCTAATACTGCAGGATCAGCACCAGCATCGACGATTAATGAGGCATCACCACCAGCTTCTTGGTCAAATTTTAATGTTCTAGCACCATTTAATGATAAGCCAAAATCACCAACTGACGTATTCAAATCATAATTGATCGCTATATCGTAACCCGTAATGGTACGGGTGTTGAGGTTTTCATAGCGGCGATTAATTTGAACAATTTCTCCTAATGGATTATCAGCATCAATAGCGCCTCGAATAACGTCAGGATTTGATGAACCTTCTCCTCTTGCTATCAAATCTAAACGTGAGATATTTTCATCTGAAAGGACGCCAACAGTACCTGTTGTCTCAATTTCCCACCAATCATAGGTAAAGGTTAAATTATCCATAAGCTGTAATGTTAAACCGACACTGATGTTTTCACTTTCTTCAGCCTCTAAATCTTTGTTACCAGATGTTGATAAATTATAATTGCCATTACCAGAGCCACCATCGGCTAAAGTATCTGAATTAACAACAACGTTACCATTGGCATCAAGGGAGTTTTCAGCATAATCATCTACACCTGTAGTCAGGGTAGCGCCTGGAGAATTTAGCTGTATAAGGTTAGGCGCTCTAAAACCTTTAGATACTGCACCTCTAAATTGCAGCATTTCAACCGGGAACCATGAAACTGCCATTTTCGGTCGGGTTATATTGCCGATATCACTAAAATCTTCATAACGAGCGGCTAATTGTACATCTAGACTATGAATAGCAGGTAGATCCGCTAATAAGGGTAAAGCAAGCTCTACGTAAGCAGAAAGCACTTTACGCTCACCAGAGACATCAAGGCGAACACTACTACCTTGTAAACTACTTAGATTAACCGGATCTGCATTACCTTCAATAAAGGGTTCTGAGCCATCAAAGTTTGAACTATTGTCTTCATCTAAGGTTTCTTTACGATATTCTAAACCGAAAGCTAAACCGGCTTCACCACCAGGTAATTCAAACATAAATGGATTTGATGCTTTAAAATCTACCATGGTTAATGACGTTTTTGCACTACGTTGAGCGGTAGTTAAAAACGGGTCAATGCTCGATTGTGGATTAGGCGTTGAATCGATAATACTCGCTGGATTATTTGGATTAACCCCTGTAAAAGGGTTATAAGCGTCAGCGGTATCTAAACTAAGCTGGGCTAGTAATAAAGGAGAGCTGATACGATTACTCATGTTATCGTCAGTTTTTGCCTCACTATATAATACCCCCGTGTCCCAATCCCAATCATCGTAAGTACCACGCAAACCATTTAAGAAACGGTAACTAGTACTTTCAACTTCAACTTGACGTGGACCGACATCAGTTGGGCGAATACGTAAATTATAAGCAAGTCCTTCAACGGGTACTACAGCAGGATCTAAACCTGCAATACGATTGGGGTTTACACGGCCATCGGCAAAATTTACCGGTCCAAATGGGTTGTAATAACTGTGTGCTGGTACATCGAAAGTACCATTACTTAAAATAGCTGATTGTTCCCATTGACGCTTAGTTTTAGATCGGTAATAAGTAGATTCGTTATAAAATTCAACGCCATTATTAAACTCATGACTTAAGTTAGTAAAAAGATTCAATCGATCAATATCAGGTACTAAAGTACGTTCTTCATTACGGTTAGGACGTAATGCTCTATCGTGACTACCTGCGGCGTCAAGACAAACATCCCCCATAACTCCGCCACCGGAAGCTAAAGCACCACCACCACAACTGCCAGCAGATTGCTGTTCGCCGGCATTGTTAATATATGAAGTTGGGCGAATGATGTAATCATCAATTTTGCTCGGTAAACCAATGTAATGTAAGTCTGCATAAGGTTCTAGAGTTGAACGGTTATCAAAGTCGGTATCGCCAGCAAATTCTTCAGGTGCTCGTGAACGTAAATCTTGATTACTCGAAAAGCCATTTTCTGATGCTTGTAAACCCGTTTTCTTAGCGTAGTTTGCACTGATCATGAAAAACGTTTGGCTGTTGTTAAACTCAAAACCTTTGTTGCCAGATAAGGTAAAATCATTGCGGTCAGTACCTTGCTCTGCGCCATAACGTACTTTGAAATTACCTCCTTCAAAATCTTCTTTGGTCACGTAATTCACTACACCCGCAACAGCATCAGAGCCATACAATGCGCCAGCACCATCACGTAACACTTCAACACGAGCAAGCCCTGAAATAGGTAAAGTATTAGAGTTAACTGAGGTTACTGGTACGCCAAAATTTGTTTGAGTAATAGGATGGTTCACCATACGGCGACCATTAAGTAAAACTAAGGTATTACCTTCACCTATACTACGTAAGTTAACCGAGCCAACATCACCACGTGCTGCATTTGTTCCGGTATTACCACCACGAGTGCCAGTAAAGCCAACGGCACCTATTTGAGGAATTGAGCGTAAAAGTTCATCTCCATCTAGAGCGCCAGTTGCGATAATATCTTCTGCACTAAGCTCAGTAACAGGTAACACACTTGTCATAGTGCTGCCCTTGATATTCGAACCTACGATAGAAATCCTTTCAACTTCTTCCTCTTTTACTTCTGTTTGCTCCGCAGCAAAGACAACTTGAGAAGTAAGTGCTGTTAGCACGCATAAACTCAAATGTGATAATTTAGACTTAAGCATTGATCTATCTTTCATGACATCCACCATTGTAATTTAGCTTGTTTTATAATTGTCAGGTTATTAGCTACCTGATCATTTAGTTACGTTTCATTCACCTTAACCATGAACTTAAATTACAGCTTTAACAATTGACCCTTTATTGCTTATCTATAACCTAGGGTTATAGGCTGAATTTTATCTAAGTATATTAAAGCTATCTTTAGCGGAAAAATTAACCTTATTCAGCTAAATTATAGAAAACTATTATAAAATAGTAGAATGAGTTATTGATTTAACTAAGAAAGCGAAGAATTAAAGGTGACAGATAAAATCATTGTAGGGTGATCATTACCTATCACTGCCTGTAACAAGCAAATGATAGATAATTAATGATGCTGCAGTTGTTAAAAGTTAAGAGTTAAGCGATTAAAGCCTTTAGTTGGCGATTGGCAAAATAGAGTTTATCAATGTGTACCGTACCGGAAACCTTTAAATCATCCAATACTCTGTGCACTCTATTTAATTCTATTTTCTTACTTGTTGCCCATAGTTCAATAGCAATATCAGTCGTTGACTCTCGGTTATTCTTGAGCACCCTATGGACTAGTTTTTCCCTAAACTCTAACAAATCAAGTAACAAACTAAAACGCGCTAACCTTGACCAATGATCTTTTGCCTGCACTTTTTCCGTTTGCTCAATTAACCAAGCAAGACCAAGGATTTTACTTACTTGACAGTAACAAGGAAGAATTTCTGTCACCGATAAATTAAGCTCTGAAGCCGTTTTAACAATGTCGCAAAAAACCACACTCGATACTTTTAATTGATGAATAGTATCCACTAACACTAGACCGCCCACTTCACTCTTAAGTTGATACAGTGATTCATCAACAGGCGAAAAAGGTAAAGTAATTTCGTCACCATTGAGTTGTTGTAGGGTGTTTATTCCAGGTGAATAACGCTGCACTATAGTAGCAATACTATCATCTGAGCTGGAATGGTTGATAAACCAGATAGCCATCAAACGATAAAATCGTTGCACCTCTATCATCATCTTAATTTGTACTTGTGCCGAGACGTTCCCATGTAATGACTCAATTTCAGACCAAATATTATCAAGTGAAAAAACTTCTTTCGCAATAATAAAAGCTTTAACAATTTCGGCTATAGTCGCACCTGTCTGCTCTCTTACTGCATGTATTCCACCACGATTAAATATTTCATTAGCGACACTAGTAGCGATAATTTGTTGTGCTAAAGGATGGCTGAGAATATATTGAGTATATTTATTAGCTAACACATCAGGAAACGCTGATAATAAGTACTTTTGGAAATAATCATCCGTTAATAATTGTTTTTCTTCTAATAAAGCATCATGCACATCCATTTTTGAATACGCCATCAACACCGCTAACTCAGGTCTAGTTAACCCTTGTTGTGCTAAATTTCTCGATTGTAGCTCTTCATCATCGGGCAAGTATTCTAATTCACGGTTTAGCCCGACACTATTAACCAAGTATTGGCTCAAACGGGTAAAGCTATCAAAGTGAGACTGACTGTTCGCCTCATCAATACTTAACGCTTGCGCTTGATAATAATTATTACGCAGTACCATAGCGCCAACTTCGTCTGTCATTGTCTCTAACAAGTGATCACGTTCAGCTTTTGTCATGCTTTTATTGTCAACTAAACCATTAAGCAATATTTTGATATTCACTTCACTGTCTGAACAATTAACGCCTGCTGAGTTATCAACTGCATCGGTATTAATTTTACCACCACCTTTTGAAAACTCTACTCGGGCAAGCTGGCTACAACCTAAGTTGCCACCTTCACCAATGACTTTACACTGTAATTCGTTGCCATTGATGCGTAATAGATCATTAGCCTTGTCCCCTACTTCGGTGTTAATTTCAGTACTGGCTTTGACGTAAGTTCCAATGCCACCAAACCAAAGTAAATCGGCCTGACACCGTAAAATTTGGCGAATTAATTCATCTGGCGACACCTGTTTTATCTGGTTATCAATATTAAGTAATTGTTTTATTTCTGTCGTTAATTCAATATGTTTGACCGAGCGACTAAAAACACCCCCTCCGTAAGAAATTAATGCTTTGTCGTAATCCTGCCACGATGAACGTTCAAGGTGGTAAAGCCTGTTTCGTTCAACATAACTCAAGGCACTATCAGGATTTGGATCGATAAATATATCGCGATGATCAAAAGCAGCCACCAGTTTTATTGTTTTTGAAGATAACATGCCATTGCCGAAGACATCTCCGGACATATCACCAATACCAATCACACTGATTTCATCTTGTTGGACATCAACATCCATCTCACTAAAATGCCTTTGTACTGATACCCATGCACCTTTAGCAGTGATACCCATCTTTTTATGGTCATAGCCAACACTACCTCCCGAGGCGAACGCATCACCCAACCAAAAACCATAATCATTAGCTATTTTGTTAGCAATATCAGAAAAAGTAGCCGTACCTTTATCTGCAGCGACAACGAGGTAACTATCATCATCGTCAAAACAAACAACATTTTGAGGTTTAACTATTCCGTTAGCAGTATTATTATCAGTGATGTCTAATAATGCAGAGATAAAAACCTTATAACAACTGATAGCTTCGTTAGTAATACTTTCACGCGAGCCGTTAACGGGTAGTTGCTTAGGTACAAAGCCACCTTTAGCGCCTTGTGGCACGATAACAACATTTTTAACTTGCTGCGCTTTTACTAATCCTAATACTTCAGTTCTAAAGTCTTCTTGCCTATCAGACCATCGTAAACCACCCCGGGAAACGGGAGCAAACCTTAAGTGAACCCCTTCAACTTGAGGAGAATAAACAAAGGTTTCTACATAAGGTCTAGGTTGTGGTGCATCGTCTATTTCGCCGCTACGTATTTTAAAGGAGCAATAAGTTTTTGGCTCACTCGTAGACGATTTTTGATAAAAGTTAGTTCTAACAGTTGCCGAGATAGCGGCGATAAAATTACGTAAAATTCTGTCATGATCTATTTTTGAGACGGTCGTTAAGCATTGCAGTAGATCAGCTTTAATGAGCTCAGTTACTGCTTTTCGTTGTTCAATACCTTGGTCACTTAGTGCAAAACGTGCTTCAAATAAGTTGACTAAACCATGAACGATACCAGGGTAACTAATCAAGGCTTGCTGGAAGTACTCTTCAGAGTAACCAAGACCTAATTGACGTAAATACTTACCGTATGCACGGATAACGACAATTTGTCTGATGTTAAGATTGGCACCAAGTAATAACTTGTTGTAACCATCACTTTCAAAATTGCCCGCCCAAACTTGCGCCAATGCATGCTCAAGATTTATTTTTATAACGTCAATATTTGTATCTTCATTGGGGTACTCAAGGGTATAACTATAAACTTTGCTACGAGTATCGCTATTTGAACAACTGACTTTGAAGCTAAATTCATCCACAGGTCTAAAACCAAACTGCTCTAGAATAGGAATAGAGTCACTTAACGCAATGCTTTTCTCTACAGTATATATATTTAAGGTAAGCTCACTTTTATTTTGTGTTGAACGATAAATTTGAAACTGATGAGTATTTTCACCGTGTAAACACTCGATGTTATTTATCGCTTCGATGGCTTGTTTGGGAGAAAAGTGCTCTCGATAGCTTTTTGAAAAAGCACTACTATATTTCTTCAATAACAAACTTGCTTGTTCGCCCTGCCATAATTGCGAAATCATTGCGGTTAAATTTTCATTCCAACTTTGCGTTTTAGTTTCAATGCTAATTATCAGCGCTGCGGTGTCGATTTTATGAGTAAGACTTGCACCTTTTTTAACAATAAAATGCCATTGCGCTAGATAATTATCATTAAGCATTGAACGACGAGATAAGATTTCACCTTGATAAGCTCTGGATAATTCATCCTCAATTTCATCACGTAAATCGGTACAAAATGCATCTTTAGAAACAAAGACCAGCACGGAAATTTGTTCATTAAAGTCATTTTCTCTGATAAAAACACCGGAATTACTTCTTACGTTAAGGTTATGTATGCCCTTCGCTAAAACAAGTAGTTGTTCAACGCTACTTTCATATAATTCTCTTTTAGGTAAAACCGCAAGAATATGGATGAAATTCCGATAATCATGGCTATCCAATTTCAGGTTAAGCTGTTGTAAGACTCGTGCTAACTTAGCATTTAGAAAAGGGATTTTATTAGGGTGGAGGTTATTAGCAACTTGAGTAAACAAACCTGAAAACTGATGAATAACCGTTAGGTTTCCATCATTTGAAAATTCCTTAACACTGACCAAATCAAGGTAGTCATGCCGATGAATAGTTGATTTTACTAATGACTTACTGACTTTCAGTGAACTTTTCATGGCAATTAATTGTTTAAATTCCGCACTAGTAAGTGTTAACGCAGGTTTACTTACTTCAGCATCATCATTAAATATACCTAGAGAACCTTTTTTAGGTATCGCGTTACCACGAATATTTACAGTTATTGAATTATAACTAAGGAAAACAAAATGTTCATGACAAAGCCATGTTAAAAAGTTTTCGGCATCAATATCATTAAATTCCATCGACTGATGATTTATCCCTCTACTTTTAGCCATCATTAACGGCCAATCTCGAGTCACTTTAGCGATATCAGCCAACAATTGTTGAATTGTTTCGACAAGCTCACCTATCACCTTTGGTCCTAGTTGGTTAGTAAGCTCTATATATAAAATTGACTCGTCTGGAGAAACATTATCCGTTTGTTCTTTGCCTTGTAAAATTTGACTTCGATTGACGACTGGATGCAAAAACATATTAATTTTATAGCCATGTGCCATTAATAACGCTGAGATTGAATCAACAATAAAAGCCTTGTCATCAGTAATAATATATATAACTACCCCATCAGCTAACGCATCTTGTTGTGTTCTATTTTCGATAACAACTTTATTTTCATTTGTACTACGACAACAAAAAGATTGCCATAATAACAAGGCTATTTGATAACGCTGTACCATTGAAAGCGTTTTTAAATCAGCACTGAGTGCGCTATTAAACATTTGCTGAGAGAATCGTTCAAAAGCAATAATATCTGCTTCCTGGTAGCTTTCATTTATAAAACGACATAATTCTAAATCAGTAGTGACAGTCACAATAAATTGCCTTAATTGGTATAATAAGAGCCATTCTCATAAGGGAGAAGGTGCTAACACCAAATGGTTTATTAATGAATCCAGTTGGTGTAAGTAAAAGCGTAGCTATTGCCGCTTTTACTGGCAAATTCATTTCTTTGTTGAGGGTATAACCAAATGTTGTAGCGAAATTTTTATGCCTTAGCTGCAACTTATGGTACTTAATCACCTGCGACTTAAGCACATAACCCAAAGTTATTACCTAGCAAAGATTAACTATTATCCATTTACACCTTGCTACCTTATCTTAAAGGTATCGACAAAGAATCACCTGTTACCACAACAGTTGCATGTTTCCTTAATTTAAAAGATACCAATATGAACAGAAAGCAAAACATAATTAAAACGGCTATTAATGAACAAGTTATTGATCACAATTTAACGGCTATTGGCGTAATGGATTTAGATGGTTTGAAAAAAACTGTGAATGACGCCTATGCCGCTTTTCCTGCTAATTTTTTTCATACCTTTGCGGTCAAAGCTAATGCATTAGTTAAAGTTCTAGAGCCTTTACGTGAATATGGCATGGGAGCTGAAGTAGCAAGTCCTGGAGAGCTATTAATAGCTGTTACCGCGGGTTTTACAGCTGAAAATATTATCTTCGATTCTCCAGCAAAAACACTGCAGGATTTACGAACCTGTATAAAAAAAGGAATCGCGTTAAATATAGATAACTTGCAGGAACTTGAGCGTATTGATGCACTAATGCTTGAATTTCCTGAAAGTACATCAGTAATAGGTTTTCGTGTTAATCCTCAAATTGGGGGCGGAAAAATAGGGTCAACGAGCACAGCCACAGCAACCTCTAAATTTGGTTACGCCTTAGTAGATGGTGACAATCGTAATGAACTCATCAGTATTTATAAAAAACGTCCATGGTTAAAGAGCATTCATACGCACTCTGGCTCTCAGGGCTGTGAATTATCTTTAATGGCAAAGGGGATTAAAATAATTACTGAACTTGCAGAGGAAATCAATTCTCTGGTCGGCCTCCAACAAATAACACGATTAGATATTGGCGGCGGCTTACCAGTTAATTTTAGTTCGGAAATAATTAAGCCAAGTTTCAAAGATTATGCTGATATTTTAAAAGCCGAAGTCCCGTTATTATTTACCGATAAGTACCAAGTAAAAACTGAATTTGGACGTGCTATTGTTGCTAAAAATGGCGTTATTATCACTCGCGTTGAATATACAAAAAATTCTGGTGGACGCCATATTGCAACCACGCATGCGGGTGCACAAATCATTACCCGCACTGCTTTTTTACCTAAATCATGGCCTATAAGAGTGACTGGCTATACCACAAAGGGTGAAGAAAGAACCGCGCAAACATCAGAAGTGGTCACAACCGATGTGGCAGGTCCGTGTTGTTTTTCCGGTGATCTTATTTGTAGTAATCAACCTTTGCCAAAACTAGAGAGCAATGATTATGTCATGGTGCACGATACCGGCGGCTATTACTTTACCAATCATTTTGATTATAACAGCCTACCCAGAGTGGCGATCTATACCGTAGCTGGTCACGATGATGATCTAACAATCGAATGTATCCGCCAAGGTGAATCTCTAGAGGATGTGCTAAACAAAATGTAACGATTCTTATTCGATAAAAGCATAAAAATAAAACCTCAATTAAAAATACTCAATCAGGTTCACTTTGTTTTAATTTACAGCAAAGCAGAGCCTAACTTTTGAGTTACTAATAATAAAGTGAGCTTAGCTATGGAAATAAATATCAGTATTCTTGAAACGCTCGTGGTAGCACTCATCATTCTTTTTTCAGGGTATTATTGTAATAGTAAAGTTTCATTCTTACGAAATAACAACATTCCAGAGCCCGTTGTTGGCGGCATTATTTTTTCAATATTGGCAGCAATCGCCCACTCTATTTTTGACATTCATTTTAATTTTGATATGAGTTTTAAAAATCCACTGATGACGGTATTTTTTACCACCGTAGGTTTAGGTGCTAGTTATTCACTATTATTAAAAGGCGGCCCAAAAGTTGTCTTATTTCTAGGTGTGGCAACCGTGTACTTACTCGTACAAAATGCTATCGGTGTTTCAATCGCAATCGGCGCTGGAATGAACCCTTTAATGGGTTTAATTGGTGGTTCAGTGACGTTATCAGGTGGTCACGGTAATGGCGCAACTTACGCTGATTTATTCATTACAGAATATAATATGCCTGCTAACATCTTTGAATTGGCCATGGCTGCAGCGACAATGGGCTTGGTTTTAGGCGGCTTAGTTGGCGGTCCAGTGAGTAAAAGGCTCATTACTCGTTATAATCTTAAAGCAGATGAATATCATGAGGAACTTGATGACACGATAACATTCAATCCAGAGGACCATGATTTAGTTACCCCCAAAAAAATGATGGAAACCTTATTTATCATTTTATTATGTATGACGGTTGGCCATATCGTTTATCTTAATTTAAAAGCTGCTGATATTGTACTGCCCGCTTTTTTAATGCCATTGTTATTTGGCGTAGTCGCCACCAATTTATGTGAAGTATCTAAGCGTTACACTATCAGTAGAGCTTGTATAGATTTATGGGGAACGATGGCGCTTTCTATTTTCTTAGCTTTAGCATTAATGTCATTAAAAGTTTGGCAATTAGCGAGCTTAGCAGGCCCTATGGTAGTGATCATTTTAATCCAAACAGTCATGTTAATGATATTTGCTTATTTTGTTACCTTTAGAATCATGGGCAAGAATTATAATGCTGCTATTATTGCTGGTGGTCATTGCGGTTTTGGCTTAGGTGCAACGCCTACAGCAGTAGCCAATATGGAATCTCTTGTCGCAAGGCATGGGCCGTCACCACAAGCTTTTTTAGTCGTTCCGTTAGTTGGTGCATTCTTTATTGATATTACCAATGCTTTGGTTATTCAACTCTACTTAAGTCTTCCTTTTGTCAGTCCATAAGTTACTAATGAACAACCGTCATTTCACGAAGTCAGTGGTTTTTAGAGCTACTTACAACAGCTGTGAAAACCAAATATCAATTACCATTATTTAAAAATTAATAAAATAAAAATCATTACTTCCTTTATCTACTCAAGTCTATCCTATAACCTAAGGTTATAGGATAGAACTAAAATAATAAAATTTATATTATTTTCCCATTGAATTTTTATTTAAAGATTAGATATCCAACAAGGTGTTTAAATGATTATACATAACAGAACCCCTATCTTAGAGGGGTTCATGAATGAGTAACAATAATACTCTTGCCTTAATTATTATTATTTTAGGGCTGTTTTCTGCAATATTTGTCAGTAATTCTGTTAATAAAACTTGGCTAGAGCAGTCTTATGTTTTTGATACCTACCAAACAGACTCAGGTAATCCTGCATATATATACAAGGGTAAAGAAGTTGTTATTTCAGGTATTGTTCCTTATCAAAAATCACCACTTAAACAAGAAAACTTAAATAAGCTAAACGAAGAACCTCTACTAAAAGAACAGTGGGTTGAAGATAAAGCACATAAATTAAAGCTGCTAAAGCCTGCTTTTCATTTTGGCATTTGGTCTTTGTTACCCGCTTTTATCACGATTGTTTTATGCTTACTTACCCGCGAGCCACTTACCTCACTGTTTAGCGGTATAGTGGTTGGTTCATTAATGTTAGGTCAATATGATTTAACTGATGCCGTTATCATTCCTAACTTGGCCAAAGAAGGCACCGCAGCGTTACTGTTACTCTATTTATGGTTATTGGGCGGGTTATTAGGTATTTGGTCTAAAACAGGTGCAGCACAAGCCTTTGCTAACTATATGACACTTCACTTTGTTAGAGGGCCGCGTTCAGCGAAAGTGATTTCTTGGTTACTTGGCATCTTATTCTTTCAGGGTGGCACTATGAGCACCGTATTAGTGGGTACAACTGTTCGACCTTTAGCGGATAAAGCCAATGTAAGCCATGAAGAGATGAGTTATATTGTCGACTCTACTGCCTCCCCTATAGCCACTATTATTGCTTTTAATGCTTGGCCAGCCTATGTGCAAGCATTGATATTTGTTCCTGGGGTATCATTTTTAGCGACTGAATCGGATAGATTAAATTTCTTTTTTAGTAGTATCCCCTTTAGTTTTTATGCCATCTTTGCCGTACTAGGTACCTTACTATTAAGCTTAAATATCACCACCTTTTCAGGTAAGAGAATTCGAGACGCCCATCAAAGAGCTCTAACAACAGGTAAGCTAGATGCTATAGGTGCAAGACCATTAAGTGCTAAAGAGTTACACAGCTGTGATGTACCTTCAGGATATAACCCTCATGTTTTAGAATTTATTTTACCGTTAGTCACCTTAATATCGATTGCTGTATTCACTTTTATATTTTTAGGCTCACCTAAAATTAATTGGGCTTTTGGGACTGCTTTATTACTATCAGCAGGTATCGCATTAGCAAAAGGCATGTCATTAACACACGTAATTGATGGTTTTGGTAATGGTTTAAAAGGTGTGGTGCTTGCTTCGGTGATATTAATGTTAGCCGTTATTATAGGCAGTATTAGTAAAGAAATAGGCGGTGGTTTATATTTGGTTTCACAACTTGGCGAGCAATTACCTTTTTGGACTTTACCACTGATATTACAATTAATTACTATGGTTATTGCCTTTTCTACAGGTACAAGTTGGGGAACTTATGCCATCGCATTTCCGTTAGCCATGCCTTTAGCCTGGGCTATTTGTCAGTCTCAAGGACTTGCTAACCCCGAACTTTTTATGATGGTTTGTTTTGCTACGGTACTTAACGGCAGTGTATTTGGTGATCAATGCTCGCCAATTTCAGATACCACTATACTGAGTGCGATGACCACAGGTTGTGATTTAATGGATCATGTGAAATCGCAGTTAGTACCTGCAACGTTTGCCGCAACATGTGCGGCTTGTTTATGGACATTAACCGTTTACCTGTTTGCCTAAGCTATACCCATGATACTCAAGGTGCGAGTTTCATGGGTATATATAATAAATTACCCCTAACCAACTTAGGATATAAAAATGCGCTTAAGACATATTGAGATTTTTCATGCAATTTACACCACTGGCTCAATTACTAATGCAGCAAAAATATTACATGTTTCACAGCCCTCTGTTAGTAAAGTGCTATCTCATGCTGAAATGCAACTCGGTTTTGACTTATTTGAACGGGTCAAAGGTCGTTTGACTCCAACCGATGAAGCCGAAATGCTTTTTGATGAAGTTGATAAGATATACCAACAGATGCGCTCGATAAAAAATACGGCAGAGAACATAAAAAAATCAGAGTACGGCCAAATAAATATTGCCGGTAGTCCTGCATTAGGCTTTGATGTTATTCCTAGTGCAATTGCAAAATACCACCATAAACATCATCAGGTGAACTTCAACGTACAAACCGTGCATAACGATGCGGTAATGCAAACCTTATTAGAACATAAATGTGACCTAGCAATATTATTTGCACCCAATGTCATGCCTGGCGTAACTTCAATTGAGTTGGCTCAGTCAGAATTAGTCATTGTTTATCCAAAAGTAAGCTTCCCAGATTGCCCTAAAGAGTTGACCTTAAACCAACTAAAAGAGTTTGAATATATCGATATTGGTGACAGTGGGCCGTTGGCAGATTTATTATGGACTAGAATGATGAAAGACAACATCAGTTTAGAGGCGTTAATAAAAGTACAAACCTATTTTATTGCTGCAAGGCTAGTCGCTCAAGGTGTTGGAATTTGCGTGGTAGATCGTTTTACCGCTGAAGGTAATTTATCGGATAATACGGCTATTGCATCTTTTAATCCACCATTAACATTTCCTGTTAAAGCTTTGTATCTAGAAAACAAAAGTCTGTCTAAGGTAAGCCAAGAGTTTTTATCTTATTTAACCACAGAGTTTTCTGACGACTCAAAATAATAACCAAGAAAACATATAATTATAATGTAAATCAGGAGACAAAAAACACAGTACATTTAATGCTTGTATTGGTACTGTGTTTAAATTGTCTGCTAATGAATATTAACTAATAGGCCTCGGCAACCGCCTCTTCTACTAAGTTAACAAGCTCCTCATAACCAAACACCACTAAAGGTTTTCCATTAACAAAAAACTGCGGTGTCGCTCGTACTTTTAATGTTTGTCCATCTTGAATATCTTGTGCAATAGTTTTTGCTATGTCGCTGCTCTGCCAATCGGCATCAAGTTGGTTGTGGTCTACATTTAGCGTTTTTATACCCGCTAATGCACGGGTAGGATTTGATACGTGATGTTCAACCCAGCGCTGTTGGTTAGCAAATAACAATTCAAGTGCCGGCCAAAATTCTCCTTGTAGATGCGCAGCTTCTAACATTTTTACAACATCATCTGAGCCTTTGTGTAATGGCGCATAACGCATAACCACGTTAACTTTCCCTTGATATTTCTTAACTAAGTTATTAATTAATGGATAGAATTGACTACAAGTACCGCAAGCGGGATCAAAGAATTCAACAATAGTCACTTTCGCTTGTTTACCACCTTTAGAGGGAGCACCAATACGTTCTAATGCCGGTAATTGTTCGCTAGCTACCGTTGATGGCTGTTGGCTTTTGTAAACTCCAACTGCTGCAATGAATATGACGCCGATAAATGCGGCAACGCTGATAAAAATAGTTTTATTATTCATGATTATTCCGAGTAAAGATCCTAGTAAATTTATAGTTTATACCCAAGCCACTTGAAGATGCGTGTTTCAGGACGCTTGAGCAATTCATGATCAAGGCGCCTCATTTTATTAAGGGTTATTCCCTTAAAAAAGGAGGCAACGAATAACATGGTTTGCTCAGACGTCCCCGCAGGGCTGGTTTAGAAACGCTTTATGCTACGTTATTGATTTCGACAATAGAATAACTATTCTCTTCAATCAATGCCTTGCCTAAAGGCATTTCTAATTCCAGCTGAAACCTGCATCTTCAGGTAGCTTGGGTATATGTTCTGTTAAGTGTTTTTGTTATTAGTTTGAATGAATGATTTTTTAGCAAGAAATAATAACAGCCCTAACAGTGAAAATGTAATCAATGACATCACCGGGATGTTGATAAAGCCAAGTAAATTAAAGTGGGTTTCAGAGCAAGGAATTCCAAGAACACAGGGTTGTGCCGCTTCTGGGATAATGCCTGCAACAACTAACACATGAAATAGTGCAACAAACCAGCCAAAGATAACCAATGGGCTAGCGTAGCGAATAATGCTTACATCAAAAGGAAAAAGTGCCAAAGGCAGCATAATCACTAAAGGGTAAAGCGCAATTCTTTGATACCAGCACAACACACAAACGGGTAACTGCACTATTTCGCTAAAAAATAGACTGATTAAGGTGCCACTTGTAGCTAATATCCATGCGAAGAAAAGTAAATTCCATGGTTTATTATTCTCAGCGCCAGCTGTTTGTAAATTATTCATTTGCTTTTATCTGTTCAATATAAATGAGCGCTAAGTGTAACTAATTTTAGTGGTTGTCATCTGTATCATTTTTGTAGCTTTACAATAAATTATCGTTAACTTTGTTTTAAGTCAGATAATTGACCAAATCAATCAGGTATTACTCCCTCATACATAGCATTATCTATATAGACGAGTTGTTGAAAAATGATATTAATGGCGGCTAAATAGAAATTTTGATTAATATTGGCATAATCATCAAATTCACTATGATAGTTTTTATGAGTACCTACACCAAAATATATAAAAGGGATCCCTGCTTTACTGAACACACCATGATCACTTGCCATGAGCCAATTTGCTCGATTGACATTAGAGCCTACGCTTTTAACACGTCTGAAACCAGGCGTTAAGTGAATAACTGAGTTAGTCTTAAAGTGATGTTGAAGTTGAGTTAATTCATCAAGTTGCTGACTTGAAAGTAGTTGTGCAAGATCCTTTTTTAAAAAACGTAATTTTTTAGTTTTCTTACTCCCTGCAATCATGTCTAGATTTATGTTTACTTTAATCTTACTGAGTATATTTTTCTGCTCAGCAATGAAAGCTTTAGCCCCTAACAAATCAACTTCTTCGCCATCAGTAAATAACAAAATAACACTGTATTTCAATGGACTATTCTTAAGTAATTCAGCATAGAGCAATAAAGCTGCTACCCCTGAAGCATTATCATCTGCGCCGTTGTAGATTTTATTACGTTTAGTACCAAGGTGATCATAATGAGCAGTTAATACAATGTATTCGTCTTTTTGATGAGTACCCGGTATACAAGCAATGACATTAGTGCCTTGCTTGGACTGAAATAGAGTTGATTGTTTGAAGTGGTGGCGATATTGGTTGTTAAATGCGGGTATTGAGAGAGTCTTAAGCGCAGAAACAAGGTAATCCTGACTTTCAATACTGCCTGGGCTAGCAAATTTACGACCTAAAAATTGATCTGATGATAAATTTTTTAAGTGCTCAAGCACTGATAAATTGTCTTTGTCAGATATAACTGGTGATAGTTGTACTGAGCTTCGCCAAGGACTACTCCAAGCTATTGATACATAAAGCAGGCTTAGGAATAGCAAAGATATTATACTTCTATTCAATGATTAGTTGTCTCATGGTATTTAAGGAAATTAAGTTTCGCGATATATTGCTTCTGCGTATCTTTCGTTTTTGTTAGCGCCACCGCTTTTTTCATAGCATATTTAGATAACGCTAATTTATCTTGCTTGTAGTAAGCTTTAGCTAAGCCAAAGTAAAATTCATGTTGTTCATCATCAAGTTGAATAGCTTTCTTGTAATGCTTTATCGCTTGGTGATAGGACTGCTTAAAAAAAGCTTCATTACCAAGTAATGCATGATAGTAAGGGTTTTTAACACGTGCTTTGTGTATAAATGCGTCTATTTTTTGTGCTTCCTCAGGTCGTCCTTGTATGGTAAACAACAAAGCTAGATTACCGAGTGAGGTAAGATTATCACCTTGTAGGCTAATAGCATGACTATAAGCACTTTCCGCCATATCGTAATGACCAGAGAGTTTATATAAAACCCCTAAATTTCCCCAAGCGGAAGAAAAATCACTATCGGTAATGGTCGCTTTTTTAAGATATTGGTAGGCCAGTGGGTAGTTTTTATTTAGCATCTCCTCTGCCCCTTTATTATTATAAAACATAGCGAGTAATGTATGCTTTTCAATAGTGTGAGAAGGAAAGCTTTTCTTTGCAACAAAAGGGTCAAAATCGATTCGAATTTTTCTTGCTCCCCAAACGACGCGCTTATTAACTTCATCACTTTCTTCTACCAGTAAATTCACATGACCTGTTAATAAACTATATTGGCCATTCCTTACCCAATATTCAGGAACATCAACATCTTGAAAGCTAATGTTCATGCCCGCTTCATCAGCTAAAGCATACGCTAAGATGGTGAGTGACATACAATTAGCTAATTTATTATGGTAGGCCTGTCGTGCGGTAACATTGGCATTACCGTCGTAACTTAACGCGATACTCTCTTCATTAAACAGGTGATCAAGTAATACTCGCGCTTTTTGCTGAGTGGTTAGGTTATTACCTAATTTATCCTGAACCATGGCACGCATGCCATCGTCGAGCTGAAATATCTCTAGTTCTGTTTCGATATGAATGGGTTCTAAAGAGAGGAATTGATTATCTAAGTATAAGTCTGTTGGCGAGCTAGCTTGGTTAACATGGAGGTTTTGATTACTTTGACAAGCAAGTAAAAGTGGAAAACATAATAAAAGACTACATAAATTGCTTTTCATAACCACTCCAATAACTCGAGGAATGATCAAAGCCTATTATAAAAAATAAAAAGTTGCTACTTGAGTAACTAACTATTCATATTTAATTACAATTTATGCACTAACTAATACTTAATTTACAACGAAGTTTGAGCGATTATCTTTCGCCCTTACCTAAGAAATAGACAAAACGTAACGTAGTATTATGATCCGAAGTATTAGCATTGGTACTGTGGTAAAAGCGCCAATCTAGTTGTAAAGCAAAATTATTATTAAGCTTATAATGTGCGCCAACACCCGCATTAACTTGGAATCTTTTCGTTTCTATGTCTTTTTTCCACAACGTTTCACCAAAACCTGTCGTTAGGTAAGGTCTGAAGTCGCTTTCACTATTAAAATAGAATTGACTGTCTAAGCTATAGTTTTCATAATTAATTTCTGCAGGGCTGAAACCGTCGGTAAACTTACCTTTGGAGTAAGTCACTCTGCTTGAAAATTGACGGGTAAAATATAAACCTAAACTGTATTCAGTCGTTGTGTCACCCTCAACTTCCCATAAATCATCTAGCTCTGTCTGACCCACACCATAACTAACACCAATAATACCAGTATCAATAGGATCTCTAGCTCTTGATGAACGTTTGGCAGTACTTGGCGAGTAATGGCCACCATCACCCATTTGTAATGAAATATTGAAGCTAACTTGACTATCAGTTTGACCTGCATCACCGTAAGGGATTTCGTTAAAACTTACATAACCAGTACCTGCTCTGATAATTTCTTTACCGAACATGTTGTTAATACCAACACTCATACTATCAACTGGATCAAGAAAGAATAATGCAGTGCTACCCAAAATACTTGAGCCCCAAACATCACCGCCGTCTTCTCTAATATCCATTTCGGTATTAAATGCCCACTCACCATAGGCCCAACCAAGTACAGGGGTAATGACTAAATCTTGAATTGAAGGTACTTCAGCAAAGGCTTCAATGCCGTATTCCCAGTAGAAGGTCGACATAATCGTTGCGTATACGAATGAATCCCACTGACGATAGCCTGACTTACGGGCTACTTGATAATACACACCACCAAAATAAGGATGACCGATCAGGTTTAACATGCCCGTGTCTCTGTCCCATACAGGGCCAGATTTCACGTTCTCAGTCCACTTATTAAAAACGCCTTCTTCTTTATCCCAATTTGAGATGTCTTCTGGTAATAAAGCAATTAAACCGATAACACCAAAACCGTAGGCAAAAATTGAGTTAGTTTGAGACCAAAGCCTGTCACTATCCTCACCGTTTGGATTCGAAAAAATAGACACTTGATAAGGGGATTCGAAAAAATCATCTGCTGGTGATAAATTTTCAAAACGGGTATTAGTCGCCATTTCTCGATAAATTTCATCAAGATTTTCAACGGTAATTGCGGGACTCAGCGCTACATCAGTTTCTGCTTGCTGTGAGCTAACAGGTACTTGCGATTCAATGTCTTGGCTGGCTTCTGCTTGAGCAAATGAGTGAAAAGGTAATAAAGAGGATGTTACGAGTGATACGGCTAAAGCAATACGTTTAATATGTTGTGTATTAGCCTTACTGGAAGTTTTATTCGTATCCATAATGATCACGCGCAGTCCTTAAGTATTAACAATGTTCAATCTCTTTATAATCAGCAATAGCTTTTTATATCACTTTTATAAAATCATAAAAGCAAAAAGCCGCTAACTTTTCAGTTAGCGGCTTTTTTGAATGTGGCGGTGAGATAGAGATTTGAACTCTAGAAGGGCTACAAACCCTTGCCGGTTTTCAAGACCGGTGCTTTCGACCACTCAGCCATCTCACCAAGTTACTTTAAAGAAAGATTTTGCTATTCCTCAAAAGTGGGCGCATTCTAAATACTGGTGTTCTATTTGTAAAGCGTTAAATCTAAAAATTGTTAAATAAAGTTATATAAACACATAAATAGCGTATTTTAATAACAAGTTGTCTTAAAAAGCATCACTTCACGGTGTTATTGTTACACAGGAGTGTTAACTGTTTTATTCATGCCAATCGTTTAGCAAACTAAAACGTAAATAAAGCATCCGTTAAGATATTAATAGTTTTATCACGGAGAAGTAATGCAGGCCCTACCCCCAACCTTTAGTAATATGTTGTGCTCCGTCATGCCATTTCCTTATTACTAAATGATTTGTCAGTCTATGAACTTTTTAAATTAAGTAAAAACATATCTTTATCAATAAATTAATCCTATATTAATTTATTGATTTACTAAAAAAGTTAAATAATAAAAAACTGATTTACAAATAACTCTTGAGGGATAACAAATGACAGTAAAAAATCTTATTTTGGCCGGCGTAACCACCAGTTTATTATTGGGTTGTGCTACAGGTAATACCCCTGCTGATAAAAAGAAAAATGCCGTTAAAGAAACGTCTGAAGCGCTACAACAAATCTATGAAGATCATCCAACAGCTAAAGGTGTATTAAGTAAAAGCTTAGGTTATTTGGTTTGTACAGGTAGTGATAGTTATTTATTTGCCGCATCTACTGGTGGTGGTGTTTGTGTCCTTAAAGTGAATGGACAGTCAGAGTTTTATCGCTTTGCATCGTTAGGTGTTGGTGTTGGCATTGGTTTTAAATCAGTAGCTTTTGTTTATGCTTATAGCAGTGCTGAAGCGTTAAGACGTTTTAAAGAAGAAGGTTGGGATGCCGGTGCTCGAGCTGAAGCGAGTGCAAAGCACGAAGAAGAAGGTGGACAAGCCGCAGCGAATACTTCTTATGATGTTGATGGGGTAAGAATCTATCAATCAGCATTATGGGGGGCAGCAGCTCAAGCGACAGTGCAAGGTTATAAATTTTGGCCAACTGACTTTACCGATGATGTAGTGCAAAATGCTGAGTAAAACTAGCAATCTTATGCCTATTGCCTTGATGAAAAGTAACTAAAGGCATTAGGTAGCTTAGCTAGTGTGTACAGTGAATGAAATTAATGTCATTCACTGTTTTATCCTCCAACACCAACTAATTTATCTTCCTCACCCTCCCCACGCTTAAATCTAATGATGTCTGTTCTTGTATCAACCTTGAAATAAATTTTTAAAATTGACAGAGAAATCAGATCATATTTCGGACCATATTTGAGACATAGTTGACCTAAGTATCTAAAAAGATTAATGTCTTCTTATAACGTTCAGCTGAAATTATACTTTACAAATTTATCGCTTATTAAAAGGCGATAATTAATAATTTTAAGCCAATTGCTCCTTTATTAAAGGACACAGCTGCAGCGAATAAAATGTGCTCATAGCGCAAGACAAGGTTTCAAACAACAAACTGCTTTATGGAATTTATTTTAACAGGGACAATCATTCATGATTAATAACAATAACAAACTAATCATCTCATCAGTGTTCGCACTCTCACTTACCGCGTGCGGCGGTGGTGGCTCTGACACCCCAGAGGTACTACTAACACCGGATACCGTAGAAAAACCAGTACCAGTACCAGTGCCTATAGCAGAACCCGCGCCACTCCCCTCTGAGACTACTATTAGATCAAGTGGAAAAGTTATTGATGGCTATGTCGTCGGCGCAACCGTTTGGTTAGATTTTGATGGGGATGGAAAATATGACCAACAAACAGAACCCTCTACCGTATCAGGTGAGTCCGGTGATTACAGTTTTGAATTCTCTGAAGATCAAGCAGCATGTGTCCCGTATTCAACCACTTATGTCGACGTTCCCGTAGGCGCGATGGATCTTGACCTCGGTGAAGTTACTGAAGCTTACCAAATGTCATTCCCACCATCCATCGAAGCAATATCTGATAATGATATCCGCAACATTTCACCACTCACCACGGTTATTTGGGGACAGCTAAAACGCCAACTAAAAGCTAGCGGTAAAGGCAATTTAACTTGTGACCAACTCAAACAAGATAGTGCCCTTCGCAACGAAATAAAAAATGAAGTTGAAAATGTGATGCTTAACTTGGTGCAGCATTACAACCTATCAGAAGAGCAAATATATTCCGACTTTATCGCCTCTAAAGATAGTGAAACGTATGACCATGCTCAATCAATCGTCAAAGGCCTAAAAGCAGCATATAAACACAAGAAAAAGCTTGAAAAAATTTACCCTGACGCAGCTGAAATACGCGTCACTGTTTACCAAGATGCAGTCAGAGATGAAGAGCTGGGATTCACAGATGCGTGGTATCGCGATGAAATTATTTTCCTTGAAACAGAAGATTTTTCAGAATTTGTAAAACTTGCTGACGATCAATCACTCTCTAAGGTTGATATAATCCTATCTAAGTTTCATGAAAGCGGACAACCTTGGGGCGATCAAAACGTTGGAGGATGGTTACGTGTTCGTCAAGATATCTATCGTAACGATGATAACTCTTATCGTTGTGGCAATGTAGAACGTGTCAGTTTCGAAGAAAACAGCGTGCTGTATGAACTAAGTAATATCGTACCCACAGTATCATTTGCAACAATAGAAGAATGCTCAAATGATAATCTAGAAAATCCTTATGAACGTAGCTACTCATACCGCTTCACCGAAGGAAATTCAACTTACTCTACTGACTTTTACTTTAGAGAACAAAACGCAGAGTTCACGGCTCTACCTGATTGGATCAACATAAAAGACAAAAGCGACATGTTAGCTGCTACTGAGATAATCAGCCACATGTCTTCCTTTGCCATTGGTTGGGACCAAGATGTGCTTGTTGATACCGATTACTGGCGTAAACGCCTAGAATACGACAATATTATTATTGACAAAGATAATCAAAATAACTGGGTCAAATCAATTAAACAAGAAGACAACACTATCCTCTTTGAATGCAGTGTAGATGGGGTGGTTTGGGTTACCTGTGAAGGCTAATGATTAAACACAGGAGGTGAGAATAAACTCACATCCTGTGTATTCAGTAAAAGGTTGTCGATTATCCATTTTGGATGAAAAATCGACAGCCTGTACTTACCTCATAAATAATCCATTAAAATAGCCTCAACCATACTTTTTCATGTAAAATCCCATCGATAAAGCATCATGCTTTCACATTGCTAAATTCAAACCATCATTAGTTATCTGGAAAATATAAATCATGCGAGTAGCCGTTTCTCAGTTCGCCACCTCTTCGAATTCCCAAGAAAATCTAGAAAGCTGCGTTCGTATGATAAATAAGGCGGCAACCTGTAAACCGTCAGTGATCGTTCTTCCTGAATATTGTAATACACTTTTTTCTAATGCTCAGGTTGGTAATGCGTCTTTAGGTAAGAGTCAATCTTGTTACGTCGACCATAATCAGGCCTGGAATGAAGCTTTGCCGATTGAGGGTGAGTTTTTACAAGCCATAGCACAACAAGCGATAAAACATGTTTGTTATATTGTGCTCAACGTCACGTTACGACGTGACCAGTCCCGCAATATCCCGGATACTCAGCAAAACAGTTCGTTTAAATCTAACATTAGTGTCACTTCATGCTTATTTTCCCCACTTGGAGATCTCATCAATCAAACGGATAAACAAACGTTGATTGGTTATGAAAGTGATTTTTTCACTAGCGTGAGTAAAGAGCCTGAAGTTGTAGTGACCCCTATTGGTAAATTCGGACTGCTTACTGGTAACGATAGCATGAGCTTTGAAGCATCACGGGAGTTAGCCTTAAATGGTGCGCAATTACTGTGTAATTCAATTAATACCTTCGCAATAGATCAAAGCAGTTTACATGACCCAGCTCGAGCTTTTGAAAACAATATATTTGTAGCTACGGCAAATAAAGTGGCCGTATTAATACCATCAGAACAAATGGAAGAAGATCTTAATCTTACTAACGTTGGTGCTGGTCAAAGCCAAATAATTGCTCCTAATGGCAAAATACTAGCGAAGCTCACTAATAATGAAGAAGGTTTTATTTTTGCTGATATAGATTTAACTGAAGTGGTAACTGAAACAGAAATTCAATCAAATGTCGGGCTTAATCACAAATCCCGTCCTGATGGCACACAGTTTTCAAAACAGTTGCGCCCTGAGCTTTATCAAGCGCTAACAGAAGCTATAAAGCAAACAGAGAATACGAAGGGAGCGCCACAGTATGAGAGTACTGATAAGGTGCCATTAACGGCTAATGTTGCAATATTTGCAACATATAAGTCTAACGAACAAGCCATTGAAGATGTTTGTCAGTATATTGAAAATAATGTTACTGACATTATTCAATTACCTGAATTATTCTTTATTGCAGATAAAACAGTCACCCATGAAATTGAACAAAGAGCTCAGATTGAAAGCTTGAGCAAGCAGCTGATTGAACAAGTCAGTGCCGTGCTAAGACCTTTTCAATACCTATGCACTAGTTTGATTATTGAAGGAGTCCATCAGGCGGTGCTTATCAATGAGCATGGTTTATTGGCAACACAGCAGCAGTTACATTTTTGCCAAAGGTATCAATGGACTCCACTCGGTGATGAATTAACTATTATCGAATTACCCTTAGAGCAAGGCAATATTATTATTGCCATGCTAACAGCCGATGACGCTAACATCCCTGAAGTAGTCAAGGTTTCGACGCTACATGGCATCCACGTATTACTGGTCCCGTTTGATATTCAAGAGCCAAGCGAGGTTGCATATAGTTTGTTATCCCGCGCTGCTGAAAATCGAATTTGCATTGTGGCAGCAAGTCGTGAAAAAAGCTTCGCTCACCAATTAGCAGCCGATAACACGAGTGACAATATCTATGGTAAAAACAAAGTAAAAGAACAGAAATCAACAGGGTTAATTGCTAATTTAACGACCGACCCAGCTTTATTACCTCAGTGGAGAACAAGACAATTTACTGGCTATATCAACCAACCTCTCGTTAAACTTCAGTACGGTAAAATCACCAAAGCGGTTGTTCACCCTATTGCGGCCTGTAGCAAAGTTTAAGTAGATCATAATCATTCCATACAATAAGACCTTATTTTAAGCTTTTGAATCAGGATTAAATACTGTGCGAAGGATTAGGCTAACAGCGCTTTTATCTCGAACAAAACTTAACCGCGAAAGTTCAACAGCCTCTAGTTTAACAATTATAGCGTTACTCAAATAACCAATAGTAACCGTAGGCAGTTAATAATGCGGGGATGGATGAATATATAGTCGCTACAAATGCGACTTTAGGTGACAAAGCTATTGCAGGAAACAATGCATCTCCATCATTACTTATTGCATTACCTATTTGCGCAGAGAGCGGTATTGCACCCGATAAATATAAAGACGTAGTAATAATTTGTGGTCCACAGCCCGGGATCATACCAATAATAACGCCTGCTACCGGCGCGAAGGCGCTAAACTGATTAAATACATTTTCAAGTTGAAAGTCGCCATATAACATAGCTAACTCGAACAGCAGAAATGCCACCACAACCCAGCTAGTTACAAAGTTTGTATCAAGTGCTACTTTTTGGAAGACTTTATTTTGTTGTGCTTTTTTATCTTCTGAAATTATGGATTCGTAATTTGTTACTTCACGCGTTGCTGCCCAAAGAAATATAAAACCTAACGTGATGACAGCGCCAACTAAAATTACGGTTGTTTCATTGATATGAAATAACGACACAACATCTATTTGTCCAGCCATAAGCAAGCCAACAATCGCGCCAGGAACCATAAGCCACTGCCATAAAAGCCCCTGATATTTTAAACGTTTTGGAATAGTTACTTTATTTGCTGATATGCTTGATTCAATCTCACGTGAGACGACAGTATTACGCAAAAATTCAGGCCCATGAATACGGTTTACAACACTACCAGAGATAATCCCAACGGCAAAAGACAGCATAAGTAAAAATATGCCAGTAGTGGGCTCTGCCGCTAATAATAAAAACGCCGCATCTCCCATTGTTGAAGTCAATACAGCGGTAACAGCACCAAAGCTCATTCGTCCACTGACGTATTGTGTAATAACCACAATTGCGCCACCACACCCAGGTAAAACCCCCATAAAACTTGCCGTAACTATTTCTCTAAAAGGTTTTACTTCACCTTTATGATTGGTATACAGATGACTAATTTTATCTGCAAATAAATGATAAAGTGTCAATGTCATGGCAACAAATACCGCGACTTGCCAAAATGCATCAGAGAGCACTCTTAAAGTAAGATCACGAGTTTGAGTCTGGATAAGTAAAATACAGATAACAATCGGCAAAAGCATACGCTGATAATGTGGTACTAATGCCCGAAGCCTTATTGAATGCAGCTTAATTATATGCGGTTTAGCAAACAAAAAACTCATCGATAGGTTCATTGACTTACGGCTTCCCACTTTATTGACATCATGATTTTTCTTAAGACTTTGTTGTTATTCATCTGTTTAAATCTCTTCAATTTAGAGTCAATTATGATCATGCCTTTCTTGAGCAAAGTTTTATAACGTTGTTAATGAATAGAAGATGTCTCTTGTCCCATGATTTTTTGTAACGATGGGAGCTGCAAACGACAACCATCACAATTTGCGTAATTCTTAGTGAATGATAAAATTGCTGGTAGCGTTATGCTCATCCCCTTAAAGGCTGTTAATTTAATATCGTCATTTAAATAGTTAGCCTCTGATGCTTTCATTAAATAGTCATGGGGAATCATTAGATATTCCAGCGACAAATCTAAATAACCAAACACTTCATACAATGACGTCAAGTTATGACAAGTGCATATCCAGGCCATTAATAAGTCGGAGGATAGTGGATTAACACCACGAGCGGCACTAAGCAAATCGTAAGCCTGCAAATAGAAAGTCTCAGCTTGATCCAACTGTTGATTATCAAAACAATCGTTGCCATTTTTCAACAATGATTGCCAGTGAGAATGTTCCATAACCTCCCTCCTAATTCACTTGGAATAAATAAGTACTAACACGGTTTTTGTTCATCAGGTGTTAGTAACTTAACGTCATAAAGCCTGGTATAAATTGTCGTATTGAACATAATCAAAGCAACTATCGAAGTAATCGTTATATTCTTCATCGTTATTCTTATTAAAAACACCGAATGCAAATGATAATCATTACTAAATACAATTGCAAGGCTTCTATTTAGTAATTGATGAAACTTGACGCTATATTTCGGGAAGCCATATACGGAGATATATTATCTGTTGGCAGTTGCCATGATTGGTTTGTAGATAAGGTGTTAACGTTGGAAAATAAAACTAGCGGTAGTGTTCAACTATCTACCGTTAGTGACTTCGTGTTGGACACATTCACTTTCTTGATCAAAAACAAGCATAAACTCAATGACTTTTTCTGATTTTAAATGCACCGAAATTTCCATATCCATCTGACGGCATAAACGTTTCACAATCGATAAGCCTAAACCAAAATGATCCTCAGAAGTTCTTGATTGATCTTTTTGCCACAAGGGCTCAAACATATTGTTAAGATCATTATCATTCATCGCTACAGATAATTGATTGCTAATTAATAATGCCGTTGTCCCTTCACTCGTGTGAATATCTATATCGACAATAGTGTTTTGAGGACTGTAATACAGTGCATTGTTAATTAAATTAGTGAGTATGTTTTATCCAAAATGATTGAAGAATTATCCTTGTTAGCAGAAAAAAACAATATAGATACCGCAATGCTTTATGTGTCTGACCATGGTGAATCACTTGGGGAGAACGGGATTTATTTACATGGTTTTCCTTACGCCTTTGCACCAAAACAACAAACGCACATACCCATGCTCTTTTGGAGCAATAATCAAAACAAAACTGATCAGAATTGTTTAAATAATTTAGCTGACAATACATTACACATGATAATGTCTTTCACAGTATTTTAGGATTAATGAAGTTTAAATCAAAAACATACAAGCCAAATCTTGATATATTTCATCAATGTAATACCCGTGATTTATTGGTTAATAATACGACTGATGAGCAATAATAAGTAGAACTATGCCGACACTATCACAGCTAGTTAGGTTACACCTTAGCCCGGTTGTATTTTGAGGGCGATACGCCGGTCCACTGTTTAAAAGCGCGAGTAAATGAGCGGGGTTCGCTAAAACCCAATGCAGTAGAAATATCGGTAATGTTACGGTTAGTCATCAGCAAATAATCAATCGCCAAGTCGCGTCGAATTTCATCCTTAATCATTGGGTAGCTTGTCCCTTCAACTTTAAGGCGACGGCGTAACGTTTGTGCACTCATATTTAAACTCAGGGCAAGTATTTCAAAACTTGGACAAAAAAGAATATCACTCTCATCATGTATCAGTATTGCTCTAATTTTGGCTTTAAAACTTTGACCACTGCCTGGAATAGTTATTAAATCAGCTGGTGAATCTCGCAAAAAACGAGTGAGTTCTGCTCTGGTTCTAACGCAAGGTAGATCTAAGTATTTCGCATGAAAACATAACTTTACTGCGGGACGGTTAAAACTGTGCCGACATGTAAAGAGTAACTTTGCTTCCTGAGAATGCTGTGGTTTAGGATGAGTAAAACAAACTTGGCTCAACGGAATTTTCACGTCAATTAACCAACTGGAAAAGCGATGCCAAATAATTAACCAGAATTCGAGAAAGAAATGTTTAGGATCAAGTTCAGGATGACTAAAAACGAATTCTAATTCAGCAACCTCTCCTACCCTGGCAAGCTTCATTTGCACATCATCAGTGACTAAATTGTAAAACGAAATGCCCTGTTCGAGCATTTTATCCAGGCTTTTATAGTGAAAGACATGATGAGCCATAAAAGGAAATATTCCCGTCTTACAAGGATGCTTAGTACAGCCAAGAAATTCATCATTGAGCTTTGCCCACACATATTGCACTAAACGAGTCATTTGCTCACCATCAACTCGTTGCTGGTTGGGCGTAATAGTGATACCTAATGATAATAAGATTTTGTCACCATCAAAGCCTTTACGCACAGCACAAGCGAGCGCTTGGTTAAAATAATGAATATCAACTTTGGCCATGATTACTGTTTCTACTGCTCTATATTTATAACCAACTATACCTTATATTACATCCTACCTGTAATGTTTAGTGACTTATATCGTTACATTTTGTCATTTTAATTAACTTTAATACTCCCTATAGTAATGGCATCTATTATTAAATCTTATCTTTTGATCCTCATGCATCGATACCCAAGTGTCGATTATCAACTATCGATAGATGAGATAATAAATAACGTGTTTGCACTTCCCTAAACAAGTACGAGCAATAAGCACCTAATTTTACTAAGAAAATTTAAAAGAGAACTATTATGGACCTTTCACTAACTGAAGACCAAGCGATGATAAAAGACATGGCGGCTAAGTTTGCACAAACTGAACTTGCGCCTGTGGCTGAAAAACTCGATCAACATGGTGACCGCGAACTGTTCTTAAGTAATTTGAAAAAACTCGCTGAGCTCGGTTTTATGGGACTCAATGTCGGTGCACAATACGGTGGCGCTGAAGCTGGCACGGTAGTTTTTAGTCTAGCAATGACTGAAATTTCACGTGCCTGTGCATCAACAGCCGTCACCATGTCAGTCACTAATATGGTGGGTGAAGTTATTGAGTCTGTGGCGAGTGAAGCACAAAAAGAAAAATATCTACCTAAACTTTGTAGTGGTGAATATGCCGCAGGTGGCTTCTGTTTGACTGAGTCAGGTGCGGGTTCAGATCCATCAGGCATGAAAACTAAAGCTATTTTAGAAGGCGATGAGTGGGTCATTAATGGCGCTAAGCAATATATTACTAGCGGTGAATATGCAGGTGTATTTGTATTATGGGCGGTAACGGACCCTAGTGCGCCAAGAGGTAAAGGTATTTCGTGTTTCTTAGTTGAAGCCGATGCACCCGGTTTAATTATATCACCAGCCGAGAAAAAAATGGGCCAACACGCTTCTGCTACCAATGAAGTTGTTTTTGATAATTGTCGACTACCGAAAGATGCCTTAATGGGCACACTCAATCAAGGTTTTAAAGTCGCTGTATCTGAACTCGCTGGTGGTCGTATCGGCATTGGTTCACTATCTTTAGGCATAGGTTTAGCTGCCATCGATTTTGCCCGTGATTATGTTAATGAGCGTCAACAATTTGGTCAAAAAATAGCTAAGTTTCAAGGAGTTCAATGGATGCTAGCTGATGCTTATACCGATCTAGAAGCAGCACGTTTATTACTTATGAACGCAGCGGATAAAAAAGACAAAGGGCAACCTTTTGGTAAAGAAGCTTCAATGGCCAAGCTATTTGCTTCAGAAAAAGCCAATCAAGTTTGTTATACCGCTTTGCAACTCATGGGCGGCGCAGGTTACATCAAAGACTACCCACTCGAACGTTACGCACGAGATGTTCGTGTAGCCTCTATTTATGAAGGCACAAGCGAAATTCAACGCGTTATTATCGCACGTGATTTGTTACAAGAAATAAACTAATTTAGGAATTTACCATGGATTTAAATAACAAAGTCGTTGTCGTCACTGGCGCCGCTTCAGGCTTAGGTTTAGTTACTTGCCAAGAATTAGCCAAACAAGGCGCAAAAATTGTTGCCTTTGACTTGAACGAAGATGCAGGAAATTCACTTGTTGCAACGTTAGGCGAAACATCAATTTTCGCTAAAGTAAATGTTACAGACGAAACTTCAGTTGTGGCCGGTATAAAAGCAGCTGTTGATGCTTTTGGCACCATACACGCTTGTATTAATTGTGCAGGCATTGCTCCTGGTGGTAAAACCGTTGGTCGCAATGGCGCCTTGGCTTTAGAAAAATTTTCACAAGTTATCAATATCAACCTGATTGGTACCTTTAATGTACTACGTTTAGCTGCTGAGCAAATGGCGAAAAACGAACCCGATGCTAAAGGCGAACGTGGCGTAATTATCAATACTGCCTCAGTTGCCGCCTACGATGGCCAAGTGGGTCAATCAGCCTATAGCGCTAGTAAAGGTGGCATTGTTTCGATGACTCTACCTATTGCTCGCGATTTAGCACCACTGGGTATACGTATTATGACCATAGCACCGGGTATTTTCGATACCGCCATGATGAAAGGATTTAGTGACGAAGTTCGCGATCCACTTATCAAAATGGTACAAAGTCCTAAACGTTTTGGCGATCCGGTCGAATATGCTGATTTAGCTGCTCACATCATTACCAACAGTTATCTCAATGGCGAAGTGATTCGTCTTGATGGTGCTATTCGAATGGAGCCTAAGTAATACCAATTTGATTAAATTTCTTTCCAACTCAGAGCTATGTTAAATGTTCAATAACAAGGTGAATTTGTTTAGGTCTAGCATTCTAAATCAAATAAATTTAATGATGTTAATGGGCATAGAACAAGTTCCCAAAGGGCGAGTTTAAAAGGCTTATATGCTGCGTTATTGATTTTGACAAGGGAATAACCATTCTCTTCAATCAATGCCTTGCCTCTAAGCCTTTTAATTCTCGCTGAGTGGGAAAGAACTTAATCAACTTGGTATAAAGTTTGCGTTTTTGGGGGGCCGATTGCTAGCCTCCCTTTTTTTTCTGTTAATTTTAATTTTTCTGTTGGAGTAGTCCATGTTAAGCGATATTAAAATTTTAGATCTTTCCACCCTACTTCCTGGCCCATACGCCTCAATGATGCTTGCCGATCTCGGCGCAAAGATTTTACGAGTTGAATCACCAACTCGCGTTGATTTAGTCAGAGAAATGTCACCCCAAGTAGGCGCATCATCCGCTGCTCATCAATATTTGAATCGTTCTAAAGAATCCATTGCTCTGGATTTAAAACAACCAGAAGCTATTGAAATTATTAAAACACTGATCAAAGAGTATGATGTGGTGCTTGAGCAGTTTAGGCCTGGCGTCATGGACAGGCTCGGCATTGGTTATGAAGCGCTAAAAGCAGTTAACCCTAAAATAATCTATTGTGCGATCACTGGTTATGGTCAAACAGGGCCTTACAAAAATCGCGCAGGACATGATTTAAATTACCTAGCCATTGCTGGCATTAGCAGTTATTCCAAAAGAAAAGAACAATCGCCTATTCCTCAGGGCATTCAAATAGCCGATGTTGCCGGCGGTTCGCTGCATGGTGTTATTGGTATATTAACCGCACTACATCACCGTCAACGTACAGGAGAAGGTCAAATGATTGATATCAGTATGACCGACTGTGCTTTTGCATTGAATGCAATGAGTGGTGCAGGTACGCTCGCTGGTGGTGAAATACCAACAGCTGAATCTCAACTGCTGAATGGTGGGACTTTTTATGATTATTATCAGACCAGCGATGGTCGTTACCTGTCCGTTGGTAGCTTAGAGCCAAAATTCTTTACTGGTTTGTGCCAACTACTCGACTTAGAGCACCTTCTGCCACTAGCAAGCAAGTCCTCAGCACAACAACAAATTAAAGACAGTTTTACTCACGCTTTTAAGCAAAAAACTTATCAGCAATGGCAGGCAATATTTATCAAGCTTGATTTATGTGTTGAGCCAGTACTTAACCTAAAAGAAGCTAGTGAGCATCCTCAGATAGTTGCCAGAGAGTTGATTGTCGATGTGCCGCATCCGAAAACAGGCATGCAAAAACAACTAGCTTGTCCCATTAAATTTTCAGCTTACCAAGCTGAATATCAACAAGCAGGTGGTGAGCTAGGTGTAGATGGCAAGCAAGTACTATCTGAACTGGGTTTAAGTAATAGCAGAATAACGGCGCTTGAAAAAAATGGCGTAGTAACCTTTTAGAAAACCTCAGCTAAAAAGCTCCCTCGCAGAATCGTTTAATTAAAATGATAAAGTCTACTTTATGCTCCAGTAAAAAATAGCTAAGTAGACTTTATTGTTATTCTGCTAACTTAGCTGTTTTACCGGCTTTTTAATGCGAGAAACAGACAATATCTTTCTATTTCTGTTTTTATACAAATATAGATACAAACCTGTAAACGCCAATATTAATGGACTTAGTCCTAAAACACACCAAATTAACTTACTGGTTAAACCACCAAAATGACCAAAGTGTAATTTTCTAAAACTATCAATGGTTACATGTAATGCATTCGCCGATCTCACATCTTCTGAGTGAATCATTTCCCCTGAGCTTTTATCATAAGATATCGTACTTGAATAGTTACTATTAAGCGGGTTTGCTGAGTTCACTGTACCGTAAAACATGATATCCATGGCGGGTTCAAATGGCATTAATAAGTAGGTTGCTTCAAAGTTTTTAATTGTCTCTTGATTGCTGTTTAACAATGTTTGTATTGAAAGCTCTTGATTATGCAGTTGGTGTTCAATTAAATAAGGCTCTTCAACAATATGTTCTGATACCTCATGTATCACCAGTGAAATGTTCCAATAAGCTCCTGTAAACGCGAGAATAAGGATAACGGGTGAGCTTGATATACCAATCATTTTATGGAGATCACTAAAAAATATTCTGCGGGCAAGTATTAAGCGTAAAGTGAAAAAATTGATCCAAAACTTACGGTATAAAATGATGCCACTTATCCCTAAGAATAAAAGTAATAACGACACAACAGCACCTAGAAACATACCGTTGGTTTCTAGTAACAATTTATAATGTAAATCTAGTAACCAATCCGTTAAATCATCTGATGTACCTATCGGTTTAGAAAGTAATTCTCCGCTATATTGGTTTACATATAATTTCGACCAATTTGTTGTCTGCTGCTTAATGAGATAAGCGGTATCTGTTCTACTTTTATCATCAAATAATTCCCAACTACCTATTTCATGAGCTGGGTATTTTGATTTCACGTTCGCCATCAATACATCTAACGATAATCTCTCACTAGGACTAGTGTTACTCACTTGCATTTTATCAGGCATCAATAAAGTATCTAACTCAACCTTAAAGACTAATATACTCCCTGTAAGGGAAATTATTAACAAGGGTAACATGGCAAAAAGTGCACCAACGGAATGCCATTTATATAATTTTTTTCTCATAATATTTTACAGTGACATGTGGTATTACCTAACGTAATACCACTGCACTTTTCCCTAAAGTGACCAGCTTAATGTGGCTGAATAATTAGCGGGTGCACCGTAATATCCTTGAGCCCAATATAAGCTATTGATATATTTTTCATCGGTTATGTTATTGGCATTAAGTGATAAGCTAACATTATCGGTAATGGCATAAGCCATCATTACGTTCACAACTGCGTAGGCATCTTGTTTGGTGACTATCTCTTCACCTGCGTTAGCAAAGCCATCACCAACAACACCTTGTTTACGTGAAATATCATCTTGCCAATTCATGTTGACACCTATCGATAAACCTTCAATGATAGGCACGGTGTATGTGGCGGCAAGTTTAATAAGTGTAGAAGGGGTATAATCAGCAACAACGTCATCACCCGAAATGTCAAAGTCAGTGAAGCCAAAACTCAGCTGTAAATTGTCATAAATTTGCCCTGCAATTTCCAATTCAAACCCGTTACTGCTAATTCCTTCAGCCCCAATGTAACGTTGTAAGTTAATAGGTAAATCTGTCGTGCGAACATCGAGCTTGGCAACATTCGTTTGTTGTACATCAAAGTAAGCAATTGAGCCGATAAGTAAACCATCAAAAAATTCACTTTTGATCCCTATCTCTTTACTTTCACCCGTTATGGGCGCGAGGATTTTTTCATTAATATCTAATTTAGTCTGTGACACAAATGTTTCGGTGTAACTGGTATAGGCCACTAATTCTGGGGTAATTTGATAAACAGCACCTAAATAGGGAATAAATTCTTTATCCGAAGCATCTTGAACAACGTTGTATGAACTGCCCTCTACATTCCAATCGTTATAACGGCCACCAGCGATTACATGTAAGTTATCTAACACTTCAAAACGTGCAGTAAAGTAGGCTGCTTTTTGTTCATTAGTAACATCACTGCCTGTTAAGCCGTCAGTAAATATCGGCTTTGGGGTATTTCCGTCCCATTCAGGTAATGGTGGCATAACAGGGAAACCATTTCCTGTTGTGTAATCATAGAGTGATTTATCAACATAACTCATCTTGGCGTAATTGATACCCGCGACAATTTGATGCTCACGGCCGAATAATGAAAACTCACCATTGATGTACGCATCAAATAAGTTATGTTTATCATCTAGGTCATATTCACTCGCATATCCCAGTAGACCTAACTCAGTATTTTTATCTGGTGTACCGTAGACATAAAATAACTCAGTATCTTCATCTGTTTTTTTATGTGAGTAAGTGGCGCGTAAACTCCATTGAGAATTAAAATAATGACCTAATTCAACCACGGTATTATTTTTAACAACTTGCCAGTTTGACCAGTTTGCTGAAGTATTAGTTGAAGCATCATAATCAGTGGCGCTACCATCAGTATAATAAAGAGGATTAGCTCCCCAGTTATTACCTTTCGCATCACTTTGGTTGTAACTGTGACTTATTGAAAGATAGGTACTGTCTGTCAATTCTGCACCAATAAAAGCATAGGCGACGCTTTTATCTTGTTCATATCGATCCAAATAAGATTCATTGTCTTGTTTAACTAACACAACACGAGCACTCACTTTATCAGTAAGTGGTGTTGACGCATCTACCTCTAAACGCGTTTTATCCCAAGAGCCTACGGTTCCTCTAACACTTACTTCCGTTTCTTCTGTTGGACGTTTACGAATAAAATTAATCGTTGCTGATGGATTACCAACACCCGTCATCAAACCGTTTGCACCGCGAATAACCTCTATACGTTCATAAATGGCAGTATCTTCATCTGCATGGTTGTTACCAGACGTTAAAGGTAAACCAACACCATCAATTTGAAAGTTTGTTACGTCAAAGCCGCGTGCGGTGTAATAAGTTCTATCTGTTTCAATGCGTTCAACATTGATACCTGTTGCAGAATCTAATGCGGCATTGATGTCAGATAATTGAAAGTCTCTCATTTGTGCACCAGTAATTACGGACACAGATTGCGGTATTTCGATAATAGATAAATCTAAACGAGATGCCCCACTCACTTCATGAGCACCGTATCCTTCGATATAGGTGCCTTGAACTTCAATTTTTTCAACATCTGAATTTTTGCTGCCTTCGGCAAATGCATTAGTTGTCGTTAAAATTGTGAGGGTAATCAAATTTAAAGGGAGGTTTTTCACTGCGTTAGCCTAATAAGTATCATGTTGTAATTGCGCACATAATACATAAACCCATATCAACTGTAAATACTAATCATTAGCGTTACTGTAAGTTACTTGTACAGTACTAATTAGGAAGGTAGTTCTGAATTAAATTACATTTTTGCTGCATTACTTCCATTTTTAATAGGTATTGTCATTGGACAACACTGAATCTGGTAACTATATTTATCGACTGAGCAAGAGAATAATTTTTTGTGCTTACCTGCCTAGATATTTCTCCATTTTTTATTTCAACAAAGGACTGATTAATATGAGTGAAAAGCCAATTTTAATTCTATTTCATGGTATGGGCGTTCATACCGCAGATTCATTTAAAAAAGAGGTTGTTAGTGCTGCGAATAATGCTCTCGGGCGATATGAAGGATATGGCAACATTAAATTTGAAGACAAAGTAGATATTGTCTCTATTGGTTATGACAAACACTTTGAACAAATAAGACAGCAGCTAGCAGATAACGCAAGCGGTATCACAGATGTGCTTAAAGCAAAGTTACCTGGTGTTAGTGATCCGAGCATTATCCAAGATTTACTCGATTTGGAGAGCTCACTGGGTGATGATAAGTTTGCTTATACCCATATCCTAGATGTTGTGTTATATATGACTGAAGTTGGTCAATATGTACGGGCACAAGTCAGTGAAGAAATTGTAAAAGTGATACATAACAACCATCACCGACCTATTCACGTATTATGTCATTCATTAGGTACAGCCGTTGCACATGATGCGTTTAATCAAATTTATACCAATGATAATTCTCCATTACCCGCTCAGTTACATACCCTATCTTTCCCTATTACTAGCTATTGGGCATTCGCTAACGTAAGCCGACTTGTAACGTCATTTACAGGACTACCCTCACCATTTGATTCTGTGGTCAAACCTGGACACCAAGGCTTTATTTCGATGTTTTACAACATTAGGCATGTACTTGATCCCTTCACATTAAAGCCATTTAAGCGATTCGATCCAAATGGTAAAAAGAATTGGCTAACGCCAGATACATTTAAATATGATTACAAGCCAATTGTGACAACTAAAGTCAGCCGAAAAAATACGCATGACATTGCTGGTTATATTGAAGATCCTGATGTTTGCCATGACTTCTTCAATACCTTTTTTGATTTTTACCCTCCTGAAGAGATAAAAAAGGCCGGAGATAATCAGTTTAAAAATATTCAAGGAGATTACCTGAAAATTAAAGAGTATGTTGAAAAGTTAGAACAATTGGATCTTGAAGGAATTGCAGAATTTATAAGCATGATGAAATCCTTTACCGACTATATTAAGGAGCTCAAGGATGAGTAAGATATTAATGCTATTGATACTCGGAGTGTTGATTAGTTTTAATGTCACCGCTGAAGAGTCTACTGAAAAAAATAATGATTGCTCATCGTTTAACACAAGCGAAACAACACTTTTTAAAGGGTCCTACTCAAGTGGTAAAATATATGGTGAAGCGCTTTGTCAATTTTATACTGGTCATGAACAAAGCCCAACTTTCGAAGAATTAACGAGACTATCAAATGTTTGGCAAGCACAGTTACTATTAGAAAGTGCAGCTCTGATACAGTTAGTCCCTAACTTAGCAACCTATCCTAGTATATTAAACAATTCATTTATTAACGATTATCCAGTTACGACAGTAACAAGTAAAGGCAGTGATCAATTATCAATAAAAAATGAGAATACTGTCATAAGGTCAGTCTTTAGTGATAGAAGTGCATGTGGGAATAGCTTTGGTAACAATATGAATTGTAGAGAAATAATCAGCAACTATACCTCTGTTGCTAATTTACCCGCTGAGCCAATTAAAACGATACAAAGTGGTAATGCATTAAAGCAGTTAAATCTCTATTCTAAACAATGGCAAAACTATTACACCAAGGCGCGCTCACAGACTTTCATTGATATTCTGTTGAATAGCTATATTAACAGAAAAGACTATCAAAAAGGTCAGCCTGTATCGCCCCCAAGTGAGCAATGGTTTACGTTGCATCCTTCTATTGTCTTGGAGTATGTTGATGGCGCAACAGACGGAGAACAGTTTAAAGAGGCGTTAGTTGTTGAATGGTTTGGCTACAATAATTGGGATTCTTCACTGCCGATAGGTGTCTCTTTGGTTACACTCTATTCAGATAGGGCATCCGTTGACGATGTAGGTCATGGCTTGATGTTCCATGTTGATAATAACTATTCTATTGGTGTGACAAAACATGATGATGAAGCAGGCATTTTCATTACCGTTGATTTACTTAAACTATTCGAAGATAAGCAAAGTAATTATAAAAGACAGGTATCAAAAATTAAGGAGTATTTGAATTAAGGTTGTTGCTTAAGCAGTATTGACCTTTTCACAGATTAACTCATATCACGTATGTTACTGATATACTTCAGTAACATATTAAAAACGACAGACCTTAACTGACTATAATCAGGTTAGTTCTTGATATTACCGATATCAATAAGCAACGGTAAAACGTTTTCTTTTATGTTTAACTACCTCAGCTTCATCTAATAAAGCAATGGCAAAATCTTCCAGTGAAATAGTTGATTGTCCTTGTTCATCAACTAGTAACTCATCAGATCCCGTTCGAAATATTCCCGTACGCTCTCCTGGCACAATGACAGCCGGCGGACTTATATAACTCCAATCAACAGACTCATTTTCTTGGCAAAGTTTGTGCTGTGCTAGACACGCCAAAGCGATATCACGCCAAGCTGTAGGCACTAAGTCAGTATCATCAACCACTAACATTCCATTGCTGTTCGGCACAGTTAAACTGGCTGCGCCTCCCACCAATAACAAGCGTACTTTGGTTTGTGCAAGCCCTGATAATAACGCTTTTGCTGTGTCGACTAGTTGACTCTCTAACCCTTGCGGTGGCCGTGTAGCACTTATGATAAGGTCTTGTCCACCGCTCCACTTCACAACTTCATCGACATTATCAGCATGACCAATAACTACCTTCACCGACGAATCAAATTCATTAGCCCGAGCATTATTTCGCAACACGGCAGTTATCTCATGACCTCGCAATAACGCTTCAGTTATAACCCTATTACCCACATTACCCGTTGCACCAAAAACTGTAATTTTCATTTGTAATACCTTTTATTAAGTTTAGCTTGTTATCGATTTGATAAAGCCAGTCTACAAACAAGTTTTGATAACAGCATTAACCTAGGTTTAGTGTTTGAATAATATTAATCATTGGCAATATACTCACAACTAAATTACTTTTTGACTAAACCTAGGTTAATTACCTACGAGATTTTCTCGGTTAAACTTCACTTATCAATTTATACCAAACGTATTAATTAAAGGAATAACAACGTGACCAACGAGCAAATTGCCCAATCCTATCTAGCAGACTTAACTATTAGCGAAGGTCCGCTAGCTATAGACTTTTTAAATGAACTGCAAAGTAAACATATTGCACAATATAGTTTTAATAATATTGCCGTGATTTTGGGACAAGAGCTACCTTTAGACCCTGAGTCGCTATTTAATAAAATTGTTGAAAGACGACGTGGCGGTTATTGTTTTGAACATAATAAGCTTGTATTTACCGTGTTATCTGAACTTGGTTTTGATGTACGTTTGTTGCTGGCTAAAGTGATTTATAACCAAGATGTTGACGTTGCCAGAACGCATAGGGTGACACTACTTACGTTAGCAGGAGAAGATTATATTGTTGATGCTGGCTTTGGGCATTTAGGCGCTCGTTTTCCGGTAAAAATAGTGCATGGCTTGATACAAGATCAAGGAGATGCTCAGTATCGTATTACCCAAAATGTTAATGGCGATTACTGTTATCAAGTATTTAAATATGGCGATTTCTTTACGCTATATACCTTTGATTTACATCACTATACCGAAGCAGATTGTTTATTAGGTCATTTCTACTCACATAAACATCCTAATGCAGCTTTTGTGAATAATTTAGTCATTTGTCGTAAGTTCTTCAATGATATTCAATCATTGCGAAATAATGAATTTCATCATGTTATAAATGGTATTACACAAACAACTAAAATAACCAGTATTAAGCAATTACATCAATTATTAATTGATGTTTATCAACTCGATATTGATATTGCTATCTCTGAGTTTTTATTTAATAAGTTTGTTACACCCTTTCAGAATAAAGTTTGATAACAACAGATGAAATCTACACTAATTGATAATTTTACTTTACTGCTTTGGGTTAGTTTAATGGCTTCTTCATTTGTCGTTTCAGAGCAATTACTCCCTTATGCTAATCCGATTGCAAGTACAGCATTAAGATTTATATTAGCAACGATATTGATGATGCCTTTTATTGGGCGAGCATCCATTAAACAATTGAACTACAAAATATTACTGCGTTATAGCGTCATCAGTTTATTTTTAGTTTTATTCTTTATTGGGTTATTTGAAGCACTAAAAACCACCAATGCAATGCGTACTTCGGTGATTTACACCCTGCTGCCTTTAATCAGCGTGTTACTAACTTATATCGGTCTGAAGTTCGTAACACCTAACAAGCAAATTGCTGGTTTTTTGATTGGCACACTAGGTGCCATTTGGGTACTAGTAGCGTTTACACAAGAAAAACTAGTATTGATAGAATGGCGACTAGGCGATAGCATATTTTTAGTCGCTTGCTGTTGTTTAGCTTTACACGTGATTTTAATTAAAAAGTGGGCAACTGACGTTCCGCCAATGTTGGGAGCATTTTATATAATGCTACTAGGTAGCTTAATTTTATTACCTTTTTTAATCTTTTTTGGAGACTTAAATAATATAGCTTGGCATGAAGATGAGTTCTGGAAAGTATTATTATATTTAACGTTATTTACCACAATCGCAACTTTTTTCTTACAGCAACATTTATTAAAAAAAGTGGGCCCTAATCGCCTCTTAGGTTTCACCTATCTTATACCAAGTATTGTACTTATACCGCAAGGGCTAGCAAATATGTCTCAACTATACAGCGCGGTACCAGGAATAATGTTAACCTTTCTAGCACTTTATTTGATCTCCCCTAAACATCAGTAATTATCTTTGGAACACAATAAATGGATAACGTAAATACATGAGCCTACAAATTCATATGGAAGACTTTATCCAATTTTTTTCAGGTAGCAAGCTGAGTATTGATAAAGCTAATTTTGATCAGTTTGGTCTTAAGGCTAAAATCAAACACTATCAAAAAGGTCAGCTGTTAATTACTCAGGGACAACCCGCGCCTAAGCTGTTTTTTCTAATCAAAGGCATGGTTCGTTACATGAGTGTGTCTGCTACAGGTAAAGAATTCACTCAGTCTTTCGCTTTTGCACCCGGTATTAGTGGTTCTACCCGAGCGATGACCAGAAACGCAAACGCCCTGTTTAGTATTGAAGCTTTAGATGATGTGATTTGTTTGGAATTTGAATGGCATGTGTTTTTTGAACAAATGCAATCACAACCCGGATTTTTGGCCGCGTACAATCGTTTACTTGAAAACATGTTTATAAAAAAAGAAGAACGTGAATTCGCTTTTGTACAACAAAGTGCTGAGCAGCGATATTTAACTTTTTTAGATATGAATCCACAACTACGTGACAAAATATCACTTAAAATGATCGCCTCACATATTGGTATTACCCCAATAGCACTAAGTCGTATTCGAAATAAACTCAAATAGATGAACCTAGCTTTATCCATTACAGTCAAAGCTAGGTTGATTACGGATGAGTTTGCAACGCCTTGAATTGAAATTGTTTAAGTACTTTTTAAACAGACGTATTGATTGGCAACGGATGTATCTTCATTACAATGCTATGTTTATAAAGAGGTAAGCCATTTATTGGCATCATCAATTGAGGTAGTGAAATTGTGTTTTACCCCTGCTCTGTCATAGCAGCGGCTCATTTGAGTTTTTATTAACGATTCACCTTCAACATTCATCAATACTATCGCACAGGCTATTAGCCCTCTTGATCTTCTATTTATCAACGAGTTAATGAGTGCTTGTTCTGCTTCAGGAGTAAATAAGCTTAATTGATGCAGTGTGATCACTTGATTCCACTTTGATACTTCCAAAGTGTGGATGCAAGTCTCTAAAGCTTTTTCGTATTGTATTAGCAATTCTTCATTAAAAGGCCCTGTTGCATCTACTAGCAATAATTTGCCTTCAATTTTGACCTCAAATAAACCATGTTCCATGAAAATCATTAAATAACCTATAATTTGATCCAAGATGTCCTGAATATTTTCAGTCTATTCAGGTCAATAATGCGAAGGTGGTTAACTTCAAAAAAGCACCATTTTTATCGTCCTGAGATAACACTTAATACCATCACCCTTACCTATCATGCATTACGTCAATGTATCACGGTTAAACTTTAAATTGGCTTGTTAATGTTTGTAAATTATTAACATGGTCGTCTAGCTCATTGGCTTTCACTTCGATTTGATTGATAAGACCATTACTTTCTTGACCACTACTGACAATGCCATTGATATTAACATCTAAAGAAGACGTCACATTACTTTGTTCTTGAACACTGGTGGAAATTTGTAATGACGTATCACTGATATCATCACTTGCTGAAATGATTTTTGTAATATATTCAACCGAATGCAGCATCATTTCAGTTGTTTCTTCTCCTTTGGTTTTACTGTTTTGTACAACCACTACCGCTGAGCTAGTTCCTTGTTGTAATTCAGCAATCATTAGACTGATCTCTTCGGTGCTTTGTTGAGTTCGACTAGCTAAAGCTCTTACTTCATCGGCAACGACTGCAAAACCACGTCCTTGCTCTCCGGCTCGCGCTGCTTCAATAGCCGCATTAAGCGCTAACAAATTAGTTTGCTCTGCAATGGCTTTAATGACATCGATAACACCAACCATTTGATCAACCGTTGTGGCAAGTACACTTATCACTTGGCTGGCATTATCCAAGTCAGAAGAAAGTTCATTCACTGATAACATCGATTTATTGACGACTAGACCAACTTCATTAGCTTGCTCTTTTGCTTCAAATGCTGACTGTGATGATTGCTGAGATGTTAATGAAATATCTTTGGTACTGGCTGCCATTTCGGTGATAGCTGTCGCTAACATGTCTATTTCAATATATTGTTTTTCAAATAATACGTTAGCCTCACTGACATCGGATTTTACGGCGCTTGATGTATCACTAATGACTTGGGTTGTGGTGATAATAGTATTAATCATTGCTTGAGTTTTGTTAAAAAAATGATTGATTTGTCCCGCTAATTCACCCATTTCATCTTGAGTATTTATTTCTAATCGTTTAGTTAAGTCACCATCACCATGTGCAATATCTGTCACAGCGATAATCACTTTTTTTAACGGGTCAGTGACAATTATACGAGTAAGAATAAATAAAATAAGCACGAGTAAAACGTCCACTAACACCACACCGATGATGATTTGTATTAATGCTGCATTAATTTTTGTATTGATCGCTTGTTGATCAATACTAATCACAATATCACCCACAATAGTTTTTTCGTCATATTCATCATGAACCAGAGGTTGCTTTATCTCTGCTCCCTTTATACCTTGATTATGCTTGGTATATTTAACTTCACCGTCTACTGTTTTTATTTCAATACCGTAAACATAAGGTGTTTCTAATTCAGATGACGCTATTTTGACTATCTGATCAGATAAATCCATCCATATAGCCGCGGGTAAATTCAGCTTTAATCTTTCTGACACTAAAGTAATACTTCTATTGGCTTCAACTAATAAAGAAGACTTTACAACTTTATAGTCATAAGTTCCTTTCGCAATTAACACGATACTGACCAGAATGGTCGACATTACAATCAATCGAAATTTAATACTCAAGTTAGACAAAATCTTGATAAGTTATTACTCCAAAGCTTAGCTTGTGACCCTGTTATTAAGGTCATAGATAAATTTACCGTCATTGTTTTAATACTTAAATGCTAATAACTCAGTTGTACACAACCGTATGTTAATAGACATTAAACATAGTGAATTGCATTGCTAAGTGTTTTAGTGACTTTAATAGAAACTAGGGTATCGATCGTGCTAGTAAAACCGGCTAAATCAGAAGTCACACAGGTACTCATAAGTATTATGTTTGTATGTCAAATATCACTAATAAAGTAACGACTAACAATCGACAATTAGTATTAATCCAAAAGAATTAGGGCTTTAGTGCTAGTACTTCCGGTGAGGAAGGTTTAAGAGGTTATTGGAATAAGGGCTAAAATTAAGTCATCTAATATGATTTGCTCCCCCTCAGGATATATTAGATTTAACAGCCAACGGGACAGCTCGGAGAAGACTTTAGAGTGATAATGTCCATTTAAATTGTTGGATATAATAAGCAACACTGGACATGAGCAACTGCTTTTGTCCTTATTAAAAGACTTGTTAGACGCTGACTACTTGGATGTCGCAGCAAGACTTAGTTTATTAAGTACCGCTGTTATTTTATTTATGACTTTATCGCAATCTTGAATGTCATGACGTGCTTTAATGTATGCAGGGTTATTATATGAAAGCCAAACTTTTTTTTCTGAATCTTCTGTAATTAGAACTTTTTGCGGGAGATCAATTGCTGCATTTTGAGCACACAGCATTAATGGGGTACCAATCTTAGGGTTACCAAAAATAATAACTTCCGTTGCCCTTAGTTCCAAATTCACATCAGAGGCATTTTTTTTGTGATCAATTCTGGCAAATAGTGTTAACCCTTTACCTTTTATTATGGACTCAAACCTATCAGCAGTTTCTTTAGCTGAGTATTCACTTTCAAGTGTAATCAAGCTTTCTTCCGCACTAACATAAGAAGAAACTACTAAGATAAAAATTGCAAAAGATATAACTCTAATCATAATTTTCCCTTTTTATTATTTGATGCTGCTGAGATTAATCAGTAAACGTCTACTGCCCAAATAAATAACTCAGAGATAGTTGGCCATAACATTAAGACTCAAAGCCTAGCAAATTTTTACCTGGCTTTGTTGGTTTTCTTGTTTGCAGCGATACTTGCATCTAGACCAACAACAAATTTTTTTAATTCTATTAATGATACATTTTCACTGTCAGTAACTTGTGATTTATAGCTATTTACTGCTTTATAAAAAACGTTATCAGCTTTTTTAGTAAAATCTAATTTTTCATATAAAAGCCCTAAACGAAGGTATGATAATGCAAGGCTAGCTGGGCCTGTTTTATGCAATAGTTCACTAGAGCGATCTGATTCTTGCAGTCTGATTACAGATTTCATGGCATAAATGCCTACTTCAGGTGAGCTATTTATATATTTTTTATAAGAAATATCTATTTCATTGAGTAAAAAGTCAGGTGAAATATTATTAGCCAGGCTAAAGTTTGAAGTCATTGCGGTAAGTACAATTAGCGTAGATTTAATGAACATATTCATATTAATTTCCTTATTAAATACATGATATTGCTAAACACCGTAGCAGCTTTTAGCCCTTGTGAATTCCTTGATAGCAGTTCATTATTACTTACTACGTACCAGCCATATTAAACATAAAAAATGCAAAGGCACCAAGTGATATACAACCAACAACAACTATAGCCGTAAGAGTTTTAGATTGTGACATTGAGCCTATGAGTGCAAACCACCATTCAAATTCTAATGCCTCTTTTATAGTAAATGAGCTAGGCATTTCTTTCATTCTTGATTTGTTATCATCCATAATTCAATTCCTAATGTTGATGATTTTCTTGTACTGCTAGCACCTCACCAAGAGGCAAATAATATTGAGTTAAAATAAGCGACACAGGAGCAAGAGCCTGTTGTTTTTAGAACTAATAATTTCCTTGTTAGTTGCCAAACCACTCAAGCGCTAATTTTTCATGTTTGTTTATAAAAGAGTTTTTCAGTGCCATATAGACATTGATATCGTTATCGCTTTTAGAAACAGCCTCACTTTTAAGAGAACCATACTCTGAAGCTATTATAGGGTGTGCAATTAAGTACGCTTTAAATACCTTATGCCGATGTAAGTTCAAATCACTACTCTGGAACGCATGCACATGATGGCTACGTTGATTGCCACCTTTTTGAAAGTAGCGCCTACCTGAAATACCATTTTCACCTTTGATTGTATAACCAAGTGCAGCAATATTTTTATCTGCTGCATCGAGCTCTTCAAGGTTTGAAACTTCAATTAGAATATCAACGATTGGTTTTGCTGATAAACCAATTACGGAAGTACTGCCGATATGATCGATTTTTACAGCGTTATTACCGATCGCTTGGGTTAGAGCTACTTTTTCAATTTCAAAAATATTCTTCCAATTTGGATCGTAATCAACTACTTCAATAACTCTATTACTCAAATTGTTCTCCATTGGAAACTAACGCTTGCTAAGCGGAAAATAATGGTTGGCTATAATCGCGTAACGATGACCCGCTGTTATTTTCCGTTTAAGCAACACGTTACATTTAAATTTATTAAAATGAGTAATTAACGCCTAAATTCAAACTATCCCAGCTTCCTGATTTTTGATATTTATCGAAATCAGGTAGCACTTGATAATCAACAAAAACACTAAATTGGTTATATATTTGATAATTAAGACCCACGCCATAACTAAAACCATCTGTGTTTTCAGAATACTGATGAGGATAAGTTACACTTGTGTTTCCACTTAAATCAGTATGGAACTCTAAAGTGGTTATTTCAGTTTTTGTTTTAGTATATCCGGCTAGTGCATAAACATTAAACGCTTCAGTTATAGAATATGATGCCTTTGCGAGTATGTGCCCTTGGTAATCTAAATCTTGTTTGTATTTTTTATCTTCAAATCCAGGTTCGAGTAAGTTAAATGAGTAGCCTGATGTACCTTTATGAAGTCTAGTCTCAATAGAAAATATGTCGTTAATCTTATATCCAGCAATTGCACCTGCTGATTTAAATTCTCTACTTTGATATATCGAAATTGTTTGAGAATTATATAACGCGCCTATGTACCAACCATTTCTTTCTTCAGCGAGTGCGGTTGAAGCATAAGTTGAGGCCAAAATGCACATAGTAAAAGATAATGCTTTTTTCATGTTAAGTCCTTTTAGTTTTACTCGATAATATTACCGAATAATTGATTAAATTTAACGTCCTGTTAACAATTTAGATGTCATTGTCTAGAATAAGCGTTGAAGGAGAAAAAGCCAACAGTTATCTGTTCTTTTAAACGACTTGTTAGATTTTTTCTTTCAACTTTTTAATAGCGCTATAAAGAACAATATCTTTTTCTGATCTCAGATGTTCAGGCATACGATCAATAATAACTTGTGGAGTAATTCCATAGCCTACAAATTCCCTCCCGTCTGGGTATGTATCTCTTTTAGTACAAATTCTGAAAGATCCGCCCCCGGGTAAATCAAAGAAAATTGGCTGTCCCGTACTGCCATATGTTTTTTCACCAAGGGTAGTAAAGTGTTTTAGCTTATCAGCATAGATTAAAAAATCCTCTGCTGCTGAGGCTGTATTCCTCCCAATCAACACGTAGGTAGGTACAATATGACTATTTTCTTTCGCTTTGAGCGATTCCATAGCTCCTGACTCCCACGCATTATCTTGGGCATAAATTTTATATTTTCCACTATAGTTTCCCCATGCTTTAAACGCAGCAATATGTTTTCTGGTTTTCCAAATCGAGCCCTCTAACCCTTTATTAGTAAAGAGGGATAATATTTCAGCTGCAATACTTGAATTACCGCCACCATTAAACCTTAGATCAATAATTAGTCCCCTAGATTGTTTAATTTCATCATAAACATCATTGAAGTCTTGCAGGATTTTTTTATCATGAAACCCATTAAGAGCTATGTAGGCTATCTTATGATCCAACCACTTAAACTCAAATAACTCTCCATTGGATTTGGGTAGTTTTAACGACACTTTATCTATTTTTTGATGTCGTGAATTTCTAGTAAGAGTTAAGTCTTTGAGCTCCCCTAAAGGAGTTTTTATTGTAAAATTAACTTTGCTATCAGGTGCTCCTCCTAATAAATTTCTTACACCGTCGTTCCACAAAATATGCTCGGTTGAGCTAGCAATATAAGGCATAACATTAGCTTTTAAATGAGTTTCTAATTTGACACCTTCAACAGAAATAATGGTAGAGCCTAAGGGAATTTCAGCTTGAAGTTCCCTTTGTACTTTAGTAACTACAGCTTGCTGATTAGCCTCGGTTAAACTTAAGGCTGGCCAGTCTACATAGTTAGAAGAAAGTCCTTTTGGTAGGTAAATATTAGTATGTCCATCGTGTAATAAAGCATTGAATTTCATAAGCTCACGATAATACTCATAAGTTGTTTCAGTAGCTAAAACTTTAGGAATATATTCTCTATATGCGCTATCAAAATCTAAGTCCGGTACTTGATCAAAATACGCAAAGTTGTAACTCGCTTCTTTCCAAAATAATGACAAACCATATAATTTATCTTCGTTTGATAAATTATATGGTAGATTTACAACCTCTTTGGCAGAAACAGAAATAGATACAATTAACAAAGATGCTGATAATTTTTTGCTAGAATGGTGAAGCGAAGCGGAATCGAGCAAAATATTAGCAGTATTGCTTTAAATTTTTGTTAGCTGTATGCAGACACCCAACTTAATTTATGAAATAACCAACAGGTAGCCATTGCCCGCTATTTTTACTTAGGGTTAAAGTTTCAGTAGACGATTTTTTATTTTGAAACTCTGTTTTAAATTGAATAACCAGGTATTTACCATCTGGAACGCCAGGGAGTGTTGAATATTCTTTAGCACTTAACTCTGCTCGTGAAGTAACTTTACCTAATGGAATACGAATCCCCTTGAGGATACTCTCCCATTTATTTTGTGATAGTTGTGACTTAAAAAATGAGCCTGCTTTTTGCCAACTTTCACCATATTGCCCTGCATCTATAATGTTAAGCCATTCTTGAGCAGCACTTGAACCTGACATTGGGTTCGCCCAAGCAACAGACGAGATGCATAGAGTTAAAATTAGTATTAGTTTTTTCATGATAATTCCTTTTATACTTGAGTTGATTGTAATTGCTGAACATTAAAGTACAACTAACGCCACGTTAAGAGGCAACTGCTATTTGTTCTGCTTGAAAGGCTTGTTATGTGCTTTTACACTCTTGAAAATTAGTTAACCAATCCTTTGATTCTCTGAGTGATTCAAATTTAGATGTAACTTCACCATTTGTTGTTTGAAAAGTAAAAAAACGCTGGTCAACCTTGGAACCAATATTATCAATAACCATCCAATCCATAATTGTTGTTCCATCATCAAACCTTTCAATTTTTACTGTAATAATTTGATATCCATACTCTTCGCACTTTTGTTTCAGCTTATTAAAGTTAATATATTTCTTAACATAAGAATCAATTTCGACAGGAATAGGATCGGGTGTCATATTTGCTACAGCAGATAAACTAAAAACTAATAAAGATAAAAATATAATTCGATAAATCATGCAATACTCCTTTTGCACATAACGCCCAAATAACAGGCTATTATATGCATGTACTGCTAATTAGATCGTTTTGCTTTTTAATTTCACTAGCATTATTATCTGCTTCAGTAATAGCCAAATCTATTTTAGCTGCGGTACATTTATCAGATAGCTCTTTATCCATAAGATAAGTTTGATCTTTCTGCTGCTGGTTTAACCCCTCAGCCCCACTATATTGATCTCTATCTTCTGGGGTTCTGTCTTTTTGGTATGGTGGTGGTTGACTGGCACCACATGCTGATAATAAAACGATCAGCGAAAGAGAAAGTAGTTTAATGATTGACACTCCTTGTGCATATAACACACAAATAACAGGCTGAGTAATGGTTAGCTAAAATGTGAAGCGAAGTGGAACGTAGCCAATTGTTACGTATCCTTGTTTATTTTCTTGTTAGCAATATATTTTTATCACTTAAATGACTAATACTTAGCCTCAAGGGTCCCGCTCCAAGTCCCATGTAGCTTTGCCCATGCAGGTCTAATTTTATAAGTCACAGTACCGGACTCACTATTAATTATCTGGTTACTAATAAAAGTAATCTCTCCTGGCTTAAGTAGAACGGGTCCGTATTTTTCAATACTTTCTTTAAGTATAATTGTTTTATTATCTCTTCTCCAAACATATGTTTTAGGTGATATTTCTGTTTTAATATCAAAGGCAACATGAGCCAATTTTTTAGTCAAAATTAAATGGTTATGTGAACCAATATTTTCGATGTATATATAGATACTTCCAAGTTCAGATGTTTCGACATACATTTTTAAGTCAGTGCTCGTAGCAACGTTACTAAATACTAGCCCTAGTAATATTATTAATAATTTTTTCATAAAACATCCTTTTAAATCGATTTTTATACAGACTATTAGTTATTGAACACCTGTATTGCTAACGTCCCACTAAAGGGGAACTTCATTGTCCTGATTAATTTGCTTGTTATGTTTCTATTTGAACAAAGCACCTAATAGATCAAAGATACCTACTGATGCATTTGGAATATCAGCAATAGCGGCTCCCTCTCTTTTAATTTGGTAGTTATTAAGCATACTCTTTAGAGCTTTGGATTCGAACCACACACCCAAACAAGAAGGACAATAGCTAATACCATCAATGTCAGCTATAGAACTTAAAGCGCCACAATTCACAGGGCATTTAGAGCTAGTAGTTTCATGAACAGACTTTGATAATGTACTAAAGAATTTTTGTGGCTCAAATTCTTTAGTGTATTGAATTGAATCAATAAAGCTTTTTGGTAGCCATGACCCCTTACATGATTTACACCCATAACCAGTATGAGCTTCAGCTTTATCAGCCTTTAATACATCTCCATCGACTAGACACTTCATTTCGACTCCTTGAAACATAACAGCTTATTATGGAGACTTCTCAGTAATATCAGCCCCATAATATTTATTTAACTGACATTAATATCCCATATTTTCAAAGCTTTATATACTGAAAACATTGTATTTTTTTCAGTATTTGGACATTACTAAGAAGTCTCAGTAATGTCCAATATAGAATGAAATACAATTAGTAATCCAATTAATAATTAACATCCCTGCCCCTTTAATTAATGGTAAAGCACTTAATACAGAGAGATTCTCTACAAAAGAATAGCAAACATGATCCTGAATATTACACACTGATTTTTAATTAATTATTTTAGTTGTCTTCTTGTTATATTATTGTTTATTTTACATAATATGTAGTGTTTAGTATTAACTTGTTATAAGGATATTTTAAATTTATGCATAACGCTCAACTAGGTATTGGCATCCTTAAATACTTTAAAACTATGACAAAATACTCTGCATTACTTGTTCTTTTCTTATTCTCAATGATCGCCAATTCTATCAATGCACAACCCTACGTAGCATTGGATAATCGAAATAAAATTGAATTAAATGAACATGACCTCTGGTTTCAAACTCAGTCCTTCGACACCAACCCTAGCTTTTTAGCCTTAAGTAAATTGTACCAAAATGCCAATAGAGTCACGTCTACATTCGGCGGTAGTGGCGCTTATATTTCAAAGATTAAATTTACCAATACTAAGGTTCAAAAAGATACTTGGTTTGTTAATATTCATGCCGTTTACTTAGATGTAGGGACAGCTTATTGGCAACCTGAACATGGCGAACCAATAGTATTAGAAAGCTTTGGCCAGATGGTAAGTGAAAATCCAAAGCTGGCTCATTCACAAGCTTTTTCTCTATCATTAAACCAAAACGAAAGCGGTACGCTTTGGGTTTATATTCAAGCTAAAATGTTTGCAACACCTGTTGTGGTAGAACTTTACAGTAAAAAAGAGTTCTACAAAAAACAGTTTCTAACCAATAGTATCTCCACAATTTCATTTACAGTAATGATGACGCTAGCTTTAATCGCTTTCTTCATTTACCTCAGAACCAAGTATTTAGTTACTTTGGCTTGTACCGGTTATATTGGCATACAAGGCCTAGGTTGGTTTACTGCATCAGGAAGCTTTAGCCATCTATTGACAGTGTCTGCATTTAATCCTGTCTATAGCGGCATCATTATCTTTCCTTTTGCTATAGCCTCTGCCAGCCAGTTCACTAAGTTGCTGTTTAACTGCCCTCAAGAACATCCTAAATTGACTTTAACATTTAACTTACTATCAATTGTCTGCTTGATTTTAGGCATTATTATGCCCTTTATCCCTTTTACGCAGAGCTTCTTAATATCGCATATCATCGCAACTATATGGATTCCGCTTTGTATTGGTACCGGCATATTTATGCTCGCTAAAAATGATTTCAGGGCGAAGTATTACTTAATAGGCAACCTTGTATATGGTTTTACTTTAGCTGGCTATATTTTATCTCACCTCTATAAAATAGACTGGGATATTTCTCTTGAAGTTATTGTGCAAATTGCATTAACTATTGATTGCATGTGCATTCTGCTTTCTTTATCGGAGTGGCTGCAAATTCAACAAAAAGAGTTTCATCGCAGTTATGCTATTTCTCGTATTGACCCATTAACGCAAATCGGCAATCGTTTTGCTCAAAATGAAAAGCTGGCTAGCTTAAAAGGACACTACTGCATCACTTTCATTGATCTTGATGGATTTAAAAAAATTAATGACAAACTCGGTCATGAAGAAGGCGATAAAGTGCTCATTGCAACAGCCAATATAATGCAAAAGAAACTGCAAGGACTTGGATCTATATTTCGCTGTGGTGGTGATGAATTTATTTGGGTAGTCGATATTGAAACTGTGCAGCAAGTTGAATCGATATTAATGCAATTGTCTGATCTACTGCTTCAAACGGAAAAAGAGCTACAGCAAAGAGGATGGAGTGAAGCTGGGCTTAGTTTTGGTATTGCCACCAGTTTTGAAACGCTAAATCAATCAGAGTGTTTATCACTAGCTGATCAACGAATGTATAAATACAAACAGGATAAGAAATCAATAAAGGGTTTGGCTGCTTGTAGTTAGCCACATTCCCAAACTATTTGGTGGTTACCCAGAGAATTTGTGCATCATTGTCACTCACAGAAATAACTAAATGCCCCATCATTGCATCATAATAGACGCTATCGCCTTCTACTAAGTTCACGGGTTCATAGAATTCGGTAAGTAATTGTACTTCCCCTTCAAGCACCAACATGTACTCTTCGCCACTATGGCGTACCCATTCACCGAAGTCATCGAAACTTCGCGCGTGAACTCTACATTTGTATGGCATCATTTTTTTATGGCTAAATTGCGTGGACAGTAACTCATGCTCATACGTGGAAGTTAAATGATAATTACCTTGCCCCTTTAACGTTACATCACGGCGCCCAACTGCTTGAGCGACTGTTGGCTTGGTAAATAATTGCGGTAATTCAATATTTAAACCAGTTGCTAACTTTTGCATCACAGTAAAGGTTGGCGAAATTTGTTCATTCTCAATTTTAGATAAAGTTGAAGGCGCCAAATTAGTCAAGTTACCTGCTTCTTTAAGGGTTAACTTGTTCCTCATTCGGATCGACTTTAACTGCGCGCCGATGCCAATAGCCCTTACTGCGCGTACGTCATGTTTACTTGCTACTGTCATTGACATGTATATATCCTTTTAACTGTTGCTCACATATCATTTTGTTTCCAGAACAAGAGACAAAGCGCGCTATTAAAATGAGGTGAAGACTTTAAAAACAGCGACAATACTTACGCTAAAGTAAATAAACATTGTCGTTGTTTACTGCTGATAAAAAGCAGCTACTTAGAAAAGACCACGGTCTTTTTCCCGTACATGAATATGCGATGTTCGATATGACAACGCACCGCACGCGATAGCGTTAAACATTCTATATCTCGTCCTTTAGCCGCTAAGTCTTTAGGGTAATAACCGTGATCAACTGTCTCAACACCTTGGCTGATGATTGGCCCTTCATCGAGGTCATCACTGACATAATGCGCAGTCGCGCCCACTAACTTAATGCCGCGATCATAGGCTTGAAAATACGGTCTTGCCCCCTTAAAACCGGGTAATAACGAGTGGTGAATATTAATGGCTTTACCGGACAGCTTTTGACACAAATCGCTCGATAAGACCTGCATATAACGTGCTAAGACCACCAAGTCTGCATCAGATTCTTGAATTATCTGCCACACCTTGGCTTCTTGCTCAGGTTTAGTGTCCTTCGTGATGGGTAGGTGGTAATAAGGAATTCCATGCCACTTTGCTAGCTCTTCTAAATCAGGATGATTAGAGATGATCGCGGGGATCTCAATATCCAAATCGCCGGTGCGATAGCGGTATAATAAGTCGTTCAAGCAATGATCGTGTTTGGACACCATGATCACAACTTTGGATTTATACGGACTGGAGGCCAATTGCCATTGCATTTCAAATTCACTGGCGCGTTGCTCAAACTCTTGGCTAAAGGTTTCTGCGCTAAAGTCTGTCGCCGTCTGTGCTCTAAATTCTATGCGGATGAAAAAACGATTGACCGCGGTATCATCAAACGAGTGAATTTCATTTATGTAGAAGCCTTTTTCGCACAAAAAACGGGTCACCACATCAACCGTGCCAGGACGACTAGGACAATCGGCGGTAATAATATGCGTTTGTGATACGGGTTTGATATCGGACATGTTCGATCCTATTTTGAAGTGAAAACCGCTTAGCTTGCACTGAATGATTTTAAAGGAACAGTGCTAATTGAATAGTGTTATCCATTCAAGTTATTCAGTTAAACATAAGCGTTTTTATAATGAGTGATCGCTACCCTTAACGCGCATTGAAACAACAAACAATGTGCATTAAGGGGCGATTGGTTTTAGCTACACAAGTGTTAAACGATCGTCAGGCCGTACTCTTGGCTACCTTGTTGGATCCATAACCACACGTAGTCAGAAAAACTGCGGCGAACAACCAGCTGAAAGGAATTTTCGCTCACGCGCAAGATATGTGCACCGGTTTTAGCAAAGGTGGTACCCACGACTTTACCCACGGGAAAGCTATCAAGGTGTAAATCATAACCGGTCGATTTTTTCATCAAGTCGATAACATGCTCACCACTCAGTTCAATCAGGGTTTGCGCGCCACTGATATCACTGACGGCAAAGTGGCCGGTTAAATACGAACGCAGCTTTTGCTCGACTTCATCTTCACTGCCTGAGGCGACAATAATTAACCATTCATCGGGCGCTAACCACATGATTTGAGCCAGCTCACTCTTAGCGCTACTACATGGGGTAATAGGCAGTGCAACGCCTAGGGCTTCTTGCACACCGGCTAAAAATTCAGCATCTGCACAGTTGCCACGTAAGTTAAGGTGACCCAATAACTTATGCTCATGCAAGACAATGCCACCCGCGCTTGATTGGCCAATTAATTGGTCAAGCTGTGCATGGTGTAGCGGTGATTCTACTTGGATTGAGTTAGACATTTTGACGGTCTCCCTTTGGATCATAAAATACTGGGCTGCAAATTTCAGCTTCAACAGTGGTGCCATCACTTAATGGCAAAAAGACACTCTCACCTTTGCGGCTAATACCGCCTTTAACGACTGCTAAGGCAAACGAGTAGCCCATACAAGCACTGTAATAACTTGAGGTAACGTGACCCACCATTTTCATTGGGATGGATTGGTTTTTCTCAAAGACAATTTGTGCGCCTTCAGGCAGTACAAAGGTCGGGTCTTTAGGTTTTAAACCCACCATTTGTTTACGGTCATCACGTTTATTATCAAAGCGCGTCCAAGAGCGTTTACCAATAAAGCTAAAGTCTTTTTTCTTGCCAACTACCCAGTCCATGTCTAAATCTTGTGGCGTCACCGAGCCATCGGTGTCTTGTCCGACAATGATAAAGCCTTTTTCTGCGCGTAAAATATGCATGGTTTCGGTGCCGTACGGGGTGATATTAAACTCTTCACCGGCCGCCATCACTGCTTTCCAGGCATGCATGCCATAGTTCGCTTGCACGTTAATTTCAAACGACAGCTCGCCCGTAAATGAGATACGGAAAATGCGTGCTTTAACACCCGCAACCGTTGCTGCGCGCCAATCCATGTACTTGAAGCTGTCATTACTGACATCAATATCACAGATTTTCTCTAAGACTTTACGCGAATTAGGTCCTGAGATAGTCATGGTTGACCAATGGTCAGTCACGGTTGAGAAATACACCTCCAGCTCAGGCCACTCGGTTTGATGCCACAGCTCTAACCATTGCAATACGCCCGCTGCGCCGCCGGTAGTGGTGGTCATGATGAAACGGTTATCATCAAGACACACGGTAACACCATCATCAAAGACCATACCGTCTTCTTTACACATGACGCCGTAGCGACATTTTCCTACGCCTAACTTGCTCCATGGGTTGGTATAAACACGGTTTAAAAATTCGCGTGCATCTTTACCTTGGATATCAATTTTACCTAAAGTCGAGGCATCTAAAATGCCGACACTGTTACGCGTTGCTAAACATTCACGCTCGAGTGATTGCTGCATGGTTTCGCCTGGCTGTGGGAAATACCACGGGCGTTTCCATTGACCCACATCTTCAAACTCAGCGCCCTGTTCTAAATGCCATTTATGCATAGCGCTAAAACGTGCTGGGTCGAACAAGTGCTTCACATCCGCACCCGCTAACGCGCCAAAGGTGGTTGGCGTGTACATAGGGCGGAAGATAGTGGTGCCCGTTTCTGGAATGGTTTTACCTAACGATTTAGCGGTAATCGCCATGCCGTTGATATTACCTAATTTCCCTTGGTCCGTACCAAAACCTAACGCGGTGTAACGTTTGACATGCTCAATCGATTCAAAGCCTTCACGGTTAGCCAGTTCAATACCTGCAGCGGTGACATCATTTTGATAATCAACAAACTGTTTTGGCGCGCGACTGGTTTTTTTACTGTGCGGTATGTGAAACAGCGCCATGGACGCATCTTCTTGTGGGTCGCTGGTTGTTGGCGAGTTCCCCACGTAATGTCCGTCACCTTTGCCCGCCGCCTCTGCTGCAACAGCGCCAGTAGTGAAACCATCACTGATGACTTTTGATAACGCGTAAACGCCTTCCAGTCCACCGCAACTGTGTTGCTTTTGCACGGTATCACCAGGGACAAAGCCCGCAATGTCTTCGTTCCACACTGGACGAGAGCCGGTATGTGATGACAAATGAATCACGGGACTCCAACCACCTGAGCTGGCAACCGTATCACAGACAATATGTTTCGCCGGGCCAGTAACACTGTGATTACTCGCATTGATTGGCGCAACGTCAACGCCTTTGACGCGTTTGCTGCCCTTAACTTCAATCACGCCATGGCCAAAGATGATATCGATGCCCAGTTTTTTGACTTTATTGACCAAGTCGCCATTTGACGTGCTTCGCGTATCAACGATAGCGACCACTTTACGACCGGCTTGATGCCAATCAATCGCTGTTTTGTAAGCATTATCATTGGTGGTCATTAACACCAATTGCTTGCCTGGTACTACATCATAGCGATTAATGTAGGTAGACACCGCATTGGCTAACATACAACCTGGCACGTCATTGTTACCATAAACCAGCGGACGCTCATGAGCGCCAGTGGCTAAAATCACTTGTTTTGCACGCACTTTATGCACGCGTTGACGAGTGCTTTGCAGTTGGTGCTCACCTAAATGGTCGGTGCGACGTTCATTAATACCCACCAAGTTATGGTCGTAATAACCAAACACCGTGCTGCGAGGAAGTAACATCACGTTATCCATGTCGCTAAGCTGTGCCACGGTTTTTTCCACCCATTGACTCGGCAACTGGCCATCTATTTGCTGCGTTGAGCATAATAAACTGCCGCCAAATTCATTTTGCTCATCACTGATGATAACGCGTGCGCCTGTTTGTGCAGCAGATAACGCAGCGGCTAAGCCTGCTGGGCCACCACCAACAATCATCACATCACAATGATGGTGCATTTTGTCATAACTGTCCGGGTCACTTTGTTGAGGACTTGCCCCTAAACCAGCGCCTTTGCGAATTAAGTGCTCGTATGACATCCATAACGATTGTGGAAACATAAAGGTTTTGTAATAAAACCCGGGCGGCATCATCGAGCCACCGAGTTTGCCCACGGTGCCCATTAAATCGAAATCAACATTGGGCCAACCGTTGGTTGAGCTTGCTGTTAACCCTTGATACAGGTCGGTTTGTGTCGCGCGCGGGTTCGGAATAGTGGTCGCTTGCGTCGAGCCAATTTGAAAAATGGCGTTCGGCTCTTGCGAGTCACTGGTAATAATACCGCGAGGACGTGAGTACTTAAAACTACGCCCAACGACATCAACACCATTAGCTAACAAGGCTGATGCGACGGTATCGCCTTCAAAACCTTTATACTCTTTGCCGTTAAAGCTAAAGGTTAAGGTGCGGTTGCGATTAATGCGTTTGCTGCTTCCAGCGATCCGATTAACTTGGCTCATGATTGGCCCTCTTCACTAGCGGTAACACTGGGCTTTAGGCCCATTTTGTAAGTTTCCATGATTTCATAGGTCACGGTGTTTCGGGTCGCGTTGAAATATTTGCGACAACCGGCGGCGTGTAGCCACATCTCGTGATGTAAACCGCGCGGGTTTTTACGGAAAAACAAGTAACGTGCCCATTGCTCATCACTAATTTCTTCGGGTTGAAGTGGGCGCACGATATGAGCTTGCCCAGCAGGGCTAAACTCTTCTTCTTCGCGCAGCTCTTCACAATAAGGACAGTGGATAAGTAACATAATAAATTCCTCTTAGTGCGCAACACCGGCAGCGCCGTGTTCGTCAATTAATTCGCCTGATGAAAAGCGGTCGATACTAAAGGGTTTGGCTAACGGGTGTGGCTCATCGTGGGCGATAGTATGCGCAAACACATGTCCTGCGCCCGGCGTGGCTTTAAAACCACCCGTGCCCCAACCACAGTTAAAATACAGTCCTTTGATGTGTGTTTTCGAAATGATAGGACAGGCATCTGGGCACGTATCAACCACGCCGCCCCAGGCGCGATTAAGGCGCACACGACTGAAAATAGGAAACATTTCGATAATGGCGGCAATAGTATGCTCAACCACATTAAAAGAGCCGCGCTGACCATAACCGGTATAACCATCAATACCCGCGCCGATGACCAAGTCACCTTTATCGGATTGACTGACATAACCGTGTACATGATTGGACATGACCACGGTATTTAAAATCGGTTTTAATGGCTCTGATACCATCGCTTGCAGTGGATGAGATTCAAGCGGTAATTCCATGCCGACCATCTTGGCGATAACACTGGAGTTACCCGCAGCAACACACGCCACTTTACCGGCCGAAATAAAGCCGCGATTGGTTTCAACGCCCTCTACTGCGCCATCTTTGCGGCGAATGCCAGTGACTTCAGTTTGCTGTAATAAATCAACGCCTAACGCATCGGCTGCGCGAGCAAAACCCCAGGCAACCGCGTCGTGACGAGCAGTACCTGCACGGGCTTGCCATGAAGCGCCCATCACTGGGAAGCGTGCATTGGTTGAGCAATCTAAAATAGGCACCATTTCTTGTACTTGTGCGGTGCTCAATACTTCACCATCAATGCCGTTAAGACGGTTAGCATTCACGCGGCGTTCAATATCACGCATGTCTTGTAGGGTATGGCCTAGGTTTAATACACCGCGTTGACTAAACATCAAGTTATAGTTCAGCTCTTGTGCTAAGCCTTCCCATAATTTTAAGGAATGCTCATATAAGTGAGACGCTTCATCCCATAAATAGTTTGAGCGCACAATGGTGGTATTACGCGCGGTATTACCGCCGCCTAAATAACCTTTTTCAATCACGGCAATGTTCGTGATGCCATGCTCTTTCGCTAAATAATAAGCCGTTGCCAGACCATGTCCACCACCGCCTATGATAACAACATCATAGTGTTTTTTCGGGGTAGGATTACTCCAAACCCGCTGCCAATTCTCGTGGTAAGTTAACGAGTGTTTTAATAAACCAAATCCTGAATATTGTTGCATGGTATACCCTTTTTCTACATTGTATTATTGGCTAAACAAGGATAGCTAAGCCGCTTAGCGCTCCGTGGGTAAATACCCAAGTTACTTCAAAATGCAGAATTCAGCTGGCATTAGAAACGTCTTTAAGCAAGGCATTGATTGCAGAGAATGGCTGTCCCTTCTCAACATCAATAACGCAGCTTAAAACGTTTCTAAACCAGCCCTGCGGGGATGACTGAGCAAAACATGTTCATCGTTACATCTGTTTTTAATAGAACAACTATTAATAAAAAGATGTGCCTTGACCATGCCCCGCTCAGGCAACCTGAAACTCGCCTTTTGAAGCAGCTTGGGTATTAATTAGCGGTAGACCGGATTTCTTTCACATAAGTCCAACACTTTACTTCGCACGTCATCAATCACTTGCTCATTAGTAATGTCGTCTAACACATCACAAATCCAACCCGTTAATGCTGCTGCTTCTTCAAGTCCAAAACCACGACTGGTGATGGCCGGTGTGCCGATACGCAGGCCACTGGTAACAAACGGCGATTGTGGGTCGTTAGGCACGGAGTTTTTATTGACCGTGATATTGGCGCGGCCCAGTGCAGCATCGGCATCTTTACCGGTAATACCTTTATCGATTAAATCCAATAAAAACAGGTGATTGTCCGTACCGCCAGAGACTACGTTATAACCACGTGTTTGGAATGTTTTCGCCATTTCACGGGCGTTATCGATAACCTGTTGCTGATACTCAACATACCCCTCACCAAGTGCTTCTTTGAAACAAATTGCTTTGGCCGCGATGACATGCATCAATGGGCCACCTTGACCGGCAGGGAAAACGGCTGAATTTAATTTCTTAGCCAGTTCGTCATTTTGTTTCGCTAAAATCAAACCGCCACGAGGGCCACGTAAGGTTTTATGGGTAGTGGTAGTCACCACATCCGCAATCGGTACCGGGTTAGGATAAAGACCTGCCGCCACTAAACCAGCAACGTGCGCCATATCGACAAATAACCATGCGCCAATGCTATCGGCAATGTCACGAAAACGCTGCCAGTCAACTACACGTGAATACGCTGAGAAACCGGCAATAATCATTTTAGGTTGATGTTCTTGGGCGAGGCGTGCTACTTCGTCGTAATCAATTTCACCGGTAGCTTCATTTAAGCCGTATTGCACCGCGTTATAAATTTTACCGGAGAAGCTCACTTTGGAGCCATGGGTTAAATGACCACCGTGCGCTAAACTCATGCCCAGCACCGTTTCACCGGGCTTAAGTAACGCCATAAAGACTGCGGCATTGGCTTGTGAGCCAGAATGAGGTTGTACATTGGCGTAATCAGCGCCAAATAATTCTTTTGCACGATCAATGGCCAGTTGCTCAATCACATCAACGTGTTCGCAGCCGCCGTAATAACGTTTACCAGGATAACCTTCGGCGTATTTGTTGGTCAGTTGACTGCCTTGGGCTTGCATCACGCGCGCACTGGTATAGTTTTCTGAGGCAATCAGTTCAACGTGATCTTGTTGACGTTTATCTTCTTGCTCCATGGCTTGCCAAATACTGTCATCGAAACCGGCTATTTGATCATTTTTGTAAAACATTTTGCTTTCTCCGCGGCTAAACATGCCGTAGTTTTTATTTTAGGTTGTTTTGATACTGGCTTGATCACAAGCCAGTAATTGTTCTATTAACGCCATTACTACAATAAATTACGAACTCTACGTAGCAGTGACTTAATTAATTATGCTGCTAAGCGTGTTTGGCGGACATATTCGCCCCTTTCCTTACTTCAACAGTTTTATCTTCAGACATTTCCTCTTCTTCACGTTGATATCGGTCTAACTCTTCCGCTGACATTTTTGGTGAAAAACGTCCAAGTGCGGCATAGGTCAAACCAATTAATGGAGATAACCAACAGGCGAATGCTAGCGGAATATAAAGTAGGTTTTCAATATTACCTTCAGCAATCCCCAAACCTAGTGCGGTAATAACAAAAGCACCACCAGCATTCCAAGGTATTAGCGGAGAAATTAAGGTTCCACCTTCTTCAACAGCACGTGATAAGTTCAATTTCGAGTAACCTTTATCAACATAAGCTGGTGCAAACATTCTTCCTGGTAACGCAATGGAAAGGTAAGGGTCGCCAGCAACAAGGTTGGTTGCTATTGCAGCACCTGTAGCTGATGCTTGTAAGCCAAAAAATGACTTAACTCGGCCAAGTATTGCCGTAATAATAGTTTCCAGACATTTGGTACGTTCAAGTACGCCGCCAAAACCTAACGCAATGACAACTAACGTGATAACCCAGGTCATTGATTGAACACCACCACGATTTAGCAAGCCATCAATTTCAGAAACACCGGTTTCAATTTTATAACCTGATTGCATAAAGTTAAATATTTCATGCAATGAAGCGCCCTGAACGAATATAGCGAGTAACGCACCAGCCAATACACCAGCGAACAACGAAGGTAAGGCAGGCATCTTTTTAAGGGCAAGCACAATGACCAGTAATGGAGGTAGTAACACTAATAAGCTGATATTGAAATTGCTCTCTAGACCATTAGTAATAGCTTCTATTTTAGAGAAGTCGACTTCATTCGAACCAATTAGATTAAATCCGACAAATATATAGATGACCAAAGCAATAAGCATTGCAGGTACCGTTGTTGGTAACATATTACGAATATGATCAAATAAATTAACGCCCGTTACTGCAGGTGCCAGATTGGTAGTATCAGAGAGTGGTGATATTTTGTCACCAAAGAAAGCACCGGAAACTACAGCCCCTGCAGTCCAGTACATTGGAACATCAAAGCCAGAACCGATACCCATCAAGGCAAGGCCTACGGTACCTGTTGTACCCCAAGATGTTCCTAAAGATACAGATACTACGGCACATAACACCATGGCTGCAGCTAAAAATATTTCTGGATTCAATACTTTTAATCCGTAGTATATTAGCGCTGGTACAGTACCTGAGGCAATCCAGACGCCGACGATCATACCAACGGTCATTAGAATAGCAATTGACGGAAGCCCGACACGAATAACGTGCATCACTCCTTTTTCCATATCATCCCAGCGATAACCACGAAACCATCCCAAAGTGGCTGTAATCGCGATTCCAATAGCGAGAGGAATATGAGGCGTAAAGTCGCCGTAATAGAATAATTGAATGCCTAGAATTGTCAGTGTCAATATTATCGGCAGTATTGCCATAAATAAACTGGGTTTTATTATATTTTTTTCAGTCATTATTTACTCCTGTTGAGTTATCGGTTGTGAATAATAATTCAAAGATTTGAACTATTTCTCACCACCCTGATAACACTAAAGGCTAGATGTAAACTCAGAATTAATAACTTGTATAAAGATGTAAACAGGATTTTTAGCGGTGTTACATGAACGACAAATGACAGGAGAGTTTTCTTTTAAGTCTCTATATATGGGGCGTACAGCTGAGATAGATTACTAACTATTTTTAGTTTTTTATTATCTAATTTATGATTAAACTGTGTTTTAGCTATAAATAAACTAGGTTATAAGCACAATTCCAACCTAGATTATCTATTGTTAATTTAAGAGATAGCTTATTTTAATGTGATTCAACTGCAGTAGGTTTCAGCTTTAGCTAAACTTTGCTCCATAATGGGATTGAGTTGTAAAAGCAGTTGTGAAACTTGCTTAATGGTACCCTTTTTGGCGTTCTGCTCGAGTTGACGTAATAGATTACTGGCTTTAACAAAACCGAGCATATCACAAGCACCTGCGAGTGCATGGGCTTGATGTTCTACTTCATAATGATCGCCACTCGCCAGGCTTTGTTTCAATGCAGGCCAAAGTTGCTGTTGAGTTTTACAAAAGCTTTCCATGAGTTTTGCTAATTTAGCCGGACCTAAAATCTGTAGATGGGTTTCGATCATTGATACATCAAGTAACGGCATATTGCTAGTAGTATCTATCTGCTGAATAGCTTTAGATAGTTTGGGTTTTTGTGGGTCGAGTGCACGCTCTATAGCCTCTAATAGTAACTGTTGCTTCACAGGTTTAGCGACAACATCTTGTAATCCAGCATTAAAATAGTCTTGAATATCGTCGGGCCGAACGCTAGCAGTTAACGCGATTATCGGCGTTTTATAATTGCAGCATTTATCGTTTTCGCGAATTTTGGCACTGATATCTAGTCCGCTTATTCCTGGTAAATGCATATCCATTAAAATGATATCAAAAGTCTCTCGATTGGCCGTTTCTATGGCATCATGACCATTATCAGCCAATATCACTTGGTGTTTTTCAAGCAACCCCAGTACTACCTGTTGATTAATTTCGACATCTTCTACTAATAAAATTTTGAGTGGTGGCAGTTCCGGTAATACTGCTTTAGCTTTAAATTCACTCGCTTTAGCTACTTTTAGTTTTACTTCAACCCAAAAAGTACTACCTTGGCCTACGGTACTTTCTACACCAATCTGTCCGCCCATTTCCTGACTTAATTGACGGCAAATCGACAGTCCTAAGCCTGTCCCACCAAAACGACGCGTGATCGACTCATCGGCCTGAGTAAAGCGTTCAAATATGTGCTGCTGCAATGCCGGTTCAATGCCAATGCCGCTATCTTGTATTGAAAAACGCAATCGATGTTGATGTTCACTTTGTTCAAGTTGTGAGACGCGGAGCAATATTTCACCTTGATCGGTAAATTTGATCGCATTAGCCAATAAATTAGTTAATATTTGGCGTAAGCTACCTGCCGCGTCATGGTAACAATCACCCGCGACTGGTGTATCAAGTTTCAACTGCAAATGTTTTTCATTTGCTTTAGGTTGCATCAAACTAATAAGACTATGTAGTAACTCATCCAAAGAGAAAAAAGATTCAGAACAGACATAACCCCCCTCTTCCAGTTGAGCGAATTGCAATACATGGTCAAAGGTTTCAAGCAAGGCTTCTGTTGAATCATGCAAAATCTTCACACGATGAGATTGGGGATCAGTAAGCTCATTATTTTGTAGTAGTTGAATCATGCCAAGCATACCATTCATTGGCGTACGAATTTCATGACTCATGGTCGCTAAGAACTGTGATTTCGCTTTGTTAGCTTCTTCGGCAACTTCTTTCGCTTGTTGCAAACTCATGGTTCGACGTTCTACCATTTGTTGCAACTGATCGCGATTATAGCGTAATGCTTGCTTCTCTTCTTCTCGTCGATTTATATCATGACGAATCGCCAGTCGCATATCATTAAGCGCATTGACTAATTGATTCAATTCATCAGGGGAATTAGGTTGTCGACGACTTAATGCTAGGGGAGCTTCAAGTTCACCGTCACCAATCGCTTTACTGTAACCCGCCATACTTTCGAGATGTCTAGTGATAAGTCTTTGTAAAATCATCATTATCACTAACATGATCAGTACAACCAGAAGTGTTTGGTTTAATAAAATATTAAAACCAGTTTGCCATAATCTAGCGTGTATGGTGGCTAGGTTGGTGGCAATAATCAATGTACCTAATTGGCGTCTATTACTTTGTTCATTTCTACTATCAGTATTGCCAATCCGCTTGTTAGGAATGCTAAGTTCAAAGCTTGATTTCATCACCTTGCCCTCAACAACTTGCTCAGGCAAACGCATAAGTGTTTTATTGGTATGGTCTTTAAGTTCAAGGCTAGCAATATCTGGCAGCGCTTTAATACCTTTAAGTTGTAGTTCAAGCTGAGCCTGATCAAAATCCCACATACTACGAGCCAAACTGGCGATGTAACTAGTACTAATTAATTGGATCTGCTGATCGATATTACGCATTTCTCGACGGTAATCTAAGGTAATTTGTACCGCGGTCGACAGCATAATAAAGACAAAGCTATAAAGGGTGGTATAAACCATCATCCGATAACTTAATGGGTGATCTTTAGGGTAACGGATCAAACGACGTAAGCCGAGTATGTTAGGAAAATTCACGGGGTATTCGCTTTAGTTGATGACTCAAGATAAGTCTTACTGTACTTAGTAACTAACTGCTGTATTTTACCACTTTGATGCAACTCATTTAAGCGTTGGTTAATATAAGGTAGGTGCTGACTGAGCTCACTGTGGGAGCCTAACGCCAAATAATAGTACTCGGTTTTTAACTTAAATGGAGCAGCGATAATTTGTTTGGTATAGCCAAATTTTTGAGTTTGTAATTTACCGCTAACAATGCCTAATGGTATGAAATCAATTCTGCCTTGAGCTAATTTTTTTAAATTCTGTTGGCCCTCTGAAACGTACTCTACCTGATTATGCTCTTCAATAAATTTATCTAAACTATCACCGAAACTATCACCAAATAGCAAGCCCACTGTTTTTCCTTTTAAATCATTGAGTGAATGATAAATTTTACTATTGTTCGGATTGACATAAATACCAATGGGATCGTCAACAATATGTTGCTCACTGAAGTCAAAATCAGGCTCGCGACTTGCTATCCTATAGGCCGCCACCACAATATCAGCATGTCCTGTTTTAACTTCCGACAAACAACGTTTCCAATTACCTAAGGTATCAAGCCTAACTTGGTAGCCAAGTTCGGCGAAAATCAGTTTAACTACTGCGGGTGCAACACCAACTAACTGTTCCTGTTGAACCCAAGAGACAGGTGGATAATAAGGATGGCCACATGCGATTAGCTCTCTTGTTTGACCTTTGGCTGATTGGAACACCATCATTAAACCAATGATTATCAAAAAACAATGAGCTAACCAGGATGGTTTCATACGACATCAACAAGTTTTGGTGTGAATAAATAACCTGCGCCATGCACAGTCAAGATTAAGCGTGGATTGGTAGAATCATCACCAAGCTTGCGACGCAAACGACCGATTAAGACATCAACCGTGCGATCCGTTGGTACCCATTCTCGGTTACGTATCTGATCGAGAATTTGGTCTCGAGTCATTATCTGGCCAACATGGTCCATCAGACATTTTAATAACTGAAATTCACCTTCAGTTAATTGCACTGTTGTTTGTTCTTCATCGATAAGTTGACGTCTAACAGGGTTCAGTTTCCAACAATCAAATGCCTTTAAAATATAGTCATCATTATCTGCAGATTTTACTTGTTGGCATAGTCTGACACGGCGGATGAGATTCTTAGCCCTAGCCAAAATTTCACGAGGATTAAAAGGTTTGGTCACATATTCATCTGCGCCACATTCGAGTCCGATCAGACGATCAACTTCGTCCTGACTGCCCGTGACTAAAATAATGCCAACTTCGTTATTTACCCGTAACTCTCTGGTTAAAGTCAGGCCATCTTTACCAGGCATTCGGATATCGAGCAAAATGAGATCTACTGTGCCAAGGACCAATAACTCTTCGGCCTCTTCAGCAGTCGTTGCACATGAAACGTCATAACCTTCATTTTCAAAGTAACTACTTAAAACCTGACGAGTCAGTTCATCATCATCAACTATTAAAATTTTAGTGTCAGATAGCATTATTAGTGTCCCCTAATTATTCTTCTTATTATTATTTTAGCTCAGTCTATCGATAAATTTCATCCCGTCAAGTCACAAAAGTGGCTTGTAAATGCCTTGGCATACCTTGTTTACAACTTTGCACATGTTATTTATCGTGGGTTTACATCGTACCGTTAGTGTTTTGTTCGCTGGTGTATAAACCACCAAGCCAAACAAGAAGGTTGGCGATTAAATTCCCATTTGGTCAGCCCTCACCTTCTTGAATAATTATAACAATTCCACAATAAGTACAAGGGTATAGCATGAAACACACAAGATTAAAGTCAGTATTACTTCCTTTAGCGTTAGCGTTACCTATCTTCGCCGCACAAGCTGCAGAAGATGCGACTGAAGCTGAATTACAACGCCAGTTTAATGAAATTAAAACACGCTTAGCGCAGCTAGAACAAGGCAAAGTAGTCACAGCAGAGCAAGAGTCAAATACAGAAATGAGTTTCTATGGCACGTTGCGCCCTACTTTTGGTGTAACTAGTACCGATGACAACGATAGCTGGGATGTAGGCGACGCACTGTCACGTATAGGCTTTACTGCTGAGCATAAATTGAGTAATGGCATGATTGGCTTTACCAGAGGTGAATTTAAAGTCCAAATCCAAGGCGATGCTCACTTTGGTGACGCCCGCAAAGCTTATGTTGGTATAAAAGGTGACTTTGGACGAGTCGCTATTGGTAAACAAGATACTACTAGTTATGCAGTAATGGGAGTGGTTGATATATTTAACCGTACTAATACACCCTTAGCTTATGATGATGTCGGTGTATTCCGTAAGCAGGAATTAGTTTCTTATCGTAAATCTTTTGGTAACTTGCAATTACGAGGTGAAGCACAATTCTCTGGTGAAAACGATGATGTAGATGGCAGCGAACTGTTCAATGCTGGTGCAATTTATACAGGCAGTGATTATACGCTTGGTTTTGCTTATCTAACCAGAGACTTTACAGGTGCTGATGAAAATAGCATTGCTGTAACAGCGTCTAAAAGTATTGGTGATTGGTATTTTGCTGCCGCTTATGGTGGTTTTTCACGCGATGTAGTTGATGGCGATATTACGACAATAGATGTCGTAGCGACCTATGCAATCAATAGCGAATATAAGTTATTGTTTGGCGCATCACAATTTGATGATGAGCAAGCTGAAGTCAATTCAAAAGATGTTGCACGCTTTAATACAACGCTTGAATGGCAAGGCAGCAAAGATTTCCGCTTATTTATTGAATACCAGCATAACGAATATGACAATGACGACGTTAACCTAGCCGTTAGCGATAGCGACCAGCTAACCGTTGGTATGCGTTACAACTTCGATGTTAAGTTTTAATCAAAATGATGATGCGTAGAATCAATCTTTTTGAACTATAAATCATCACTTTAATATTAGCGCGGCACTCAATTAAACCAAGTGCCGCGTCATTTAAACTTACGGTTCCTATTCACAGTTCCGACTTCAATCAAGGCGACAAGAGAATTTTATGATAAGTGCTTTTGACATGGTTAGTATAGGAATTGATCCATCCAGCTCTCACACTGTTGGCCCGATGCGCGCTGCTTTTCGTTTTAGCAAATTACTTCAACAAAAAAAGGTGCTAGAGCGTGTCAGTCATGTAAAAACTGAATTATTTGGTTCTCTGGCACAAACTGATATCAGTCATGGTAGCTGTAAAGCTGTGCTTTTAGGATTAGCCGGGTTCGAACCGGAAACCATTGATCCGGATATTATTGATGCATTCCTACTACAGGTTGAAACCACTCAGCGTTTATCATTACTCGGCGTGCACGACAGTAGCTTTCCACGCCAAAATGCCGTTACCTTTCATGGTCCACAAACGTTACCTGACCATGCTAATGCGATGGAGCTTAGAGCTTATAACGGTGAAGAATTATTACTTAGCCAAATTTACTATTCGGTTGGCGGTGGTTTTATTGTTAATAAAAGAAAATGGAATCGTTAATCACCTTACACGATGTCAATTCCAAGCTTTTAATGAAACCCCAAAAGAGTCTATAAACACAAAAACCTCATAGACCTAGCTGTCCGAATTACACCAACATATTGCGTTATAACAACAGAGATTAAAATATGAAACGTTTACTAGCGACAGTTTTTACACTTTTACTTATTTCTTCAGGAATGACTTATGCTGAAAAAATAACGGCAATCAATGATACTTGGGCACCATTTATCTCCCCTGACCTTCCAGGCCAGGGCATTGCATTACAGATAGTACGGGCTGCTTTTAAAGAACAAGGCCATGAAGTAGAAATGACATTCGTACCATGGGCAAGATCTATTAAATCGGTCAAAGAAGGAAGAGTTGATATTCTCGTTGGCACTTGGTGGACAAAAGAACGTAGTACCTTCTTAAATTATAGCGATGATTATCTCGTCAATAATATAAAATTTATTAAACGCGCTGATGATTCATTTGAATTCGATGGTTTAGACAGTTTGAATAGAAAAAACATCGGGATCATTCGTGATTATGGGTACGATGATGAATTTAAGAATGCAGTTAATTTTAAGAAAATTGCAACCAGTAATCTTATTAATAACCTTAAGAAATTAACGCACAATCGTATAGATCTCACGTTAGAAGATGAAATAGTAGCGCGTGCGTTCATAAAAAATGAAGCACCTGAGCTTAAAGATAAAATTTCATTTTCAACTACTCCACTATCGAGTAATACATTACATATTACCAGTGGTTTAAAAAATCCAAAAAGCAAAAGAATTATTGCTGATTTCAATAAAGGATTAGAGAAAATAAAAAATAATGGTGTTTACGATTCAATATTGAAAACAAACGGACTAATGTAAAGATTTATACCCGTTACCATTCAAAGTGTAATATTTCAGAGGGAATTAAAATGACTTTAGGCAAGGAAAATAATTTAAGCATAGTCATTCTATGCTTTGATTATTTAACGCAGTATAAAGTTATTTTAAAGCCATCGATGAAGCGCTTGATAACGGGTATATATAACAATTAATTAGCACTAGGAATACTAAGTGAGCATAGAAAATAATTATCGAGAAATCATTGCAACCATTGGTGAAGACATTAACAGAGATGGCCTAATTGATACCCCTAAACGTGCTGCAAAAGCGATGGAGTTTTTAACGCAAGGTTATCAACAAAACATTAATGATGTGGTAAATGGAGCATTATTTGAGTCTGAAGCAGATGAAATGGTTGTAGTCAAAAATATCGAATTATACTCGATGTGCGAACACCATATGCTGCCATTTATTGGTAAATGTCATATCGCATATTTTCCTAGCGGTAAAGTTTTAGGACTATCAAAATTTGCTCGAATCGTTGATATGTATGCGAGGAGATTACAAATTCAAGAAAACCTAGCCAGAGAAATCGCATTATCTATACAAGAGATAACCGGTTCTATTGGTGTAGGTGTCATTATTGAAGCGCAACATTTATGCATGATGATGCGTGGTGTAGAAAAACAAAACTCATCAATGACAACATCAGTAATGTTAGGGGAAATGAGAGAAAATCCCTCTGCAAGACAAGAGATGTTGTCGTTAGTTAAGTAACTGTTAGGAGCATTATGCCTTTTTAGACCATTTTTCTTTATGGATAAGTTGGCTAATGTTTTCTCTGGGTAACCAACCAAACGTTTCTAACTCTGGTTTATCTTTAAAGTTTGAAACATACCCTAAACATAAATAGGCAATTATCTCGATGTTGTCAGGTATACCTAATGTTTCTCTCAATACATCATCATGTATGATACTCACCCAGCCCAAGCCTATATTTTCAGCCCTTGCCGCTAGCCAAATATTTTGAATCGCACACACTGTGCTATAGAGATCCATTTCAGGTTTTATTGTTCGTCCTATGACAACAGGACCATTTCGTTCTCGATCACAGGTAACACATATTCCTAATGGTGCTTCTAAGATACCTTCCAATTTGAAACTTTGATATTCTGCTCTTTTTTCATCTGAAAATTTCTGAGCTGATTCAACGCTGGCTGATTCATAACCTTTTTTTAGTGCATTTTTTGTTTGTTCTTCAGTAACCAATATAAAGTCCCAAGGCTGCATAAAACCAACACTAGGAGCATGGTGTCCGGCCTTAAGGATACGTTCTAATACTTCATCAGGAATAGCTTTAGGGATAAAGTCCTTTCGCACATCTCTACGTGAGTGAATCACCTTATATAACGCATCTCTTTCTACATCAGTAATATTCATATTCGCCTTTAACAAACCGTTTAATCGCCTTGTTGTGTGAATTATTAGCTACAGGCTAATTTTGTTTGTTGTATACAGTCTTTTTGGGATCGTTCAGTTGACTCTCCCCCCATACAAAAATCAAGTCTTAGCGTTCTTTTTTCCACAGTAAAACTATCCTCTGAAGAAACAGGAAGCCATTTCCATTTTTTCAGCATTCTACGCGAATATTTACCAATACTCTTGTTAGGTATTGAATTAATAATTTCTACATTTTCAGTTTTACCCGAGTCTGAAATATCAAATGATAGGATTGCGCAGCCTCTTATCCCTGATCGAGCAAGTTCTATTGGATATTTGGGAGTATTTTTATTTTCACGCTCCCACGTAAATTTACTCGTTGGATTTATATCGGTAACCTGTACATCAGCGTAAAACTTCTTTGCTGAGCTACTGATGGATACGATCATAAGAGCGAAAACAATTAACGTCACTAATCTCTTCATATAAACTTCCTTGTTTAATCAATTTACATAACGCCTTGTTAGGCTTTCGCACTATCTTTTATTGCTTCCGTATTCGCAATGCGCTTGATGATCCAAACATTCAACGATTTGTTTACCTTGTTCAGATGAAAAAGCGTATTTACTTATTATGTTTTAACCACAGCAGTCACTGTCACTTGAACGTCCACCGATTAAATAAAATCTTTTACCCTTTCTATATCCACGTAAGACACCGAATCCAATAAAAAGTGAGATCGCGCCTAACAATGGAATATCTATATAAAATAGCAGTACGCTAACTGCGACTAGAACTACACCTATTAATATTTGCATTAATTTTTCCTAAATATTTCGAGTCTAATGAGAGTAATTAGCACTAAAAGTTACCCTGTTATAGGCTAAATCCATTCTTGCTTTTCTGACGATACGGTTACTTCACTATGATGTTCGCCCGTATGAGCAGTAGATGAAGGTTCAACCATCATAAAGTGCGTATCTGGCTGTGCTTTAGGGCAATGTTCAACACCTTTAGGAACGACATACATTTCACCGGCGTTAAGTACAATATTCTCACTTCTCAATTGCAAAGTAAGTTGCCCTCTAAACACAATAAAAAGTTCATCTTCATTATCATGTTTATGCCAGACAAGTTCGCCACTACCTTTGGCTATTTTAACTAATTGACCATTTGATTCAGCGATAACCTTTGGAGTCCATACTTCGTTGAACAGGCCAAACTTTTCACTAATATTGATTTTATTCATTGAACCCTGCTTAATATATAGCGCCCAGTTACTGGGCTACGTAATAATTGAATATCTTTTTCTCTAAACAGAACAAACGGCAAGTCATTTTTTTAATTTATTATTCTGTTTTCAATATACTAAACAAATGATTATCATAGAATTTACCGTCTTTATATATTGCTTTCTTGTGTATAGCCTCTAATTTTAAACCACATTTATCTAAAACGCGCATGGAAGCCGTGTTTTCTGAAAAGACAGATGCAAAAAGTCTCACAATGTCTGTAGTTATAAATATCAGTGGTATTAATTCGCAAATAGCCTGAGTGGCAATACCCTGTCTCCAGTAATCTTTTGCAATCCAATAGCCTATTTCAGCAGAGCGTTGATATTCAAACTCCCCTCTATCTGCTCCAATACACCCAATCAAAGTACCATTACACTCTATTGCTTTAACAATCCCACATTTACTTCCAGTCGAAATCCACCATTGTGCATCTTGTAGAGTATAGGGTTTTGGTATTTTTGATGATAAGTATTTAACGACTTCTGGTTCATTCAAAATATGTGTAAGTAGTGCTGTATCTTCTTCTTTGAATTCTCTAAGAGTTATCATCGTGTTTATTCAATCTGCAAAGGCTAAAGGAAAACATAATTCCCTAAAAATGGGCTGGAAGTTTAACAACAATAAATGAAGAGTATAAAGTCAAATGGCTTATTTTTCTTGTAAGTTAGCTTGTTATAAGACTAACTCATTGTTTAATGAGTTACAGCATAATCAATAATTACACCATAGCCACTGTAAACAATAATAAATAACCCCATGTAACGAATTATCTTCAAGAAACTAGGACTCAAATTGAGATTAAATTTTGCGGTATCTAAAAATTTACCGTGAGATATTTGAACAAGCATAACGCCCAGTGCAAAGACAACAATAAAATCTATCCAGTATGCTAAATCCATTGTTCAACTCCAACCCTTGAAAGGTTCATAACGGCTAAATAAGAGACTGATAACGCGTTTATACACAGTGACTAATTTGATAATGTCTTTGCAGATTTACGGTAACTTTACCCCAGTTCGAGTTTTTCACTCTCAATTGATGCCTATCAAATGCTTGCTGGTCAGTAAACTCCTCATAAACATTAAACTTATTACTATTGATACTATCTTGAGTTACGTCAAAAATTAAGCAACCAGACTCTTGCCTTGTCAACATTTCATGCGTGATAAGCGCTTCTTGCACTTTAGCTAAGTCAACATCAGGAACAACGATGTGACCTTGTAAAATAATTTTAGACATTGCACTGCTCTCCTGAATGTATAACAACTTATTATGGTCATGCCTCAGTTATACTGAAACAAAAAAAACATCTAATTATCGTTAATATCACACAAAATCAGCGCATTATAAACAGTGTAATCACTATTTTTTATATATAGTTTAATCTAACGATTATGTTTCATTAACGAATAACGCTCTCTAGATTTTACAGCGTTATAGCGTCTACATGTGGCTATTGGACTCCATGCAAATGTGTTATCGTTTAGCCAATAGATATACTCAAAGGTTTGTTACTAAAGATGTTGTTTGAACTGATTTTTCTCTTCTTCGCAGGTATTTTGGGCGGCGTTATTAACTCAATTGCAGGCGGCGGAAGTTTCATTACATTCCCCGCACTTATGTTTGTCGGCATTCCCCCTATTCTAGCAAGTGCGACCAATACTTTTGCGTCGTGCGCGGGTTATATGAGTGGTACTTATGCTTTTCGAAAAGAAATTTCTACTCATAAAGATGAACTGTCCCAAATCATAATAATCAGCTTAATTGGCGGTATTACTGGTGCATGGTTGTTACTGAAAACGCCTGAAGCAGTATTTCGTGAAGCCATTCCTTGGTTACTTTTATTTGCTACCCTACTGTTTGTCTTTGGTGGACAAATTAATACTCGATTAAAAAAAATGGCGTCCAATCACCGTTATGCCTCATCCGTAGGTGGGATTTTACTGTTAATTATACTCTTAGGTGTGTCGGCATATGGCGGTTTCTTCAACGCTGGACTAGGCATTATTACGCTCAGCTATTTAGCATTAGCTGGTCATACTAATATCAATACCATGAATGGGTTAAAGTTATTAATCTCATCGACAGTGTCACTGATTGCCATCGCACTGTTTATTTATAATGATGTCATTGCCTGGTATGAAGGCTCTATTGTGTTATGTGGCACCTTAGCAGGAGGCTATGTTGCGGCGAATGTATCTCGCCAACTCCCTCAAAAACAGGTTAGACGATTTGTTATTGTGGCGAGTGTTGCTACCACACTTTATTTCTTTTTTGATATTTATGTAGGCTAACTCTCAGGTTGTAGTTCAGTGGATATAGCCAGTAATTAAGAACTAAAGAGCACTGTTACCAGCAAGCTTACTGTTTAAGAACGAATAAAAAAGCCTGCTTCTTTATCAAAAGCAGACTCGATTTAATTTATTAAATAATGACGGAGCTATTTCACTGTCTTTTCGGGTGATATTTTACCATCCATCACTTTCTGGCTAAGTCCGTAATAACGCATAGTAAAGGTGAAGTCTGTGCCTTTGGTGTCGATATTATTTACCGCATTGTCGCTACAGTTAAATGAAACAGTTACCGTACCATCTTTGTTTTCTTCCCACGTATGAGAACTAACATTTTTTACACCTTCAATTAAGTAACGACTGCTGTCATAAGCGGTAATTGAGGTAAAATACTTGGATTCTGGGTTTTCAAAAGTGGTAGATAGACATTCCCCACTATTTAATATTACCGAGTTAGTATATTTGTTAGCTACATTCACTTCGGGTGATGAGCCTCCCCAACCATTTGCATTCTCTAAATTCCACTGATGAAGGTCTGTGATATCTTTTGAAGTACGTGGAAAGGTATATTCAAAAGCTGAACCACTGGTTTCTTTAGTTAAACGTGCAGTCCACTCTTCAACTTCTTCAAAGTCGTAATTAGGCAACTGATAAGTACCAAATTTGAAGGAATCATCTTTGATCAACTGCTGTGCACTACGTGCTGCATCTAAACCTTTTTCAGTGCCTGTTCGATAGATTAAGAAAGCGTACTTCGTTTCAATCGACACATTATAATCACCTTCACCCACGACGTAGTATTGGCCATGACCACCTTCGGTAACTACTTGAACCGCAATATACACATCACTTTTTGGAATAGAGAATTTTACTTTGCCATCAACTGCCTCAGTGATAACTACTGAATACAGAGTATCGTCATTCATTTGTACCGTTGGTGCAGCTTTGCCTCGTGGCGGTAACTGTTTCATGTGTGCAATATGATTATTAGCACCAAATTTCAGCCAATTATTGTAGTTTCTAGCCGTTTCAGCTTTAGCATAATTGCCTTCAGTAATTTTTATTTTATTACTGTTAACATTTTCATCTACATTCATTTCTACAGGTTGGTTTTGAGCACAAGCTGAAAGCAGGCTAATTACTGATAATGCGACAATTGATTTTTTAACGTTCATTCTTAATATCCTTTTAACTGAGTATGTTAAGTGTTGTGTGCTAATTCATTGTAAGCATAATAGCTGATCAATGAATCCCGCTCCAATGACTTAATTTCATAATTAATATGCGTACCATACATATTACTGAGTACCAATACGTTCCATCTAGTGATATAGATTTACTCATTACTCCATTTTTATAGATCGATACTGCATGTAATTAATTGAACAATCCAGCAGTTAAAAGAGTCGGCGTGAATACGAATGTGCTTTTATTGAACGGAAAAAGCAGATTTAATAACCTATACTCCATGGGTTTAATGCGATTTAAGTTGTGTATTAAAGAAACTAACCTTCGGAGAAATCACAATGAAAATAGTTAACATTATTTTATTAATGCTATTAGTCAGTCTAAATGTTGTTGCTCAGGACCGATTAGAAATGTTTAAAGATTATGACTTAAGTAAAGAAGTCCTTTCTGTCACTACAGTTAAAGTAGATCCCAACATGGAAGATGTTTATTTGGCTGGATTAACAAAGAGCTGGATAAAAGCAGTAAAAATTCAGAAGGATTTAGGGCACATAAAAGACTGGAATATATGGGCGAGTGAATTACCACAAAGTGGAGATTTTAATTTGGTTTTAACCGTCACTTTTGAAAGCTCTAAAGATCTAGATCCTAATAAAGCTAAGTATGATAAGTTCATGAAAATATGGGGAGAAGAAAATCAAAAGATCTCTCAGGAAACCTCAGCAAAATACCCTGAAGTTAGAGAGTTAACCGGTGAATACCGATTGAGAAAAATAATTTTTAAATAATAATGTTGAGCTTTGCCATAACAAATTTATAGAAAAACAATATTTTGTTTTAAAATTTAACAGCGCTAAGCAGAAGATTCATATTGCAACTTCTAGCTTCCGTTTAGCGCACATTAAAGCTCTTTCTCAACTTTAACTATAGATTAAAGATTCAACATTTCGTGTCTTCTTTTCTTCTTTATTTACTGGTTATTTTTTTAATTTAACCGCTGTTCCAAAAACCATAATTTCAGATGAGCCATCCATTATTGCACTTGTTGTAAAACGAATACCTACAACCGCATCCGCTCCCTTTTCTTCTGCATTCGCAACTAGACGTTGAATGGCGATGTCTCTCGCATCAGTTAGCATCTCTGTATAACCACGTATTTCACCGCCGACAATACTTTTTAGGCCTGCCATTATGTCCCGTCCAATATGCTTCGCTTGAACTACATTACCAGTGACGACACCGACAATTTCTTCTATTTCTTTTCCTGGGATTGACTCAGTCGTTGAATAAATCATACAAGCTCCTTGAAAAATAACGCCCAAATAACAGGCTAAGTAATCGTTGGCTAAAATGTAAAACGAACTGGAACGCAGCCAACGGTTACGTGTCCTTTTTTACTTACGTGTTAACTGGTATTTGAACGCAATAATGCGACGTGTTGCTCATAGCCAACTTGATTAAAATTGCTAGAATGATAATTCATAAAACCATGTAAGTATTCAACTTGTGTTGTTATTACATTATGTTTTGTTGTTAGCACTTCTTTAAGCTTAGAAACATCAAAATGTGATTCATTTTTAGGAAAGATTAAATTTATTTTAAAACAAGGCTCTATTTTAGTGTAATTCCGTATTTGTGAACCATAAAAGCAAAACGCTTGTTTAATTATATGATTTACCTTATTGGTAGAGAGTCTCCAAATTGCTGAAGCTCCTACACTGAAACCAATAAGCGTTGTTTGACTATCGAGAGATTCTAACCTTCCTACTACTTTTGAAACGTATCTATCAAGCCCAACGGTAGTGATGAAACATGAATATGCCTCAGCTTCATTGATAAAATCCATACTTTTTCCTTCGTATGGATCAATAATCGTATTTGCCCCGAGTTTATCCTTTAATGTTAATAAAGCGGGTGTGATACCAAAAACATCTGAAACTATAATTACACTCATAAACCTTGGTTGCCAATTTTCGCCCAAATTACAGGCTTAAAAGAGTTAATCTATAAGCTCAACATTCGTTTTTTCAATCTTGCTAAATCAATCGCGTTTGAGCGCACCGTTAGCTTAATATGACTATTTTCATACTCTTCTTTAGTAACACTCATTCTCGATCGAATTTCACCTATGATACCGTTAGCGGTATAAGGAACAATAATTTCCTCTTCAATCATCTCTTCCTGCGCAATACCCACAATATATTTATGCAATTTACTCACATCAGCCGGATTACGAGCAGATGTCATCATGGCATTAGGAAACTCTTCCATCAGTGCTTGTTGTTGCTCAATGCTAAGTTGATCTGATTTGTTCAGTACCAGTAACTTTTTACTGTCTTCAACACCAACTTCGTCCAGCACTTCGTGTACGACATCGAGTTGCGCACGAAACGAAGGATCAGAGGCATCGACTACATATAGCAGTAATGATGCATCCTGCGCTTCTGCTAAGGTTGAATGAAATGAGGCGACTAGATCGTGCGGTAGTTTTTTAATAAAACCAACAGTGTCCGACACTAATATTCGTGGTTGAGTGATAGGAAATAAGGCACGAACCGTAGTATCAAGCGTCGCAAAAAGTTTATTTTCACCTTCAACATCACTACCGGTAATAGCTCGCATCATTGATGACTTGCCCGCGTTGGTATAACCAACCAAAGCAACACAAAAAAGCTCAGAACGTTGGGTACGTCGGCCTTTCATTTCATGTTGAACACTCACCAATTCTCGCTTAAGTTCGGCTAATTGGTCACGCACGGCACGACGGTTCAGCTCTAGCGTAGTTTCGCCAGCACCTTTACCCATTTGACGTTCTTTATCACCACATGAGGTCTCACGAAGTCGTGGCGCTACATAATTAAGTCGAGCAATTTCAACCTGTAATTTCGCGGTTTTGGTACGGGCATGACGACTAAATATTTCAATAATAATGCCGGTACGGTCAAAAACCTCTACGCCTAATTGATTCTCGACATTACGCAGCTGAGATGGGCTTAAATCACAATCAAATACCACCACATCAGCACAAGCAAATGGAAGGTTGTCTGATGGGATATCTGAAGAATTAACCATAAATTCAACGTCATCAGTTTCTTCGCCAACAGAAAGGTCTTCAACTTCTTCCATGTCTTCAACCTCACCTTGATTACCCGTGAGATGCGCTATTTCTGCCAGTTTTCCTAAACCTAGTACATTAACTTTTTTAGTCGAACTCTGCTTTTGCGACTGAGTGCCGACTACTTTAAAACCGAGTGTAGTCACTAAACGCGCAAGCTCTGCCAGTGATTCTGTTGCTTCATCACCTTTAAAGTCAGGTGTACAAATAGAAATAAGTAAAGCGTTAGTGAGTGATGCTTTTGCTGTTAGTTGCATAATTTTTTATGTTAGTGCACTTAATACCCATTGGTAAAAATGCAAACCTAAGTTTTTATCTAAAGTAGTTTGATCCTACGCTGTTATAGCTGAGCTTTATAGAGCAAGAGAAAACTAAATACCAAATCTGCTAAGTTATTTCCATATTAGCGACATTAAAAGGCTTATCGGTACATCCTTAAATGTAGATTATGATTAGGGTCTGTTGATCTTTCGAGATTATTTTTGCAGTGATTTGTTGGGTATTTATACAAGGCAGAGCCTTTGTCATGTGGTTGTTCCACATAAAAAGGCGATAACGCCGTAAAAATGACCAACAAACGCTGTCCGAAGGATTCGACTAAAAGCGTTTTACTCTTTGTTGAGTAGTATTTGCTTAGAATGACTAGGCTACACACTACTCGCCGCGATTAAAACGCTTTACTCTCTTTAAAAAAGGCGAACAAAATTTAACCGTGAAAGATCAACAGCCCCTAATCTACAACTAATTCAGGCCAGTTAACGTTGGCATTATCCACGCCATTCTTACAACTCATTGGATCGTTTCCTTTATAATTTCGACAACCCCAAAACTCGCCTTTTTTGCTCGTACGTAACACCATTTCCGCATCACATAAACTGCACGTTGGTATCAAGCTTTTGCATAAATCATTCAAGCAGGTTTTAAAACCTGGGTAACGTTTGCGTGTCATTGGACTTTCACATTTAGCACAAGGCTTTTCTTTATGTTCACAGCGAGGAGAATTAGAACAGGCATAGAAGGTACCAAAACGGCCGGTACGTTTTTTTAATAGCCCTGTTTCACACGCCAGACAATGTAAGTCGTCTACCAATGATTGAGTTGCTGTACATTCAAATTCATTCAGTTCAATTTGATGATCGTTCACAAGTTCTTTAACAAAGGGGTTTGATTCGGTCATATCTGCAATAATATAAACCCTGTCTTTCGCTCTGGTGAGCGCTACATAAAATAATCTTCGCTCTTCTGCATAAGGAAATTTTTCTTTTTTCGCAAGTAATGCTTCATTAAGTGCAGGAGTTACTTTCTCAGAAGGAAAACCATGAGCGCCCTTTTTCAGACCAACAATAATGACATAATCAGCCTCTTTTCCTTTTGAAGTATGGAAAGATTGGGCATCAATGGTCAGTAAGGGATATTGATTATTTAACCTGTTAAGATCTATGTTACTTGGTAAAAGAAACCAAAAACGTGCTAATAAATAAACGGTAACAGGCTTACATACTTTAGCTGAAATAGCCGCTAAAACATCGTCGATTGCACCATTGGCCATTTCATCTATCAGTCCTGTTTTTCGAGAGCGAAATTGACTATTATCTCGTTTGAGCAACGACACCGCAGGTGCATTAACTTGTTTCAACGAGGTAATTGTTTTAGTGATTTGTGCTGGGTTTTTGCTAATAAAATCGGTTGCAACTTTGCCAATTTGGTTGTTAAATCGAAAAGTTTGATCTAATGCTGATTGAGTTGTTGATCCAAAGTAATTAGAGAATTGAGTCGTTAAAGTGACATCAGCACCACTAAATCGGTATATAGCCTGCCAATCATCGCCTACTGCAAAAACAGAACATTCTTTATTGTTGTCACGTAACGCTTTTACCAAACGTGCTCGTGGCTCGGATATATCTTGAAATTCATCAACCATGATATAACGCCAAGGAGACTTAAATTGACCTGCTTGAACATAGGTTAACGCTTTATTAATCATATCTTCAAAATCAATTTCATGGTGCTGTGCTAAGTGTTGTTCATAAGCGCTTAAAATAGGCTTGAGCAATGCTAAGGCTTTTTCTGTTTGTTTAGGCTCTTCCGAGTTAGCGATAATACTGTTTTGTAAACTACTCGCTAAGGTGCAGTCTAAAGTTGTATCTAGACAAGCAGCTTTATAAAGCCCAACCAATTGCGTAAATGTTTTAGCAAGCTCGGTTATTCTGCCACTCTCATTGAGTGTGGCTAGTATTACGTCGCTAGCTATTAGTTCAATTGGTCTTAGTTCAATTGGTCTTAGTTCAGCAGATATATGTTCACCAGACATTAATTCGCTAGGTGTTCTTTCGCTAGGAAAGAAATCAGCGGGTGATAAGTCAGAACGATTTTTTAGTTCAATCAATGAGGCCTTCAAGGCACTTAGTAATTGACCTGTTTTATGTTGCGCATAGGTAAATTCAAGACACACAGTATTAAATTTATTATGAGTATCACGTTTCCACTGAATACCCTCATGGTATTCATCTTTATCTATGTATGGCGCTGTATCGTCGTTCTCATCAATCCCATAATATTCAATATAGACATTGAATTCAGGCAGAAAGAAGTCTGGCTGATATTGTTTTCGTTCGATTGATTTCACATCGTAAGCGTATTTAGCTTCATACTGATACTCTATGCCATAAGAGAATAAGCTATTGGCAATATAAAGCTCCCCGAAGCTTTTAACTTGCTCACCTTTAAAACTGCGAATATCATTGTCCGTTAAGTACTGGTAGTACTCGCCTTTGCTTTTAAAGTCAAAAGCACTGCGTTCAACGTAATAGTACTTGCCAAAATACTCGAGGATGAGCTTGCGATACTGCCTATCTTCTTTAATGAGTCTTTCAAAACAACTTTGAATCCATTTAGATTTTGCTTTTTCATCATCTGCGAATACTGATAAACTGGGTTTTCCCCCTTCAACCTGAGCGATAATACTCAGGCCTAAACGATGAAAGGTAGTCGCGCTGATTTTATCAGTCGATAACTTATCTCTAATTCTTTCATCCATTTCATTAGCTGCTTTTCGGCCATAGGCTAACAATAATATTTCATCGCTCTTCGCTTGCAGGCTATTGAGTAAATAGCCTGTCCGACCAATCATCACACTGGTTTTTCCGGTTCCCGCGCCAGCTAATAATAAATTATTGTCATTATCGATAATGCAGGCTCTGCGCTGACACAGTGATAATGGATTAGACTCGACATTATCAAAAAAGGCTTCATGAGTTTGAAGTTGCTTACTGATGTAGCTTTCTCGACAATCAGCTATTCCCTGCTGTTGCCAATGTTGGTAATACGATAATCGCTGTGTTATTTCAATAACATTGGTCAGTGAACTTGTTGCTTTACTTGACCTGTTTGAATTAAGCCACGGCAACCAACGGACTAATTCTTGCTTCGATGCCAACTGAATTCGTTCAATTATTGAACGACGCAGATATCGATTAGTCTTGAATTTTTCTATGGCGGTTAATAACGTTTCAACACGATGAATGTTGGCTACTGCCCAACGTTGCTCACAATTATTTTTGTGCTTACGCTTTGATTTATAGGCAAGCATGGTGAAAACATAGCTTTTGCTTTCTGTTTTAAATGAAATTATTTGACCAAAAAAGCTGAGATGAAAAGTGGGAGGAACGATAAGCTCTTCCCACTTGATAGTGGTCAAACTATCTTCAACGTCAATAACTACACCACAATCACTGATTTTTATCGCTGTTGGTATACCAATGAATCGACGAAAAAAACTGGAAGGGATACAGTAGCCAGATAGCGGTTCAATACTATCGACAGCCGTTTGAGAGTTACTGCTCATCAATACAACATTCGTCTTGTAGAAATGCAATCACAGAAAGCAATTTGTCATATTCAACGACGCAATAAAGAACCCGTCCTTCACGACGCTGTGTAATCAACCCTGCAGAAGCCAAACTAGAGATGTGATGTGATAATGTTGAACCAGGTATCTGTAACTCTTCTTGCACTTCACCCACAGCAATACCTTGCTCACCTGATTTTACTAAGCGTTTAAATATTGCTAATCGAGTTGGATGGCCTAATTCTTTTAAGGCTTTGGCAATTACATCTATATCCATAACATTCTCACAAAATTGGTGTTTCACTTATATAATTCGATATTACTAGAAATATATTGACTCGGATAGTTATTTCTTTATAATTCGAACAATCTAGAAATAACGAATTAATCAGTTTGCGAGAATATTTATTATGACAATTACACAACAAATGGTATTTGATACCTTAAACATGTTTGCTTTTTTAGCCGTAGAGCTAACCGTACTGTTTTTACTGATCAGTTATATTGTCGGTGTTCTTCAGGAATATATTCCGCCAAGTAAAATTCAGAGTATTTTAAGTAGTAAGAATGGCAAAGGTTATATCGTCGCCGGGTTTCTTGGTGCCATTACGCCTTTTTGCTCCTGCTCAACAATTCCTTTTTTAAAAGGATTACTTAGAGCAAAAGCCGGCTTTGGCACTATGATGGTGTTCTTATTTGCTAGCCCATTACTTAACCCAATTATCATTGGTTTATTTGGCGTTACCTTTGGTTTAAAAGTTACGGCATTCTATTTTACCATAGCAATGGGTGTTTCAATTGCTGCGGGTTATTTGTTAGAGAAATTTGGTTTCGAAAAATACATTAAACCTGAAGCCTACATTACTCCTGAAAGTAAAGGCTGTGCAACTAGCTGTGGTAATAATGGTAAGACTGTAAGTAAATGGACTAAGATTTGGCACAGCACATGGTCTGATTTTAAGAAAGTACTGCCCTATTTAATTGGTGGCATAGCATTAGGCTCAATGATTTATGGATTTATGCCAACAGAATTTGTTGCCAGCGTAGCAAGTGAGAGCAATCCCTTTGCAGTACCTATTGCAGCAGTGATTGGCATTCCACTCTATATTAGAGCAGAAGCAGTAATACCTTTAAGTGCAGCATTAGCAGCAAAAGGCATGGGGCTTGGTGCAGTAATGGCATTAATTATTGGCAGTGCAGGAGCGAGTTTAACCGAAGTAATATTACTTAAATCACTCTTCAAAAATCCAATGATAATTGCCTTCTTAACGGTAATATTATCAATGGCGGTAGGTGCTGGTTATTTGTATTCATTTCTTTTCTAAATAGAGTCTGAAACACAAAGTGTGTAATTGCTCATTTAAAATGAGTAATTACACATTTTCTCTCTGCTTCTCACTCTGTTCAGAATCTAGGGTTGTAGGATTTACATTGCTGCTTTCTTCCGTGAAAATAACAAAATTCAATGGTGCAGTCATTGAACCATTTAAAACTGCTAATTCAATATGTTTATAAGTATTCATGATTATACCTTCTTGTTAATTTACATTAATAAACTTGTTTACTAATTTAACTATAAACTTAGTTTTTAGGGTTTCAGCACCAGTATCTTCGCTATAACGAGGATCACTTATCAAAAAATTCTACGATAACAAGTGATCCATTTTAGATACCTCTGTAACGCTTATAGCTGAGTCGCTAATTCCAATCCTTGTTTAATAGCACGCTTCGCATCAAGCTCCGCTGCAACATCTGCACCACCAATAAGATGATAGGGCTTATTCAAGCCTTCGACTAATTCTCTGGCAGGATCTTGCCCCGCACAAATAATAATATTATCCACATCAAGTACCTGTCTTTCTCCAGCGATACTTAAATGCAAACCTGCATCATCAATCTTATGGTACTGACAAGATGGAATCATTTTTACTTGTTTGTTTTTAAGACCCGTACGATGGATCCAACCTGTGGTTTTCCCTAAACCAGCACCTACTTTGGTCTCTTTACGTTGGAGTAAAAATACTTCACGTGCGGGTGCTGATACTTGAGCTTTAACACCTTCGATACCTGCACGTGCTTGAAGAGTCATATCCACGCCCCACTCTTTCATATAAGCTTCAATATTCTGACTGGTCCCTTCACCTGAATGCACTAAGTACTCAGAAACATCAAAACCGATACCACCAGCACCGATAACAGCTACTTTTTTGCCTACCTTCTTTTTATGTCTTAGCACATCGATATAGTTTAGAACTTTTGCATGCTCAATACCTTCAATTGGCGGTGTACGTGGGTTTATTCCTGTCGCAATAACGACTTCATCAAAATCACTATCGTTTAATTCAGCTGCCGTTACTTTGGTGTTTAACTTCACTGTGACGCCTGTTAACTCAAGCTTGCGGGCAAAGTAACGAATAGTTTCTGAAAACTCTTCTTTACCTGGTACTTGTTTGGCAATATTAAATTGACCACCTACTTCACTGGCACCATCAAAAAGAGTTACCTCATGGCCTGCATCCGCAAGTGCGGTAGAGGCAGACAAACCAGCTGGACCTGCACCAATGACTGCCACTTTCTTCACTGTTTTTGTTGGAATTATATTAATTTCTGTTTCAAAACAAGCTCGAGGATTAACTAAACAACTAGACATTTCTCCCGAAAACACATGATCTAAACAGGCTTGGTTACAACCGATACAAGTATTGATTTCATCGCTACGACCTTGTGCTGCTTTGTTAACAAACTCAGCATCCGCTAGGAAAGGACGTGCCATTGAAATCATATCAGCATCACCATTTTGCAACACAGCTTCGGCAACTTCAGGGGTATTAATTCGATTTGAAGTGATTACTGGGATGTTAAAATGTTCTTTATATTTAGCCGTTACCCAAGTAAAGGCTGCTCGTGGCACTTTAGTTTGAATCGTAGGTATCCGCGCTTCATGCCAACCGATACCTGTATTAATAATAGTTGCACCAGCTTTTTCAATCGCTTGTCCAAACTGTACCGCTTCTTCAAAAGTACTGCCGCCTTCAACAAGATCCATCATAGATAAGCGGAATATTATGATAAATTTTTCGCCAACTGCTTCGCGGATTCGACGAACCACATCAACACCAAACTTAATGCGGTTTTCAAATGCTCCACCCCACTCATCATCACGTTGATTGGTTCTTAGAGCGGTAAATTGATTAATGAAGTAACCTTCTGAGCCCATTACTTCAACACCATCGTAATTAGCTTCTTGCGCTTTTACAGCCAGATCAATAAATCCTACTAGCTCTTCTTCTATCATTTCAGCGGTAGCTGCTTCAGGTTTAAATGGGTTAATTGGTGCTTGAATAGCTGACGGCGCGATAGGTTTTTTATTAAAAGCATAACGACCTGTATGTAATATCTGCATACATATCTTACTGTCATACTTATGAACTTCATCTGTTATAACTCTATGTTTAGCAATATCTTCCGCTGTTTCAATCATCTTAGTGTCGTGGTGAGTAGCACCGCGCTTAGTTGGACCATAACCACCGGTTACAATAAGACCACACCCACCTTTAGCGCGTTCACCATAAAAGGCAACCATACGTTTAGTGCCTTCGGGATGCTCTTCTAAACCCGTGTGCATTGATCCCATTAAAACTCGGTTCTTTAGTCTGGTGAAACCAAGATCAAGTGGTTCAAACAGTTTTGAAAATTGTTGCTCAGACATCGCTTACTCTCTTTATATAGCTAGTGTGAAATTTCAGGACTTTCACTGATTAAGTTAAACAAATGAGGAGATATAGCCAAGCCACTCGAAAATATTTATTTCGGGTATCTTGTGTATAAATCCCTTAAACCAAAGTTGACACTGTCAAGTTAAGATAAATAAAAGATACACCGTAAATATGACAGTGTCAAGATTGCTTGTTTTAGGGATAATTGCTAAATTAGCCTTATGAATAATATTAATGAAAAATCAACGTATCACCACGGTGATCTCCGCGAAACTTTGCTGGTTGTTGCAACAGAAATGTTGCAAGAAAATGGCATAAAAGAAGTATCGTTACGTAAGCTTGCATCCCGCGTGGGAGTTTCCAGAACTGCACCCTATCATCACTTTAAAGATAAAAATGCCCTGCTTTGTGGCATGGCAGAAAAAGGTTTTGAACAATTACATCAGATAAACAAATGTGGTTATGAAGATGAGGAATTATCTATAAGAGAACATTTTTATCGATTTATTCATGATTACATTCAGTTTGCTCATAACAATCCTGACCTTTATGAATTAATGTTCGGACGTACTATCTGGAAAGACAAAAGTAGCACCCAGGAGCTTCGAGACTCAGCCTACCCTTGTTTTCAATTTCAAGTGGCAATGACGCAAGAATGGCAAAAGAAAGGACTATTTAATGTCGATGATAATGCCTTGCGGGTATCGCAAGTATTGTGGGGCACGGTACACGGCATAGCGAAGCTATTTATTGATGGTATCTATACAGATAACAGTAAAATTGATGAAATTTGTGATTATGCGGTCAGTATGTTTTTATCAAATTCAAAAAAATAAGAACTCGCTAGCAGTAATAAATATTACTAATAAAGCTGTGTCCCTCTCAACTATTGCCCCAATCATTGCCTCAGCTACTGCTCTCAACTAACAACTTAATGGCAATGGCCAGCGTCATCAGCACAATTAAGGGTTTGATCAAAGCGACGCCTCTGTGTATTACTAAATTAGAGCCCAGTCGCGCTCCAACTACCTGTGATGCAGCCATGGCAATAGCCAAACTCCAGACAATATGTCCGCCCAATAAAAAGATAATCATGGATGTGGTATTTACAATTAACACTAAGGGTTTAGTAAAAGCAGTTGCTTTTCGCATGTTAAAACCACGTAAAGAGGCAAAAGCAACCGCGAAAAACGACCCCATTCCTGGACCAAAAAAACCACCATAAAGTCCAATCCCCCCACCGACAAGGGGAGCAAAAGTTTTCTCTGATATTTTTGGAGGTAAATCTTCATCAGTAATGGTTGGAGAGAACATCATATAAAGTGCCAATACAATAAGCAGATACGGCATCATTACTGACAAATAGTCAGTGGATATTTGCTGTACTAAATAGGTACCTATCATAGCGCCCACAAAGGCATAACACAGAGCAGGTCTCAGGGCTTTCAAATCAATATATCCCTTTCGAAAGAAATTAATTGTTGAAGATAGTGTGCCAAAGACACTTTGAAATTTATTGGTTGCTAAGGCATTAAGAGGAGGCAAACCTGCCCATAATAAAACAGGTAAGACAATGGCACCGCCAGCCCCAGCAATGGAACTGATAAAGCCGGCAACAAAAGCAACTGCGGTTAGACCGATAAAAAGCATTAGTGATAATTCGATTTTTTGCTCCAGTCTTTTGAGAGACACCTTACCCGCTAACGATCTAGGTCATCACCCTTATATTAAGTCAGGATATCATACTAAAATTCAAATAAAGTACGTAACGATAACAAGCTTAGTATGCTGTATTTATTATATAATTTATAATTTAAATTTCTAATAGTGAATATTTTTCACCAACATAATATGAGCCACAGTCTGATAGCGAAACCGCTTTAAGGGTTGGAAATCATCCTCATCAATCTCATTGCTTTATACATAGAATTAAACAGTTGAAAGATAATAGGTTTAGTATAGATTGTTGTGTATTCAAGTAGATGGTAATTACTAAGGTGTCTTTATAATAATCTGTTATACGAGTGGAAGTATTTGATGAATAAAGATGAAACAGAAGTTGAGGGCGAGCTATGAGAATTGGTACACCAAGAGATTATAGTGAAGACATGTATAAAGTTTATTTTGAGTTAGGAGAGTGGGAAGGAAGAGCACTAGACATTCTCTCTTCATTTGTCGGTGAATATCACTCAAAACAAATTTTACATCTAGAGTTTGGGTATGAAGTGGCAATGCCTATTCAATGTATACCAGATGTTGTAAAACTTTTGAGCAAAAATAATATAGCTATTTACCAGATAGTACGTGGCGGCAAAATAGAGGAGGCATGGCGTTAGTCATACATTTAATATAACAAGAATTTAAAGCGGGACTGCGAAAAGTTTCTCAGTATCACTACACATTTAACAAACAATTTTAACGTCATATTTTGAGCGTTAACTAAATCATCATGGAAGAGTATGCGTTTATCTAAAGTTTTATTAATTTCTTCTTTGTCTCTATTTCTTTGCTCATGTGCCGTTATGCCAACATTTACTGAGAAGTTTGATGAAAAATGCCAAGCAGTTCAAAAAAAAGTGGTGCTTTCCATTGAAGATGCTGGAATGTTTGGTGAATTAGAATGCCCCAGTAAGGATGATTGTAAAGCTCAGTTCTTAGGGCAAATATTAGGATCAGTGATTATTTTTCCTGTAAGTGCAATAATCTCTGGTTCAATCGCTGTTATTGGTAATTCTGTTTATTGGTTGAATGAACAAGGGCAATGCGGCGAATAAATTAGGCTAGCAAGAAATATTCAACTACACGTAACCGTTGGCTGCGAAAGTGATGAAAGATCACTTCACTTCATATTTTAACCAACACTTTTAAGCCTCTGATTGAGGCATTAACTGCACAGGAGGTTTTGTGAAATACTTTGCATATGGTTCAAACATGTCACTTTTAAGGCTTAAAGAACGGGTACCCAGTGCCAAAAAACTTGAAATAGTGACACTTAAAAAGCACCAACTACGTTTTAATATGAGTGGTGATGATGATTCTGGCAAGTGTGATTCTTTTGAAACGAATAATCATGAAGACATAGTTATTGGGGCTCTGTTTGAGATAGACGAAAATGAAAAAGACGCTTTAGACAGAGCTGAAAGCTTAGGTGATGGATACGATGAAAAATTTGTCTTTGTTCAAAGTAACTCCGGTGAGGTGTTTGAGGCATTAACCTACTATGCAATCAAAGTAGACGCTTCGTTACAGCCTTATTCTTGGTACCTAAATCACGTTATTATTGGGGCAAAAGAAACAAAATTACCTACTGATTATCTTGCAATCATTGAGTCTGTTGAATGCATCGAAGACCCAGATACAAGCAGAGACGCAAAACAGCGTGCAATGTACGTTTAAGTTGATCCTCAATTGACAACTAATCTCAAGAAGGCAATCTTTTTTACAATCCGACATTTTTATAATAGCTTTAATCAATCATTATCATCATTTTAATCGATTTTATCGATTATTATTTTTGGTCTAATATTAAGTTTCTAAACACGTGATATTAGGAAGATATGATGAAAAAGAAACTTACCACCAATGCTGGCTGCCCCGTAGCTAACAACCAAAATGTTATGACCGCCGGTCCTCGTGGACCTCAATTACTACAAGACGTTTGGTTTCTAGAGAAACTAGCACATTTTGATCGTGAAGTTATACCGGAAAGACGTATGCATGCCAAAGGATCTGGTGCATACGGAACTTTTACTGTTACTCATGATATTACACAATACACAAGAGCAAAGATTTTCTCTGAAGTAGGGAAAAAAACCGAGATGTTTGCTCGATTTACCACAGTTGCAGGTGAACGAGGCGCCGCCGATGCTGAGCGTGATATCAGAGGGTTTGCGTTAAAGTTTTATACTGAAGAAGGTAATTGGGATTTAGTAGGTAATAACACCCCAGTTTTCTTTTTACGTGATCCGTTAAAATTCCCCGATTTAAACCATGCCGTAAAACGAGATCCTCGTACCAATATGCGTAGCGCGCAAAACAATTGGGATTTCTGGACCTCGCTGCCAGAGGCTTTACATCAAATCACTATCGTTATGAGTGATCGAGGTCTACCTGCAACTTATCGACATATGCACGGCTTTGGTAGCCATACATTTAGTATGATCAACGCAGACAATGAACGCATATGGGTTAAGTTTCATTTTGAATCGAATCAAGGGATACAAAACTTAACTGACCAAGAAGCTGAAGTCGTTATTGGTCAGAACCGAGAAAGCCATCATGCTGATTTATATGACTCGCTTGAATCGGGCGATTTCCCGTCTTGGACTTTAAAAATTCAAGTTATGACTGAAGAGCAAGCAGAAAAATCTCCTTACAACCCTTTTGATTTAACGAAAGTATGGCCACACAAAGATTATCCTCTTATAGAAGTGGGCGTAATGGAATTGAATCGAAATCCAGAGAATTTTTTCGCAGAAGTAGAACAGTCTGCATTTAACCCTGCGAGTATAGTACCAGGCATAAGCTTTTCTCCTGACAAAATGTTGCAAGGTCGCTTATTTTCTTATGGTGATGCACAACGTTATCGTTTGGGCGTGAATCATCAACAAATACCGGTTAATGCGCCACGTTGTCCCGTACATAGCTATCACCGAGACGGAGCAATGCGAGTTGATGGCAACCATGGCAGTACTATAGGTTATGAGCCAAACACTCAAGGTGAATGGCAAGAACAACCAGACTTTTCTGAACCACCTATGGAATTATCTGGTGCTGCCGCCCATTGGAATCATCGAGAAGATGAAGATTATTTTTCACAACCGGGTGACTTATTCAGGTTAATGGATAACAGCCAACAGCAGGCTTTATTTGACAATACCGCCAGATCCGTTGGCGGTGCGAGTATTGATATCCAAAAAAGGCATATTTCACACTGTTTAAAAGCTGATCAAGCTTATGGTGCAGGTGTTGCTAAAGCACTTGGAGTTTCACTAGATAGTATCTAATACCAAATCCATTAAGTTATTTCCCACTCAGCGAGAATTAAAAGGCTTAGAGACAAGGCATTGATCGAAGAGAATGGTTATTCAGGAGAATATGCTCTTGCATTCTCTAATAAGCTGCATCCATGCAGCGTCCTTGTCAAATTCAATAACGCTGTATGTAAGCCTTTTAAATTCGCCCTTTGGAGCTTGTCAGAAAAGCAATAACTGCACAAATTTGTTAGATATAGAATGACTATATCAGCATAAATTTTATTTGTTATAACTTCTCTGACATAGCTCTGAGGTGGGAATAAATTTAATGGAATTGGTATAAATAAATTAACGAGGGTTCAGTGATAAGTATTTATCTCAATCATTATCTGAATCATCGTTAACTGTATTTAAAGTTCATTTACCCCCTTTTATCATTGACACCAGCCTCTTCCTCCCCCATTGTTCACGATTTACCAAGCTCCCGTAAATTTTAGCGAGAATAAATGCCTACTACCTCTGCCAATAAGCAAGAACTACAGGGTTACTTCCTGATGTTTGGTTCGATCCTTATATTCTCATTGTTGCCTTATTACATACAGTTTTTGGCGCCTGTGGATGGTAATACCCTGTTTTCTTTTCGTGTGTTATCACAGTTAGGTTTTGGTTTTCTATTTTTGGTTTTGACTCGACAACTGTTCGCGCTTAAAGCCGTATTTGTACAGCCAAAAGAGTTGTTGCTGTTGTGCTTAACATCCCCCTTGATCGCAATACAATGGTGGATATTTTTTTGGGGCCCTGTCAATGGTGAAACTATTAATATCGCTATGGGTTATTTTTTATTACCAATTACCATTAGTTTAACCGGCCGCTTCTATTTTAAAGAAAACTTAAGTCCCCTATTATGGCTCGCTGTGGGCGCCGCCTTAATAGGAGTGAGCGTTGAGTTATATAGAAGCCACTCATTTTCTTGGGTTACCTTACTTATTTGTTTGGCTTATCCGCCGTATTTTATCTTGCGCCGCAAAAGCAAAATACCAACAACAAGTAACTTTGTTGCAGAGAACATTTTTGTCACACCGTTGGCTTTATTACTGCTGTATTTTACCCAGCAACAGCAACTCCCCTTTTTGCCTTCATTAGATTGGGGAATTCTATTGTTATTAGGCTCAGGGTTATTGGGCACTGTTGCCATGCTGTTTTTTGTTTCCGCATCAACACGTTTAAAATTTACAATCTTTGGTATGTTAAATTATGGCGAGCCCATATTGATGATGCTGGTCGCTATATTTTTATTAAATGAAGTCATTAGCCCAGAACAACTATGGAGCTATGGTTTCTTTGGTATCGCGGTATTGTTGGTTATCGGTGATAGTTTACTGCGTATCATAATCAGTAGGAAAAAAGCTTTTCCCCCACGATAATCCAGAGTATAAAAACAAAAAACCGCTAACTTTGCAGCGAGCGGCTTTATTAATACTATAAAAAATTTGTTTAAAGACAAACCGCTTTAATACGAATTTTATCTGTCCAACTAAGAAAACCATGATTGGTTAAATATTCAACGTTAATCATTGAAGTTCCGTTCGGACATTCAACTAACAGGTTTTTGTAAGCTTGATCAACATAGTTAGTATCGTAAACAAAACCTAGTATATTTTTTTGAGATTTTTCAATCTCAATAACTTTGCCAATCTCAATTTCGTTAGCACTATTACTTCCAACATCCACTTGCGACATATGAACACTGCTAGTGCACGCACTTAGCATCGCCACCGTAAGTAACAAAAATAGTTTTTTCATTACTACACCTCATTACAGTAGGCAGAAACAACAACTTCTCTTTTAAACATAAGTACATAACCTGTTGTTTGGTGTTTGGTGTAAACTCCTTCGATTTTTCCTGTTGGACATTGGCCTTTAAGCTCATCAATGGCTTCATCAACAAAAGCATTGCTAAAGTTTATTCCTATGAAATTCCAGCTAGATGATGAGGTTGTTATTACGTTATCTCTATGTGCTGGAATTTGTGTCATAGAGACGGTATTCAAACCAACGCAACCTGTGAGTGACATTGCAAGTACTGAAAATAATATTGTGTTTTTTAACATGAGATTTTTTCCTAAATTTAGTGAATCTGAGTCTTATTAATGCAGTAACCGTTGATGCGTACAACTTCGCCACTGACAGGCCCTACGTTGGTTGCTTCGCGAACCGACGTTAATCCTGTTAACTTTTTGCTTGGACATGCTTTAATGACTTCAGAGAGAACTTCATCAGCATAAGCGTCGTTATATACAGGGTTACCCGTTTTAGGACCAAAATTACTAATAGCCAAAATAAAAGCCACTAATTCTAAGTCGTCGCTAGTTGAGGATGATTTTGCTACCTCTGCCCCTATCTCTGCAGCTTTAGCTGCATCAAAACCAAATTCATTCACCTTAATTGTGAATGGCGTTAACGTACCTTGTGACTGATCTATATCACCAATATGAACATGGTGAAGCTGACTACACCCTCCAACAAGTAAAAAGCTGAGCCCAAGAATACTTTTCAATTTTATTGGCATATGTGCCTACCTATTTATTACGTGGATTGATAAAGCGTGGCGCTATTATACTTTCTAATCAAACGAGTAGATCTGCTTTATTGTTTAGTAAGTGTCGGGGAAACGTAAGAAACTGTAAGCTACAGCTCCACTAGTGGTAATTTCAGCTGTTAATTAATCATTTGTAGCTTGAGTTTACTTGAGGCGAACGGAATTACGCGCAAATAGAACGAGTATGCTACAGTGTTAATCACTAAATATCATAGGCATACTACAATGAAATTATATCACTGCCGCGACTCTCGCTCTGTCAGGCCGTTATGGGCTCTCGAAGAATTACAGCTCGACTATGAACTGATTAATATGGAGTTTCCGCCAAGATATAACCATGCAGGTTATTTAGACATTAATCCTTTGGGTACTGTGCCGACTTTCATCGATAGGAACTTAGTCATGACAGAGTCCGCTGGTATCTGTCAGTATTTGGTTGATAAATATGGGACGAGTGAAATAGGTTTAAGCATTGAACACCCAGAATACGGTGATTACCTTAATTGGATTCATCGAAGTGATACTACCTTCACTTTTCCGCAAGCCTTAATATTAAGGTATGACCGTTATGAAAAGCCTGAACGCCTACAACCACAAGTCGTTGAAGATTATAAAAAATGGCTGTCATCACGTTTGAGTAGCGTTGAGGTTGCACTTGAAACCAGTGATTACCTTTGTGCTGGTAAATTTACGATAGCTGATATTTGTGTTGGTTATGCCCTTTTTCTCGCTCACAAAACCGAGAACGATCAAAATTTCGGACCACATACTCGTGATTATTTAAAAAGACTAATGGCTCGGGAAGGCTTTAAGTCAGCAATGAATCAACAAGCAGATCTTGCACCAATTTTCTAATTAGCACAGGGTCACTCATTAATGTGACTTGCAATGAGCAATTCAGAAGATACAGCGCGAACTATTTTATCGGTAATTTGCGCTGAATATTGATGCCTTAGGAGAATAAGCTATAAAAAGCTAATGAGTTATTTTTCTGCTTCTGTAGCTGCAGCCGTTGCAGCTGTCGCTTTTCTCATTGCCGCTTTAATTTCCTTAATATCGCAGCCATCAAGCAACAATAATACATCGGCGATAGAACTTCGTAGTTCAGTACTTTCTTTAAGGGCTTTTTTGTTTTGTATATGCGATATCGATTCTCGATTCATCACAGTATTAAGTAATTTCTTCAATCCGTCTTCGTCATCAATATCTAGCGGAGCAAGAGGATTGGGAGTGACTTCATTATATGCATTATAAATAAGAGTGAGTGCTTCTTGAGATTCTTTTAATCGTTGCATTTTTTATTCTTATTAAATTGAATAGTCATTTCAGATTACATCAATAAAACACTTTGTCTATAAGATATTGAACAATATTGAAATAATCTTCTTTAGTAACGCTACTGTTTTAGATTTCAATATAAGAAATGCCCAAGCGCTTTATAATAAAAAGCCCCTACATTGCTGTAGAGGCTTTCTTTCGTATCAGTGAGCTTCTAGTTTAAATTATCACCTGTAAGCCACTTTTGATTTTATGGGGATACAGGACTTCTTACACAACTCACATAATTATATTCCATATTAGTTGATATTTGTTCCCCACCCTTGCCTAAATCAATAACCTTATAGGTCGCACCTGAATCGTCTGTTGTTGATGTCCAATAATTTTTACCAACTGACCAGTTGTATTTGGTATAAAACTCATAGTCGACAGCAGGATCTGCAGTTTTATCGTTCCATAGTTTCGTCAATTCTGTAGCGGTAGGTAAACGGTAATTGGTATGTTTATTATAAATCAGTTCCTGACAAACACTTTCAGCTTCGTCATAAGTTAGCATAATAAAAGATTGATTTTCTGGACCACTCATACCATCTTCAATATTTACGTCTTCACTGGTAATAGTTAAGTCTAATTGTATTACGTCACCCTGTATGAATGTTCCAGTAAAACTTAAATTATCGGAACTCAATACTTGCACTGCACCTAGGTTAGCATATGCAGGGTCATGTTCACCGCCAAGACCACCAACAGTTACATTCACAAACACCTGTTCAGTTCTCGTAAGACCATTGTAAAATTGATTTGTAATCAGTCCTGTTTGAGGATGAATCGAAGCTGCAGAGTCTGAGTCTGAATTGTCAAGCAAGTCACTTATAGACCAAAAAATATCCTCTTGGTTATTTAGTATATGTTTTGATCGATCAGTATATTCCCCTATTGCAATGTATTGATGTGTTTGGCCTGGAACAAGGTATAAATCATTTGGTACCGTTGTAATAGTAGCCGTGACTAATTCAGCATCAGAAATAGTGAATTGTTGTATATCTGAAAAAAATTCGCCCTCTGCATCTGTATAACTTAGGGTAATATTTACGTTACCTTTGTCAATAGCAGTTAAAATGCCATCAGAATCAACTGTCGCAAAATCAGTGTTATCACTTTCCCAGTTTATATTATCTTCATCCGTGATGACTTTATTGATGCTACTGCTAAAATAGCCTCTTGCCGTTAATTGTGAACGAAGACCAATAGGAAATGAATCTTGATCTGACTCTATGTCGACACTTAACAGTACTTCGGGAGAAACCGTAACAGGAATTTCATCAATAATAGTCCCAAATGTGGCCCTTACCCCTGCATTTCCAGGAGAAAGGCCTCTGAACGTTCCTTTCGGCTCAATCGCTTCTAAAATCGTATGATTAACGGCTAGCCAAGTGACTTTATCAGTCATAGGACCCGTTGAATCGTCAGAGTAAGTTCCTTCAGCGATAAAATTGAATGTGTACCCAGCAGGAACACTAGTTTCACCCGGGATCTCTGGCGAGACAGTCAAACTAACTAAAGTTGCATTAGTTACCGTTAATAATGAAGAACTTTGCAACCCTTGAAAATTAACCGATATAGTAGTTTCATCTGCAGACAATGTTTCAGCAATGCCTGTCAGGCCATCGATTTCAGCAACAGCTGGATTACTACTTGCCCAAACTATATCATTACTATCTAATTCATCATTAGTTTCGTCACTATATGTTGCAAAAACTTGATACTGTACATCTACGCCAAGAGCTACGGTATTTACTTCTGAATAAATCTGAATTTCAACAACTTCCGCTGGTGTAATCGTTATGTCAATAATACCCGTAACAAATTCACCTTCAGCATCTTGCGCACCATTATAAAGCGCATTAATTGTTGTTGTCCCTTCACCAACTCCAGTCACAACGCCAAAATAATCGACAGTAGCAATACTCTCATTATCGCTTGACCATGTTGAACTTGTACTCGAAGCACTACGTGTTTCATTATCCGAAAATGTTGCTACGCCCTCTACCAGTTGGCTAACACCAACGGCAAAAGAAGTATGAGTTGCATTAAGATCAATGTTGGTGACATATACAGAAACAGGGGGTTCACTACTACCACTGTCGCTTCCACAGGCTGTGATGAAACATAAAAGAGTGATTAAGAGAAGTCCTCTTAATTGATGAATAGAGTTAAACATGAAAAATTGCTTCCTTGTAAGTTGTTTTATGGAATAACGCGTAGACAGGCGTCTAACTTTGTCTCGTATTAAAGTTGAAATATAATGAAGGTATTCTATCAATAATGGTGTGACTAAAGTATGCAGATTCCGAAAGGTAGTGATGTCTTAAGAGCAGTTTTTAGACCTGTTATTATTATTTTTTGACTCAATATTAAGGAGGGATTTTAATATGCTCAATGCTAAGAGCTGATTTAACTTGATTGAAGTATATTCAAAAATGGCTTGTTCAATGAAAGACATCTTGGAGTTTTTCGCTTAAAAAACTTATTCAATTTGAATGATATAAATTTGTTTACTACATATATTTATATCACTCTATTATTCAATTAATTATTCAGTTAATTAACTGACTAAATTTTGCTGTACTACCTAATGCCTCGGCATCTTTTACAACATGCGCTAACAGTCTACCTATTGTCGGGCTGCCAGCAGCAGGTGCCGTACCGTGATGTTCTGCAGAGAAAACATAACCACTAACGTTATTACCTTCTCTATTTACCCCATTAGCTTTTAACGCAACTAGCTCAACAGTATCTTTATCAATACCATATTGAACTTTTGAACTGAAACCTAACTTTGGTGCCACTAACACTTTAATGTCACTAGGATTAAATTGTGACTTCATAGCTGCCATCATTAATCGTTTGGCAATGGCTTCAGACACAATATAAACATGCCCTACTCCTTCACCTTTCCCATCCACAGAGTTGATGGTTCCAGAACATGAGAATAAAGAGAGTGAAAGTATGGATAAGGTGATTAGTTTTACTATATATTTCATAATATTCCCAAATAATTACTGAATCGTTTGTTAGTTAATAGGTCAAAAAGCTGTTATTCGCATAACGCACGAACTTTAACAAGTGCATGATCTATTTCTTTATCATTATTAGCCGTTAACACTAACTCTCTCGCCTTTTTACACTGTTGTGCTTGAGATTGTTGCTGCTTGACAATATCGGTTGAGGTCAAAGCTTGATGACCCTTGTGTTGGCAAAATGCTGAAGACACCCCACGAACATTGGTGTGTTTACCTTGAGTTTCTATCGCGACACAACGACCTTCACCAATACCGCCTTCTTGCATCGCAATTTTCCGCTCATTACCATCAACATTGATGGTATATAAAAACACACGTCGATCACCTTCTATAATAGACGTAACAGCGAATCCTAGTGCGGCACCATTTAGGGTATGAAGTGCACTATCACCTATAGCCAAACCCAAAGCACCACCCGCAATAGTGCCTTCTAATATTTTTGAATCCGCTGTTGTTATCAATACTGACGAAACATTGCCATAAACGATATCATGAACCTCTTTTGCTTCTAAATAGGAGGTGAATGTCAAACTCATCGCCGTAATCATAGTGATAGTTTTAGTTAAATTCATGTTATCTCCCGCGTTAAAATTGCGAATGCATGTCGTTTAATGCTTGGTGTAAACTGTCATCATCGTGGTCTATTAATGGCTCATTCAAGCTCTGTTCATTCTGATCGTCATCTAATATAGCTAAATCATGATGGTGCTTATCGTCATCAAGTGGGCTATCAAAAGCATCAACTTGATTGGTATCTATCATATCTGCATCAGCCTCATTACTACTCAACACTTGCATATCAGGTAAGTTGCTCATAGTTGGTGCTCCATCCTTTGGTGCAATATCTTGAGGACTAATTCCGATCATCTGCAAGTAGTGATCGATAGGGGCACTTGTTAAGGCAATGCTGACCGCCACTGGTGCTTCTGATACTGGATCAGCTTGCGCTTGTTCTGTTGCACTCACTGTCGATGGTTCTTCATAGTCTTTATTAGCAGTTACATCAGAATCAACATTATCAGCAACGACGATAGCATCTAGATCTAGGCTGACATCAGCAATGAAATCACTTTGGGGCTCATCATGAGCATCAACTACTGGAGATGAAGGCGCTGGCGCTGGATGATTGAATGTTGGAGTCACGGTCATATCCAACACTTCTGAGCCTAAAGTTAGTTTACCACTGTGACCGGGGCCACGACTCAATATGTTTACCTGAACATGCATAATGACATCATCATGATGTGAGCCCTGCAGAGCTACCTCAAACCTGTCTTCATGAACGCCAACCGTTGATGCAGAGCCGTGTGGCCCGCTATGGGTATTGGCATGTTCTTGATAGTTCAATTGGCCAGTCTTTGGATTTATCGATAAAGTGCCCCATTGACTACTATAGCTCGTTTCATAGTGTCCATTAACCAGTATTTTCCAGCCCTGCTCAGCGACAGGAACTGGCGTTTGTGTTGGCATTAATGTAGGTATTCCTAAAGAAGCACCAATATGATGACTACCGGGTGGTGCTGTAACCACTATGGGCTCAGGTTTGGCATTGGCTGCCATATTGAGCGCCGAGTTACTATTGCCGTACTCATCGGTCATGATGGCTTTTACAATGCCACTAGGTGCTACTTCAAGGGCGATACCATGAGCTAAGCTATTTGCATCTAGTACATGGTCAATGCCATTAACACTGAGGTGTTCGCCTACTTTTGCGTCAGCTGAAGCATGAACTGTGGCGGTAACGGTACCCGCATGACCTTGAGCAATCTCTGCTTTACTATAAGCGTTGTCGCTGCCAGCGCTCTCAAAGGTAATGGTTGGCATACCTACTTTTGTGTCGGTGTCATAATGCATAACTTGCGTAGCGTTTGCAGTATTACCCGCATTGTCGGTCGTTACAACGCTAGCCGTTATTGATGAATCAGAGGCAAGCTCAACACCAGCGATGTTTACGCTAAAGTGTCCGCTATGATCAACTGTTGCAGCATAACTATGTTGCCCGACGACCAAGCTAATGATATCACCTTGGTGCACATCACCACTTACTTGACCTGTTACGCTAATATAGGTACCGCTCTCTTGTGCATTGATGACATTGTCGCTAGTGATAGGATCAATTTGAATCGTTACACTTGCTTGGGTATCAATTTGAACATCAAGCACTGATGACACAGCTGGCAGTATAGATGATGGCGCTAGGGCTTTTGCTGATAGACTATGATGACCTTCAACTAAGTTCGATACTGTTACACTAAAATCTCCGCTGGCATTAGATAATGCGTGGCCTACCGGGGTATTACCGTCATAAATACTCACTTTAGAAAAAGGAATATCAGTATGGCCAGTGATAGTTGGTGTGGTGTCACTGGTTAAGTCATCGTTGTTAGCACTACCTGAATCACTCGCACTACTTAAATCGATACTGACATGATTGCTTGTTGGTGTATTAATAACGGTATGCCCTGCAGGCAAGCTATTTGTTACAACTGGTTGATGCGGCACGCTGCTGCTAATCACTAAGTTACCTGCCGTAGTGCTACTCACCGTGGCTTGCGCACTAAAGCTAATATATCTGCTGGCTACACCGCCATGGTTATCGCTCACCTGTACTTCAAAGATGTCGACGCCAGTATAAGTTGAAGTAGCTGGATTGTAGTTCATATGGGCTACTGAATTATGCTGGGTGTAGGTGTAGACACCGCTATCAGGGTCGATAGACAAGTTACCAAAACTCCCTGTTGTTTGCGGTGCTGAGAAGCTAAGTGAGTCGCCAATATCGACATCCGTAGCGACTAAGTTACCTTGAATGTGACTTGTTTGGTTAATTGTCAGGGTCGGCAAGTCGTTTACTTCTGTAACACTTAATAGTGCAGTGTGACTAATTGAGTCTTGATGCCCGTCATTAGCAACATAACTAAAGTGAGCATCTCCATTGAAGTTTAACGCGGGCTTGAAGATAAGCTTATCAATATTGTTTGCGGTAATAGCTTGTCCTTGAGTGACAACGTGACCATTGAGGAGCAGAACACCGCTTGAGGCATCAGGGATTTTGGTGATAGTTAGATGATCAAGCGCATCACTGTCGCTGTCTTGATAACCGAAGCTTGCGGCACTAAATTGTATATCAGTATCCTCATTAGTGCTGGTTGTCAGTGTTTGTACGGTAGGTTGATGATTTACATTAATATGAATATTTAAATTACTTTGACTATTGTCGTGATAGTCGCCATGGACATCAACGATACGATAGATAAATCCTGGGGTATCGCCATTGAAACTGGGATCGGGTGTAAACGTATAATCCCCATTGGGGGCAATGGCAATATGACCAACACCTGTGATGCTCACATTTTGTCCTGCATGGACGGTAACATAATGATGACTACTAGGATCTTTAAACTGTAAATCTTGTAAAATGAGCTGCGCACCATCGTCCACATCAGTAGCCCCTTGAAGTAAATTGCCAGTCACCGGCCCACTAAATTGATCTGAATTTGCGCTAAAGCTCTGAATGGCTGGACGGTCGCTAGTCCCCGTTATAACAACCTGTGCTTGTTGGCTTGATTGATGTGCACTGCTGCCAGTGCCTTCTTGCAGTTGGTAGTTAACCAAAACCTTGTGTTGAACGCCATTAGCAAGATGATCATAAGCTACGTTAGCGGGATCCACTTCTAAGGTATGCCCATCGGCCGCTAAGTTGAATCCGGGCGGGATTTGACTGCTAAAATTAACACCATCCGTAGAGTATTGTAATTGACTGATACCATTACCTTGGATGCCTGCGAATAGATTTAATCCTTGCACTGCGCCAGCTTCTTGCAGTTGTAAGCTTGGGGTATCGCTGTGACCCTGTATTGTAATTGCAATGGTTTCGCTGGCACTACCATCGGGTGAGATAACCGTTAGCGTATCAGTTAATTGTTGCCCTGCTTCTAAAGCATTAACTGTCGAAGAAGCGTTATTAAGTGCGTAATGCCAGCTGCCGTTTTCATCAAGCGTTAGCTGACCATACTGACCAGAAATTTGCGTATTGGCTGCAAACTGCTCTTCTCCGGCATCTGGGTCAATCAAGGTTAAATGGCCTGATATCACATTGTTGGTAGAATCTTCCGTAATTTCAGCTGAAATGTTCGACTGAGATTGTCCATCAATGGTAGCAGCATCATTCACTGGATTGATATGCAGTGTATTAGTCGCCTCTTGTGAATCAGTAAGTCCATCGTTGACAGTGTAAGAAAAATTCACATCACCATTAAAATTATTCGTAGGTACAAACTGTAATTTACTGATGTCTGAAGTGGTTATTACTTGGTTCACTGATACATCATGACCATCAAGCACAAATTTTCCTGATGTCACACTTGGCAAATTCGTCAGGGTGATTGATTGAAGTGCGTCGCCTGAGTCAACATCGGTAAAACCAAATTGGCTCGCTTGCATTTGATAGTTAACATCCTCACTGCCATTAGATAAGTTTACGTGATTAACTGTTGGGGCGTCATTTGTACCAATAACATTGATGTGAAGATCGTAAGGGGTACCGTCTCGACTATGTACCCGATAAATAACCTCCTCTGTTTGACCTTCAGCAAGATATTGCAAGCTAGCATTATCAACATGATAACCCCAGTTTCCACCGCTATCTATACGCAGTTCGCCACCAAAAGAATCTTGAACTTTAGTTTCACCGAACTGACTATATTGGAATGAGTTTTCACCACTATCAGGGTCAACCACATTAAGTGTTCCACTTGCAAGCTCGGTTACCATGCCTGCATTACTACTGCTATTAGGGCCATCTTCAACAATACTACCTGTGTTCACCTCGGTAATTACTGCACTATCTCTAACAGCCGCTAATGTTGTTGTTGCTCCAGTATGCGTAATCCCCCCATGGCCGTCTTTTACATCATAAGTAAAATGAACTTGACCGTTGTAATCTTGCTCAGGATGAAAAGTATACGTACCGTTATTATTGTCACTAATTGTTCCATGATCTGCGACTAAATTGGCAATACTGAGTTGACCTGCATCGTTATCATCAACATCGGTTGCATTAGCAAGTAGGTCAACAGCATTGAGTTGTATATTGGTATCTTCACTACCTTGCGCTATTTGAACTTGTGCTGATACTACTGGCGCATCATTCGTGCCATGAACCGTAACCGTGATATTTTGATGGGCACTACCGTCAATCGACTCAACGGTAAAGGTTTTTTGATAACTATCACCTGTACCTAAATGCTGCAGTTTGTCATTATCAATTGTATACGCCCAATTACCACGGGCATTAATAAAAAAGCTCCCGCCTTCTGAAGTAGTGATATGTTGTGCGATAAAGCCAGCTTGACTATGATCGGGGTCGATTACTTGTAAATTACCGCCACTGTATACTTGATTAGGTGTACTTCCCGGTGAAATATTATCTTCATAAGCGTTATTATCAAAACTAGAATATCGGCCGACTTCAATCCTAGCTTGATTATCTTCGCCAATCACCTTAACCATAATTGTTATTTTTTGCCCGTCATTGGTTTTAACCTCGTAAGGTATTTCCATTGACTCGCCAGCATGCAAACTACTGATAAGATCATCCGCATGGCGATTACTGGCGCCTTGTAATCTAAATTGATAAGAACCATCAGGCCAAACATCAAAATGACCTGGCTCGTAGCCTAGCCCAAGATACTTTCCGCTAAAGGCAAACTGGGTATTATCACCGCTGTCAGGATCAATAAGCTGAAGGTTACCTTTGTAAATGTGAAATTGACTATCTAGCGCTTGCGTTTCGGTTAATTGAATAACATTAGAAACCAGTGTGGCTTTATCATCAGTACCTTGAATGGTTAAATCGGCTGTTTGTTGAGTATGACCACCTTGTCCATCATTTACTTGATAGGTAATAGTGATAGTTTGTGATTTTCCATTGGCAAGGTGATTATAAGCTGGGTTTGTTGCATCTACTATCAAGCTATGGCCATCAGCTGCAAAAGATAGTCCCGCAGGTACATTTGTAGTACTAGGTGCGCCGTCAACAGAGTATGAAAATTGTTCTACATGTAGTGTATCGCCCTCTTTATCGGTCGATCCGGTAAGTAGATCTATGTTATGGCTTGCCCCTTCTAAAATGCTATCGGTCAATGGGGTTACATCTGGCTTGTCATTAACTGCCGCGAGTGTTGTGCTAGCATCGGTATGTGTCACACCACCATGGGCATCTTTTACGTCATACGTAAAATGTACTTCACCGTTGTAGTCTTGTTCTTGAGTAAGTGTATAAGTGCCATCGTTGTTATCGACAATGGAACCATGATCCACCAGTAAATTATCAATACTGAGCTGACCTGCATCATTGCTGTCGACATCAACCGTATTAGCTAATAATTGTGCAAGAGTAAACGTTTGGTCGGTATCTTCAGTGCCACTTTGTAAAGAAACTTCTGAAGAGCAATATGGTCGGTCGTTACTGCCATGAATAGTGATCACTATGTCATGTGCTGTGCCATCTTTCGCGCGTATAGTAATGGTATCGGTAAGCGATTCTCCGTCGCCTAATTTATCAATGGCAGTACCTGCAGTACCTGGCATTGCACCATTGTGTTGACTGCCAGCGTTAACATTATAATACCAGCGGCCATCAGCATTTAATATAAGGCGTCCATAACTGCCATGATAAGTGTACCCCTGAGTCCCACCCTGGTTGGTATCAAATTCATTTTCTCCTGTATCTGGGTCAGAGATGTTCAACTTGCCGTCAGCGTATAACATTGCACCGGTTAAATGACTCATTCCAACATGCGCTTGATCTGGCGACATATCTTTTCCGGCGGTATTTTCAGTCACACTGCCAGTGTCGACTCCACTGATAATTGCATTGTCTTGAACTGCTGCAAGTGTGGTGGTTGCACCTGTATGTGTTAGACCACCATGAGAATCTTTTACATCATAACTAAAATGCACATCACCGTTGTAATCTTGATCTGGATGGAAGGTAAATGAACCATCAGCATTTGTAGTCACCACGCCATGATTTGAAGTGATGGAATCAACCTGTAATTGATTTAGATCATTACTATCGATATCACTCGAATTTGCTAATAATTGCGTTTGAGTAAGAATAATATTGGTATCTTCTGTCCCTGTTTGCAGTATAACTTCAGCAGATACCTTTGGTGCATCGTTGGTACCTTGTATTGTTACAACAATATCATGTGTTGTTCCATCCGCGGAGCTAACAGAAATAGTATCAGTGATACTTTGGCCTAATCCTATCGATTGAACTGCACTCGATGAATTATCAACGGTATAATTCCAGAAACCCTTTTCATTTAAGATAAAAGTTCCATGAGCCTGGTCAGTTTGCTGACCAACAAAGTGAGATTCTCCCTTGTCAAGATCACTTACTGTTAATTGACCATGTGTAGCGATGCCATGATGTATAGCCGTGTGACCTTTAAGCGTATTTACCGCATTAGCATTAACATCCTCAGTAACGCTAGCTGTTGAAGTGCCTGCAATAACAGCCTTATCATCCGTACCATTAATGGTAACAGTCACTTGTTGCGAAGTACCATCAATAGAATGAACTAATACCGTATCAGTTAAAGACTCGCCAGTTTTTAAGCCTTGAATGCTCGGCTGGGAATTGTCTGCGGTATACGTCCAATGACCAAGATTATTAATCGATAAAGTACCGAACTGCCCTTGCAGTGACTCTGCACTAAACTGTGCCTGACCATTATCCAGATCGGTAACAGTAAGTGCGCCGTCAACACGCAGCTCTTGTGAAGAGACTCCTGAATGAATGTCTTTATCTTCAGTCAACGACGCTGTTGAAGTACCACCAATAATTGCTTTATCATCCGTACCCTTAATGCTCACAGAAACTTGTTGGGAAGTACCATCAACTGAATGGACTAATACTGTATCAGTTAACGACTCACCGGTTTTTAAGCCTTGAATAGTCGGCTGAGCGTTATCCGCAGTATAAGTCCAATGACCTAAGTTGTTAATTGATAAGGAACCGAATTGACCTTGTATATTTTCAGCGGAAAATTGATTCTCACCCGCATCAACATCAGTTACCGTTAGCGCGCCATCAACACGAAGTTGTCCTGAGTGAACGTCTTTATCTTCAGTGAGTGACGCTGTGGAAGTACCGCCAATAACTGCTTTGTCATCCGTACCATTAATAGTGACGGTGACTTTTTGCTGTGTGCCGTCGACCGTATGAATAAGCACTGTATCGGTTAGTGATTCGCCAGTTTTGAGGCCTTGAATAGTCGGCTGAGCGTTATCCGCGGTATAAGTCCAATGGCCTAAGTTGTTAATTGATAAGGTACCGAACTGACCTTGGATATTTTCAGCGGAAAATTGATTCTCACCCGCATCAACATCAGTGACAGTAAGCGCGCCATCAGCACGAAGTTGTCCTGAGTGAACGTCTTTATCTTCAGTAAGCGAAGCAGTGGAAGTACCTAATATAATGCCTCTGTCATTCGTACCTTCAATTAATGTTGTTAGTTTAGCTGTTACCGTATTACCTGCATTGTCTTTAATTTCATAGTAGGCAAAGTCTTCGTGATGTTCACCTGCTCGAAAATTTTGCACTTTTGTATTATCTAATTCGTAGGTATAACTACCATCGGCCTTAAAGTGATATACACCAAAGCGACCAACAAAGTCTGTTGTTGTAACGTGAGTACTATCTTGGTCATCGTTACCTAACACATTGCCTGATGTAGCCAAATCCCCTTGACCTTCAAACGCAGTACTTTGATCATCCTTTGCAAATATCGAAGTATCCACAAGATAATGTTGTTCTGTCGATACGGTTAAAGAGTGCCCTTCTGCATTATTCACGGTCAATTCGGCAACAACTTTATCTTCATTCAATAATGAAGAGCCTGATACTTCTATTTGAAATATCCCATTAACTACCACACCGTTAAAAACTTGATTACCAATGATTAACGTCACTAAATCATTATCTTTTATGTCCCCACCTACCGTACCTGTTATTTGAACTAATGCTGAATATTCTACATTATTGATGGTGTTATCTAGCGTAATTTCATTAAGTGTAATAACTGCTGAAAGCGGTATCTCTTGGTGTAGAGGCTCAGGTACTTTTTGTTGGATTTGTTCAGGAGGTTGCACTGCAGCTATTTGCGGGATTTCTTTTGATAACGCTTGTGTGTAACCACCAGTTTTAGGTTTGTCAGTTAACTGTTCCGTTGCATTAGCTAGTGCTTCTGGCGTTATTGTTTGATTTAGAGGGGGTACTTGATTTGGAGATTCTTTTAAAACATTTACAGAATTATTGCTCGCTGTATTCTCATTGCCTACTTGCGAATCCACATTATATTCACTAGAAAAATGAACGGTTGCACCTTCTGGTGTTGTTACCCCCCCTCCTTTGCCTATTCGAGTCAATTGAGGTGTTTTTGCATTACCCTCGGTTTGCTCTGATGTTTCATCTAGATTAGTAACCGAATCGCTGATGTTTTCATTTAAAGGTTTGCTTGTTTCATCGATTAAGCTGCTCTTGTCTGAATTGCTCGCTAATAAATCAGAGTCATCCGTATGTTCTTCGGGACTTGCCTCTACCCCTGATTTTTTTTGATTCTCAGCTATCAGTATTGATGACTTGTCTGCAACCAAATCAGCATTAGAAGCACCTTGATAGGTAGATGTGCTTTTAAACTCTTTCGCTTTTAAACGCTCTACCTCTTTATCCGTTTTAAGTGCTTTTTCTTGAGATAGCTTTAAATCACGCGCTTTTTTGGCTTCTTCTTTACCAACTTCATCTTTTGGATTTGATTTATCTTTATCGTTTGTCATAGTAAAGCCTCTTATCTTTCACCAAAAGCACTAGTTACGTTAGTAAATACTGGTTTCCATAAATATTGAAATATTGTTTTATCACCCGTAACAATATCAGCCTCACCTGTCATGCCTGGAATTAACTCTAAGTCACCAGGATTTTTGCCAAAATAGGGTTTATCAATGGCAATTTGCACCTTATAAAAAACACCACCTCTTTCATCTGCATCTGTACTTGGTGATATTTTTTTAACTATGCCGTCTAAAGCGCCATATCGACTGTAATCAAAGGCATCTATTTTAATTCTGGCCTTTTGACCGATAGAAACAAAACCAATATCTCTTGGGGATAATTTAGCTTCCAGCAATGCTTTCTCTGTTACGGGGACAATAACCGCGACTGTCCCCCCTGGAGGAATAACACTGCCAACGCTACTACTCGGTATTGATTGAATGATGCCATTAACAGGCGCAACAACAGTGCTTTGTGAAACATCTGAATCTGATGATCTTTGTCTTGCTTCAACGGCAAGAATTTCACCTTGTGTTTCTGTTAATGTTTCACCTACAAGTTTTAAGAGAGACGCTTTCTTATTATTAAGTTGCTCATTTAAATTAGACATATTTTTAGACAGCACTTGCTCTTTCCCTTCTAAAACACTCAGTTCACGTTGGTATGAATCAAGTTTTTGTTGGGTTTCTAAAAGTTTTAACTGCGAAATCCCTCCCGTTTTAGCAAGCGTTGTCATCATTGCGAGTGTTTTTTCAGAAGCAATAATTTGATCTTTTAGTGCCGGAATTTCTTTTTCTATCGCATGATATTCTGCTTGAGATTTAGCCACGTCAGATTTTGATAATGACTCAATAGCAACAAGCTCACCATTCATACTACCTAATGCTTGACGTTGTTGAAGTGCTAACCTTGGATATACTTCGTTATAATCATTAAAGTTTGCCTCTCGTCTTTCTTTAAAAGCCGATAATCTTTCTTTTTTCATCATCAAATTAGCATATTTACTTGCCAGCTCTTCTTTTGCAGATTGACTATTAATTGCAATAAAATTCACTAAAACATCGCCTTTTTTGACCACGTCACCTTCTTCGACAACAATCGCGTTAATCGTGCCGCCTAGCTGACTTTGAATAACTTGTCGGTGACCAAGAGGAACAACTTGTCCTTGTGCTTTCGCTATTTCCTCAACTTTTGAAAAAATAGACCACACCAACAAACAAAATATTGAGCCTAAAATCATATAGGTAATATTTCTGATCACTTTTCGTTCTATAGGAGCTTCAATAGCATCAGAAAACTCATGCTCTGGCCATTGACGGTTAGCAAGTTGGCGGTTATTCATGATTTGATGACTCCATTTCTTGTGAATTTTTTTCAGGGATTGGTCCTGCATAAACTACGCTACCTTTATCTAAAACAATCACTTTATCAGCGAGTTTTATTAACGCGGGGTCATGACTACTAAAGACAATTGTCGCCTTACCTTTTAAAGCTAAAATCGTGTTGCTAAATGCTTCTCTCGCTTGAGGGTTTCTGTTTGCTAGGGGTTCATCTAAAATAATAAAATTAGACTTTTTAAGAAAAGCTCTCGCTAAGTTTATATAACTCCCTTCTACGGCAGAAAGCATGTTTGACGCGTTATTTTCTAACTTGATATTCAAATTTGAATTTAGCGCGATAAATAATGACTCACCTCCTGCATGTTTTAATGCAGCAATTAATTCTTCATCAGTCGCGTCAGGTTTTGCAATGCGCAAGTTATCCGCTAACGTACCTGGAAATAAATCAGGCTCTGCGGGGCAATATCCTGCGTATTCTCTAAAGGTTTCAGGGTCATATTGTTTTAAGTTTTTATTGTTCACCATAATAAAACCCGCCTGAGGTTCAACTACGCCAAGTAAAGACAATAACAAGGATGTTTTGCCACAGGCATTAGGGCCAATCACGGCGACGCAATCACCTGATTCAATATCAGCCGAAACACCTGATAATACGGGCTCTTGATTCGCACTGTATCTCAAGGTTATTTGGTTTATTTTAATCGTTGGCGCAGTTTCTCTGTCGGGTTGCTCCATTCGGTATTCATTTTGTTCTGGACTTGCCCCCATGAACCGATCGAACTGTTGAATAGCACCACTCATCATGGTGAATTTTTGCCCTGATGAAAAAGCTAATTGAGCAGGTCCGGTAATTCGCCAAATCAACATCACACAGGCGATTAAAGCGCCAGCGGTAATGCTTTGATTTAAGACTAAAAAGATCCCCGTAAATACAGTCGCTAACGCCGTAAGCATGCTCAATGCATGAGCCGTAGCCGTTTTTAATCCGTTACGTTTTGCGAAAAGGAAGTTTTGTCTACAAGATTCTCGACACTGCCTAAAAAACTCAACTCTTCGTGCTTCAGTTTGTCCACTGGCTTTAAGTTGCAACACATTTTTAGATAACTCATTAATAGAGTTTTGATATTCACTGTTTATGGTCGGCACTACACGTGCGGTATAGCGATTCAGTAACTTCATCACTAAGTAATAGACAAACAGCATAATAATAGGGACTAAGACTAACCAGCCACTTAAAAAGGCAATGGCTGAAAAAGCAATGATGGTGAAGGGTAAATCGATTAACCCTGCACCACCGGGTCCTGAAACCATGCCTCTTACTTTTTCCGCATTTCTCATTCTTGCGATGTGATTTGACAGACCAACGCGAGACAATACCATCAGCGGCATTCTTAATAGTCTACTGAAAGTTATATCTGATAAGTCACGCGCAAACTTATTACTAGCACTGGCCACTATTTTGGCTCTAATAAGCCGACTGCTAATTAATATGGCTAAGGCGATAAAGGCGCCTAAGGCGATTTGAGGTAGTACATCGGGTGCTTGTCCGCCAATGACTCTGTCATAAACAGACATAGTAAATAAAGGTACCGCTAATCCCGTTAAACTTGATAACAAACTCAGCCAAAATACTGGTTTATACCATTTCTTTTGTTTTGATAAATGCTGTGAAAAGGTTTTACTTGAAGATTTCTTAGTTGGCAGATTTTCTATAATAATGACTTTTGCCTGCTCAAAATCTTCCCTAAAAGAAACCCGTTGCCAAGACTGTTCACTAGTTAACTGCTCATATTGATTGTTTTTACGTCTAGAGACAAAGGCCTCATCTTCTTGAGGAATAACTAAAAAAGGTAATAACGTATGGTCTATATCTTTTTTGTTCATCGGCCGCACATGAAAATTAATGCTGTATTTTCTTAATACATCTAAGAGTTCAGTGGTATCTAATTTATCTAGCCGCGTATCTACTGAAATGCTATTCGCTTGAGAATGTAAGCCTAACTGTTGCAATAGTGCGATTAATGCAACTTTAAGGTCATTATGATTATTCATGAGTTGACCCTCTTTTTTCAGACAATACCGTATTTTCCCCTTCCTCATTTGTCAGGGTCATTGTGACATCGCTAATTTCCGATAATTCATCAAAGTAGGAAACCGCTAACATGGTCATCTCACCTTTAAGTGATCGAAGTAAGGTTAACAACCTTGCTTGGGAGTCTGAATCAAGTGCAATCATGGGTTCATCCAACAACAGAATAGACGGACTTTGTACCATGGCGCGTATTATCGCCATTAACTTTATAGCGCCTTTACCAATCATCTTATTGTTGTCTTCTGTTACCTGTGTTGCATAGCCTGCAGGTAATTGTGCGATGGTATTTGTTAACCCTAAAACGTTAGCGTATTGCATTGCTAAACTTTCGTATTGCGGTTGAAACATGGTCATATTTTCTAATAAGCTGCCTGCAAATAACGTTGGCCAAGGTGGAACATACAAAACCGATTGACGAAATTCATTTGCTGCATGTTCGGCTATCTCCACACCATCAATAGAAATACTGCCAGCATTTACATGTTTAAATAAGCCTAACGTTTGCAGTACTGCGCTTGCATGCGTTAGAGGATTAGATTGAATAGTACAAAGCTGACCTGATTGGATAGTTAATGATAGTTGAGTTAGTTTTGCGCCCATGTGTTCAAAGTTAACCGCCTTAAACTGTATTGGACCTAATGGCAGTTTTTCGTTATAGATTTTGGCACTAGTAAATGCTTCTTTGGGTAGTGACAATAATTCATCAACATTAGCCATGGCCACTTTTGCTGTCGCAATTCGAGACCGAAGACTGACAATAGCACTTAGGGGAGCAACAGCCCTACCCGCTAAAATTGAACAGGCTGCTAAACCACCCGTTGTTAAATCACCATTTAATACTGATAAGCAACCCAGTAACACTAGAATGAGTGTTGTGGCTTGGGAAGCACCTTGAATTAATTCTTGCAGTTTGGCTGACAACCAATCTATTTTTTCTTGTTCTGCTAATCGTTTAAAATTTAATTCACGGTATTCTCGCGATAAACGTTGCTCTAGTGCTAACGCTTTTACTGTCGTAAGGCCTGACAATACATGAAGTAAAATTGACGACCGCTGGCTGTCTGTTGCCGATAATTCATCCGTTACTTTTGATAGGTTTTTACTTATCAGTAACACCAACGAAATAACAACAAACCAAACTACGATGGGGATAAAAACTAAAGGTCCGCCAATATAAGCTACTAAACCGAGAAAAATTAGCACAAAGGGAAAGTCCATCATCGCAACGGCAGCTTGCCCTGAATATAAATCTCTCATTGTTGCGATACCCGACAAGCTATTGAATAAGCTTCCACTACCCATTTTATCTAGAGGTTGGTGATCGGCTTCCATTACCTTATTAACAACATTTATCGTGGTTTGTAATTCAAAGTTAGCCGCAGAAGAGGCAAGCACCCAGCTTCTTGCGTACCGAAGAAACAGCTCAAGTAATATGGCTATGGCGACCCCAATAACTAGTACGGTTGCAGTACCGTAACTCTGGTTAGGTAAAATTCTATCGTAAATTTGTAGCATGGTGAAAGGCAGCGCTAACGATAATAAATTGATAAATACTGATGAGAGCGAGAGTTGTGTTAACGCGGTGGTATTATTCAACAAGTTAAAAGTAGATTTCATTCCATTTAGTTCCTTACACTTACTTATTATTTTTATATATCATCACTTTATAGTAGTAGAAGCAGATGAAATAAAAAGTATTATCAAAAAAAACAATGAATATATTTTAAATAATTGTTTTCTTTGAAACCGACTTAAAGTTCGACTTAAAACCACTTACATTCAATAACTTACTTCTTTGATGATGTAATAACAAGCATGTTCTTATTACTAAATAAATTTCATTAAATTTACTTAACGTTTAATACGCTGTGAATTGGTATTTAGATCATGATAGAGATGCCGGTACTCATCGGGTAATTAAGGATTAAGCAACTTGTTTACAAAGGAAGCTAGTATTAAATGATTCAACACGTCACTGGTTGTAGGCAACGCTATAAAATGTCATGCTCAGCTTCGCTCACCTTTTAGTCAGTTATGTGTACACTTTGTAAAAAATAACTAAGTGAACTTAAATTATGGTCAACCTAATAAAACCTTATCTTATACAAGCACTGCTTAGTAATTTTATCGTCGAGTTAAAACGTAAATACGCTGATAAAAAACGCATTAAAAACAAGTTAAATCATCAGATAACGGTTTATCTTGCTATAGATGACCCTTACAGTTATTTATTACTGCAAACTCTCGCTGAGTTACAGCACAGATATCAAATAGAGTTCGATTTCAGAACTGTGCTTAACAAGCAAACAGAAATGTTTCCCGCACCTGAATTATGGGCGAACAATGCATTTCAAGATGGTGTATTTTTAGCAAAGCTTTACCAGCTAAGCTTTCCAGAACAACCGCCTAAAGTGAGCCAGCAACAAACCTTTACTGCAACAGCTCAGCTACTCCACTATGAACTACAGCCGGGATATTTAACCAAAGCACTCGAAATATTTTCTAGCTATTGGCAAGGAGAAAATGGCACGCTAGCCTCTTTGATTGACCCCGTGATACAAAACCATAGCGAATGTTATCAGCAGCATTTAAACAGTAACGAAGCAATGTTAAAACAACATGGGCATTATCAGTCAGCTATGCTGCATTATGGCGGTGAGTGGTACTGGGGAATTGATCGATTACAGTATTTAGAAAAACGTTTAAATAATTTACAGTTGTCTGTTGATCAAAAAGTACTTTTTGACCAAACCCATCACATCCAGCAATCAGACAATGCATTACCTGTTGCTAATGATGAAAAATCGCCTTTAATTATATATTGGTCAATACGCAGTCCTTATTCATATATTGGCTTGTTACGGGCAAAACGTTTAGCCGCTCATTTTCAAGTTCCCCTTGTGGTCAAACCAATATTACCTATGGTGATGCGACGTATGTTGGTACCAAAAACCAAACGTATGTACATTTTACAAGATGTAAACCGTGAAGCCACGGCTCTTGATATACCCTTTGGGAAGGTAGCAGATCCATTAGGACAAGGTGTAGAACGCTGTTATGCACTGTTTGAATACGCTACCGAAAACCAGTTAGGTATTGAGTTTTTATTAACCTACGCACAAGCTGTATGGTCAAAAGGGATATGTTCAGAAACTGATGCAGGATTAAAACATATTGTCGAAAAATCAGGCCTTAACTGGTTTGAAGCTAAACAATACCTCGATGACAATCATTGGAAAAGTTGGGCTCAAAACAACTTACTTGCCTTATACCAGCATGATAAATGGGGAGTACCTAGTTTTAGTTATGAAAATACCACGGTATTTGGGCAAGATAGATTATTACAAATACAATACGCGATAGCATCTTCACAGCAGAAAGGTTAACGCTAATAGAGGCTATTAGCGTCCTAAGCTCTTAATTCAGTGATATTAATTCATGTGCTGTTGTTGTCGCTTTAATGATTTGTTTTTAGTGATCGATTCCGTCTTCTCACCCGCATAAAGATTGAGTCCATTAAAGTGACTTTTTAATTTCGTTGCCTCGTAATCTAGTTCAATTTTTTCAATAACAAGCTGATGCTTTTCAGGAAATAATGCTTCTACCGATTGTGAAATCAGCTCAAATAACTTCTTCAGACTAATTTTATGAATTTGCCCTGTTTTATTAAAAATCCACTCGGTAATCGCCATAAAATCATCAAAAGGTTCGTCTGACAACATATGAGGTAAAGCGTATTTAAAACGCCCTGAATTACCAATCATATCCCAATATCGCGCAAAGCGGTTAATACGTTGCATGGTGCTAAAGCTCACCCTGTCTGTACTTAAAATATTAAAGGGCGGTAATGGATTAAAACGCAAATCGAATGATTCTGTGTGCCTTATAATTGGGCTACCTTTCAAGCGTTTCAAAATGCCCATTTGAATCTCATGTGGACGACAATGATAGAGTTGGTTAAAACTATCTTTAAACGTATCGAAAGTTTCACCTGGTAAACCAAAGATGAGATCTGCATGAATATGTGCGGAGGTATTATCCCTTAACCACAATAAATTCTCTTTTGATTTTGCGTTGTTTTGCTTACGACTAATATTCGCTTGTACCTCAACATTAAAGGTTTGTATGCCAATTTCAAATTGCAAACTGCCCTCAGGAAACTGTGCTAACAATTCTTTTAATTTTCTTGGAAGGTGATCGGGTACCACTTCAAAATGTAGATAGAGATCCTCAGTCATTCTGTCTAAGAAAAACTGCATAATTTGCATAGTGGTATTAATGTTTAAATTAAAGGTTCTATCAATAAACTTGAAATTTCTGGCACCACGTTGATAAAGGATTTCCATTTGCTCAAGAAAGGCCGTCAACTCAAATGGCGTGGACGATTTATCTAAAGAAGATAAACAAAATTCACATTTAAACGGGCAACCGCGAGACGCTTCAACATATAGCAGTCGATGCTTTAGATCTTCATCGGTATAATACTCATACGGCAATGCTATTTCTTCGAGCGGAACAGGTTTCGAATTAAGCACTTTTTTATCAGGTGGCGTTTCGTTGATAATGTCTTTACACAGTTGGTAAAAACTAATATCTGCCGGTCCCGTTAAGACATAATCTGCACAGGCAACAATCCCTTGTTGCTCAGTTTCATAGCTCACTTCTGGGCCGCCCAAAACAACCTTAATTTCTGGTGCGATCACTTTTAACAAGTTAACCACATCGGTTGTTTCAACGATGTTCCAGATATAAACACCAAAACCAACGATATCGGGTTTTGTTTCTAATATTTGTTCAACGATATCAATGGCGCGAGTTTGGATAATAAACTCTTTTATTTCACAAAATTCCTTTAACTCTTTTAAGTTCGCATAAAGGTAACGTAGACCAAAACTGGTGTGAAAGTACCTTGCATTTAGTGTCGCAAGGACAATCTTAGGCGAAGCTTTATCAATTATCTGACCGCTTTGATGACTAAGCGCAGTGCCCTCTTTGATTAAATCTGTCTTTATAGACTCAGATTTAATTAGCTCTGATTTTTTTGAACTAAGCGCACTATTTTCTGTGGTAGGGATCTGGGTAACAGCTAATTCGGGATGATTTGTGTGCTCTGACATACTGGATTTAAATACCTTGGATGAAATACTGTTACTGATGATGCGGTAATTATACGGTGATCGCTGACGTTATTCAGCAATATTGTTGATACGACCAATAGAGCTAATTAATTATTTTGTTAGGTGCAACCATTGAATTTTTCAAATTTTGCTAATAACTCAGAGGCTATTTTGTTTTGCCCTTTAATTTTTAAGACTTCGATTATACATTCGATGGTGCATAGACCACCTTTAGGCTGATTGGCTCTCAGTTTGTATAATGAATCATTTTCCGTTTTCAAAGTGAATTGTGGAGCATTTTTTAAATAAGCACTTTGGTTGAATATTTTTTTTGCTTCCTGCCATGTACCATCAATAATAATGATGTTTTCATATTCTTCAACGACTGCCAACGATTCGGTTTCTGATGACTCACCCTTCGAATATAATAATACCGCCTCATTATTTTCTATTAATCGAATAAGCTCTTTATCAGGATTTACTCTTTCCCAAAGTAACCGTTCAACAATTTCATTATAATCGTCTATAGCAAGAGAGCCAGTATTGGTGCCTCTATGCAATTCACGTTCATGTGTTAGTAAAAATATTTTCATTTTTTTTGCATTGTTCCGCTTTTGGTTAGTGTTGAAAGACTTGTTCGCCAAATTTGAAGATGGGTAGCTCGTAACCTACATTTATACCCAAGCTACTTCAATATGCAGGATTCAGCTGAAACTAGAATCTTGAAGTGGTTTGGGTATAGTTCTTAAAGTGCAATGTGCTGAGCCTTACTGGTATGCAATGGTTAATAGTATAATTGGCTAGCGTAAGCAGCGAAAGATAAACATAACAATGTACACAACAATGTCATAACTCAAATCGACATATGTTTTGCTCTCAAAAAGGAAAAACAACAAGATTTAGCCTATAATTTAACCACCCAAAAAAGAGGAGTTATATTATGAGTAATCAACATTCTTGGGCATTATCAATGAATCAAATTGAAAATTGTAGTTGTAGTCACGGATGTGGCTGTCAGTTTGGCGGTTTCCCAACCAGTAAGGATGGTGGTTGTGAAGCAATACTAGGCTTTGAAATACTTAAGGGTCACTTCAACGATTTAGACTTAAGTGGTTTGAAAATGGTGTTTGCTGCCGCTTGGCCAAGTGCTATGCATGAAGGTAATGGCAAAGGAGCTCTTTTTATCGATAACAGTGCTAACGAAGAACAAGTCGGTGCGCTTGCTACCATAATGTCAGGACAAGCAGGTGGCATGCCTGTTGAGGTACTAGGTACTTTGTTTAGTGAATTTGATGGACCAATAATGGCTGATATTAAGTTAAATAGGCAAGACTATACATCAACGGTAACAATAGAGGGGATTATTGAGGTTGAACAAGAGCCACACATTAACCCCGTTACTGGCGAGATTAATGAAGTGCATATTTCCTTCCCTAAAGGTGGTTTTATGTGGAACGATGGTTTTGCCGGAAAAACCAAATTAATGAAAATTAACCATGGCAATATGGCTTTTAGTTACAGTGATACCTTTGCTGCAAATGCTGTTGTTAATTGGCCAAATGCTTAACTAAAGATACATCAATGCCTGATAACAGAATGGTATTAATAAATCGAACTTTTATCATGATTAGTGTGTGCCTACTCATTTATTTGAGTTGGCATTACATGCTTTATGATATGACTATGAATATGGACCCAGTAGCAAGTTGGTCTGTGGCTGATGTATTCATGCTGTTTATCATGTGGGCTATTATGATGGCAGGAATGATGCTGCCATCGGCAATTCCAGTAATATTATTGGTTGATAAACTAAACCGACAACGAATTTCGTCAAATAAAACCTACACACCAACCATTATTTTTACCTTCGGCTATCTCATAACTTGGTGCTTATATAGTGTAGTTATTACCTTTTTGCAGTATTTTCTCCACCATTTAAATCTACTGACACCCATGATGGATAGTGCAAACCTAAGCTTTAGTGCGTCAATTTTAATCATTGCTGGTGTCTATCAATTTTCTTCATTCAAACAAAACTGTTTAAATCTGTGTAGATCACCATTGTCTATGCTGAGTAAAGGTTGGCAAGAAGGTTTTAAAGGTGCATTACTCTTAGGCCTAAAACACGGCAGCTATTGCGTAGGCTGTTGTTGGTTTTTAATGACAATATTATTTGTAAGTGGGGTAATGAATCTAAAATGGATACTTATTTTAACGCTGATAGTTGTTGTAGAAAAAATTATGCCAAAAGGAGAAATAATCAGTAAATACTTAGGTGCATTACTGATTATGTTGGGATTAAGTTATTGGTTCTAGGTACAACCCATCAATTTTGAGATTTTTTTTAAGAAAAACTTAATGATAAGTTAACTTGCTACTCACCAACATCACCCTTAAGAAATCTATTTTCATTTTCTTTACTTGGCAACATACAGCTGTCGTACCGCCCAAATAAATAATATCTATTTCGAGCAATACGATCATAAAGCCAGTTTCTAATACCCTTGGGGAGTATTTTGAATGCAGTGAATAAACGCCATGGGTAGCTAAGTTTGCTCATCGTATTTAAAAACGCATCACTCTTATCAAAACATTGATTACCTTCTACCAATAGCATGGTATCAAAATGATCAGTTGGCATTTTAAAATAATTTAATATGCTCTGCCCTTCTGGTGATTGAACGCTGCATAATTTAAAGCGCTGTTGTGTATCAACCTTAACGATAAATTGAGTCCAAAAATCACAAAGTTTACAAACACCGTCAAATAGGATCACACAATCATTTTCGCCAACGTTAGGCGGATATTTTACAACGGACATGTGCTCTTCTTCTTAATATGAATAAGTGTTGGAAAATCCGATGATATAACCAACTAAAGGTTTAAGAGCGAAAGAGCCGACTACATTTGTCACCTGTCATTGACGTCAATTTTCTTCCGCCTTTTGTAACCATCCAATAATATCAGCATTCCCAATGCTGCAATCAAATGTTTTATTGTATACCCGTTCCACTTGAAGATGCATGATTCAGCTGGAATTAGAAACGCCTTTAGGCAAGGCATTGATTGAAAAGAATAGTTATTCTATTGTCGAAATCAATAACGCAGCATAAAGCGCTTCTAAACCAGCCCCTTGGGGAAGGCTGAGCAAATCATACTCTGCGTTACATTTCTTTTTAAGGGAATGACCCTTAATAAAAAAATGCGCCTTGATCATGAATCGCTCAGATTTCCTGAAACGAGCATCTTCAAGTGGAACGGGTATATGATCACTTATCGCTGTTAATACTTCAAAAACAAACGTGTCAAAGTGCTCAAATAGTTTGGCTAAAATATAGGTTAAGAAAAGCCACCAATATCTATTGCCATAACTAAATGCCGGTTTCATAAATAGCAAAATTAGTGGTATCGCAATTAATGGTAAAAACTGAACTAAGATGTAATATCGTAAATCGCCTGCACCGTTGCTCTCTGTGTAATCCCAATAAAGCACTGATGCTCCCCCGATCATGAGTAAGGGATATAGCAGACGTTTACCTACATCAACGGAAAAGTATTCCGCAATAATAATCGCGATTAATGCCATAAAGGCCAATGTCATGGGTAATCTGTCCCAAACTAAGGTCTGGTTACTTGGCCAAAGATGATAATAACCCGAGCCAAAACCAATCAATAATAGACCGAGAAATAAGAAACAATAGCCAACTTTTAGTTTATCTAATTTCGTTATTTTATTAGAGACAAATAAACTGTAAAGCCCCATAAATCCAACAATAATGAAGGGAAGATTAGAGAGCACATTGTAAAAATTAGGAATTGATAAGAAGCTACGATTGTCGGAAAAATCATGATATTCAAGTGACTGAGCTATCGGCTCTTGCAGTAATACGCCTACAATGATGCATAGCAATATGATGGAAATACCGATAATCCCTTTACGATTATAACCCTTTATAGCGCACTTTTTCTCTCTATCTTTCATATATATAACTATCCTTGTATAGCTAAGATCTACTATAGAGATAATGTTTAGGCTTTAAAAGACTGTTTAAATAAAATATTGATATAAACGATAACATCAAACAAAAAACCGTAACTCGTTAAAGTTGCGGTTTTTAGAATATGGCGGGCAGATTGTGATGAGTATGGGCAATGGTTTTGTTCGATAAAATTGCCATTACAGTAAATAAAAGACCAATATGAAGTTCACACTTTAAATATTTTTACCGTAAGAATATTCAAGTACTCTTACGGGTATACATGAGTGAGTATTATATTTGAAGTACACTTTGAAAATGTAATTATGCTTCACAAGTAACGCTCAGTGAGCTATTCCAGTTTACGCCCTACCTTAAACAACACTTCTTATATTTCTTTCCACTGCCACACGGGCAAGGATCGTTGCGGCCAGCTGTAGGTAATGAACTAACCGGCACACTGTTCTCTAAAATTGTATTTTCGTCGTATAGGATATCAGCCAATAAACCGTCTTCACCCATTAACGATTCAAATGCATCAGAGTCTTCGTTTGACATATTGTCAGCTACTTCATTGTTCGAATCATCAACAATCCAAGCATTTAAGGTATCAACAACATTAAATTTCGTTTGAATGTTGCCAGACTCAATCAGCGTAGCTGCATTAGCCTTATCCCATGCTTTTACTTCACATTGTTTGAAGCGATCTTCATCAAATAAATCGTTGTCACATAAGTCAATAAACTGAGGTTTAAAGTCATCAAGTTGATATTTAATGCAAGAGTCTGCTAATACACTAATTAAAAAGCTATTATTTGAACTCGGAAGAGCCAAAAATGCAGCTAACCATCGCGTTACATGTTCAACTAATTCAGTCTTATCAATAACCCCTACTTCGTATTGAGCAAATACAGCTTCAATAGCAGATGCTTTACAATACATAGCTTGATGGCCATCAACAATATAATCAGACAATGTTTGTGTACTACCATCGGCCACATTAAAAAATAAGGTTGCCGTTAATTCAGTGAGAGCATCACCAAATATTGCTTCAATGGGTGTTAAATATGTGTCACTGCGGGCAAATAACTGTAAACACTTTGCTAACGCTGGAGAATACTTTAATTCCGCTAATAATAAAGTACCGAAAAATACAATAGCCTCTTGTTCATCTGTTAATGATGTATCATCTGCGATAAATTGATCCATTAGCCGTTCTAACTCAGGATAAAATACTGACCAATTTACTTTCGCAGCCTCTAGACCTGCAATAGTTAATTCATTGTCATTTGGATTACTTATTGCCAATAAAATTTGTTCTAGGTTCATGTAAAGTTCCGCGTTAAATAATCAATTATGAGTGCATGTACCGAATATTATACATTAAAACTTCTTATTCCCGTTACCATTCAAATTATCAAATGATCAACGAAAAAAAACCACGACTCGTTAAAGTTGCGGTTTCTTGGAATGTGGCGGTGAGATAAAGATTTGAGCTCTACAAAAAGGTTTCGTGCCAAACCCTGAACTTCATATTTTTAATCAAACCAGCAGCTCTCACACGACACGTTGACACAGCGAACGTATGAACTACCTAGTGAAAGCTGAGCAACAATACTTGTACTGATTGATAAAAATATTATGGAGTTATAAAGCTAAGCGGCGGATTATATGATGCTCTGCTCCTCTATACCCGTCCCACTCGAAATAAAGTAATCAATAACTCTGTGCCCATTGGTTACTCCATTAGATAATCATGCTTCTTAATCTGCGGCATAGAGTTCTATAAAATGTTTTTGATTCCAGCCAATCATTACTTTAGTACCTATTTTAAGGGCTGGTACAGAGCGAGCGCCTATAGCGTCAAGCTCTTTTCTACCGCGCTGCATTTTCGCATTTGTTAATCTGTATTTAATGCCATTATCATCCAAGTATTTTTGAGCTTCACGGCAATGGGGACATTTATCTGAAATATATAAAACAACGCGTTTCATCACTAACCTATACATAACTGTTAAAGACTAACTATTTTACTGAACTCTCAAAAAAAAACAAAGATGAATTAACATTGTACCGATTGAAAACATGTAATGTTGATTGAACTTCACGGTAATGACTTGCCTGAATAGCCTTGTTCTTCCGCTTTTTTAGACCAGAGAATGGCCTTTTCTTTATCCGCTGTAATACCTTTGCCATCGGCATACAAAAGTCCAAGGTTATACTGAGCCTTTGCATCACCTTGTTCTGCTGCTTTGCTGTACCAATCAAATGCTTGCTTGTAATCCTGAGCAACTCCCTGCCCATTTTCATACATTACTCCAAGACTATACTGAACCCCTGCATTACCGTCTTCAGCGGCTTTGGAATACCATTTTAACGCTTGTTTATAATCTTGTGTAACACCTTTACCATTATAATATATAAGCGCAAGGTGATATTGAGATCTAGGATTGCCTTGTTCGGCTGCCTTAGTGTGCCACTCAATAGCTTGGTTATAATCCTGAGCAACTCCTCTCCCTTTTTCATAAATGATGGCTAGGCTATATTGATCCCTAGCATTACCTTGTTCAGCGGCTTTTCGATACCAGTCAACGGCTTTGGTGTAATCTTGTTTGACTCCTTTTCCTTTCGTATACATATAACCAAGATAGCTTTGAGCCTTTGCACTCCCTTGGCCAGCAGCTTTATTAAAGAGAGTAATAGCTTGGGGGTAATTATTATTTTTATATGCTTCTTTTCCTTTGTCAAAATCATCATTTGCAATTGAAGAAAACGATACAAGTAGAAATAAAAAGTGGGGGAATAAACGCACTGTCAATCATCCTTATTGTTGCTATAAAACAAATAACCTATTTCATCATGGTGACAAGATCAAGATAATTAAAAACTATAAGAATAAATATTCAGCTCTATTTTATTTTACAGTTATCCTTTGTTCTCGCAGAAGACATAAACCTACAATAATTTTATGATGATTTTCTAAGGCTTTCTTATGCCACTGCGAAAGTTAGCCTTTGGAAGTTTATACTGAAAGTTTTTGTTTGTTTTGTTCTAAAACGGACACGGTTGAACAAGCATATTACGTTAACAGTTTCCTGATAGCGGACGTTCCCCTCAGATGAAAATATGTATTTTTGATGATAACTTTTACCAATAAGTCGATCTGTCTGGCTGGTAACTCAGCCAACTTTGCTGTCGTTCACATAATAGCATTGGCATGGCTTAATGAGTAAAGCGGAATAAAAAATTTAAATTATAATTATCTTTTAATGTCATTTAAAAATGGCTGAGATTTTTTGGTGATTAGGAATAACAATAAAAACGAGCGATAGAGTGCCAATAGGTCGAAACATATGACTATGCACATATTCATAATAATTGCTTAGCTCATCGGACTAGCCTTTTCCGTCCATCGAACCTATAATTTTTAGTACTTTTAACATTGACAGTCTTTTTTCATGCCATACGCCTATCATTACTGGGAGATCTATATATGTCATCATCATACGAACGTCGTGGGCGCGCCACATCAAACGAAATGTACAATGGCCTCTCTTTTGTCCAGCATTTCGAGGTCGACCATTTACAGCGCTGTGGAGCGAGGCTTCTGTTTGTGCGTAATGTCTACCGTGGCGATGTGCTCGCTGTACTACGAAACCATAAAGAACTGATGGCCGTTGATTTTGACGGTAGCGTCGAGTTACAACCTAAAATTACTCTGCGTTAATAACGCTATACCTCATTGTTATATTCAATAATAAATACAGATCCCGCGCGACAATCTTTGGATAAAAACCTTCTAAGCAGCACCGGGAATCTTCGGTCTCATGCGATCCAATTGAATTAGAAACGACTAAGAGAAGTTGTTAAGGCATATCGGCCACGATTTCGTAATATAGCCAAAAATAAACGTTCAGATAGAGAAGACGAACGGCAGGAATGAGTTGAAGCAGTCAAAGATATTGTTCTCGTTCTATTACTGTATTTTGTTTTTTGATAATGAAATTAGTCTCAAAACCGATTTTGAGAACGTCCGCTATGCCAATGATCATTAAGTTGGCTGTCAACCTGCTTAAGTCAACTACTGGTGTTCGGTTGGCCTCGATAAACATCCACATTTTCAAAATATCACTTCTGCATTGCGCACAAAGTGAACCTAAAAACATAAATCCCAGAAAGAAAAAAACCCGTTAATCTTTCGAACAACGGGTTTTTCTTAATGTGGCGGTGAGATAGAGATTTGAACTCTAGAAGGGCTACAAACCCTTGCCGGTTTTCAAGACCGGTGCTTTCGACCACTCAGCCATCTCACCTGAAGTTTTCAAGTATAAAGGAGATAAACTACACTCCTTTAATTTGCTTTTAAAGTATTTAAAAGCAAAAAACCGCTAATCTTTCAATTAGCAGTTTTTCTAAATGTGGCGGTGAGATAGAGATTTGAACTCTAGAAGGGCTACAAACCCTTGCCGGTTTTCAAGACCGGTGCTTTCGACCACTCAGCCATCTCACCTGAAGTAAACAAATAAGCTTGTAAAACAATGCTTGCTTGAGAACGAGGCGAATACTAAAGTCTCTCTAATAAGTTGTAAAGCACTATTTTAGCTTTTATGCTTGTTTTCAGTTTGTTTGCTAAAAAAACAGTCAGCTTGCTTTGTTTTTCAGCAATTTATAAAAGTTAGAAGAAGGAATGACACCATGTCAGAAAAAAACACCTGCCGTTGCCCCTGGTTAGACACATCAAAGTTAGATTATGTTAAATACCATGATGAAGAATGGGGAGTTCCTGTAAACGAAGACAAAAAGATGTTTGAATCATTGGTATTAGAATCAGCGCAAGCTGGTTTAAGCTGGTATACCATCTTAAAGAAGCGTGAGGGTTATCGTAAGTTGTTTGCAGACTTTGAGGTCACCAAGGTAGCAAAGTTCACTGATGATGATGTAGAGCGCTTAATGCAAGATGCTTCAATAGTACGTTATCGGCGTAAAATAGAAGCAGCGATTAATAATGCGAAGAGATTTATTGAAATACAGAATGAATTCGGTAGTTTCACCAAGTTTATTTGGTCTTATGTAGATAACAACACTATCGTGAACAATATTAATAGTATTGAAGATTATGTCGCTACCTCGCCTATTAGTGATGCGTTAGCTAAAGATTTAAAAAAACGTGGTTTTAAGTTTCTCGGTTCAACGACACTCTACTCACACTTACAAGCAACAGGTTTAATCAACGATCATTCAAACAGTTGCTTTAGAAAGAATGCCTTTAAACTCTTGTAAATGATAAACCGCATATTTTTACAAACGATCAGGCTGATGGCTGTACTATGTAAAGTAAGAAAGTATAAACATGCAGAGTACTAGAGTTAAAGTGTTGTTAATACTTATAATTTCATTACTGGCTTAACGCTCTTTTGCTACTCTACATGGTAAATAGGAAAAACTATTTTAATTGCTTGTTACAAAAGATAACAAATAATAGCCCCTTTTAAACAAAGCTAAACGTAGTATTTTAAAAATCACCATGCCATAATATGTCATAAGGAACTAAGTTAGCGTAAGTCAGTTATGTATGAAAAGTAAGAAAGACTTGAACTTATCTAAAATGACCTTATCTTAGTTTATAACAAGTAAATAGAATTACATTCTTAAGGAAGTTTTATGCAATCTAATATGAGTTTTCAAACGGCGAGTAAAAGTTCGGCGATAGAAATTAATAAAGTATTGAGAAATACTTACATGCTGTTATCAATGACACTTGCATTTAGTGCCGTAACAGCTGGCGTTTCAATGGCAATGAACCTATCACACGGTGTTGCACTTGTTATGATGCTAGTCGCGTTCGGTTTAATGTTTGTAGTAAACAAAAAAGCTGATTCTGCTAGTGGTGTTTATTGGATTTTTGCTTTTACTGGTTTAATGGGCGCATCATTGGGTCCTATGCTTAGCGCATACGCTGCAATGGATGGTGGTCCGGCAATGATAATGCAAGCACTTGGTGGAACCGCATTAATATTTTTCGCACTGTCAGGTTATGCGCTTACGAGTAAAAAAGACTTCTCATTTATGGGTGGCTTTTTAATGGTAGGTTTGATTGTTGTTGTTGTTGCAAGTCTTGCTAACATCTTCTTTCAAATCCCTGCTCTTTCATTAGCGGTAAGTGCTGCAGTTATCATGATTATGTCTGGTTTAATTTTGTATGATACAAGCCGTATAATTAATGGTGGCGAACGTAACTACATTCGCGCTACGGTTTCTTTGTACTTAAACATATACAACATCTTTGTGCATTTATTGTCGTTACTTGGCGTATTCGGCAGCGATGATTAGTAAATATTAAAAATTTACGCTAAAAAACATTATAATCATTTATAATGTTTTATAATAAAAGCCTCGCGATTGCGGGGCTTTTTTTTACCCTTTTATAGCCCTTTATTGTCTTTTTAAAGTTTGGATGTGTTGTGAAAACTCTTGCTGTAGTAGTAACTACTCCCCCTTATAGCCATTTAACCATCACAGCATTAACGTATGTTGAAACAGCATTAGCCGCTGGTATTAATGTTATTGGTGTCTTCTTTTACCAAGATGGTGCAATGCATGCGAATGAAAACATTAGTATTGCCAGTGATGAATATCAAGCAATAGCGCACTGGCAGCGATTAAATCAACAGTATCAATTACCCCTGCACATTTGTATTACTGCCGCTGAAATGCGTGGTATAGCCTGTGATTCAATGGATAACGAACAAATAAACGAAGCATTTACCGTATCCGGTTTAGGTGAATTGGTTGAGTTAACAACAAAAGCAACACGCTTGGTACAGTTTTAATGACATCATCAGATCAACAAGAAGATAGTAATTTGTCGGAAGTAAATGGCCTGGCAATTATAAATAGCAAAGCCCCATTTAGTAGTAACTATGGTAAAGATGCCCTTGATGTTGCGTTAATCTTTGGCTCATTTGAGCAGAAGGTCTCGCTATTTTTCCAAGGTGATGGTGTTTATCAATTAATTGCGAATCAAGATGCTAGTTTGGTGTCTATTAAAGACTATTTAAAAACATTTTCAGCGTTTGAATTCTACGATATTGAAGACATCTATGTATGCCAACAGTCGTTAGTGAATAGACAGCTTGACGAGGCATTTCATATTGATGATGTGCAAGTATTAGCGAGTGTTGAGTTTGGTAAAGCACTTAATCGCCACCAACATGTACTTAGGTTTTAAGGAAAGTTAATATGAGCACATTACATTTAGTAAGGAAATCAGCTTTTACCACCAATGACTTCGCACAATGCTTAAGTGTACTTGATCAACAAGACTCCATCGTATTGATGGATGATGGTTGTTATAACCTTAAACATTCTTTGATGGGTAGTTTAATCAAGCGAGCTGATAGTACGATCACTATCAATGTTATTACGAATCATGCACAGGCTAGAGCGATTGAAACGATGGCAGAGGTAAAGCATATCGAGATGGTGGATTTAGTTGAACTTACCTTTACCCATAATAAAGTGATCACATGGCAATAATATTAACTTTTGAAAACACTATAATCCCGACAGACAGGCAAGGTTATTTACTTGATCACCTGTTGTGGCAGAAAGATTTAGCGCTAGTCATGGCAAAAAATGATGAATTTGAACTGACAGAGGCACATTGGGAAGTTATAAACTTTGTTAGACAGTTTTACCTAACTTATAACACTTCGCCTGCTATCCGTGCATTGACTAAAGCAATGAAAGCCGAATTTGGTGAAGCTAAAGCTAGCAGTCGTTATTTATACAAGTTATTTCCAGAAGGCCCAGCGAAACAAGCAACTAAATACGCTGGTTTACCAAAACCTGCTCGCTGTATTTAACCGTTAACTAAATACCCCGATAACGGTATACCGAGACTTTACACCTTAATGTTAACTTGAAAACCACTATTACCTGTAGGTGCAGGTAAGTTAGTAGGATTTGCCGATTGAATAAGCTGTAATGCCATTTGCCCTTCTAACTCTTGCTGACTTTTAGATACAGCTGCGCTGAGAAATTCTGCTCCAGACGTTGCTTTCGCTGCTACAGAACTATTTTGATCTAAACTAACTGACATAAACTTCACTCTTCGTGTGATACCAATTTCAATATAGCTTTATCGGCAAAATGATTAATAACTTAAGTCTGTAAACACTAATACTTTAAGCATTCAATAAAAAGAATAATAAGTGCTAGAGTTTTTAATTTCCATCTAAAAAACAAAAAAGCGCATATTACTAAGTAATATGCGCTTTTTTAATTCGTTTCGTTAAATTAAACGAACTTTATTTTAACGGTAAGCTAGGAACCGTAATTCCAGCCATTTCAAGCATAACTTGAACAACTTGACAGCTATAACCAAACTCGTTGTCATACCAAACGTATAATACTGCGCGATCACCATCAACAATTGTTGCTTGTGAATCAACAACACCTGCGTAACGTGAACCCACTAAATCAGTAGAAACGATTTCAGTTGAAGCAGTGTAATCAATTTGATTTTGCAAAGGAGAGTTCAATGAAATATTACGTAAATAATCATTCAATGTTTCTTTATCAGTAGATTTTTTCAAATTCAAGTTCATGATAGCCATTGAAACATTTGGCGTTGGAACACGAATAGCGTTACCTGTTAATAAGCCTTTAAGCTCAGGTAATGCTTTAGCAACTGCTTTTGCAGCACCGGTAGTACTGATAACCATATTCAATGGAGCACTACGTCCGCGACGAGGCGCTGGATGGTAATTATCAATTAAGTTTTGATCATTAGTGTATGAGTGAATCGTTTCAACATGTCCATTGCGAATACCATATTCATCATTAAGCGCTTTTAATACCGGCGTAATCGCATTGGTAGTACAGCTAGCTGCAGAGATGATTTTATCAGTGGCTAAAATCATGTCTTGGTTAACACCATAAACGATATTTTTGATATCGCCTTTAGCAGGAGCAGTTAATAATACTTTAGCAACACCTTTTGATTGTAAATGCTGACCTAAACCATCTTCGTCAGTCCAGATACCTGTATTATCAACAACTAATGCATCCTTAATACCATGCTCAGTGTAATCTACTTCAGCAGGTGATTTTGCATAGATAACTTTAATAAAAGCACCGTTAGCTTTAATTACGTTGTTTTCTTTATCGATAGAAATGCTGCCGTTAAAAGCACCATGAACTGAATCACGACGTAATAAACTTGCGCGTTTCTCTAGGTCATCACCGCCTTTACTTGGACGTAAAACGATAGCACGAAGATTTAATTTAGCATTTGGTCCAGCTCGTTCTATTAATAAACGCGCTAAAAGACGACCGATTCTACCAAAGCCGTAAAGTACTACGTCTTGGCTTTTTTTATCTGAGTTTTCGCGGCTCTCTGCTGATAATTCTTTATCTAAATATTGTTCAATAGAAAGGTCATTGGCTTGGCCAAGGTATAAATAGTTATAAGCTAACTTACCTACATCGATGCGTGCAGGGGTTAAATCCATTTTGTTAATTGCTTCTACAAAAGGGTAACTTTCACGTAAACGCAATTTATTTTCTTCATGCAAAGCAACAGACTTATGCGCTTTAATGATATCAATAGAAGATGAATTTAATAATGGGCGACCATAAACTAAAATTTCAATGCCTTTGTTGCGAAAAAGCTGTCCAATAATTGGTTGCATATTTTCAGCGAACGTTTGACGTTCTTGCCAGCTTGCTTGATACTTTTCCTCAAGATGAGAAGTCATTACTTAAACCTTTTATTTCAGTCAATTGAACATTAGGCTATTATCTCAGGGTACTAAAAGCGATAATAGCTAGTGGAGAGTATATTTACAGGCGTATTGTAATTCAGTATGAAATATTTCTCTATAGTCTACAAAAAACTTTTTGGTATTTTCATGATTAATTTTCGAAAAATAAAGCAACTAAAATCTCGTTATGGCATGAAGTGTGGATCAGCCTTATTAGCACTATTTCTAACTGGTTGTGGAGATAATGCTAACTTAGCGCAACTTTGCCAAGATAATGAAGAGATATGTAATGAATTTGGTCAAGATAGTTGGTGTAAAAGCCAACGGATAGAAGTCGCGTTAAATAGAATTGAAGTTAAAGACAAAAATCTTGATGCCGATAAATATAACTTACTTATTGCGTATGAAGGTTACATAAAATGCATGTCACTGGCTTCACAGATCCAACATATAAAATTAAAAGAAAAAACAACCCTTAGAAAAAAAAATTTATTACAAGCTAAAGCTAATTTATCGCTGTTGTCTGAACAAAGTGCTAATTCTAAACACCCTCACCTACTCTATTATTATTGGTCAAGGGAGTCTAACGAGTTAGCTTTAGAAGAGTTTCTACAATTAGAAGGCTCGGCTATCCTTGAAAATTCAACTGCACAGTATCATTTAGCAACTTATTATGTAAAACGTAATACGAAAAAAACATTAGGCTTATTATATCGAGCGTTAGAGCTTCACCAACCAGGCACAGAGCTATCTCCTGAAGTTTTACAAACACTGACAACAATCTTCACTCAGAAGAAACAATATAAGCAAGCATATATTTGGTTACGTACTTATCAACTTTTATTAGATAAACCAGATGACATGATCGAGACAAGTTTGAATGGTTATCAACAAGCAAAAAAATTAGATGCCGACTTTCTTGATAAAGTAGCTAGCACTACCTTAGCTAAAATTGAAGCTGGGAAATTTACAAGCCCGAGTTACTAAGGTTTATAAAAACAAGATAAGAGAAAGGTAAAGAATAAGCACTAATACTTATTCTTTACTCAATATTGATGTTTATTCTGGGTAGAACTTCAAGCTAAGTGAATTAACACAATAGCGTTTACCTGTTGGTTTTGGTCCATCATCAAAGACATGACCAAGGTGAGATTGACAATTAACACACTGAATCTCGACACGTTGCATACTGTGTGATTCATCTGACTTATAGGCGACTTTAGTTTCAATTGCAGCAAAAAAACTAGGCCAACCACATCCAGCATCAAATTTACTGTCGCTGCTAAACAAAGGTTGTTCACAGCAGGCACAATGATATAAGCCCTGTTGCCAGTGATCGTTATAAATACCACTGAAGGGTTGTTCTGTAGCCGCTAACCGACATACTTTAAAAGCAGCATCGGTTAACTTATCTTTATATTCATCATTATTTTTCATGGTCGTTACGTTTAACCATCAACTAAGATGGTTTCTTTGCCCTTTGTTGACCACTGAACATGATATTTTTTGCCAGCGGTTTTGTCTATGCGTTCAAAAGTGTGAGCACCAAAAAAATCTCGTTGGCCTTGTAATAGATTAGCAGGTAATGTTTCACTGCGCATAGAATCATAATAAGCAAGTGATGAAGACAGTGCACCAATAGGCACACCCTGCATTGTTGCATGACAAATAGCCTTGCGCCAATTGAGTTGACGCTTATTAAGTTCCTTAACGAAAAAGTCATCTAACAGTAAGTTATCTAAGTTTTCATTACGCTCATATGCATTCGTTATTGATTGTAAGAATGCAGCTCTAATAATACAACCGGCGCGCCAAATTTTTGCAATACTTGCAAAATCTAATACCCAACCATGTTCTTTAGCGGCAAGTTTCATTAGCTGGAAACCTTGTGCGTAAGCACAAATTTTAGCGCAGTACATTGCATCATGTAATTGTTCAATAACTTGTTGTTGCTCAGCTGCAGATAAAGGTGCTAGCTGAGGTCCTTCCAATAAAGAAGAGGCTTGAGTTCTCAACTCTTTAAATGAAGAAATAGAACGTGCATATACCGCTTGAGCAATAGTAGGAGCTGGGCAGCCCACTTCTAAACTGCTCATTGCAGTCCAAAGTCCGGTACCTTTTTGCCCTGCTTTATCTAAAATCAACTCAACAAGTGGCGTATTGGTATCAGTGGATTTGTGACGTAATACTTCAACTGATATTTCCATCAAATAACTGTCTAATGGGCCGTCATTCCACTGAGCAAAAATATCCGCAATTTCATCACAGGTTAAATTCAGCCCGGATTTTAATACATGATAAGCTTCACAGATAATTTGCATGTCTGCATATTCAATACCGTTATGGACCATCTTGACATAATGACCGGCTCCCGCTGGTCCAATATAAGCAGCACAAGGCTCGCCTTCAGTGATAACTTGTCCTGGCTTAGTACGGTCTATCGGTTTACCTGTTTCAGCATCAACTTTAGCGGCAATAGCTTCCCAAATAGGTTTAACTCTAGCCCACGCATAAGGAGACCCACTTGGCATTAAAGATGGCCCAAAACGAGCGCCAACTTCGCCCCCTGATACTGCAGAAGAAAACAATAAGAAGTTACTCTTGTACTTCTTTTCTCTAGCAACGGTATCGGTCCAAAGACTGTTACCTGTATCAATGATAATGTCATCCGGTTGAATGCCTGCGCCAATAAGGTTTTCACATACTTGATCAACCGGTGCTCCTGCAGGAACACTTAACACAATTAAGTGTGGTGCTTTAAGTTGTGACAATAATTCAGTATAAGAAGAACATCCATAAACACGTGGAGTATCTGTAGCATTTTCAGCTTCATCTTGAGCAATGACCGCTTGAACTTTTTCATCACTTAAATCGAATGCCGCAATATTAAAGCCATTATCAGCTAAATTAAGCACCAGGTTTTTACCCATAACGCCCAGGCCAATAAAGCCAATGTCACACAACACTTTATCTTGTGTCATAAATGTTTATCCTGTATCAAATAAGGTCAATAGCTTAAATTAATCGGCTATTCTTCAAAATTTTTCGCATTCTACCATCTATTTTGAAAAGTATTGTACAAAATGAATAAATAAATAAGCTCAATAATAGTATTTTCGTAATTTAGTCAAAATATTACCATAAAATTGAAATTACCCGTCATAAATAGCATCTTTTCCTTGTATTAATCTCAAAATGGTGTAATTTTACTACATATTGAATTTGAGAGGTTCACCATGAAAATTAAAGTTGGCATAAATGGTTTTGGCCGTATTGGTCGTTTTGTATTCAGAGCTGCTGTAGAGCGTGATGATATTGAAGTTGTTGGTATCAACGATTTAATGGACATTGAATACATGGCGTATATGTTGAAGTATGATTCAACACATGGCCGTTTTAAAGGTACTGTTGATGTTGTTGACGGGAAATTAATTGTTAACGGTAATCCAGTTCGTGTTACTGCAGAACGTAACCCTGAAAATTTACAATGGAATGATATCGATGTAGATGTTGTTGTTGAAGCTACCGGTTTATTCCTAACTGATGAGACTGCACGTAAACATATTACAGCCGGCGCTAAGCAAGTTGTTTTAAGTGCACCTTCAAAAGATGATACCCCTATGTTTGTTTGTGGTGTCAACTTAAACGAATATAAAGGCCAAGAAATAGTTTCTAATGCTTCATGTACTACCAACTGTTTAGCACCTATTGCTAAGGTCTTAAATGACAATTGGGGCATCCAAGATGGTTTAATGACTACTGTACATGCGACAACAGCCACTCAGAAAACTGTTGATAGCCCATCAACTAAAGACTGGCGCGGTGGTCGTGGTGCAGGACAGAACATTATACCTTCAACTACTGGTGCTGCTAAAGCGGTAGGTAAAGTAATTCCAGCGTTAAATGGTAAATTAACTGGCATGGCATTTCGAGTTCCAACGCCTGACGTTTCTGTCGTTGATTTAACTGTTAACCTGATAAAACCAGCAACTTACGCTGAAATTTGTCAAGCGATGAGTGCTGCCGCCGAAGGCGAGTTGAACGGTATTTTAGGTTACACTGAAGATGCTGTTGTTTCTAACGACTTCATTGGTGAAACTTGTACTTCAGTTTTTGATGCGAAAGCGGGTATTGCGTTAACTGATACTTTCGTTAAAGTTGTTTCTTGGTATGATAATGAAATTGGTTATTCAAACAAGGTATTAGATCTTGTTGCTTTCATCAGCCAATATGAAAAATAAGTAATATTTTATATAAATCAAATCTATATAAATAAAAAAGCTAGGTCATTGACCTAGCTTTTTTTGTTTACGCGATAGTAAAAATTCAATGATACCAATCGGACTAATTTATTAATGACTTAGCGGATGGTAGCGTTAATTTGTTGTAATACTAATTGAGGATCAACAGCTTTGGTAATTGGACGTCCGATCACCAAATAGTCTACGCCAACATCAATTGCCTGTTTTGGAGTCATAATGCGTTGTTGATCGTCTTGTGCTGAGCCCGCAGGTCTAATTCCTGGCGTAATCAGTTTAAACTCTTTACCCAAGTCTGCCTTTAATTGCTCTGCTTCCCAAGCTGAACAAACAACGCCATCTAAGCCGCTTTGTTTTGTTAAGTTAGCTAAAAAGTTAACTTGCTCTGCTGGTGTTTTATTAATACCTAAGCCATGAAGGTCTTCTTGTCCCATACTTGTTAGCACGGTTACGGCTATTAATAATGGTGCATCATTGCCATAATTATCTAATGCCTGTTTCGCTTTAGTCATCATCTGACTGCCACCACTGGCATGCACGTTTACCATCCATACACCTAAATCAGCCGCAGCAGTAACTGCTTTTGCCACCGTATTAGGAATATCATGAAATTTAAGATCAAGAAATACGTCAAAGCCTTTACCCGTTAGTTGCTTAACAAATTCAGGGCCGAAATAAGTAAACATTTCTTTGCCAACCTTTAAGCGGGCATCTGTAGGCTGAATCTTATCAACAAAAGATAAGGCATCTTGTTTTTTATCAAAGTCTAAGGCGACAACTACTTTTGGATCGTTCATGGTTTTTCCTATTCTCAATTCTTTCTCGCGATTTAAATCGCTATTACTGTTCAAGTTAAATTAATAAATGCTAGATTCACAGCTAGTTTCTTCAATATTGAGGAAAGCGCAGGGAGCTGACGGTAGTCAGTGAGTACGGTTGACAAAAATATTGATGAAACTAGCAAAGAAGCTAATTTTTATTCGCCTTCGAGACCACGCACTGGTTTAAGCTGTTCCCACTCGTGACATGATGGGCACGACCAATAATGGGTTGAACTGTCAAAACCACAAGTACGACAACTGTATCTATGCTTAACTTTTAAATATTCACTAATTAATTCTTTAATTAAATCTAAACTAGTATTACTAACATCAGTATTAGAGGGTGTCATTTGCATATTTACAAAGTGTTCGAAGCCACGGATAGTCGGTCTACGCTTTAGTGCTGACAAAATAAAATCTAGTGCCTTCTTCTTACCATGTTTATTTTCAACATGGCTAAGATAACAAATTAAAGCGCTAGAGCTAGCTGTCTCGTCATAAACCTTTTTAATAAAGCTATAGAATTCATCCAGTGCATCTAATCGAGTATAACAAGCTAACATAGGGTCAATAACATCAGGAAAGAACTCATTATCTTGATGATAGATGGCTTGGTAACACTTAGCCGCTAACTCACATTGCTCGTGGTTTTCATAAATCTTTGCCATCAACCAATTAGCGCGGCATGAATTGGGATCGAGTAAAAGTGCTTGCTCTAGTAACTCAATCACCTCAATAAATTGATCTTTTTCAAAAGCCGTTGTTGCTAATTCACAATAAAAATTAGCTAACGTATGCAGTGAACGTTTATCGTTATATTTAACAATTAACTTTTGTCTATCTATGCCCTGCTGCCAATCTTTAGTGGATTGAAATATTTTTAATAAATAGGTTAAAGATTTTAGACCGTAGTCCTTTGACTTTAATAATTTAATAAACATGGTTTCAGCACGGTCATATAAACCTGCGCTTAGGAAGTCTTTTCCTAACTCAAAGACCGCTTGCTGCTTATCTTTAGTAGGCAAGTGATTAAGTCTAACAAGATGTTCATGAACTTTTAATGCACGGTCTAATTCGCCACGTTTACGGAATAAATTGGCCATAGCGAAATGGGCTTCAACACTATCGTCCTCAACTTTTAAAGCATCAAGCAGTGAATCGATAGCCTTATCTTGTTGATTAGATAATAAATAATTCAACCCTGTTGAGTATTTTATCGATAAATCTTGTTTTGCAATTTGTTGGTTTTGTTTGATGCTATTACGGCCCATAAACCAGCCATAGGCCATGGCAACGGGTAATAATAAAAAGAGTAATTCAATCATTAGCGCTCTTGAGACAAGTTATAAAGAGGATTAGGACAAATAGTATTATCTACTTTTCCTGGGATTTATTTTTCGCGAGTGCCTTTTTACTTTTTCGTACTATACGCCAAAGAATAGTAACAAGCAGGCCTAATGCAAAACCTAATCCGGTAAATAAACTTACGGCGGCAGCTACAGTTATTTCTGTACGCGCAACCAAATAGTTTAATGTAAGTAATTGATCGTTTTGGCTACCGAAAATAAACGCTACGGCAAGTAAAACTAAAATTAAAAAGAGTGTTAGATATAATCGCACTTTCATCAGCCTTATCAAATTCTGCCAAAAAAAAACGGCATGGTTAACATGCCGTTTATTATCTAATTTTTTAGTTAGCTTTGCAATTTATGCTACAGAAAGATTAACTCTTTCACGTAACTCCTTGCCTGGTTTAAAGTGAGGAACGTATTTACCGCTTAACTCAACCGATTCACCAGTTTTTGGATTTCTGCCAACTCGTGGAGCGCGATAATGCAATGAAAAACTTCCAAAACCTCGAATTTCAATACGCTCTCCTTTTGACAAGGACTGCGCCATCAATTCTAAAATTTCTTTTATAGATTTTTCCACTTCTTTAGCGGATAAATGACTTAATTTATCGGCTAATTTTTCAATAAGTTCTGACTTAGTCATTCTGACCTCTCAGTATTTACCTAGCACCGCGCAATTATTACTAATTAGTATAAAAATTATAGTAAAAATTGGCTCCGCCAATGGCGTTAAAAATAAGAAAAGAGTATCACCACGATAGTGATAAATACTCTTTTCACCTGCTGTAGTAATTACAGCACCATTGCAAAGTAAAACTATATCCGGTTAAGGAATATTAGTTTTTAGCGTTTTTAAACGCAGCAGCCATAGCACTTAAACCAGTTTCTTCTACTTGGTTTAGGTTATCCATTGCTTCACGTTCATCAGCTTGATCTTTTGCTTTGATAGATAGACTAATAGTACGGTTCTTACGATCCACACCCATAAATCTAGCTTCAACGTCGTCACCAACTTTTAATACTGTAGATGCATCTTCGATACGCTCTACAGAAATGTCGCTAACACGTAGGTAACCTTCAACACTTTCAGCTAACAAGATAGTTGCGCCTTTAGCATCAACTTCAGTTACCTTACCAGTAACAATAGCACCTTTTTTCTTATCTGCAAGATACATATTGAACGGGTCGTCTTCAGCTTGTTTAACGCCTAACGAGATACGCTCACGTTCAGGGTCAACTTGAAGAACGATAGCGTCGATTTCATCGCCTTTCTTATAATCACGAACAGCTTCTTCACCGCCAGCCCATGAAATATCAGATAAGTGAACTAAACCATCAATGCCGCCGTCAAGACCGATGAAGATACCGAAGTCAGTAATTGACTTGATCTTACCTGATACTTTGTCGCCTTTGTTGAAGTTTTTAGCAAACTCTTCCCAAGGGTTAGCAATACACTGTTTAAGACCTAAAGAAATACGACGACGTTCTTCGTCAATTTCTAATACTAGAACTTCTACTGTGTCACCTAAGTTAACAACTTTAGATGGGTGGATGTTTTTGTTAGTCCAATCCATTTCAGAAACGTGAACTAAACCTTCAACGCCTTCTTGGATTTCAACGAAACAACCGTAGTCAGTTAAGTTAGTTACGCGACCAGAAAGTTTAGAACCTTCTGGGTAACGGTTAGCAATTGCTACCCATGGATCTTCGCCTAACTGCTTCATACCTAGAGATACACGAGTGCGCTCACGGTCGAATTTCAATACTTTAACTTGTATTTCATCGCCAACATTTACGATTTCACTTGGGTGCTTAACGCGTTTCCAAGCCATATCTGTGATATGTAATAAACCATCAATGCCGCCTAAGTCAACAAATGCGCCGTAGTCAGTAAGGTTCTTAACGATACCTTTAACTTCTTGGCCTTCTGCTAATGACTCAAGTAATTCATCACGTTCTGCACTGCCTTCAGCTTCGATTACAGCACGACGTGAAACAACTACGTTATTACGCTTTTGATCAAGCTTAATAACTTTAAATTCTAGAGGCTTGCCTTCAAGGTGAGCAGTGTCACGTACTGGACGAACATCTACTAATGAACCTGGTAAGAAAGCACGGATATCGCTAACTTCAACAGTGAAACCACCTTTAACTTTACCGTTGATAACACCGATAACAGTTTCTTTTTCTTCATATGCTTTTTCAAGCACTTGCCATGCTTCGTGACGTTTTGCTTTTTCACGAGAAAGAATAGTTTCACCGAAACCATCATCTGTTGCATCTAAGGCTACGTCAATTTCATCGCCAACAACTACTTCAACTTCACCAGCAGCGTTTTTAAATTGATCAATTGAGATAACACTCTCAGATTTTAAGCCAGCATCAACAATTACATTGTCTTTGTTAACGGCTACGATTGTTCCACGGATGATTGATCCAGGACGTGTTTCGATTTCTTTTAAACTTTCTTCAAAAAGTTGCGCAAAATTTTCAGTCATAACTTGTTATAAACTCAGCTATTAATCCATTCAACGTCATTGTTTCATGGGGTGGTTAAGTATGCCCAGTGCATCCATACAGTAGGCTTTCTATTAAAAGTTCTTTAATGCTAGCAGTTATTACAAATTTAGCTAACTTAAAGGTATGTGTTTTACGTTAATTTGCCATTGGCAAACATAAGGATTTTATTGACGACTTCTGTAATAGAAATATCAGTAGAATCAATAGTTAACGCTCCTTCTGCCGGGATAAGAGGAGCTACCTTGCGGTTTTGATCTCGCTCATCTCGTTGACGTATGTCATCCAAAAGGCGCCCGATGTTAACATCAATTCCTTTTTCTTTCAACTGATTAAATCTTCGGTCAGCTCGTTCTTCAGCACTAGCAGTTAAAAATATTTTTACTGGAGCTTTCGGAAAAACAACGGTTCCCATGTCGCGACCATCTGCAATTAAGCCAGGGCTAACGCTAAATGCACGTTGTCTTCGTAATAGCGCTTCTCTAACACGTGGAAATGCTGCTACTTTCGATGCTAATCCGCCAACTTCTTCAGTACGAATAATTTCAGTAACATTTTCACCTTCTAAAATAACTTTAGCTTCACCTTGACTATTAATTTCAAATTGAACATCTAAATGTGCAGCCATAGGGATAAGAGGCTCTTCATCATCTAATGAAAGTTGGTGATGTTGAATGGCAACAGCTAAGACGCGGTAAATAGCTCCACTGTCAAGAAGGTGCCAACCTAATTGGTCCGCAACTATCCTTGCAACGGTTCCTTTACCAGCCCCACTTGGGCCATCAATGGTTATAACTGGTGTGCTTTCCTGCATACTTTTTTCTCCTAACATCAAAAATCGGCGCAATTATACGGGATTTATAGAGTAATACCAATCGGACTAATTTATTGATCACTTAGCGAGAATTAAAAGGCTTAGAGGCAAGGCATTACTTGAAGAGAATGGTTATCCCTTGTCAAAATCAATAACGCCGCATGTAAGCCTTTTAAACTCGCCCTTTGGGAGCTCATTAGCAAACTAATAACATCATAAAATGAATGAAATATAGACTAACTATGTTTAACTCATTTTACTTGTTTTAAGCTCGCTATTGTAGCTCTAAGCTGACTAATTAATTAATCTGTTTGGTATAATATCGCGCAAAAATGTTTTTCTATAACATTATTAACAAGAAACTTGTGCTAGCTTGTCAAAATAGTCTGGGAATGTTTTCGCCGTACACTTAGGATCATTAATAGTAACAGGGGTATCACTCAAAGCAACAAGAGAAAAACACATAGCAACTCTATGATCATTATAGGTATCAATTTCTGCATGTTTCAGTGATTTTGGTGGAGTAATTGAAATATAATCTTTGCCTTCAACAACCTCAGCTCCAACCTTTCTTAGTTCCGTCGCCATTGCGTTTAATCGGTCTGTTTCTTTTACACGCCAGTTATATATATTTCTAATGGTTGTTGTACCTGTAGCAAAAAGTGCGGTGGTAGCAATAGTCATTGCCGCATCAGGAATATGATTCATATCCATATCTACTGCTGTCAACGGCTTACCGATAACAGTGATTGACTCATCCTTCCAATGAATTTCTGCGCCCATTTTTTCAAGAACATCGGCAAAATGCTTATCACCCTGAACACTGAGCTTACCAATACCATGAACAGTAACTTCACCACCTTTTATAGCGCCAGCTGCTAAGAAATATGACGCAGAAGATGCATCACCTTCCACCATATATTTATCTAGCGCTTGATATGACTGATTACCGCTAACGATGAAAGACTTGTAGTCATTATTTTGAACACTGACATTAAATCTACGCATAATATCAAGCGTAATATCAATGTAGGGTTTGGAAACTAACTCACCATCAATTTCTATTGTGGTATTGGTTTCTAGTAAAGGTGCAATCATCAAGATAGCAGTTAAAAACTGACTCGATATAGAACCATCAATGGTCACTGTATTGCCAGTTAACGCTTTACCTTTAATTTTCACAGGTGGGTAATCTTTATTTTCCAAGTATTCTATATCGGCATCAAGTTGTGCTAAAGCATCAACTAAATGACCAATCGGCCGCTCTTTCATTCTTGGTTCACCGGTTAAGATAAACTCACCTTCACTTGCCGCAAGTGCAGCACACAATGGTCGCATCGCCGTACCTGCGTTACCTAAGTACAGTTCCAATGGTTTTTTAACATTGAAAAAGCCACCATTTCCGATAACAGTACACTCAGTACCACAATCGCTTAACGTATATTCAATACCAAGGCTTTTTAACGCATTTAGCATATGGTTAATGTCATCACTCACTAATAAATTAGTGATTTTTGTAACACCATTCGCTAACGCCGCAATTAACAAGGCACGGTTAGATAAACTTTTAGAACCAGGTAAAAATATTTCTCCATTAATTTTACCTATTGGATTTAATGTTAACTGCTCCACTTTATCTATTCCTCTTTTCAAACTGTTGCATAAATTCGACAAGCGCTTGTACACCTTCAATAGGCATTGCATTATAGATACTTGCGCGCATGCCACCTACAATTCTATGCCCCTTGAGTGCAGTTAAACCTGCGGCCTCTGATTCAATTAAAAACTTTTCATTTAAAGTTTCATCTTTTAACCAAAAAGGAATATTCATCTTGCTACGATATTTGGTATCAATAGTATTTTGATAGAAGTCACTATCATCAATAGCTCGATACAATAACGCCGCTTTAGCTTGATTAATTTTAGCAATAGCTTTTACGCCACCTAAATCTTTAAGCCACTGGAATACTAAACCCGCAAGATACCAAGCATACGTTGGAGGAGTATTATACATTGAGTCATTATCTGCAGCCAATTTGTAATTCATAATACACGGCGTTGCTGTATGAGCATGACCTAGCAAGTCTTCTCTAACTATAACAATGGTTAAGCCTGACGGACCAATATTTTTTTGAGCACCAGCATAAATGAGGCCGAATTTTGAAACATCAATTTCATGAGATAATATTGTTGATGACATATCAGCAACTAAAGGCACACCATTAGTTTCTGGTATTTCATTAATTTCGATACCGTTAACGGTTTCATTAGGGCAATAATGAACATAAGCCGCGTTGGGACTTATTGGCCATTCTGTTGGGTTAAGGACACTAATATTGCCATTATCTTCTTTGGTGATGTTAATAACATTAATATCACCAAAGTTTTTTGCTTCGGCTGCTGCTGCTTTAGACCATGAGCCATCAACAATGTAATCAGCAGTTTGTCCTGTGGGTAATAAATTCAATGGAACAGCAGAAAACTGTCCACGTCCGCCACCATGACAAAACAAAACTTTATAATTATCAGGAATAGACATAAGCTCACGTAAATCTGCTTCTGCTTTTTCAGCCATAGCAATGTAAATACCACTACGATGGCTTAATTCCATCACAGAGCTACCCGTACCTTGCCAATTTAAAAACTCATGTTGTGCTTTTGCCATTACAGGTGTCGGCAACATAGCTGGACCAGCACAAAAATTAAAAACTTCTGACATTATCTTTCCTACTTTATTAACTACGATTTGAAATATTTATTTACTTATAAAAACACATTAAAAAAGGCGGTTATTAGCCGCCTTTTTAGTGTTGATGCGACAATTATTCTTGATTGTCGTCTTGTGAGGTATCAGCAACATCCTGTTGAGCGCTATGCTCTGGATTATGATCCACACTTGTTTCAATGACTTCATCACCCTCAGCAACTTCTTCAAGCTCTGCTGGCTCTTCAATTTCATCAATACGTTGCAGTGCTACCACATGTTCATCATCAGCAGTACGTATCAAACGTACACCTTGAGTATTACGACCAATAACGCTCACTTCATTGACACGAGTACGAACTAAAGTACCACTGTCAGTAATTAGCATTATCTCATCAAGATCTTCTACTTGAACTGCACCAACTACTTTACCGTTACGTTCACTAACTTTAATAGAAACAACACCTTTCGTTGCTCTACTCTTAGCTGGATATTCAGCTAAATCAGTACGCTTACCAAAACCATTTTCAGTAATGGTTAAGATTGGACCATCATTCTTAGGTATAATCAGCGAAACAACTTTTTGCTCACCTTCAAGCTTGATACCACGAACACCAGTACCGGTACGACCGATTGGTTTTAACGCCCATCGTTGTTCACCCGTTTCTGGATCAAGTTTTATTTCACCTGTTTCGCTATCACGTACTTTTTCGTTAAAGCGGACAACTTTACCCGCATCCGAGAACAACATAACATCGTTAGTACCGTCGGTAATATCAACACCGATTAAGGTATCATCATCACGAAGGTTTAAGGCAATAATACCGTTAGCACGTTGATTAGAGTAGGCATCCAAACGCGTTTTCTTCACCGTACCAGAAGCTGTTGCCATAACGATATATTTATCATCGGCATAATCACGCACTGGCAAGATAGCAGTGATACGTTCATCACTTTCTAATGGCAAGATGTTTACAATAGGTCTACCTCTTGCTGTACGACTTGCTAATGGTAATTGGAAAACTTTCAACCAATATAATTTACCACGGTCTGAGAAACATAAAATAGTGTCATGTGTATTAGCCACAAGTAAACGTTCGATGAAGTCTTCTTCTTTCATCTTAGTTGCTGCTTTACCTTTACCACCGCGACGCTGAGCTTCGTAATCACTTAAGACTTGATACTTAACATAACCTTCATGTGAAAGTGTCACTACAACATCTTCTTCAGTGATTAAGTCTTCTAAAGACAAATCATGTGAAGCATTAGTAATTTCAGTTCTACGTTCATCACCAAACTCATCACGAATAGCAACAAGTTCTTCACAAATAACTTCCATTAAACGAGCAGGCGTAGCCAAAATATGCATTAATTCTGCAATAAGGTCTAATAACGCTTTGTACTCGCTTAGAATCTTATCGTGTTCCATGCCAGATAGTTTGTATAACTGTAGGTCGACGATTGCTTTTGCTTGCTCAGCGGTTAAGTAATATAAACCATCACGAATACCATATTCAGGTTCTAACCACTCAGGGCGTGCTGCATCATTACCCGCTTCGCTGAGCATGTTAGCAACATTACCAAGTTCCCAACCTTGAGAAATAAGCTTTTCTTCAGATTCTTTTCTGTTATTCGAATTTTTAATCATTTCGATGATAGGGTCTATATTTGCTAATGCAATGGATAAACCTTCTAGGATATGAGCACGGTCACGTGCTTTTCTTAATTCGAAAATAGTACGACGAGTAACAACTTCACGGCGATGCAAAACAAACGCTTCTAACATCTCTTTGATATTAAATATTTTCGGTTGGCCATTGGTTAATGCCACCATATTTAAACCGAAAGAAACCTGCATTTGCGTCAGTTTGTATAAGTTATTTAAAACAACTTCACCTACTTCACCGCGTTTGATTTCAATAACCATACGCATACCGTCTTTATCAGACTCATCACGTAAAGCAGAAATACCTTCAAGACGTTTATCTTTAACAAGCTCAGCCATTTTTTCAATTAAGCGTGCTTTGTTTACTTGATAAGGTAGTTCGTGAACAATTATTGTTTCTTTACCCGTGGTTTCATGAACATCAATACTTGCACGTGCACGAATTTTTATTTTACCGCGACCGGTTCGGTATGCTTCTTCGATACCTGCACGACCACTAATAATACCTGCTGTTGGAAAGTCAGGACCAGGGATGTGTTCTAAAATTTCTTCAAACGTTAATTCACTGTTATCAATGAGCGCTAAACAAGCATTGATAACTTCAGTTAAATTATGCGGAGGAATATTGGTTGCCATACCAACAGCAATACCTGAAGTACCATTAACGAGTAAGTTAGGTACACGGGTAGGCATAACCGCTGGTATATGTTCTGTACCATCATAGTTAGGTACAAAATCAACGGTTTCTTTATCTAAATCGGCTAGAATAGAATGTGCAATTTTAGACATTCTAATTTCGGTATAACGCATTGCAGCTGCGCTATCACCATCAACAGAGCCGAAGTTACCTTGTCCATCGACAAGCATGTAACGTAAGGAGAATGGCTGTGCCATACGAACTATTGTATCGTAAACTGCAGTATCACCATGAGGGTGATACTTACCTATTACATCACCAACCACACGGGCTGATTTTTTATAGGCTTTATTCCAATCATTACCTAATACATCCATGGCGAATAACACCCGGCGATGTACAGGTTTTAAGCCATCACGAACGTCAGGCAATGCGCGCCCAACTATTACACTCATGGCATAATCTAAATAGGAGGTTTTTAGTTCATCTTCAATATTAACTGGAACTATTTGTTTGGCCAGATCGGACATAAATCGATGGTATCCCTTAACTAATTCTTTTGCTTAATAATACTAGCAATATAGCGAGGCTAATTTCTAGTAGTAAATAAACGGTATTTTAAAGATTTTATTGTTATCTAATAGACACTAATAATAGTAATCAACGCAGCATACTAGCATAAAAATTGTTGATGCCATACAGCTTTATTTAAAGGTTTTTTTAGGGGTAATAATCAGCTTAAAAAAGCACCTAAAAAGCGTAGATTTGATCTATCCCCTTTGCTTAAAAATGACTTTCGTTTAGAATCGAATGATTGAAAGTCAATTTAAAGTAGTGAATCTATGTCAAGCCAACCCCTTAACGTAAATGAAGATGAAATCGCAAAGTTCGAACAAGTTGCTAGCCAATGGTGGGATTTAACCGGTGACTTTAAACCTCTACATCAAATTAATCCATTGAGAGTCCAATTTATAAGTCAGCATATTGCGCTTCAGGTTGAAGGCACTGATTCGAAGAATGGCTTTTATGATATGCAAATTATTGATGTTGGTTGTGGTGGCGGTATTTTATCAGAATCACTAGCAAAACTAGGTGCCAACGTAACGGGTATTGATATGGGCACCGAACCACTAAATGTTGCAAAATTGCATGCGTTAGAAACTGGCGTATCCATTAATTATCAAAAAATAACTGCCGAAGAAAAAGCACTGGAAAATCCAGGTACTTTTGATGTGGTTACTTGTATGGAAATGTTAGAACATGTTCCTGACCCTGCTTCGGTGATTCAAGCATGTTCTACCTTGGTTAAACCAGGAGGCTTGATTTTCTTTTCAACGCTCAATAAAAGTATCAAATCTTATTTACTTGCCATACTTGCAGCAGAGAAACTTCTCAAAATTGTTCCTGATGGGACTCATGACCATGATAAGTTTATTCGACCTTCACAACTTATTGGTTGGGCAGAAGAACACGGATTAAAGTGTATTGATGCCAGTGGTATCCATTACAATCCCATTACAGGAAACCATAAGCTCAATGACTCACTGGATGTTAATTATATATTGTGTTGTCGTAAGCTTTAAAAATAACAACATTAATGTCTGATTTATATTATTCAGTTTTGGATAATGTAATAGCAATTAAGACTATTTAATACTACAAACCATTCACTGCATTGAATGGTTTTTTTATGTCTGAGGATCTAATGAAGCCATCCTGGCCCTGCCCCAATAATTCAAGCATTTTCTACCTTAGTTAAACCGAGATACTTGATTTTCTTTTTAACGCTCAATAAAAGCGTAAAATCTTATTTACTTGCAATACTCGCAGCAGAAGAACACAGATTAAAGTGCATTGATGACAGTGGTATCCTTTACAATCTAGCTCAATTAAGCTCAATTCAGCCCAATCCAACTACAGGAAACCATAAATTCAACGATTCACTGGCTGTTAATTATATATTGTGCTGTCGTAAGCTTTAAAAATAACGACCCTAGCTGTTCATTAAGTTCAAAAACTTGGTAAATTCGATGTTTCAGGTACCTGCGGAATAATTGTTGTATAAACAATCAAGTTGTTTAAACATTAATCTGCGCTTAGATTTAAATCATAACTAACTGTAAAATATCTATTTTATTTTGTTTATATTAATTTACTATAGCGAACATAAATATTGACCAAAAATAATTTATAAAAATAATTTATCTTAAAAAAAGTAAAATAATCGTTGCTTTTAGTAAATTCCAAAATCAAATTGTCTTACTAGGTTAGTCATCACTAACCCTTAAATTAAGGCAAAAATAATCACAAAGATCAACTCATTTTATCACTTGCAAAACAGGTCAAACCTCACTATCTTGTGTCTAGAATTATAAAAAACCCTAGATATTGTGCATTTGATGCTCAGTTGTTATTTTTAATACTACGTATTAAGTTATTTATTTCTAATACGTATGTGGGATTTTTTATTAGGGACGTTTTAGATCCTTTTATTAGGAATAAGAAACAATAACAATAATCGCTTTACAGGTATTTCATGAATAACAACCTCTTTGTAACTAAACGAAATGGTGAGAAAGAAACCATTGATTTAGAAAAAATTCACCGTGTCATTGCTTGGGCTGCGGATGGCTTAGAACAAGTTTCTGTTTCTCAAGTTGAATTAAAATCTCACATTCAGTTTTATGACGGTATCAAAACTGAAGATATTCATGAAACTATTATTAAATCAGCTGCTGATTTGATATCTGAAGAGACTCCAGATTATCAATACTTGGCAGCTCGTTTAGCAGTATTTCATTTACGTAAAAAAGCCTACGGACAATTTGAGCCACCGGCCCTTTATGATCACGTAGTGAAATTAGTTGAAGCGGGTAAATATGATCAGCATTTGTTAGCTGATTATACGAAAGATGACTTTGAGCACATGTCCAGCTTTATGGACCATAGCCGTGATCTAAACTTCAGCTATGCAGCCATGAAGCAGCTTGAAGGTAAGTATTTAGTACAAAACCGTGTTAGCGGTGAAATTTACGAAAGTGCTCAATTCCTCTATATTTTAGTTTCGGCATGTTTGTTTGCTAAATACCCTGTTGAATCTCGCTTACGTTACGTAGAAGATTTTTATCACGCTATTTCTCGCTTTAAAATATCATTACCTACTCCAATCATGGCCGGTGTTCGTACACCAACACGCCAATTCTCATCTTGTGTATTGATTGAGTGTGGCGATAGTTTAGATTCAATTAATGCTACATCTAGCGCTATTGTTAAATATGTATCTCAACGTGCTGGTATTGGTGTCAATGCTGGTCGTATTCGTGCTTTAGGTAGCACGATAAGAAATGGTGAAGCATTTCATACTGGTTGTATCCCATTCTTTAAGCATTTCCAAACAGCCGTTAAAAGTTGTTCGCAAGGTGGTGTTCGCGGCGGTGCTGCTACATTGTTTTATCCTTTATGGCATCTTGAAGTCGAAAGTTTACTGGTACTTAAAAATAACCGTGGTGTTGAAGAAAACCGTGTGCGTCATTTAGATTATGGTGTGCAATTTAACAAGCTGATGTATCAACGTTTAATTAAAGGTGGCTCTATTACCTTATTTAGTCCTAGTGATGTTCCGGGACTATACGATGCTTTCTTTGAAGACCAAGAAAAGTTTGAGCGTTTATACGTGCAGTATGAAAACGATGATTCAATTCGCAAAAAACGTATTAAAGCTATCGAGTTATTCACGCTGTTTGCACAAGAACGCGCAAGCACCGGCCGTATCTACTTACAAAACGTAGATCACTGTAATACCCATAGTCCATTTGATTCAAGTAAAGCGGCTATTCGTCAGAGTAATTTGTGTTTAGAAATTGCCCTGCCAACTAAGCCAATGAATGATATTAATGATGAGAATGGAGAAATTGCGCTTTGTACACTTTCTGCATTTAACTTAGGTGCTATCGACTCATTAGATGAATTAGAGGGATTAGCAGATCTCGCTGTTCGCGCTTTAGATAGTTTATTAGATTATCAAGACTACCCTATTGCTGCAGCGCAAAGTGCTAGCATGGCGAGAAGAACATTAGGTATAGGTGTTATTAACTATGCATACTATCTTGCTAAAAACGGACTTTACTACTCAAACGGTAGTGCGAATAACTTAACTCACCGTACTTTTGAAGCTATTCAGTTTTACTTACTCAAAGCGACAAATGAATTAGCGAAAGAGCAAGGTGCATGTCCTAAATTTGATGAAACTCTTTTATCTAAAGGGATCTTACCGATTGATACTTATAAAAAGACAATCGATGACATTACCGGTGAACCACTTCACCTAGATTGGGAAAGTTTACGTGAAAGTATTAAAAAGCATGGTGTAAGAAACTCAACAGTTTCTGCATTAATGCCATCAGAAACATCTTCACAGATATCTAACGCAACTAATGGTATTGAGCCACCTCGTGGTTTAATAAGCATTAAAGCCAGTAAAGATGGTGTATTAAAACAAGTTGTTCCTGAGTATGAAAAACTAAAAGGCAATTATGAGTTACTCTGGAATATTCCAGATAACCAAGGCTATTTAGAATTGGTTGGTATTATGCAAAAGTTTGTCGACCAAGCGATATCAGCAAATACTAATTATGATCCGAATAAATTTGAAGGCGGTAAAGTCCCCGTTAAACAAATCTTAAAAGATATACTAACGGCCTATAAACTGGGTGTTAAAACACTTTATTACCATAACACCCGTGATGGTGCGAGCGATGATATTGAAGTTGAAGACGATAGTTGTGCTGGCGGAGCTTGTAAAATTTAATCATTTTACTTAACCCTCTTATATCTCAAACTTACTATATAAAGCCTAGCAATGTACTAGGCTTTTGCTACTACAGCACTGTAGTCCCAAAGGAATAAAAACATGACGTATACCACGTTTAATCAAGTACCTAATAACGCACTTTTAGAGCCAATGTTTTTAGGTAATAGCGTTAACGTTTCTCGCTACGATCAGCAACGTTATATTGCTTTTGAAAAATTAATTGAAAAGCAATTATCATTTTTTTGGCGTCCAGAAGAAGTTGATGTATCTAAAGATAGAGCTGATTGGCAGAGCCTTACTGAGTCAGAAAAACATATATTTATCTCTAACTTAAAGTACCAAACACTTTTAGATTCGATGGCTGCACGTTCTGTTAATGCGGTATTACTTCCTTTGGTTTCTTTACCTGAAGTAGAAACTTGGGTAGAAACATGGGCTTTTAGTGAAACCATTCATTCACGTTCTTACACCCATATTCTTCGTAACTTATTTACTGAACCAGGTGAAATATTTGACGATATAATCGTTAATCCAGCCATTTTAAAGCGTGCTTCTAGTATTGCTAAGTTTTTTGATGACGTCATTCTTACGACACAGTTACTTCAATCACAAGGTGAAGGAACCTATGAAGTTGAAGGTAAAACAGTTGAAGTATCAACCAGAAAACTTAAAGAACGTTTATTCCTTGCTGTTTGTTCTGTTAATGCATTAGAAGCTATTCGATTTTATGTAAGTTTTGCTTGCTCATTTGCTTTTGCAGAACGTGAATTACTTGAAGGTAATGCCAAAATTATAAAATTGATTGCGCGCGATGAAGCACTTCATTTAACGGGTACTCAACATATTCTTAATAATTGGAGATCAGGTAAAGATGATCCTGAGATGAAAATTATTAGTGAAGAACTTCGTGATGAAGGTTTACAAATCTTCTTAGATGTTGTCGAGCAGGAAAAAGAATGGGCCCAGTATTTATTTAAAGATGGCTCAATGATTGGACTGAATGCCGATATTTTAAATCAATATATTGAATATATTTCTAATCAGCGTTTAACCGCCATCGGTTTTGGTGCACCTTTTGACATTAAGAGTAACCCGTTACCATGGATGAATGCATACCTTGTCAGTGATAACGTGCAAGTTGCGCCGCAAGAGACTGAAATATCGAGTTATTTAGTCGGACAAGTAGATTCTTCCGTTGATGCAGATGACTTTGACGATTTTGATTTGTAGGCAAGTATACTGATGGCACTTGCCTTAATTGAGTGCTTTTAAAGTATATGAAAGTAGAAAATACGAATCAAGATGTGAAGGATACCGTCAGATTGCAGCTAAAAATTAACGTTCAAAGTAAGGTTGTTCATTATGAAAATAATGAACAAACGTTACTTGATTGTTTAGAGTCGTCCAATGTAGAAGTGCATTACCATTGTCGTGATGGATTTTGTGGTGCATGCAGAGTTACGTTAGTAGAAGGTGAAATTAACTACCCGTTAGGTGAGCCTTTAGCTTATGTCGGTGACAATGAAATTTTACCTTGCTGCTGCGTACCTGTAACTGATATTACCTTGTTAATAGAAGAATAGTACTAACTCCTCATACTAATGCTTTCATCACCCGTGGCTTAGCTCTGGTGATAACGAAAAAAGCCACTAATATACCATCCGACTTATTGTCTTAAAGCTCCCTATAAACAATTTTAGTCACTGTAAATAAGATACTAGACAAACTACTATGCAACCATTCTGTGGCATGCACAATACGTTTACATAGCCTTGACTAGCCCAAGCAACTTCAATCCATTATGTATTGCAATAAAATAGCATCACTGAGGCTAAGTTTTTCCATGTAGCGTCACACCAAAGGTGATAACGCCGTAAAGATATCCAACAAACGCTGTCCGATGGATTCGGCTAAAAGCGTCTTACTCTTTGTTGAGTAGTATTTGCTTAGAGTGACTAGGCTACACACTACTCACCGCGATTAAAACGCTTTACTTTCTTTAAAAAAGGCGAACAAAATTTAACCATGAAAGATCAACAGGCCCTAGTAAGTCTATAGAAGTTTTCTACATTTAAATTATAGTTAGATTAATTAGGTGTCGTAGTGAAAAGGCTGTTTTTTTATATAAGAAAAAAGCGTAAGAAAATAATTTTACTTACGCTTTTTAACATGTCATCGATTGGGCTGCTTTAACACTAAAAACAGTCTATAAACATTTTAGCGTGGTAAATAAAAGACCATCACAATACAGAATAACGCGATAAGCCAGAAAGCTTTAAAAAAAAACCTTACCCCTGTATTTCTATCATTTGGGTGTTTATCGGGCAATTCCATACCACAATGCTGACATTGATTTTTTTCACCTTCACAGGTATTTTCAGTTTGACAAAACAAACACGTTTTAGTTGTTTGGCTCATACGAGTTCCCTTTTAATATTCATTTGTGCACAGCTACTGTGAGGTCAACTGATGATACAATTGCGGTAAACGTAATGGCAATTGAGCTGGTCTTAATATTTGTGTAAAACCGTCATTACCAAATAAATAAGGTAAGTATTCTTGTGCATCAACATCAATCGTTATACAAAAAGGTTTGATACCTAGTCGTTTTGCTTCGTTAATTGCTTGATGAGTATCTTCAATGCCAAAGCGACCTTCATAGTGGTCGATATCATTGGGTTTACCATCAGTTAAAATAAGCAAAAGTTTGTCTGCCGTTTTTTGTTCACTAATAACCTTTGTCGCTTGACGAATTGCCGCGCCCATTCTGGTGTAAAACCCAGGCGTAATCGCTTGTATGCGTCCTCTTACATGGTCATTATATTTTTCATTAAAGTTTTTCAACATAGTGAAGCGAATATTGCTTCGTTTTACTGAAGAAAATCCGTACATAGCAAAATTATCACCAACCGACTGTAATGCTTCACCAAACAGCAAGAGGCTGTCTTGTACTACGTCAATAACACGATTGTCATTATCTAAATGGGAATCTGTCGACATTGATAAATCGGCTAATAATAAACAAGACAAATCACGATTATTGCCTCTATATGATTGAAATAATCCTTTTTCCGCTGTTGCTGCCGTTTTACTCTCAACATGAAAATCGAGCCAAGCATTTAAATCAAGCTCTTCGCCTTGAGGTTGAGCTTTTAACCAATATTTAACACTGCGTAACTGTTCAAACTGTGCTTGAATCATTCTTGCGGTTTTTTGCAATTTCACTGGTAATTTTGTTGGCGTGGCATCACGAGGTAACATAGGTTGCAATAAACAACGATCTTCTTGCAACGTTTGCGTTTTATAATTCCACTCCGGTAACTTTATGCCCTCACCTAGCGGAATATCATCTTCAGATGCCGAAGGTAAGTCTAAATCTATTTTTATCTGACCACTTTTTTGATGTTCTTGTTTCTTGGTTAAGGTAATCTTATCTAAATCATCAATAGTGCTTTGATAATCTTCTTCATCTTCATCACTGTCATCTTTACCACGATCCATTTTTGAAAACTCGCTCCAAGAGAACAAGCTTTCAAGACGAAAGATCATCATGCCACCTCGACTATCATCAGAATCTACACGTTCAGCTTTTTTTCTTGAACTCTGCGCTTTTTTAGCTGATTTCTTCTCCCCATCTTGATCTTCGTTTTCATCTGATAGCTCATCTTCATCAATATCTGCCATAAGTACATCATCACTACTAGCAGAAGGATAAAGCCACAAATATACCGCTTGTGGGGCAAAATTTACCACTGGGAATTCGTTAACGGAACCAGGAATTAGGATGGCATCCCTGATTGATTGCTCCATCGTTCTTTCTACCGCGGGCATTTGATCTAGCGGTGGACGCATATCAACAAATGCTTTGGCTAAACGACGATATCGGTTATGTAACGCAGGGAATTTTTCTAATACGGCGACGACTAATGCTTGATTGTCTTTAGCCCAATGACGAAAACTGCCGCTATGATGGGCAGCTAGAACAGCTAACCAAATATAAAGATCATAATTAAGTGCTTTTTCATTAAATACTGCTAATGACTCAGGTAAGCGTAAGCTTTCCTCATCTTGCCAAGCAAGGCTTACCAGTTGGTTATCACCCGATATTTTTTGCAGAAAGCTTTTACGCGTTAAATACTCTCGTCCTGTAGCCGCTTCGACACGTTTAACAACATCACCACCTAGCGCTCGAAACACCATCGCGACTGATTTACTTACTTGATCAAAATTTACGCGTGCGTCATCAAACTCGGGGTTTGCTTTACGAGTAATATATTTATGCCAAAGTCCACCAACCCACTCTTCCATAACCGTAATACATTCATTTAAATAAATAGTAGTTATATTGTATCAATAAAATGGCTCTTTGCCGTGATATGGGTCAACAGAAAGTTATTTTGCTTTATCAAAATTTAAAATGGCTCATTGAATAGGAGTCGTTCTTGCATACTATCGGATATTTTTACCTGCGTGTAGCCAAGTAATGTGCTCTAAACTTATTTGCGGATTTCAATACGCTCTTTTTTGAGCGTAACGATAAAGTAGGGTTTGTGGGGATAAGCGAATAACGAGGAATTAAAAAAGAGGTAGTTTTTTCGCCATTGCACGAGATAAGTTTAACATGCCGATCAAAATAAACCCCGCATGCAAAGTAACAAAATAAATTAATCCCACCATGATAGACGCTTGTAGTTGTGAGGAGAAATAAATCACAATTAACGGTACTACCGCAAGCAAAACGCCGGCTAGAACAGACAGTTGTAGACTTCTTATTAGGTGAATTTTACCGATTCCGAGATTCTGCATTCTTACTTTATTATTATCAATTTGGGCTACGACAACACCATCGTGAACTTTATATTGCTGATATTGACGGTAATAGTAAAGTAAGACTAAAAAAAATATGCCGGGTAATAACAGTAAATTTGCTAAGTATAAAGATTGACAAATTACCGCGAAGTTTCCACTTGGGCTAGGACCTCGATTAATCATACTCCCATCCTTGATCTTATGATCGAATGAAATTAAATAAACCCATAAGCTTTAATTAAGTTAAATAGATGACAGAAATAATTAAAGGTAGCAGCGTAATATAGCTTAAGAAGAGTAAACGCCAAAACTTAGGAGCGTTATTAAGCTCCATGAATATATCTACAATTTGTTGACCTTTTATTACGACAATCACTAACGCTGCAATTGTATAAAAGCTTCTATGATCAATAAATTCTGGTAAATAAATGGCAATAACACTTAATGCAATAAGTAAAAGCCAACTCTTTGTTGCCGCGGCTATATTAACGGTTTTATTATTTTGCACTACATTACCCTTAGGCATAAATTAAGTTATGTTGATAATCAGATTCAACTAAATAACATATATCAACGGAAATAAAATAATCCACAATAAATCCACCATATGCCAATAGCTCGTACCGGCTTCAAAGCCAGAAATCTCATTATTTTGATACTTACCCTGCCAAGCGCTGTAAGCAATGAAAGCGAGGATAACCATGCCCAATAAAACATGCATTAAATGAAAAGCAGTAATTAAAAAATATAAGGTGAAAAAGGTATTCGTTTCAATCGTTATACCTTGCTCAAATAATGAAAGGTATTCCCAAATTTTGACCGAAATATAAATGATAGCAAAAGCTTTAGCTGTTAATAATAAAAGTACCGCTTGTTTAGCTTGCGCTTTATGTATTTTAGTCAATGCGATCGCAACAAAAAAACTACTGGTGATTAACGCAATGGTATTAATTAAACCTGCCGTTTGATGTAACTGCGCTTTACCTTGGCTAAACATTTCTCCGTTTAACTGTTCACTGACGGAAAAACCAATAAAAAAAATGGCAAATACAGTTAACTCAGCCAAAATGAAAAACCACATGGCTAAATCACCAGGCAGTTTTTTATCAGGGAGTTCAATCGCTATTGATGGATTGGTCATATAATCTCTAGATAACTAGTCAAAGTAAATTCTGGCGACATCCATCAAAGCTTGCACCGTTAGAGGATCATCCGTTAATGGCTCAGCCAAACAACAGCGACAAACATCCAACGGGTTCATACCAGAGCTCATCATTCTGGCTGCATAAATCAACAATCGGGTTGAAGCGACTTCATCTAAATCATTTTGTTCTAGTCGGCGTAACGCACCAGCTAGCTCAACTAATTTAAAGGCTAGATGAGGGTCAGCGCCAGCTTCTTTTATCAGTATTTGCTGTTCAAGCTCTGCACTAGGATATTCAAAACGTAAAGCGACAAAACGTTGTCTAGTACTTGCCTTCATACCTTTTAATAAATTTTGATAGCCGGGGTTATAAGAAACCACCAACATAAAACCTGGAGCAGCTTCGAGCAGCTCTCCGGTACGCTCTAAAGGTAATATCCGGCGGTCATCAGCTAAAGGATGCAAAACGACCGTAGTATCTTTACGTGCTTCAACCACTTCATCTAAATAACAAATGCCACCTTCACGTACCGCACGTGTTAATGGACCATCTTGCCAATACGTGCCATTAGGACCAATTAAATGTCGACCGACTAAGTCTGCTGCAGTGAGATCATCATGACAAGCCACTGTATATAAAGGCTTATTAAGTTTTTCGGCCATATGGGCAACAAAACGTGTTTTACCACAGCCTGTTGGACCCTTGATCAATACAGGAAGTTGATGTTCAAAAGCATAGTTAAATAATGATACTTCATTGCTTTGTTCTTGATAAAATAATTTGTCAGTTGCCATGGGAGACGATTATCTGTGGTTATTAAACTTGATGCTAAAGTACCCTGCTATTGACCAAAGTACAATTCCCCAAAGCCGCTTCGTTGATAAAGATCAATGACAATGGCAAAATAAAGTCTTTATAGTTAGGTATTAAACAAATATAAGCTTGGCTATTAAACTCGCATTCGTTAAAATCACGTTATTCGTAGGCGATACTTTTTAATATCGCTCTAAGTCCATCTTTAATTTCGGTATTATATGCAACTGTTTATTGAATACTTTCCTCTTCAAATTTTCTTTATCATTAATTCAATCGCCGGAATTTACTGGGCTACTGGCAGTTTAATTGTCGCCGCTTTCGTGCAAATTTTTTACTATAAAATCAAGAAAGAAAAAATTCCCGCTAAACAATGGATAATTTTTGGTTTGATTGTTGTTTTTGGCGGCCTAACAATATACTTGCAAAATGATGCTTTTCTCAAATGGAAAGTAACCATTATTAATGCTTTTTTCGCTGCTGCATTATTAGTGAGTAATACCTTTTTCAACAAAAATATTATTAAAGAATTTTTAGCTGAGTCGTTATCACTACCAGAAAACATTTGGTCAAGATTAAACCTCGCTTGGGCTTTATTCTTTCTATTTTGCTCGGGACTAAATTATTATATAGCCTTTAATTACGACCTTGATACTTGGGTAAACTTTAAAGTCTTTGGTCTAACCGGCTTAATGTTTCTTTTCTCTATCACTTCTATTTTATTTCTATACAAGTACTTAGAGGTAGAAGAAGAGATAAATGATACCGATACCATTAACAATGAAAAAACTAAAGAATCTACTTAACAGCTCTATTTAAAACGGGCTAACTAACCTATTGTTTAAAGGAAACCATTCCATGTTTTATGTTATATACAGTGAAGATGTTGAAAACTCACTCAGCTTACGCCTATCTGTTCGCGACAAGCATATTGGACGTTTAAAAGACTTACAAGCGCAAGGAAAACTGTTACTAGCGGGTCCATGTCCAGCTATTGATAGTGAAGATCCTGGTGAGGCTGGATTTACTGGTTCATTAATTGTTGCAGAATTTGATAGCTTAGCTGCCGCACAAACATGGGCAGATGAAGATCCTTATATCAGTGCTGGTGTTTATAAAAAAGTAACGGTTAAACCTTATAAAAAAGTATTACCTGCTTAATAAATAAAATAAACAACTAAACTCAGCCCTAATGTTTACTCCTTCACTTGTAAAATAACGAGTAAACATTAGCGTAATTAAACTCATATCAACTAGAGCTTACAACTGAAAAATGATCCGTAATAAAATATTTTTAGCATCCGCATTTTTATGTCCTTTATTGATGATTAACCCTGTTCATGCGGCCAAAAACATTGAAGAGTGTCAGCAACAAAATGCTGAGACAATATCTTCTGCTCCAATGTCTAGGTGTTTAGATGGTGTGATATCCCTTGTCGATCGAGAGTTACAAACTTGGGTAAATTTACATACCTTTAATTTAGAAGAAAAAGCCTTAGTAAATGGCCGTTACTCTGCCTTAAAAATGTTTAAGCGTTCGCAAAATAACTTTATTACTTATAGGGAAAATGATTGTCGTTGGCAATACCTAGCAGTATCGCCCGAAAGAGGTGCGGACTTGGTCTATAAAACTTGTTATGTACAATCAAGCCAGAACAGAATCACCGAACTCAGTAAAATTATAACGACTAATCCCACTCTTTAGAAAGTTAGCCGAGCAACATCTTAATCAAGCTCTCAATCAAGTAAAGCTTGCTCGGTTTTATCGACCAGTTCAACTTCATCACTTAGCATGACAGCCAACCAACGACCTTCTGGTGAACTTTCTAACCCTATCTTTAATATCATGGTCAGTGGCACACTTAATAGCATACCAACAGTACCAAGCAACCATCCCCAAAAAATTAGAGATAAGAAAACAACTAAAGTGGATAGCCCTAGACCTTTACCCAAATACCTAGGCTCAATAATATTACCCATTACCATATTTATTAAAACAAAACCTAAACCGATAGCGCCGGCCTCCCCTATGCTTAATTGTAATATAGCGAGTGTCATTGGTGGCACTGCGGCAATAATAGAGCCAATATTTGGTATGTAATTAAGCAGAAACGCTAATACTCCCCAGAGTAAAAAGAAGTCTAAACCAAAGCCCCATAACATTAGTGACACAATGCAACCAGTAGCAATACTGACTAAGGTTTTGATAGCAATATACTGATTCACCGAAGATAAAAACCGTTCAATTTGATTTAAACGCATTTGAGGATCATCTAATGCTAAATGTAATTTATGTGGAATCGTCGATGATTCAAACAACATGAAAACAACAGTTAAAATAATCAAAAACAAGTTTGTCATCACAGAGCCAAAACTGGATAACATATCAGCCGCTAACCCCATCGCTGCAGCAGGGTCAAAATATTCAGTCACAATCGATGAAGAAAGTTGGATGTCATGACTATTAAGGAAACTTGTTAACCAAGTAAATTGTTCTTTGAGTTGTATTCGGTACTGAGGTATCTGCTGAGAAAGCTCATTTAAAGAGCTGCCTACTAATCCCGTTAAAAACACAGCCATAGTAACAAAGACCACGATAACAAAAATGACAGAAACAGCCTTTGGTATTTTATACTCACTGGCTTTATTGATTAATGGGTTACAGATGATGGCGATAAATACTGAAAGTAAAAACGGCACTAAAATATTAGCCGCGGTTTTAATACCCGCAAAAATGATAAAAATAGCGGCGACTGTTACAAATGCTTTCGCAATAGAGCTATTATTTGAACTTGAAACCATGAAAATTATTCCTTAACTATTTATCGTTTCAATATACCTTATGCTTAAGTCCAAGTAATCAATTAGTTATGTACTCACCTTAAATCGAGTATTATCAGATAGCTATTAGTGCCCTCAGTAATAAGCTGAGAGCACTTATTACTTAGGTTAAGCAATCTTTCTTAATAGGCCTTGGGTATTTTGTCTCATAGTTCTTGCCACCATAAAATAACCAATAGCAGAAACAAAAATAGCGCCACTTAACGGTCCTAATAACCAAATATATGGATGCATTCGGCCTTCAACATTAAAGAGTTGTTGTTGAATGACCAGTAAAGCCACATCACTTACTATTGCCGCAACTAGGCCAGCGATAGCTCCCAATAGCATGAATTCATAAAGCGTTGCAAGTTTGATCAGTCGGCCTTTAGCTCCTAGGGTTCGTAATATCACCACTTCTTGCATACGTTCTGCCAAACTTGCTTGCACCTGTGAAACAAGCACTAAAGCACCACTTATCAATACAATTGATAAAACAAAGCCTATCGCTAAGGAGACTTGCGCAATAATCGATTGGGCTTGCTCTATTTGAGACTTGATATCAATCATACTTATCGTTGGGTAACGTTGTAATAAATGGCTAATATCCTTGGTATGTTTATCTTCCAATTTCGCAGCACTAAAGTAGGTTACTGGTATCTTACCAGCCATATTCGGGCTTAAAATCATAACAAAATTAGGTTTTAGTGATCCCCAGTCAACACTTCTAAAACTAGTAACCTTGGCCTCTATTGGTTGTTCATTAACTAATAGAGTGATGGTATCGCCCAGCTTTAGCCCGAGCGTTTCTTGCCAACCATCAAAAACGGACACTTCAATCTCATCACCAGTATCTTCATTCGTGAACCATTTTCCTTCCGTTATTTCATTACCTTCTGGTAAAGACTCTAACCAAGTTAAGTTAGGCTCTCTGTTGACCCCTTCTCTCGCGTCTTCATCTTTTTCTTCGCCTTCTTGCTTTGAGACGCTTCGAGCAAACTCTTCACCATTAACCGCATCAACTCGTCCGCTAAAAACAGGATAAAACGCTTCATGGGCAATATTGTTTTCGGTAAAAAACTGCGTAATTGGATCGACTTCTTGCTCACTAATATTAATGATAAACATATTAGGTGCATTAGGTGGAACTTGCATTTGCCAGTCTGTAATGATGTCATTTTTTAAAACAACCAAAAATAGCATTAACTTAATTGCTAACGCGAAGCTGATCAGTTGAATCGCATTAGCATTGGCTCTTTTTTGTAATGTCGCTATCGCTAATGACCAACTAGAGCCAGGTCTAAGCCCTAAATTGCGCCCAGCAGCAAATAATAATCGAGATATACCAAATAAAACAGCAATCACTAATAAAGTAGAGGCAAATAAAATTAAGGTGGTAACGATCTCACCACTAAATAACCACATTAAAACAAAAATAGTCATAAACGAGAGGAAAAGATGAAGTCGACTCAGTGCGAGGGTATCACCTAAGTTGCGACGTAAGACACGCAGTGGAGGAATATCAAATAAATCGAGTAAGGGTTTAAGGGAAAACATTAACGCGCAAATTAGCCCAATAAAACCAGATAATAACCAAGGACGCATGCCTGCTTGTGGTAGCTCAGTGCCCATGAAGTTTGCTAAATAATCAGCACCAATGGTTTGCAGAATAAAGCCTAACAGTAAACCAGCAATAATAGAAAATCCGGTCACTAAACTAAGGTGCAAAAGAAATATATTACGAATAACTTTACGACTACCCCCGAGCGTTTTCATCATAGCAACGGGATCATATTGTCGTTCACAATAACGTTTCGCTGAAACTGCCATCGCAACGGCAGCTAACATAATGCCAAATAAACCTGCGAGTAATAGAAATCGCTCTGCTCGGTCTAAATTGTTTCCCAAAGGGGATTGTCTATCTTTAATCCCTTCCCAGTTTTGATTACTTTTAAGTTGTGGCTTAAGCCAAGCATAGTAATTACTCAGCTGTTGTTCATTTCCAGCAAAAAGTAGGCGATGAAATACCCTGCTGCCCGCTTGAACAGCTTTGGTGACAGGAATATCTTCATAGCTTAATAGTACGCGTTTATTACCAGATAAAGAGAAAAATGGCGCATCAGGCTCTTTCACTAACACTTTACTGACGTTAAAAATCCCCGCACCTAATTCAACATTATCGCCGACCTTTACATTAAGCGTATAAAATAAACCTTCGCTAAGCCAAATTGACCCCGCCTTAGGACCAGTAGCAACTTCATATGCTTGGCTGGTTAAGTTGTCCTTAATAGTAAGCTTACCTTTGAGAGGGTAAGCATTAGAACCCGCTTTTACTGAGCCTAATACCAATTCATCATTAGCAAACAGCATGGAGTCAAAATAGAGTACCTTTGCCGTTTTTAGCCCAAGTTCGTTTGCTTTTGTTAGTAGTTGTGGATCAAAAGCGTGATTGCTAGACAAACGGCGATCGGCGGCAATAAAGTCACTACTTTTTTGTGCGATATTTAAACCAATTCGTTCTGTAATTGCAGACAAACTAAAAACGGTAAGTACTGCCAACGCTATTGCTGCAAAGATGATAGTTAATTCACCACGCCTGAACTCTCGTGAGAATAACTTAAAAGCCAATTTAACCCACATTGACAGCTGCTCCTTCACTAATTTTTTCCAATTGACCACCTTCAATATGTATAATGCGCTGGCATTGCTTCGCTAACTGTTCGTCGTGAGTCACTAGTACTAACGTAGTTCCATTTTGTTTATTTAAATCAAATAATAATGTTTCAATCAGATGTCCATTTTTACTATCGAGATTCGCTGAAGGCTCATCAGCGAAAAGTATCTTAGGTGAGCCAATGAATGCTCTCGCAATTGCAACTCTCTGCTGCTCACCTCCTGATAGTTGAGATGGGTAATGCTCAAGTCTATGTGACAGTCCTACTTTATCCAATAACTCAATTGCTTGGGCTTTAGCATCATGATCGCCTGCGAGCTCTGCTGGCAACATTACATTTTCAAGTGCGGTTAAACTTTGCACTAACATAAATGATTGAAAAACAAAGCCAATTTTTTCTGCTCTTACCTGAGCACGCGCTTCTTCATCAAGTGTGCTTAAGGCTTCGCCATCGAGGTGCACATCACCTTGACTCGCAACATCTAATCCAGCTAATAAACTTAATAACGTAGATTTACCTGAACCTGAAGCACCAACAATAGCTACTGATTCTCCCGACTTGACAGAAAAGTTTATATCGCTAAGGATAGTAAGGCTTCCTTCAAGTGTACTAACACGCTTAGTAAGCCCTGACACTTGAATAACATTTAACTGAGAAAGTACTGACATGACTCGTTTTATCCTAAAATCTATTATTATTTTAATTTTGACAAACCTATCATTTACCAGCATGGCAAATGATAAAATTTTACTTATTGGTGACAGCTTAAGCGCTGGCTATGGACTTGAGCAAGCACAAGCATGGGTTCATTTGTTACAAAATAAATATAGAGAAGATAATAAACCTGTCACCATCATAAATACAGCGATCAGTGGTCAAACTACGGATAATGCCTTATTGAAAATTGATGCTTGGCTTGACACTCACCAGCCTAGCCATGTGCTAATTGAATTGGGTGGTAATGATGGTATCAGAGGTTTTCCAGTGAAGTTACTGCAAAAACATTTAACTGAGCTGGTGACCAAGAGTCAACAATATGGCGCGAAAGTCGCTTTAATGGAAATTCAAATCCCCCCTAACTTGGGGCCGAGATACCGTAAAATGTTTACTGATAGCTATACCAAAGTGACCAATCAAACGGGCGCCCATCTTATGGCTTACTTTATGACAGATGTTGCCATAGATTCTTCGCTAATGCTCAATGATAACTTACACCCCAATGCAAAAGCACAACCTATCATCCGTGATTTTATGTATAGCGAAATTGATAAATGGTTACAAGACTAATATATACCCGTAACCATACAAAGTGCATGATTTCAGTGGGAGTTAAAAGTGCTTTAGGCAAGGCATTTAATTTAAAACAATGGTTACTCCCTTGTTCAAATGAATAACGCCGTATAAATCACTTTTTGCCCCATTGAAGAAGCGCTTGAGCAACATCACTACATCGTTGCACCTTTTGTAAGGACGCTACATGGATGTAGCATATTAGAGAATGCAGGAGCATATTCTCCTGAATAACTATTACTACAAAGGCGCGCCTTGTATTGAAATTGCTCATGCACTCTGAAACATGCATCTTGATTGGCAACGGGTATCGACCAAATCACCATGAATAGTTAAATCAAGCTAGTCTAACAGGTTGTTTTTAAGGTAAACTTAACTGTAATACGGTAAGTACTTTCTAAGGTATTTATCGAGTAAAATAGCACCTGCTGATTTATAGTTATCAAAATATATACCTGCATAATTTCAATAATACCCAAAACATTTCTGTTTAGTAAATCAACGCAAACTAGAGTAATACTATGGACTTTATCTGGATACTTTTCGCTTTCATCTGCGGCTTGGCAGCAAAAACAATCTCTTTGCCCCCCTCTATCGGTTTCCTTGCCGCGGGGTTTATCCTAAACATTGCAGGTTATCAAGCCGATGAAAGCTTAAGCGTATTAAGTGACTTAGGTATTACCATCATGTTGTTTACCATAGGTTTGAAGCTTAACGTAAAAAACCTATTCAAAACGGAAGTTTGGTTAGGTTGCTCTTTACATACCTTACTTTGGATTGTTGTCACCATAACTTTTGTTAAATTACTCGCGTTAATGTCGGTGAATTACTTCAGTGATTTAGACTTAATGACCGCTGCATTGATCGCTTTTGCTTTGAGTTTTAGTAGTACTGTTTGTGTAATAAAACTATTAGAAGAAAATGGAGAGATGCGTACTCGCCATGGTAAGTTAGCCATCAGTATTCTGGTCATTCAAGATATCATTGCTGTTGCTTTTTTAGTTTTTGCCACAGGTAAGATACCCTCGGTTTGGGCCTTTTCGTTACTTGGTTTATTTTTAATTAAACCCTTAATTAATAGAGTTATTAATCATGTTGGCCATGGTGAACTAATTACATTAATGGGCTTCTTTCTCGCACTAGGTAGTTATGAGTTATTTGAGTTGGTCAATATTAAAGGTGACTTAGGTGCATTGCTTGTTGGTATGTTCTTAGCTTCACATCTTAAAGCGACTGAAATTAATAAAGCATTAATGAACTTTAAAGATATATTTTTAATTGGCTTCTTTCTTTCTATTGGTTTTACGGCGATACCGACATTAGAGATGTTAGGTTTAGCGACACTATTAATATTATTGGTTCCTATTAAGTTTTTGATGTTCTACGGTATTTTTACCCTATTAAAAATACGTTGTCGTACTGCATTCTTAAGCGCACTAACCTTGAGTAATTTCAGTGAGTTTGGGCTAATTGTTGGCGCGTTAAGCGTATCTTCTGGATGGCTAAGTAATGATTGGCTGGTGATCCTTGCATTAAGCATGGCTATATCCTTTATTTTAACCAATATAATTTATCGGTTCGCCCATACGATTTTTACCGAACACAGAGGATTTTTATCGCGTTTTGAACGACAAACCAAACTTGAAGAAGATAATTTTTCTCAACCGTGCCAGCGCCCTATTGTTATCATCGGTATGGGTCGTGTTGGAATGGGGGCTTATCAAGCAATTAATAGTCACGGTACTAGTCCTGCATGGGGCTTAGATGCTGATAAGGAAAAAATAACGTGGTTAAATAGTAAAGGAATGCAAGCCTATTACGGTGATGCTGAAGATATCTATTTTTGGGAAAGTATCGATCTATCACAACTCGAACTTGTGTTACTCGCGTTACCTTCAGTACAAGATATTATTAATATTACTAAACAGCTAACGGCAGCAAATTATAAAGGAAAAATTGCCGCGGTAGCCCGCTACGATGATGAACGCAAACAACTAGAAGCATTCGGCATTGATAAAGTCTTTAACTTTTATACTGAGGCTGGGGTAGGTTTTGCTGAGGAAAGCCTCGCTTTATTGCCTAAAAACATGCGATAAATAGGGAAATATCATAGCAATTTACCTTATTAAACCAGTTAGGTCAGAAACAGTGCAAAGCCAATGCGATATTGGTGGGAAACCAGTATCATCACCATGACAATTACTAGTATAAAAGAAATAAAAGTCACACTACAAGCAAGCTAAGGCATTGTCTTAAAAGGTAAATATAAATAAACAAAAAAAGATTAGCAATTTAAAAAACTTACACTAAACTTAATTACACAAGCTTGGCATGACGTAAGGTTTTTGTTGCTAAGATGTTAGTTAATTGTGTTACAAACCTAGTTTATTTTTGTTTTTATCTTAATGACCAGATAATGGTTCATTAGCGCACGGCTCAAACCCCTGAGCCAATCTTTGAGCCCAAACGATTGTTTGGGCTTTTTTTTATTCAATTTATTAATATTTATTTAGATTTAATCAAAACAAGAGTCATTTATAACTTAAAAAGACGGTTGAAGTTATCCGTTGAGAGTTTAGCTATTTCTTCAACAGATTGACCTCGAATACTTGCCAGATGTTTGGCAACTTCTACAACATATGCGGGTTGATTTTCTTTACCACGATGAGGAACAGGTGCAAGGTACGGTGCATCAGTTTCAATTAAAAATTTATCATCGGGTACTAAAGCAGCGACTTCTCTTAATGCTGTGGCATTTTTAAAGGTAACAATACCTGAAAAAGAGATGTAAAAACCCATTTTAATTGCTTGCTCAGCCATCTCCCAGCTTTCGGTAAAACAATGAAGTATACCACCTACCTGATCAGCCCCTTCACTTCGAAGTAACGCTAAAGTATCTTCCTGTGCCTCGCGGGTATGAATAATCAGTGGTTTGTTTAATTCTTTGGCCACATGAATATGTTTTTTAAATGAGTCAATTTGTAGCGCTTTTGTTTCAGGTGCGTAGTGATAATCTAACCCCGTTTCACCAATCGCTATAACACGGTCATCTTGGCTTAATGCTAATAGCTGCTCAGGTATAATTTCATCTTTTTGATTTAAAGGATGAGCACCACAAGTAAGATATACATTGTCATAATGAGCTGTTTTGGCTGCCATTTCAGGAAAGTCAGCTAATGTAACGCTAACGCATAGTAGTTTAGTTACCTTAGCTGCTGTCGCCGCCTCAATAACATTATCCAGTTTATTATCATGTAGCGATAAGTTAAGTCGATCTAAATGACAATGAGAATCTATAAACAACGAGGAGCTCCTGTGCTTTTAAAAAAATGTTTTAATAATGAACGTTTGTTACTTATTAAGTAGGGACAAGAAGCCAAACTACATAGTTAGTGTTGGCTCTGAAGAATTTAAATGTCGAGCAATTATTTGCTCAATTTGATGACGAACTTTTTCCGGATCTTTAACAAAAGTGATACCAACACCAGGAGGTGTACCATTTTGCGCACCAACGGGAGTCAGCCAACAAACTTCACCTTGAACGATGGACTCTTCTAGTGCATCTGGCAATAATATATGTAATTCAACTTCATCGCCTAAGTCGTACTGACGCGGTGTACGTACAAAAATACCACCCTCATTAAGAAAGGGCATAAAGCCAAGATATAAATCACGGTCGGAATAAAACTCTACGTTTAATGGAACCAAGTTGCTCTCCTATATCTATGGTCTAACGATATCATTTATCGTCATAAGTAACTGTTCACCGACGAATTGTCGATTAGCTTGAAGATAAGATTTTATCAGTTTATTACTAGTGATGATAGCTTGATATATTTGATTAAGCACTTGCACTGAAATTTTCTGTTTAATAAGCAATAAGGTCTGATCCGTTGCATTAACAAGGTAATATTCTCTCATTAGATTGCAGGTTATTTTTTCTAACCAACGTAAACTGTGCTTATTATCAACAATCTGACTCAATAACTTTTCTTCACTTTGACCATGTAGTAAATAATCTAATAAATATTGATTAAAAACCTGAAATTCTTGATGAACAATTTTATCGGTTAATTCAGGTAAATGAGATAAATTAATATAAGCAGTGTCATTAGCTTTATTAGCCAAAGTAGCACTACTTGATAGTTTAGCATCACCAAGGCTCGATACATTGAGCTGTGCCAACAAGGCCTCGCCTATCATAGGTCTAATGACATAAACAGCACACCGACTTATTATTGTCGGTAATAAGCTATCAAGATCGTCTGTAATTAATACAATATAACTATTGGCACTTGGCTCCTCTAATGTTTTTAGTAATGCATTAGCTGCAGCAATAGTCATTACCTGAGCTTGTGGTATCAATATCGTTTTCACCTTGCCTAGGTGGGCAGTCTTTTCTAGAAATGCATTGCCACGACGAATGTCGTCAACCCCTAAAGTTTTATTCTCGCTCTTCAACAATAAGTGGTCTGGATAGTTATCACTTTTCCTAAGCAGGCAGGCCTTACATTGACCACAGGCTTCACTGATGGTTTCAGTTCCTGCAGCATTAGTTGTTGATAACGGATTTTGACATATTAACAACTCAATTAACCACTTTGCCAATGCACCTTGCCCAGCACCTTCTATACCTTGAATGATAATGGCATGTGCTAAGGTATCTTGTTGGTTTTGTCGGCTCAATTGCACTTGCTTTTCGTGGCAAATTTGTAGCATATTCCTTCTCTAACCTTTATCCGTATTAGTAATAAAGCCAATAACAGCTTTTTCTACGTCTTGATGCACTTTTAACATTGCTTGTGCTGCATCAACGGTAATAATGGAGTCATCTTGTTCGGCGAGTTCTCGATACTTATTATGAACACGAATAAAAAATTCCATTTTTTCTAATTCAATGCGATCTAGATCACCCCTTGCTTTCGCACGAGATAAGCCAATATGCGGGTCTATGTCTAAATAAAGGGTAATATCAGGACGAAAGCCTTTTAACGTGATATCACTGATGGTATTCATTATCGTTTCGTCAAACCCTCGACCTCCCCCTTGATAAGCGCGCGAGCTCAAATCATGACGGTCGCCTATCACCCACTTTCCTGCAGCTAGAGCAGGTAATATTTTATTGGCAAGTAATTGACTGCGACTGGCATACATAAGGAGTAACTCTGTTTCCACAGTAAGTTTTTCTTGATGATCTACCGATTTAACCATATCACGTAAGGATTCAGCTAAAGGGGTTCCACCGGGCTCTCTGGTATTAATATACTCAATACCATGTTTATTTAGGGTACTTTCAATGACTGCAATAGCCGAGGACTTACCAGCACCTTCCATGCCTTCAATGACAATAAATTTTCCTGTAGACATACCTGAGCTTTTACCTTTTGACAGTTGTATCGATGAGTGTAATCAATTATATAGTTTATATTATTCAGTCATATGTTTACTTTGATTTATTTTTTCTTTGCTCTTTTAAGTAACGTTTAACGGCAAAATTATGTTCAGCTAGCGTTTTACTAAAAACATGTTTGCCATCACCACCACTAACAAAGTAAAAATAATCACTCGCTACTGGATTTAATGTAGCTTGTAGGGCTGACAAACCCGCCATTGCGATAGGCGTTGGCGGTAAACCATTAATTCTATAAGTATTGTAAGCCGTTTTTTCGCGCAGGTGTGCACGGGTTATATCTCCCGCATAGCGATCACCTAAACCATAAATAACCGTAGGATCGGTTTGTAAACGCATATTTTTTCGTAAGCGATTAACGAAAACCGATGATATTATGGGTTGTTCGGCAATATAACTTGTTTCCTTTTCTATGATCGAGGCCATAATCAATGCTTGATAAGGTGTTTTGTAAGGTAAGTTTTCCGCTCGGCTCTGCCATAACGCACTCAATTGCGTCTGCATATTGACGTTAGCACGTTGAAGCAGTGTTATATCTTTCGTATCAGCTGTGAATGCATAAGTATCAGGAAATAACCACCCTTCTGGATTTATTGAGTCAATGCCGAGTTTTACCGCTATTTCACTAATCGATTTATCATCAATTGTTTGTTTAATATAAGGATGCCCTGCAAGTATAACTAATGCATCTTTAAAAAGTGTCCCTTCGATAAAAGTGACAGAGAATTGGTGCTCTTTTCCACCAACGAGCTGGACTAATAATTGCGCTAAGGTTGTACCTTCGGTTATTAAGTAGGTACCCGCTTTAATATTTGCTTTTTGTGGAAATAGACGACCATAATTTCTCAACCAAAAACGGGTTGGTATCCATTGTTTTTGTGCTAATTTTTTGGCAAATGAGCTAACAGAACTGCCAGGCATTACTTTTAAATAAGTATTTTTTTCTATTGTTAAAGGGGTATGTAACGCCTGATCAAATTGATAGCTTAAGGTGGCTACTGCACCAAGTAATGCCAACAAAGTAATAATAATAAGTTTTTTGAGCACGCTTTGTCCTTAGTTAATTTGACAAGAAAACGACAAAAAAATCGTTTAAATAAATCCTTTCATTCGTCTTTGAAGCTTCAATACAACATCAACGTCAAGTAGGCGATTATTGTACGTTTTTACCGGCATTATGCCCATCAAAGAATTAGAGATAAACATAGCTTGTGCGTATTTAAGTTCTTCGAATGAGGTTTTACATACTTTTATTTCTGTGTTTTTGGCTATAAGCACCTGTCTCATAATACCATCAACTCCTGAGGTTGATATTTCAGGGGTGCATAACTGTTCATTCAACCAATAGAATAGATTTGAGCTGGTCGCCTCAATAACATCGCCTTGGCAATTAGTCACAATAAGATCATCCTCGCTGCGCTCATCAACTTCAGTTCTTAATAATACCTGCTCAAGTCTATTGAGATGTTTAATCCCCCCAAGCATTGAGCTAGTCGCAATCTGATATTTACTATCTCCTACATTGATTCCTTGTTGAGCGAGCGTTTCATAATGACTTGGAAAATCAGATATCATGATGATTATGTTTGCAGCATTATCACCTAGCCCTACTCTAGAGTAACCTCTGCCACCACTGCCTGCAGTTATCATTACTTTAAGTACCGCTAGCGAATATCCTTTGACGACCGATGCCAATTGTTCTCTTAAACTTATGTTTGAAGGTAGCTGCAGTTTTAATTGCTGACAGCCATGAGTTAATCGCTCGATATGCTTTTCTAATAATACCACTGTGCCATTAACGATTTTAGCTGTGGTAAATAGCCCATCACCGTAAGCAAGTCCCCTATCAGTTACCGCTATATCTGTTTGTTGTTGACCATTTATAGAGCAATATTTCATTGAGTGTCGCTACATTAATTATTGACATAAAAAAGCCTGAAGACTTCCTCCGCATAGAGGTTAGTATTCAGGCTTACTCATTACTTTTCAAGTGGTTTACATTAATTGTGAATAACTAATCAAAAGTAAACTAGAACAAACTAAATCTTCTTAAAGATTAATGAGCCGTTAGTACCACCAAAACCAAACGAATTACAAAGTACATATTCAAGTTCAACATCACGTGCTGCACCAGCAATATAATCTAGATCACAACCTTCATCAGGGTTATCTAAATTTATCGTCGGTGGAACTTGCTTATTCACTAGTGCTTGGATACTGAAAATAGCTTCAATAGCTCCTGCAGCGCCTAACAAATGTCCCGTCATAGACTTGGTAGAACCCATCATTACATTCTTTGCACCAGCACCAAATACAGTCTTAACCGCATTAGTTTCAGCCATATCACCGGCTTGTGTAGAAGTACCGTGGGCATTGATGTAACCAATTCTACTAATATCTACTTTCGCATCATTAATAGCATTTTGCATAGCACGCGCTGCGCCATCACCATTTTCAGGTGGTGAAGTCATATGGTAAGCATCACCGCTCATACCAAAACCAACTAGCTCAGCATAAATTTTTGCGCCACGGGCTTTTGCATGTTCATATTCTTCAACAACGATAACACCAGCACCATCACCAAGAACAAAACCATCACGATCTTTGTCCCAAGGACGAGATGCCGCTTCAGGGTCATCATTTCGACGAGATAAAGCGCGAGCAGCACCAAAGCCGCCCATGCCTAGTGTTGTGGACGCTTTTTCAGCACCTCCGGCAACAACTGCGTCTGCATCACCGTAAGCAATCATACGGGCAGCATGGCCAATATTATGAACGCCACTCGTACACGCTGTAGTTATGGCAATATTAGGACCTTGCAGGCCAAACATTATTGATAAGTGACCCGCAATCATATTGATAATGGTTGAAGGCACAAAAAATGGCGATAACTTACGAGGATTACCTTCGGCTTTGATTAGCTTGTTATGATTTTGTTCAATTAAGCCTAAACCGCCAATGCCTGAGCCAATAGCAACACCAATACGTGGTGCATTTTGCTCAGTAACTTCAAGACCTGAGTCTTTAAAAGCTTGTACGCCCGCTGCAATACCATATTGAATAAAAAGATCCATTTTTTTGGCTTCTTTTCGTTCCATATAATTCTGGGCATCAAAGTCTTTTACTAAGCCAGCAAATTTAGTGGGGTAATCTGTGGTATCAAAATGATCAATATTACCTATACCACTTTTACCAAGTAGCAGGTTTTGCCATGTTTCTTCTGCGGTGTTGGCTAATGGGCTAAGCATGCCAATGCCAGTTACTACTACACGTCTCATAACAGAGCGGCCTCCGAAAAATTAAATGTATTATACCAATCGTACTAATTTATTGATCACTTAGCGAGAATTAAAAGGCTTAGAGGTAAGGCATTGATTGAAGAGAATAGTTATTCCCTTGTCAAAATCAATAACGTCGCATGCAAGCCTTTTAAACTTGTCCCTCGGAAGCTCATTAGCGAATTGATAACATCACAAAACAAATGAAGTATAGACTTACTATAAGTTAACTCATTTTGCTTGTTTTAAGCTCGCTAATACAGCTCTAAGCTGGCCAGTAAATTAATATGATGGTATTAATCAATGATAGTCTTCTATTGAATAATATCGTCATCTTATAGATAAAAAAAAAGCGGTCACTTACAATTAAGTATACCGCTTTTATTATTTTACTAAGCTCGATAATATCGAACTTATTAACAATTACTGGTTAGCAGTAACGTAATCGATTGCTGCTTGAACTGTTGTGATTTTTTCAGCTTCTTCGTCAGGAATTTCAGTATCAAATTCTTCTTCTAACGCCATAACTAATTCAACAGTGTCTAATGAGTCAGCACCTAAGTCATCAACAAATGATGAATCAATTTTTACTTCTGCTTCACTAACACCTAACTGTTCAACTGTGATTTTTTTTACGCGTTCTTCGATATTACTCATTTTATTTCCTTTACTGAAAGTGCATTTTTTCAAATTGCGTGTAGTGTATTCGTCAACAGCTTGCCTTGCAAGCAACTAATTCACTTTTTTAAGCTGGTCTAACCTGTTGAAGTATTGAAAAATATGATTAAAAAACAATGTAAGCCTTAAAAATCAAGGCTTACACCATATACATGCCACCATTAACGTGGATTGTCTCACCCGTAACATAAGCTGCGGCATCTGATGCTAAAAAAGCGACAGTACTAGCAATTTCTTCTGGTTTACCTAAACGATTCGCAGGAACTTGTGAAAATATACCTTCTTTTTGTTCATCTGTTAACGTTTGTGTCATATCTGTATCGATAAAGCCAGGTGAAACAGTATTTACAGTAATACCACGAGAAGCAACTTCACGTGCTAAGGCTTTAGTGAAACCTAATAAACCTGCTTTAGCTGTTGCATAGTTAACTTGGCCAGCATTACCCATGGTACCTACAACAGAGCCAATATTGATGATACGGCCTGTACGTTTCTTCATCATAGGACGAATAGCAGCTTTGCTCACTTTAAAAACAGACGTTAAGTTAGTTTCAATAATGTCTGACCACTCATCATCTTTCATACGCATAAATAAATTATCACGGGTGATACCAGCATTATTTACTAGAATATCAATGGAACCATGTGCTTCTTTAATAGCTACAAACATTTCAGCGATAGATTCATCACTTGTCACGTTTAGCACCAACCCCATACCACTACCGTTATCAGCAGTTAAATACTTAGTTATGTTATTAGCACCATTTTCTGATGTCGCGGTACCAATTACCGTTGCACCCAATGACTGTAATTGTGTAGCTATTGCTTTACCAATACCACGACTTGCGCCAGTAACTAAAGCGACTTTACCTTCTAAAGAAAACATATTCTTACCTGCTCTTTTTATTTTATAACGTTACCTTGTTCAATAAGGTAACGAATCATTTATATTAAATTATTTTATACCCGTTCCACTTGATGTTGCATGATTCAGCTGGCATTAGAAACGCCTTTAGGCAAGGCATTGATTGAAGAGAATAGTTATTCTATTGTCGAAATCAATAACGTAGCATAAAGCGTTTCTAAACCAGCCCCTTGGGGAAGGCTGAGTAAATCATACTCTGCGTTACATTTCTTTTTAAGGGAATGACCCTTAATAAAAAAATGCGCCAGGATTATGAATCGCTCAGACTTCCTGAAACGAGCATCTTCAAGTGGATCGGGTATATCTTACTAAAATATAATCGTTTACTTAACAACGGTTATATTTCACTAGTCACTAAATCTTTTGCTTGCTGCAATGAATCCATTGTATTGAAACTAACACTGCGTAGTGATTTATTTATACGCTTATTCAAGCCTTGTAATACTTTACCTGGACCTACTTCAACCACTTTTTCTATACCGTCATTTGCTAGCAAACTAATAGTTTCGCTCCAACGTACAGGCGAATATAATTGCTTAACTAATGCAGCTTTTATTGCTTCACCTGCGATCTCTTCAGCGACATCCACATTATTTACAACGGCAATTTTCGGCTGGTTAAAAGTGATACACTCCAGCTCTATAGCCAATTTAGCTGCAGCATCACTCATTAAAGCACAATGTGATGGTACGCTCACTGGCAATGGTAAAACACGTTTTGCCCCTGCGGCTTTACAAAGCACTCCAGCACGCTCAACAGCTTCTTTATGACCCGCAATAACAACCTGACCTGGAGAATTAAAATTAACCGCTGAAACAACTTGCGTTTCCATTGCTTCATTACAGGCATTAATAATATCTTCATCAGCTAAGCCAATTACAGCTGCCATGGCGCCAACACCTGCCGGAACACAGGCTTGCATGAATTCACCACGTTTTTCAACTAATACTACCGCGTCACTTAGGGAAAACACACCGGCACACACTAGTGCTGAATATTCACCTAAACTGTGGCCAGCCATAATATCAGGGGTCACAGTCGACTCTGCTTGCCAAACACGCCATAAAGCAACACTAGCCGTTAACAATGCTGGTTGAGTAAAGTTAGTTTGATTTAGTTTTTCTGCTGGACCTTCGTTAACTAATTGCCATAAGTCATAACCTAAGGCTTTAGAGGCTTCTTCAAAGGTTGCTTGTACTATACTGTTTTCTGCAAAGTCACTGAGCATGGCAACAGTTTGTGAGCCCTGTCCTGGAAAAACGAATGCTAATTTATTTTGCATATTGATACTCTATTTAAATTTTTTGTTAATAAATAACCTGAACGCTACTTAATATAGATTTCTTTAGCAGCTACTTTACTGAATTCTTCGTTAAATTCACTTGTAATAGGCGAGCTATTAACACGTGAATTTGCCTTGAATTAAGAAAAAATGTCAAGTTAGCAATATTAAAGCAACTTAAGCATTATAATTCAATACATTAACGAACTCTTAAACTGAGTTCAGGTTAAACACGTTGATTTTAGTATTATTAGTTTAGAAAAAGATATTTTAGTAAAATTAATATTTACTAAATAAAGCATGGTTAGCGACAAGTAAAGCCGTGTTCTAATGAGGTTTTAATTTTCTCAGGAACTTGCCTTTCAACTTCTTTAACTGCTTCTTCTATTGCAGATAAAAAAGCACTTGAATTGGCATTACCATGACTCTTAACTACTATACCGCGTAATCCTATCAAACTTGCGCCATTGTACTGGTCGGGGTTCATGGTTTTAAACAGTTTTTTAAAGCTTGGTTTAAGTAATGAGCCAAATAATTTAGCCACTAAGCTAGCACTAAAAGCAGTTTTCGATTTCTCATAAACTAACCGGGCAACACCTTCACAGGTTTTTAATGCAACATTACCAACAAAACCATCACAAACAATAACATCGGCTTTATTGGAAAAAATATCGCTACCTTCAATGAAGCCTACATAGTTGATATCTTTATTCTCGGTTAATTCAAGTGCTGCAAGTTTTATATGGTCACTACCTTTAATTGCTTCTTCACCCATATTAAGTAAAGCAACGCGTGGTTTATTAATACCATCCACTTGCTCAGCCATGACTGAACCCATCACACCGAATTGGTATAATACATGGGAATCACAAAACACATTGGCGCCCAAATCAAGCATAAAAACATGTTTATTTTTATCATGGGTAGGTAATGATGAAATAAGTGCTGGGCGCTCTACTCCCGGTATATTTTTTAATACAAAATGTGCCATCGAAAATAAGGCCCCGGTGTTACCGGCACTTACACAAGCCTGTGCACGGCCTTCATGAACCAGATCAAGTGCTTTTCGCATTGATGAGTCTTTTTTGGTTCTGAGTGCAACAATGGGCTTATCCGACATTAAAACAACTTGAGAGGTCGGGAAAATACTTAACTGTTTATGAGTAGCTAAATTTTCTTTAGTGATTTCAAAATGAGCAAGAGTTTCTGTAATGATGATTTCATCACCACAAAGAATGAGGTGCAAATTTGGCTGATGACTTATAGCCGTGATTGCTGAAGAAATTGTTATAAGGGGGCCTTGGTCGCCCCCCATAACATCTAACGCGATGGTTAGATCTGTATTTAAGCTCAAACTAAGTAAGCCTAATACTTTACTTTAACGAAGTAATCGCTTAAACAGCGATTACTTTAACGCCTTTGTAAAAGCCATCAGCAGTTATATGGTGACGACGATGCGTTTCACCTGATACTGGATCTACTGATAAGTTTTCCGGTGTTACTGCATCATGTGAACGGCGCATGCCACGTCTTGAACGAGACTTTTTGCTTTTTTGTACTGCCATGAGTTACTCCTAAATCGGTTATTAGTTAAATAGCTGTATGCTTATTAACTACTTGAATTGTTTTAATACATCAAATGGATTTGGCTTCTCAAGCTCTTCTGGCAACTCACCCCAAACTGAATCAGCATCAGCTGAACAATCTTGAATGTTGTGCCGTGGAATTAATGGGATCATGAGCATTAACTCTTCTTCCACTAATTCGCGTAAGTTTACTTCACCATTTTCATCTAATTCTACTACGTCATAATATGACGGGATTTTTTCAGCAGCTTCCTCATTTTTGGCAGGACTAAAAGTAAACTCTACTTCAAGTGACTGATCAAAAGTTTCGTTACACCGCTGACAAGTTAATGCAACTAATGCCGATCCCGTACCTGACATTACTGTCAAACCACGTTCATCCACATCAAACTTAACACTTACTTGAACATGCTCGCTTCCGCTTTCGCATTCTGCAAGCAGTCTCGTCATATCCGCTAATTTAAATACACCTTTGCACACGAGTCTACGTTGCGCGCTACGGGATGGACTAATTGTTATTGGAAGTTTAAGATTCTGCATAAGGCGCGCATATTATAGTCCCTACAGGCAAGTGTCAAAAGAAAATTGCACTATTTTGTTTAAAAGCTCAAGATAGACTCAATATTAACAATAATTGTATAATAATTGTTTGTTTCGACAACAATCGCTATGTAAATATACAATACCGCAAGTTAGACTAAACAGATTAATTTATAGTTCGACTTAGCACTTGGGTAACTAGCTTATAATAAGCAACAACGGTAAGCATAGTTATTACTTCATTCATTTTGTGATGCTATCAGTTTACACTGAGCTCCATAAGCGGCTATTACCTAAGTAAGTAAAAAGGTTTATATGCTGCGCTATTAATGTTGAATAGAATACTATAACTATTCTATTCATACCTTCTTCTAAGTCTTTTAGGTCTCACTCAATACTCAATAACTTAGTTCAATGTGTCTTAAACTCTTTAGTAAAAGAATATATTTAAAAGGATAAATATGAAAACCTTAGTGCTTGGCTCTACTTCTCCGTTTCGTAAAACTATTTTAGAAAAACTCCAACTACCTTTTCACTGTGCAAAACCTAATGTTGATGAGACCGAACAAAAAAATGAATCTCCCCAAGCTTTAGTTGAACGCCTCGCAATAGAGAAAGCAAAAGCGGTTAGTTCAGAATATCCAAACGCTTTAATTATAGGATCGGATCAAGTAGCAGTATGCGAAGAAGAAATTTTAGGTAAACCTCATAATTTTGACAATGCTGTTGTTCAGTTAAATAAATTTAGTGGTAAAAGTATTACGTTCTATACCGGCCTATGTGTTTATGACAGTGAAAAAGATAAAACTATTGCTTTAGTGGAACCTTTTATCGTGCATTTTAATCAGCTGAGCCAAAAAGATATAGCAAACTATCTTAATGCTGAACAACCCTATAATTGTGCTGGTAGTTTTAAAAGTGAAGGTTTAGGTATTTGCTTATTTAGCAAACTTGAAGGTGATGATCCAAATACCTTAATAGGGTTACCTTTGATCAAGCTCGTGGGGCTATTAAAGCAACATGGTATCGATGTATTAGCTGAGCAAAGCAAATTGACTGTTTAACTGAATCACAAAGGTAAGTGCCCACCTATTAATATACGGGCACTTATCTCTTTTAAAATTGTTAAAGCACTATCAGTGTTCTACTACTGGTAATATTAACTGTTGTAACTCGATAAGGGAGTCAACAACGGCTATTGGTTGATAGTGGTTTAATATCTCACGATCATCCACACCTAAGGTAATGCCTATTCTATCAATACCCGCTGCTTGAGCCATTTGCATATCATGATTAGTATCTCCAATCATAACCGCTTGCTCTGGCTCAACACTCAGCTCTGCTAATAAACTCAATAACATCTGTGGGTCAGGTTTAGAAAGTGCCTCATCTGCACAGCGTGACGCATGAAAGAAATGTTCAGTTTGGGTAGCCGAAAAGACTCGTTGTAAACCATCACGGCCTTTACCTGTTGCCACAGCTAACAATCTATTATTATCCTTAAGTGCTTTTAATAACGATAGAGCATCTTCAAATAAAGGTGCTGGAGTATTATCACCTTCAACATATTGAAATTTATATTGCTCAAGCAATGCTGTAGTTTGGCTTTGAGAAGCCCCAGGGAATAAGATATCAAGAGCTTTAGGTAAACTTAGGCCAATGATATCTTTTACACCCTTGACTGTAGGTATGGTTAACTGACAGTGATCGGCTGCCGCTTGCATTGATGACACAATACGAGCAATTGAATCCATCAAAGTGCCATCCCAATCAAAGATAACTAATTTGTACATCGCCATATGGATTACTCTTTAACTAACTTAGACAATAGTTTCTCTAAACTAGCTTCAAGCGGTGCTTCAATTTTTAATCGCTGCTCCGTGTTTGGATGAGTAAATTCAATACTCGCTGCATGTAAGAAAAGGCGTTTCAACCCTTTGCTTTTCATTTGCTCGTCAAACTCTTCATGACCATATTTTGCGTCCATAGCAATAGAGTGACCACTCGTTTGACAGTGAACTCGTATTTGATGTGTTCTTCCCGTTACAGGAAAAGCTCTCACCAGTGTTGCACCACGATAACGTTCCAACACTCTAAAGCGTGTTTCAGACTCTTTTCCTAGTTGGTTATCGACAACTACCACTCGTTCGCCTGATTTCAAATCATTTTTCTTTAGTGCATCAGTAACGCGAGTTAACTTAGTCGGCCAGTGACCTTTCACTAACGCATGATAAAACTTTTGTACATTTTTATCACGAAACTGTTCATGCAAATGACGCAAGGTCGAACGCTTCTTGGCGACCATTAAGCAACCAGAGGTATCTCTGTCTAATCTATGGACGAGTTCTAACATTCTCGCTTCGGGTCTTAACGCACGTAGCGCTTCAATCAATCCAAAGCTTAAGCCGCTACCACCATGTACAGCCATACCTGATGGTTTATTGATAACAATTAATCGGTCATCTTCAAAAAGAATTTGTTTTTCTAGATTAGCTACTATGTGTAATCCCGTTGACACTGCATCTTTTTCTTCTGAAACTCTAATAGGAGCAATACGTACTTCATCATCGATAAGTAATTTATAAACAGGTTTGATCCGTTTTTTATTGACTCTTATCTCGCCTTTACGCATTAAACGATAAAGGTGACTTTTAGGAACTCCCTTAAGTGTTCTTAATAAAAAATTATCAATACGCTGCCCTGCATCTTCACTATCTATGGTAATAAAGCGTACTTTTGGCTTTTCAGGCTCAGCAGCGATTTTCTCTTGAACGGGTTTTTCAGGCGTAATTTTTTTCTGTTGGGGCTTTTTTACAACTGAGTGATGTTTGGTCTTTAATTTAATTTTAGGCACGTGATTGGCTTTTTGAGTCTTAGTTTCTTTCATGGCTGCAGTTTAACACACTTTATTTAGCTAATAATGTAATTAACTCCCTTTTTTGTTGGCTAAACACCAAGGATAGTGGGATAATAAAAGGGTTATTAGTTGATATTTAACGCTAACAGCGGATTAAGTAGCCATATGAAAGAATCATACAAGGCTAATCAACGTAACAATTTAACCTTAGAAGCTTTAAAGAGAGACGTAAGAGGCAAACTGCGGCCACATCTATATGCGAAAATTCATTTTATTAACTGCACCTATGAAGCGTTAAAAAAATAGAAAAAAGACATATTGATAGTACGGCCTATTGCATTAATTGACACAGTAAAGTATCACTTTTGATAATTTACCCGTTGTAGATTGTCAACGAAGCATAAACAGTTTTAACATTTTGATTTTAATTTGTTATTAGCCCAGCACCATAAAGCAATTATTATAAAATAATACCGGAGCAAATGCGCTGGTATTTTGCACAGCACACAGGCTGAGCACATAAAGAAATAAATTAACATTGCCTATTTAAGTAAAAGGCGGTGATATAAAAAACAATCAGAATTTATAACAGCTTAACCTGGTTTTATGACAGGTTAACCGTGACAACCGTGAGGTTGACAAATTGCTGTTACCAGAAAAACAGATTGCTTTGTGTCCTAAGCAAATGGTGTGTTGTGACTAAAAATGAGTCCGACAAACTATGAAACGTATGTTAATTAACGCTACCCAATCAGAAGAATTGCGCGTAGCACTAGTAGATGGCCAAAAACTTTACGATTTAGATATTGAAAGTCCAGGTCACGAACAAAAAAAATCTAATATCTATAAAGCTAAAATCACACGTATTGAGCCTTCTCTAGAAGCTGCTTTTGTTGATTATGGTGCCGATCGCCATGGTTTCTTACCAATGAAAGAAATCGCACGTGAATACTTCCCTAAAGGCTATACATTTCAAGGCCGCCCTAACATTAAAGAAGTATTACACGAAGGCCAAGAAGTTATCGTTCAGATAGATAAAGAAGAACGTGGCCAAAAAGGCGCGGCTCTTACTACCTTTATTAGTCTTGCTGGTAGTTATTTAGTATTAATGCCAAACAACCCACGTGCTGGTGGTATTTCACGTCGTATTGAAGGTGATGAACGCACCGAGTTAAAAGCTTCGTTGAGCAAACTAGATTTACCTAAAGGCATGGGCTTAATTGTAAGAACTGCTGGCGTAGGTAAAGATTATGAAGAATTAAAATGGGATCTCAGTGTCCTTTTACATCACTGGCAAGCGATTAGTGATGCAGGCAAAAGTCGCCCTGCTCCTTTCTTAATTCATCAAGAAACCAACCTGATTTTACGTGCTATTCGTGACTATTTACGTCGTGATATTGGTGAAGTATTAATTGATCGTCCTAAAACGTTTGAAAGTGTTAAAAAACACATTGAGGTCGTTCGTCCTGACTTCTTAAATAAAATAAAGCTATATACCAGTGATGTACCTTTATTTACGCATTATCAAATTGAAACTCAAATAGAAACGGCCTTCCAACGTGAAGTACGCTTACCTTCTGGCGGATCAATTGTTATTGACCCTACTGAAGCAATGACTTCTATAGATATTAACTCAGCACGTGCAACTAAAGGTAGTGACATTGAAGAAACTGCCTTTAATACCAATTTAGAAGCTGCTGAAGAGATTGCTCGTCAACTTCGCTTACGTGATTTAGGTGGCTTGGTTGTTATTGACTTTATCGATATGACACCTGTTCGTCATCAACGTGAAGTAGAAAATAGAATGCGTGATTCAGTTCATCAAGATAGAGCACGTATTCAGCTTGGTAAAATCTCTCGCTTTGGTTTATTAGAGATGTCTCGCCAACGTTTACGTCCTTCAATTGGTGAAACAAGCCAAGGTGTATGTCCTCGTTGTAGTGGTACAGGTCATGTTCGTGGTGTTGAATCTTTAGCGTTATCTATATTACGATTAATGGAAGAAGAAGCGATAAAGGAAAATACGTTACATGTACAAGCACAAGTACCTGTACCTGTTGCAACCTACTTATTAAATGAGAAACGTCGCTCAGTGATGCATGTTGAAAAACATCATAATGTAAGAGTTTTGATCATTCCTAATCCACATATGGATACTCCGCAATACGAAGTTCTGCGTGTTAAAAATGATGAAACTATCGTAGAAGCAAGTTATGAATTACCGGTAAAGAAAGCTGAACTTGAAGAAGCTAAAATGCCTAAGTTTGATAAAGTTGCGGCTAAACGTGATGAACCTTTGATTCAAGGTATGACTTCACCAACACGTGCTCCTAAAGTCGATGAGTCGCCAGTAAAAGCGGAAATAACTACGGTATCAAAACAAACGAAACCTAGTGGATTCTTTGGTTGGTTAAAGAGCCTCTTTGTTGCTGAAGAAGTGGTTGAAGAAGTTAAAGAAGTAAGTACTACTCAACAACCTAAAAAACCACAAGAAAGACGTGGAAACCAGCAAGCTAAGCGTCGCAACAATCGTGGCAATAACCGTAACCGTAACGACCGTAATGGCGAAGATGCTACTAATCGTCCTATTCAAAAAGAAAATGAAGCAAGAGATACTCGTCCTAGTCGCGATGAAGAAGTCAATAAACCTAAGAGACAGCCTCGTAAAACTATCGCTGTTGATAAAGAAAAAGTTGTTAAAGAAGAGAAGAATACTGAACGTCGTCAACGTAGGAACAATCGTAAAAAAATACGTGTAACACCGACAGATAAAGTCATCGAAACAACTGAAAAATTAGCTGTAGTTAGTACCCCTGAAATTGAACAGGTTAATACTCCTACTGTTGAGAATGTAGAGGTTGTAGCAACTAACGATGATAAACCACGTAATAGACGTTCTCCAAGACACTTAAGAGCAAATGGTCAACGTCGTCGTCGTAATAATGCTGAAAATAATTCTGAAGCTACACAACAGGATCAGGCATTAACGACTGAAAATATAACTACCGATGAGTCAGTAGAAGCACGTTATCCTGCAACTTCTGTTACTGAACAAGAAGTAGTGGTTACTTCAACTGAAGAAGTTGCGGTTGAAACAATTGCAGCAGCACCTGTTGAAACTAAAGCAGTTGAAACTAAAGCAGTTGAAACTGAAGCAGTTGAAACGGTTATTGATGTGCCGTTAAATGACACCAAAGAGCTTGATACAACGAAAACTGAAGAAGAAGTTTCCACAGCAGATGTTGCTGAGCAAGTGACTGAAGTTCAGCAAGAGCTGCCGTTAGAGCAAAAACAAGACGTTGTTGTAACGACAGAAGAATCTCCTGAAGTAAAAGAGGCGAATGTCGCCGCTCCAGTTGAAACGGATGTTACAAGTCCAGCTATTGAAACTGTTAAGCAAGAAACAGTAAATGATACTGCACCAGTTGCTAAAAGCGTTGAAGTTGCGGAAACTGTCATTGCAACGCAAGAAGATAAAGTTGTAGCTCCTAAGCCTGCTAAGAAAGCATCCTCTGCAGTCAAGAAAGCCGCACCTAAAGATAAAAAGTTAGCAAGACAAGTTAAAAAAGCTAACCGTCTATCTGGCCATGCAAAAGCACCAATGACTAAAACAGAAACAATCACGACTATTAAAGATATACCAACAAGCTTTATGGCTGACAGTGAACGACATGTTCATCAGTCGTCAGGTAGAACAGCTATTATTGCTGATGTGGTAAATCGTAGTAGTGCGCAGGCAACTAAGCCATAGCATAAACGTACGTTAAACTTAAAAAGCCAGTTATAAAAATTATAACTGGCTTTTTTTTGTCTGAATTTCACCTGATTTTGATAAAGACTGTTAATTAAGGCCGAGTAAGATAATTCATACAAAATTTTGTTAATTCATATTTTAAATCATGCTATTTATAATAGCGCATCAGCATAACAAATCATTTATCTTATGATCAGGAAACGCTATACAAGGCTATAACTTATCATTAACAAAATAGCTTGACTGTTGCCTTAGGCTGGCGTTAAATGGTGGGTAGTTGAAAACTCGCTGTTTATAAATAAGATCAGGCATTATCGTTACTTAATTTAATAGTGACGTAATAGATTTAAAAGAGAGTAATAATTATTATGAAAAAATGGTTTTTTTCAGACAATGGTAAAGTAACAGGTCCTTTAGAGTTAAAAGAATCAAATGAATTAGTTTCAAAGAATCCTGATTTATATGCCTGGCATCCTTCATATACGCATTGGGTTCCTGTTAGTTGTATTGATGAATTTGAAGTATCAATGACACCACCACCTCCTCCAATAGAGATCCCAAAAGATCTGATTGATGGTTTAATTGGAGAAGAAAAAGAATTAATTACAACATTAGACCGTATTGATAAGACTATAAAAATCACTTCAGATTCTTTATATGAAATAGATGCTGAGTTAGATAATTATGGCCAAATTGCTCATAACTTAACTGAAGAAGTTAGAGCGGTAGTTAAGACAATTGAAGAGCAATATGCGGCTTTACAGAAAAATCTAGCTAACGTAATTAAAACGGATTATTAATCACTACTCGTTGGTTACTTACCCGCTAAGTGGTTCATCATATTAATTATATAAACTAAAGTTCACAGATAAGAGTATTTACGATGAAAAAATGGTTTTTTTCAAATAATGGCGAAGTAACTGCCCCATTCGACTTAGACGGGGCAAAAGATTATTTAGCGAGTAACCCAAATGTATATGGCTGGCACCCTTCATTTACTCAATGGAAACCCGTCAATTGTATTAGTGAGTTTGCCGATATATTGCCAGTTACAGTGCAGGCTCCGTTAATTCCAAAAGAAATTTCTGACAAATTCATAGCTAAAAAGCAACGCTTAGTATCAAAGTTGGCCTCAATTGACGATAGTATTAACCATAGTCAGTCATCTCTAGGTAAATTTGAAAAACAAATTGAAGACTATAAAACCTTAACACAAAACTTAAATGATAATGTCAAAGATGCTATTGATAATATTGAGAAAAAACATAAAGGCTTAAACCGAAAGTTATCACAAGTTAAAGATGCTGTGCATATAGCAGGAAAAGAAATGACTGAAGTTGTCGACGACTTTGATCGAAGAATGAGCTCTAATGACATCTTTATGCCCTCTTGTAAACCAAGTGCACTAGCGATGCAAGACATCAGCACTAGTGAAAGTGATGAAGCACAAATTAGTAAATCTAAGCTGGCTCAAGAAAAGCTAGCAACACCTCATAAGCGTGTTGATATAGAAGAAGCCAAAGCAGAACAACCAATTGAAACTGTAAAAGCTACACCTGTACCAGATAAAAAAATAACACCACCTGACGTTGATATCCAATACGGTAATCGAATGACAGTTGACGTTGATCTTGGTAATAGAATGGCTGCTGAAAGTATCAACAGTATGAAGAACATGATGAAATCTGTCTTCAAAGGTGACAAAAAAGTAGAGAAAGCGAAGAAGCCTGAAAAAGTGGAAGTCAAAACAGTGGAAGTCAACAAAAGCAATGATCAACCATTATCAATGGCTGAACGTTTAAAAATGGCACAAAACAACCACTAAAAACATTACTGTCATCTATATAGCTAGTTCTATAATAACCAAAAAAAGGCCAGTCATTATTTTAATGACTAGCCTTTTTTATGTTCATTAACGAGTAATAAGTTAAATTATCACAAGGTCTATTTTACATATGCTAATGCTTGGTTAGCTAATTTGGTGATTTCAGACCAATTTTTGTTTTCTACAATACTATTTGAAACTAACCATGAACCACCACAACAAACAACATTCGGTAAAGCCAAATAATCACGCACATTACCTAGGTTTATACCGCCTGTAGGGCAAAAACGAATATCAGGGAAAGGCCCACCAATTGATTTAATAGCATTAACGCCACCCGAAGCTTCTGCAGGGAAAAATTTCAAATGATCATAACCATAATCTGCACCGTCCATAAGCTCAGAAATAGAAGATATACCTGGAATTAACGCAATATTACCCTCATTACCCGCTTGTAATAAATCTTTTGTTAAACCTGGGCTGATAGCAAATTTAGCACCCGCATCATAAGACTGCTGCAATTGCTGACGGTTGGTAACGGTACCTGAGCCCACAATGGCTTCTGGTAATTCCTTTGCAATAGCACTGATCACTTCAAGTGCTGCCGACGTACGTAAAGTTACTTCTAATACTTTAATGCCTGCAGTCAATAATGCTTCCGCAATCGGTAACGCCTCTTCAACGTTGTTGATTACTAATACAGGAACAATAGGCCCCATGTTGAAAAGGTCCTTTGGCATAATTTGCCAATTTTTTGATACTGTCATAATTCCTCTTTATTTTCTTGGCGATACTTAACCTAAAGGGTAAATAGTCGCTGAGTTCTTTATCTGGTTAATTATAAAAAGGAGTCAAGATGCAACTCCTTAGTCGTTATCTGTTCTTATTGATTATGAATCGAATAACGAACACGCACCTGTTTCAGCTGAACTCAAATTACGACGCATAAAGCCAAATAGCTCACGGCCCATGCCTTCATGATGACCATTTACTTGAAACTGAGCAACTTCACGTGAAGCTAATTCTTTTTCATCAACTAATAGAGTAAGTTCGCCAGTTTCGCCATCTACATTGATCATGTCGCCACTTTTAACTTTAGCAATTAAACCACCATCGAGTGCTTCAGGGCATAAATGAATGGCTGCAGGCACCTTACCTGAAGCGCCAGACATACGTCCGTCAGTAACGAGAGCAACTTTAAAGCCTTTGTCTTGAAGTACGCCTAACAATGGCGTTAATTTGTGTAATTCAGGCATGCCACGAGCTTTAGGGCCTTGGAACCTTACTACGGCAACAAAATCTTTTTCTAGCTCACCTGCGTCAAATGCAGTCTGTAATTCATGTTGGTCTTCAAAAACAACAGCAGGTGCTTTAATGACGAAGCTACCTTCTCGAAGTGATGACGTTTTAATAACCGAAACACCTAAATTACCTTTCATTACTCGTAAACCACCATGAGAACTAAATGGCTTAGCAACGGTTGCAATAATTTCATCATCAAGTGACTTTTCTACGCAATCAACCCACTTAAGCTCACCATTGTCTAAAACAGGTTTTTTGGTGTATCGAGTTAAACCGCGACCACAGATAGTTTCTACATCTTCGTATACTAGCCCACCTTCAATAAGTTCTCGGAATAATAACGCCATGCCGCCAGCTTCTTGAAATTGGTTTATATCCGCATGGCCGTTAGGGTATATGCGTGTTAATAATGGAACAGCTTCAGAAAGATCATTAAAGTCTTGGAAGTTAATAATAATGCCTGCCGCTTTAGCAAAAGCAATTATATGCATAGTCAGGTTAGTTGAACCGCCTGTTGCAAGTAACGCTACAATAGCATTAACTACCGAGCGTTCATCAACCATTTTCCCAATCGGCAGATAGTTACCCGATTGTTGCGTTAAACGAGTCGCTTGACGAGCAGCAGCTTTTGTTAATTCTTCACGAAGTTGTGTATTAGGGGCAATAAAAGATGCACCAGGTAAATGTAAGCCCATGACTTCAACCACTAACTGATTGGAGTTTGCTGTGCCAAAGAAAGTACAAGTACCTGCAGAGTGATATGACGCAGATTCAGCCTCAAGCAATGCGACTTCGTCCACTTCGCCTTTAGCATGTTGCTGACGAACGCGAGCTTTTTCCTTGTTTGGCAGACCTGAAGGCATAGGACCTGCTGGGATAAATACCGTCGGTAAATGACCAAATGTCATACTTGCGATCAGTAAGCCAGGTACTATTTTATCGCAGATGCCTAACATTAATGCACCGTCAAACATGTTATGAGATAAACCAACAGCCGTTGACATTGCGATTACATCACGGCTCATCAAGCTTAAATCCATACCCGGCTGGCCTTGTGTAACACCATCACACATGGCAGGGACACCCGCAGCAAATTGTGCAACGCCACCAGCTTCTTTAACCGCCGCTTTAATTATGTCTGGATATGTCTGATATGGCTGATGAGCACTAAGCATATCGTTGTAAGCAGAAACAATAGCGATATCTGAATGATTTATGCCGCGTAATGATGACTTGTCATCCTTTCCACAAGCAGCAAAGCCGTGTGCTAAGTTACCACATGATAAACCGGCACGATGAACTGTGTCTGATTTTGCGGCATCAATTTTTGCTAAATATGCAGCACGAGTTTTAGTACTACGTTTTATAATTCTGTCGGTAATATCTACTATTTGCTGTTTCATTTATTCTCTCAACTTATATACTTTTAAATTTTGTCTAGTACTTAAACTTATTTGACAAGTGAGTTATGGTGCCCAAAAAATTTGAGTGTTTAAGCTAGGGTGTTGTAAAAATGCTCTGATAGGCATTTCAAACGGGTCATCGCCATTTAACGCTTGCGTTAATACCGTCTTCTTTCCTTCGCCACAAGAGTGAAGGAAAATGTTTTTGCTGGTCATTAAACTGGCAAAAGTAAAGCTGATACGTTGATGCGGTGCCGTTTTAGGTTGAACTTTCAGTAGTGCTGCATCATTCGTCTCATCGAGACCAGAAGTGATTTGGTCGCTACATGGGAATAATGAAGCCGTGTGACCGTCTTCACCCATTCCTAAAATTAATACATCCAGTGGTAATAATATTTTACTTGCTGCCACGTTTAAATCTTCAAGGGTTTCGTCTGTTAACTCATCACCTTGTTTAAGATGAAAAAACTTAGCTTTCTCAGCTTTGTTTTGTAGTAGGTTTTCATGTACTAAACGGGTATTGCTTGCCTCACTATCGATAGGAACCCAGCGCTCATCAGCCAAAGTAATGGTTACCTTTGACCAATCAATATCACTTTGTGATAGCACACTAAAGAAACCTTTAGGCGTAGACCCCCCAGATACAGCAATGCTTGCTTTACCCTTCTCCTTGATCGCTTTAGCTAAAATATCACTTACAGTACTTGCTAGTTCATTATCTAAATCATTACGTGCGTTAAATTCCGTTAATTCATTCATAACTATTCTACCCACTGGCGATCATCACGCGCAATTAACGATATAGAAGAGACTGGTCCCCATGAACCTGCAGCATAAGGTTTAGGTGCTTCATTTGTTGTCTTCCAAGCTTCAATAATGCTATCAGCCCAGATCCAAGCCGCTTCAACTTCGTCTCGACTAACAAATAATGATTGATTGCCATTTAACACTTCTAACATTAAGCGCTCATAAGCATCAACAACACGCTCATCGTTATAAGTATCAGAAAAACTTAAATCTAATTTATTTTCTTGAATACGCATCTGTGAAGCAATACCGGGTATTTTATTCATCATTTGCAATTCAACCCCTTCATCAGGTTGTAAGCGAATGGTTAGTTTATTAGCGGGTAAATCGCTATAGCTGTCTTTGAAAATATTATGTGGCTGCTGCTTAAAATGTACCACTATTTCACTATGCTTCTTCGGCATACGTTTACCGGTACGAAGGTAAAATGGTACGCCTTTCCAGCGCCAGTTATCTATCTCTGCTTTTATCGCGACAAATGTTTCGGTATTACTATTTGCGTTAGCACCTTCCTCATTTAAATATCCGGGTACTGAAACACCATTTAAGAAACCGTCGCTATATTGTCCGCGAATTGCTTTATCTTTAATATTTTCTCGATTTATCGCTTTTAATGCTTTAACAACTTTCAGCTTTTCTGCACGAACACTCTCAGCGCTTAGGTCCGCTGGTGGTTCCATGGCCAAAAGAGATAGTATTTGCAATAGATGATTCTGTACCATATCGCGAAGTTGGCCTGCTTCGTCATAAAAGCCCCAACGTCCTTCAATACCAACACTTTCTGCTACCGTGATTTGCACATGATCGATACTATTTCGATCCCAGTTATTCGTAAACAATGAGTTGGCAAAGCGTAATACTAATAGGTTTAAGACTGTTTCTTTACCTAAATAGTGATCTATGCGGTAAGTTTGATTTTCTTTAAAATATTCAGAAACTTGATTGTTGATTTCAATAGAAGACTCTAGTGAGTGACCAATAGGTTTCTCCATCACAACACGATCAGCATCAGTAATTAAGTTCGCGTGGTGTAAACCTTTGCAAATATCTCCATATATAGCAGGTGGTGTCGAAAAGTAATAAACACGGGTATCGTTTCCATCGGCTAGCGCGTCATTTAATTTATTAAATGAACTGCTATCTTTGAATTCTAGTGCTTGATAAACCAAGCGATTAATAAAACGTGTAAGCACAGCTTCATCGATCGTTTCTTTAACATACTTATTTAAGTTTTCTACAACAACACTTTTAAATTCTTCAAGTGTATGGTCTTGTCTTGCTGCGCCAACAATTCGACTATCTTTATTGATTAAACCGCATACTTCTAATTGATATAATGCAGGTAGTAGCTTACGGCAAGATAAGTCACCCATAGCACCAAAAATAACAATTTCACTTGCTGATTGACAATCTAAATTACTCATAGAATTTCTCTTATATAAATTTATTGCTTTAATGTTACTTATATTTTTACTCATCCGTCAAAACACATGAGTTAACAGTAAAAATCGGTTGTAACTAAACTACATATAAGCCTAATTTAGCGCTTGTTTAGTCGACAGTAAAGAACTTTTTGTAATTTTACTACATAAATTCAAATTATATCTCTTTCTTTGTCTTTTAATGCATTATAGCAATTACCAGCGCCAAAACACCTAAGACTACTGTGATAGCAGTATTACTTAAAGAAAATTACATTTTTATTTACTGATATTTAAAGATCAAAACACTAACTTATGAAATAAAATTTCATTTTTTCTGTTCCTTACGCAGAAAATAAATTACAGTATAGACAAAATAGCCTATTATTTGACGCAAGCTATCATTGAAATATCGTTATAACTTTAGATAAATAAGCTCTAGGATCAGTCCATAATGAATATATTAGAAAAGATCACTAACGAACTAGACATGCTCAGCAAATCTGAGCGCAAAGTAGCAGAAGTTATTTTAGCGTCACCAAATACCGTTATTCACTCAAGTATTGCGGCACTTGCCAAGCAAGCCAATATTAGTGAACCAACCGTTAACCGTTTTTGCCGTCGATTAGACACCAAGGGTTATCCTGACTTTAAATTACATTTAGCACAAAGCTTAGCCAATGGTACGCCTTATGTTAATCGCCATGTAGATGAAAATGATACCGCTGATGAATATACCTCCAAGATATTTGAATCGACTATGGCTAGTCTTGAATTAGCACGTAAAAGTTTAGATGCTAATGATATCAATCGCTCTGTCGATGTTTTAACCCAAGCCAATAAAATCTCGTTTTTTGGTTTAGGGGCATCTGCCATTGTGGCTCATGATGCTCAAAATAAGTTTTTTCGCTTCAATGTCCCTGTTGTTTATTTCGATGACATATTAATGCAACGTATGAGTGCTATAAATAGTCGCCAAGGGGATGTAGTTGTCGTGATTTCCCATACAGGACGTACAAAGTCACTTGTTGAAGTGGCCAGTTTAGCGAAAGAAAACGATGCCACTGTAATAGGGATTACCACCACTGATACCCCACTTGCTAAAGAATGTAGCATAGTGCTTTCGGTTGATGTCAGTGAAGATACTGATCTTTATATGCCAATGTCGTCACGCATTGCGCAATTAGCTTTAATTGATGTTTTAGCGACAGGTTTCACTCTACGTCGCGGTAGTAAATTTAGAGATAACCTGAAAAAAGTAAAAGATAGTTTAAGGAGTTCACGCTTCGAGAGAAAAGATTAATGATTAGTCGCTGATGATTGACACTGTATTTCAATCATCATTAACACCAGCGATAAACCTATTTAGAACGTAATTAAAAATATAAGAGGATTAAAATGCCTAGAAGAACAAAAATTGTTGCTACCTTAGGTCCTGCAACAGACGATCGTGAAATTTTAAAAAATGTATTAGCTGCGGGTGTAAACGTAGTTAGACTTAATTTCTCTCACGGTATTCCACAAGATCATATAGATAGAGCCGACAATGTCAGAGCAATAGCAAAAGAATTAGGCGTTTATGTTGGTATATTAGGTGATTTACAAGGCCCTAAGATTCGTGTTTCTACCTTTAAAAATGGCCCAATTAAATTAGCCATTGGTGATAAGTTTGAATTAGATGCAACCTTAGAAAAAGGTGAAGGCTGTCAAGAAAAAGTGGGCATTGATTATAAAAAATTAGTACAAGATGTTAACACTGGAGACATTTTATTACTTGACGATGGCCGTGTACAATTAAAAGTATTATCTACCTCTGATAATTCGGTATTCACTGAAGTTACTGTTGGTGGCCCTTTATCAAATAACAAAGGTATTAACCGTCAAGGTGGCGGTTTAACTGCACCAGCCTTAACCGCTAAAGATAAAGAAGACATTAAATTAGCAGCAAAGATCAATGTTGATTTTCTAGCGGTTTCATTTCCTCGTGATGCAGCAGATATGCGTGAAGCACGTTTACTCGCGCAAGAAGCTGGCTGTGATGCTCGTTTGGTTTCTAAAATTGAACGTGCTGAAGCCGTTAATGATGACAAAATTCTTGATGGTATTATCTTAGCTTCAGATGTTGTTATGGTAGCCCGTGGTGATTTAGGCGTTGAAATTGGTGATGCGGCATTGGTTGGTAAGCAAAAGCATATTATCACTCGCTCTCGTCAATTAAATCGTGTAGTAATCACGGCAACACAAATGATGGAGACCATGATTGAGCAACCTATGCCAACACGTGCTGAAGTTATGGATGTAGCAAATGCCGTATTAGATGGTACTGATGCGGTAATGTTATCAGCAGAAACTGCTGCAGGTAAGTATCCTGTTGAAACAGTAACAGCAATGGCTAATGTTTGTGTTGGTGCGGAGCAGCATCGTTCAGTTAATATTTCAAACCATAGAATGGAACTGACTTTTAGTGAAGTGTCAGAAACAATTGCACTATCTGCTATGTACGCTGCAAACCATTTAGAGGGTGTTAAAGCGATTATATCTTTAACCGAATCAGGTCAAACCAGTAAGTTAATGTCACGTATCACTTCAGGTTTACCGATATTCTCATTATCTCGCCATCCAAAAACATTAAATAAAACCGCAATATACCGTGGTGTTTATCCGATTGAATTTGATTCAACTCACGTAAACAATGACAACTTATCTGATGAGATGTTAAAAGTGGTAAGTGGCAAGATTGAGTTAGCAGTAGGTGATAAACTTATTTTAACCCATGGTGATATGATGGAAACCGTTGGTGCTTCAAATACATTGAAAATTTTAACTATTTCTAAAAGACACCTTAAGTAATCTCAACATTATTTAAGAAACTCCCAGATAGTTAATGTTAAAAAGGCCATATGTTATCAACATATGGCCTTTTTTTAGCTTAGAATCTTTATGAATAAAGTTATTAACTATTGACTGCTTGTTTTACTTTATCCTTATAACTACGACTCACTTTTAACTCTTTACCATTTTTCAATACTAAAAAGTATTCCCCATTTACTTGGCTACAAAATTTATCAATAATATTTTTATTAACTATGGTTGATCTATGATTACGAATAAATTGCTTAGGGTCTAAACAGGCTTCTAATTCTTTCATTGTTTTTCTGAGAATATAGGTATTTTCTTGTCTAGTATTTTGCTTAGTTTCTAAGGTATGTACACACATATAATCACCTGCGGCATCAATCCAAAGAATATCTTTTACAGAGACACGATTCACTTCGCCCGCATCTTTAATCGCTAAGACATCTGAATAGCTAGATAACGTTAATTCTTGATCATTGTCTAATTCGGTTAATATTTTCTGATAATCATTACCGGTAACGTCACTAACTAATCGAACCAGTTTCGATTTATGTGCCGTATCTGCACTGCTTTTAAAATAGTGTTGTATTTTATCAATAGTTTGCTCAAGCCTTTCTTCATCTGCTGGTTTTAATAAGTAATCCAGCGCGTGTACTTCAAAAGCTTTTAAAGCGTATTGATCAAAGGCTGTAACAAAAACAACGACAGGCATAGCTAAACCTTGCTCAATAATACTTTCTATTACCTGAAAGCCATTAAGTCCTGGCATTTGAATATCAAGAAACATGAGGTCAACTTGGTAAGCTCGTATCGCCTCTAATGCTTCTCTACCGTTACAGCACTGTTCAATAACATTAATATCATCATGCGCTCGTAAACGTATCGCTAAACCTTTACGAGCCAGCGGTTCATCATCAACGATAATGGTTGATAGTGACATATAAAATCCCTAATTAATTGGTTCTCATAAATGGTAACGGTACGCTCAGATCAGGAAACATAATTTTAGCTTAGCTGAAATGGCATACGTAGATTTACTTTAACACCAGTCGGCTGGTTATTGGAAACAACTAACGAAAATTTTTCATTATACAAAGCTTGTAAACGTTCGCGCGTATTAACTAAACCGACACCACTTTCACGATGTAAGTTTCCATTAATAATATCTGCACCGGGGCCATTATCGGCAACTTCTATCAATAAATCATCGGCAAAACGATTAACGGAAATAGTAATACTACCGCCCTGCTCTTGTACTGCAATCGCATGTTTAATTGCATTTTCAGCTAAGGGCTGCAAAATCATGCTGGGGACTAAGGCTTGCTGACAATTATCATTTATTTGAAAATCAAGTTGTAACCTATCTTCAAAACGGACTTGTTCGATAGCAAGGTACAACTGTAACGCTTGTATTTCAGATTCCAAGGTTACTTTCTTCATCGGGTCTTTATCAAGAGAATACCGTAAAAACTCACTGAGCTTAGTTACCATGGTATTTGCCGTTTTATTTTCTTCTATCAAAATAAGCGTTGAAATAGCATTGAGGGTATTAAATAGAAAGTGCGGGTTAAGTTGATAGCGCAACATTTTTAACTGCGCTTGATGAGCAACCGCATTTGCTTTTAAAACATTTTGTTTTTCTATCTGCAGCATTTGATAGTATTTACTACCAAAATATAGACCACTCCAACTTAAAATAATATAAAAAGACCCTAAGCTATTTTGAGTGTACATGAACCAAAATTCTGGCTCATAACCATGCTTATATATTTCCCAGTAGTTGATATTTTTAACTATTTGCCATAATACACCGGTAAAATAAGAGGAAAGAATGACTACTAAAGCAATCTTAATCGGGGGAAAGTTCCACGCTTTTCGATAAATATAACGCAGCGGTACAGTAAACAACCAACCGGCATAAGCATTCAGAAAGATAATTACTACGAAGATATCCCGCGAGTCATGTTGCAATGAGCCAAGATAATGCACAAAAGCAAAGCCAAACCAACCCGCGGTATGGGCTAGCCAAAATAGACGACTTCTATTTTCCAGTAATTCTTTCCAATTCACAAAAATAACCATTTAATTGATGCTATAACGAAGTATGCGCTAATAATAAAATGATTTCATTGTCTTTGACCTTAGTAATCTAGCGGCTTATCGCATACTTACTGTATAAAACAACCGAATTTTTCGCTGCAAAGACAACATAGCACCGAATGATTGACTGAATGATTATTATATAGACTATCACCGATTAATCGCCAATATCACCTATCTTAGATGGATTTTTGCCACTGGTAAGTAACACTATTTAAGGATATAAGCTTAGCAACACAGCATTGGTCCTAAAGGCTGGCCACCTAATAGATGCATGTGGATATGGTAAACTTCTTGCCCACCATCACTGTTACAATTGATAACTAAGCGATAGCCCTTCTCATCAATCCCCTCTTCTTTGGCAAGCTTTTTAGCAACAGTAATCATACGCCCTAAGGTTAATTCATCATCACTGGTGACATCATTAATAGTAGCTATGTGTTTATTAGGTACTATTAATATATGACTATCAACACGGGGGGCAACATCTCGAAAGGCAGTTACCAGTTCATCTTGGTATAACAAGGGTGTTAGAATTTCTTGACGAATAATTTTAGAAAATATGGTTTCTTCACTCATAGTAATATCTCTTTATAGGTTCTGGTTAATATACGAGTAGTTTACCGCCAAATAAATATAAATCACCTCTTTACTACAATTTATTGACCTTAATCAACATGGTAGTTACCGCAAGTGTGACATCCTTACCTCTCACAGAGGATATGCACATCAAACAAAAATTACTTAGGCAGCATCATGGATATAGATTTTAGCGAAATCAACTACTTAAAAGATCCGGCATGGCAAGATTTACATGCTGATTATGAACAATTTCTGCTATCAATGACAGGTCCAACGGTTATTGATGTATCAGGGAAGGATCAACAAAAATGTCGAGTATTTACTACCTTACTACATGGTAATGAGCCTTCTGGCATCATTGCTATGCATCGCTACTTAACGGAAGTATTACCGGAAGATAAACCTACAACAAATTTACGTTTTATTATCTGTTCGGTTGAAGCCGCTGCTAGTAAACCATTATTTAGCCAACGCTTTATCAAGGGGGGCATCGACATTAATCGTTGCTTCGGAAGGGATTGTTCATTTGAATGTCAAGATGTTGGGCAAACAGGTTATTGTCAACGAGCATCATTGATTGAACAAGCGATCAGAGAAGTTACTCCTGAAATGGTGATCGATCTTCACAACTCTTCAAGCTCTGGTCCTACGTTTGCAGTTAGCTCAGTCGTGACTACTGAAACATTGTCATTAGCATCACTTTTTTGTCAAACCTTAATTTTATCTGATTTGAATATGGGCTCGATAATGGAGCAAAATTTTGATTGCCCTTTTATCACTATTGAATGTGGCGGTTGCCAAGATGAGCAAGCACATGAAATTGCCTTTTCAGGTATTAGTCAAGTTGCCCAATGCGGGAATATTGGTTATATCCATCAAGAAAAACCAGTAGAAGTGATTTATCGTCCACTTAGATTGCAATTAAAGCCAGAAATCAAACTATCTTATGCTCAACATGATGAAGGTTATAGTGGCGTTACACTTAAAGACAATATTGAATGCTTCAACTTTGGTAGTGCTCATCAAGATGACATGATCGGTTGGATTGACGGTAATGGTCTTGATAATCTGCAGCTTATTGATAAAAGTGGTAAAAACGTGCTTGATCAATACTTTTATGCTCGAGAAAATCAATTAGTCTGCCTTCATAATCTACGTTTATTTAAGGCGACAACCAATAAAAATACGGCGATAAATGACTGCTTATTTTACGTTGTGAAGCTCTCTTCGCCTGAGATATAACTTATCAAATACTGCAGCCATGGCTACAAGTCTGATATTTTGCAGCTTTTATAAAATATTGAACATTACTTGAAAAGTAATGTTCAATATAACTAGCTAAGCACCGTAATACCGGTCTTAGCTATCTTTCCAGTATGCCAATAGTACTCGTTATACTCTATGAATTGGCAAGTACTTGATTAAAACGCTCAAATCCTTTCGATAAATCTTCAATTAAATCGTCTACATCTTCCAAACCGATATGTAGTCTAATTAGCGGAAACTCACAATCAAATGTAGTCGCACTTCGAATAGCGTTTACATTAGTGATACCTAAAATTAAACTTTCAAAACCTCCCCATGAGTAACCCATTTTAAAATGATGTAAACCATCTAAAAATGCTGTTAATGCTTCTTTATTACCGCAGTTAAGTACAAAAGAAAATAAACCATTAGAGCCTTCAAAATCTCGTTTGAAAAATTCATGACCTGGACATGACTCAAACGCGGGGTGTAATATTTTAGCGACTTCTGGACGTTCTTGTAACCATTGAGCTACCTTAGTTGCACTTTTTTGGTGCTGTTTTAATCTTATCCCAAGAGTACGAATGCCCCGAAGTGCTAGGTATAGATCATCAGGAGAGGTACATTGTCCCATCAAATAACTGTAATCTCTCAGTTGAGGCCAATATTTTTCTACCGCTGTCGCTGTGCCTAACATTACATCAGAATGACCAACAATATATTTGGTTGCTGCTTGTATACTTACATCAACACCATAATCAAACGGCTTGAAGTTAATACCTGCGCCCCAAGTATTATCAAGCATAACGATACAATCATGCTTATGTGCTATAGCGCTAATAGTAGGAACATCTTGTACTTCCATGGTAATAGAGCCTGGTGACTCTAAGAAAATTAGACAGGTGTTATCTTGAATCAATGCTTCAATATCAGCACCAACCATAGGATCATAATAGGTGGTACTAACACCCATTTTAGCTAATATTTTATCGCAATAATCACGCGTAGGCTCATAAGCACTATCAACCATTAAGATGTGATCACCTTGCTTAACGAAAGCTAAAATAGCATTGGTAATAGCTGCAGTACCTGAAGGATATAAAGCACAACCTGCTCCGCCTTCTAACTCAGTCATCGCATCGCTAAAAGCAAAAGAAGTCGTAGTACCTCGACGACCATACACCATGGTTTGATTATGTCGGTTGGCCACAGCATTATTCATCTCTGCGACAGTATTAAATACCACGGTAGATGCGCGTGTTACCGCAGGGTTAACAACCCCATTAGTCCATTTAGCACTACGTCCAGCATTTACTATTTTAGTATCTTGTTTCATATTCACTTCCATTAAAGGGATTTAACTTTAGGGGCATGCATAATACTTTCAGCTATCTAGCCATCTAAAACTTTATAATGTATTTATAACCTGAATCAACTCAACTGGCTAGGAATTGTTAGAAAAAATTTGAAAATAAACACTAGCTTCATAATTAATGTGCATTAATATTAATGGCGATGCTAGCGTTTAGTGACCCTTTAAAAAAGACCCATCTGATCGCCGGCAATTGACTCAAAATCTTTACCAATAAAAGGTAATATATCATCCGCTATCGGTTTGAGTTGCTTTTCTACATAAAAATCATAATCTAGTTTGCTGGTATTAAATTCTAATGGTTGAACCCCATCAAGTGTAATAACATATCGAATTAAACTGCGGTGTTTATAGGTCGGCTTGTCACCTAGCTCTTTAAGCTTTTGATTAGCCAATAATGCTGCTTTTATGTGCGGTGGGGTATTTACATAATCACTGAGTTTTCGTCTGATTTTTTTCTTATATATCAGCTTCTCATCATGAAGCCCTTGTTTTAGTTCATCAACTATCTTTTTAATGTAACCCTCAATAGGTTGATCATTAAATATCAGTCGGTATAACTCTTGCTGAAAATCTTTACTTAAATCAGTCCAGTCACTGCGTACAGTTTCCAAGCCTTTAAATACAAGTTCACCATCAGAAACACCGGCATAACGTTTTTTAGTACCAATACTTTTTTGATCTTTTACCGTATGGATTCCACGTATGGTTGGCATCAAAAATTTAGTAAAATGCGTTTCAAATTCAATATCTAATTGGCTTTCAATGTCAAAATCACGCTTTAGTCTATTTTGCCACTTATCATTTATATATGACCGTAACTCTGCACCTAACTGCTTTGCCTGAGTTTTGGTTTTCTCGGCGCCGATAGAAACAAAAATAGAATCGGTATCACCGTAAATGACTTGATACCCTAACTTTTCAATCCAAACACTGGTTTTTTTTAAAATTTCATGGCTTCTTTTGGTAATTGACCCTGATAACCTAGGGTCAAAAAAACGACAGCCTGTTGAACCCAAAACACCATAAAAGCTACTCATAATTATCTTTATCGCTTGAGATAAAGCGGCATCCTTTTGCAATTTTGCTTTATCACGTTCTAACCAAAGTGACTTGATGATATCTGGTAAAAAATGTTCCGTTCGAGAAAAGTAAGCGCCGTCAAAACCACGAATTACATCATCAAAACAATCATCACTGAGTTTTTCAGATTTACTGTGTGCTGATTTTTGCTCACTGACCGCTTTAAGTCCTTCAATAAGTCCCATCGGGTCTATTTTAAAAGTACGAATAATACTCGGATACAATGATTTAAAATCAAGCACCAGTACATTTTTATATAAGCCCGGTTTGGAGTCCATGACATAACCACCAGGAGACACTAAGCCAGATTCACCATCGCCCATATTGGGCGCAATGTAACCACTTCGGTGTAACTTAGGTAAATACAGATTGGTGAAGGCTGCAACAGATCCACCTACTCTATCAATAGATAAACCCGTGAGTTGTGCTCTTAATTTAGCAAAATCAAGTAACCGAGTTTTTTCAAAAATCAACCAGACTAAACGACAGTCTTCAAGATTATATGCTGCTAATGCAGATTTGTTATGATTAAAATTATCGGTAATTTCCTGCACTCGGTTTTCAACATCTGCCACCTTCTTTCCTAAACCAAGTAAGCTATGGGAGACATTATCTAATGAGAAGCTAGAAAAGTTGTAAGTGGCAGTTTTTAATAAGTCGATACCATCAAGAACTACACGACCCGCTATTTCGATAAAGTTCTGATCGGTATTATTGGCATTTTTACGCCAGTAAGGACAGGTGCTATCACGGCCTATAGAAAAAGGAATGCCATGAAGGTCACATCGTTTTTGTAAAAGCATGAAATCAAAATTAATGACATTCCAACCAATAAGGATATCGGCATCGAACAGGTTAACTTCTCGAATAAATTGCTGTAATAATTGTTTTTCATCCGTTTGCCAATGAATATAGCTATCAGCATCTGGCTGAGATTCGCCAATCATTAACACACGTTTAAAGACTGTGTGATTGTTATTTGCATACAAACCAATAGAGTACAACTCACCTTGCATAGAGCACTCTATATCGATAGAAAGCATAGTTAAACTATGTTGTTGCTCTATTGTTGCTCCCTTACATTTAACTTGTTTGGTGAGTTGATAATCTCCGCACAGCTGATGATTACCAAGATAGTCAATATCTGCTGTTATATGGCGCTCCATCAAAAAACGATCATCAGGGCGAATATCATCTTCATAACATTTTATATTTTGAGACTTTAAAGCATCTCTAGCACGATAGAAGCTTCGCATACTCGAAAAATACAAGGCAGCAACATCACGTTGAGTAAAGGTTTTTAACGATAAAACTTGATGCTTCTCAAGTAATATTCGTTGGTCATCTAAGATAGATTTAGCCGTTTCTAGATGCTCTACTTCGACAAAGAATACCGCTAACTCATTAGTTACTTCTAACTTAACGGGTCCGGCATCAGTCTTCAGCCATAAGGTTATTACTAACCCAGTGCGTTTATCTTGCACCTGTCGGGTCAATAAAAAACCATTCTGTATGCCTGCTGTTTTTAAATTTGTCATTTTATGGTTAAATTTTTCGTCCGACACGACCAAACCTGTTAATATATACAGCAGTGTAACCGATCTCCTGTTTTTTGGAAACTAGCAACAATGTTATCTGATAAGTTAAAACAAGCAATTCGTCAGGCGTATAAAGCCATAGGCGAGAATTTAACGCATTTCAATCCACGTAAGCAGCAAACGTTACTTATCGCTGAAATCGCAAAAACCTTAGCGGGTGAATACAGCAAAGACAGAAAAATAATTACCATTGAAGCGGGTACCGGAACAGGTAAATCACTTGCTTATAGTCTTGGAGCTATCCCACTTGCGCTTGCTCGTGATAAAAAGGTCTGCATCTCAACGGCTACTGTCGCACTGCAAGAGCAGTTAGTTGATAAAGATTTACCTTTCCTAAAAAAGTATGCCGGTCTTAATTTCGACTTTACCCTGGCAAAGGGAAGACAGCGTTATGTCTGTCGTCAAAAATTAACGCTGGCTGTTACAACCGGCTCTGGCAATGAACCTGCACAAGCGGGATTTACCTTTGCCGAAAAGCCTGATGCTAAAGATATTAGAACCCTCAATAAAATGCATAAAGCATTACTTGATGGCAGTTGGTTGGGCGATATAGATTCTTGGGAGACACATTTACCTCAACATATTTGGCATCAAGTTCAAAGTGATAAACATAGCTGTTTAAAAAACTTATCTGAGCATACCCACTGCCCATTTCACAAAGCACGTGAAACCATGGACCAAGCTCATGTATTAGTAGTAAATCATAGTTTGTTATTAGCAGATTTAGAACTCGGTGGTGGTAAAATACTCTCACCGCCTGAGGATACTTTTTATATTATTGACGAAGCACACCATCTACCTAAAGTCACTCGCGATTTTTCAAGTGCGAGTATCACCTTAAAAGGTTCAATTGAATGGCTAACTAAGCTCAGAGATACCGGCGATAAAATGGCTAAATTGATTAAGTCAAAAAATTCCATTTCTCCGGCATTGAAATTGGGAGATGATTGCCAAGATTTATTAGTGGAAATGCAAAAAGTCATTAATTTTATTGAAGCTAATGCGAATGTATATTTTTTGGAAAATGAATCATCCGCCCAAAATAATAACTTTACTAAAAATTCAAAAAATGATGAGCAAGTTTATCGATTTGAAAATGGCATCATTCCTCAAACCTTAAAGAACTGGGCTGAAGATCTACAAAGCCTAAGTAAGAAATCGTTATCACATTTAAATAAACTCTATAACGGACTCATTGAGGCGGTAAAGGATGGCGATACACAAATGTATGTCGCTGAGCCATTACTTGCAGAAGCTGGCTTTATGCTTCAGCGTTTAGAGAACCTACAATCACTGTGGTTTATGTATGCCAAATCAGATAGTGATAAGGGTGCGCCGATGGCACGTTGGTTGGAAAAAATCACCCTCAAACGTCAAGATTACTTATTAAGTGCATCGCCAATAGAAGTTGGTTTTACCCTAGAGAATATGTTGTGGAGTCAATGTGAAGGCGCTGTCCTTTGCTCTGCGACATTACGTGCATTAAACTCCTTTGATCATTTTCGTTTTCAAGTAGGTTTAAAAAATAATGATGGTAGTCAGTATCAACAAGTCGACTCGCCTTTTGATTATCAAAACAATTCACAACTCGTCATTGCAAAAATGGATAATGAAGCCAGTGCTCCTGAATTTACGGATGAAGTGATTGCTAAATTGCCAAAGTATCTCAAACAAGGCAACGCAAGTTTAGTGCTCTTTTCTTCTTATTGGCAGATGAATAAGGTTGCACTAGCATTGAGGGAAGATCATAAACTTGAAATTATGGTTCAAGGCGAATTATCACGCCAACAAATAATAGCGCTACATAAAAAACGTTGTGATGATAACAAAGAAAGTATTATTTTTGGCACTCAAAGTTTCTCCGAAGGACTTGATTTACCTGGCGATTATCTTAATAACTTAATTATTACTAAACTCCCCTTTTCTGTGCCTACCTCTCCTGTTGAACAAGCACAGGCCGAATATGTTACAGCCAAGGGAGGTAATCCATTTATGACGCTATCAGTACCAGACACATCAAAAAAATTGGTTCAAGCATGTGGTAGGTTGTTACGAAATGAAATGGATGAAGGGGTTATTACCTTGTTGGATAAACGCGTAGTAACTAAGCGTTATGGCAAACAGTTACTCGATTCACTTCCCCCCTTTAGTCGAGTATTTGAAAAGTAGCAGAGTTGCAGTTACCTCTTATTATTCGGGCATAAAAAAGGCTTAAAATAAATTTTAAGCCTTTAATCAATTCTATAACTATTGTTAGGTTTTAGCTTCAGCTTCTTCTAAGGCTTTTTCAAAGGCTTTTGTCGTGGCTCTAACATCGGCTTGCTTGGTAAATTCAATATTTACCCCCGTTTGTACAAGTTCTTGGTAAAAGTCTCCAACGACACAACTTCCAACTTGCTGACAAACAATCGCATATTTTAATATTGCGGGTTCATAAGCTTGTAAGGCACCTTTCTTAAACCATAACAGTGATTCCTGAAGATCTTTTTCTACGGCAATACCATTAAGGTACATTTGAGCAAGACTCACTTGTCCTTGAGCAAAACCTAATTCAGCTGATTTTTGAAATTTTTCTAAGGCAAGTGCCGCTTTATTGCCATCTTTAGCGAACTTTAAATACTCTAGGCCAGCAAAGTTTTCTTTTTTACCCGGAATAAAGACAGAGCTTGATTTAAAATGAGAGTCAGGAACTACAACATTACCATCAAGCATGTTACCTACAGGTCTACGTGCTAAAACAATGGCACCAGACCCAACTAACGCTTGTAGTTCAGTCTTAGTATAATTATGACGTTTCTCTTGGAAAAACTTTTCGAATCTTAGCTGTGCGTATCGAATAGCTTCATTTAATTCATGTTCTTGAAGATAAAAATAACTACTAAAGTTAATGGTTACCACATCCCCAGTAATATCGGTAACTTTCGCCATTCTGAATTTTTCGGTTGGCCGAAGGTTATCTTTGATGACGCGGAAATCGACATAATAAAGATCATTTAACTGTGGTTCAGCGACCATTGCATTGGTTTGTTCATTTAATTTGAGGTCTTTGTAAAAAATACTACCTGCTACTGCTGCGGCAGCCAAAATAACAAAAATAATTATTTTGGTTCGATGCACAATTAACCAAGGATCAGGATCTTTAGTATCGACTGTGTAATGGTAATAGGGTTCTTCCTCTTTATCTTCAGCGATAGAAGAATTCACACTTGCTAATGCTTCTTCAGATCCCGCGAGTGATATAGTTTGTTGATCAACTTTTGCTTCGGGCAGATGTTCATCTTCATCATCCTGGCGAATGGCAGCTAATGGCATTACTGATCCTTTTTTATTCTTATTTTTATTTTTATTTTTATTTTTAATAAATTACCATTTGAACAAAAATTAAACAAGCGTTAATTTTATGTTACTAGGATTTAACATATATCTTTTTAACTTAGATTTTATGTACCAATGAGCTAAGAACCCCAATAGTAATCACTTTCATTCAAATCGTAACTAACTAATTTTATTTTAAATAATCGTTAGACAAAATATTATTTATTTTAACAATTCGAGTATACATGTTTTTATTATTATTTAAACGGTCGTTTGATTATTGCTTGTAAATTCATATTAAACGGCTAAAACCCAGTGCCAATATTCTATAAAGTTACGGTTAGTATGTATTAGACTAACCGTTCAGGATAAGATACTGCTCACTTAGATAGTATTATTTGCGATTAAAACATGAAACAAACCACCAAAGTTACCTTATTATCATTACTCGTTTTCCCAGGGATTGGCCATTTAGTTTTAAAGAAATATGCAATAGCAATTGCTTTTATTGTTAGTTTTGCTTATTTGTTACTGGAGCTAGTAAAAGATATACATGATAAAACTCAGCAAGTGATCGATAGTATCATTCGAGGAGAAATTCCCATGGAGGTTTCAGCCATTCGCCAAGCATTAATTAATCAAGGCGCTTTGGATAACCCTAATCTGACGACTATTGGTTACTTACTTTTAATCATCTGGGCTATCGCAGCATTTGATGCCTATAGAATCGCAAATATCAGCAGTAACAATGTTACTGAACAGTCATCATAAATAGAAAACAGCGGAGTAATTAACTGGCTTTTATCTCTATTAACGCTAACTCCTTACTGTTTGGCTATGTATCGCTTTTTTATTTGGCTATTGCTGGGTATAATTAAGCTGTTTCCTTTTTTGAGCAATATTAATGAATTACCTACCGTTAGAAAGTTTAAAAAATGCCTGGATTTTCAAGCATAAAAGTTTACCTATTGCAGAAAATGATTTAGCCAAAATAAAACCTATGAGTATTGAACGAGCAAATATTGTATGGGACACCTTTATCTCTCGTCAGGTAGATCATCCTGATTTTTTCAAAAAAGGTGATTGGCCTTCAGATAACAATAATTGGTTAGAGCAAGGAAAATGGGAAGGTATTTGGGATAGCAATGACCAAGCACTTCCACAACTAATAGAAAGCCATTTAGACTGGGATCAAAATACCGTTGTTTACTACTGTAGCTCTCGAGATAACGTCATTGAAACAAGCTGGCTTACCTTCCAACGATGCTGGAAAAACTTCTTGTTCATGGATGATGGACCTATATTGTTAGGTAAAAAACGCCAACAAGCGGTGCAATTTACCAGCAATGGTTATTTTAAAGTTGGCCAAAAGCCAAATAATATTTAAACAAGCTTCTATTTAAATTATTCTTTCATTACAACGGTCCTACTTTGCATAAAAAAAATCGCCATAACCAGGGATATAATTTTACGGCTTTAGTTAAAGCTCACCCTGATTTATTACAATTTATTATAAAAAATCAATATAATAATCAAGATACAATCGACTTTGCTAATCCCCAAGCTGTAAAAGCGCTTAACTTATCTTTATTAAAAAGCGAATACCATGTGAAATTTTGGGATATACCTGATGGTTATCTTTGCCCAGCTATCCCTGGAAGAGTCGATTATATCCACCACCTTCAAGATTTGTTAGCTGCAACTCCAAAGACCTTACTACCAAATAAAACACCTATCAATGTATTAGACATAGGTACTGGGGCAAGTTGTATTTACCCGATTTTAGGTCAAAGAGAATATGATTGGCACTTTGTCGCTTCTGATGTTGACCCAATTTCAATTAAAGTAGCAAAACACATTATTTCAGCTGATAAATCATTAAATAGAAATATTAACTGTCGACTACAACCCAACAGTAATCATATATTTAACGGCATAATAGCTGAAGATGAGTTCTATCATTTAACCATATGTAATCCTCCCTTTCACAGTTCATTGGCTGAAGCCAGTAAAGGTACAACACGTAAAATAAAGAATTTAAATAAAGGTAATCATTCTTCAAAAAATCAAGATAAAACACTCAATTTTGGTGGACAAAAAGCTGAACTTTGGTGTCCAGGTGGAGAGCTAGCTTTTATTGGTAAGATGATTAAAGAAAGTAAGGCTTATCAAAAGCAAGTACTTTGGTTTACCTGTTTGGTCTCCAAGAAAGATCATTTGTCCAAGCTTAAACTTAGCTTAAAGAAGTCTGATGCTAAACAAATAAAGGTCATTGATATGGCTCAAGGACAGAAGATAAGCCGTTTTATCGCTTGGAGCTTTTATGACATTAATTAAAAGAATGCTAAACATTAGGGTCTGTTGATCTTTCGCGAATAAATTTTGTTCGAGATAATAGCGTCTTAATCGCGGCGAGTAGTGTGTAGCCTAGTCATTCTAAGAAAATTCTACTCAACAAAGAGTAAGACGCTTTTAGCCGAATCCTTCGGACAGCGTTTGTTGGTCATTTTTACGTCGTTATTGCCTTTTTATGTGACGCGACATGGATGTCGCTTATTAGATAATGCAGGAGCATATTGTCCTGAACAACCACATTACAAAGGCTCTGCCTTGTATAAATACCCAACAAATCACTGCAAAAACAATTTCGAAAGATCAACAAACCCTATATATTGCGTAGCATTCTTTTTATTATTTACGCTTTTTCTTGACAAATAAGATCACCCGCAACCAGTTTTCCTAAACAAAACAATTGCCATTGTCCTGCCAACATTTTGTGCCAGGTTTCATTATCCGTCAGTGGTTTGGTCGCAATCACAGTCACAACATCATTGCTGGTAGTTTCTTTTTGAAAGTCGACTGCCATTTCAGCATCAATAAGGCTTGCTTGACCAAAAGGCGCTCTGCGAGTAAGCCAATGTAAGTTATTTGAGCAATAGGCGAATAAATATTCTCCATCAGTGATAATGATATTCGCAACGCCAAGCGTATCTATCCTTGCCGCCAATGAAGCTATAAAATCAAACAATAACTCTGCGTCAACTTGCTTGGCGCCAAACTCAAGATGCAATTGGTCAAGTATCCAACAAAAGGCATGTTCACTATCGGTTGTACCAATAGGTAAATGAAATTCAATGGGCAGCTCATTCTCAAAGTCTTTTAATTGACCGTTATGTGCATAGGTCCAGTTTCTTCCCCACATTTGTCTAACAAATGGATGAGTATTTTCAAGACAAACCTTACCTGAATTAGCTTGTCGAATATGACAAATCACCGCTTCACTTTTCATCGGATATTTTGTAACAAGCTCAGCTATTGGAGATTGTGCACTTGGCTTAGGGTCTTTAAAACTACGACAGCCCTTACCTTCATAAAAAGTTACACCCCAGCCATCTCGATGAGGCCCAGTATTACCACCACGTTGCATTAAACCACTAAAGCTGAAACAGATATCAGTTGGTACATTGGCACTCATTGCTAACAATTCACACATTTTTTAACCTCTTAATACAACCAAGCACTTATAAAGTAGATTGTGCTTGGCTAAACCTACAATTTATTCTATAAATAGAGTATATCATTGACTAAAAATTATTTTAAATTCAAATACTTTTTCTCTCATTTCTCTTTACATAAAACATACACTAAAAGGAAATCCTTGTGGATATTATTATTTGGTTAATCGTCGCGCTAACCCTAACTTGGTTTATGAGCTATACAAGGGCATCATTATCAAGTTTTACCTTATGTTTTGCCGCTCTAATGGCGTTAGGGTCTTTATTTAACATAATCGGCATAGTTTCTTGGTTACTTTTTGCTGTCATAGCCTTGCCGATAAATATTGATAATATTCGTCAGCAGTTTATTAGTATGCCTTTATTGGCTATTTTTAAAAAAATAATGCCGCAAATGTCTTCGACAGAACAAGAAGCTATCGATGCTGGCACCACCTGGTTCGATGCAGATTTATTTCGTGGTGACCCTGACTGGCTGAAACTTCACAATTACCCTCGCCCTAGACTGAGTTCACAAGAAAAAGCCTTCTTAGATGGGCCTGTTGAACAAGTTTGTGCCATGGTTAACGATTGGTATATTACCCATGAAATTGCTGATCTTCCACCAGAAATATGGCAGTTCTTAAAAGAAAATAAATTTTTTGCCATGATTATTAAAAAACAATATGGTGGATTAGAATTTTCAGCTTATGCTCAATCTAGAGTATTGCAAAAACTCACCGGCGTGAGCTCGGTTCTTGCCAGCACGGTCGGTGTTCCAAACTCATTAGGTCCTGGTGAATTATTACAGGAATACGGTACAAAAGAACAGCAGGATTACTACTTACCTCGCCTAGCGAAAGGTGAAGAAATACCTTGTTTTGCGCTAACAAGTCCTGAGGCAGGATCCGATGCAGGATCTATCCCTGATTATGGTGTTATATGTCATGGGCAATTTAACGGAGAAGATGTTTTAGGAATGAAGTTGACGTGGGATAAACGTTACATCACCCTTGCCCCTATCGCTACAGTGCTTGGATTAGCCTTTAAATTACAAGACCCCGATAATCTTCTATCTGAGCAAGAAGACTTAGGTATTACTTGTGCACTTATCCCAACTGATATTGAAGGAATAACGATTGGTCGTAGGCATTTTCCCCTAAACGTTCCTTTTCAAAATGGACCAACCCAAGGGAAAGATGTTTTTGTCCCACTAGATTTTATAATCGGTGGTTCAGACATGGCAGGACAAGGTTGGCGTATGTTAGTGGAGTGTTTATCTGTTGGGCGCGCAATTACATTGCCTTCTAATAGCACGGGCGGTGTTAAAACCGCAGCGTTAGCTACAGGTGCATATAGCCGCATAAGACGGCAGTTTAAGATGCCAATAGGTAAAATGGAGGGTATTGAAGAGCCACTTGCCCGTATCGGTGCTAATGCCTATTTAATGGACGCTGTCACAACGATGTCAACGGGTGCCATCGACTTGGGAGAAAAACCTTCTGTTATTTCAGCCATAGCTAAATACCATCTTACTGAAAAAATGCGTTCTTCTATTATTGATGCGATGGATATTCATGGCGGAAAAGGTATTTGTATGGGACCGAATAATTACCTAGCGCGTGGTTATCAAGGCGCACCTATTGCTGTGACGGTTGAAGGAGCCAATATTCTTACTCGCAGTATGATAATTTATGGTCAAGGTGCTATTCGTTGCCACCCATACGTATTAGCAGAATTAGAAGCAGCAAATAATAGTGATAATGAACAAGCGCTCAATGATTTTGACCATGCCCTTTTTGGTCATATAGGTTTTAGTCTCAGTAACATTAGCCGTAGTTTATGGTGCTCAATTACCGGTTCACGTTTCTTAGGCAGTCCATATGATGATGGGACACGCCGCTATTATCAATTACTGACACGTTTTAGTGCCAATTTAGCCATGCTTTCAGATATTTCTATGTTATCACTTGGTGCAGATTTAAAACGTAAAGAGCGAATTTCAGCAAGGTTAGGTGATGTACTAAGTCAACTGTATTTAGCGAGCGCGACCTTGAAACGCTATAATGATGAAGGAAGAAATACTGCTGACCTTCCTCTAGTACAATGGGCTGTAGAGGATTGTCTCTACAATATCCAACATGCTATTGATGAGTTAATTAGTAATTTTCCTAATAAAATTGTTGGGAAATTATTACGCGTGATCATATTCCCTTTAGGTACCTGGTTAAAAAAACCTAACGATGAAATATCACATAAAGTAGCACAATTATTACAAACCCCTGGCTCCGCACGTACTCGATTAGGTCAAGGACAATACCTAACCCGTGATGGCAATAATATTTTTGGCAGGTTAGAGCAAGTACTTGAAGACATCATTAGTTGCGAGCCTATTTATGAAAAAGTATGCCGAGAATTAAATAAAAAACTACCTTTTTATCACCTAGATAAAGTAGCTGAGCTCGGACTTACTAATAACATTATTTCAAAAGTAGAGGCTGAATTATTAACAACGGCCGAGGTTGGGCGTCAGTGGGTAATTGCCGTTGATGATTTTGATAGTAAAGACATGACCGCATTTTCAGGTTCTGCATAGCAAGTTCACTGAACAGATATTTCCTACAATTAATAAGTATTCTTGCCTCTAGCACTAATTAATTTAACTTGTGTTAGCGGCAAATAAATTCATTTTCATTATTACCACGGGTTAATAAAATGTTACGATAAGGTTAACAATGTAATAATAAAAATAGAGCACAAGATGCCTGTAGAAGACATAAACACCCAAAAACTGGCTGAACTTAACAATAAATCACCAATAAAACCCCGCTCTAAAGGCGAAGTAACCCGTGAAAAGATTCTTATTGCAGCCATTGAGGTTTTAGCGCTCAATGGCATTAAAGGTACTACCCATAGAGCTATTGCTAGCAATGCGGACTTACAACTATCATTAACAACCTATTACTTTAAAGACATTCAAGAGCTTATTCATCAAGCTTTTAGATTAAACTCAGAACGTATTTTATCCCGCACAGATACTTTCTTAAAAGCAGCTTTTATCGTGGTTATAGATATAGAAAAAAATGAGTTGAGAAAAACGATAGTGAAAGAAAAGTTGTGTTTACAATTGAGTGAAATGGCTTCTGAACATTTAATTGATAATATCAAACATCAAGCTATATCATTGGCTGTAGAACAATTGATGCTAACCGAGATTCAAGTAACACCTGAGTTATGTGTGCTTGTTAAAGAGCATGAGTCAGTAAAACTATTACCTTACGAGCAGCTATGCCAATTTTTCAACAAAGTTAACCCTGAGCTTGATGCCAAAATAATGTATACCGTATTCTCTCAACTTCAATATGGTCAGCTTACAAAGCAAATAAATATAGATAGTGAGTTAATTGAACAAACAACACGCAGAATAATTGCTTGGATTATGTCAATAAAATAAGAATAACAAACGGATTAAGTTCTTGGTCAGCTTAGAGCTATATTAGCGAGCTTAAAACAAGAAAAATTAGTTAAACAAAAATGCACGGTTAAAACCGTGCATTTTTATAGTAAAGCTTAGTAGTTTTCTTTAATGTTAAAGAAAAGACATTAGCTCTTGGTCCAGTTGCATTAAGCTTTTTGGATCAACCATCATAGTTTTTGCTAAAGATTTTGTTCTAGGTAATATACGTTCAAAATAGAATTCAGCCGTTTTAATTTTCGCACGATAAAAGTCACGGTTTTCAACATCACCAGCTAATTTTTCATAGGCTGATTGTGCCATTTGAGCCCAAAAATATCCCATAACGACATAACCAGAATACATTAGGAAATCAACTGAAGCTGAGCCAACAATGTCTCTATCAGACTTAGCTTTAAGTCCTAGGCGTACTGAGTACTGCTGCCAATTAGCAATAGACTTACTTAACGGCCAAATAAAGCGATTCATTTGACGTTTATGTGGGTTACTCGAAATTAAGCTATTATCTTTACAAAAACCAAGCACTTCTTTAGAGAAGTCATTTAAAGACTTACCGCGTGTCATTAATATCTTGCGGCCTAATAAATCTAGCGCTTGTATCCCTGTAGTTCCTTCATACAGTGTAGAGATTCTTACATCTCGCACTATTTGCTCCATGCCCCACTCTTTTATATAACCGTGGCCACCAAATATTTGTAAACCGTGATTAGCACTTTCAGAGCCAAGCTCAGTTAGAAACGCTTTTAATATAGGAGTTATAAAACCTAAACGATCATCTGCCGCTTGACGCTCTTCTTCTGTTTTCGCCATAGAAATATCATCAACGATTTTGGCAGTGTAATAAATCATTGCCCTACCGCCTTCTGAAATTGCTTTCTGAGTCATCAGCATTTTACGAACATCTGGGTGAACAATAATTGGGTCAGCAACTTGTTCAGGAAACTTTTTGCCGGTTAAAGAACGCATTGATAAACGCTCTTTGGCATAAATCAAAGAATTTTGGAAAGCAAGTTCTGCTGAACAAACGCCTTGTAACGCTGTACCAAGTCGTGCTGTATTCATAAAGGTGAACATACATTCTAAGCCTTTATTTTCTGGACCTATCAGCTCACCTACTGCATTATCAAAATTAAGCACCGCTGTCGCAGACGCTTTAATACCCATTTTATCTTCTATCGAGCCACAGGTAACATTATTAAAATCACCTAAGGTACCATCTTGACTAGCTTTTACTTTAGGTACGATAAATAAAGATATACCACGTGTACCCTTTGGTGCATCAGGTAATCTTGCTAATACGATATGGATAATATTATCGGTTAAGTCATGCTCACCCGCAGAAATAAATATTTTTGTACCGGTCAGATTGTAAGTACCATCGCCATTGGGTTCTGCTTTCGTTTTAACTTGTCCCAAATCAGTACCACATTGAGGCTCAGTTAAACACATAGTACCTGTCCAAGTACCTTGAATTAGGCGTGTTAAATACAGCTCTTTTTGCTTATCATTGCCATGTGCATCAATCGTATTCATTGCCCCATGACTAAGACCTGGGTACATTGCCCAAGACCAGTTGGCTGTACCTGTCATTTCTGATTGAACTAAGCCTAATGAAGGTGGTAACCCTTGGCCACCATGCTCTAATGGGTGTGATAATGAAGACCATCCTCCATCAACATATTGCTGGTAAGCTTCTTTAAAACCCTTTGGTGTAATTACTTTGCCATTATCAAACTGACAACCCTCTTTATCACCACTTTGGTATAAAGGCAGTAGTTCATTTTCACAGAATTTTGCACACTCTTGTAGAATTGCATCAACTAAATCAGGACTGGCTTCTTCAAATTCTTCATATTTTTTATAATGATCATAATAATTGAAAACATCTTCAATCAAAAATTTAATATCGGCTATCGGTGCTTTATAACTTAGCATTATTTACTCCACAACTTTAATGTTCTATTTATAATTATATAAGTAGATTAAAGCACTGGTCATACCACTAATTCAAGCGTTTTTTGTGTTTTTATTTAAGTCATTGAATATGTTATAAATAAATTGATACTATCAGTATTTTGTTAATAGCTAAAAGATACTTAATTACTGTAAATCATACGTAAAGGAGCAATAATTTAATATTTTTAGCTAAATGGAAGTTGTTTGATTAGGTGGCAATGCATTTATCTTTCAACTATCAGAGAAGGTAAAAAGATAAATTACTTAATTAGAATCACTGAATTCGGCACTAATAATTTTTAAATAAGAAGCGATTGATTAAGAGCAAAAACGTTATGAGATATGGCAGTAAAGTATTTAGTAAAATAGCGGGATGCTAAGTATTAATTTTATATGTACTGAAGGGTTTAAAGGAAATAGTTTTAAAAGAATAAAGTAGAGAGGTTATATCAAAATAATTGAATAAATATGGGATTTTATATCTAAGATGAAATATTTATAGATTTGAACAAAGTTGGCGGAGTGGACGGGACTCGAACCCGCGACCCCCGGCGTGACAGGCCGGTATTCTAACCAACTGAACTACCACTCCGCGATCTTTGTTTGCAAGTTATACTCAATGAACTTTGTTCAATAATTATAACCTTTTTTACTGCGTAAATTTTAGCAGGACTTACAACCCGCATCAACTATGATGATTTTAACAAAATTGGCGGAGTGGACGGGACTCGAACCCGCGACCCCCGGCGTGACAGGCCGGTATTCTAACCAACTGAACTACCACTCCGCTGTTTTTTGCTTTGAGTATTTAACGAAGCTCTCTTCGCATCAACTATGATGATTTTAAACAAAATTGGCGGAGTGGACGGGACTCGAACCCGCGACCCCCGGCGTGACAGGCCGGTATTCTAACCAACTGAACTACCACTCCGCTGTTTTTTGCTTTGAGTATTTAACGAAGCTCACTTCGCATCAACTATGATGATTTCAAACAAAATTGGCGGAGTGGACGGGACTCGAACCCGCGACCCCCGGCGTGACAGGCCGGTATTCTAACCAACTGAACTACCACTCCGCTGTTTTTTGCTCTGAGTATTTAACGAAGCTCTCTTCGCATCAACTATGATGATTTCAAACAAAATTGGCGGAGTGGACGGGACTCGAACCCGCGACCCCCGGCGTGACAGGCCGGTATTCTAACCAACTGAACTACCACTCCGCATCTTTTGTTCTAAATCACATTAATTGAACGAGTTCAACTATTGCGACCTTTACTTGCTTCAACAACATGTCGTTGAATGCGGCGAGATAATACGGTTATGACGCGGCGCAGTCAACACCTTTTTTAATAAAAATTACTGCTTGAGCATTTGACGAGCAATATGATGAAAATCCAAGCTTATTTTTATCTATATCGCCAAATTTAATGCCATGCGGCTATTACTTTATTTACTTTTTGTTTTTTTGCGTCGTAAAGTAAAAAACAAAACAAGAGCAATGAGGATAATGACACTATTACCAGCGGCGATAATTATAATAGTTTCTTGATCTTTTTCATCTTTCGCTTGTTGTTGCACCAACAAGGCCTCTGCTCTATCTTGTTCGGCTTTAATAAGTAGTTCATCGGCAGTTGCAATTATTGAAACTGTTCCATCAACATTCACTTGACGGTCCGTATTAAGCAACTGGTTAATTTCTTCTACATTAAAACTGAACTCGGGTACGACTAATCGAAACTCTCGTCCTGAAATGGTTTTTCCAAAGGCACTGACATTTACTCGGTATATACCTGGCTCTGTATTAGTAATAGTGGCAGTTCTGCTTTCCCCTGTTTCTTCCATAATAGAAAAAGCTTCAGTTTGTCGGTCTGGAAAAGTCAACTTCCCTTGGAACACAAGACTATTAGGATCGACATGACTAGGATCTATAGCTAAGAGCAATTGATGAGGCTTTTCCGGGTCTTCAGATTTAACAACACTGAGTTCAACCGGTATCTTATGTAATAAGATGGGTGTCTGTCTTAGCTCACGCGTTGTCATTGGCAATTTCACCAAGTAAACGGGCTGCCACTCTCCAGGGGCAAAGTCTAGGATAAACTCCCCTGTAAACGTATTGTCATTCGCATATTCATCTAAGCCATGACCATCATCCCGAAAAGACGTTACTTTAATCGCATCTGCGCCAAAGTTTTCATGATTTGAATTATTGGTGCTGTAAAAGTTAACATCTAATTTGACAACATTTTTAAAATGTGGACTTTCTATCGCATCATTGCCATTGAACAGTTTACCTTCAACTTTTAGTGTCTCACCCGAAAAGGCTATGTCTGGTAAAGGCTCAACGGCAATTTTTACATCAGAGATTACTAATATCTGACTATTAGGTAAAATATCACCTACTGCTTGCCAAGGACCCGGCATGGGCTTTTTAATCTTAATCATGTCAAAAGTACTGTCATCAAACCATTGAACTTTCTCATGATCAAATTGGTTAACTCTGATTTTACTACCATCAGGTCTGATGAGAATAATAGGGGTACTGCCGCTTTTACGATAAAATATTAACGTTATTTCTTCTAAATCAGCATCAAGACGAAACCGATTATCAAAATATGGTATTTGATTAGTTATATTATCTTTTTGATAATATTCAACAGTAGTTTTATTAAGCTTATTATTTTCAGTCTTACTTTCTATATCACTATTAACAAATGCCCCAGCATTAGATGCTGCAATAAACGACAACATAAAAACAATCAGCTTTGATGCTTTGATTAATGGTAAGTTGCAACAATGATGCTTATTTATTTCCAAAGTGGATCCCCTCCTTTTTTACCGATTACAGCTACCCGTTCTGTATGTGCTACTAATTCATCGGCCGAAGCAGCAATAACCTTTAATTTATTACGAGTCGACGATACTCTTCTGATTGCATTAGCATCGGCATTAGTGCCATCACCTGACGACAAATTGAAACTTGATTGCTTACGCGTCATCTCAATGTAGACATACGCTAATAATTGGGCATCAATCAATGCCCCGTGATATGTCCGGTCTACTAACTTGTCTACTCGGTAAAATCTCGCTAAGTAATCTAATGTTTTTGGAGAGCCCAGTTCATCTTTTGAGACTTTCAAGGTATCGGTAATAGTACAGATGTCTTCAGTCATCGGTACTTTATCTTGGCTGCGTCCCATTGAATTAAACAAAGAAAACTCATGATCCATAAAGCCAACATCGAACTTGGAATTATGTATAACCAACTCAGCACCACGAATAAAATCAATAAACTCGTGTACAACTTGGGAAAAAATGGGTTTGTCTGCAAGAAATTCATTGGTTAAACCATGAATATTAATAACCTCTTGCTCCATCTGAAAGACTTGGCCACGTTGATCAAGAGGTTTTATGTAGGCGTGATATGTTCGACCCGTTAATTGACGATTGATCATCTCAACACAACCAATTTCTACAATACGATGTCCCTCTCTCGGGTTGATACCTGTAGTTTCAGTATCTAAAATGATTAATCGCTTATCTTTCTCTGAGTCTTGAGTATCGGTTATATTGTTCACTGGTGAGCCTTCTCTGTAATATTTTTCACGGTTAACATTATTTCTTAAATTCAGCTTTGATCATTATTTTTCGGGTAACGCTTGGGGGAATTCGATTAAGTTAATTTGCATACGCTTACTGGTAAAACATAAGGCAATTAACGCAGATACTATCAGTCCTTGGCAAACTAACCATAACATCGAAGTTAACTGCCAATAGAAAAAGCCAATAAGGTTAATACTAAAATCAAATATTAACGCCATCACCAACATTGTTCGACAATAAGGCCAAATCACTTTTACCCAATTTGCTGAGTTTGGCCGACGTAAGCTGATAATTACCACAACAAATAAACCAATAACTCCTGACGCTAAACTCAAAAAAAACAAGTTTGTTTCTGGGTATATCCATTGCATGGTCGCCACTCTATCTTTCATATTAGTGACCGACATAAGCCAGACTAAATAACCTCGCAAGACAAATAACAACACTAAATAAAAACGTTTTGATAATTTTAAGCAATCAAATTTGTCAAAATCTTCAATAGAATACTCTTGATATTGTTTAGGCACTCGGTGTTTTCTCATTTTTTAACTGGCGTTCTTGATGTAACAAACTCTGCGCGGCCGTAATTGCTTTAACAGCCTTAGAATTAAACTCTCGTGTATATAAAGTATAAACAACCCACAAGCTCATAAATATCAATAAAAAGGGATGGAAAAACCAACACATAGCAGCTAAAGCAAAGTAATAAGATCTTAGTCCGTAGTTATAAGAGTGAGCAGCTTGATCTTGAACAATAGCCATTTGTTTCGCATACGCCGTTAAATTCTCATTTGTGCCTGAAAGATCAAAAGGCGTGGCTCCTATCATTACATTCAAAAACCCGTATTGGCGCATCGACCACGTAAATTGGAAAAAAGAAAGTACAAAAATAAAAGCTAATAAGCTGAGTTTTAACTGTATCGCTAAGTGATTTACCTCAGCCGCAAAAGGTAATGATGAAATAACTATCTCTAACGTTTCTACTTTTGCAAACAAGGTAAAAATACCAGCCAGAATTAGCAAGGTGCTCGAAGCAAAAAAAGCAATGTTACGTTCTAAGTTGGCGAGTAAAGCGGCTTCTGAAACCCTCACTTCACGCGAAATAACCTCATACATCCAATGAATTCTATGCTGATGTAATGAGCGTGCAATGCAATCAGTTGTCTTCGCTTTTCTGCGTGCAAATACGGTATAGCCATACCAAGCAACAATAAAAACAGATAAAGCTAAAATATCGATTAGAGAGAAAGGCAAAGTCTATTCCTTAATAGGTAACGGGGATAACAAAAAGTAAGATTATACGCCAACAACTTTTATTGACCAACAACTTCATCTGATTCATAAAAGGTATTTTGTATTACTATATAACATCCAACTCAGAATAATTAATGTCTGGGCATAACTCACTACACACTTGAGTTTTATATGTAATTGCATAACACTGGCATTATACCCGTTCCACTTGAAGATGCATGATTCAGCTGGAGCGGATATATAATAATTTACGCGTTTTGATATTTTAAGAATCAAAGCGCAATATAGGAATATCTATGAAATATATCAAACAACTTGTACTATTAGTTGCTATGTCGACAACACTAACCGCTTGTAATACTTCCTCCGCTCTGCCATCTCCAGAAAAATTACCAGGAAGCTGGATTGTTAGTTCGATTCACGGTAAACCTGTTATTAGTAATAGTAAGGCTCAATTAGTCTTTACTGAAGAAAATAAACTAACAGGCTCAGCATCATGTAATAGTATTTCAACCAGCTATATCACGCAAAACAACACCTTGAAGATTTCCCCGATAGCAACCACTCGAAAAATGTGTTCTCCTTCACTGATGGAGCAAGAAGCTATTTTGTTACAATCTCTTAGCAAAGTTAAACGCTTTCAAGTTCATAATGAAGAGTTATCATTGTTTGACCAACAAGGTTCCTTACAATTAAAAGCAAAAAGAACCTAGTACTAATGATACATTTGTGTAATATCAGAAAATGAGCTTTCTATACCTTTTTGCTATATAGCAGTATAAGTTATAACAAAATATCACTTCTTTTTTCATAACAACTAGCTACCATTAAGCTATTAAAGTAACTAATTCACAGGAACCACTATGTCTAAAATATTCGAAGACAACACCACTGCTATAGGTAATACACCTTTAGTTAAATTAAACCGCGTGATTGATGCTGAAAATGGCGCTAATGTTTATGCCAAAATTGAAGCCAGAAATCCAAGTTTCAGTGTTAAATGTCGTATCGGCGCTAGTATGGTTTGGGATGCTGAAGAAAAAGGTTTATTAACCCCTGGAAAAGAAATTGTAGAACCAACAAGTGGTAATACAGGTATCGCATTAGCATTTGTTGCTGCGGCACGTGGCTACGGCATTACCTTGACTATGCCTAGCACTATGAGCTTAGAACGTCGTAAGTTATTATCTGCGTTAGGCGCAAAAGTTGAACTTACCGATGGTGCTAAAGGTATGGGCGGTGCTATTGCTAAAGCGCAAGAGCTTAAAGATTCAGATCCAGAAAAGTATGTATTATTAGGGCAATTTGATAACCCTGCCAACCCAAAAATTCATGAAGAAACTACCGGTCCAGAGATTTGGAACGATACCGATGGTAATGTTGATATCTTTGTTGCTGGTGTTGGAACGGGTGGTACTCTTACAGGTACAAGCCGCTATCTTAAGTTAACTAAAGGTAAAGCAATTACCACAGTAGCCGTTGAACCTACAGATTCTCCAGTGATTACTCAAGCGCTTGCTGGTGAAGAATTAACACCTGGTCCTCATAAGATTCAAGGTATAGGTGCTGGTTTTATTCCTGGCAATTTAGATCTTGATATGGTCGATGCTGTTGAACTGGTTTCAAATGAAGATGCTTTTGCTATGGCACACCGTTTGATGAAAGAAGAAGGTATTCTTGCTGGTATCTCATCTGGCGCAGCTGTTATTGCAGCAAAACGTCTTGCTGAACGTCCTGAAAATAAAGGTAAAAATATCGTAGTGATATTACCGAGTTCAGCTGAGCGTTACTTATCAAGTGCACTTTTTACTGAAACCTTTAGCGATAAAGAACTTGTTCAGTAATATGTTACTGACATAAATTTATACTTCTATTTTATAAAAGGCACCTAGGTGCCTTTTATTTTTTAAAAATTAGCGCTAATATTTAGCTTCACTTTAGCAAAGTAATTACGCTACTATTGAATAATAACCCCACCTTTTTTGATTTACTTGCATGCCCTATTTAAAAAACAGTCTTTTAGCACTGTTATTATGTTCAATCACTTTATTAACAGCTTGTGGTGAAGATAATTCGAAGAAAATAACCGCGGTTGATGATCCAGAACTAGTTGCTATAGCCTTCTTTGACGCCCTTTATAATGAAAAGAACGTTGAAAAAGCGGCCTCTGTTTGTAATCCTCAATTAGCACGTCTTATTCTTCATTACCGTTCGCCTGGAGCAGTAGCTCGACACTTATTTAATATGTCCTACGACAAAGTTGAAATAAAACCAGATAGTGCTGGTGTTAAAGTACGTGAGCAATTTAAAGACAATGCAAATATCACCATCTACTTTGATGGCTATTATCAAAACAATCGTATGAAAGACGTTAAACGCCTGGCCATTATCCAGCGTGATGGTAAATGGTTTATTGATAAAGTATTAAAAGACCCCTTTTAAACTTCCCATTCCAACTAATACCATTCCGCTTAATTAAATAGTTCTAGGGATTGGTATAACTAATAAGATGAAATAATGTTAAAAATCGGCACTTATCAACACTTCAAAGGTAGTTACTACCAAGTACTCCATATTGCTAGACATAGTGAAACTGAAGAATATATGGTGGTTTATCACCCCGCGGATAATAAAGAAGATATTTGGCTGCGCCCTTTGGCCATGTTCGATGAGGTTATCGAACGAGAGGGTAAAAAACTAAAGCGCTTTAGCTTTGTAAAGCCATAACGCGTTAGTCCTAGTAAATAGAAAGATAATAACCTTGAGTAGTAGCCTTAGCCTATAGAGAAAAAATGATGCTCCTGCCAAGGTACTTTCTCATGTTGAATCTCGGTTACCTTTGCTTGTTCTGGCCCGTGGGCCAACCAAAGCAGCATTTTCTCTATATTCTCCTCATCACCACAGAGGAGCACCTCTACATCACCATCCGCTAAATTACGTGCGTAACCACTTAAGCTATATTCAATGGCCTGTTGTTGAGATGAAGCTCTAAAATAAACCCCTTGTACCCTTCCTGAAATATGCGCAATATAGCTAACATTCATACATGTTTCTCTTCTTAAATCAGTATTATTATCAGTAAAGTTTGCACCTTAGCCAGTCATTGACTAAAATCGGCACAAATTTCTCTTTCACAGAATAAATGACCTTGTGTTATACAGCGTTATTTATTCATTAAAAGTAAGTATAGACCTATGTCAGCAAGAATTTCTTTAAATGTTGGTCGTGAAAAATCTTTATTACGTAAACACCCATGGATTTTTTCGAAAGCAGTAAACAAAATCAAAGGTAACCCGATGCTTGGGGATACTGTTGATGTATTCGATAGTAAAGGTAATTGGTTAGCTAAAGGTGCCTATTCACCTGAATCTCAAATAAGAATTAGAGTTTGGAGCTTTGACGAGCATGAAGAAATTGATCGTGATTTTTTCTTTGCTAAATTACAAAGTGCTCAAGCAAGACGTGATTGGTTTATTAGCCAAGGAAAATTAACCGGTTATCGATTAATTGCTGGTGAATCTGATGGTTTACCCGGCGTAACTATTGATAAATATGATAACTTCATTGTTTGTCAGTTACTTAGCGCCGGCGCGGACTTTCATAGATACACCATTGTTAACTGTTTAACCGAACTTTACCCTGGTTGTCATATCTATGAGCGCTCAGATGTTGATGTGCGTAAAAAAGAAGGTTTAGAGCCTGTAACTGGCTGGTTAACAGAGCCTCAAGACTCAACTGAATGTATCATTGAAGAACACGGCATCAAAATTCATGTAGATATCGCTACAGGTCATAAAACAGGTTTTTATCTTGACCAACGTGACTCTAGACTTGCTGCAGGTAAATTCGCAAAAGACAAGACTGTTTTAAATTGCTTTTCTTATACCAGTACATTCGCACTACACTGTGCGGCAAACAATGCCAAAGAAGTGATTAATGTCGATGTATCACAAGATGCTCTTGATATGGGTGAACGTAACCTCGCTTTAAATGGCCTATCGGATGCTAATGTATCTTTCGTTAAAGAAGATGTCTTTAAATTATTACGAAGATACCGTGAAGAAAAGCGTACCTTTGATATGATCATTCTTGACCCACCTAAATTTGTCGAGTCAAAAGCGCAGTTAACTGGCGCCTGTCGAGGTTATAAAGACATCAACATGATCGCTATGCAGCTATTAAACCCTGGTGGTTTATTATTGACTTTTTCTTGCTCAGGTTTGATGGAAGCAAGCTTATTTCAAAAAGTTGTTGCTGATGCCGCATTGGACGCCAAAAGAAAAGCTTATTTTGTTGAGCGCTTACAACAAGCAGCAGATCACCCTATTTCTTCTAATTACCCTGAAGGTTATTATTTGAAAGGTTTAGTTTGCCAAGTTGAGTAGTTAAGCTGAATTATACCGATGGTTTTAGGCTTTAATCTGAGCGAAAATAAAATCCTAAAACCATACGCTAAACACTAAAAAGCCAGAGTTTACTCTGGCTTTTTTATATATACCCGTTCTACTTGAAGATGCAGGATACAGCTGGAATTAGAAACGCCTTTAGTCAAGGCATTGATTGAAGAGAATGGTTATTCCCTTCTCAAAATCAATAACGCAGCATAAAGCGTTTCTAAATCAGCCCTTTGGGGGAAGACTGAGCAAATAATACTCTGCGTTACATTTCTTTTTAAGGGAATGACCCTTAATAAAAAATGAGCCTTGATTATGAATCGCTCAGACTTCCTGAAACGAGCATCTTCAAGTGGAGCGGGTATAAATAAATATTTTGCTAATCTATTTCTTCAATGGTTATACCAATGAGATAGCAATTCTTACTCTCTTCTTCAATACGAACGACTCGACCACGAATATCAAGCGCTTGTATTTGACTGCTGGCAGAGTCAACTCTCACTTTTACATGGGTCGATATTGCTAATGGATGTTCAATTTCAAACGCCATTCCCGTCGCACTTAAATCACGACAAGTCGCCGACAGTTGACTATTTACTTCGTCATCTATCACGGTAACAATAACCTCACTGTTTAACATCATGCGGTAAAAATCGCGTTTATCATCAAAATCTTTCATGAGCTCTCCTAAGCAGATTTATATGTTTAACTCTTTTATTTATACTGAGCAATGACTGACCTGTCAACTAGCAGCCATAAAGAAGTAAGCGCTTGCTTAAATCAATAACCTAAATAACAAACTGATTATTAGCTTAATTTGTGACCTAGAATTTAACTCCTTATCTCAGTATACGCTCAGTTAAGAAAAACCTTTTAAATAATTTAAAATACGCTTAACTGATATTGGCGCTGAGGTACCTAAATTTTGTGCAAACAATGAAATCCTTAGCTCTTCAATCAACCATCGGGTAGCCAGTAACTCATTGTCTACTGGTTTATCCTTACGTTGCTTGCTCATAATCACTTGATACATATCGTTAACTTTAGATACCTCAATAAGCTTTAATCTATCTTGATTAGGGTCACTTGGCAGTTTTTCTAAACGGCGTAACATGCCTTGTAAATATCGAATAATATCATCTAGTTTGCTCAAACCTGAGTAAGTTACAAACCCTTTGAATACTAACTGCTCGCATTGTTGTTTTATATCACCATGAGATTGAATAACATTTAAAGGCACACTGCCTTTCATTTTTTTAGTCACTTCATGACGCAACGTTAATGCACGCTCGACTTTAATGGCTGCAGTTAACACACAATCGGCTATTTCAGCTCTAACATAATCACAACACTTCGCAAATTGCTTTTCTTCCCTAGGAAGCAGTCCATTATTTTGGTTTTGAGAAAATTGTTGAACCAAAGACAAACAAGCACCTTGAATACAGTCTTGTAATAACTCATTGATTGAACCAAAAGGATTAAAGTACAAACCCAATTTGGCTTTATTCGGTAGTTTTTCCTGTAAATATTTTAATGGTGTTGGGATATTCAATAAGATAAGTCGGCTAATCCCTTTCAGCATAGCTTCTTGGGCATGTTGTTCTTGCTCAAAAAGCTCGATAGCAACACTATTTTTATGATCAACCAATGCAGGAAATGCCTTAATAGTGATGTTGGCAACTTTCTTTTCATAACCTTTAGGTAGTGAACCAAAATCCCATTGCGTTAAATCAGCTTGCTCAATGCCCTTTTCTGCAACCTGTTTAATCGATGCTTTTACTTTACCTTGCAGTTCAGCTTTAAGTTCGTTGAGGTCTCTGCCTTGCTTTATTAACTTCCCTTTGTCATCGACTACTTGAAAATTCATGGTTAAGTGAATTGGTAAGGTAATATCCTGCCAAGCATCTTCAGGTAATCGTACCCCAGTCATTCGTAACAATTGTTTTGCTAGCGCATCTTGTAAATGTCCCTGCTCAGCAGGCATAGCTGCTAAACAAGCTTGTGCATAATTAGGTGCGGGAACAAAATTACGTCTTAATGTTTTAGGCAAAGCTTTAATTAGTGCGATGGCAAGCTCATCTCGCAGTGCAGGGATCAGCCAATCAAACCCAACCTCTTGCACTTGATTTAATAAGGCAATCGGCAATACAACACTGATGCCATCATCAATATCACCAGGACTAAAATGATATGTTAGCGGTAGGGTAATACTATCTTGTTGCCAAACGTCAGGGTACTCAATAGTACTTAATTCATCCGAAGACTCATTCAATAAAAAGGCTTTGCTAAAATCTAATAACTGTTCGTTCTCACGTTTAGCTTTTTTCCACCAAGCGAGGAAGCTACGTTGACAGTTAACAGTATCAGGAAGTTTATCACTGTAAAAATCAACTAAATGCTGTTCATCAATTAAAAAGTCTCTGCGACGTGCTTTTTGTTCAAGCTCTTCTATGCTTTCGACCAATTGCTGGTTTTTGCTTAAAAACTTTTCTTTAATGACGCAGTCACCATTGACCAATGCTTCACGAATAAATATTTCACGACAAGTAACCGGTTCAATGACATTAAAATTGATCTTACGTTTACTAACAATACTTAAGCCATACAATGTTACTTGCTCAAAGGCCATTACAGCACCTTGTTTTTTCTCCCAATGAGGTTCACTGTAATTTCGCTTAACTAAATGCTGAGCAAGCGGTTCCAGCCACAAAGGGTCAATCTTGGCATTCATACGAGCAAACAATCGACTGGTTTCTACTAGCTCCGCAGACATTAACCATTTTGGTGATTTTTTAGTTAGCGCTGAGCCTGGAAAGATAAAGAACTTCATTCCCCGAGCTCCTTTATACTCGCGGTTTTCATCCTGTTGACCGATATGACTAAGTAAACCTGACAACAATGCTTGATGTACAGGAGTTAACGCTGAGTCTTGCTCTGTCTCTTTTGTCTTATCTACTGCTGTGCTTGCTGCTTGACCCTGCTGAACATTCGGCATAGAAAACTGATAATCAATCGACGTTAACGTTATTTGCTGTTCTTTTAACGTTAGTTTTAATTGACTGAAAATATCTTGCCATTCACGTAAACGAACATAAGAAAGAAACTCGCGCTGACATAACTTCCTAAACTGATTTTGCGTTAAGTCTTTTTTCTGCTCGTTAATATACTGCCAAAGATTAAGTAAGCTTATAAAATCAGATGACTTATCTTTAAATCGGTTATGCTTTTCATCACTCAGCTGTTGTTTCTCATGCGGTCTTTCTCGTGGATCTTGAATACTTAATGCACTAACAATAATCAGTATTTGTTCGATACAACCAAATTCTATGGAAGAGACGACCATTTTTGCCAAACGAGGATCTATAGGGAACTTTGCTAATAGACGGCCTGATTTCGTCAACTGTGTCGCCGTTGACGAAGCTTTACCCTTAGCGTTTTTATCCGCGTTTTCTATGCTTTCAACCGCAGCAATTTCTTCCAATAAACGAACACCGTCAGTGATATTACGATTATCAGGGGCTTCAACAAACGGAAAATTAGCAATATCACCTAAATCCAGCGCATGCATTTGCAATATGACGGTTGCTAAATTGGTACGTAAAATTTCAGGGTCTGTAAATTCAGCACGACTTTTATAATCATCTTCTGAATATAAACGAATACAGATACCTTCAGAAACACGTCCACAACGGCCAGAGCGTTGATTAGCACTTGCCTGTGAAACTGGTTCAATAGGTAAACGTTGTACTTTAGTTCGGTAACTGTAACGTGAAATACGTGCCGTTCCCGGATCAATCACATACTTGATACCTGGTACTGTTAAGCTCGTTTCAGCAACGTTGGTTGCCAATACAATATTTCGTCCACTGTGGGGTTTAAATATTTGATTCTGCTCACTAACCGTTAAACGAGCATACAGAGGCAAAACATTAGTATGACGTAAATTAGCTTTAACTAGCGCAGCAGCAGTATCGCGTATTTCCCGTTCACCATTGAGGAAAACCAGAATGTCACCATTACCGCAGTCACTTAGCTCATCAACCGCCGACAAAATACCACTGATAATATCAACTTCTTGCGGTGATTGGTCGTCATCATCAATCACTGCACGATCATTTAATGGTCGATAGCGCATTTCAACAGGGAATGTTCTTCCTGATACTTCAATAATAGGTGCTGGTAAGCCATTCTTACTAGAGAAATGTTTCGCAAAACGTTGTGGGTCAATGGTCGCTGAGGTAATGATTAACTTTAGATCAGGTCGTTTTATTAGTATTTGCTTTAAATAGCCCAAAATAAAATCGATATTTAAACTACGCTCATGGGCTTCATCGATGATAATTGTGTCGTATTTAAGAAGTAATCTATCCCTTTGCATTTCCGCCAGCAAAATACCGTCAGTCATCAATTTGATATAACTTTGCTCGCTGACTTGGTCATTAAAACGAACCTTATAACCTACTTGCTCACCTAACTTAGTGCCTAACTCTTCCGCAATACGATTAGCAACGGTTCTAGCGGCAATACGTCTAGGTTGAGTGTGACCAATAAGACCATCCACACCTCGACCAAGTTCAAGACAAATCTTGGGAATTTGTGTAGTTTTTCCAGATCCTGTTTCACCCGCAATGATAACCACTTGATTAGCATCAATAGCTGCTGAAATTTGCGCAGCATTCTCTGAAATGGGCAAACCTTCGGGATACGTTATTTTAGGTAAACTTCTGATTTTTTGTTGTTTATCTTGAATAGATCTGAGGATATGTTGTTGTAACGGTTCGACCAACTTAATGTGCTTTTCTGATAATGATAGCATCGCCAATTCAGTCGGTGATTTTTGTCCAACCTCTTTAGTAATCGTTTTTTTCAGATTTATTAACCTTTTTCTAAAGCGTACAGCATCGCTTTTTTTTGCTTGTGGCAATAATTCAAAAAGTTTTTGTAAATGGGAAAATGAAGTAATAACAGACTTAATCGAAACAGACAAAACAAACTCGGATAGAAAATCAAAAGAAATATTTTAACAGTAATACACTATAAATGGCAGTGAGTAACGTATTATAAATAGTCTCTTAAACGCACAAAAGGAGCTTCACAGCTCCTTTAAAAAGATAAAACAAGAGTAGGAAAAAACTTTAACGGCTATTTATTCACACCGATGCATGTTCCTTCTCAATAGAAGTCCTTGCCTTACCGTGTTTATAACAAGCTTGTAAAACTTCATTACGAGAGATAGTACCAAGTAGATTACCATCGTCATCAATCACCGGATACACTTTAGGTTTATCCTTTCGCATGGTTTGCCCTAGCTCAATAATACTGTCGTAGGGTTTTACTGAAAGTACCTCCCTACTCATAATATTTTTAATAATCGCCACATTTTCATTGAAATAGATGGTTTCTAACATTTTTTCTAAAACATCCCCTTCTGAAATAAAGCCAAGTACCTTATAGTTTTGATCAACTACTGGTCCGCCAATTTGCTTCGTTTTTAAGAAGCGTAATGTGGCCTCTTCTACAGACATAGTCTCGGTAAAAGTTACTGGGTAGTGATTCATATATTCTTGTATTTTTAATGATTCCATTTTAACCCTTAACTAAATCTTTATTTAGTTTTTCATTGATATAAAAACCTCGGTTACACTATTAATAACTGTAGATAAGCCTCTGCAAAAAAACCAATTTTTGCTTATCTTTATTAAAACTATATTACATTTTTAATAGTAGACTTAGCGGTTTTATTGAACAACAATGATTCAAACATAAAAATTTTTAGAAGGAATTCAATATGCCAAGTAATTTATTTCGTTTTTTTATACTGGTTATTGTCATCTACAGCTTAAGTGCCACTGCCTTTTCACATAAAGATGAACAAGCAAAATTAGATCAAGCTTGCGAGGACGCAAGACAAATTGCGCTAGCACCCAGAAGAAAAGAAATTTATCAAGAATGTATTCAAAAGTTTAAAAAAAGTGAAGCTGTTTGTCTGAGTGAAGCAAAAGCATATAACGGTAACAGAATAAATGGCGCACCACTGTTTTATGAGTTACCGGCTTGTGAGAAAGCCTTCGCTTTTAGAAAGAAACACGCCGCATAATTACCACCTGCTCGAGTGGGCATATCCGTATAGAAACACTATGAGTTGAGCGGGTATAGATGACCCTTTTATCATCTGAGTCATTACTGTATAGCACTGTTATTTTTGCTGTCAGCTCACCTTATTCTTGTGGTGTTTATTTTGATACTGACGACTGTATATATTTTTTGTTTAGCTGAATAAAAACCCACACTAAACTGCTAGGGAACACGACTAAGAAAAGATACTTTGCATATAACAAAGGTAATAGCACTGAGCTAGCAATTATCAAAGCATACATACACATCAAGCCTTTATGCGCTTTAGCAAAGGCAAAAGAAGCAACAAAATCTCCAACTACGCCACGATTGTCTAAACGAGCAATCAAACAAGGTAATACGCCGACAATCATAGATAACAGTGAAAATAACCAGGCGAGCACAAAGTTAAAAGCATAAAATTCAAAAGTCATATCACCACGCGCTTGTGTTTGTATATCGAAGACTTTTGAAAGGAATGAATTTTGATCTACATACAAGCTATACAGAGCAATAGCATCAGTCATCCAAATAAGAAAACATAAAAACTGTACCACGCATACTAAGCCGATATTTGCGAACAAAGTTCTAAAGTGAAAAGTATCACTTTTACCTTCTTTATTTAGTAGTAGAGGGTGTAGAACAAGGCTCACTAAAGGAATGAATAAAATAAAACCGGCACAAAAAGAAATGTACATGGTAGTAAGCTCATACGCGCCAAGGTAAAACTGAATAACTTGCGAGATGAAAAAGATCACTAAACTTGCGAAAAATACCAAACCGTAACTAACGATTTTTTCACCTGACAAACCTGATACGCTCGAAGACTCTGACACAATATCCACCAATAACTCAACTAATTAATATGCTTTAATTGTGATTTTAGCTTAACTAGCAACTCTGAATATTGATGTAAAATAAGACAAAAGCAATCCCGCTCTTTTTCTTTCATTATGAACAGCTTAACTCATAGAGAGTTTGCGCTAGATATTCTGCTTTACCTTAATACTTTTTGCGGTTAAACCTCGCACGCCAACAAGGTTGCCAATCAACATCAAAGCACCACCGATAAGTAACGGAAGCTCAAACGCTTCGTTATAAAAAAACACGCCTACCATAGCTATTAGGGGTAACCTGAAAAAATCGAGGGTGATAATGGTCGTTATTTCAGCATATTTCATTGCCTTTGCTAAACAATAATGTGCCGACAACGCACTCAATCCAATCACAGTAAGCCAAAGCCATTGTTCACCTTGTGGCCAAACCCAACTTGATAAAGACAAAAATAATCCAATAGGTAATTGAACAATGCACATGAAGAGTAAAATGGTTAACGGAGATTCAGTTTTTGCCAATGACTTTGTTGTAGTATGCGATATGGCAAAACAAATAGCTGAACCCAAAACAATAATAGAGGCATAATCAATTAAAGCGTACCCGGGCTGTACTATGGAAAGTACACCTAAGGTCCCCAGAAATATAGCGATCAACTTATTCATGGTCACTTTTTCATCGAGAAAGAAACTCGCAATTAACAGCGTCCATATTGGCACAGTAAACTCTAAGGCAAAAACTTCCGCCAGCGGGAGTAAGCCAATACCAAAAAACCAGCCATATTGAGCAATAAAGTGAAAAACATTGCGAAACAAATGAAGTTTAATCACATTAACTCGTGGCTGACTTGCTAGTGACTTTAGCTGCTTATCTTTAAAAATTTGAGACCGAATAAAGTAAACAGCCGAGAGAAATACCAAGCCAATAGCACTGCGAATACATAATGATTGAGCAATAGTTAACTCGCCACTTAATTCACGTGCACCTATAGCAAGAATGCAAAATGAAGCCAGTGCGCCTGACATCCATAAAAAGAGCGCCATAATAATTGTACTCGACTCTTAAAAAAGTAATTTATTGGTAAATTGTAATCGGCGCACTAAAGTAATAAATAAAGACAACTACCTTTATTCATTACTTTAGTTAGAGATTGTCAGAGAGTAAATAACTCACTGTTTACAAATAAAATAGTGCTTAATCATAGTGGAACTATTGAAATAACCAAGTCTTTTATTTGCTGTAATCATCAACTTTTAGTGCTATTTAGTTATACCCCAATTCATAAATAGGGTTATCATCATGCTCGTATAAATTTTCGGAATTTTGTCTTTTTTGCTCATTACCCTGCCGATCATCTTTACTATTTTTATCAGCATCTTGTTGGTAAACATTTAGCATTTCTGCTGATAGAATCATTCGTCTATTACTCATATTACAATTGTTCAACATATGACTACCCTCAATTTAATCAGTTGCTTCGCACTTTTGCGTTGCTACTAAGGTAGATTGCATCAAGAGTGCCAACATTTCTTATAAATTGACCTTTGATTTTTATATGTTTTATTTTAAATATCGAAGTTTGATATTTAAAATTTTATTTTTGATAATTACATTATCATTTTGCAACACAGACTTTGCAAGTTAGGAGTTAAATTCTACAGTTAACTTAATCGCTAGGAGAAGTATCAGTGATGTAATCATTATCTGATTATCCTCAGCCGCAATTTACCCAATGGACTGCTCATGTTCGCACTAAGCGAACTTGAGTATAACGTTAAGTTTTTAAAAATAGGCGTTATTATTAATGGTTACTCGAATAAATCAGCAATGTTCTATTTAGTCACAGTATTTTTATTAGCCAATTTTTTATCTAATGATTTTAAAGCATTTTCATGCCAATACTGCCAGTGCATATGAAACTTATCTTCCGTTAAATGACTTGGCTGTAAGTAATCTTTATACGTATAACGATAGAATTGACGTGGTTTATGTGGGTTATTTACATCTTCTTCCGCCACATAGTTAGCATTATGTTCATCTAACCATTGAGTAAACTCTGCTGCATACTTTTTACCTGACTCCTCAACTAATTTTTTATAACCATCAAAAAAGTCTGTTTTTAAGTAGTGCGCCATTTTCCTGTATTCATTTTGATGTTTTTCATTCATAAAGCGCACAGCTAAATAGCCCCAACGATATACCCTATCAGTACCGTCTTTATATTCAGTATTAAAAATATCCGTTAAACTGGGCCAATCTTCTGGAGTTGTGTCATTGACCAATTTGAAAGTTTTTGGATTATTATCTTCCTTAGCAACATATTCAGCGAGTCCTTCAGACCACCACACCATATGACTTGGAAAATGATTAAAAGTATCGTATTTAACAAAGCGTCCATCTAAATAATGAACAAACTCATGGTTTAAGTTCCAAACAGCAAATTCAGGTCGTACCCAAAAATGTTCAAATGAGTAAAAAGTCGCAATATTGTTAGGATCTTGTGTCGTTCCCTCAATGTACATACCACCGTTATCGGTATTAATATCAAAAATTAGCTGACCGAATTTATTATACTCTGCGTGATTATCAAAAATAACGACCCGTAATTTATCGTTAAAATCGTTAGCAACGGGCTGATTATTAGTCGCTAATATTTCATGGAAATTACTTTCTTGAGCGATTAACTGCTGACAAGCATCACTTAACTGTGCTGCAGACATGGCTTGGGCTAAAATATATATTTTACTTGAGCACTCATGGTTAATAGGCAATGCTTGTTCAATTGATGGGGAAATGCAGCGACCGACTAGCGTACCCTCTTCACATTCAGACTTTCCACGAAAAGTGTTGACGACATAAGGCACACTAAAAAGTGTCTTATTTTGCTCTACTGATGTTGCTTTATCATTGGTTAACGCCGCCCATATACTGTTATCAAGCGTATCCATTTCACCTTCAATCTTGAGGGTTAATTTATCGTCATCTAAACGTTTCTGATCCTCAGCTGAGTGCTCATAGTAGTCATTCCAATATTCTTTCGTATATAAATTATAATACTGTGCCAATGCCCAAAGAGCGTGTTGCTTAGGCCAGTCATCCCCCACTAAAGTACTATTTTTAGCAGTGATAAATTGAATTAATGCCTGTTGAAGTTCACCTTCACCATGTACACCTTTCATGAATTCAGCAGTATTTTTTCTTCGGGCTTCGTAGGGTAAAATAGCGCCAGCACGTAATACTTCCCACAGTGCATAATCTATCGCTGTGTCTTTATCAGAGTTCACTGTAGTTGTATTAGAAAGATCAGCGGAAGCATACAGGTTAATTAACTGACTTAACGGCTTTACCTGCTCTACTATAAATGGTTGTAAAGGTGCTAAAAAATATAAACGATACAAAGCAACAGCGTAATTTTCATGCAAGCGTGCTGTAGTCTGACTCACCTCAAAAAAACCAGGCATATTATATAAATTGTCTAATGCGCTATTAACAGATATTGCGGTTTCTTCGGTCCAATCTTTATCTGCACCAAAGCTACTGTAAATTCTAAGATAAAAAGTAAGCTTCTCTAATTTATCATTAGTTAAGTCTCCTTTTAAAGCTTCCATTGATATTTCATCCGCAACAGCTTTTAGTAATCCCTGTTGATAATGATTAAAATCTTGGCTCCATAACTGCTCTATATCAGTCGCTAATACTTGAGCAACCATTGGATTTACTATTGGTACTAAGACAGACTGCATGACCTTAGTAGTATCAGCCTCATCGTTAACACTACACGCAGTAATTACAACAGATATAGCGAGAGTCAGAAGAAGTATTGTTAGTTTATTCATAGCATTTTCATTATTGTTATATTGAATAAAATCAATTATTGCATACAATATACCAAAACACATTAAGTAATTAACTAAGTTGTTAATATGGTTTTTGACACAATAGTTACAGTGAACTAGCTAACTTAAGATAGTTATTAACTGTTAAAAGCTAATCAGGTAACATTAGCCAACTTAAAAATATATAAATTTATATGTTGGAATATTATGAATATTGTTTGTGCTAATTGTTTCACCACCAACCGCATCCCCGATGATAAAGACTATAACAAAGGCAAGTGTGGTAAATGCCAACAAGGGGTTTATTCACCCAAGCCAACAGAATTAACGGCTAATACTTTCTACCCTTTTATAGAACGTAATGATTTACCTGTGATTGTTGATTTTTGGGCCAGCTGGTGTGGCCCCTGTCAAAACATGGCGCCTGTTTACAATAAAGTAGCGCAATCATCACCCTCTTTACTGTTTGCCAAAATAAATACCGAGCAAGTTCAACAAATTTCTGCTGATGCGAATATTCGTAGTTTACCTACCTTAGTCTTTTTTCATCAGGGTGAAGAAGTTGATCGTATTTCAGGTGGCTTGAATGAAATGCAAATGAAGCAATGGGTTGTTCAGTGCTTGCAGAAAATTGCTAACTAGGATTTTGTCATTAAAAACCATCTATAAAAAAAGCCGCGAAAGCGGCTTTTTTTTAATTATCTTAATAGGGTAAAACTACCTGATAAAAGTTACTGTACTGGGATAGTAATATTCCCTGTTGCCACTTCACCAGCTTTAGTTTCCAATGAATATTCGAAACTAATGCTGTTAGATTCTGAGCCCGTATTATCTGATAAATACTCCCCAGTATGCAATCGATAGACCTTCTGAGTTTCGGTTTGATCTGAGCCCAAAATAACAGAACGGTTAATTGTCCTATGTGTTACAGATTCATTTGCTGCTAACTTAGCAATACCGACAGCAGTTGCGTTTATTCGCCCATCGCTAACCACGTGAAAGTCATTGGAACTTACTGATGAAGTGCCATCATTGATTACAGAGGTTTTACGTAACGTTAATTTCTCTAATGCATTAATATTCAGTGGAAAATACAAATAAACTGAATCATTCCAGTTATAAGAAGAGGAAGTATCTCCTGCTGAATTACTTGACGTTATAACATTACCATTAGTGGTATAATTTCCATTGTCGAGCTTAATATCTGCAATTGTAAAAACTTCATCAGTATTGGAGTTTATCTCAAAAGTTAATTGATCGTTATATATATCAGCACGTTCAAGAGTCGCTTTATTCGTTACCGATTGAATATCATAGCGGTATGAATCAGGCGTCGTCAACGGACTCACTGGCATTACGGTTAAGCGAGTATCGTTCAAGCTCAATGTAAAAGTAACAGGAAAAGATAGACCACCAGTAATGAGTGTTGTACCTTCAGATACATGATCATTTGCATCTGCATTACCCATTAATACGGTAAACCCTTGGTCATTTGTTAATGATATATTTTCAAGTTCAACTGTTATAGCCTGAGAGTAGAATACACTAAAGCTAGAATCTACTGAGTTAACTTCAGTAGCAGCAAGAACAACTTCAAGTGGTGTTTCACTTTCAAGAATCACTTGTGGTGCAAGTGCCAAATCAATCACTGCTGCACTTGGAATAACGAAACAACAATTATTAGAACTACCATTTTTTAGAATACTTAAATTACCTTCAGCTAACTTTCTTATGGTAAAAGAACTACTTTGGTATTTAACTTCATTGCTTGTGAATGCGGGTAATTGAAAGCTTACCGTATCTTTTATTTGCGTAGTAATAACATATTGGCTAGTTGATTCATCATATGTGCTATCAACAACACTATCTTCTAAATAAAAAGTAGCACCAAGCAATGGCTCTGCTGCTTCATCAACCAAAGAAAGCCTAATTTCAAGATCTGAAGCCACTGGTACTTCATTCATATGTATTCTTGAAAATTCTTTTGTATTCGCTGAACCTATATATAAATTACGACCGTGTAAAAAGTTAGTAAGCTCAGGTACGTAATCAGCTTCACCATCTTTATCAAAATCTAAATTAGCACTAATACTAGTATTAATAAATTTTGGCAAGGTAATGGTATATATACCCGTTTCAACATTAAATGAAGATACATGCTGGTATTTATATGCTGATGAATTAGTACCTGAGTGAGAATAAGCAATAAACTCTAATGTAGATAGAGCATTACCTGTTTCATTATCAATAACCGAAATTTCTACATCTACCGACTCTGATACAGCAAAGTTACCAACATCTTCGATGCTATCTTTACTTCCGAATGCAGTTTGCGTAAAAAAGGTTCTCGAAAGGAATTTATCATCTGGACTTGAGATAATGATATCTATATCTGAAGATCGAGGTAAGCCTGTTAACTCAAAATCACCATCGGTAACTTCAAAGTTAGAAATGACGTCTTTAGAGCCAACTTTTACGGTAATTATGGCATTACCAATGGGTTTAAAATCTAGCGCATCAACAACAACACCTTTGATGCTAACTGAGTTTTCAGCTTGGTCTAATAACGCTTTGACATCAGAACTGTTGTCTTCAACTTCTAAACAACCATTCAGTAACACGACAGCTAGAAGCGACGTGGCAAGGTTTAAATACTTCAATTTTACTTCCTTTTAATATGAAACAAAGGAAGTAAAAAATAATAAAACTTTTATGCATCCCTTGCATGGTAGTACCAATCAACACTGATACCTAAATCGGACGCAATTTTATCTATAACAAGTTATTAACACAAGAAGAATACTTTATAAGTAGATGATATTTTGATGAATATCTCTCACTTTGCTGTAACAAAGAGGCAATAAGCTGCCGCATAACGGATAATACTTGTCACCCTAACCGATATTAAATTCAAATAATTGTTAATAAAACTTGCTACATATAGAGAGTTACTCTGTATAACTCAATAAATTTGGCTTTATCCAGCTAAATAGTTACCTAAGCAATATTTATAAAAGTGGCACAGACTATGCCTTATGAATGTTCTTAAGAATAAATTATTGAAAACACTAAGCTAGAGAAGCCTTATATATGATGATCAACAACAATTACGCTCAACAAGTAGCGCAAGCAAAATCTAATAATGCATTAGTAGTCAGTTTTGATAACACCACCCCTGCCGTTCAACGTATTCCCGGTGAAAAAGATACCGTGACTTTATCTGACAAAGCGTTAGCCATGATGAACGGTAATGAGATTAAAGAGATCGCGCCCACTTATTTAAGACCCGAATCGGCAAGGTCACTTTTAGCTAAAAGTGAAACATTAAACACAACTCAAGTTGGCGATGCCAAAGAAGATGTTGTCGTTGATAATCGTTTCAGTGAGATAATGCAAAATATATTAGATAAACGATTAGGTATAGACCGAGAAAAACTTGAAGAACTTGAAGCGCTGATGGAAGAAATTGCTAACAATGAAAATATGAGTCCAGAAGAAAAAGAATTAGCGTTGGAAAAACTGGCTGAAATGCGAGAAAAGATAATTGAAGAAGGCAGAGAGATACAAAAAACAGTTGAGCAAACCGATTAGCTTTATCATCTATTTCATTCGTTTTACCTAATGGGCTAGATGTTTATTATTTAAAATAAAATGTAATCGATTAAAGCATTAACTTACTTACAAAATAAATGGCAAGCCTTTATTTTATATGGCATTATCACTTCAAACCGCAGTGACATTTAAACACATAACCTATGAAAATAAACCTTTATTTCATTATATTATTAGCTAGTTTTTCGAGTATAGCAGACAATAAAATAACCTACTTTATTGCAGATAAATCTTCATCGCCTATTCAAGTATCGACTAAAAATAGCGAACAGGTAGGCATAGTTACTGATGTAATTAATGCGATAGAAAAACAAAACATTCACTTTTCCCATAGTATTTTGCCTTTCAAACGTATGATGAAGTACATGAAAAATCCAAAGGTTAAATGGATAACCTATGGCTCTGCTGCTTGGCCAGGGCTACAATCTCTATCACTGTCTAAAACGCCTATTATGACAGTAAAACACCGTTTTTTGACCTTAAAACCTAATAAACACAATGAAATCAGCGATCTATTTGGAAAGAGCCTAGTGTTAATTCGCGGTTTTAATTACCCTGGTTTGGCAGCTTATATTGAGCAAGACAAGTTTGATATTATCTATGTGAAAGACCATGAAGCAGCGATAAAAGTCATCGCTATGGGCAGAGCAGTTGCTTTTCCGGAAATGAATATAAGACTAAATTATCACCTTAAAAACATGAAATTACCTCGTGATAATTTTAACTTTCACTACATTGGCAATATTATTGCTGATTATGATATTAACTTATGTTTTTCTCTTAATTTTCCCGAACTTTTAAAGGTAAAAATAGAGGGGATTTTAGTGGAAATGAAAAGCGATGGCAGATTAGAAAATATAATTAACGCCTATTAGCTCTTTATATTCAACGATATTAATCTTTTAAGACTCCGATCGTTCACTTTTAGCTTTCATCACTCAAGGTATATGCTAAGGGGTAATTTAATTACTGATTAAGCTGAAAAACGCTTTTTTCAGCTTGTAGGATGAGAGTGGCTAACTCACCATTACTTTTCATCCGTTGGATTTCTTTATCGACAATAGGGACCAATACTTTGTTATCTTTATGAATATAGTGATATAAAGATAAACGTACTAATGGCTTTTCCATGCTCTCAACATTGTTTAAGCCAAGCCTTTTAAGTGCTAGATTTCCATCGAGAGTATTCGTTAACAACACATCAACCTTTCCACTCAGCAATAGTTTAAACATATCGTCTGTAGAGCTCATTTCGTAAATATTAGTAAGCCCTTTGGTAATATTATTGGTATGTTTTACACCGCGTATTTTAGTTAAACGATACTTAGCTAAATCTTCCTTTAATAGGATAGAAATTTTAGAGCTTTTCAAAACAAACGGCATCGTTTCTAAGTAATAGTACGGCGTGGGTACTCTGATTGTATTGGGGTTTTCATCTCCATAAGTCCAAATACGCATGATCTCACCATCATTAATACCTGTATTGGCAAAATGCTGTGCCCGATTACCCGGTAAAGGACTGATCGTAATGTTAATGCCAATATTTTTATAGATTTGTTTGAGTACAATGCGCCCTACTTCTTGCTCTATCAATAACTCAATAGAAGCAAAATCATAGGTTTTATCTGAAGACGATTTGAGGGGATTACTTTTAGGTTTTGTCGCTAATTGAATAACTGATTTGTTTTGAGATTGAACACTTGAGAGTACAGCATGGTCTGCCGATAAGGCGAACAATTTACTGCTGTAACTGCTGAGAAGCAAATAACAAAGGCATAACAGTAATCTCACTTACTCTCCAACTTCTCTACATAACCGTAAATTAATATACCATTATCAATTTTACTTGCTTATATTTTCTCTATAGCTATTTCATCTAAGTAACACCATAGAAATATTAACTGGGGAAACACGGTCTTATAAGTAGGATATTGTATAAATGGAGAACTAGCATGGAAAAGAAAGCGTTTAAACTATTACCTTGTATCTTTTGTACCATTGGCTACAACTGTTACATAGCAGGTCATAATGTTACCGCTAAAGGTTATCAATCACTGGTGAAACTTCAAAATAAAAAACCAATAACGGAAGAAGTTAAAACCTCAACGAGCAAACCTTGAAGCTAGCTTTTATAGCTGTTAATTTCTAGCGATTAACGTTTAGTTATTTGATTGGAATCGCCGTGACGACAGCAGAAAGACGAACGAAGGCTATATTCATGTATGTTCTTCATGGATCATGCACATAGTGATGCTAGACATTGACGTCCATTCACAATGAGATTAGTTAAAGATAAATTGAAAAATTGAGATAACCATAAAATATTGTAAATACCATGAATACAAAAAATAATTTAAATACAAAAATTCAAGGGGATGTTTATCCCCTTGAATCAAATAGCTACTTTTGCATCATCTGTTGTCTGTGCTTTACTTGATGTTCAGCAAACTCTTTTGAAGATACTTGTGCATCACCATTAGTGTCGATATCGGCGAAGCTTGGGGCATTAGCAATGTTTCGCATAGGATAACCCTGCTCAGCACGCTTTGTTATTCTTGCTGCTCTAGCGTTATAAAATTCTTGCTCTAAAATAATGCCATCGCCATTTATGTCGAATTCAGAAAATGGGGGCATATTACTATTTTTGCCCATACCAGCTCCCTGACTACGTCCCTGTCCCATTTTAGACGATTGGCCTTGAGTTCCAGAGCGATTTTGCATTTGTAGCTGCTGACCCGCTATAAGCTCTTCTTGGGTTAACTGCCCATCGAGATCCTTATCAAAGACTTTAAATGAAGGTGTATTGCCAGCTCCTTTCATAGGACGACCTTGAGCTGCTTTCATTGCCATACGCTCACTTCTCACTTGAGTAAACTCTTGCTCACTGATAAAGCCATTTCCATCTTGATCGTAGCTAGCAAAAGGAATAGGACCTCGATCTGGCAATTCCTCTGAGACCGCTGCCATAGATGTAACACTCAAAAAAGAAACCAGAACTAAGGGAATACTCTTGAATAGTTTTTTCATCATTACTCTCCTATCAGTTATAAAAATTTGTTCTAAAACTCTTATTCACTACAAATATGATAGGCCGATTGCATGAAACAAATTTGACTTGGATCAATAATTAAAGCATGAAATTTCACATTATATTTTTGGTTTAGCCAATATCCCCATCAACAACAAAAGTACGATTGGCTTTGTATTCGTTTGATTGCCCTAGCCTATTAACAAACGCTAAGTATTTTTGACTCAAGTGCCGAAATAAGAGAAAAAATCATTGAAAAAAGGTAGAAAGACAAAAAGTAGCTAAACCTTGAGTAAAGGATAAGTAAACAGCGCTAAGTGAATCATATTAAAACAAAAATGGAGTAAAATCGCATACCAAATTTTACCTGTATTTAGATAAACCAAGCCATACAAAAAACCAGCCAAGGTAGCAACTAGCATATAATTAAAACCACCTGAAAAATGTGCAATACCAAATAATAAGCTTGTCAGTATTAGTCCCGTTAAAGGGTTTATTAGCTTTGTTAACTTTTGCTGAATGAATCCTCTAAAAAACACTTCTTCAATAATGCACGTTAATAACAAATTATTTAACGCGAACAACCACCACCAACTTGGCAATTGAGGATCATATTTAATTAATGATAATAAAATGGCTAGGCTAAATAGTAGAATAAAAACTAGCACTACTAGAGCACTTAACCGCAAGCTATTGTGCGCCTTAGAGAGAGTGATCGGTTTTTGACTTATTAAGAGTGCTGGAGACAGCATCAAAAGAACAAATAGAATCATCGGTTTATCAAAGTTTAGGTACAGTGTGAATGGCATACTGTTAATGCTTTTTTCCACATCGTTTAACACCTGTAAATTATTAAATCCTGGCAATAAGTGCGCAGCTAAGGCAATACAGCTAATAATAACTAATGCCGTAATGACCGTATTAATTCTTCGATTCCATAACTTATTTGAGGGATTGCTTGAGGGCTTAGTAGATATCTTTTTAGCATAGTAAGACATGGCCAATAAAAGCGTAACAACACCAAGACCAACCAAATCTATCGCGTTATAAAACAGCCCGCTAATTAAAGTACAGACTAAGCCAAATGGCCATAATTTAGGTTTTACAAAAGCAGTAATCAAAGTAATGACTAAGAATAACCAAGGGGTAACAGATGGGAAAAGGTCTTGTGTGAACAACATAGGATAGTTAATTAGGGTAATTTTAGGTCAAGTTAACATAATGTTAGATGAGGTTGAATTTTTAAATCAAAAAGTAAAATACATACTAATTAATTTTACTGTGACCCCATTGATTCACTCTAATGCTATTAACTTGTTACAATAATGTTTTTCAACCAAGGTAATACTTCATGATTTTTCAATTAGGTAAACATTCACCCAAAATATCAGCGAGTTGTTTTATTGCGCCCAGCGCTAATGTTATTGGCAAAGTAGACATAGCAGAAAATGCCAGCGTTTGGTTCAACGTGGTAATTCGAGCTGATTTAGATAAAGTCACCATTGGTGAAAATTCTAATATTCAAGATGGTTGCATATTACACGTTGACGAAGGATTTCCAATCAATATATCTAAAAATGTAACCGTAGGACATAAAGCGATGCTACACGGCTGCACGATAGATGAAGGCAGCTTAATAGGTATGAATGCTGTGGTATTAAATGGCGCCAAAATTGGCAAAAATTGCTTGATAGGCGCGAATACTTTGGTAACTGAAAATATGTCAATTCCCGATGGTAGTTTGGTCATTGGTTCACCTGGTAAAGTAGTGAAGCAACTTGATGAGAAAGTAAAAGAAATGATCGCAAAAGGAGTTGAACATTATGTGCATTGTAATCATCAATATAAAAATGAATTGAAACTGATAGATTAACTTTTAAGTTACCTTCCCCTTGGTAGCTGAACGCTGCTCAGTAAAAAATTCAATAACAAACTAGTACAAACCACGAACCCTGCCGCCTACATTTATAAAAAGTTCATCCATGAACAACGGCAGCGCTCGACATCAGGACAATAAGCTCCTGCATTGTCTAATAAGTCACATCCATGTGACGTCATGTCTCGGGTCGAGGCTTACCATTGCTAGTTAGTCATTTCATTGCTGAGATGGGAATTGGAGTATTTGGTGCTGGTAAATTGCTTAACTGGTGTACTCCTCGTGGTGCCTTAGTCGAAGATCCAGACCTTAGTAAAATGGATTCCCGATTAAACACTTCGGGAATGACGGCTTCGAATGCCAATGGCATAACAACACAATCATCTCCCCTATCCACAAACACCAAACCTGCTTGAATCAAGTCCCGCAATGAAAGGCTATATTCATCATGACGCTGCATGGATGCAGCTTATTAAACAATGCAGGAGCATATTGTCCTGATGATGAACAAAGCGCTGTTACGTCGAAGATATAGCCTTGAATGTAGGATTACACTTAATTAGTACTTGGAGTTTATTTCCCTGCTTGGCGTCGCGGTGGCGACCACACCCAAAGTGAGACTGCCTCCGGCCTCCCCTTGGAACCCCTCGGAGTCCCTACTCAGCAGAACAATCAATAACAAACCAGCACAAACCACGAACCCTGCCGATTTATCATCCCTGAACAACGGCAGCCCTCGACGTCCTGTCTCGGGTCGAGGCTTGCCATTGCTAGTTGGTCATTTCATTGCTGAGATGGGAATTGGAGTGTTTGGTGCTGTTAGCCAAATTAAATGATTCTCTATTTTTTGATCATCCAAAAAAATAACCCAACATTATTACTCCCTCATCTATCAACAAACACAAGTCTGCTTGAATCAAGTGCCAAAATTAAAGGCAATATTCACGTATGTTCATCGTGACGCTGCATGGATGCAGCTTATTAGTCAATGCAGGAGCATATTGTCCTGATGATGAACAAAGCGATGTCAGCACATGGATGTGCCATCAGCGCTATTACGTCGAATATATTGCCTTGAGTGGAGGATTGCACTTGATTAGCAGCTCCGAGGGAGACCAAAGCCGAAGGTTAGAGCGGAGGCAGTATCCTTTTCTTCTTGGGTGTCGTCGCCACCACGACAATAGCTTTGACTATCAATTAAATTAGTTCTAACCTGTAAACCAGTTTTTAGAATGAAAAAATACAATGTTAAACGTTCCGAAAGATGGATACTTATGTAAGTTCACAACACTGAACAAAAATATCATCAACTCTATATATGAAAATAATTTGTGGCACGCTAGAGTCGATACCCTGAATGATCCGTTCGAATTCTATTTTAATTTTATAAAAGAACTCCCTAACTCTACGGGTGATTTGTGCAAATTAATGGATGAATCTAACTATTGGGTCAAGCCTCACTTAATAGTTCAAGAAAAAGAAGCAGCTCTACAATTATTAGCTTCATCTAGGGAAAGTGAAGTACGCCATAGCATAATAAATAAATTAATAGAACACGAGAAGTTATTAAAAATACAAATGCAAACTTTATGTGTATGTAGTCTATCCGAAGCTTACGATGAACCATTAATGTGGTCACACTACGGTGATGGAATGAGAGGCATTTGCTTAATGTTTGATAAAGAAAAACTCAAAGGGAGTTCATTAGAATTCGAAAAGGTTGAATATGAGAATACTCCTCCAAAATTAGACTTTTTTAAACAATATAAAAAGTACAAAAATAACGAAGAAATGGATTTAGGCAAATTTTTACTCACAAAGCATACTGGCTGGACTTATGAAAAAGAATTCAGGTCAGTATCTTTCAAGGTAAATGAAAATATAAATCAACTGGGTTTTTTAAAGAAACTAAATAAAAATTCGTTAAAAGCAATAATAATGGGCTCTAAAATTTCTCAAGTCGATAAATCATTACTTATAACATTATCTGAAAAATTTGGGTTCGAGCTTTATATTGCGCAAGCTAATACTGAAAATTATAGTGTTGATATAAAAGAATTTAAATAAAAAACCCGCTAGTTAGCGGGTTTTTATTAAGAATTACAAGTTGTAAGCGTTAGCCTACCAACCTGTTTTCTCTTTAAGTGCTACGCCGATATCAGCTAAAGAACGAACAGTTTTAACACCGGCCGCTTCTAGTGCTGCAAATTTCTCATCAGCTGTACCTTTACCACCGGCGATAATCGCGCCAGCGTGACCCATACGCTTACCTTCTGGTGCAGTAACACCAGCAATGTAAGATACTACAGGTTTAGTAACGTTAGCTTTGATATATTCCGCAGCTTCTTCTTCAGCAGTTCCGCCAATTTCACCAATCATTACGATTGCTTCAGTTTGTGGATCGTTTTGGAACATTTCCAATACGTCGATGAAGTTAGTACCTGGGATAGGGTCGCCACCAATACCTACGCAAGTAGATTGGCCAAAACCAGCATCAGTTGTTTGTTTAACGGCTTCGTACGTTAATGTACCAGAACGTGAAACAATACCAACTTTACCTGGTAAATGGATGTGACCAGGCATGATACCAATCTTAGTTTCGCCAGGAGTAATAACACCTGGACAGTTAGGACCGATCATACGAACGCCAGTTTGAGTAAGCTTAGCTTTAACGTCAACCATATCTAAAGTTGGAATACCTTCAGTAATAGTTACGATAAGCTCGATGCCAGCATCGATAGCTTCTAAAATAGCATCTTTACAGAATGGAGCTGGAACGTAGATAACTGTTGCTGTTGCGCCAGTTGCTTCTACAGCATCACGTACTGTGTTAAATACTGGAAGGCCTAAATGCGTTTGACCGCCTTTACCTGGGCTTACGCCACCAACCATTTGTGTACCGTAATCAATAGCTTGTTCTGAATGGAAAGTACCTTGACCACCAGTGAAACCTTGACAGATAACTTTAGTATCTTTATTAATTAATACAGACATTATTTGCCCTCCGCAGCTGCTACAACTTTAGTTGCTGCATCAGTTAGTGATTCAGCAGCAATGATGTCTAAGCCAGAGTTTTTAAGAACTTCACGACCTAATTCAGCATTAGTACCTTCTAAACGTACAACAACTGGTACTTTAACGCCTACTTCTTTAACAGCGCCAATAATACCTTCAGCAATCATGTCACAACGAACAATGCCACCAAAGATGTTAACTAAAACAGCTTTAACGTTATCGTCAGAAAGGATGATTTTGAATGCTTCAGAAACACGTTCTTTGTTTGCTCCGCCGCCAACATCTAGGAAGTTAGCTGGCTTGCCGCCGTGTAAATTAACGATATCCATAGTACCCATTGCTAGGCCTGCACCGTTAACCATACAACCAACAGTACCATCAAGAGCTACATAGTTAAGCTCCCATTGTGCTGCATGTGCTTCACGTTCATCTTCTTGAGATGGATCGTGGAAAGCGCGCATTTTAGGTTGACGGTAAATAGCATTACCATCGATACCAATTTTGCCGTCTAAACAATGAAGGTTGCCTTCGTCAGTAATAACTAACGGGTTGATTTCTAATAAGGCGAAATCACAATCTTCAAACATTTTAGCAAGACCCATAAAGATCTTAACAAATTGCTTCATTTGCGTAGGGTTTAAACCAAGTTTAAAACCTAATTCACGTGCTTGGTAAGGTTGAGCGCCAACTAGTGGATCAATCTCAGCTTGGTGAATTAATTCTGGAGTCTCTTCTGCGATCTTTTCAATGTCAACACCGCCTTCAGTAGATGCCATGAAAACAACTCTTTGAGAAGCTCTATCAACAACAGCACCAAGATATAATTCGTTGGCGATATCAGTACAGCTTTCAACTAAAATTTTAGCTACTGGCTGTCCGTTTGCATCTGTTTGGTAAGTAACTAAGTTCTTACCTAACCAGTGTTGAGCAAACTCTTTGATTTCTTCTTTTGATTTAACTAGCTTAACACCGCCAGCCTTACCACGTCCGCCTGCGTGTACTTGAGTTTTAACAACCCACATATCGCCGCCAATTTTATCAGCCGCTTCGGCAGCTTCTTGAGGTGTATCGCAAGCGAAACCTTCAGAAACTGGTAAACCGTATTCAGCGAACAATTGTTTCGCTTGGTATTCATGCAAATTCATGGTGTTTTATCCATTTATCTGTAAATGAAGACTGTTTTTACCCCTACCTTTCATTTTTAAAAAGATAAAACTAAGTAACAGCCTGTGAAAGTTTATCGATTATAGTACAAAAGCTCTAGTGACGGTAGCCAAAAGAGCTAATACTATAGTCTACTAACTATATTTTTTTGTACGACTTATACGTCTAAAAGAAGACGTGTTGGATCTTCTAACAATTCTTTGATTGTTACTAAGAAACCAACAGACTCTTTACCGTCAATTAAGCGGTGATCATAAGATAATGCTAAATACATCATAGGTAAAATTTCTACTTTACCGTCAACTGCCATAGGGCGGTCTTGTATTTTATGCATACCTAAAATCGCTGCTTGAGGTAAGTTAAGAATAGGTGTTGATAATAGTGAACCAAATACACCACCGTTTGTGATAGTGAAGTTACCACCAGTCATATCAGCCATAGACAATTTACCGTCACGACCTTTAATAGCTAACTCACGAATTCCATTTTCAATGCCAGCCATACTTAGTTGATCAGAATCGCGTAATACTGGAGTAACTAAACCACGTGGCGTAGAGACAGCGATAGAGATATCAAAGAAGTTATGATAAACAATGTCATCACCGTCAATTGACGCATTTACTGCTGGGAAGCGTTTTAATGCTTCAGTTACCGCTTTCACGTAAAAAGACATAAAACCAAGACGAGTGTCATGAGTTTTTTCAAACAAGTCTTTATATTGCTTACGTAAATCCATAATTGGCTTCATGTTAACTTCGTTAAAAGTCGTTAACATTGCAGTAGAATTTTTCGCTTCTAATAAACGTGTTGCAATCGTTTTACGTAAACGCGTCATTGGCACACGTTTCTGAGTACGTTCGCCAAGTTCTTGTACTGGTGCAGCTACCGGCGCTGCTGCTTTTGGTGCGGCAGCAGGTTTGTTAGCGGCGGCTTCAACGTCTTCTTTTGAAATACGTCCACCTTTACCAGTACCAACAACGTTGGCAGCCGTTAAGCCTTTCTCAGTCATTAAACGACGTACTGAAGGACTAGCAAGATCATCTGAACTTACTGCATCTTCAATTGGTGCCGCTGTAGCAGCAGAACCTGCAGTAGCGCCAGCGTTTAGCTCGCCAATTTTTTGAGCGCCTAAAACAGTATCGCCTTCAACATGGATAATTTTACCAATTACGCCATTATCTTGAGCAACAACTTCTAGTACTACTTTATCTGTTTCAATATCAACTAAGTTTTGGTCAACTGATACAGTATCACCTTCAGCTACATGCCATGTGGCAACAGTTGCATCGGCAACTGATTCAGGTAATACAGGTACAACGATATCGATTACTTTAACAGCTCCTGATGCCGCTGGAGCGCTTGCTGCTGCAACGGGTGCAGGTGCAGCAGCTTCACTGCCTTCTGAAAAGCTACCAATCACTTGGTCGCCTAATACAGTAGCACCGTCAGCTTGGCTAATATCGGTCATAACACCGTCGCAAGTTGCAGGAACTTCTAATACTACTTTGTCCGTTTCAATATCTACAAGTACTTGATCACGAGTAAATTTTTCACCAACTTGTACATGCCAAGTTGCTACTGTTGCATCAGCAACTGATTCAGGTAATACCGGAACTTTGATTTCGGTTGTCATTTTTTTAATCCTTTCAAACTTTCTTTGCGCTCACTATTTGAGTAAGCGCACCAAAGAGTTAATCTATTGTTAATGCTTGAGTAACAAGCGCTTGCTGTTCTTTAACATGAAGTGACATATAGCCGACAGCTGGAGCTGCAGAAGCCTTACGCCCAGCATAAGTCAACGTAGTACTTTCAGGGATAGCTGCTCTAAAGTTATGCTGCGAACAATACCAAGCACCTTGGTTTTGCGGCTCTTCCTGACACCAAACAAATTGCTTCACATGCTGGTATTCTTTCAATACAGCTTGTAGCTCTTGTTCAGGGAACGGATAAAGTTGCTCAATACGAACAATAGCAATATTATTTAGCTCATTTTTACGACGTTGATCAAGTAGTTCGTAATAAACCTTACCACTACAGAAAACAACACGCTCAACCGCTTTTGCATCAAGCTCATCAATTTCACCAATAACATTGTGGAATACACCCGTCGACATTTCTTCTAATGAAGAAACCGCTAATGGATGGCGTAACAATGATTTAGGTGACATAACCACAAGAGGACGACGCATAGGACGAACCACTTGACGACGCAGCATATTAAATACTTGCGCAGGTGTTGATGGCACACATACTTGCATATTGTGATCAGCACAAAGTTGTAAGAAGCGCTCTAAACGAGCTGATGAATGCTCAGGCCCTTGACCTTCATAGCCATGTGGTAACAACATAGTTAAGCCACATAAACGGCCCCACTTTTGCTCACCTGAACTAATGAATTGATCAAATACCACTTGCGCACAGTTAGCGAAATCACCAAATTGTGCTTCCCAAATGGTTAAACCTGCAGGCTCAGCAGTGGTATAGCCATATTCAAAGGCTAATACTGAGACTTCAGATAACACTGAATCATGTACATCAAATGGGCCTTGGCCTTCTCTGATATTTTGCAGTGGTAAATAGGTACTACCGTCTTCTTGATTATGCAATACAGCATGGCGATGGAAGAAAGTACCACGACCAGAATCTTGACCTGTGATACGTACACGATCACCACGATCAACAATGGATGCATAAGCTAAGTTTTCAGCCATACCCCAATCAAGTAATTTCTCACCTGTTGCCATTTTCATGCGATCATCGTAAATCTTTTTAACACGCGAATGCACTGGATGACTTTCTGGGTAACTTGACAATTTAACCGCTAGTTCTTTTAATTTCTCAAGCGATATTTCTTTGTCGTAGTCATCATCCCACTCATGGCCTAAGTATGGAGTCCAATCAACTGAATGCTCAGTCATTGGGCGCCATTGATCAACCGTACATTGACCTTCATCAAGTAACTTACGGTAGTAGGCTGTTAATTCATCAATTTTGGCAGTAGTTAAACTACCTTCCGCTGATAATTTATCTGCGTATAATTGACGTGGTGTAGGATGCTTTTTAACAATTTTGTACATAAGTGGCTGCGTAGCACTTGGCTCATCAGCTTCGTTATGTCCATGACGTCGGTAACAAACTAAATCGATAACAACATCACGTTTAAATTCATTACGGTAATCAAGTGCAATTTGCGTTGCTAAGATAACTGCTTCAGGATCATCACCATTTACATGGATAATTGGCGCCTGAACCATTTTAGCAATTTCAGTACAGTACTCACCAGAGCGAGTATCTTCAGCAACTGACGTGGTAAAACCTACTTGGTTGTTGACTACAATACGTACCGTGCCGCCTACTTTAAAGGCGCGCGCTTGTGACATATTGAAGGTTTCTTGTACAACACCTTGACCTGCAATCGCAGAATCACCATGAATGGTAATAGGTAGTACTAAATCACCTTGATCACAGTCACGTCTATCTAGACGAGCGCGAACTGAACCAATAACAACTGGGTTAACGATTTCTAGATGTGACGGGTTAAATGCCAGCGCTAAATGAACGGTACCACCCGGGGTAACGAAATCTGAAGAATAACCTTGATGATATTTAACATCACCTGAGCTAAGTATTTCATCATGCTTACCGGCGAACTCATCAAATAATTTTGACGGGTTTTTACCCATGACATTAACAAGTACGTTTAGACGCCCACGATGAGCCATGCCCATAACCACTTCTTTAGTACCGGCAGCGCCAGCACGAGTGATTAATTCTTTAAGCATTGGGACAAGTGAATCACCACCTTCCAGAGAGAAACGTTTTGCACCTGGGAACTTAGCTCCAAGGTATTTCTCTAAGCCGTCAGCAGCGATTAAGCCCTGAAGAAGTTTAGTTTTTTCATCAACAGAAAGTGCCGCTTTAGACTGAACAGACTCAAGACGTTGTTGTAACCAACGTTTTTCGTCGGTAGCCGTCATGTGCATATATTCAGCACCAATAGAACCACAATAAGTGTTTCTTAATGCTTTATATAAGTCACCTAACTTCATGGTGTCTTGGCCGATGGCAAAAGAGCCAACGTTATATTCTTTATCGAAGTCGTTTTCAGATAAATCGTGATGTGAAAGCTGCAAGTCACGTACTTTGTCACGTTGCCATAAACCCAAAGGATCTAAATTAGCATTCTGATGACCGCGGAATCGAAACGCGTTGATAAGCTGTAAAACTTTGACTTGTTTAGCATCATTGCCACTAGAAACAACTACTTGTTTATTGGCTTGTTTTGCTAGGGCTCTAAATTCGTCACGGATGGCAGAGTGGCGGTATTCAACCTCACTACCTTCGACTTTCGGGAGTTGACTAAAGATACCTTGCCATTCTGCAGATACAGAGGCGGAGTTATCTAAGTATGATTCGTACAATTCTTCAATATAAACGATGTTGCCACCGTTTAAGTGGGAAGACTCTAGCCAAGCCTTCATTACACCTTCTGGCATTGCCGTGTTCCTTTGCTTGTCTGTAGCAAAAAAAAATACGTAATAATTATTTTATGCGTTTTGTTAAATTTATTATTGAAGTATTTATTTATAGAATAAATCAACACTTTTGCAGTAAAGAAAACAAACTACTTATAAAAATTATTACAATGTTTAAAATTATTATAAAAATACAGAGTATCCCCTACTAAGACGCTTTTATAAGAAACTATTAAAACGCTCAATAAAGAAACTACTCTGCTTATTCTGTCATAAAAACCAATTAAATAAACCTAGACTAAAGCAGTAGTTAAATTCTGTTTAGCTAGGTTTGGTATTTATTAAACCGCTCGGTTTAATAACATTGATTTGATATGACCAATCGCTTTTGTTGGGTTTAGTCCTTTTGGACAAACATCAACACAGTTCATGATGCCATGACAACGAAATACGCTGTAGGCATCTTGTAAACCATCTAAACGTTCTTCGGTTGCAGTATCACGGCTATCGATTAAGAATCGATACGCATGTAATAAACCTGCTGGGCCGATGAACTTATCAGGATTCCACCAAAAAGATGGACATGATGTTGAACAACATGCACATAAAATACATTCGTAAAGGCCGTCTAATTTATCACGTTCTTCAATCGTCTGTATGTTTTCACGCGCTGCTGGTTGTGCATCATTAATTAGGTATGGCTTAATTTTTTCATATTGCTGATAAAATTGAGTCATATCAATAATTAAATCACGTACTACCGGTAAACCTGGTAATGGACGTAAAATGATCTTATCGGCTTTCAATTCTGATAAAGGCGTAATACAAGCTAAGCCATTTTTACCATTCATGTTCAAGCCATCAGAGCCACAAACACCTTCACGACACGAGCGACGGAAAGATAAGCTTGAATCTGTTTCTTTTAAAAGAATCAGAGCGTCAAGTACCATTAAGTCAGAACCTTCTGGAACTTCTAACTCATAGTCTTTCATGTATGGCGCATTATCAACATCAGGGTTGTAACGGTAAATCGAAAATAACTGTTTCATTACAATGCTCCTTAATATACACGTGCTTTCGGAGGGAAAGCTTCGCGGTGAACGGGTTTCATATTAACATCACGTTTGGTCATTTCTTCAGTCTCTGGTGTGTAGACTGAGTGACATAACCAATTTACGTCATCACGTTCAGTGAAATCTTGACGTGCATGAGCACCACGAGATTCTGTTCGGAAGTTTGCTGCTTTTGCAGAACAAAAAGCTGTTTCCATTAAGTTATCTAATTCTAAACACTCAATACGTTGGGTGTTGAATTCTGATGACTTATCATCTAAACGAGCATCACTTAAACGTTCACGTATTTCAGTAAGCTCTTTCATGCCTTGCGCCATGGCTTCGCCTTCACGGAATACTGAGAAGTTCATTTGCATACACATCTGTAAATCTTTACGGATTTGTACAGGGTCTTCACCTTTAGTAGAAGATTCCCAACGATTAGTACGTGCAAGCGCTGCTTCTAGATCAGATTCAGATGCTTCTGTAGCAGTTTGTGTTTCGTTTAAGTAAGTACCTAAGAAGTTACCTGCTGCACGACCAAATACTACTAAATCAAGTAGTGAGTTACCGCCTAAGCGGTTTGCACCATGTACAGATACACAAGCGATTTCACCAACAGCGAATAAACCTTCAACGATAGTTTCTTTACCATCACTGCCAATATTAAGGGCTTGACCATTAACATTACAAGGTACACCACCCATTTGGTAGTGACATGTAGGTATAACTGGAATAGGCTCTTCTGCTGGATCAACATGAGCAAAAGTTTTAGATAAATCACAAACACCAGGTAAACGTTTATATAACGTTTCACGGCCTAGATGATCAAGCTTCAACTTAATATGTGGACCCCAAGGACCGTCACAACCACGACCTTCACGAATCTCTGTCATCATTGAACGAGCAACAACATCACGCCCTGCTAAATCTTTAGCATTTGGTGCATAACGTTCCATGAAGCGTTCGCCGTCTTTATTCAGAAGGTAACCACCTTCTCCACGACAACCTTCAGTAACAAGTACACCCGCACCAGCTATACCGGTTGGATGGAATTGCCACATTTCCATGTCTTGCATTTGAATGCCAGCACGAAGAGACATACCAACACCATCACCGGTGTTGATGTGAGCATTGGTTGTAGAAGCAAATATACGACCAGCACCACCAGTAGCAAGTACAGTAGCACGTGCTTTAAAGTAAACAATTTCGCCAGTTTCAATGCAAATAGCAGTTGTACCAACGACAGCACCATCACTGTTTTTAACCAAATCTAATGCATACCATTCTGAGTAAACATTCGTTTTGTTTTTAACGTTTTGTTGATATAAACAATGAAGTAGTGCATGACCTGTACGGTCAGCTGCGGCAGCAGTACGAGCGGCTTGTTCGCCACCAAAGTTTTTAGACTGGCCACCAAATGGACGTTGGTAAATTTTACCTTCTTCCGTACGAGAAAACGGTAAACCCATTTTCTCTAATTCTATAATAGACTCTGGGCCTGTTTTACACATATATTCGATGGCGTCTTGGTCACCGATATAATCGCTACCTTTAACGGTATCGTACATGTGTTGTTCCCAGTGATCTTCATGGGCATTACCTAAAGCTACGGTAATACCACCTTGAGCCGATACAGTATGAGATCGAGTTGGAAATACTTTAGAAATCAAGGCACAAGATTTGCCTGATTCTGAAATTGCTAATGCAGCGCGCATACCTGCACCGCCTGCGCCAATAACAATGGCGTCAAATTCACGAATTGGAACGCTCACTTATACACCCCACACAGTTAAAGAGCCAAACATTAAGTAGGCTAATAAAGTAACAGAAAAAATAAATTGTAATGCACCGCGTAGGAACGCAGGTTTTACATAATCAGAAAGAACTTGCCATACGCCAATTTTAGCGTGAACAAGTAATGCTAATAACGCCATTACTGTTGCTACTTTAACACTCATACAAGCAAAGAAACCTTGCCATACATCATAAGTAACACTAGGTGTTACTACGAAGAAACCTGCGAGAAGTAAAGTATATAGTACAAGAATAATTGCACTAGCTCTTAAAAGAATGAAATCATGCACGCCATTTCGGCCCGCTGATGTGACGACGTTTACCATAACCAAACTCCTATAACTGCTGATACTGCTAACCAAATAACCATGATTAATTTGGCAGTGGCATTACCTGAAGCTAGTTCTTCAAAATGGCCTAGATCCATTAGCAAGTGACGAACACCCGCTAAAACATGAAAGGTCAAGGCAGAAAGACAGCCGAAAATAATGAATTTAAAGAAAAAGCCATCAAGGTAACCTTGAATTTGGGCAAATCCTTCAGCAGAAGAAAGAGAGGTTGAAAGGGTAAACAATAAAATACCAATAGCAAAAACCATAATTACACCAGATACACGGTGTAAAATTGAAGCATTAGCTGCTGGATGCATTTTTATCGTAGTTAAATCTAGGTTTACAGGACGTTGTTTTTTCACAATTGTTGCCTAAAGAGCTCGAAAGCCTTCAACTTTTATTATTGTTACTCATGAACTGCCTTTACTTAGCTGACTTAAAATCTTAATTGAAACTTAAAAATCAATATAAACAAAAGCAATTCCCGAAAGTGAACGGTAACTTTTACAACTTTACAAACTCATGTACCAATTCGGACATAAGTCTAACTAACTTCATTATGCGATTCTAGCTAGGTTTTGTAATATTATTCAATTTTACAAAAGCAAATACAAAAGCAAAAAAAGTAGGTAACTTCATAAAAAGCTACAGAACGCAGCGATTATATAGTTGATAAGATCGAATTACAATTTTACCGTATCCTAAGTTACATATGGGGCGTTTTTTGAACAGTAATTTGCGTTGCATTAAACTTTAGTATAATTACTCTTACATTTTAAATTCATTTCAGGGTAGAATGTCGGCAGTTTAAAAAACCCAGAAAAGTCACAAAAACTGACGATTTATTCACTTAGCTTTTTAATCTTTGTATTAAACAACTTAGTAGAATGTCAGTAAATGTACATAAATTATAATTGATAGGGGATAAAACATTATGGCTGAATCAAAAGCCACTCTGAGTATTGATGGCAAAGAAATTGGTGAATTTCCAGTTTTAAAAGGTACTGCAGGTACTGACGTAATTGATATTAGAACTTTAGGTAGCCATGGCTATTTCACCTACGATCCGGGCTTTTTAGCAACGGGTTCTTGTGAATCATCTATTACCTACATTGATGGCGGCAAAGGTGTTCTACAACACCGCGGTTACCCTATTGATAGCTTAGCTAAACAAGCTGATTACCTTGAAGTTTGTTATATCTTATTGAATGGCGATGCGCCAACTCAATCAGAGTATGAAGAATTTAAGTCAATCATCACTACACATACCATGGTACATGAGAAGTTAGTTCATTTCTTCCATGGTTTCTTACCTGATGCACATCCAATGGCTATGCTTTGTGGTGTTGTTGGTGCAATGTCATCTTTCTATCACAGTGACTTAGATATCACTGACCCTGCACAGCGTAAACGTAGTGCTCATAGATTGATTGCTAAAATGCCTACTATCGCTGCAATGGCTTATAAATATAGTGTTGGTCAACCATTTGTTTACCCACGCAATGAGCTTTCTTACGCTGAAAACTTCCTTCACATGATGTTCTCAGTACCTGCTGAAGAATATATAGTAAGCCCTACTGTAGCTAATGCTATGGACAGAATCTTTACTTTACATGCTGATCATGAACAAAATGCTTCAACTTCTACTGTTCGTTTAGCCGGTTCTTCTGGTGCTAACCCTTATGCTTGTATAGCAGCTGGTGTTGCATCTTTATGGGGCCCAGCACATGGCGGCGCTAATGAAGCATGTCTTACTATGCTTGAACAAATTGGTAGCTTAGAAAACGTTGCTGAATATGTAGCTAAAGCTAAAGATAAAAATGACCCATTCCGTTTAATGGGCTTTGGTCATCGTGTTTATAAAAACTTCGATCCTCGTGCAACAGTCATGCGTGAAACTTGTCATGAAGTATTAAATGAACTTGGTATCAGCGATCCTTTACTTGATGTCGCTATGGCATTAGAAAAAGTTGCTCTTGAAGACCCATACTTTATTGAGAAAAAACTTTACCCGAATGTTGATTTTTACTCAGGTATCATCTTAAAAGCAATCGGCATTCCTTCAAGTATGTTTACCGTGATTTTTGCTATGTCTAGAACGGTAGGTTGGATTGCTCACTGGGATGAAATGTTGTCTCAGCCGGGTCAAAAAATCGGTCGTCCTCGTCAGAAATACACGGGTGAAATTAACCGTGAATTCGTACCATTAAATAAAAGATAATGATTTAATGCTTATTTAAGCATCAATGAATTGATAAAAAAGGCAGCTTTCGCTGCCTTTTTTGTGCTTTTTTATCGAGAAAAACAACCAATCACCATATTACTTGCCTATAGTTGTTATTCACATAAGAAATACTTTAATCACTTTTAAATACCCTCATCACGATAGATTGTCGTTCAATTTTTGATATAGAATTATATTTAACTCACAGGAACTAGGCGTTATAATAACGACTTTCCCCTTCTTAATTACTCAATAAGACTCTTTAAATTCATTATGTCTGACTATTCTTTACGTTTTGGTGGCATTAGCCGTTTATATGGCGAACATGGCGCGAATGTTTTACAACAAGCAAATTTTTGTGTTATTGGCATTGGTGGTGTTGGATCTTGGGTAGCTGAAGCCCTAGCCCGCAATGGTATTGGAAAAATAACCTTAATAGATTTAGATGATATATGCACCACGAATATTAATCGTCAGATCCATGCATTAACTGACACTGTTGGACAAAGTAAAGTTGATGTTATGGCTGAGCGCATCAAACAAATCAACCCTGAGTGCCAAATTAATATCATTGAAGACTTTGTAACGGTAGAAAATCTCTCTAGTTTAATTACCAAAGATTTTGATTATGTCATTGATGCCATTGATTCTGTAGACATTAAAACACGCCTTATTGCTTATTGCAGAGGTAGTAAATTACCGATTATCACCATTGGTGGTGCCGGTGGACAGGTGGATCCAAGCAAAATTGAAATCACAGACTTGAGCAAGACTTATCAAGACCCGTTACTTGCTAAAGTAAAAAATCAGCTACGTCGAGAGTTTAACTTTCCGCGTGCTGATCTTAAAACAGCAGGTAAACGAAAGTTCTCAATCGATGCCGTATATTCAACAGAACAATTACGCTACCCTGCTGATGGTAAACAAGGTGAAGTTTGCTTGGCTAAACCTGATAAGAGTAATGGCGAGCAAGGTGCTACGCGTTTAGATTGCCAAAGTGGTTTTGGTGCAACAACCCATGTCACAGCCACCTTTGCTTTTTTTGCCGTGGGTAGAGCCATTGACAAACTATTAATAAAACATCAAAAATAACATTAAAAAGACTCAATATGTAAACAGGTATCTACACTGTTTACTTATTGCTGTGCCATTGCTTTAATTTTTTCAACGATAGCCAATACACCATTACCGCGTGAAGGGCTTAAGTGTTGCATTAAACCTAATTTTTCAAAATAATCATTAATATTAAATTGGTGTATTTGTTGCGCCGTTTGATGATTAAAAGCAGCGAGTACAATCACTAATAAACCACGAATTATTTTTGCATCACTATCTGCAGTAAACGAATACAAACCTTGAGCGCTGTGTTCAGCTTTAATCCAAGCAAGGCTTTCACAACCTGCTATCAATGTATTGTCATCACGTGATGCTTTATCTAAACGTGGAAGATTTTTACCTAGCAACATAATTTCTCTATGTCGGGTATCCCAGCCTTTTGTTCTTGAAAAAAGAGTAATAATTTCATCTATCTCTTTCACGGGTGAGTCTAGTAATACATCTTCTTTCACTCGTGAGTTTGATTGTTCGATAGTTTCTTCCAATAATATGTTTTTTAAACAATCAATGAAATAGTCAATTTCTGTGACAGTATTGTAGGGAGCGAGTGAGACTCTTAAGCAACCATCAATTTTCAAATAAGCCATTAACGGCATTGCACAATGGTGGCCTGAGCGAATAGCAATACCATGCGTATCGAGAGACATGGCGATATCATGATTATGGTGCCCTGTTAAGGTAAAAGCGATAACGCCAATATCAGGGGTCCCTTCAACTATAAAGTTAACTTGCGCAATTTTATCTAACGCTTGATAACAATAATTAACCAGCTTTTGTTCAAATAAGCCATAGCTATTACTAACATCAGTTAACAAAGGGCCAAGAAACTTAATACTCTCAGCAAAAGCAATGACACCTGCAATATTTGGAGTGCCCGCTTCAAACTTAAAGGGCAATGAGTTAAATGTTGTTCCTTGAGTAAAACTCACCGTTTTAATCATTTCCCCTCCCCCTTGATAGGGAGCCATGCTTTCTAGGTGCTTCTTTTTACCATAAAGTACACCAATACCTGTTGGACCGTACATTTTATGCGCTGAGAAAACATAGAAATCACAATCGAGTGACTGTACGTTTACAGAAAAATGAGCCACAGCCTGGGTACCATCTATCACAGTAATGGCGCCAACAGATTTTGCTTTAACTATCACTTGTTCAATAGGATTTATTCGCCCCAACACATTAGAGATATGGGCGCAGGCTACAAATTTGGTTTTATCACTGATAATATTATCTATTTCATCAACATCGATATATCCAGATTCATTGATAGGTATGACTTTGATTACAGCGCCTGTTTGTTCTGCAACAATTTGCCAAGGTACAATGTTTGCGTGATGTTCGCTAACGCAAATAGCTATCTCGTCTCCAGGTATTAAAATATTTCTCGCTAAACTTTGTACGACGACATTTATGCTTTCAGTTGCACCTTTCGTCCAGATAACTTCTTTAACACTTTTAGCCCCGATGAATCCTTGAACCAAGCTACGGGCTTTTTCAAAAGCAAACGTTGCTTTGCTACTTAGCTGATGAGAAGCTCTGTGAACATTAGCATTAAAATTACGGTAATAATGTTGCTGACAATCGATTACTTGTCTTGGTTTTTGCGTAGTCGCCGCATTATCGAAGTAAATCAAAGATGGCATTAAATCATCTTTTTCAATTAATGATTGATCATGACTTTCTATCAGCGGAAATTGTTGACGAAATAAGTGGGGTGAAAAAATGTTCATAAAAGGCTCATGCTAAGCGTGAAGCTGCTGAAAAGTAAGTTAATAAATACACGGATATTATAACTCAATTTCCCTCAGGAATTTAAGCACTTAGTTTAAGAGTAATTATATCCCCTGACTTAGAGAGGAAAAATAAACCTGAACTGTGCTGGGTAAAGGGTTGAATTTAGACTATAACTAATAGGGTGTCCTCTATGAAGGGTTTCTAAAATGAGTTTCTTCGCCTACTTTTACCAACTCAAAGCCAGTCTCAAAAAATTTTTAAATTCAAATAAAACTATAACGCCCAAACAAGAAAAGACCAAATACGATCAAGAAATAAACGCAAATTTAAACTATAACCTCAGACAAAAATGTAAAAGAGCAGCTCAAGAAATCCGGTATACAGAAAATTTTACCCATTGGCCAATAACTGAAGCTAAACTTAAAAAAGAAGCTAAGAAAAACTCTTTAATCTATTTAGATGTTACCCGTAAAAAAAGAATGCCATACACACAGAACGATCATTCCGAAAGTAAAGTTATTGCTGTTATAGATAAGGGAAATCAGGCTAATAAAGTTGTGGTAATAAAGAAGCACCGATAGTGTCAAATTGTCTTGATACTAATACTTAAAACGCTCCCTCCAATATATAGACTTTTCTAACCGGGTCGTCTTCCCATTTTGCCGCTTGCTCGACCCAATATTTTACACTAGCAAGTTGACCTTGTTTATATAAAGCCAACGCTATGTTGTAATGAAAACTTGGCATCAAAAAATCGTATGGCTTGGTATTTAGTAGACCAAGGTATTCTTCAGGAAAATCATCGTTAAAATATCTCAGTTGGGTATGTCTACTTAATGGCTTAAAAGAAGCGTAAGCTGACTCGATATTACTTGATGCGAAATTAGCGATTGAGTTATCGAGTAAGCTTTCGATTGAAGCAGATTTCTGACAACTTTCAGAAATATGAACACCTATTTGATTGGCATAACCTTTCGGTGTACCTAAACGCCAATGTTGCTTTTTACTTGAACCAGTTCGTATTTCTTCCAAAATAGGCGTGCTAGCGTTAATGCTGTGAGCCCATGGAATATTTATTAATATACTTGCTCTTAATTCTTGCTGTTCACCATGATAATACCTGTTTAATACCGCCATATTATGCGCAAAAGGTTTTTGCTGTATTCCTTGGCATTTAGCGTGACCTTTAATTAAAGGGTATTCATCAACAAATCCGAGCAAGTGGCTTACTTCATGGCTAAATACATCAGTATTATCGTTAACATCAAAATATAATATACCTAAGTGTACGTTAGCCCCTCCATCTTTTAACATTAACCCGATATGTCGAGTATTAACTTCTTTCGCCACACTTTCCCAGCGTAATTCATCACAGGAGATAGCGTGTTGGGCTTGGGCCTCACAATCAAGATTTTTGATACTAATATATCGGGGTGTCGGAAGACATATATATTCTGCTAATTTTTGCTGTTCTTTAAAACCTTTAATCAGCATTTCAAGGTGCTTTAAATGACTTAGGCTAGTAGCAAAAAGTTGTAAACTAGTAATGCAATTTTTTGAATTTTCTATATTCAGATCAATTTTATTTTTAGTCGTACTTGTTAATACTGAACTGTCATCTATTACTGAATATCTATCTATATCAGTTAATAAACGCTTAGTTTGAGCATTACCATATAACTTCAATAAATCAGATTTTAATAACGATTTAACCCGTGTAACATCCCCTAATTCAATAGCCATAGTAATCCGTAACAAAAGCACGGCGACGGCTAACTCATTATCGGGTAATACATCAGGTAAAGCTCTTAATGTCATTTCTGCTGTTACAGTTTTCCCTTGTCGATAATACAGTTGTGTTAGGTTAAAAATTGCTTGTTTTGAGCCTAAGCGAATAGCTTGTTCAAACCACATAATAGCTTTACTAATCGATTTCGTATTTGATTTTTGCTTTGCTGCTTGTTGATACCAGTTACCAAGCTTTAATGCTGCTATTTTTTTATTTTTTGCTAACTCTCGATTAAGGGTAAGCCAATGAGTACTGCCTAGCTCAGTTTTACGTTCTTCAATGGTTAACGCGGTAATGTGATTATGTTTAAGGGCATAAGTTATTTGGCCTATTCGATAATGATTACTCGACAACTGCTCAGTTAAATACGAAGACAAAAAAAATGAGCTTGATGACAAAGACATCGTCAAGCTCATTACTAATATTAAAAGGAAAGTTTTACTAATATGCATTTTGGTAGCTAAATAATTTAGCCTGAGTTAATCAGGCTAGATTGTTAAGGCTGACTTTCAGCGACTTTTTTAGTGCGCATTAAATCTAGTTCAAGCTTCGCGTATCTATGCTCAACAAATTCGTAAACATTAGTACTTAATGCCAGCTTAAAGTAATTAGCTGCACTTCCACGATAACCTAAGGTTTGGTTATATTTACCTAAATAGAAATAGGCTTCGCATAAACGTTCGGTCAGCTCTTTATTTGATCTTATATCTTTTGTTAAGTTTTTAACAAAATCTCCTTGTGAAATTTCGCCTAGATACAGGTAAACAACCTGTTTAGCCCAAGTACGTTCATCAACTAATTCTGAACGTTGTTTCAACGAGTATTTTGCCGCAAGTGGATCTACCTCATACTCAGTTAAATACAACCACAACAAGCGGTATGGATCATCTTGCTGCTTTTGATGAAAGGCTTTAAAGTCAATACTGGCAAGTTCAGGTCTAGAGCCATAATAAAGCGCTATACCTCTATTAAGATACGCATACTCATGATCAGGTGCTAGATCTAATGCCGAATCAAATTTCTCATAGGCTTGAGCAAACTCTTGCAATTGTGTGTAATGAATACCTAAAAAATTATAAGCATCAATTAAGTCGGGTTTTAATTGCAATGCATGAGAAAAGTCAAATCTTGCTAATGATCGTAAACCAACACTGTCGTATAAAACACCACGGTCATAAAATAACTGTGCTCTTTGAACGTCAGATATTTTCGCTCTATTTATCACTTCAGTTAAACGTGCAATCGCGATTTCACTCTTATAGTTAATACTAAGGGGTTCAGCAATTACAATATTATTCATTATTGATGAAGAAATATTATTGTTATTCTCCCCCTGACTTGAAGCACAGCCTTGTGTCAACAGCGTACTACTTAAGAGTAAAATTAGAATAATTGTTTTGATAAAAGAATGCACAAAAATGCCTTATAAATAAATAACTAACAACTGGAATCATTTCATTATAAACAAAAAAGGAGCCATGTGGCTCCTTTTTACTTAATGAAATGTAAAAGTTTTTTACTAAACTATTACTTTACATAATTACTCAGCAGCTGGTGTTGCTTCTGCAGCTGGTTTTTCCATAGCTTCTTTGATACTTAAACGTACACGGCCTTGACGGTCAACTTCAAGTACTTTAACTTTCACTTCTTGACCTTCAGTTAATACTTCACTTACGTTATTAACGCGCTCTTCAGAGATTTGTGAAATATGTACTAAACCATCTTTACCTGGAAGAACATTAACGAACGCACCAAAATCAACGATACGAACAACTTTACCTGTGTAAAGTGTACCTACTTCAATTTCAGCAGTTAGTGCTTTAATGCGGTTGATTGCATCTTCAGCTTGCTCACCAGAAGTTGCAGCAATTTTAACTGTGCCGTCATCTTCGATTTCAATAGTAGTACCCGTTTCTTCAGTAAGTTGACGAATAGTTGCGCCGCCTTTACCAATGATGTCACGAATCTTATCTTGGCTAACTTTCATTGTATGAATGCGAGGAGCGAATTCAGAGATATCATCTCTGTGTCCACCAATAGCTTCATCCATTACAGATAAAATGTGAGTACGTGCAGCTTTTGCTTGGTTTAAAGCAATCTGCATAATTTCTTGAGTAATACCTTCAATTTTAATGTCCATTTGAAGTGCAGTAATACCACCAGTGGTACCCGCTACTTTAAAGTCCATGTCACCTAAGTGATCTTCATCACCTAAGATGTCAGAAAGAACAACGAATTTTTCGCCTTCTTTAACAAGACCCATTGCGATACCAGCAACAGATGCTTTAATTGGAACACCAGCATCCATAAGTGCTAATGAAGTACCACATACTGAAGCCATTGAAGATGAACCATTTGATTCAGTGATTTCAGAAACAACACGTACTGCATACGGGAATTCTTCAAGTGAAGGCATAACTGCCAACATACCACGTTTCGCTAAACGGCCATGGCCAATTTCACGACGCTTCGGGCTACCAACAAATCCAGTCTCACCTACACAATAAGGAGGGAAGTTGTAATGAAGCATGAATGGGTCAGTCTTATCACCCATTAACGTATCAAGACGTTGTGCATCACGTTGAGTACCAAGCGTAGCTGTAACTAATGCTTGAGTTTCACCACGTGTAAATACTGCAGAACCATGAGTTCTTGGTAATACACCTGTCATCACGTCTAAAGCACGAATTGATTCAGGATCACGACCATCGATACGAGGGTTGCCATCAGTAATACGGCCACGTACCACAGTTTTTTCTAAATCATGGAACAAATCTTTAGCTTCTTGAACGTCAACATCAGCATTTTCTGCTAATAACGCTTCAAGTACTGAGCTACGGATTTCTTTAATTTTCTCGTAACGAACAGCTTTTTCAGTAATTTGGTATGCTTCGTTAACTTGTGCTTCACTAAGTTCAGCAATTTTAGCTAATAATTCAGCATTTTTAACAGGAGCAACCCAATCCCATGAAGGAGTGTTAACTTCTGCTTTAAATTCTTTGATTGCTGAAACAGCTACTTGCATTTGCTCATGGCCATATACAACAGCACCAAGCATTACTTCTTCAGACAATACGTCAGCTTCAGATTCAACCATTAATACCGCTGAATCAGTACCTGATACAACTAGGTCTAATTGACTTGTTGGTAATTCAGATTGAAGCGGGTTAAGAATGTATTGACCGTCAGTATAACCAACGCGTGCTGCGCCAACAGGACCACTAAATGGAAGACCTGAAATAGCTAATGCTGCAGAAGTACCAATTAAAGAAATAATATCAGGTGCAATTTCAGGGTTAACTGAAACAACAGTGATAATAACTTGTACTTCGTTAGTGAAACCTTCTGGGAATAATGGACGAATTGGACGGTCAATTAGACGTGCAATTAGTGTTTCTTCTTCTGAAGGACGGCCTTCACGTTTAAAGAAACTTCCAGGGATTTTACCAGCAGCGTAAGCACGCTCTTGGTAGTTCACTGTTAATGGGAAGAAATCTTGTCCTGGTTTCGCTTCTTTTTTACCTACAACTGAAACAAGTACACAGGTATCGTCCATGCTTGCCATAACTGCAGCTGATGCTTGACGTGCAATTGCACCTGTTTCAAGTGTTACTGTATGTTTACCAAGTTGAAATTTTTTAGTAATTGGATTTAACATCTAATTAATTTCCTTAAATTTGTCTTTATTAATAATATTTACCAATCTGTACAATTATTTATTCACTGAGTATCTTGGTCAAAGCTACGAATAGCATGCCCAACTAAGTGGAACAAAAAATTATACAGTTTGGATTGGTTTGTGTTTGAAAAGATATACATACCGTTTTTAATTTATTCAAAAATCAGTACATGTAAATTTTCACGGTCATTATACTAACTGAGCGTGTGAATGCTAGCTTCTAAGGGCAATTATTACTTTAAAGCACAAATTTATGCACCCTTTTAGTAACTATTCGTAAAAGTGTAAACCGCAGAAAACAAAAAAGGAGCCAATTGGCTCCTTTTAGTCGTTTAAGTTACAGCCGTTAGCAAATTGCTATTAACGACGTAGACCTAATTTACCGATTAACGCGCCGTAACGGTCAACGTTTTTACCTTTTAAGTAATCAAGTAATTTACGACGTTGTGCAACCATGCGTAATAAACCACGACGTGAATGGTGATCATGGATGTGCGCTTTAAAGTGACCTTGTAAGTGGTTGATTTGTGTAGTTAACAAAGCAACTTGAACTTCTGGAGAACCAGTATCACCTTCTGATTGAGCATATTCTGCAACGATTGCAGCTTTTTCTGTAGCATTTAAAGACATTATAAAATCCTTAGTGTGTTAACCCTACCCTCAATATTAATTGAGTTAAGAGTGATTAAAATACGCATCAAGCCAAACACTAATTTAGCCTTGATGACGAAAGAGCGCGTATTCTAGCAGCCAATAACTAAAAAGCAAGTGATTAGTTCAATCCAGAGCTTTATTAATTCACCTGCCCCCTAATAACCGTTCCAACTGAATTCTGGATCTTCAGTTACGATGGCGATATAACAATCTAACTCGCTAGTACTGTTCTAGAACAACGATACGTTTAGGTGCAACTAAACCATCATCATTGATAAAACCTACGCCAATAAATTCAGCGTCAGCATCATTTTCATCTTCGCCAAGGTACACTTGAACACTGCCTGCTTCAGGCTGGTTATAAGCTTGTACTGGGTTACCGTGACGTAGGAAATTGGCTGACATATCATCAACATAGACACAATGCATACCATCGACAGCACTATTCATAGGCAACAACAATGGGTCAAGAACATCCGAGGGCGTTATTTCATCCGCATTAGCTTGTTCAAGTAAGGCTTCAAGCTCAGGCAGTGTTATCATTTTTTCTACTGGATAATTACCTACAGCAGAACGTCTAAGGTGAGCCACATGAGCACCACAACCTAATAATTCCCCTAAATCATCAACGATAGTTCGGATATAAGTCCCTTTAGAAACATGAATATTTAGTTCAACTTCATCATGTTCAAAACGTAATAACTCAAGATTAAATACCGTGATATCACGTGCTTCGCGCGGTACTTCAATACCTTCTCTAGCATATTTATATAAAGGCTGACCTTGATGTTTTAGTGCAGAATACATAGACGGAACTTGTTTAGTTGTACCACGAAAACTGTCTAAAGCTTTCGCTAACTGCTCACTTGAAACGTCAACTGTTTTTTCACTGACAACTTCACCACCAGCATCACTTGTCGTAGTACGAATACCCAGCTTGGCGGTTACTTGATAGGTTTTATCTGTATCAAGTAAGTACTGTGAGAACTTAGTTCCCTCACCTAGACAAATTGGTAACATACCCGTTGCTAATGGGTCTAATGCACCCGTATGACCTGCTTTCTGGGCAAAGTAAATTCGCTTAACTGTTTGTAAAGCATGGTTTGATGACAGTCCATGGGGCTTATCTAATAACAAAACACCATTGACCTGACGGCCTTTTCTACGTTTTGCCATTACTTATTCGCCTTTCTCACTATCAACACTTGGTTCATCGTCAACCTGAGTATCATCAACTTCTGCGTCGCCATTTTTATCACTAGCGACAGCTTGGTCAACTAAGGCGCTCATGCGAACACCTTCACTCATTGAACTATCATAAACAAAGCGAAGATGCGGCATAATACGAGCACGTAGACGTTTACCTAACAATGAACGAATATAACCTTCAGCTTCAGCTAATACTTCTAACGAGGCTTTTATTTCATCTTGATTATCATTAAAAAAAGTAACAAATATTTTAGCGTAAGCTAAATCACGAGTAACTTCGACAGCTGAAACAGTCGTCATACTTAAACGAGGATCTTTAATTTCGCGCATTAAAATAGTCGCGATTTCTTTTTGGATTTGCTGACCAACACGGTCAGTACGGGCATATTCTCTAGCCATCGTATACTCCTATGAAACTGTTATTACTAACAGCTTTCAATTATCAATAATTAACACAAAAGGGGCATAAGCCCCTTTTGAAAAATAGTTTACTATTAGCTCGAATCTAGTTGGTTCAAATATAAGGCGGAAGCACGAAGTTGACGCATGTCAATAAGTACTTCCAACGCAATAATTGTGCCTACTAGCAATGAGATACTAGTTATAACGAACGCTTAATTTCGATGGTTTCAAAGACTTCAATTTGATCACCAACACGTACATCATTGTAGTTCTTAACACCGATACCACACTCAGTACCGTTACGAACTTCTTGTACGTCATCTTTAAAGCGACGTAATGATTCAAGTTCACCTTCGTATATAACAACGTTTTCACGTAATACACGAATTGGAGCGCTACGTTTAATAACACCTTCAGTAACCATACAACCGGCAATAGCACCGATTTTAGGCGATTTAAACACGTCACGTACTTGTGCTAGACCAATGATTTCTTGCTTGAACTCTGGCGCTAACATGCCGCTCATCGCTTGCTTAACTTCTTCGATTAATGCGTAGATAACACTGTAGTAACGTAAATCGATGTTTTCTGATTCAATCACTTTACGCGCAGAAGCATCGGCACGAACGTTGAAACCAACAACAATAGCATTAGATGCAGCAGCTAATGTAGCATCTGTTTCAGTGATAGCACCTACGCCAGAACCGATGATTTTAACTTTAACTTCGTCAGTAGATAACTTAAGAAGTGAATCACTGATTGCTTCAAGTGAACCTTGAACATCTGACTTAATGACAACATTAACTTCTGAAATATCGCCTTCAGCCATACTAGCAAACATATTTTCAAGTTTAGCTTTCTGTTGACGAGCAAGTTTCACATCGCGGAATTTACCTTGACGGAACAAAGCAACTTCGCGCGCTTTCTTTTCATCTTTTACAACAGTCGCTTCATCACCTGAAATTGGAACACCACTTAATCCGATAATTTCAACTGGGATAGATGGACCTGCTGATTGAATAGTTTTGCCATTTTCATCGCGCATTGCACGAACACGGCCATATTCTAAACCACAAAGTACAATATCACCTTGCTTCAATGTACCTTCTTGTACCAATACAGTTGCTACTGGGCCACGGCCTTTATCTAATTTAGATTCAACCACAACACCATTTGCCATTTTATCTACAACAGCAGTTAGCTCTAATACTTCAGATTGTAACAATATAGAATCAAGTAATTCGTCAATACCTAGACCAGTCTTAGCTGATACATGACAGAATTGAACCTCACCGCCCCACTCTTCTGAAAGAACGCCGTGTTGTGATAATTCACTTTTAACACGATCTGGATCAGCAGACTCTTTATCCATTTTGTTAACGGCAATGATAATAGGCGCTTCAGAAGCTTGAGCATGTTGAATTGCTTCAATTGTCTGTGGCATAACACCATCATCTGCAGCAACAACAATCACTACGATATCTGTCGCTTTTGCACCACGAGAACGCATAGCAGTAAAGGCAGCATGACCTGGAGTATCCAAGAAAGTGATCATACCATGACCAGTTTCTACGTGATAAGCACCAATATGCTGAGTAATACCACCCGCTTCGCCGTCAGCTACTTTTGCTTCACGAATGTGATCAAGTAGTGATGTTTTACCATGATCAACATGACCCATAATAGTAACAACAGGTGCACGAGTAATCTCTTCACCAGTATCATTACGGTCAGCAAGTACTGCTTCTTCTAAAGCATTTTCTTTAACAAGTACAACTTCGAAACCCATATCTTCAGCAACAAGTGCTGCAGTTTCTTGGTCAATTACTTGGTTAATGGTTGCCATAGCACCCAATTTGAACATTGCTTTAACAACTTCAGCGCCTTTCTTAGACATTTTATTTGCTAATTCAGCAACAGAAATTGTTTCACCGATACGAATATCTTGTAATTTAGTTTCAACAGGTTTTGTAAAACCATGTTTTAAACTTTGTGGTGAAGACAAAGTTTTACCTTTACCACGGCCACTATTACGACCACGAGCATTACGATCTGGCGCTTTTTTCTTCTTACGTCGACGGCCACTTTCATCAGCAGAGTCACTTTTATCTTCCGCTTCTTGTGCGTAGACAGAAGACGTTAAATGTACAACTTCTTTTTCTTTTGCTTTACGTTCAGCTTCTTGTTCTTTCCAACGACCTTCATTTTCTTCAGCAAGCTTTTTAGCTGCTTCGGCCGCTGCTGCCGCTTCTGCTTCAACTTTCGCTAGCGTTTCTTTTTCTTGTGCTAAACGAAGTTTTTTAGCTTCTTCTGTCTCAGCTACCTTTTCTGGTGCTTGTTCAACATTTTTAGCTTTTTCTACAGCCGCAATTTTTGCTTTAGCTGCTGCTTCAATTTTAGCTTCAGCTTTACGCTCAGCTTCAACTTCAGCTTTAGCTGCTGCAACGCCTTTCTCATTTTCGGCTTCTTTCGCTGCTGCTTCTGCTTTCGCTTTGGCATCTGCTTCAGCTAAAATGGCTGCTTCAGCTTCAGCTTTCGCTGCTTCTTCAGCTAATTTTTCATCTTCAACTTCACTACGCTTCACGTAAGTACGTTTTTTGCGAACTTCAACATTAACCGACTTAGCTTTACTTCCGTGACCCATGGTCAAAGTAGACTTAGTTTTACGGTTTAAAGTGAGTTTGTTCGGTTTTGCTTCCGACTCATCACCATGTTGTTTTTTAAGGTGGCCTAATAAGGCTTCTTTTTCATCTTGCGAAATAGCATCGGTAGCCGATTTATTCACGCCTGAGTCAGCTAATTGAGTGACTAAGCGATCCACCGGTGTTCCGATTTCTTTGGCAAGTTCTGCTACAGTTATATCTGCCATCTATATTATTCTCCGGTGTTATTATTCTTCGTTAAACCAACAAATGTTACGCGCAGCCATGATTAGCTCGCCCGCTTTGGTTTCATCTAATTCTTCAATATCGCTTATTTCATCGATACCCTGTTCAGCTAAGTCTTCGAGTGTGCGAACACCACGACTTGCTAAAACAAATGCTAAATGACGCTCTAAACCGTCAAGGTCAAGTAAGTCTTGAGCTGGCTCAGACCCCTCTAAAGTTTCTTCGCTAGCTAACGCTTGTGTCGTTAATGCTTCTTTAGCACGTTCACGAAGCGCTTCAATGATCTCTTCATCAAGACCATCAATATCTAGCATTTCAGCGGTAGGAACATAAGCAATCTCTTCTAATGAAGTGAAGCCTTCTTCTGCTAGTAATGTGGCAAAATCTTCATCAAGATCTAACTTATCAATAAACAAGTTTAATACTTTATCGTTTTCTGCCTGATGCTTCTCTTTCATGTCAGCAACAGTCATTACATTGAGTTCCCAACCAGTTAACTGGCTAGCTAAACGAATGTTTTGACCACTACGGCCAATCGCCATAGCTAAATTAGCTTCTTCAACGGCAATATCCATAGTGCCTTTGTCTTCATCAACAATAATTGAAGCGACTTCAGCAGGTGACATAGCGTTAATTACATATTGAGCAACGTTGTCATCATATAATACGATATCAACACGCTCTCCACCTAACTCGCCAGAAACAGCTTGTACACGTGAACCACGCATACCAACGCAAGCACCAACAGGGTCTATACGCTTATCATTACTTTTAACGGCAATTTTAGCGCGAGAACCAGGGTCACGAGCTGCGCCCTTAATTTCTAACATCTCTTCGCCAATTTCAGGCACTTCAACACGGAAAAGCTCAATGAGCATTTCAGGTTTAGTACGGCTTAAAAATAATTGCGCGCCACGTGCTTCTGGTTTGATTTCATACAACAAACCACGTACACGGTCACCCGGACGAAATGTTTCGCGTGGTAACATGTCATCACGGTAAATAACGGCTTCAGCATTATTACCTAAATCAACAATAACACTCTCACGACTTGCTTTTTTAACAACACCGGTAACAATCTCACCTAAGTGCTCTTGATAAGCTTCAGTCACTAAAGCACGTTCAGCTTCACGTATCTTTTGAACGATAACTTGTTTAGCTGTTTGCGTAGTTACACGGTCAAATTTAACTGACTCAATTTGATCTTCAGAATAATCGCCTACGTTCAATTCAGGAGCATCATATTGCGCTGCTGCTAAACCAATTTCTGCGTATGGGTTTTCCATCGGTTCGCCATCTTCAATGATCAACCAACGACGAAAAGTATCAAATTCACCACTTATACGGTCAATGCTGACACGTACAATGATGTCTCCTTCGTATTTTTTCTTGGTAGCTGTTTCTAAAGCAGTTTCCATTGCTTCAAAAATGCTTTCTCGTGGTAATGCTTTTTCATTAGAAACCGCATCAACAACCAGTAATATTTCCTTACTCATGCTACTTAGCCTTTAATTTATGTTAACTGTTTTTGATCTATTCAAGGTTTAAAACTTTGCGACAAGATTCGCTTTATCTACGTTGCTGATAGCTAATTCGTAATCGATGCTATCAACTTCTACTATTAAGGTATCGTTTTCAATGGCAACTAATGGCCCTTTGAACTTTCGACGACCATTTAAAGGCATCGAAATTTTTACATTAATAGTTTCACCAATGACTTCTTGAAAATGTGCTAATTCAAATAATGGTCGATCAACACCTGGTGATGAAACTTCTAAGCTGTATTCACTACTAATAGGATCTTCTACATCTAATATTGCACCAACTTGACGGCTTACTTCCGCACAATCGTCAACATTAATGCCATTTTCATGGTCAATAAACAAACGTAAAACTGAGTTGTTGCCTGCACTGATATATTCAATGCCATGCAAAGTTTTACCAGTTTCTTCAACTGCAGGTCTTAATAAGTCAGTTAGTTTTTGCTCAAATTTAGCCAAGCGTTTTCTCCTGTTACTCTGCTCTCATGATAAATACATAAGCAGCATAGTATAAATTTTAGATATAAAAAAAGGGCACATAGCCCAACGAGATTTTTACTGTATTTGTCTATAATTACGTAATTTATCCGCGTAAAAAAACAAAAAAACCCCAAATCAGGGGCTTATTTCACTGTTTTCCCCCTAGATTAAACAAAAAACGATTTAATCTGGTTATTAATAGCTAAACTACTAATAATATTAATAAGAATATAAACAACATAAAACATGTTAATTTATTCAGTGACATCTTATTAAGCTCTATTGCGGCAAATTATATAGTGGCTCGACAACAAGCGCAAGAGGGATTAAGCATTATCCACTAGAAAAGTAGATTATTGTGCAAAATCTGTCTTATCAATATCGAGGAAATATTTGCTAAAATTAATTTATATTTTACAATATGTTAGTATTGCCCTTATAATGCAGCTATAAATATGACTATCATTTCATATAAAAAATAGCACTGATTTCTACAGTATATCTATTACCCTCGATAGATTTCTAACGGAGCATTTAATTTCATTATGTATAAGTTTTCTAAGTTATTTATCAAAAATATATTGTTTGCGTTAGTTTTCATAATCGCTTTAGGTGGCATTGCATTTTTCTTGCTTTCCACTTATGTGAATCAGCAAACGCTTTCGCAACAAAAAACCATTCAAACTATTAGTCAACAATTTGTTGCCGATGATATTCCTGCACAAGAGATCGCTACTACGTTGTCGGCTGTTTTAAAGGCCAGCGACGATTACCAAACCTTAATTATTAAACGTGATTCTCTAATACTCGTTAATTATCAAAATAATTATATTCATCCTCTCGATTCTTTTTTAGCACAACGTAAAACAGTCTCGGTAAGTGAGTTTAATTTACAAGTTCAATACCAATTAGATTTTATCGGAATAATTAATTTTTTAACGCAACTGTTTATCGGTGTTATTGCGTTATCAATTATATTTGTTTTTATTTCAGCAAGATTGAATTATAAATTACAATTAACTATTTTTAGTGTGATCAGCAAGCAAATTGGTAATGAACTAGCAAAAATTAATAATGCCGATTTCATTACCAAGGAACAGGATAATCAACAACTACTTGAGATTCCTGCTTTAGAAGAAGGTATTGCCGAAATCAAGACAATGATGACAGAGCAATTTAATAATACAACCAATCTAGAAATAGAAGCCCATGTAGACAGCTTAACGGGCATTGAAAATCGAAATCGATTTGTCCAATTTTATGAAAACGAAATTGTAAATGACAGCCCGGTTAATTTTGGTGTTCTTCTAATTACTCGTTGCTCTGAGTTACAGACCATTAATCAAATCCACGGTTATAGCTCAGGTGACAATTATATTGTAAGAGTGGCCGAGATAATAAAAACGGCTTTGATTTCAAGACCTACGGGGAAGATTTTTCGTCTCAACAGTTCCGATTTTGCCACTATATTACCTAACGTGAAGCTAAAGCTAGCTGAAGACTATGCCAGTGAGTTAACAATTAAGTTTAATGACTATCAGCAAGTCAATGAATTAGATTCTGTGGCCTTCACAGGCTTAGTCTATTTTGATAAATCCAAGCCATTAGGTGAATTATTAGCGCTAGCCGATACCGGAGTCAGTGTTGCTCAAACACAAAAAGTAAATTCATGGTATTCGCAAAAAGATATTGATATTTTAAATGATAGCAGCGCAAACTATGGCAATCAAAACTGGCGACAAGAGATAGATAGTGTATTAGCTGCTGGTCGCATCAGCTTATTATTACAGCCAATCCAACCAAGTGGTCGTAATACTCGCGTTTATGGAGAAATATTAGCGCGTTTCCTTAACGCTAACAATGACATGTTACCTACAGCAACATTTATTGCTATGGCAGAAAAACTAGACAAAATAACCGATGTAGACCGACTTATCATAGACACGGCCATTAAAGAGATAACCAGCAAAAATATGCTCGACAGTAGCTATGGTATTAATATTAGTCCTCGGAGTATTAACAATGAGCACTTTATGATCTGGCTAGAGCGTAAGTTATTGCGCGAACCAAGTGCAGCCTCTCGATTAGTGTTTGAAATATCAGAACTAGGTCTTCAACAAAATATTAAAACGGCTAAACGCCTAGTTGACATGCTACACCGTGTAGGCTCAAGAGTGACTGTAGAGCGATTTGGTGTAGGCTTGACTTCATTTAAGTTCTTCAGAGATTTAACACCTGACTACATTAAAATGGATAGTTCTTATACTCGTGATATTGACGATGATAAGAACAATCAATATTTCTTACGCTTAATGGTAGATTTAGCTCACAGACTTGGCATTAGCGTATTAGCTGAAAGTGTCGAAAGCCAAGAAGAAAAGCACACATTAGAAAAACTCTTTATCGATGGTTGTCAGGGCTATTATGTTGGAAAACCTGCACAATTATAATTAGTCTTACCCCTTTGTATTGCTTGAAGCCGAATGTATCATAAGCATTCGGCTTTTTTACAGAAGTAACATTTGTTATTTCAAAGCAAAGAAAATGAATAAAAGCGTAATACCCTTACTGCCGGTGTGTTGTTATATAAACTAAAAACACGGATAATAGCGGCATAATTATCGTAAATAACCTAATGACCTTTAAAGTAAATGACTGATTATCTGTTACTTCTCGTTGGCACTGTACTCGTAAACAACTTTGTTTTAGTACAATTTCTTGGCCTATGCCCTTTTATGGGTGTTTCGTCACGTACTGAAACAGCTATAGGCATGTCATTCGCCACTGTTTTCGTCATGACTTTAGCCTCTCTACTGAGTTATTTAGTTACCACATATCTGCTTGTACCACTAAACCTTGAATACCTAACCACCATGAGTTTTATATTGGTGATAGCCGTCGTCGTACAATTTACTGAAATGGTTGTTCATAAAACCAGTGCTAGCCTTTATCGCTTATTAGGTATTTTCTTACCCTTGATCACCACAAACTGTGCGGTCTTGGGTGTTGCCTTGCTGAATTTAAGGTTACAACACGGCTTTTTTGAATCAATTATTTATGGCTTTGGTGCTGCGCTAGGTTTTTCATTGGTATTAATTATGTTTTCTGCCATGCGTGAAAAGTTAGCCAATGCCGATGTACCTGCACCTTTTAAAGGTACTGCTATTGCAATGATAACCGCAGGTTTAATGTCATTAGCATTCCTTGGTTTTACCGGTTTGGTGAAAATTTAACATGAACATCCTTATTGCCATCCTTGTTTTAGGTAGTATTGCTGCCGTTTTTGGTGCCCTATTAGGTTTTGCCTCCGTACGTTTTAAAGTTGATGCCGACCCCATAGTTGATCAGCTTGATGCACTACTTCCTCAAACTCAATGTGGCCAATGTGGCTACCCTGGTTGTAAGCCATACGCGCAAGCCGTTGCTGATGGTGAGGCTATTAATAAATGTGCACCTGGTGGTGAAGACACTATCAAGAAAATAGCAGACTTAATGGGCGTTGAAGTTCAACCTATTGATGATAGTCATGTTAGCGGTGATGCTCCAAAAAGTAACCGACCTAAAGTTGCTTTTGTTATTGAAGAAGATTGTATCGGTTGCACTAAGTGTATACAGGCTTGTCCGGTTGACGCCATTATAGGCGCAGCAAAACAAATGCATACCATTATCATAGATGAGTGTACCGGTTGTGACTTATGTGTTGCTCCCTGCCCTGTAGATTGTATTGAAATGCGTGAATTGCCAGATACTATTCATAATTGGCAATGGGATTTAACCAGTATTCCAGTAAAGCAACTGGATTAGGAGAATATGGTGGAATCAGTAATAGAGCGTATCACGCGTGGAAATTTTTGGGATTTTCATGGTGGTATTCATCCCCCTGAACAAAAGTTTCTAACGTCGAATAAGCCAATCAAGCATCTTGCTTTACCAAAACAGTTAATTATTCCACTGCAACAGCATATCGGCCGAGAAGGTGATTTACTCGTTAGCATCGGTGAACATGTACTAAAAGGGCAAGCGCTAACGTTAAGTACTAATCCTATGGTAGTGCCAATTCACGCACCTACTAGTGGAACAATCAGTGCAATCAAAATGTCGGTAATAGCTCACCCATCTGGCTTAAGTCAATTGTGCGTATTTCTTGACGTAGATGGCGAAGACACTTGGCGTAAAAGAAACGTTTGTGAAGATTTAGAACAGCTATCTAACCATGAAATAGTTAAAATAATTGCTGATGCTGGTATTGCTGGCATGGGTGGTGCTGGTTTTCCTACCCATATAAAAGTAAGCAGCAAGCCCGATATTAAATTTCTTATCATTAACGGCGCAGAATGTGAGCCCTACATCACCGCTGATGATTTATTAATGATGGAACAAAGTAACGCCATTGTAGACGGCATAAAAATTCTTGATAGACTGTTGACCCCTACCGTTATTTTAATTGGCATAGAAGCCAACAAACCCAAGGCTATTAAAGCGCTACAAAAAGCCACCGCTGCTATTGAGAAAATCAAAGTTTGCATCGTGCCTACAAAGTACCCTACGGGTGGTGAAAAGCAACTGGTTCAAATTCTAACAGGTCAAGAGGTCAAATCAGGTCGACTGCCCATACATGATGGCATTGTGATGCAAAACATTGCTACGTGTTTTGCTATTAATGAAGCGGTTAGGCATGACACTCCCCTTATTCGTCGTGTTGTTACGGTAACTGGGCAAGCATTAAATAAACCGCAAAATGTTTGGGCATTACTTGGTACGCCAATTAATTTCTTGCTTGAGCAATGTAGTGTTGAAGGTATTGAGAATCAAAAGCAACCGGTGATCATGGGCGGTCCTATGATGGGCTTTAGTGTATCAAGTGAGCTTGTCCCTATTGTTAAAACCAGTAACTGTATTTTAGTACCCAGCAAAAAAGAAATGCCGAGTGCTTTTGAAAAGGAAAGTAACGAGGTTGAATGTATTCGTTGTGGTCAATGTAGCGATGTATGTCCAAGCCAATTACTTCCGCAAGAGTTGCAATGGAGCGCAAAAGCTAAAGATTATTCACAATTAGAGAAACTTAATTTACGTGATTGTATCGATTGTGGTGCCTGCGCCTATGTTTGTCCAAGTCAAATTCCTCTGGTGCATTACTATCGTATTGCTAAAGCTGAAATACGTGAGCAGCAACAATTAGACTTAAAAGCAGAAAAAGCTAAGATTCGTTTTGAAGCACGTAAATTACGCTTAGAAAAAGAAAAAGTAGCTCGACAAGAAAAACATAAAAAAGCAGCCGCTGCACGTAAAGCAGCTATGAACAAAGCAACACCAGAAGCCACCGGAGCTAAATCTGCGGTTGCTGCAGCACTAGCGCGTGTGAAAGCGAAGAAAGCCTCAAAAGATCAAAGCCAAGTAAGCACATCTGACTCACAAAAGGATTTGCCTGCAGATTCCGCTGATGATCAAAAATCTCAAGTCGCCGCTGCTATTGCCAGAGCTAAAGCTAAGAAGAAGCTTAAAGAAGAAGCCACTCAGAAACAGTCAGGTAGTGATAGTATTGTAGATAGTGCAGTAGAAGAAAAGCCTGCTTCAACTGAGCAAGTTGGCACTGATGATAAAAAAGCAAAAATAGCAGCCGCTATTGCTAAGGCCAAGGCTAAGAAGCTCAATAAATCTGCTGATGCTTCTGACTCAGAAAAAATGACTGAAGATACTTCACCTGAAAAGACAGTAAGCACTGATGATAAAAAAACAAAAATAGCTGCCGCCATTGCTAAGGCCAAGGCAAAAAAACTCAGTAAAGCTGCTGAGGTTACTGACTTAGAAAAAGATACCAAAAATAGTTCACCTGAACAGACAGCAGGTTCGGATGATAAAAAAACTAAAATAGCTGCCGCCATTGCTAAGGCAAAAAATAAAGCGATAGCAAAAGCTAACGTAGAGACTATTATCGAAAAGAAAGTAGAAGTTAACGAAACAAGCGTTCTTACTTCTACGGACAACTCAATAAAAACAGATAGTAAACCCTCAAAGCCAGAAAAAATTGAACAAGAGAATACTGCTGAAAGTGAAAGTAAGCCTGTTGCCGCAATCGATAAAAAAGCAAAAATTGCAGCTGCCATTGCTAAAGCTAAAGCGAAGAAAAAACTAAAAGAAGCCAGTACAGTTGAAGAAAATGACCAAGATGGTGTATAAGGCATGAGTAAAGACAAACAAACTCGAATAGAAATTTATCAGCGAAACAACCCGACGAGTCGACATAATTAATGGCATTTTGGATAGCAAGTTCACCACATAACCATAACCACACGAAAACACCTAACTTAATGCGTTTGGTGATATACGCGACCCTACCTGGCGTTTTAGCCCAGTGGTACTTTTTTGGTTGGGGAAATTTAATTCACATTGGCTTAGCCATGACAACCGCGATTATTTGTGAATTTACCGTACTGTCATTGCGTAAAAAGCCTATTTCCCATGAATTATTTGATGGTAGTGCACTCTTAACAGCTTTGTTACTCGGCATCTGTTTACCGGCATTAGCGCCGTGGTGGATCACCGTTATTGGAACAATGTTTGCTATTGTCATTGTTAAGCAGCTTTACGGCGGACTTGGCCATAACCCATTTAACCCTGCCATGGCTGGGTATGTCATGTTATTAGTATCTTTCCCTTTACAAATGACACTCTGGCAACCGCCACTAACATTAGTAGCTGTGGATCTAAACTTTACTAATACATTAACAACAATATTAACGGGGTTTACCGTTGAAGGTTATTCAGTAGAACAAGTACGCACCAGCATTGACGGTATTACGATGGCAACACCGCTTGATACGTTAAAAACTAACACAGGTCTAGGCTTAACTGTCCTTGAAAGCATTAAAAATCCGATTTTTGGTGAAAACCTTGCCTTAGGTTGGGAGTGGGTAAATGCTGGATTTCTGTTAGGTGGACTATTTCTTATTTCAAGAAAAGCTATTGCTTGGCAAACCCCGATAAGCTTTTTATTAAGCTTATTTATCTGCTCTTTTATCGGCTATAGCATCAGCCCAGACAGCAGCGCTTCTACTATGTTCCACTGGTTTTCTGGTGCAACCATGCTAGGTGCATTTTTTATTCTGACAGACCCTGTTACCGGTGCTACCAGTAATAAAGGACGTATCATTGTAGGTCTACTTGCTGGCTTATTGGTTTATTTAATCCGCACTTCAGGTGGTTATCCTGATGGTGTTGCTTTTGCTATTTTACTTTGTAATATGTCTGCACCCTTGATAGATCAGTACACTCGTCCTCGCACCTATGGTCATTTGAAGGGAGATAAGTGATGTCTGATAACACTGACTCGTCACAAGGGAAATCTGAGCCTGAAAGTTCAGAAAATAATAATGATAAAACTAGCGTAGATAATTCGGTAAAGTCACCACTGACTATTGCCATCTCTAAAAACACCAAAATTCTTGCGCTCTTTGCTATTGCTTGTACTTTAGCAGTTAGTTTAGTCAGTGAACTGACTAAAGATCGCATTAAAGTTCAGGAACAACAACAGCTATTAAGAACATTGCATAGCATTATTGAACCAAGTCGTTATGACAACGACATCGCCAATGATTGCATTATGATGAGTGCGCCTGAACTCGGCTCAAATAAAGTTAAAACCGCCTATATTGCGAGAAAAGCAGGACAAGTTGTTGCCGTTGCTATAACTAGTACCGCGCCACAAGGCTATAATGGTAATATTGATTTTATTATGGCTATTAACAATGACGGTTCAGTCAGTGGTGTTCGAGTGCTCAAGCACCAAGAAACCCCAGGTTTAGGTGATAAAATAGAAATTAGAAAAAGTGATTGGATCAAGAGCTTTACCGGCAAACGAATACTTTCAGAAGATGATAGTCGCTGGGCAGTTACTAAAGATAACGGCATGTTTGATCAATTTACTGGGGCGACCATTACGCCGCGTGCTGTAGTAAAAGGCGTTAAAAGCACGCTAAATTACTTTAACCAACACAAAGGCAGTTTAATACCTCGTCCAAATGCCTGTGGCGAAGCCTTATCAACAACTAAATCGATATCACCAATTAGCGAGGCTGCTAATGAGCAATGAAATAGCACCACCAAATAGTAATGACGCTGATATTACTGACAACACTGATGAGCAAGAAGCTGCGGCAGTACTTAAAGCTGAACGTAAGGCAGAGTATAAAGAACTAGCCATACAAGGTTTATGGAAGAACAACCCTGGCTTAGTGCAACTGCTTGGTTTATGTCCTCTACTGGCCGTAACATCAACCGTGACCAATGCATTAGGTCTTGGCCTTGCCACCATGTTAGTACTCATCTGTTCCAATATTACCGTGTCAGCAATACGTCACTGGGTACCTAAAGAAATTCGTATACCCATTTTTGTTTTGATTATTGCTGCCTTTGTAACTTGCGTACAATTGCTAATGAATGCCTTTACTTACGGCATCTATCAATCATTAGGGATATTTCTCCCGTTAATCGTGACTAACTGCGCCATTATTGGTCGAGCTGAAGCCTACGCATCAAAAAACCCAATCAAACAATCAGCCTTTGATGGGTTAATGATGGGATCAGGCTTTGCCATTATCTTAATTTTACTCGGTGTAATAAGAGAAATCCTTGGGCAAGGAACACTTTTTGATGGTGCAAATTTATTACTTGGCGACTGGGCTAGTGTCCTTCGAATTGAAGTAATGCAACTCGATAGTCAATTTTTATTAGCTATTTTACCCCCCGGCGCCTTTATCGCCATGGGGATTTTAATTGCACTTAAAAATGCTATTGATAGCCATATAAAATCCAAAAAAGCAGTTGATACTGAACAAGTAATAGAGAGAGTTCGAGTAAATTTTGACTCTTAATCTTAAACATTATTAAAGATTAATAACGATATATACGTTAACAATAAAATAACTCTAAAGTTTAAGCTTCGATATGGCTCACATATTAGACCTTATATCTAGAGCTTTGCATATAAGATAAAATAAAAGAGTCAGGCCATGAATAAAGAAAAACGCATAGAAATGTTAACTCGGCTGCGAGACGAGAATCCAGAGCCAACCACAGAACTAAACTTTTCTAGCCCGTTTGAATTGCTCATTGCCGTTCTACTCTCAGCCCAATCAACTGATGTTGGGGTTAATAAAGCGACTGCCAAACTTTACCCTGTTGCCAATACGCCTCAAGCCATTTTAGATCTTGGCCTCGATGGGTTAAAAAGCTACATAAAGACTATTGGTTTATTTAATACCAAGGCACAAAACACCATTAAAACGTGTCAAATGTTGGTCGATTTACATGGTGGTGAAGTACCAGAAAATAGAGCCGCACTAGAAGCACTGCCCGGCGTTGGACGTAAAACGGCTAATGTGGTTTTGAACACTGCTTTTGGCTGGTTAAAAGATAATGAAGGTAACTACTTTTTAGCGGTAGATACTCATATATATAGACTTGCTAACCGAACTAAATATGCCCCAGGTAAAACCGTAGATCAGGTTGAAGCAAATATCATAAAACTAACACCAAAAAAAACAGAGTTTATGTTTAACTTACACCATTGGTTCATATTGCATGGGCGTTACACCTGCACAGCCAAAAAACCAAAGTGTGGCTCTTGTATCATTGAAGATTTATGTGAGTACTCTCCACCAAAAGAAAATGTAAAGAAATAAATCTAATAAAACCTAAGCACCACTAGAGACTCTTGATTGAGTCTTTTTTTTGCCTTTACATAATATACCCTACAACTTATGATAGATAAACAAATAACCAACCTTTAACTATGTAATGAATAAATCAAGCAATAAAGTGCAAGTGAAGATTTATAGAGATACTGCGGGGCACCCATTCCCTCTAGTTGTCCGTAACGGCGTCTTTCCTGCTTGCTTGTATCTCAATGCTTATCTGAATGGAAATCACAACTCGCCATTATCTGAAGGCAAAGGAAGAAATACTGCCCAAGCACCTGCTTTTTTCACACTCAAGAAATATGCTTACGAGTTAAAACGGCTTTATTGCCACTTTGATCTCAATGGTATTGATCTTGTTAAGCGTGTAGCGAGTGGAGAGTTCTTTTCACGAGAGGAAGTCGATGGCTTTGTTCGAGCGTGTAAGTTTTATGCCAATCAGGAATCTCCCCAAGAGAATTCAAGTGTAACTAGTATTTCTGACAAACGTATTAGAGATGCTATTCATGCGACAGCCAATAGCTGCCCACAAGTGTCTACGCATACTTTTAGCCAACTCCTAATTCGCTTGAGGGCTTATATCGTGTATCTGTATATTTGCCACCACTATGACCAAGCACCTAGCAATCAAAAAGTAAAAACTGATGACCAATTTAATAAGTTCACACTTTATATTAACTCATTTATTTCAAGCACTAGAAATAACAACACAATAACAAAGGATGCCTTTGAGTCGGCTATCCCTGCTGATAAATTCTTCCGTTTACTTGAGATAATCAAGGAAAGTTCATCTGATAACCCGTTCAAATCTAGTAAGTTAAGAAACCAGATCATCATGCAAACCCTAATTGATTCAGGGGTGCGTATCGGTGCGCTTTTGAAACTAAAAATCAGCGATCTTGTAGATGATTGGGGGAATCCAAGATTTCTTATCACTCGAACACCAAATGACCCAAGCGATACAAGGTTAGACCCTGCGTCCAACAAAACCAAAGCGCTGTCCGTATCTATTTCGTCAGATTTAATGAAGCTCATCAAGCTATATATATCAACCGTAAGAGCAACCTATCCGAATGTTCACGAGCATGATTTTGTCTTCATATCAGAGAAAGGACAAACATCAGGTCAGCCTTTAACTTACAAGTCTATGCACAAAATAGTGAAAAAATTTGGCTATACCATCAACCTCGAATTGCACCCTCACAAATTGCGACATAAATGGAACGAGGTATTTGAGGACAAGGCGAAAGCAAAAGGCTTCACGCCAGAGAAAATTGAAGATTTGCGTAAGTACGCAATGGGCTGGGTTGAAGACTCGGCTATGGCATCGGTCTACAACGAGTTCCAGTTAGCAGTCACTGTCGCTGAAATTTCATCGAAAAACCAAAGTAAATCAGTGCCCAACCTCAGAGGTAATCATGAATAAAAATCAGCTAGCGACTCTAAAAAAAGAGTACAAAGAACAGCGATATTTTTCAGGGAAAACAGAGGGGTACTCCTTTGATTTTCTCTCCGACGAGTGGGTAGTCGGATACAAAGAAACTCTATATCTGGATTGGATGAATGAGTTGGATATGGAAACCTTTATTGATTTAAGGTTGGTAATAGCGCATGCAATCAAGCATTCTGTTTTTAGTTCAATCAGGGGTTATGCCTCTACCCTAAAGATTATCATTAACCATCTCAATGTTTATGCGTTTAAGGCATGGTGGTTAACCCTTGATGACCATAAGAAGAGAATCAGGGCTACATTAAGCTTCTTTTCTAGGCGCAGCGAGGGGTACCAGTCGACAGTACTTGGACCTCTGTATGAGTTCGTAAAAGATGAAATTTTAGGTAACAAGAATAAAATAACAGGCATCCTTGATGATAAAACAGGCGCTTACAGTGACGTAGAGCATAACAATTTGTTAGAGGCGCTACGAATTGAGACTTTACAGGCTTTGGAGGGTAAAATGCTACAGCGTAAGTCCTTTATACGCTTAAGAAATGTTATTGCATGTCAGTTAATGGTCGCGATAGTAAGACGACCTACTCAACTCGTACAAATCAAATGGTGTGACCTTTTACGCGTTGGTCAAGAATTTAAGTCCCATAAAGAAAGTGACCGAGATTGGCAACCTGTTACGCAACATCTCTTTTCAGATGTTGAGCAATTTCACCTTCGAACCTTCAAAGGCAAAGATGGTCAGTTTCGTGGTAATGCAGAATCACGCTCACATCGCTTAAGCCCTGACTTATCAGAATTATTATTAAGATACTACCAAGCCTATGAAATTTACCTCTGCCATTCACTGTACCAACACAATATCACCCTAACAGATGAAGAAGTGAAAGAGCTAATGAGGCGCTTCCCTCTGCTGCCAGACCTAAGTTTATTTTCCTCTGAGTTTCATTCAAAATCAGAACTGTTAAGCACGGTGAGTGACACATCAAAAGCGCATCATCAAACCCCAGACTCGCTCGGAAAAAGTATCGCCTATTTATTTAACTCAAAGCTCAATGTAAAGAGTGACAGATCACCCAGTAAGCCATTGAAACTCAGTAATAATCGGTGGCGACATACACAGTTAACACTGGCAATGTGGATAGGATTAAGCCCTGCACAAATTGCAGCAATCACAGGGGTTACAATTGAAGCAATCATGCCTTATTTAGACCTAAAGGCTCAAGAGCGAGTCAAAATAGACCAAGCTTACGCAGGAAATAGCATCATCCAGCGCTTTGATAATACATCGATTAAAGAGTTGCAGAAGCACAGTGATTTTAGCATCAAAAGTCCCTTCGAAGAAGAAATTGGGCATAAGCTCAACCCTGCTAACTGCTCTAGCTGCCAGTCAAAAGGAGGCGCACCAATGGCGTGTTATCCGTGTGACAACTTTAGGCCACTGGAAACTGCTAAACACCAGCAGTATCTTGACAAAGCGGAACAAAAACTGGCTATCAATAGCCAATCTGGACACCCTGCCACCGTGAAGCGACTACAGACGGTGATTGTTTACATAAAGGCAACCATAGCGGTTTGCGAAGAAAGAAACACACTAAAGCTCGGATGTGATAAATGAACACATTGAACCGCTATATAGCAAACCAACGTGCTTACGTGACAGAAAAACAGAAACAGCCTTTAACGGGTTTCACCAATCAAAAGAGTGAGCAAGCAACGTGGGTGGATATTGCTATCACCTTCACGAATTCACAAGGTATTAAAGTTAATTTCTTATTCAACAACCAAAATCAACCCAATGCTAGATTTGGCTCCACGTTAACGCAGGACGATAGATTAGATGCAAAAACACATCATTTGCTCATTGCCTACACGCTCGATGTGTTAAAAGAAAAAACAACCAATGGCCATAAAAAAGAAAAAGTCAGCACTGCCAAACGGTTTCTATCTGCACTTGATGATAATGTTTCCTCTGCCAGTCTCGATGAAACTCAGGCTGCCATAGATAGCATGAAGTATAGCGCTCCGCTCTCCTTTTTTTTCGCCTGGCTGCATCAACATAAAATGATTCCTGCCAGTTGTAGCCCGTCAATCACAAAAACAGTAAATATCATAAGAAGCAAAAGTGGTGATGATGCATTGGAAGCTGAGCAAAGCAAGATCCCTGATGAAAAAGCGCTACTGGCGTTGGGAGCTATCTTTAAAGATATTATTCCGCCTTACGTAAATATAGACGACAAAAGTGACATAAGCACTTGGCAAGCACTAATACACGTAACGCAACATCATAGAGATAGCTTCACCTGCACGATGGCAGCACTGGCAATGGCATCCCCCAACCGAGTCGCAGCAGAGCAGATTCTGTTAACTAAGCAGCGCCTACAAAGCCACACTGAAGAAGTAGATGGAAAAGATAAAACGGTTTACTACCTGAACTGGCGTGGCTCAAAAGGGTTTAAAGATTATCAAAACCATATTAATGCTGAAATGGCTGAAAGTATCGATAGAGCATTGCAGTACACGGCGATGACAACGGAGCCAGCAAGAGCGTTAGCACGATTCTACATGAAGCCTTCCTTAGCCTTAAAAGACGTACTTGGTGATTTTCAGCCAAGCACAGAAAATATGACTGCGCTCATACCAGCAATGAACAAGCCTACAAACCTGATACATCTTGGGCTTCTACTTGACTTTTTCGATGGCACAGATAAATGTATGAGAGTCACAGCAGATACCAAGGGAGCTATTGGTGTATCAAGTGGTAACCAATTCCCTATATTCATTAAACCCATCGTGGAATTATCTGCATTTGATAAGCTCATTTTCATGAGCCACTGCCCATACGCACGCTCTCTGACAGGTTCAAATTGGATAAGTAAGCAGCAATCTGAAAAATTTACCGCAGGGAAAAAAGAATTGACCGTTGCTGAGTTTCAAAATCACACCATTGCAATGAACCAATACAATATCACTGGATATAACAAAACATATAGAAAGCGTGTGGACTATGAGAATGCCTTATTTACCTATACAGATTATCAATTAAACAGTCAAACTGGCTCACCCTTTATATTGAAACCTATCGCTTCATTAGGAAACATCTTTGCTAGTGATTGCAAAAGAAATAATGGAAAGACAGTCAAATCCATTTTTGAGAGACATGGATTTTCATCGAATTTTGCCATCACACCACATCAATTGCGACATTGGCAAAATGATTACTTGGCTAAAAAAGGGTTACCCCACCAACTCATAACTATGTTGTCAGGTCGAAAGTGTGCAGAGCAAACTCTGACCTACATCCACACGACAGATGCACAAAATTCTTCTGTAATTAGTGATATCCTCTATCATGAGGAAGCTGAGGAAGCTGAGGAAGAGGTGCAAGAAAAGGTCGGCATGCGCCTACAGAGCAAGCAGCAATATGATGCTGCAACAGACAATTTAAGCCCAACATTCGTACATGAAACTGGGTTTTGCGTTCAAAACTTAACACTATCACCTTGTACTTACATGACCGAATTTATGACGCAATGCGCTTTGTGCCCATCTTCATGTCACATTGCACACGACAGCAAAGCCATTGAATTATTAAAGAAAGACTTACAGGTCCAAATGCACAATTTAGAACAAGTTCAGGGAGCTATTAACTTTGAAACAAGTTCAGGAATGCAGGAGTGGTATGAGACACATTACAAGAATACTTCCATGATAAAAAACTTGATTGAGGTACTTTCTGATAAATCCATCAAAGAAGGGAGTATTGTACGATTTTTAACACGCTCAAATGTCATGCGAATTACTGATTTAAAGACCAAGACAGTGACTGAAAATAAACTATCGCTACCTAATTCAAAAGAGGCACTTCAAGCTGCTATAGAAGCAAAAGCTAAACCAGCTAACGATTCGGCTAAAAATAATTTTTTAGGCTTTTTAGGGACAATATAAGGAAATACACATGGCAATTAAATCATTAGATATAGACCAGCAAATATCCATTCAAGCCTTAATTAGAAGCTGGAAAGGAAAGCTCACTTGGGAATTATTGGTAACCAAAATTGAATCTAGCCTTGCGATCACTACCTCTCGACAAACGCTCGATAAATATATCAATATCAAAAATGAATACAAAGAGAAAAAATTCTTACTCAAAGGGCAACCTGTTTCTTCTGACAAAACCGAGCTTCTTTTCTATCTTCAAAAGGATATTGATTTAGCTGAAAAAGTGATTCAGCTAGAGGCAGAACTAAAAGTGGCAAAAGATGAAATTGGCTACCTACAAACCTTTATTCAAAAGATTGTAAGTATTGGTCAAAGCAATCCTAGTGTAATGTCTATTTTTAGTAAGGTGATGCAAAATATTGAATCAGAAAAATAATTTCCTAAAGAATTTAGCTCAAATCTAAACTGCTACAATTAATGCTTCTTTTGCTATTTCTAGAAAAGGCCTCATAAATTGTTTATAACTAGGTATCATTCCTTGTCCTTCTACTTTTCTATCCACGCTTCTAAATCTACTGTTTTAAACCTCCAACTACCTCAAATTTTGAAACCTGGAAGTTTTTTATCAGCAGCTAAGCGGTATGCTGTCTTTTTAGTAAGTTTCAAATACTCACCGACCCCTTTTAGGGTTATGAGGAAGCTTTAAAATAAATGCATATTAAGATGCTATGAACAAAATGCAGGAGTTGTCAGTAATTGTCAATTTAATTGGACTTAAATCGCTTTAAATCAGCACATTAATACAATGTATTACAATAAGAAAATTTAAGTAGAGTTATTCGAAGATGAGAATTAATTAAGGTACTAATTCGTACCTTAATGTGATCAATCAATAATTGATTATAAAGTTTTTATGAATTTATAATATTTTCAATCGCTGCGATTTTCCCTATAAATTGAGACCGTTTATGTTTAGCTAAATTTAGTTTTAGCTTTAAAGTATTTAAAAGCTGTGGGTATTGATTCACGCACCTTTCATACTCTTCAGTCTCTGCTGTGCTAACAACTAAAAGCTCCTTATATTCTACAAGCTTACTTTCTAATACAAATTTAAAATCGACTTCATTAGTATCTTCTCTATTCTCTTTACACTCACCCATTAAAAATATATTTTTAAATTTTTCTGAATGATGATATCTGATATTTCTTGTGTATTTAGTACCGTTTTTAATTAAATAACCATCATTTACTAATTTGTAAACTTGTCTATAAATAAATGTTCTAGCTTCAATTTCAGTTTTGTAGTCAGTAAATTCAACCATATAGGCATTTTTCAATTCACTAATTGAAAAGTTATTTATTCTTCTTTGCGCTAACAGCACGTAAATACTTTCATTTAAGTTGCTCATATTCATACTCAAAATACTACCGGTTTTATATAGCCATCCTTGCACTTAGGATTCCTAAGTATACAATAATCTAATAAACTTAGAAAATCTAAGTATTCAAGGTACTTTATTAAGATGATTCATTGGAAATTTCGATTAACCCAATTCCTAACCGCATCAAGAGCGCTAGAGTTAAGAAAAATATTTCTCAAAAAGAGTTGGGCATTAGGATTGGCTTGGATGAAAGTTCAGCCAGTAGCAGAATGAATCACTACGAAAAAGGTCGACATACGCCTGATGTATTAACATTAAAAAGGATGGCTGATGAGCTAGGAGTCCCTTTAGCTTATTTTTTCTGTGAATCTGACCTTTCAGCCGAATTAAATTGTTTAATCGACAAATTAAGTGAAGAAGATAAGATTCAGCTATTGAAAAAGCTAAAAAAAGCATAATCACTTAACCATATGCAAAACATGACAATTAAAAAACACCATTAAGCTACAAAAAGCTTGGCTTAATATAACTCACAAAATATTCATTTTGTTTAGATTCACTTGGGGTTATTTGCAAGTATTTGGATTGACTTAGCCATTTCTTTAAGTTGCTCTTTCCTTGACCTTGATAATGTATTTGATTAGAAATCATATAGACACCAAGAAATATACTACTTACAGGTTTTTTATTATTTTCTATATATCGTTCAACCTTTAATAAGTTTTGATTTACTTCAGCCCTCTTATCGCTACTACTTAACAGACTATTAATAGAAGGTTCCGAAATGAAGTGATTTGTGAGGTCCTTGTCCGAAAGTATTATGCAATTATTTACCCTATTTCTTAACATTAATGATAATGAGTTATCAACTGCAATAATTATGGGCTCTTTACCCATTTTATAGATGTAATCGATGGTTGCTCGTCCGAGTTCGCCGTCTCCTGTTCCTAGAATAACGTTAAGACAGTCAGGTTGGGCTGCAGCATATAAAGATTCCGCTAAGAAGCAAAAATCATCGCTATGGGGATTAAATTCTTCACTTGTAGAGCGGTGAACGACATCCCAGCCTAACTGAAGAAAGCTTTTTTCTAACCGCGGGAATTTGATTAGATCTATGACAATGGTTTTTTTTAAAACCTCTCCTAAATAGTTAATTTTTTCTTCCAGTAGTCGAGCTAGAGAGTTAAAAAATGTCATGTCCTCAGGAAAGGTTCCTGCAAATTTTCTAAGTACTGATATAGCTATATTTTGACCATCAACAATCACGTAATTCACAATAAGACCTTATAATGATGAGTTGTAAAGTAATTATCATAAGTGAAATAAATATTTGAATTTTCGTTTTATATTTTTTAAGAGAATTAATTTAATTAGCACCTCAAACATCTGCAAAATAAAATGCCGTTATTTAGGCAACGGGCCAGCCTAAATACTAACCAATTGCCAAATTCCTCTTTAAAAAAAATATAATCAATTATTCAAAGGCACTTGAAATGATTGATAAATCATATGGTCGAATTCAGCCGTTAGTGACTCACATGACTTAAACTCAGTAAAAACCATATCGCGATTTCGGTTTGTTTCATTAGAGCCACCACGATGCCAAAGTGCACTTTGGAACAAAATAACATCTCCAACAGTTGAATTTAAAATTACTTCAGCGTCATAGCGTTTATCATTAAAACACGGGTGAGGTAATGTTTGTGTTCGTGGTACAACACGCAATGCTCCATTAGTATTATTAGTATCTGACAGCGGTATAGCCACTATAATAGGACACGGTATAATATTTACACTTGCGTCTTGGTGCCAATTACTTCCTTTATAACCAGCATAAGAGCTTCTTAACCAAGAGCGGTTTAATAAAAACTTCCCGCCAAAATACCTTTTCAATACACATTCAACGGTGTCATGAAGCATTGATGTATCATTAAATATCTTACTGCTGGTATCATAAAATGCGGTTTTAGAATCATTAGCGGCAACTTCTGTGTTTTGTAGTTTCAATGCAACTTCCTTTAGCTTTGAAACATAATTGGGTTCTATCACTTGTTCCAACACACAAAAACCATTAGTAATTAAAGAGAGTAAATTATCCATAGTTATAAACCTCCGACAATTGAATAAAATAATGTTCATTACTCGCCCAAAAAGCCTTCAGAGCCTCAGGTAAATAGTTGCCATTTTTAAAAGTATTAGCAGTAAAGTAATTTATTAAAATGATCAGCTCTTCTGGTTCATGCAGCTCGGAAAAAAGCTCATGACCTATATCGGCTAAACCCACAACTTTCGAGTCAAGAACCTCTTCCCCATATGGCTTATCGGTTGGTGTATCACACCAACCGATAAAATATTCTTGAAATCCTATAGATGGAAACGGCAATCCAGATTCAGAATTAATACAAACTTTACCTGGTGGGTTATATATAACCTTTGCCCCAACTTCTTTAAACCAAAGCAACTTTGCACCTGATTCTTCGCTCACTTCTCTAACAATAGTTTCGTAAGCATGTTCAAAATCGTCCTTTTTAAACATTTCACAGCGACCGCCAGTAAACTCCCAGCCACCTTTAATCGTTTTAGTTAAGACTAAGCCCGATTCACAAAACAGTAAACAAATAGCTGATGTTGTGGAGGCACCGCTTGGTCGAGTACCCCCTGTATATAACTCCCAAGTTGCACCCCAAGGCCAACTTCCCATCAAGGCCGCTTCTGGTTCACCATAGGGGTTAATAGATTTATTTAAAATAGTCATATCTTTACCTCGATAATATAATTGCTTGATAACCATTTGAAACAACTTTAAATTGTCTCAAATGTTGTAAATCACTGGGACTAATACTAAAACATCGAAAATAATTACGATGTTCAAGTACAGGAATATGTTGCTTAGAATGTGATAATAAAAAACCAGTGTGGGTGTTTATAACGGTTGTCACTAAGCCTTTTTCAACACGTTGTTTTATAACGTCGAACTGTAATGGAAGCTTTGTTGTTTTATTGACAAACACCAAAGGAGCTAATGAAGTAACTTTTTTATCTATGTGAAGGCTATCCACATCAATAAATTCATCTGCTGCTATGGTTTCTTCAAATTGACCAAAAACAAAATTAGTTTTTATTACATTAGGCGAGTAAATACTATATTCAGAATTACCCATTTGATAATAATTAAAATCTAAAGGAATAGGACGTAGCTGAATCAAATAAATAGAGTTATTCGCGATAAATCCTTCGACATTAAACTCAAATCCTAGCATAGCTTTAGCTTGCTTTAATGTAGGGATAAAGCTCTGTATGTTAGAAATAAAACTCTGTCCCAATTTAGTACTACTTTCACTTGTCGACTGAAAGTACTCAAGATTTCCGTTTTCATTAAACCTATATAAAAATGTATTTCTATCCAAAACCAACTCAAACAAAATACCTTCGCCGTCATAATGAAGAATGAAAAATTGCTCTTCAGAAACAAACGCCTGAAAAATAATAGCTATAACTTTATCTTCCTCATGGTAAACCAACTCTTGATGACACTGCCTTAATGAGTTGATATTTAGATACAACGATTTGCCATTCGAACTATTTTTTCCCCGTGCTGACATAATTGAGAAGTCATCAATCGTTGTCGATGTTTTAACAGAAAATTTTGCCTGAACACCAAAATGGTAACTAGGGATTACATCCAGGCAATTCTGCAAAAACTCATCAACATCTGGCGAATACTTAACGACAAGAGCTAGAGGAACAGTCAAACTGGATAACTCTAAAGCCAACCAATCTAACGCTTTTAATCCCATAGCCTTACCGCCATATTCCTCAAACACAGATTTATTTAGAATATGTTTTGAGGATTTATTTTCTAACCAGCTTTTTGACATGATTTTTTTCCTTGTATTGTAGTGGTAGTGGTAGTTAAATTGAAAAAATTTGTATAGCCAGAATGCCAACTAAACAGGCTAAAACACTGCCATCGGTTGACTAACGTTCGAATACGCATAGGTCTTACTTCTGCAGCCGCTTTCTTTAATGCATTAGTTAAACTAGTACAGCCAGAACGAGGTGAAAACTGCCAACCAGACTTTAAAGCATTAAAAATTTCGTTAGGCCCATAGCAATCAGGCATAACTGCGGGTACTCCTAATTCAATGGACTCCATCAACGACAGACCTAGAGGTTCATATTGACTTGCCAATACATACACATCACTACTTTGTATATCTTTACTAATAACATTAGCGTCTTTACACCAAGGCAGTAATTTGATGCGGTGCGCAAGATCATGGTTTTGAATAAACTTTCGCATATCACTCTCACGTTTCCCCTGCCCTCGCATAACCAACTGAGTATTGTCTGACAACATACTGAAGCTTTCTAACAAGCCCATAACGTTTTTGTCATCAGTGAATCGGCCGTGGTAGTAGTAGGTTATTGGTGAACTAGATGGGGCGATAGAGGACAGCCCGTGAGGTTTACTCATACCGCAACGAATAACATCTATAGGAATATCTTGATTAATAAATGGCGAAATAGAGCGTTTAACGTTTTCAGCTAAACAAATAACTCGACTTGAGCTCTTCATCATTTGAACTTGACGCTCATGGATAGCTAGTCGTTCAGCATTTAATTTCCCTTGATACTCTTCATACTTAAAAGCATGAATAAAACTAATAAGGGGGATACCTAATTTGTTACAGAGTGCAATTGCCAATTCAGATAGAAACCAGTCGTGGCAAACTATGCAATCAAACTCTTTATAAGCAATTAACTCAATTAGGTCGCTAAGGAAATTTTCACAATTCCAGTCAACTAAAGTTTCTACCTTGTTTGACTCCTGCTTAATTTCAACGATTTCAAATCCAGTATCAACACAAACTCTCGTATAAATATCAGTATTAGCATTGTATTGAAAAGAAATAACAGTCATTGCATGGCCGTTTAATTTTGCTTGTTTAGCAAATTCAAAAACCACTTTATCGATACCACCTTGTTTATTAGGTGGATAAGAAGGTGTTAACACTAAAGTTTTCATCATCAATCCCCGAACCAAATATTAATAAAAACATTGCATTTTGTTGCAACGCAAAATAAAGGTAACGAATCTTAATTGACTAAAATTTATAAAAAGATATTTCCAAAGAAACCTCAATTTAATTTTAGCCAATTCGAATCGAGGTTTAATTATGTAGGGAGAGTATATGTGGCTTTTCGGTTTTGTATTTTTTGATTAATATCAATAGCGAAGCGAGTTAACAATATAGATAGTTAATACTTAACTAATGCCTAATAACTGTCTTGCATATTAAAAACAGCAGAGATTCATTCATTGATGAACGATTAGCAAGAGCAACCACGTAATCGATTATTTGGTGTGCCAATGGTAGTTTTTTTGGTTCTGGCAGTAAAGCCCTGCATACCGTAGCACTGCCAGTAATTGGAAAGTAGGTCAGAGATCTAGCTGGCATAAAAGGTTCAGGTATGGTGACCCCTACGAGCAAATGTGCGTATTCATCCCAAGTGATTTACCACTTAACCCTTTAACATTCATCGTTAAATATATAATGCAACATCTAATAATGAGGAACCAAAGTGGGTAAGTTAAGTGGTTTAAAGTCAACTGTACGCATGGTTTTTAGTTTATATTCAAGCTCATCACCTTGAAAATGTTTATTACTTCTTGCTTGGTATTCAGCAGCTAACTGCTTCCATTGCTGTTTATTCATAAAGTATGTTTTTAAATAAATAGGATCACTCTCGCCTGTGCTTTGTTTAGTTTGCAGATAGTTACCGTCTTTAGATAACCAAGCTCGCTGAATATTTTCTTCTATTTCCAATAATTCGGTGTTGCCCGTTTCCAAGGACTTTAAAAATATTGTAGATTTAGGCTTTTCTTTACCTTTCGGGTATTTATGTAATATAGCAAGCTTTTGCTGATAATAGCTTAGCGCTATTTTACTTCCTGAAATGATTGTTTTACCACCTGGGTAAATCAGCTTTTCTGGACTAAACAAGTCCACTATAACAAAACGACTACTGGTACCTGGTGTAGCTAAAATAATATATTGGTCGTCTATTGAGGTTAAAATATTACCCTCTGTAGCAAAATAACTATCTAACATTCGCTTATCTTTATAATATTTTGTATTTTTTGTTTCATAACTATAAACAACATAACCCTTTTCATAGAGTAAAAAAGCATGTTTCCCATTGTATGTAACAACAACTTGCTTCAGCTCTTCACCTTTCAGTGGTCCAGTATCAATTTCAACTGATTGCTTTAACGCAACATTCTCGATTACTGGAATTAGCTGTTTACTACCAGCAAATAACATTTGCTTTAATTTATATTTTCTTGAACCTCGATATGTTAAAACTTCGAGTACTGTTCGCCCTTGAAAAGTATTAAGCTGATTTTCATCTACACTACTAGGCTGATGCATTAAGGTTTGACCATAACGTAAACCTTGGTTATAAGGCCTACCACGGTAGTCTTGTTCAATAGGACTATCGTCAAATTTATGCATTGATATATGTTCGCGGTCAATAGCAACAATCATACTACGAGGTAATAAGGAAAAATAAGCATGTCCTTTCAAGGTATGCTCAATAAGGCGATTATTTTTTATATCCCATTTAAGTAGACCTCCGTGATTAAAAGATCCAATGAGATAATTGTTTTTAGCACTGAATTCTATAGGAGAATTGGATCTAACAGTCGCACGATTAGGTAACTCTTTTTTTACCAAAAACTCTTCATCTTTCACAACAGCTAAGTAACTCGATTCATTGTCTTGGTAATTAATAGCCATTAAATCTGCATCATAGGAATACGTAACGAGACTCACATTTTTTCCAGGACTAAACAATTTATTCATTTTTTTATTAGAAAAGCTATATTGATACCAAGACTTATCTGTTGCCTGAAAAGCCATATACTGCTCATTTTTGCTAAAGCTGACAGTTTTATCTATAACATCACCATCAAATGAAAGTTCCTCCGCAGAATAAACGTCATATTTCCAGCTATGTAAATTAGTTATGTGGATTTTATTTGTAGCTGATTCAAAAATCACATAATACTGCCCATCTGGGGAGAAAGAGTGCCTCCCAAATGCTTTAGGTAGTTTTTCAAGAGGAATTTCGTCCACTTTATGAGCCAAAAAATCCCAATGAACAATAGCTCTAGATCTATACATAACAACAACCCCGTTATTCGTCGCTGTCACTCGATAAACATCAGTACCTTTTTTACCAGGCAATGTATAAAAATGACCATTAGTCAAATCCCAAGCTTCAACATCAGAACCACCTTTAGCCACGGCTAAATACTTTTGATTAGGTGATTTACTAACTACTTTTTTCTGATAGCTATATGAAGAATTCTTTGATTTATCTGGGCTAGATATTTGATGAACAAAAGCAGCTCCACTATCATTAATAGTGTATAGCGACTCACCATCAATAATAAAATCCGAAACAGGTATTGAATGTAAATTAACTAGAAATTTTGACTCTCTGCTGGCTACGTTCGTGCTGCCAAAATCATTCTTTTCATCGAACCAAATAACTGATCCTTTTACCTTGCCGGGCTTTAATTTAACAATATTAGATTCATCACATACCTCCCAATTTTTTCTTTTGTTGGGGCACTTAAGTACAGTACGATTAGACGATTCAAAATCCTCAAATATTAATTGCTCTTTAATGGCATAGGCTAACTGTTCGCCTCCTGCAAACACTATGTTAGAGGTTAGTGGCTCATCTGGCGTAAACTGATAAATCACTTTTTTAAGTTTGCTATTATATACAACATACTGACCACCCCCATCATTTCCCAACCAATATTTACCATCACTCGACGCTGTAAAATAACTTACCTTAGGCGTTTCAAGCTCAGTTATTAATTTAGGCTTGGTAGATGAGAGTAGCCACTTATATGTAACTTCATTCGTAAACAAGGTCAGGCTATTACCGTTAATTTTAATGATAGGTTTCTGGGATACTTGTCGCCCAACGTTGGCAATAATAATATTAGAGCCACGTGTTAGGTCCCATTGTCTGAGCTCACCGCTAGTATCAATTGATAATAATAGTGCCGACTTCGTAGGGTGAAGTACGAGCTGTATAATACTAGACTGATGCCCCTCGAGCTCAGATATAAGTTTTAACTTACTATCATATAAAGCGATTGTGTTATCAAAGCGGGCAGCAGCAATCACGTTATTTTCAACTGACAATACTCCATCAGCTGCAAAAAATTTCTTTCGGTTAGAATCTAATAAACTAGACTTCAAGCCCAATTTAGATAACACTTTCTTTGCGCCTTCCATTTTACTATTAGGTCCTGCATTAGCTAAAGCCAAAATTGCCGCATGCCTTGCTTGTTCTTTGTACCCTTTACCTTCCGATTCAACCGCTTTTAACTGGTATAACAAGGCTCTACAGTGTTTTTCATCAGATGATTTTTGCTCAGTTAACTTCTCTGCCTGTTCTTGTTTAAGCCCTGCTATATTAGCCTGCTGTTGTGCTAGTTCAATTTGTGCTAAATCATTATTACGATCGAGGACTATTATTTTTTCCCTCTGAAAAACGAATATTGCAATGAAAATTACAACAGGTACCAGAAGAATATAAAGTATATTTTTATACCGTTTAATTTTCTTGCTCTTTTTATCACTTTTAATAGAGGCAGAAACAAACGATATGACTGCTGGTGAAAGCAACTCTGAATACTTGTTCAGGTAAAAAGAAGCAACCTCCAGCTGATTACCTTTTAACAAACTATTTCTTTTGGTAGTTTTACTTTGCTCTTGTTCCCAATTATCGGCGAATTGCTCATTAGCTATGCACCACTCTTTAAGTTCTCCCCACTTAGTATGCCATGCAGTAACTCTAGGCCATTTTATTAATGACTCATGTAGTAGTTCATAACCATATTGATCTTCGTTTGGCTCTTGTGAAGCAATCTTAACTTTTTTGACGATGTGTTTATCAACAAAATGTTCTAATAGCTTTTTTAAATCAGGGCCGGCTTGATGAAGATGAAAAGCTTGGGCCGGTTTAGCAATTAATATTTCAGCTCCGCCTACGTCGTACTTTACTGTGTGTACCAATAAATAAAAAAATTGATAAAGTAATAACTTTCCTTGAGATGACTCGAGTGTGAATTGCTGTTCACTGAAAAAATCTTCCAGTATTTCATCGGCACTGGTAATTAAACAATGCTCAATGGCACTTCTTCTTCGCTGCTCTTCTTCATAATCACAGGCGTTGGTATTTTTTTTATCAAACCCTGCTAATGTGTCATAAATGTCTTGGGTGATATAAAGCTCATGCGGATGAGCTTTATCTTTAGTTGTTTGTGCCGCTTCAAATAACTTTAAAAAAAAGAAGGAGATAGCAGGCAGTGATTGAACTGCACAAAAATCAAACTCGATTCGTTCTTTAAGGTTTCCTTCAAAGTTAAAGCCTTGTGTTAGTTTGGCAAACAATCCTTTCCAGTAATCTGTATTATTAACTTTTGAGTCAATGTCGATATACTCAACGTCATCTATCAGTTTGTTCGTATAATTTTCAAGGGAGCGTTCACCTATTCCATTTACAATAGCATTGACATAACTTTTGAATTCATGGCGGCAGCCAATTAAAAAATGAAGTTTTGGATAATTCTTATACAATTGAGCAATAAAGTTAGTAAGCGCTTGTTTCTCTTCGTCAAAGTTATTTAAATCAATTAAGTTAAAGAAACTTTCAAATTGATCTAAACATATACAATGAGCAACCTCTTGAGAGTTGCTCTCTTTACCTGTTTCTACAAGTTTTAAGTCATTGGCGATATTTTCTTGTATTAACCCTATTACACTGATTAAGTCTTTTTCTTTTTCCGAGAGTAAACTTCTAACTGAAATTATTGAAAAAGCAAAACTTTCACCTCCCTCCCAGTGAGCCTTCTCGATCCTTGGTACGATACTTGCGGAGATAAATGAGCTTTTACCAGCTCCCGTTGGCCCTGAAACTATAATCGGGCATTGGTATATGAACCCCTCAGGCTTAACCCATGCATCCTCAACCTTTTGGATATAATTATACGTAGGTTCGCAATCAAAGGTCTTGTAGAAGCCTCTTTGATTATAGGACCAAGCATTTAAGCCAGGAAAGGGCTGATAATCAGGATTGATAATACTATCTATGTTTTCTTTTCCATAAATTTCAGAATAAAGCTGTTCAGCAATATTGAAAAACAGCTCGTTATTTTCACTTGATGACGTTCCTATAAACCTAACACCTGCAAGCTTAAGATTATTAATGGCCTTTTGAATTGAGTTTTTGTCTTTTTCTTCTTCTGCATCGATACTTGCTTGGGTTACACATACAAACACTTTTTCGGGGGGAATAGTTTCATGTGTAATGTGAGCTTTTATATTAATTAACTTCTCATTCAATCCACATACGTTTTTCATAACACCAGTATCGGCTATTTCGCCTGTAGCATAGACATGAAAATTATCATCAAAAGATAAAAAATCTAAACGCTGTTTATGTGCCTTATCGTGCAACAGACTATCAAAGCAGGCTAATGCATTTGTTAAATCATAACTATCCCCGCTATTATTATTTTTTTTGGGGCCTTTAAACTGCCTAACATAGGCAGTACTGGTCATAGTTTGGTTTAAAATAGAGAAAGCGAGAGTGCCAGCCTTATCGGTAGCCACTTTATCGCATATAGGGTTAGAACGACGATTAAATACTTCGCAACGTCCTACTGTAGCGTCATTTGAACCTATATCGGCAGTATCAAATTTGATATGACAAATTGACTTTCCCCCCACTTCTCCAACTAACGGAAAATAGAAGTTAGTAGATTTATGTTCTGTAGTCTTAGTCATATAAGTTACCAATAGATTATTAAGTTAGCGTTTCAATCACATATTTTAAACTCAGTAAGCGGTTAAATTTCAGCTGGAGACCCTGAGTTGTTATCGTTTAAATATTCCAGTCTAATATCCATAACTATTGCAGTCATATTCACCCTAGTGCTTAAAAGAACATGAGCGAGTATTATTAATAATTACATTTCAATAGCTGCTTTTTTGCGAAACCCTATATGAATATCGCCAATTAATTTTATGTCTAGCTTACATTCACCAACGTACATCAGTTCGGTTTCATTAACATGATCAATGAAACCTTTGAAAATAACCAAACCACCAACCCGAATGATAAGCTGTTCTAATCCTACTTTATCATCCACGAATGCCCTAAAATTTCTCATTGAACTATCATTAAATAAATCTATTTTACTTTTTATTTCGTCCGCATCTAGGTGTCTATATTTCTTTTTTTCATGTGTATAAAGTTTTGTTCTTGGTTTGATCTCACATTCAAAATCTTTAGGCTCCTTTGTATTACCACAGAACCTTATTTCCAAATAACCTATATGTATGCCTTCTTCAAACCACTGTTTTGTATTTGATTCACTTTGTGCAGCAGTTCTGACTTCAGTGAATAATCTTTGGGAAATATTATTGTCCATATATTGATATATAGGTTCTAGGCCTGCAACTCCCATCCACTCTTCTGTTCTTATGTTATAAGTTACTAGAGGGCATTTTTTATTCACTAGCAGTGGACTTTGATTAACCATTGGCAGTGGATATATAAAATCTTCAACGACTTGTGAGTCTGTTTCAATATATTGTTTGGTCCATTCATCAAAGCTATCACGCAATACACTAAGAAGCTCTTCATTAGGTGAGATGTATTCATTATTTTTAAGCTGATAAATATCTCCTTTAAATACCGCACTAGTCCAGCTATCCAAACAGTTTATTGAGGGCGCTGTTAACATTTGCGTTACCTTCTCAGTCGATTCTGAATAAAAATAAAAATGGGTTCGGTCTGCGGGAAAAGGGATATACATCTCACCAAAATTTCGGTCATAGTTTGGAGTAATTACCGATATGCCAACGTTATGCTCTTCAGCAAATTCAACTAGGAGCTCAATTTCATCAATTGAAGTAACTTCCGTTATTCTTTGTATAAATGTCCTATTCCACTCTACACGCCAATTAAAGAGTTCATTGTTTTCGTCAGCAAGGCGTTTAGTGAGAGATCTTACTTGCGTATACCCAAGAATAACGATGATGTTTTCTAAATACTTTTTCATGTATAACCTCTGTAATTTTTTTTCTGGCTAGCTGTCAAAGGCATATTGGTAAAATCCTTTTTCACAGATTGTAAATAAGGCTTTTTAGTTACCTTATCTTCAGTTTCTTGTTTGTATTGACTAAAGGATTTCAAAGCAAGTAAAAAGCTATCAAGCTCTATGTTTGTTTCGATATTTTTTAGGTGATAATATTTATGATTACCATTTTGGTGTTGTTCAGATTTTTCAAAATTGTTCTCGAGATATCCTTTAAATTCTTTTTTATATTTTTTTGCATTAACAATAAAATTTTCACTTTCAGATGCCCTGTTTTCTCCTGAAGCAAAAAAGGCATTAAATATTTCACGTGTTCTGGTATTGAGTACTTCCGCATTGAGTAAAAAAACTATGGCTTCCTTATTACACTGTTCGACAAGGAGTCCCACAAGACTATTAAGCTCACTGAGAATTTTATGCTCAGCGTGCATAGTTTGATACACGTTATGTAGTACGCCATGTTTCGACTGTAATTGCGCGCCAAAACAAAAAAAATCTTCCATTTCACCGATAGCATTCAGCATAACAAGGTCTAACTCTGGTTCATTAATTTTATAATTTAACTTTATAATGCGATCTTCCGAATTTGATTTACCTTGAACCCTATCACTCCTATGTTCTATCTTATGAAATTGATAATATTTAATAATTTCTTTTTTATCATGTTGACAGTATTCAAGAATAGGTACGATAAATTCGTTATCTTCTAACTTTTCTATTTCTTGAGTCGACAGTGTTGTACCATCGATCAATTGGTAATTTTTTAAAGAATCTAAAGAATCAAATATATATTTAGAATACCCATCTTGTCTCAACCTTTTTAATGGTAAGCCGATTGTTTTTTCTAAGCCCAATAAACTATTTATTTTATTCTGTCGACAAAGAACACTGTGATGAAAGACAGCTTTATTCAAATAACTACTAGAAAAATCTGCACTTGAAGTATTATTTTCAGATAAGTATAAGTTTTCGATACTTTTGGTAAATTCTGGCCCCCAATAATGTGCTTGCTCTTTATTATCTTTAAATTGTTTAATTACTTGCTTACTCGATTTAGGACTACCAAAGATATTATTGAACCACCAACATAAATAAGATCTTGCATCCAGTAACTTGGAATTTTTTTTCTTAATTTCGAAAAAGTCAACAGCCAAATTAGGATATTTTATTTCACAAAATCGAGCTAAAAAAACATCGCTAATAACATTCATTTCTCTATTATGGTTTAGCGTATTTAAATCTGTTTTTTTCACTAAGCTTTTATAGAAGCCAGAAAGGCGTATATTAAGCGTACGAGGCTCATACGAAAATTCACCAATATCGAACAACTTTGTCAGATAATACACTCCGTTAATTACCCCTGAAATCGCATTAGGGTTTAAATTATTTTGATTATTATTCCACGGGTAATCAAAAGAAGAACGAACTCCATTCACAGCTTTAGCCTGATCACTATGCCAAAATACTTTTCGAACGTTATTGCGCTGTTCACCATGGATCTGTTCAAGTTCGTTTTCTATGCTTTTGTCAAATTTATCTTGAGCTAAATAAATAAATACAAATAAAAAACCAATTGATTTTGCTAGCGGTACGGGGACTTCTAAGTTCTTATTGATATTGCCATCGTGGCTATTTACTAGTGATATGTCTGATATAACCTTCTTTCCTAAACTTGCTAACTCTTCTCTTTTTAGTAAGTCTCTTAAAGTGCCATCATCAGAAAGACATGTTTCAAATTTAATGTCACGAGTGATTTTTTTTAAATCTACGTAATACCTACTTTCAGTCGTTTCTACAACACCCTCTCTGATGTGCTGATACAACGCATTAGTAATGCGTTGTGCACTTTTTGATTTACCAACTAACGTGCTAGGTTTGGTTTTCTTTTTTAAATGATTAATTTCTTTTTCTATTAAATTTATCGAAAGTTTTTCGCGTTTTACTTTGCATTTCACTTCGCGTAATTCATCTCTTAGCTTAACTCTTTGGATAATCCTTACAATTATATTTTTAGTTTTGTTATCTTTAATTTTCTCTATATTGGCTTGATAAACGATCAGTTTGTCATTATTGCTTAATGCCTTATTTTCCTCGACCATTATTATCACCCGTCTGATTCCAACAGGTTGTTCTTCCCATAACTCCTTTTGGAGACGAGCTGCCTTTAAATGTTTTTTATCATCATCCGTCAATTTTAGATTATTACATTCTAGGTTTAAATTGTTTATAGCATCCCTTTGAGCGCTAAAGTCTCGAAGTTTAGCCTTTTCATCCGAAGAAATAGCGCCCTCTATTAGTAAAGCATACTTATTATGCACCTCCTCTAATCGGTTATAAGTCTTAACTCCAATGGCACTTTTAATATTTTCAGCGCTAATTGAACCCAATTCTTTATTTTTCTTCGTTCGATAACAAATACCAGTATCAGTTACGTCTAACTTTTCTAAGGCCAAAAAGCATGTACTAAACAAACCCAGAAAGCTTTTTTCAACCAGTAACCTCGGCGTATACTCACCTTCGTTCATACCACTCTCCATTTATTCTATTGATTATATTCAGGTTTAACTTCTGATAGCACTTTAAAAAAGCAGAAAAAATTGTAAATAAAAGATAACACCGAAGTGACTGGTTAAGCTAAATCCAGCCTCAAACCAGCGTTACCTTTTCAGTTAGAACGGTGAAATTAATTACTAATATCCAATTGCTTTAAGGTCTTCTTCTTGATCTTTTATTTTTTCGTCTAGATTAGCAATACTTTGTGTTGTCGCTAACAAGCTATTTTCTAGACTGGAAATAACATCATCATTAATCACTTGAGGGGCCGTTTCATACTCAAGATAGTCATGGAAATAATCGATGCCATCAAAAAGGATCCTCTGCATTTTAAAGCATTCACTAATACCACTACACTCCTGGTAATAAAGAATGCCGTCCCTATTTAGGGTTAATATATCTGGTTTAAAATAGGTGGTAAATGCTAATTCGCCATGAGTAAAATAACCATATTGAATGTAGTTCCCTTCTGCTACATCTGTAAAGCTAATCAACAGCGTTGATTCATCTTTTTGAATAACAGGTAACACTGTAGGATTTTGTTGCTTTGTTTGAACTACAAAACTATCAACGCCAGAGTTATCGCCTTGCATTATATTAGGCAAGAGGTGTTGACGAAAATAGTTTTCGGCTCTACTTTGATGGATTGCTATTTTATATAGATGTAAGTCTGCGATATTTACCTTGTGATCTCCATTAATGTCTTCTACGCCCATTAAAAAAGAAACATGTTCTATTTTTTTTGCGGTCACAGATATCATTTTCCCAATGACATCTGATACCCCCGTAGTGAGTAAATTAACGTTATGCGATTCAAGTGTAGTTAATTGCTGGACTGATATCAGGCTTGATAAACTCCCTTTTATTATGGCATTTTTATTACCAGTATCTTCCCCTCCAGAGGCGACGATTCGTACAAAGATTATCTCATCAGACTCTTGTTGAATGGCATGGCTCAGCTTTTCCACATCGATTGAATAACGACCGTTTCCGTCAGTGCTATTTGATTGTAATAACTCAAACCCGTCAAGAGATTGGACCGATATCATCGAGTTTTTTACCGGTCCTTCTAATTCAACATTCACAACTCTGACTATTTTATCTGTATCTTCATTCAAGTTAACAACTTCATGCTCAATACCTATGTCATCATCCTCGTTTTTGTCTATTGTTACATTATCTGATGATTGAGTACTTGTTTTATCTGAGCCACAGGCTGTAGTAACTAAGGCTGCTAGTATGATAATTAATATATTTATATAGTTTTTCACAATGTTCTCTCTTAATATTCCACTTTTTAGGAAAAAATTAAATAACTAGTATGAGTACGTATCAACACCTTCGATGATTACTTTGGCGTCGCTTATCCAGTCGTTTGCCCCCGAGTTGGGAATACCTCCATTTTTTTTCATATACTCGATGACTTCCTTATAGCTCTCTAATTGCTTCTGACCACGGGCAACAGCCTTGTAATTGTTTGGTTTTAACTCGCGGATCACAATTTTATTTTTTGATTCATCAAATTGGATTGCATCAAACCGGTACGATTTTGGCCTCCCCTTAGTTGGGATCAGATGTTCGGGAATTTTGACAGAAAACTCATGTTTATGCGTCCCCCCATACTTATTGTCGTAAAGAGCATTATTTTCCCACCTTTTGTGCTCTTTTATTCCACGTTTTGAAGAAAAACGAAGCGCCCCTCTTTTAGTTATTAGCATTTTGGTGGCTTGCTTAGTGGTGATAACAAGCTCTTCCTTACCAATTTTTGATATTTTAGTGAAACCTGGCTTTAATACGGCAAACATAGAGCCATGTGTTTGAGGTATGCCACCCAACGATTCAGTCAATATAGAAAATAAAAAATACGCGGCATCTTCCAAGCCTTGACTGAAATAATGTGATTCTGCAATAAGAATATAATTTCGATCATTAGGGATGATATATGAACGATCCATCTGAAAGCGACTTATATGATATAACGCCATAAGAGTATCTAAATCATCACTATCTACATAGGTTCCTTCATCAATAAAATCAAAAATAAGTTTATCGAAAGGATGCTCTGATAGCATTAACATGAGCATTTTTTCTATATCAAATGTTGCGAAAGCATCAAACACATTCTCTAGAGCTACTTGTTTATCTGTTCCACTAGCAATATCAAGTGCAATATCAATAAGCTCATCTCCAAAGAGTAAACGACGCGTATTAATTTCTCGGTTTGAAAGCCCAGAAATATTACTAACTAGTTCTGATAAGTCTGTTTCATACTGAAATAAAGCCTCACTTTCTAATAGCACTTCATTCGAGCAAGCGGAGTCAACAACAGCAGTATAGACTTGTTGTAGTAATAGTTTTTTAGCTAGCTCTTTGTCTTTAAAGTTATTAACTTCAAGTGATAACTTATTTCTCGTTCCAAAATAATTAGGTGATCCTGTGATATCGAATTCTACGTCAACTAATGCAGGGTAATTAGACGCTTTTTTTCGATAATCATATTCAACTTTGATGGAATACGGGTTCCCATTTACAGAAGAATTATAAGTATTAATATTTTCTTGTCCAAAATCTTGATAAATATTTTCACCCAAGGTTATTCTTCGCTTATCGTTCGGGATAAGCTCACCAGAGAAATCTGAAGCATAAATCTTGTCTGAACAGTTATTCAAATAATCTTCTGTTAGCAGTGACAACTCATTAGAGTAATTATCTCTAGCTAAAATCAGTTGGTTTAATTTAGCTTCTTCGTTTAAAAACCATTCATAATCATATAAACGAATAGTGAGTTCTTTTTCATCACTAAGATTGTTTAACTTATTAAACAACTGAATAACTATTGTGATGTTTTTCGCATTAATGTCAGCGCTTAAGTACTGCTCTTTGTTATACGAAAATGAAAATTTGGCTATGCCATCATTAATATCTTCAGGTCTTAATGATATAACTTCATTACTATCACTCTTATTTTTTAAAAGTCGCACACTACTAATGGCATCTTGATTAACAACATTTATAATCACATCAAGAGTAACTCCAGCTTTAATGCAATACCTTAATTTTGTGTAAGTAATACATTCAGTTAGCCCTGCTTGAAATTCATGGAACTTAAATGAGGGCGCGGTATCAACAACGAGCTCTGGAATAATTATACTAGTACTCGGTGCCGGGGTAAGTTGGCTCCCACTCGGGCTTTTTATTTCAAGCTTAAGAAAAATACGTTCTCCGTGAAATGAACTCGCATCAAAAGTTACACGTTCACTACCATCATTTTGAGTAGAAGAATAAGACCCAACATCCACTAATTTTGAATTGGTATAGCTTGCATTGTTCGCCCAGTGGAGCCTAGTGTTCTTAACTTTTCCTGAACTATGGTTAGAGCTGAATTGCACCGTTACCTTACCGGCTTCGTCACTGCTTGCTGAAAAGCCAGATACGGTAGGTGCTGTATCTATAACAAGTTCAGGGATCAATAAGCTAGTGTTCGGTGGCGGGGTAAGTTGGCTCCCACTCGGGCTTTTTATTTCAAGCTTAAGAAAAATACGTTCTCCGTGAAATGAACTCGCATCAAAAGTTACACGTTCACTACCATCATTTTGAGTAGAAGAATAAGACCCAACATCCACTAATTTTGAATTGGTATAGCTTGCATTGTTCGCCCAGTGGAGCCTAGTGTTCTTAACTTTTCCTGAACTATGGTTAGAGCTGAATTGCACCGTTACCTTACCGGCTTCGTCACTGCTTGCTGAAAAGCCAGATACGGTAGGTGCTGTATCTATAACAAGTTCAGGGATCAATAAGCTAGTGTTCGGTGGCGGGGTAAGTTGGCTCCCACTCGGGCTTTTTATTTCAAGCTTAAGAAAAATACGTTCTCCGTGAAATGAACTCGCATCAAAAGTTACACGTTCACTACCATCATTTTGAGTAGAAGAATAAGACCCAACATCCACTAATTTTGAATTGGTATAGCTTGCATTGTTCGCCCAGTGGAGCCTAGTGTTCTTAACTTTTCCTGAACTATGGTTAGAGCTGAATTGCACCGTTACCTTACCGGCTTCGTCACTGCTTGCTGAAAAGCCAGATACGGTAGGTGCTGTATCTATAACAAGTTCAGGGATCAATAAGCTAGTGTTCGGTGGCGGGGTAAGTTGGCTCCCACTCGGGCTTTTTATTTCAAGCTTAAGAAAAATACGTTCTCCGTGAAATGAACTCGCATCAAAAGTTACACGTTCACTACCATCATTTTGAGTAGAAGAATAAGACCCAACATCCACTAATTTTGAATTGGTATAGCTTGCATTGTTCGCCCAGTGGAGCCTAGTGTTCTTAACTTTTCCTGAACTATGGTTAGAGCTGAATTGCACCGTTACCTTACCGGCTTCGTCACTGCTTGCTGAAAAGCCAGATACGGTAGGTGCTGTATCAGCAAATACTAGAGCCGTATTAAAAAATACAGCAAGTAAAAATAACCTTTTCAGATTATTTAGAATGACACCTTTGTGTTTTTTTTTGCTTATCATCATTTAATGCTCCCAATTAGACTAGTGAGTTCCCTACATGAGTAACGTAATTGCAACTTATGTAGTCCACGAATTAATTAAAACATTTTGAATAAAAAGCATTTTCGGTTTTTATATTTTAATGAAAAAACTTGAGTTAAAAACCTTAATAGTTTGTTAATAAAGCTTGGTTATGTTTTCGAAGTTGAATAATTATCGGTTTAATACAGAAACGAGTAATCTGTGCAGAATAAAAGTGCACAGTCTACAAATACAATTAACAAGCAAAAGATTAGACGTAATGTGCGGAATTCAAGGGGGATAAATCAGCATCGATTATATGGGGCAAAACTTGCTGAGCAAGACATTGAGCTACCAGTTTGTATTTTAAAAGGTTTGGATCAGACTAGTGAAGTTCAATATTTTATAGATATAAATTCGACTCAAAAAGGTGTACCCAAAACTTTACGAATTGAGCTAAGGGAATTTCTGGCAGGTTGTTTTTGTAAAGGATTTCGAGTTAAATAGGCTTTATATATTTACTTAAACTCACTACACTTACAAAATTCTTTTTTTTTGTAATGGACTTACGATAAGGCAGCCAACTAAAACTAAATAAAATCAACGACCTTAACTCAAACACTCATTGGATTAATTGTTTTTTGGTAGTTATAAAGGGAGTTTAAAGATAAAATCGGTGATTAATTTTACCTATTAACTGCGTTAAGACCTAGCAACTAAAATTCAATAAAAAAGCGCCAATTCATGTTATAAGATTGGCGCGACAAGTCTCTTGGAATAAGATTAACTCCGTCTATTTTATATAGACCATTTAGATTACAGGTACCATTTCTCTTCCCACTTTTGAGCCCCATAAAACTCTAATATTCTCTCTATCTTCATCACTTTCTTCTTGGGCTTCCTTATTTTTAAAAACTTCATCAACGACAGCTTCCCATTCTGCTTCTTTTCTATCAAAGGTTGCCCAGTTTGGGTATTCCGTCAATAACATTAAGTTCCAATCATCGGGGTTGTTACGATTGAAGCTGATTGCTTTGTATGATGTTATCCAGCCCTTCTTCTTGAATTCTTCATAAATCGGGTAATAACCACTGTTAAGGTTTTTTAAGTAATCTTCAAGTTTACCGTCATTCACTTTTATATAGGAGACCTCCCAGACAGTCCCCAGAGTATAAGGTTTGTCTTCGGCATAAACGTTAAAGCTAATCATCACAATAATAATTGTTAAAAATATACTTTTCATTTTTATTTCCTCAAATTAAATTTCAAAAAGAAAACAAGGAAAACATACTACCCAAGACTTAATTCCTTTCATAAGAGGTTAATTATTGTACAAGAGTACTGATTACGCAAAAAAGTAATCGCTTATTTAATGTTAAAGACAGATAAACGTTAATAAGCACGCTAGGTTGACGTAACCAATTCAAAAGCTTAAGGTCTGTTAAAAGCTCAATGTGGCGTTTGTATGACTGAATATTTATTAGTTTTACACATAAACTAGCGAATACAATGTATGAATAAACTCCAACCTGATCGCAGTGCAGTGCAACCTATTTTATCCCCCTTAACCATAAACAAAGAAAAAGAGAGCCTTATGAAGTTTTTACATACCATGGTACGTGTACGTGATTTGGACCAATCGCTTGATTTCTACATCAATAAACTTGGCTTAATTGAAACAAAACGTATTGAAGTACCTGCAGGTAAATTTACCTTGGTTTATTTAGCTACCGAGATTGGCGGCCCGGAAGTTGAGTTGACTTACAACTGGGGCTCTACTGAAGATTATACTGCAGGGCGTAGCTTCGGTCATTTAGCCTTTGAAGTTGATAACATTTATCAAACGTGTCAAACATTACAAGACGGCGGCATAACAATTAACAGACCGCCTCGCTGTGGTCACATGGCTTTTGTTAACTCACCTGATGGAATCTCGATAGAGTTATTACAAAAAGATGGTTCCCTAGAGCCACAAGAACCATGGTTAAGTATGGAAAATAGCGGTAGCTGGTAAAGTTAGTTAACAATGCAACACTTATGTATTAATAATACATAATGATTGAACGACTAATATTAACTAAAAAAGCCCTGTACCGATAAAATCAGTACAGGGCTTTCTCATTTTACTGCTTTGATTAGCGTTGTTTATTTTAACTCATCTCTTTCAACTCAACTTAATCACTAAAGCTACTATTATCACTATTGCTTTAAAGCTTCTTTTAACGCTGCTAAGCATAAGGTGACATTTTCATTGCGTGCAGCATAGCCCATTAAACCTATACGCCATGCTTTACCAGCAAAAGCACCTAAACCCGCGCCAATCTCTAGGTTATATTCATTCAGTAAAAAATTTCTTACTTTAGCGTCATCAATACCCTCTGGAATATAGACTGCATTTAACTGTGGTAATCGTTCATCTGCTGGCACAATAAAGTCTAAACCTAACTCAGCTAACCCTGTACTTAATTTATCGTGCATGGTTTTATGTCGAGCCCAGCTATTTTCTAGACCTTCATTTTGTAGCATTACTAACGATTCATGTAATGCATATAAAGAATTAACAGGAGCAGTATGATGATAACTGCGCTTTCCTTCTCCCGACCAATACCCCATAACAAGTGATTGATCAAGAAACCAACTTTGGACCGCTATGCCACGATTTTGAATCACCTCTGCAGCTCTATCACTAAAACTTACTGGTGATAAACCAGGGACACAAGATAAACATTTTTGACTGCCTGAATACACTGCATCAATTTGCCACTCATCAACACGTAACTCAACACCACCTAAAGACGTCACGGCATCAACAATAGTTAAACAATCATGATTTTTAGCGATAGCACACAATGTTTTGGCATCAGATAATGCTCCTGTAGACGTTTCAGCATGAACAAACGCAACAAAATTTGCTTGTGGGTTTTCTTTCAGTGAAGCCTCTAATGCTTGCGGGTCAACGGCTCTGCCCCATTCACCTTCAACAACCACTAATTTAGCACCAATACGATTAACATTTTCAATCATACGCATGCCAAATACACCATTAACACAAACAACTACGGTATCATCAGGGGTAATTAAATTTACAAAACAAGCTTCCATACCCGCAGAGCCAGGAGCCGATACGGCCATAGTAAACTTGTTTGTCGTTTGAAATGCATATTGAAGTAATTCTTTTACTTCATCCATCATGGCAACAAAACAAGGGTCAAGATGCCCAATGGTAGGTCTTGCTAAGGCAGATAAAACACGTGGGCTAACATCTGATGGACCCGGTCCCATCAAAGTGCGCTGTGGTGGAAAAAAAGATTGAATTGTCATGTGAGCCTCTTAAAGAATAAATGATTAAAAAGTATACCTATTACCATCACAACGGCTTGAATTGTAATTACTCAAGCACTTAGAAACATGCATCTTGGTTGATAACGGCTATATAATTATTTCTGTGACTTTATCATGCTTTAAATCTCACCATAAGTAGAATTAATTAACATTATCCTAGTTATTCACTTGATAAATACTGCCTATTTTACGTTCATCGTAAACCCAAGCGGATTACTTTATCTTGGCAAGTTTTTGCAAGTTAGCTCCATACTGTTATGATACCGCCATTATTTATTACCTCAAAGCACACATGGCCCTTAAAGCAACTATATACAAAGCTAATATCGAACTCGCCGATATGGATCGTAATTATTACGACAGCTTGCAACTTACCCTTGCTCAACACCCTTCAGAAACACCACAACGATTAATGGTGCGTCTAATTGCCTACATCCTCAATGCCCACGAAGATTTACAGTTTGGTAAAGGCGTTAGTGATGAAACCGAGGCTGCCCTTTGGCAAATAAATTACAGTGATGAAATTAACCTGTGGATTGAACTTGGCCAGCTAGATGAAAAGCGCCTTAAAAAAGCCTGTAACCAAGCAAAAGCAGTAAAATTATACTGTTATGGCAGCAGCGTAAATACCTGGTGGTCACAAGCTGAGCAAAACCTGAATAAATTTGAGCGTTTAGCCATAGAGCAGTTCGAGCCAAGTACCTGCGAAGCATTAGTAAAGCTTCTCAGCCGTAATATGGAATTTCAATGCAGCATTCAAGATGGTCAATTGTGGTTAACTTCAGGTGAAGAAACCCTATTGATTGAAACAATAAAACTCAAGTAAGAGACGGCCCTTTATGACATTAACAACAACAACTAAAAATATGACTAACAAACGTTTAAAGCCAGTAGTCTTAGCTACTTCTATAACACTGCTGTCACTAGCCAGTTTATCATTAACCGGTTGTAGTAATATGCATTTAGGGTTTGATGAAAAGACGGAGGAAAGCGCCTCTGTCACTGTCACTGTAGATGACACCATTACTTTAGAGCAAATTACCAAAGATGTTAGTTACTTAGCTAGTAATGATCTTCAAGGTAGAAATAACTTTACGCCTAATATCCGTCAAGCCGCCGATTTTATTGCTAAGCGTTTTAACGAAGTAGGTCTTACGCCAGCACCAAGCGATCTAAATTTTAAACAGCAATACTTGGTGCAGCGAATCACGCCAAATACGCTTACGGTTGAAATTAATGGCCAAGCCTTTGATAGCGAATCATTATCGATGGCCACAACAGCAACAGATTTTGATTGGAACAGTAACGTTGTAACAAATAATCTTCCCGTAAATATTGTAATGGTTGGTGAAGACGACAACATGCGAAAATCACTAAGTGAGTTAAATAAACAAGGTGGTCAGCATCTGGTATTACTTCACCCAAAACATGAAGAGAGCTTTAAACGCTATCAAAGTTACTTTGCTCAAGGGTTAACTAAACTCGTTGATGAAAGCGCCACTGAGCAAGGTGGTGTTATCGTTATTGCGTTAACCGATATTAGTAAAGTGATACAATTTAACGTCAAAGGCAATGCCAAGGTTAGCACTAGCGCTTTAAGTAATGTCGTCGGTATTTTACCTGGTAAAAGCAAAGCTAACGAAATTGTACTTTACTCAGCTCATTATGATCACTTAGGCGTTAAACCTAGTATTGATGGCGCACCTAACAGTAATGCACAACAAAGTAGTGATATTTTTAATGGTGCCGATGATGATGCTTCTGGTGTGTCTGCCATTATCAATTTAGCGAATCACTTTGCTAAATTGGGCAATAACGAAAGAACCTTAATGTTTGCCGCGTTTAGCGCCGAAGAGATCGGAGGTTTTGGCTCAAAACACTTTTCTACAAACCTAGAACCAACGACAATAACAGCCATGATTAACATTGAAATGGTCGGTAAACCGGCTGTATTTGGAGATGGCACCGTTTGGATGACAGGTATGGATCGCTCAAACCTAGGTGAACAACTAAACCAAGCATTAGCACCACAAAACCTGAAAGTTTATGCTGACCCTTACCCTAAGCAAAACTTATTCTATCGTTCAGATAATGCAACATTAGCTAGGTTAGGAGTCCCTGCCCATAGCTTTAGTAGTACGCAGCTTGATAAAGACCAACATTATCATCAAGTCACAGATGATATTAATAGCTTGAATTTACCCTCAATATTACAAGTGGTTAAAATGTTGGCAATAGCAACAACGCCTTTGGTTGATGGATCTATTACGCCATCACGTATTGACCCGAATAAAGTAAAACGTAGCGGACTTATTTACTAGGTACAGTTCTAGGTAAGTTTACTTACTAAATTCGATGATAATGACTGTCGCTATTCGCTTGACTCAACAAGCTATGCGGCAATCACTTCTAATGGGCAACGTAATAGAAATTCTAAACGGGTTTTCTTCTCAACTTGAAAACCATGACGCAAGTACAAACCCCGAGCTGGATTTTTCAATAAAACATTTAAGGTGATCGGTAAGCACAATTGTAACGCACGCTTTTTCACCACCGTTAGTACCTTACTGCCAATGCCCTTGCCCTGATACTTTGGCATAATTTGTATCTGTCTAATATGCAAACTTTTACCGGTATTATTAAGCGATAACACGCCCATTTTCACCAGCCCTATAGGTTTACGGTCTGCTAAAATAATATGGCTTTCATAAAAGTGCTCTTTTATTCGAACCAAATGTTGCTCATCCGTCATACGAATACCTGCCGCTAACAAATGTTGGGTCATCGTTTTTCTACGTAACTCCAACAAAAAATCTATGTCTTCATGCTTAACTTTTCTAAAGCCAACGGTAAATTTCATTTACGGGGTTTCCATGTACATAATGTTACTGCTAAGTTTACTTCTTTTGTTCGGTTGGCAACACCTGTTGGTCTTAATTTTATAGCATTCTGTCGAGCTTTCATTGAATTAGCCACATGCATTAAGGCACACTAATGATAATGCATATCATATAAGTGAGATAAGAATAGAATGACATTTAAAAAATCCCTGTTAGTTGTCGCTGTTGCCACAGCTTTACTCAGTGCTTGTTCAGAAGACAAAGTTTCTCCTCAAAATAACGAACAAACAGCTGCCCCTGTTAAGGTAACCACAGTTAAAGCATCATCAGCCTCAGAACAGGCCAATGCGTTATTTGACACTATTTTTAAAGAAGGGGTTAACCGCGACCCCGTGAGACAAACCTCTTTAGGCATTAAAACAGATTACGATAAATGGAACGACCTTTCAGAATCAAACGCAGCAAATGAGTTAGCAATCGCTAAAGCAAACCTTGTACGAGTTCAAGCTATTGACGTTACCACGCTTGATATACAAACTAAAATAAGCCTAAACTTATTCATTCAAAATCTAGAAAACCAGATCGCAGATTATAAATGGCGCTTTCATAGTTACCCTGTTAATCAAATGCATGGCACCCATTCACAAATACCTGCTTTTTTAATTAACCAGCACTCAATCAGTAACGTTAAAGAAGCACAAGATTATATCGCTCGTGTTCGTGGTGCTCAAAAATTGCTAGAGCAGCTTGTTGAACAGCTTAAATTGCGTGAAGCAAAAGGTATTATTGCCCCAAAATTTGTCTTCCCACATGTTATTAGAGACTCAAAAAACATTCTTGTTGGCGCCCCGTTTGATGACGAAGCTAACAGCACAATATTTGCCGACTTCACTCGAAAGATTAATAAACTAAACATTAGTGATGACGAGAAAGCAACCTTAATTACTGACGTAAAAATAGCATTAATTGATAACTTAAAACCAGGTTACGAACAACTAATTACTTACTTAGCAACGCTTGAGAAAAAAGCCGACACCCGTGACGGTGCTTGGAAATTTACTGACGGTGAAGCCTTTTACAATAATGCTTTAAAGCGCACTACCACAACTGACTTAACTTCAGAGAAAATTCATAATATTGGTTTAAGTGAAGTATCACGTATTCATAATGAAATGCGTGTGATTATGAAGCAAGTTGGCTTTGATGGCAGCCTGAACGAGTTTTTCGATTTCATGCGTACCGACCAGCAGTTTTACTATCCAGCTAACGACGAAGGAAAACAGCGTTATATAGCAGAAGCAGTCGCTCTGATTGACGATATGCAAAGCCGCTTAGATAGCTTGTTTTTAACCAAACCCAAAGCAGCATTAAAAGTTAAAGCCGTTGAAGGGTTTAGAGAAAAATCTGCTGGTAAAGCGTTTTATGAACGCCCTGCTCCGGATGGATCCCGTCCAGGGATTTATTACGCCAATCTTTACGACATGGAAGCTATGCCGACTTATCAAATGGCTGCGTTAGCATATCATGAAGGTATTCCGGGCCATCATATGCAATTAGCAATCAAACAAGAATTAACAGGCATTCCAATGTTCCGTAAATTTGGTGGCTATACAGCTCATACAGAAGGCTGGGGACTTTATTCAGAAATGATCCCAAAAGAAATAGGTTTATACCAAGACCCTTATTCTGACTTTGGTCGTTTAGCCATGGAATTATGGCGAGCATGTCGCTTAGTCGTTGATACGGGTATTCACACTAAACAATGGACACGTGAACAAGGTATAGAGTACTACGCTACAAAAACTCCTAATGCTCTATCTGATGCCGTTAAAATGGTCGAACGCCATGTAGTTATGCCATCACAAGCGACAGCTTACAAAATTGGTATGAATAAAATCATTGAATTACGTGAAAATGCTCGAGTTCAATTAGGTGATAAATTTGATATTCGTGAATTTCATGACGTAGTATTAAAAAATGGTCCAGTACCGCTTAACGTCTTAACTGACCTAGTTAATGACTATATAAAAACTAAGAAAGCCTAGAGAACAAGAGCGTCAAACGCTCTGCATAATAATTAATAATCCGCACTTCAATTTGTACTTTGAAGTGCGGATTTTTTATTATAAAATAACCTATTTTAGAGTAAATTTGATAACGGACTTCGCACGCCGTTCGCCCCATATTGTGAACAGAAGTATTTTCATCTCATAATAAACTGTTAGTTGTCATGCATATCGTGGTTCAAGGAGAGATAAATGGATTTATTTTTATCGTTAGGTCTGCCTATAATTATCATTGTTGGATTTATTCGGTTATTTAAGGTCAAGTGGCCCTTTGCACTATCAATTATTATTGGCTTATCCGCATTTTCTACTTTTATAGTTGACTTCACTTACTGTGAAATCCTAAAAACACAATGTGAGCCTGATGCTTTAAATGCTGTAGGTTATTTTTTTCATTGGCTATTAGTATCTGCAATTACATCAGTTTTAGATTTTTCATTCTATAAACTATTTACTAAAAAGTAGAGCATGTAGGGCGATAGCAATAACTTCAAACGGAAAAATACAGTTGACTGTTTTTACTCAGATTTTGTTCCACTTTGGTGGACAGTTATTTAATGCAATAAAGGAAATTATGAATTCAAAGCTAACCGTAATTTTATCATTAATATCAATACTATTTTGTAGTGATTTACACGCGAACACTGGAGATATGACATTTGATTCACTCGTTGATAGATTTGAATTAGTGGCTAAACATGGAAAAACGTGTGCGCGTATACAACAAAAAAATAGTGTTGAGTGCAGAGAGTTTATGTCTTATTTAAAGGCTGACTTTAAAAAAGATTCAATAGAATTTAACAGTAAATTTAGCGAGTTCATTACATTGGATCTTGAAAAAGCATTACGTGGTTCTAATGCTATAGTCGAAATAAGCGATGTCTTTTTTTCAACCGCTATAAAAAATCATAACAATAAAATTAATTAGGACAAATAACAGTTGATTGTTTTTCCGAATATGAAAGCGTTATTTAGCAGGAAGGATCCTTAGGTATGAGTAAACAAAAAGCATTTTGGGCAGTATGGATATTTTTTGCATTATTTGAAATTACATTTTTCTATCTCATAGGGGAGCTGAAACAAGTTGATTTCGGTAAATCTATTATTTTAACTATTATTTCTTTACTCGCTGCATATCCAATATATCGCTGGGTAAAAAGTAATGATGAATTTCACTAAGCAACGACATGACAACTAAATAAACAAGGGTAAGTAACAATTGGCCGTGTTCTACTTCGTTTCACATTTTAGCAAACTATTATAAGCCCCTTAAATCAGGGTTAACCCTACTTGGAGATGTTTCAGTGTGTATTAATATTCGACTAGAAAAAACTCGCGATATTCAAAGTATTCATGCAATTACTATTGCTGCATTCCTTGATGCACCACATACAGACCACACGGAGCAATTTATTGTAGATGCATTGAGAGATTCCGGAGCGTTATCAGTTTCACTTATTGCTGAAGACTCATCTAAAATAGTTGGCCATGTTGCTTTGTCGCCAGTTACTATCTCAGATGGTTCAAAAGATTGGTATGGTTTGGGACCAATTTCTGTTGTTCCAACTGACCAAAATAAGGGAATAGGCTCTAAGCTAATGCATGCAGCTCTGAGAGAATTGAATAATCTCAACGCTAATGGTTGTGTACTACTTGGTGATCCCAATTACTATCGTCGATTTGGTTTTGAGCCCATAGGGGGCTTAGTGCTCCCTGATGTTCCACCCGAATATTTTCAAGCAGTATTACTTAAAGGTTCTTACCCGACAGGCGTTGTTACATATCATGAGTCCTTTTCAGCGCAGAGCTAACATGCTCATCGCACTGAAAAATACAATTGGTTATTTTTACTCTAATAGTGTACAAAAATTTAGCCTCTCAATAAGGTGTCATTTTTAAGGATAGATTTGTGCTTAAATTCATCGTTATAATATTATTTTTATTATTGTGCTCTTGCTCATCTGTTCGTTTTGCTAATGATTCTGGGGCAGTCACAATCGAAAAAGAAAAACCGTTTTGCGACATTAAAAAGGTTGATCCTAATTGTAAAATTGAAAGGAAGATAAATTAATCGCTTTGGTGATTTATACATAATATGTAAAATGAACTAATACTAAAAATAGATATTCAAAGAGTATGAAAGAGCGTAAAAAATTGCTAAGAATTAACGATGTAGTAAAGATATAACTAGAGCATTAAACGAAAAATCACAGTTAACTGTTGCTCATGCGTCAATCGTTTTAGTCAATAATGTTATTGAGCTAGATTAGGGTTTACAGAGTAATATAAATTTTATGATAGGCATAGCATGATTAATAAACTTGATAATTTGAATGAAGAAGTTGCAAACCAAATTTTCACTGTATTTCAGAATTCTTATAAAATTGAAGCTCAACTTATAGGTACTCTCAATTTTCCTCCTCTATTGAGAAGTGCTAAAGATATAGAAAATTCAAAAACCTTATTCTATGGCTTTAGTGAAAATGAATGTCTCGCTGCAGTTATAGAGATTGTTATAGAAAATAAACAGTTAGACATTAATAGTTTAACTGTTGACCCTAATTATTTTAGGAAAGGTATCGCAAACAAATTAATAACCTATGTTCTAGATAAATTTTATTTTTCAGAAGCCATTGTTGAAACGGCCGTTGTAAATACTCCAGCAATCAATTTATACAAGAAACATGGCTTCGTTGAATTCAAAAGATGGATTCCATCTCATGGCATTGAAAAACTAGCAATGTCAGTTAAAGCAACGTTATGAAAAAAAATTCAAACGGGACAAAAACAGTTCGCTGTTTACACCGTGATCTTATGCCACTTTAGTGGACAATTATTGCCCTTTAGCGGGCATTCTATGAAATGGAGTTTCTATGAAAATTTTCGGTTTAGTTCTCGGTTTATTTATATCAGCCTGTACTTATTCTCCTGGAGGTAGCGGCGTTAATAGCCAAGATTGCTCTCAGGTTCAAAGAGAATGTGTTCGTGGCGTGTATAGTGAATGGTTCCAAAAAAATGGCGATTTAGCTTGTACTTGTTCTGGTACTTAATTTTCATATGACAAGATAATAAAACGGGACTGCCGGCTCTTAGTAGAACGTTAGTTTTAAAATAAAACAGTCGTTCAACTTTACACAAAGGAATTATTATCGGTGAGTCCTCTAAAAGTGGATGATTATTATAGGATATTAATACTTTCTATTAAGAATACTCTTTATTTTATAGTGCCATTAACGGTGTTAATGTTTTTTATTGAAATTGGATTTGAACTTAATGAAGGTGGTTCTATAACGTTATTTTTTACGCCAGAATTCATTATTAATTTTATATTCCATGAGTTAATGCTCAGTTTATATTTTGTTGTATTTCTATTAAATTTTGCATTTCATTTAATATTACTTAAGACTCGAAAATAGCAACATAACAAATAATTCAACCTATTGTTATTTAACCAGTTATCAAGGCATTAACGGTATGGCAGGTATATGTCGTTAAATTTATGGATAAACTGATGAAACTTAGCTTTAAAAATACCACCGTAACCCTAGGTTTATTCTTTATATTTATAGGCATTGTCTTTCTAACTGTAGAAAACACGTTTTATCAATACCTTGACGAAAATCTTGTTCTTCATGAAAGTTTATTTTTGCCTCTGGGTGTTTTAACAATAATTATAGGTACATTATTACTTGTTTATTCCGTCCTTAAAAAAATGTTCAAATCATTGAATAAAAGAAGTTAATTCACATAACCAGTAGTTCAACACAACAGGAAATTGTTGGCTACATTCTATTTCACTACACAGTTTTACTCACTCTATTATTTACCTCTTAGTAAAATGTTATTTGCCTTAAGTGCTCTGTGCACGCCTTATTGTTCCTATTCTGAAGCAGTTACGGGTACTGTTGATGCAATGAGTAGCGCATTCTGCTGGGAAATACCGTATTCTAAGGCTTAAGTCTTGAAGTTAAGTTAGGAGAATACTAGTGGCTAAGCAAAATTACTCTTTCGAAAAACGCCAGAAAGAAATAGCTAAAAAGAAAAAGAAAGAAGAGAAACGCTTGAAAAAAGCAGGTGTGGACAATGAACAACCGCAGGAATCTCAGCCTACTGAGGGTGCCGACAGCGCATAACCTGTTGTTCAACCGAGATAGAATACAGTTGGCTGCTTTAGATCCGTTTAATATTTAGCCAACTGTTATCACTACCTTAAATGGGCGTTACATATCCATGGAGCTTCGATTGTATAGAGCACTAATAATTATAGGCGTTTTTCTTCTTAGTAGCTGCTTAGGCATGCCTAAATTGGTCAAGCCAGTATCAGACTTTGAATTAAATAATTATTTGGGTAAATGGTATGAAATCGCTCGGCTTGACCATTCTTTTGAAAGAGGATTGAGTCAAGTTACCGCTGAATATAGCTTAAAAAATGATGGTGGTGTTTCAGTTCTCAACAGTGGGTTTTCCGCGTCGGATAATGAGTGGCAAGAAGCCGAAGGAAAGGCTTATTTTATCAATGAAAACACCGAGGGATATTTAAAAGTATCATTTTTTGGGCCCTTTTACGGCTCTTATGTTATTTTTGAGTTAGACCATGAACACTATCAATATGCTTTTATTTCAGGACCAAACTCTGATTATCTCTGGCTTTTATCAAGAACGCCTACTGTTGAAGCTGAGGTGCTTGATAAATTTTTCACTATGTCAAAAGAACGTGGTTTTAAAGTAGAAGATATAATCTACGTAGAGCAGGACGACTAGTTAACAAGGCAATTTAGTTGGATTCGTAGCAGATTTCTCGGCTCCACTTTGTTTCACCATTTTATCAAACAATTAAATACCGCATACTGCGGCGTTATGTTTACATTAAATTATGGAGAATTATCATGACTAAACCAGTACGAGCATCTAACACGCCCTTTACAGTAGAAGTTGAAGAAGGTAAAAAATATTCTTGGTGTTCTTGTGGTAAGAGTGAGAAACAACCATTTTGTGATGGTTCTCATAAAGGCTCTGAATTCTCGCCGGTAAGATTTACCGCAACAGAGTCTAAAAAATTATTTTTTTGTGGTTGTAAGCTCACGGCATCACAACCATTGTGTGATGGTAGTCATAAATAAACCTTACAAAAGATAAGTAAAAATACGTAGCTGTTGGTTACGTTCCACTTAGTTTACATTGTAGTCAACTATTATAAGCCCTCTCTTGGGCATTATATTTATCGAGGGAATTCTTATGATTTCGTGGCCATGCACACTAAAGTTAGATGGCGATGACGAGTTGATTTACTTGGGTTCTGAGCAAGATTTCATTTCTGAATGCCGTGAATTACTGCTTTGTGATGACGATTATGTTATTGACTCTTTTGGCAATAGCTATGTCATCGAATTAACGTCAGGCAAGTTAGAGTTAATCAAAACAAAGCGGATATTAGTTGCAAACGAAGTGACGAGTTTAATACGCGCTCATGAGTTTAAAAAGGCTAGTCTTTGCCTCACTAAAATTCATTTTCTGACAGTCTCTGATGCGATTAAGTCATTGACCTATTAATAGTAAAAATAACAAATCACTTACGTAACGACAAACTAATAAACTAGCACAAAATACCGTTGGCTTTTTCCTTCGTCACTTACTCTAGCCAATTAAACTTTGTCCATAAGCTAGATCGCTACGCTTTATAAGTACAGGAGGCTTCATGAATTTTTATGATAACCCAGTAAATGTCAAACAGTACATTAAAATGTGTAACGGTTATGATGGAACTAATATCTATAAACTTCTGAGCAAGTCATTGCCAGTTGGCTCGACATTACTTGAGTTAGGCTCAGGTGGTGGGTTGGATATTGAGTATTTGAAGAGAGTCTATTCAATTACAGGATCTGATTTATCAGATGCCTTCTTGAACATTTGTAAAGAAAAACATCCTGAAGTACCTTTTTCAAAGCTCAATGCGAAAAACCTTGAATTGAATGAACTATATGATTGTATTTATTCAAATAAAGTACTTCATCATTTGACCAAAGAAGAACTAAAAGAGTCTCTTTTACAACAAACAAAATGTTTATCTACTAATGGTCTTATAGCCCATTCATTTTGGCTCGGCGACGAAGATGAAGAAATGAATGGTTTGTTATTTACTTACTATCATCGAGACGAACTAATCAGTATTATTTCAAAATCATATGACATACTTTCTACGCTGAGTTATCAAGAATTTAAAGAAGATGATTCGCTCTTTGTGGTGGCGAGAATCAAATAAGTCAAAGAGTACAGACTCATAACAACCACACTCAATTTAAAGGCAATGTCAGCTTCTATTAGACTAGATATAGAACTATAATTGTCAGGAACTGCACAAAAGAATCAGGTATTAATGAACAATAATAAAGAGATAGTCGACCGTCTGCGTGAGCGTATTCCGACATTTAAATGTACGCCCGGCTGTCACGATTGTTGCGGACCGGTAACAACGTCTTCAGAAGAAATGTCTCGCCTGCCAGTGAAAACTGACGCTGAACATGAAGCCGCATTAGATCAGTATAATTGCGTTCACTTGGGCCCTAATGGTTGTAAGGTTTATGATGAACGTCCGTTGATCTGTCGAGTGTTTGGCACAACACCGAATATGGCCTGCCCCAATGGTTGTCGACCAGAAGAGATGATTGACACTAAAATTGAGCGTCATATTCATCACTACATCAAGAACACACGACAAGTATTAGTGTAAGTGAACAATAAGGTATTTTGACTTTAGTAAATTGTGTCCTAGCTCAACAAGCCCATTAAACGGGTATTATGCTTCGAATCAAAAGGTGAAGAAGATGGATAAAGCACTTCAAACAATGATTAATAATATGCCTGAGAAAACAGGCAAGAAGTTAGACGAATGGCTTAAAATCTTGCATAAAAAAAACATCGAAAAACATTCAATGGCGGTGAGTTTTTTGAAAACTGAATTCGGATTAACACATGGATTTGCCAACACAATAGTCACTTTATCAAAGGATAAAAATGAATCTTCTGAAGATTTATTAGTAAATCAGTATATTGGCAAAGAGTCACTGACACCAATTTATGAACTGCTGATTTCTACCATCGTAAAACTTGGTAGCGATGTTATAATTACACCCAAAAAAGGCAGTGTGAGTTTAATTAGAAAAAAACAATTTGCCTTAATAAAACCAGCAACCAAGACAAGAATAGACTTAGGCTTAAAACTAAAAGATGTCGATGTCCAAGGGCGTCTTGAAAATTCTGGCCCCTTTGGCACTATGTGCACTCATAGAATACAACTACAAACTATTGCTGATATTGATGCTGAAGTCGTTAAATGGCTTTCGATGGCTTATGATAAATCTGTCTAGTTAACACATAACAGCTTGGTTAGTCGGTATAGATATCAGTGCATCAGGTAAAGTCAGCTTCCACTTAGCTTCTCGAGAATTTTCCATCATTATGTCGGTATTCCAAAAGAAATATATGCAATATGCGTGAGACTTATTTAATTGAAATATAAAAATTTTAGGAATATTAATGAATATTGAAAAATCATTAGCCCTCATACCTGAACTCAAAGAACAAGTCGATCTGTTCAAAACAACGTTTACACAAGAAAATCACCTCTCTGAAGAGAATATAAAAATAGTCGCATGGGCAACAGCTATTGCTAGTCAATCTAAAGACCTAACAAATTTTATTAAATTTGAAGTTGGTGAGCTATCCGATTCAGATAAAAAGGTTGTTCTTAGTGCAAGTAGTCGAATGGCGGTGACAAACCCTTACTTCATGAGTAGAAATGCTCACCCATTGAAAGCAGGGGGAACTCTAGATTCACTCAAGATGAGACCCTTTCAAGATCTTAATATTGAAAACTCACAAGGTTACCATTATGCCTGTATCGCCATATCACTAATCAATAATGGTTTTGTCTGCTTCAACAGCCATATAAGCAGCCTTAAGGCTGATTCACAAAAAGATGCAGCAATTGATCAAGCGATGAGATTAGTAGCCTCTATTTGTGCGATAAAACAACTGCTCTTTAATGAACACATTTTTCAATAACCAACAGCAACTTATTTCACATAGAATAGAAAGTAAATCTATTAAACCGTTTTTAGTGTGACTATAAGTTATCTTAGCGCTTCACATTTTAGCTCACTATTACTTAGCCCCTTATTTGGGCATTATACAAATCAGGAACTTTAATTATGGAATCCATTTTAGCCTTTTTAGTCTTGTTTTATTTGATTGCTTTTGCTTATGACAAAACAATTGATAATGAGATTAAAGGTAATCAAGCATTAGCGAATAAGTTAACCGAATTTAAATACTTTCATTCATTTCAATCACGTCCAAAAGCGCTATCTTGCGTGTTGAGTTTCAAATTTTTTGGTATCTCAACTGCGTTAAATATTGTTGGTAGTGTCTTTTCATTAATGATGTATTTCGGTTTAGTGGTTGGACTATATTTACTGGTTCAATAGATCTCAACAGTCAGTGTCAACTGCCAAAAAAAACAATTATTACCTTGCCTAAAATCGGTGCTAATACAAGCTGAACTTTGCATTTTAGGTAACAGTGGTAGTTATAGTTTTGTATGGCTTTTATACCCAAACCATTGAAGATGCGTGTTTCAGGACGCTTGAGCGATTCATGATCAAGGCGCCTCTTTTTATTAAGGGTTATTCGGGAGAATATGCTCCTGCATTCTCTAATAAGCTACATCCATGTAGCGTCCTTAAAAAAGGAGGCAGCGAAGAACATGGTTTGCTCATACGTCCCCGCAGGGCTGGTTTAGAAACGCTTTATGCTGCGTTATTGATTTCGACAATAGAATAACTATTCTCTTCAATCAATGACTTGCTTAAAGGCATTTCTAATTCCAGCTGAAACCTGCATCTTCAGGTAGTTTGGGTATATATAACTTTTAAATGAAAAAATGGGTAATCGATGAATTTTGATATTTCAGAACTAGGCGTTCAAGAAAAGTACCGCCTTTTAAATGGCGGTGTGACCCCAAGACCTATTGCTTGGATAAGTACGCGTTCAAAGGACGGGATTGATAACCTTGCACCCTACTCTTTTTTTACTGTGGCAAGCTGCAATCCTCCGGTACTTCTTTATACACAGGTGACTCAACGAAGCGGCATTGATAAAGACACTTTGCAAAATTTAAAAGAAACCAGTGAATGTGTGGTTAACATTGTTAATTCTCATTTATTGGAAAAAATGAATGCAACCAGTGCCAGCATTGCCATTGATGAAAGTGAGTTTGACTTAGCACATGTTAAAAAAACCAGCAGCTGTAATGTCGGTGCTTTTTCGGTTGCTGAATCACCCATTCGATACGAATGTACTTTACGAGAAATTATTTCTGTTGGTGATTTACCTGCAGGAGGCACCATTGTACTTTTAGATGTGAAGTCTGTGTACGTAAGGGATGATCTCTTCACTGATGAAGGCATTAACCAAGCGTTAATTGACTCAGTTGGTAAAATGGGTGGCGATGGTTACAGCCCTACTTCACACTATGTAACGCTTAATCGCCCATAGAAAAAATAATCAAATCATGTATTGGCGTTTTATTCGATAGTTTAGTTATAAAAATCATCTGTTTTTGTTAGCTGTCTTCGTATAGAATCCGCCCTATAATTTTTACTAAGTAAAAATTCTCCAAATCAGAGAAATACCAAACGGGGAAGTTCCAACAGTAACAGTTCATGAACGCCCCTTCTTATCCTTTTCTAAAATGACAAAAAAAATGACTGATAAAGTAATAGCAACTCACAATGGTAATTTTCATGCAGATGATGTTTTCAGTATCGCTGCACTTAAGAATATTTTTCCTTCTTTTAAGCTCATACGTACGCGTGATTTAGAGGTTATTGGTAAGGCAGATATTGTGATAGATGTAGGTGGTGAATATGATGCCGATGCTGGCCGTTTTGATCATCATCAACGAGGCGGTGCTGGCGAGCGCGAAAATGGTATTCCTTATTCTTCATTTGGTTTGATTTGGCAGAAATATGGCCTCGCAATATGTCAAGGTAACCAAGAAGTAGCTAATAGTGTTGATGCCGGTTTAGTATCAACGATTGATGCGATTGATTGCGGTCATGTTGAAGGTGTTGCTCAAGGTATCAGCCTAAGCCAAACTATTTCAATGTTTAACCCAACGTGGCAAGAAGATAGCCACTTTGATACTTGTTTTGATGAAGCCGTTGATTTTGCATCACGCGTATTAACACGATTCATAGCTTCTGCTAGTGGTGGCATTAATGCTAAAGACATTGTCGCTAAAGCTATTGATAATGCAGAAGACTCAAGAGTCATAGTGTTAGAAAAGTATACTCCGTGGAAAAGAACAGTTCATGCCTTATCTGAAGAGGCGTTATATATGGTTTACCCATCACCTTCTGGCCAATGGCGAATTCAAACCGTACCTGTTGAACCTGGTTCATTCGAAGACAGAAAACCACTCCCTAAACAATGGGCTGGCTTGTCTGATGATGCGCTTAAAGAAGTTACTGGCATTGATGACGCTATGTTTTGCCATAATGGTTTATTTATTGCGGGTGCAGAGTCATTTGAAAGCACAATGAAAATGGCATCTATCGCACTTCAGGATTAATATTGGTGGTGATGGTTATAAGCCCTACGCCAACTATGTAGGGCTTAAAGTAAACCTTAAAACAAATTAATAAAAGTTCATGGTTTAACTGTTATAAATCTTTCCATTCTTTCAATTTTTTTGCTACTTCAATTACTTTTGGTGCTTCTGATACTTCTGGTACTTCTACAACTTCAGCGACTCCACCTAACTCTTCTAATAAGGCTTCGATTTCTGCTTTTAAATCTTTATCAGCAATTTTATTACTGTTGATTTTAGCATTTTTTAGATGTTCAATAGCGCTTGTTTTATCACCTAACTCTACTTGCAATGACGCAATGGCAAAAGCGATTGATGAGAGAAAATCTTTGGAATTAATCGCTTCAGCTTTTAGTAGTGCTTTCTCATAAATCGAAATAGCTAATTCAAGATCATCAGTAAAATCAGCAAGTGTTTCCCACTGCACCGGATGGTCTTTATCGGTACTTTCATTATCTTCACATACTTTTTTTAATTCAGCGTAACATTCATCGAAGCGAATTTGATTTTTTCTATGAACCGCTTGCATTAAGTCTTTAGCTAACGAGTGCACGTGCTTGTATATTTTTGTATTCATGATTTACCTTACTTTATATTGTTCATAAAAATCTTACGGGGATTATAACGTAAAACTAATCAAGCTGTTTGATCAAAATATTGAATCACAACGTAAACTCGGTTAGTGTCATGAAATAGACATAATAAAACCTGCAGATAATGGATTATATAACCCGATAAAATTGAGAATTTAATGAACAATATAATTCTAGAGTCAGTTATTACTTGTCCTGAATGTGGTTTTAATAAAAAAGAAATCATGCTTACTAATGCGTGTCAGTATTTTTATAAATGCACTTCATGTCACATTATTATTAAACCTCTCCCCGGAGATTGTTGTGTTTATTGTTCATTTGGAACCATTAAATGCCCTCCAATTCAAGAAAAAAGGGCGTGTTGTAATTAATTCATATAAAATATCATTAAACAAATACAAAACAGTTGGCTACCTTCATTTAACATGTTTTTTAGCCGCCATTATTTTGCCTCTAATTGAGGTGTTATATTTTTCTGAGAACCTATTATGAATTTAGATAAATCGACAAAACGCATAGCAAAAAGAGTTAAAAAGGGATTTCAGGGGTATCCTCAAATTTCACTCGCTTATTTTGGTGAATCAGTGAACTGCGCAACCCAAGTTGTTGTAGGTTTTATCCAAGAAGAAGGCGCATCGGCCCAAGAGCAAACATTTTCCAGTAAAGACGATGCAAGAAAAGACGAAACGATTCAAACAACCTTATTAAAAATTATTGAGCGAGCAGACGCAAAAACAGTGGTAGAAGTTGCAGGTGTTGCGCTTATTAAGTAGATATTTCGCTAATTAAGTTATAGCAAAATAGATGGTAACGGTGAAAATTCGGGGCACTTGTTATTGGTAACTCCCGCCTAGTGTTAATTTTAGCAAACAATTACTCATTCCCTTATTACGGATTGATATAGCCGTTTTACTTCAAGAGTAACGTTCAGGAGCACAGAGAGTTAGATGAAAAGTTTACTTAAAAGTATTCAGTATGACATGTTAGATTTTATTGAGGGCGAAGATGAAGGTGACGCTGATTATACCTCAGAGGATGTGAAGCTTTGTATAACAAGCCTATTAGAATTCATGTCTTCTATGGCGTCTGAAGCACAGACCTTAGAAAGCTCAAAAGAACATGTTAAAACAGTAGTTCTGTCTCTAAACTCATTAAATCATCAATGTGGTGACTGTTTAATAGAAACAGATCAGCGTGAGGATATCTGTGAGTTCATTAAAAAAGTTATGTCTGCCGCAAATGTAGTGTTTTCAGGGGATATCACAGAAGAATGGAGAGAATGGTAAAAGAGTAATGTTTTAACTAATTATGGAGTGAATTGCTAACGCGGAAATTCTAACCGTGGCAGAATTCCGCATTACATTTGAGTTATACCACTCGTATTAACCGTAGTCACTCCGGTTTTTCGCTACTGGGCTCACTCTTGCCCAGTGAAATAAGTACATAATAATAAGTTTTGTTATAGCGCTAACAGTAGCTAAAACGATTAACGGCCAACCTTGAGCAAGGCCCATTGTCATTGCAAAAGCAATGGTAGAAATATCCATCATTAAAATGAATTGGCTCATACGAATATCAATAGCTCCAGTTTTACCTGAACTAATGATTAATTTAATTTGGTGAGTGTATCCTTGGGCAAGTAACAAGGTAATGATCATAATAAGAATTGTCGACACTTGTTTACTGTGATCAGCAAAGCTCTCATTAAGAGCTAAACCTATTATTCCTAAAGTAAAACTCACACTCACCAATACTAGGCTGGTAACCGAGGCCTTAGACTTTCTGTCTTTCCACATTTCAACCAATATCAATATCACCAAAATTGAAGCAATCAGCCTTGGCCAAACAATATAATGATTAAATATATCAATACTATAACCATATACAAAGAATGAAAAATAAGCCAAAAAACTCATGGTGAATTGGTTTTGTGATAATACATCAGTCACCTTTTCCTTACCGTTTTCTTTTCTTAACCACAGTTTACTTAGCTGTAAATAGACACCGTATAAGCTCACAAAAATAAACAGCGTATTTATTGTACCAAAAATGTTATACCACATACTAATCTCCAGAATACAAATTGTCGACAATAATACATCAACATACTTTTTAATCAAGTTATTAATATAATATTACGTTAGATTGTCGACAATACAGCGCAGTTGGCATATGATGAGTAAAGTAGATGGTATAGCAATTATTTAGCTGGAATTGTTAACAAGTACACTTTTAAAGGACACGGAATGATCAAACCAAAAGTAGCAATTATTACCGGTGCTGGGCGAGGCATTGGCGCCGCAACAGCAAAGCTTTTTTCAAGTCACGGTTATGCCGTTTGTATTAACTACAAATCTGATGAAAACTCAGCGAATAAACTGGCTAAGTCAATTAGGGCTGAAGGAGGTCTCTGCATTACCGTACAAGCGGATGTGTCCTGTGAGAGTGATGTAGAGCGCTTATTTTCCACCGTAGACAAAGCGTTAGGCACAGTCACTGTTTTAGTAAATAATGCAGGCATTTTGAAAAAACAATCTCGATTAGAGGATATGACAGCTGAACGTATTAATTCGATACTAACCAATAATGTCACGAGCTATTTTTTGTGTTGTCGCGAAGCGGTTAAACGTATGTCAACTCGCCACGACGGTTTAGGTGGTGTTATTGTCAATGTATCTTCTGGCGCAGCTCGCTCTGGCTCACCCAACGAGTACATCGATTATGCTGCTTCAAAAGGAGCCATAGATACCTTAACTAAAGGTTTATCACTTGAGGTTGCTGCAGAAGGCATACGTGTAAACTGTGTACGCCCAGGACTAATTTATACCGATATGCACGCCGACGGCGGAGAGCCTGAGCGCATTGAGCGGTTAAAAGAAATTATTCCATTACAAAGAGGTGGACAGCCTGAAGAAGTGGCTGAGGCTATTTACTGGTTGGCGAGCGAGAAATCTTCTTTTTCTACCGGTAATTATTTAGACTTGGCTGGTGGTTTGTAAATTTAATTGAGCTACTAATCTTCTTTAGTGGCTCATCTTGAATTTATCATGAACTCGACCTTGCAACTTAACCAGCAGTTAAGGGAGCAAGAATTTCATCGGGAATAGGTTGCAAGCGCTTTTGTTTATCCAAGCAAACCATTTCAATATCGCCAATCACCGCAGGTTTGCTCGCATTGGGACGCCATAACTCTTGTCGCCATAACGTTTTATACTTCCCTTCAAATTGGTAACTGGTACGTACGTCACAAATTTCAGCAAATTCAACACCATCTTGAAAAGTTAAGTTGGCTTTATATACGGCAAAACCTAAGCCTTTTTCTTGCCATAATGTTGCCAATTTTTCACTATCAATCACATGTTCACGCGCACGTTCAAAATACTTGAGGAAATTAGGGTGATATACCACGCCAGAATGGTCGGTATCTTCATAATATATTTGTACGGGGTGATGGTAAATTTTACTCATTTTAATTCCATATGTTTTCTTCAAAGTAGCTCGAAAATAGCTAACGCCTCTTTAGCTACTGACTACTAATGATAGTTTAAGTTGTTTCATGCCTTCTTCTATTGATATCAGCGGTGTGTAGCCTAAATCTTTTTTGGCAGCACTTATATCAAAGTAATGACTAGTCGAAAGTTGTCTGGCAACAAACCGTGTCATTACTGGCTCTTTTTTTATATTCAATATTTTATAAAGCCACTCCAACGTCGCACCAACAATATACGCGACGGTACTGGGTACTCTTTTTGTTACGGGTGGTAAATCAACACAATCAAGAATGTTATTAAGCATGGCAGCCATAGTAATTGGCTGATCATTGCTAATAAAATAGGCCTTACCAATACAAGTCGCATTAGCTTTGTTTAACGCGACTGCCGCTAATATATGCGCATAAGCGGCATTATCAACAAAGATGGTATCGACGAGTTTATCTTCTTTTCCAACAAGTTTTAACTTGCCTGCTCGGGCACGTTCTAATACTCGAGGTACAAGATGGGGATCGTTTGGTCCCCAAATTAAGTGCGGACGTAACGCTACTGTTTTTAAGACATTCTTTTGATATGAGTTTAGATTGTCGCCTTGGAGAGTAGCTTGTGTAGTGCTTTGATTGCCACTTTTCTTCAAGTCTTGTGAGGCATTTAATACTAGTTGCTCTGCTAACGCTTTAGACTCACCATAAAAATTTAAAAAGTTATCAGCATAGGGCTGAGATTCATCAATACCAGCCTCATCAACACCAGCAAAAGTGACACTCGGGGTGCTGGTATAAACCAAGCGAGTAATGGCAAGCTCTTGACAGGCTTGGATAATATTCTTAGCACCTTGTACATTCGGTTTAAAGTAATCGTCTTTACTGCCCCAAACGCCTGCTTTGGCTGCTACATGAAATACCAAATCGCATGAATGCATTGTCTCTTTGAGAAGAGCAAAGTCAGTTATATCGCCTTGCACCATATTAACGCCCATTTGGCTAAGTTCAGGATAATGGCCCCGAGCAAAACCCGTCACTTTAATATTAGCTAAGCGCAGTAATCGACAGATAGCTGTACCCAAAAAACCGCCAGCTCCGGTAACAAATACATGGTTAGTTTGCCCTGCTAGCTCGCTAAGTGGTTGTTGCACAGCCTCGTTAAAACGGGCGGTAACATCGATGCTATTATCGCTATTACTTTTGCCTTTGGAATGACTAGTAGCGTTGTTTTGGGAATGTTCAATCATGAGGGAGCTCTATTTATACGCTAAATTAGTTAAATTCATCTTGTGCCCACACGGCAAGCTTTTCACGAAATATTTTAGCATTATGACGAATATCCACCGGGAATTTTTCATGGATTAAAAAGTGTGATATCGCAGATGTTTGTTTATGAGCAAGTGCAGCTACTTTTAACGCTGAGAAGAGGATTGCCTCATCAAAATCTTTCTTGTTTTTAGCTTCATCCGTTAACTCAACACACAGTAACGGCACACTTTTATGGTTAATTTTCACCCCCACTAAAGCTGTGCGTTTTACTGAATGATGGGTATTAAATATTCGCTCACAAGGGATAGAAAATAAAACCTTTTTATCGGTCTCAACACGATGCGCTTTACGTCCACACATCCATAACGCCCCTGCATCATCAAGATAACCCAAATCCCCCATACGATGCCTTACTACATCACGCTTTGAACATGTAGCGTTAGGATCAGCATCAAGAATTTTCGCCTGCTCAGTTGCCGATGCCCGATTATAATATTGATGGCTAACCATATCGCCTTTAACGACGATCTCACCAATGGTATTGGCAGGCAAGACTAAGTCGTCATGCCATATTTCAATGGGCTTCTCAGTGATCTCGATAATACTAATTTCAACGCCATTTACGGCGGTACCGACACAAATACCGCCACCATTGTCGGTTATATGGCTCGTTGCAAGTAAATCTGCGCTGGCTATTTTAGTCAGTGGTAGCGATTCGGTAGCGCCATATGACGTTAACACAGGCACATTGTCGCTTAGTAGTTGGGTAAACCGCTCTATCGAGGTCAGGGTCGCTGGTGCGCCCGCAGAAATCACTCTTTTTAAGCTATTTAATTTAATAATAGGTTTATTAACTGACTCAGTGTCTGCTTTAGCAGCTGAAACATTGGTTGTTCCCGCCTGCCCTAATACTTCTATCAGTGCAGGATTAGCAAATAAGTTAGTGCATTGATATTTTTCAATGGCTGCAAAGATAAAAGCAGGGTTTGCCTTTATCGGTTTACTCGCATCCATATCAGGCACAATGGAGGCCATACCTAATGCTGGGCCAAATAATGAGAACAATGGAAAGGTTGCTAAATCACGTTCGCCTGGTTTGATGGCATAATCTTCTTTTAGCGCGGTAATTTGTGCTTCAAACATTTTATGGCTGTAGACCACGCCTTTAGGTGTACCCGTACTACCACTGGTAAAGAGAATAGCTGACATAGCATCATCGCTAAGTTTTACCATGTCAAAAGAGCTATTTCCTTGTGGTAAATCTTTGTTTTGTACCGGGTAACAAGTGAGTAGTTTGGTTAAACTCATTCCACCAATAAGAGAAGAGAATACATTTGCGCCAACGCCAGAACCAGCTTGTGTAACCGTTAACAGTTTTTTAATGCTAGCTTTCCCCCAGCCAAATAATACTCTGGCGATGTGGGCTTTAGGGATGCCAATAAAAGCATCAGGTGCAGATTCAACAAAACATTGTTTAAGGTTCTTAATGCCCATGCCTGGGTCAACTAAAATAGGAACAATTCCTGCTTTAAATAACGCAAACGTTAAGGCAAAAAAATCAATACTTGGGGTCACCATCAACACCGCTTTCATGCCTGACTTTAGGCCATAAGCATTTAACGCATAGGCAATTTCATCACTGCGTTGGTGTAAAGAGACAAAATCAATTTCTTGATAAGTAAGTTTGCCTCGTTGGCTTTTTTGTACGGCAACAGCTAACGCGTTGGGCGTTGCTATTGCTGCATGTGCGAGATGGCGACATAAATTAGCTTGATTGGACTTATCCATGGTCTCTGTCATTTACACTTTACCTATTAAATAAGTCCTGTTAATTCTAAGCTAATTTGGTTTCGCTTGTTTTTAAGAAGTTCTCTATCAACGGAACCACTTCATCGCTGGCATCTTCTAAAATGTAATGACCACAATCATCAAAAGCATGTACTTGTGCATCTGGAAAACGGTGTTGCCATTCATCTAAAAAGTGTCTATCAAAAACGAAGTCTTTCAGGCCCCAACAAATTAGCATAGGTATTTTCTTAAACTGCGCTAAATTGTCGCTAATGTCAGAAACTAACTGATAATTCCTATCGCCTACTTTTAACGGAATATCTTGAATAAAGCGTAACGTTGAAATACGATTTGTCCATGAATTGAAAGGTGCTACGTAGGCTTCGCGTACTTCTTTCGACATTGGCTTTCGCTTTACACCAATATAGGAAGCAACACTTGAAAAGGCATTAAACCCTCTCACTAATGCAGCGCCCACAAAAGTATTTCGTCCTAACCATAAAGCAGGTGGCAGTTTTTTAGCTTTAGGTAAATGAAAAGCACCAGTGTTTAAAATGACTAGACGTTTGACTCGTTCAGGGTGACGCGCAGCATAACCCATCCCTATCATTCCGCCCCAATCATGTACCACTAGGGTAATATTTTCTTTTACCTCTAAATGTTCAAGTAATGCTTCTAGGTCATCTATGCGATTCGCTAGGGTGTAATCATAACCGTCATCATCGGGTTTATCAGACAAACCACAGCCAATATGATCTGGCACAATACATTGATGACTCTTGCTTAATTGGCTGACTAAATTACGATAATAAAAAGACCAACTTGGATTGCCATGAACCATAACAACCGGAGAGCCCTGCCCTTCATTAACATAATGGTATTGATGGCCATTACGATTAATAAAATTGCGGGTAAAGGGGAATAGTTTTGTTAACTTATTTTCTAACATACTTTTTGAGATAGTATCTGACATAGTTACCACTTAAGCCCCAACATCATACAATTCAAGCCACTGCCTATTCCTAAAAAGCTGACATTATCACCTTTTTGCAAGAAGCCTTGATCATGAGCCATCGCTGCCGTTACCGGCAAAGAAACCGTACCCATATTGCCGAGTAGCTTAAACGTTGGAAATTCTTTTTCAGGGTTAATGCATAAAGCGGTCAACACTTGTTTTTGATTAGCTGCGCCCACTTGATGACAAATAACTTTATCAACTTGTCCTTCAACCCATTGACGTTGTTCTAAAAAATGTTCCCAGGTATCTTTTGCTAAAGAAACACCTTCTTTCAGTAAACTTACTGCATCAGTGCGCATAAATTCACGGAACAGTTGTGGGCCCACTTCTTTTAAGCCCCATTGACATAAATTGTTATGTTCGGGTGCTGATAAGTGACTTGCGCCTAATAATTGATGATTACGGTCAGTATCAAGGTTTAAACTACCATCGGTAAGTAACACCGCAACAGCACCTGAACCACCCGTGAGCGTCGCTAAAGAGCGAGCATAATTTTGCATTGTTGGATCAGCCAGCATGTCATCAATAGTTACATCAACAATATGGCGTGCTGATTCACACGAAACAACAAGACCCGCTTTAATTTGTCCAAGTTCAATGCGATTAGCAATATCTAAAATACCCGATAAAACGCCTAAACAGGCATTACTGATATCGTAAATTGCCGTGTCTTTTAACACACCAAGCTTAGCGGCTATTCGACAAGCGGTAGCCGGCTCATGTTGATCACGACATACACCAGTATAAACAACTGCGCCTATATCCGCTGCTGCTATGCCTGTTTCGTTCATAGCTTTTTGGGCCGCAACAATAGCGCCATCTGAAAGCATATGATCTGTCGGCCACCAACGACGTTCCTCGATTCCAGTTAACGCAGTGAGTTGCCCTTTTGGAATACGAAACTTTTGATATAACGGGGTCAAACGAGATTCAAGCTCTGCACTGGTTACCACTTCAGGGGCCAGTTCATAAGCTAAGCTATTAATAAAGACGCGGGAATATTTCATTTATGTGACTGTTGCTTATTATGTCTAGGTTATCTGTTGTAATACACTTTTAAATCCATCGATGTAATGAGGAAAGATGCTAACTAAGTAACCAATGTTAATTATTTATGACTCTGGGGCGCCATTTGAGCAAGAATATGCCAAGGATTCAACCAAAAACATGATTTATCGATAATCTACCCTAAATTAGGGTGAATTAACTCAAGTTATCGTAAGTTAACCATAGTTAGCCAATATCACAAATTAAAAAGGCCCTCATAATGAGAGCATATACTCGTTACCAATCAAGATGCATGTTTCAGAGTGCTTGGGCAATTTCAATACAAGGTGCACCTTTGTAGTAATGGTTATTCCCTTACAAAAAGGTGCTACGCCGTAGTGATGCTGCTCAAGCGCTTCTTTGATGGGGCTAAAAGCGATTTAAGCGGTGTTATTCATTCGAACAAGGGATGTACTATTGTTCAAATGAAAACCTTGCTTAAAGTACTTTTATCTCCCACTGAAATCACGTACTTTGAATGGCAACGGGTATAAATAATTCAAGATAAGCATTGCTGCTTAGTTCACGTTTTAATTTTCTTTTAACTATTTTTTAGCTAAATATTCTGAGCGTATTAATCTAGATAAAATTAATAAAAATAGTGCGAACAGAGCTAAAAGCGACAAACTACCACTGCTTGATTTTTCAGGGGTAACTTCAAGTGAAATTGTACTGTTATCAACTACGGCTATGCCGCCAGGATCATCAATAACCCCATTAACAATACCGTCGCTATCATTTGCACCACCATCTTCAATGAATAACTTTAAACAGGTATCACCCACATTGAGACCCGTTCGATAAAGCTCACTTTGTGGTGGCGGACAAACGCCATTAACAGCGACACTTGTAGAAAGTACATTGTTACTATCTTCAGCAAAATCTGCCCATTGATTTTCTGAATTTACCTTACGATAAACAGAGTATTCAACGATGGCAGCAGACAAGGGTAAAACAATGGCAACTGAGCGACCAAAAGGTGCAATATTGTGTATTTCAAAATCAAAATAGCCCATGGTGTTTTTTAAACTGTCTTGTTCAATTAAACCTGTAGCCAAGATTTCTTGTTGCGAAAGCGCTATACCATCAGAGGTTTGTAACAGCGCAAACTTACCTAACTTTAAGTGTAAACCAGGCTCAGTTTCAGCTAACTTCACTAACGCCGCATTAATATGTAGTGGTTGTAAGTAAGGAATGGTTGAATTATCCATATAGGCGGGTAATCCGTCTGAATCTTCATCACTAAAGCCTTCGGCCAAATCGCTTAAGCCGTCTCTATCGCTATCTAGGCCACGTAATGTTTGTTGAGTCGCCAATAAAACTAAAGAAATCAGCTTAGTTTGTGACAACTCTTCAGTACCACTATTGGTACTATTACCGCTGTCAGTTACCGTGACGCTAAGATTAATCAGGCCCTTGTTTTCTTCCGGTAGGCTCAAACTTTCAACTGGAAAGACAAATTGTAATTTATCCGTTGAAAGCACAGCATTTAAGTAGTCAGGAATTTGCCAGTCAATTTGATGAGTATCTTGAACATTAGAGTCTTTAATACTCAAAACGACCGTCACTGCACCATCATTCATAGCAACACTAGGTACTTGTATGCCTTTTTGCCAAATTGCTAGATCAATATTTGGCGCAACATTACCTTCTGTAACTGTGATGATATGTTCAGCATGAACACCGGCATTTACGCCTTGTTCAAAGCTAAGAATGAGTTGTTCATCACCCTCTACTTGAAAATCATTATTCACATTGATATCGATAAAACCTGCAGTACCCTGTGCGATTACTATTTTGTTATCGGCAATATTGTAGTCCGCATTATCGACAGTACCTGTGATTGTCAGGGGTAATGTCACTGGATAAGCAGGTGCTTCACCTGATAACACAACTTCTACCCTAGCAATCCCACCTTCAGCAACAATTTGTGCCGACGAGAAGTTCACTAATGGATGAATATTTAATACTTGCGATACATTGGAAATATTGCCGGCGTTATCTACTGCTCGCCATAATATTGGTACTAAGCCAGAGCTGACATTTTTAGCGCCTGTCTCAAAACCTAATGCCGTTAAACCACAACAATTTCTGCCATCAAGACCATCACGTACTGTAATACTGGTTAAGTCTATTAATCGCTGTAAGTCTAATCGAGTAAACGTATGGTCGGCATTGATATGCACAGCTTGTGGCGGCGTAATAATTGGCGCGTAATCATCCCGCAAAGGATGGCTGCCTGCTAACGCTTCTGCTACGTTGCTAACACCATCAAAGTCAGTATCTAAGAGTCCATCATCACCATTAAGCGGGTCAAAGTTATGCAATAGTTCAAATTCATCGCTCATGCCATCGGCATCATCATCTAAATCCGCATTATTACCAATTAAATCGCCATCAGTATCAAACTGTTCATTTGCATCTAATGGCAACTGGTCTTGAAAGTCTGATACACCATCATTATCATCATCACTATCAAAAACATTACCTAAACCATCACCGTCAGTATCAAAAGCCTCTACCGAGTTATTTGGAAATGCATCGTCGATATCTCTGATACCATCATTATCATCATCACTATCGCTGTTATCACCTAAGCCATCATTATCAGCATCAAGCCATTCCGTTGCATCAAGAGGGAATAAATCAATACTATCTAGGCGACCATCGCCATCATCGTCGGTATCGGCATTATTACCCGTACCATCTCTGTCAGTATCAAACCATTCTAGTGGGTCATCATCGAAAGCATCTATCGCATCTGTGAAACCATCGTTATCATCATCACTGTCCGCATTATCACCAACGCCATCACCATCGTTATCATATTGCTCACTGGCATTTAGCGGATAAATATCATCGCCATCTAATACACCATCACCGTCATCATCTTCATCTTCATTATTGCCAATGAGATCACTATTAGTTGGGTGATTAGCATCAGTATTAAGCCATTCAGCTGGGTTAAGAGGGAACGCATCGACACTATCGGGGTAACCGTCACCAGCTAGTGTGACATTATGGGTATCAGCATCAGAGTCAGCATTATCACCTATGCCATCGCCATCAGTATCCCTCCACTCTAGCGGGTTCTCAGTAAAGTCATCCGGAAAACTGTTACAAGGATCAACTCCTGTTGGGTCAAGAATACTGTCACACACACCATCATTATCATCATCATAGTCAGCATTATTGCCAATTCCATCAAAGTCAGGATCACGACTTTCAAGTAGCTCATATGGAAATTTATCAAGATCTGTTGGTAGTGGTGGCAAGCTATTAATTAATCCATCATTATCAATATCAGGATCAGAGTTATCACCAATACCGTCACCATCAGTGTCAAAATTTTCAGAGTTATCTAATGGAAAGATATCAACATCATCGGTGAAACCATCGCCATCATCATCGGTATCGGCATTATTACCGGTGCCATCGCCATCGGTATCTATATATTCATTTAAATCTAAAGGAAAAGCATCACTGCCATTAGCAATACCATCACCATCGACATCAGCATCGCTATTATCGCCAAAGCCATCACCATCTAAATCAAACTGCTCTGTGGCATCTAAAGGAAAGACATCTGTTATATCAAGTTCACCATCGCCATCAGCATCTGTATCAGGGCCATCACAAGTACCATCACCATCGGTATCAAGTCGCTCTAATGGATCAAGTGGACATGCATCGACTCCATCTTGAACACCATCACCATCGTCATCATCATCAGCATTGTTACCTATGCCATCATTATCAGTATCGACTGTCTCTGTTGAATCCAGCGGTAAGTCGTCATCTACATCAAGTACACCATCTCCAACACCCGTCACATCATGGGTATCATCATCTGTATCAGTATTATTACCGATGCCATCACCATCGGTGTCATACCATTCAGTATTATCATAAGGAAAAATATCAAGGGTATTCACAATGCCATCATTATCAATATCAGGGTCTTGCGCATTGCCAATTCCATCTGCATCTAAATCAGCATTAACATTAAAATCTAAAGGGAAAGCATCGCTGCCATCATTGACACCATCACCGTCATCATCTATATCAGCATTATTACCAATACCATCAAGGTCGGTATCTATAGTTTCGAGTGGATCTAAAGGGAATTGATCATAAACATCAAGAACACCGTCTGCATCATCATCAGCATCAGCATTATTGCCTACGCCATCAAGATCAGAATCCAAGCTTTCTTGTAAATTAAGTGGAAATACATCAAGAAGATCTGGTACACCATCGTTATCATCATCGGTATCGGTATTGTTACCTAAGCCATCATTATCGGTATCAAGCCATTCACTGGGATCTCTAGGCAGTGGGTCATAAATATTAATAGCAAGATCGCCATCATCATTATTGTCATCGCCACCATCTAAACCATTATCTAAGCCATCACCATCAATATCGTTGTCGCTATTATTACCTGTGCCATCAAGATCGGTGTCAATCCATTCAAGAGGATCGGTAGGGAATAAATCGATGGCATCATCATAGCCATCGCCGTCTGTATCTACGGCAAAAGCACTGGTACTAATGACAAGGGTAAGTATGCTTAAAAATTTAAAGCACCATATTTTATACTTCAACACACGTTTCTCCACGGAGAGTATTATCTGGAATTAAAACCAGATATTTATGTCTTATAACTTCAGTAAAGTTATAAGACATAAAGGGATAGAATAAGTTTAACTGCAACAATCCGTTTACAGGTCTTCTTTATAACGGCCAATGTACATCTAACTTGAATAATTAAAGTGTTACTAACACGTAACGTTAGTAACCAACTTGGCGACCAAAGCGATAATTAAAGCCGATAAATACAGTGCTAATACTGCCAAAATCAGAATAGCTAGGATAATGTTTGAAACCTATATGCATAGCTGAGTTTTTGGTGAAGCTTTTTTGAAGGGAAATGGACATAACAGGATTGATATCCCCTTGCTCTGCAAAGTAAACATCATCTAAATTAAGATCCGGATCAGGAATTAGTTTATTTTCGCTGAGGTTAATGGATGCGCCCAATTGAAATTCAAGCATAAGGCTACTGATAAATTTATTATAAGACTTAGGGTAATAACGATAACCTAAAGATAAATCTACCGTCTGTAAGGTGAAGTCAAAACCTGCTTTATCCCATACTTCACTTGTTTCGTCCAAGTCGCTAATCGCCACTTTTTCAAGGCGATTATAACTGACCTGCCAATTAAACGCTTTTTGATTAAAGAACTCATCACCTATTGAAAGGCTATAACCATAGCTTTCATCTTGATCAACTTTATGCAGTTGCACTGAGCTTTCTAATGCGTGGCTTTTACTTGCCAACATAACAAAAAAAACACATAACACTTGAGCGATGTACGGAAGTTTGTTCGAGCTCACTATTTTACACTCCTGCCAACATTTTGTCGGTTTTTAGTCGGTATTAGCGGGACTACTAATAAATAGAGTTAAGCAATTATCACACCAAAATAAATTGATAATCATTTTGCAAATATGTTTATGCAGAATTGGTGTAAATCAGAGAGAGTAAATTGGAGTTGGAATAGATATTGACGATTAATTGACGAGTAATACCAATCAGATTAATTAATGGTTCAACTTCAGTGCAATATAAGCAATGAAGATAAATTTTCAAGATCAAGGCGCTTGATTGGATCATAGCTAGCTGTTGAGATTGGAAACAACGATGTTTTTGGAATGTGCATCCTTAGCCTACACAAATAAACTCACTTGTACTCACTCTACTTGATGAGGCTTTTGCAGGCTTTCAAGTAGAGTGAGTTTATAAGAATTTAACGTCCTAGCGCTAATCCTTCTCGACGTGGATCAGCTCCGCCAACAAGCCCATTTTTAGTGACTTCAATTGCATGTAAACCACTATTTAAGGCGCGAATTTTCACCGTATGTCCTCTCGCTTCAAGCGCAGGTTTTAGTTTAGCAACATCAGTATCTAACTCCAACGTAGTGACGTAATTTCGGTTGGTTACTTTGGGCAAATTAACAGCTTGTTGTACATTCAGTTGCCAATCGAGTACACCGATAATAGTTTGCGCTACATAATTAATAATACGACTACCACCGGGTGCACCAAGAATCAAACGTAATGAATTATCTTCATTAAAGACCATCATCGGTGCCATCGAGCTACGAGGTCTTTTTAATGGTTCTACTCGATTTGCTACCCATTTTCCATCACGCTTTGGCGCCAATGAAAAATCAGTTAATTGATTATTTAAAATAAAGCCCTGCACCATTAGGGCTGAGCCAAAACCATTTTCAATACTACTGGTCATTGATATGGCATTACCTTGTTTATCAACAACCACCAAATGAGTGGTTGATGGTCTTTCAATTGCGTTATCATTAGCTAACACTAAACTATTTTGTGGATTGCCTGCGATTGCCTGCCCCATATCTCTTTTTTCATCTATTAAAGCCGCACGTTTAGCGAGGTAATCTTCGGCTATTAATCCTTTAACGGGTACGCTGACAAAATCACTATCGGCAATGTATTTATTTCTATCCGCAAAGGCTAATCGTGAGCTTTGTGTTAATAGGTGTATCGCATGTAAAGAATTTGGTGGGTATTGGGCAAGTTCAAATGATTGTAGTTGAGCTAAAATCTGAATAACGCTGATACCGCCCGAGCTTGGTGGCGCCATGCCACATATCTTATATTGATGATAAGGACCGCATACAGAAGCGCGTTCTATTGCTTGATAATTTTTCATATCATCCAAACTTAATAACCCAGGTGAAACAGCTGAATTTTGCACCTTTGCAACTATTTTCTTGGCTATCCAACCTCGGTAGAACACCTCAACCCCTTCGTTAGCAATACTATGAAGCGCTTTAGCCAGTTTAGGGTTTTTTAAGGTATCACCTGCTTTTATACCAATGCCATTAGGTGAAAAATAGTTTTTAATCTCAGGTAAAATATGAATACCTGGATTGAAATTCATACCCAATAATTGTTCTAAACGCGGCGATACAATAAAGCCCTCTTCAGCTAACTCAATCGCCGGCTGAAATAATACTTTCCATGGCAACACACCAAATTCTTCATGTGCTTTATTAAGCGCCGCAAGTAATCCTGGGACACCAACAGATTTACCACCCACAACGGCATCAGACCAGCTAAGTGGCTTGCCATTTTCATCTAAAAACAACTCACTTGTCGCATTTTGTGGCGCAGTTTCTCTACCATCAAACGTCGTTAGTTTTTGGTTTTTATTGTGCCAATGCAGCATAAAGGTACCACCACCAAGACCCGAGGATTGCGGTTCAACTAAGCTAAGTACAAGTTGAGCTGCAATAGCCGCATCAACAGCACTACCACCTTTATCAAGCATTGCTATACCTGCTTTACTTGCATAAGGATTGGCAGCAACCACCATATATTGCTTAGCAAAAACAGCTTTCTTTTGATTAAAGCCCGTTGCGGCTTCGGGTTCACGGATTTCACGTTTCGCCAGCGCTGTCTGGCTTATTAAAAGGTGAGCAACAATAAATGCGAGTGTAGAAAGTCGTAATAAAAATGAATGATGAATCATCAAGTTTCCTTAAGGGATTTGTTCGCAGGTCTAAAAGATAATTGGAATTGGTTAAATTGTTTAAATTTTTCAAGTAGCGGTTGGTATTTACCCGCATGTTCGGGTGTAATCAGCTCAGCATCATAACCTTGCGCTGCTGAGTCATAAACCTGTTCTGTACTCTGCTCCAAAAGGGCTAAAGCATAACAGCTTGCTTCTAAACTAGATAAGGCATTTTTTTTCGCTACTTTTCGAATAAGGTATTGACCCGCATTCGCTAAATAATCGGGTAGGCATACTTGCGGTAATTGTTGTAATTTTGTTGATAGCATAAACATGCGATAGGCTTTTTTCCAGGTACCATCAAGAATAATTAAACAAAGAGGTTTAGCATCAAGTTTGGCTTTGAATTGAGTCGCGCCATCTATATTTTCATTATTTTTATCGAGATGAGTCAATTGCGCGACTAAGTTTTGATTAAGAGTTTGTGCTTTTTCACCAGGATAAAGTAAAACGAGCTGATATTGCTCCATTAATTTTAAGAAGCAAGCTTCCTCATCAAAATTCTCACCGACGATAACTTGGCAAGATTGTAATGATTTTTCTAATAAAGCAACAGTGCCTTTTGTTTGTGATACTTCACTAGGATGTTGTAGTACAACGACATGAATATCATTTGCAATATCTACGATAAAAGTACAAATACAAGCTTTTTGGGGCCGCTGACAACAAGGGCAAAGTGTTCGAGACATAGAGGAGTAAAATAAAGCGCAATTAATAAAGCAGTCATTGTATACTTTATTAGTGAAATATAAATACTTTATAAATCACTAACTGATAACTTTTAACGACTGACATTCAATGACTAGTATTTAAGCGCATGACATTAACATTTAAAAATCTTCCTCTAAAAAAACAACACAGCATGCTAGTTACGATCATCGCTATCCTCGCTGTTCTCGCCTATTTATTCAATGATGCAGTTAGTGAATTTTTCGTTTATCAATATCAATTGATTAGCCAAGGTGAGTTATGGCGTACATTCACTGGACACTTTTTTCACACCAATGGCATTCATTTATTATTAAATTTAGCCGCATTAGCCCTTCTGTGGGCATTGCATGGTCATTTTTATAATGTAAAAAGCTACAGTTTACTCTTTATCACATCAGCCTTGACCTGCAGTACCGGTATGTATTTTTTCTCTCCTGAAATTCGTCAATATGTTGGTCTTTCAGGCGTTTTACACGGAATTTTCGTTTTTGGCGCCATCATGGACATTCGTCATAAAGATAAAACTGGTTACTTATTATTTGTCGGAGTATGGCTAAAAATAGCACATGAACAATTTTACGGAGCAAGCGAGCAAGTATCGTCGCTAATTGATGCCAATGTAGCAGTCGATGCACATTTATGGGGAGCTGTAGGTGGATTGCTCTTTAGCAGTTGTTATGTGTTGATGACTAAAAAGACAATTTCATCATATAATAATGAGCGCTAAAAATGGAAAAAAAGACTAAAGGTGTAAACCATTAGTCTTTTTTATGTATTAGGTAATACGCTTAGTACTAGTTTCTTTTAAAAACCATTCGGGTTTTCAGACTGCCAACGCCAAGTATCTTGGATCATGGCAGTTAAATCGAGCTTAGCTTGCCAATCTAATAGTTCATTTGCTAAAGAAGCATCAGCATACACAGTCGCTAAATCTCCAGCTCTGCGTGGTACTACTTGATAAGGAATATCTTGTTTACTAATGTCTTTAAAGGTATTAACGATCTCTAGTACCGACGTACCATTACCGGTACCTAAGTTAATTGCCTGACAACCTTTAACCGTACCTTTAGCATGACCGAGACTTTCTAATGCTTTTACATGGCCTTGTGCTAAGTCAACCACATGAATATAGTCGCGTACACCGGTGCCATCTTGCGTATCATAATCATCGCCAAAAATTTGCAACTGCTCTAAGCGCCCTACTGCCACTTGTGCTACATAAGGTAATAAATTATTAGGAATGCCATTAGGGTTTTCGCCAATTAGTCCTGATTGGTGCGCGCCAATAGGATTAAAGTAACGTAAACAAGCAATGGACCAAGATGCATCACTTTTGGCTAAATCAAATAGAACATGTTCAACCATCAGCTTGGTTTGACCATAAGGGTTAGTTGCTGAAGTAGCCATGGTTTCGTTTAATGGTGAAATGTTATTCCCATAAACAGTAGCTGAAGAACTAAAAACTAAATTCTTTACCTGATATTTTGCCATGACTCGCAATAACGTAATCGTTCCTGAAACATTATTTTGATAATACGCTAATGGGATTTCATTCGACTCGCCAACCGCTTTTAATCCCGCAAAGTGAATTACCGCTTCTATCTTATGTTCATTAAAAACCTGTTCTAGCGCGTTTTCATCACAAACATCCGCTTTAATAAAGGTGACGGTTTTATTCGTGATTTGTTTAATCCGTTCCAGTACTTTAGTTGACGAATTAGATAAATTATCAACAATAACAATCTCTTGTTCTTTGGTACTTTGCAATAATTCAACAACGGTGTGGCTACCAATATAACCAGTACCGCCTGTGATTAATAAACTCATATATCCCTACTCTTTTCGATTACTAACTGAAATCGTCTATTGAACTAGATCGTTAAAATAGACTAAAACAATTCAACGTGATACCAACTATTTTAGCGCTTAGTTTTTGACTTTGATACTAATTTCTATTTTTGTTAGTGGGCTCTACTGTTAATTTTTTATACTAGCCTCGATAATAGCTTTCAACGTGCTTTATAAATTCATCTACTCTACTCTTAGGTAAAGCATTAACGCCTGCCGCAGCTGCTCTACCACCGCCGGTTGGAAACTGAGCACAGATATCACCAGCGCCCTGTTTATTATTTAGCGGAGCGCGCAAACTTAAAGTATAACTTTGTTCCTTTTGACCTTCATTTTTCGATTGAAGATGAATGTCAATTGGATTAAGCGTGATAACAATATGCGCTTTATCTGGTGCTTGGTTTGCTAATTCATTACCAAAAACACCGCTTACTCTGCGAGACCAAGGTGCATCTTCGAGCACTATCGTTTTAACTACGTCACTATCACTCAAGACATCTGCGGCACACGCTTTCGCCATATCGGCTAAATATGCAGTCTTCAGCTGATTAAAAATAGAATCTTCTTGATTAATTAATACGAAAGGGTCGGGATATTCTAGTAATGCCTGATATAGCGCTGCAGGATGAAAGTGTAAGTCACTTAATTCCTGTCCATAGCCATTATAATTAATATATGTACCTAACTCATTAAGCTGATTCTGCTGATGTTTAGATAAACCAACTTTCTGTGCTAAATCGCTGGCACTAACATGCATATTATCGCCAAAAGCTGCGGCAACTGCCCAATGGCTATATTGGCCTTTCAAAAAACAATTTACCAATAGACTAGTACAAGTATTCGCATCAGTATTAAGTAATGTCGTTAATTTATTCGATTTTGGAATGTCACCTGTTCTATGGTGGTCAACATAAAACACGTCAATTTGACTATCGAGTAGTCCTTGTAACGCTTGATTATTCTTTTCCAAAGAGATGTCTAACACGGTTACTGAAGACGCTTTGGTGATATCTACTTGTTTAAGTAAGCTAATATCACGCTTAACACCCGTAATAAGCAATGATTCTTTAGGTGCGGCTAAGCGTAATTGAAGTAAAGCAATAATGCCGTCGGCATCGCCGTTAAATACATCATAATGCATAGTGGAAATATTCCTGACTTTTATAATTGATAGTTATACCAAGTCCATTAAGTTATTTCCCACTCAGCGAGAATTAAAAGGCTTAGAGGCAAGGCATTGATTGAAGAGAATGGTTGTTCCCTTGTCAAAATCAATAACACAGTATGTAAGCCTTTTAAACTCGCCCTAGGGAGCTTGTCAGAAAAGCAATAACTGCGAAAATTTGTTAGATATAGAATGACTATACCTGCACAAAATTTGATTGTTATAGCTCCTCTGACATAGCTCTGAGATGGGAATAAATTTAATGGAATTGGTATTAGTTGAACGTTAACTGGCTCTTAGCTTAGCGTCATTTCACTAATAAAGCCCTGCTCAATTAAATGACTTACAATTTGCTCTGCACATTGCTCAACAGATTGCTCTGCTGTTTTAACATGAATTTGCGGCGCAGTGGGTACATCATAATTTGAGTCAATACCGGTAAAGTCTTTTATCTCGCCCGCTCTTGCTTTTTTGTATAACCCTTTAGGATCACGCTGTTCACACACACTGATCGGGGTATCGATAAAGACTTCAATAAATTCTCCGTCTTCAAGCTTAGCTTTGGCTAACGCTCTATCGCTGGCAAAAGGAGAAATAAAGGCAGTTGACACGATTAGCCCGGCATCAAGGAATAATTTAGCGACTTCTGAAATACGACGAATATTTTCAATGCGCGCTTCATCACTAAAACCTAAGTCACCATTAAGACCATGACGTACATTATCACCATCAAGTAAATAACTATGACAACCTAGCTTAAACAACAGCGCATCCACCGCATTGGCTACGGTAGATTTACCCGAGCCACTTAAACCGGTATACCAAAGTAACGCTGGTTTTTGCTGTTTTAACGTAGCGCGTTGTTCTTTGCTGATTTGTTGGTTATGCCACACAGTATTTTCTGTTTTCATGTTTGTTGTTGTCATGCTAGATAAGCTCTTTATTGAAGTGTAATCAAGGTCACTAATTGGGTTACATAAATCAGATTATGCAAATTATTTAACGACCAAGTTAACAGGAAAATTAAAACGGATAAACAATGGGAATAACCAAAATTACCGTTGCGCTATAAATCAGTGAAATAGGTAAACCAAAACGGACAAAGTCCTTTAACTGGTAATTACCCGCGTTATACACCATCACATTGGTTTGGTAACCATAAGGACTGATAAAGCTGCCGCTTGCAGCAAAAGCAACCGCCATCACAAAAGGCGTAGGGTCTACGCCAAGGCCTAAGGCAATATTATAAGCAATAGGAAAGGCTAAGGCTGCCGCAGCGCTATTGGTGATCAGCTCAGTCATTATCAGCGTTAAAAGAAAGATACTAACAAAAGCGATATAGATACTTTGACCGTGTAAGAAACCTTCAATATTTTGCGCCAACATAACAGCAATGCCGGTATTTTCAATGGCTGAAGCCAATGTTAAGGCACCTAATACGATCATCCAAATTTCTAAAGGAAAGCGGCGTTTTATTTCATTAACTGATAGTGAATCACTGAAAATTAAAAATGCCAAATAGATAAATAAGCAGCTCAGTAAAGGCAGTGGCGTAAAAACGGACACTAAAATACTGGCGATAAAGCCCCAAACAGTGGTGTAATCACGCCAACCATTGAGCATATTCTCAGCCTGATGGCCTGATAAGATGTAAAAGTTTTTTGACAAGTTAGGTCTAGTGGCAAAGTCTTGCCCTACCGCTAACACCAGAAAATCTCCAGGCTGTAGTACGATATCGCCTAATTTTCCTGATAGTGCGCCACCTTCTCGGCGAACCGCCACAACAGCAGCATCAAAACGCGCACGAAACCCGGCTTTTTTTAAGGTTTTTCCTGCAATAGTTGAATCCGCTTTTACCAGCACTTCCGTTAAATTATCACGTAATAAATCATCTTGCTCTGCATACAAATTCAAACCATCAAACTGTTGTAATGTTAGCACTTTGGAGATATCACCACTAAAAATAAGCTTATCTTGTGCTTGGAGGCATTCTTCAGGGCAAACTGGTGAAATTAATCTACCTTGACGTACTATTTCAACAAGAAATAAAGAGTTCAAATTTCTCAAGCCATTTTCTTCAATACTTTTACCAATTAAGGTAGAAGCTGTAGCTACTTCGGCTTCGAGCAAATACTCATTGGTCGCTAAATCATCGTCATCTAAGTCTGGTAAGGTACGACTGCGCACTAAAATAACAAATAAACATAAAACAAAAGCCGATAAACCAATTAAGGTGAAATCAAAAAAGCCAAAACCATCATGACCTTGCTTAATCAATAAGCTGTTTACAATAAGATTGGTAGAGGTACCCACTAACGTCAATGTTCCCCCTAAAATAGCGGCAAATGACAGCGGTAATAAAAGCTTACCGGGATTAATGAGTTTGTTTTTTTTCACGGTATTGATGAGTGTTGCGACCACCGCAGTGTTGCTCATAAGCGCTGAGGCTAAAGCAGTACCAAGTAATAATCGTAAGGTCGACTTTACTTTTGAGCCATTAAAAACACCGGCTGATAAGCGCCTTAAAATACTGGTTCGTTCAAAAGCGAAAGAACACAGCACAAGTAAAACAAGGGTGACAAGACCTGGGTTAACGGCATTCGTTAAAATGTCATCAACACTGACAAACGACAGTGCCAAACACAACAATATCGTCACAGAGAAAACCCGCTCTGGTACGTGGCTGTATTTAACTAAGCTGATAAAAGTGGCAACAAACACACCTATCATCAACCACTGCTCTATTGCCATTTAGTTTTGCGTCCTAAGGGAGTATGTACGTCATTTCCGAGGTATTTAATCGGACGTGACAGGATGTTACTTATTAGACAATGCAGGATGCATATTGTCCTGGGTTCATATCAATTAAGAGCATGGTTCCTCAATTGATGAAACTAATCATTCACCTTTAAACTGAAGTGTTCAAGTTAAAGAAAAAAGCACGGAGTTGACGTTAGTCAATGAGTACTTTTGACGCATAAATTGGACGCTACAGCAACAAGGAGAATGGTTAGTAACTATTAAATAGCTATTTAGTAATGTCGCGCGCACCCCAGTGTGGAAACTGCTTGCGAACTAAGGCATTCAACTCTAATTCAAACGCTGAATACTCCTGTGCTTTTTCATCGATAGCATGGTTTATCATGCCCGCACCAACCGTAACATTACTTAATCTATCAATAATAATGAAAGCACCAGTGCCTTGATTATCTTCGTAAGCATCGAAATGTAAGGTTTCGCCAGCAACAAAATTAACAATACCGATGTCATTAATCGCTAGTTGTGAGCTAGATAAACTTTCCATAGTGTTAACGTCATACTTGCTAACAATGTTTTGTGCATGACCTGTAGTCATTTTGCTGCCGTGCTTGATAAAATACTCACGACCAGGCTCAAGTTCATTTTCATGCATCCAAACTACCGTTGCACTGAACTCTTTAGCTGATATCGGTAAGCTACCCTTTTTAACAATAATTTCGCCGCGGCTAATATCAATTTCATCTTCAAGGGTTAGCGTTACGGCCATACCTTTATCAGCGCGCTCTAAATTACCATCGTAAGTGACGATTTCTTTTACTACACTCTCTTTACCTGATGGCAATGCAACAATAGTATCGCCAACGAGTACGTGACCTGAAGCAAGTGTGCCGGCAAAACCACGGAAATCTAGATTAGGTCGGTTAACATATTGCACTTGAAAACGCAGTTGGGTGAATTGCTCTTGCGTCTTCACATCAATAGTATTAAGTAGCTTCATTAACGTAGCGCCAGGATACCAAGGCATGTTTACGCTTTCGTCTACCACGTTATCGCCATTAAGTGCTGACAGTGGCACAAAACGCACATCAGAGAACTCTAATGATTCAGTGAATTCACGGTACTCTTTTTTGATTTCTTGGTAGCGTTCCTGAGAATAGTCAACCAAATCCATTTTGTTTACCGCAACAACAATGTGCTTGATACCCAACAAAGAACAAATAAATGAATGACGACGGGTTTGTGTTTGTACGCCATAGCGCGCATCAATTAATATAATCGCAATATCACAGGTTGAAGCACCTGTAGCCATGTTACGGGTATACTGTTCATGGCCTGGGGTGTCAGCGATAATAAACTTACGCTTGTCGGTTGAGAAATAACGATAAGCAACATCAATAGTGATGCCTTGCTCACGTTCAGACTGTAAGCCATCAACTAACAGTGCTAAATCTATTGCTTCGCCGGTAGTACCTGATTTTTTAGAGTCTTTTTCTATAGCAGCAAGTTGATCTTCAAAAATCATTTTTGAGTCATGCAATAAACGCCCAATTAAGGTACTTTTTCCATCATCTACGCTACCGCACGTTAAGAAACGTACTAATTCTTTGTTTTCATGTTGCTTTAAATAAGCTTGAATATCTTCTTCAATTAAGTCTGATTGGTGACTCATAAGTTTTTCCTTCCAAAATTGTTCATCAATAAAAGTGCTATAAAGTAAATGCGGCTTAGAAATAGCCTTCCATTTTTTTCTTTTCCATTGAACCAGCGCTATCGTGATCTATCACGCGCCCTTGACGTTCAGAGGTTTTCGTTAATAGCATTTCTTGAATAATTTCAGGTAAGGTATTAGCCGTTGACTCAACTGCGCCTGTTAATGGGTAACAGCCTAATGTTCTAAAACGAACACTCTTCATTTGAACTTCTTCATCCTCACCAATTGGCATACGGTCGTCATCAACCATGATTAAGGTTCCATCACGCTCAACAACAGGACGCTTCTCAGCTAAATAAAGTGGCACAATTGGAATACTTTCTAAGTAGATGTACTGCCAGATATCAAGTTCAGTCCAGTTAGATAATGGGAAAACACGTATGCTTTCGCCTTTATTTACTTTACCGTTGTAGATATTCCATAATTCTGGACGTTGGCTTTTCGGATCCCAACGATGATTTTCATCACGGAATGAATATACACGCTCTTTCGCTCGTGATTTTTCTTCATCACGACGTGCGCCACCAAAAGCAGCATCAAAACCGTACTTGTTAAGCGCTTGTTTTAAGCCCTGAGTTTTCATCACATCAGTATGCGTCGCACTACCGTGGGTAAATGGGCCCATGCCCATTTCAATACCTTCTGGATTTTTGTGCACTAGCAACTCAAAATCATAGTCTTTCGCCATTTGATCACGAAAGGCAATCATCTCTTTAAATTTCCAATTAGTATCAACATGTAATAACGGGAAAGGAATTTTACCTGGCGCAAAGGCTTTTCGAGCTAAATGTAGTAATACTGCCGAGTCTTTACCGACAGAATACAGCATCACGGGATTATCAAATTCAGCCGCTACCTCACGAAAAATATGGATAGATTCAGCTTCAAGTGTTTTTAAATGGGTTAAATTCATTGCTAATACAAACTTTATGAAAAATTAATATCCTTATAATGCCATAAATAGATATATTTTCCATATAAGAAACGTATTCAATATAACCAAAAGTAATATAGGGGGTTGGAGCTAATCTAATTATTAGGATATTTCGGCTACATTTTATGAATGGTCATGCTCGAAAATGTAAAATTAAAAAAAAGTCAGCATTGCGCTGACTTTTTAAATAATGGATCTGAGCTTATACCAAGCCTAAATACTTAACCTCGCCTTATTATCACTCACAATCTTTTCACCAATACCACTAACCTTAGTTAGCTCATTGACCGATTTGAAGGCACCAACTTGTTGACGATAAACAATAATGGCTTGAGCTTTAGTATTCCCGACGCCCTTTAATGTCACCAACTGTTCAAAGGTTGATTTATTCAAGTTAACAACTTGTGATTTTACTGATTGTGCACTTTGTCCTTGTGCAGCCTGAGTAACATTAGTTTCTTTAGCAAGACCTAATGAAGAGTTAACAAGTAAAATAATACCTAAAGTTAAGACTGAAAGGGTTTTGTTGAGGTATTTTGGCTGAATATTCATCTTTAATTCCTTGTAAAGTTATACCAATTACACTAATTAATTGCCCACCTTCAAATGGTCTAACTCTACAATTTCTGCGTTGCGCTCAATCCCAATAGCCAGCTATTGCTCAATCACGCGCCTTGAACTTGAAGAAGTATCCTCATTGAATGTTGTTCACTAACTTAATGTAAATGGTATTATCCATTAAAAAAGCAACTGAATAGTGTCTAATAAAAAACCTAGTAGCAACTGGACAGTCATTACTAGGTTTAGATCGATAACTCACTTTTGTCAAAATACACCTTAAGCATTCAAATTATTATTGGCTTGCTCGTTATAAGCTAACAATGATTTATATTATGTCTAAGTTTTGCCAAATGATTCTATTGCCAAACAATTTTTGCAAGTTGTTGTTCACCTTCGGCTAAGTTCATTTTGATAATTTTGTTATTTTCACCTATGGTGATCAAACGTGGAATACCACCCGACGCAAAACGTCTGTATATACTACGGTCATTATCAACCGCTAATGCGACCTTAATACCACGCTTATCACGCCAAGCAGTAACCGTCTCAAGATCTTCTTCTCGAGCAATAGCAACTATTTCAATATCTTCCATTTCAAGTAAAGGGGAACTGTTTAATGCTTTAAGTAAACGATTAGAGTCATGACACCAAGTGGCAAATAAAATAACTAATTTACGTTTTCCTAATTGCTGTAAGTCCAGTTCTTCACCGTCAATAGTGGTAATAGCTTCAATGGGTAACAAGTCGCCTGAGCTCACATATTCATCATGTACTATCGCTTGCGATTGGTTTAGTGGTAAAGCTTGGCAAGCAGACAAAACAACCGCTAAACTGACGGTAAAAAATAAGCGTTTTAATTTACTCTCAGTGGTTTTAACCATGAAAAATATCCCTAAATAAACTGAATTTTGTTAACAAACCTGAACTTTGTTTAAACTTTTAACTGCTCATCAAACAACGTTGAGGTTAACTATCTAGTATTTAACCCTAAATTCAACTATTTTCCAACAAACAAAACAAAAATACGTATCTACTAGCGCTTTGGTCATAGCTTAATTAGAATAGCTGTCATTATTTTATCGTCTATTAATTACTGTAAGGAAATCATGAGCAAAGCAAGCAGCCTGTTAACCCCGGTATTGGCCAAGCGCCGAGGTAAAAATCCCGATAAGAAGAGTTGGCATAATTTACATGGCAGCAGCAGTAGCTTTGCTCTTTATCAAGCAGCAAAAACAGCGCAAACGCCTATATTATTGATAACAAGTAATACTCCTCAAGCGCTTAAAATTGAGCAAGAGTTACTAAGTTTAGCTAAGAGCGATAGCCAAAATAAGGCTAATATCTGCTTATTTCCTGACTGGGAAACACTACCGTACGATAATTTTTCACCTCACCAAGATATTATCTCTCAGCGTCTTGCTACCTTGTACCAATTATCACGTATGGAGTCTGGCATAATTATTGTGCCGGTAACCACTCTAGTACAAAAGCTTGCTCCTAAACAATATATTGAAGCGAACAGCTTAATAATAAAACAAGGCGATAAGAGAGATTTACATCAAATGCGACAAGCCCTGGAAGCAAGTGGCTATCGTAATGTTGATCAAGTATTAGAGCATGGAGAGTTTTCTGCTCGAGGCGCTATTTTAGATCTTTTCCCTATGGGAAGTAATAAGCCATTTCGTTTAGATTTCTTTGATGATGAAATTGATGAAATTAGACTCTTTGATCCAGAAAGTCAGCGTTCAAAAGAGAAGATTGATGAAATTAATTTATTGCCCGCGCACGAGTTCCCCATCGATGAAGCGGGTATCAGCTTATTTCGTAGTCAATTTCGTGAACAATTTCAGGGCAATATTCATAAAGAGTCTGTTTATCACAAAGTCAGTAATGGCATTTTGCCGCCTGGCATCGAGTATTACCTACCACTGTTTTTTGATAATAAACAGGACACTGAAAAAGAAGGTGCAACCTTAAGTAATACTCTTTGTGATTATTTAACTGATAATACTCTGGTCGTTATTAGCGGAGATATTGAGCACTCTTTAACGCAATACTGGCTCGATATAGAGTACCGTTATGAAAATAGACGTTACGACCCTACTCGGCCTTTATTACCGCCAGAACAGCTATTTTTAACCGCTGATACGCTTTATAGCGCGTTAAAACCTTTTGATCGCATCACCATTGCTAAGCAAACGACAATAGAGACGATTAAAACTCAACGTAGTGACAATCAGGCTAGCGAAGACCTTGTTACTGCTGAAGTCGATGCTGAGACAAGTGCTGAAGTAAAAAGCAAAAGTAGCGAAATATGTTTTGATGTTAAACCGCTGCCTGATTTAACGATTAATCATAAACTGAAGCAGCCGTTCGAATTAATCAACCAATTCATCGCCAGTAAAGAGACGCCCAACAAAGTGCTTTTTGTTGCGCAAAGCCAAGGTCGCCGAGAAAGTGTGCTTGAGTTACTTGAGCGTGACAATATTAGACCTGCTCAGTTTGATAACATTGACGACTTTATTAACGCAACGGATACCCTTGGTATTACCGTTAATAGTTTAACTCAGGGTTTTGCCTTCCAAGCGAAAGGTAATAGTCAGAAAAATGCGATTGCCCTAGTTACTGAAGCCGAATTATTAGGCGATCATGTATCTCAAGCTAGAAGACGTACCAAAGCGCAAGATTTACAAGCTGATGCGTTATTTAAAAACCTTGCTGAGTTAACCATTGGCCAACCTGTGGTCCATATTGAACATGGCATTGGCCGATATTTAGGTCTACAGACCATTGAAAATGGCGGCATAGTTACCGAATTTCTGGTGCTTAGTTATGCTAACGAAGCCAAACTTTATGTCCCTGTTAGCTCTTTACACTTAATTGGTAGATATTCAGGTGCTGATAGTGACCATGCGCCACTGCATAAGCTAGGTAATGATACTTGGAGTAAAGCTAAGCAGAAAGCAGCAGAGAAAGTCCGTGACGTTGCCGCCGAATTACTCGATATTTACGCAAAACGTGCCAGCAACCATGGTTATAGTTTTAAACGTGATAAACAAGACTACCAAGCTTTTAGTGACAGTTTTGGTTTTGAAGAAACCTTCGACCAAAAACAAGCCATTAATGCCGTAGTAAGCGATATGTTGTCGCCAAAAACCATGGACAGGCTTGTGTGTGGTGATGTTGGTTTTGGTAAAACAGAAGTCGCTATGCGTGCTGCATTTGTAGCGGTAAATGATGGCAAACAGGTAGCTATACTTGTCCCCACCACATTACTAGCTCAACAACATTATGAAAATTTTAAAGATAGATTTGCTAACTGGCCAGTAGTTACCGAAGTATTATCACGATTTAAAACGGCTAAAGAACAAAAAGAGGTCATCGCTAGAGTTGAATCGGGTAACGTTGACATTCTCATCGGTACCCATAAATTACTTCAAAACAGTATTAAATATAAAGATTTAGGGTTACTGGTAGTCGATGAAGAACATCGATTTGGTGTTAAACAAAAAGAAAAAATCAAACAGCTACGCAGTAACGTTGATATTCTAACACTAACGGCAACCCCTATTCCTCGTACCTTGAATATGGCCATGGGAGGCATGCGCGATTTATCAATTATTGCCACGCCGCCAGCAAAACGCTTAGCGGTTAAAACCTTTGTGCGCGAGCACGATGAAGCATTAATTCGGGAAGCTGTATTACGTGAAACCTCACGCGGTGGTCAGGTGTATTATCTGCATAACCATGTTGATACTATTGATAAAACTGCAGCAGACATCCAAAAATTAGTGCCTGAGGCTCGTGTCGTCACGGCCCATGGACAAATGCGTGAGCGTGAGCTTGAACGCATCATGAGTGATTTTTATCATCAACGCTTTAACGTCATTGTTTGTACCACAATTATTGAAACGGGTATCGATGTACCCAGTGCCAATACCATCATTATGGACAGAGCAGATCATCTTGGTTTAGCACAATTACACCAACTGCGTGGCCGTGTAGGTCGCTCGCATCATCAAGCTTATGCCTATCTGTTAACGCCGCATGAAAAACGCATTACTAAAGATGCTAAAAAACGCTTAGAGGCTATCGCCTCTCTGGAAGATTTAGGCGCAGGTTTTACTTTAGCAACTCACGATTTAGAAATTCGTGGCGCGGGTGAGTTATTAGGTGAAGACCAAAGTGGCTCAATGTGCCAAGTTGGCTTTAGTTTGTATATGGAAATGCTCGATCAAGCCGTTGCAGCACTTAAAGAAGGTAAACAACTATCATTAGACCAAGTAATGTCTACGCAGACTGAGATTGAGTTACGTGTACCAGCGCTGCTACCTGATGATTACATTTTTGACGTTAGCTTACGTTTAAGTTTATATAAACGTATTGCCAGCTGTAAAAACAAAAATGAGCTAGATGATATTCAAGTTGAGCTCATTGACCGTTTTGGTTTATTGCCTCAACCAAGTAAAAATTTAGTCCAAATTGCCAAGCTACGCCTTAAAGCGCAGACTATTGGTATTTCGCGAATTGAGGCGAGTGCCACAGGTGGCTCGATTGAATTTAGTAATGATACCAGCGTTGACCCTATGCTAATTATTGGTTTAATTCAAAAAAATCCAGCAGTGTATAGCATGGCTGGAGCGAGTAAATTGAAGTTTGTAAAAGCCAACGATGATACTCAAAAACGCTTTACCTTAATTTCTAATATCTTAAATGACTTAGCTAAATAATGACTCAGATTTTCACTACCAAACAAGGTACATGTTTTTAGAGTGCTTTTAATGGGAACGGGTATAATGGTAAACTTGGGCAAGTAACGTTTTCGCTAAACTTACTTTGCTCAAGCCTCTAAGCAATACCTATTAGATTGATTAATAGTTCAAATTTTAATTAGAATAAATTTTCAAGAACAAGGCGTTTGATTGAGCAATAGCTGGCTATTGGGATTGAAAGCAACACTGTTATGGGATATTTAGACCATTTAAATAGATCACTTAGTTAATTTGATTGCTATATATGAACGTAAAAATAAAATAAAATTAAGTTAGCTCAACTGATACACTTTTGTCTTAACATACGGACTTTTAATGAAATACCATTCAATTCTTACCCCTGCATTAACCTCATTATGCTTATTAACAAGTTGTAATGCTTTGGCTACCAACAGCGCTAAAGTCTCGGCAGTTGAAGAAGCTCGTTGGTTTGAAATTGAAGTTATTATTTTTAAACAAGTTACAGATAACTCAAAAAATACCGAAAAGTTTTCCCCGAATGATCTCACGAGTAAAAAAAGAAATGCTATTGACTTAATAGCACCTTATTTACAACCGAATATAGCCTCATTAAAAAAATTACTGCCCATTTGTGAACAACAACAACAAACAAAATTACCGTATGACATAGCTATTACGCCATACAACCTTTGGCCTGAAAGTATTGATACTGAAGCTGCAGCTCTTCTATCAGAAAGCAAAAATGGTCAAGATATCAATAAGGCTCAGCTTGATGCGAATGAAGGTGTAATGCCTTCAGCTAAGATGTCGGTAACTGTGCTTCCTGAAGTCACTAATGACACCTCTGGAGTTTTAGCCAAAGATGATTTAACGGAGCAAGGCGAGCAACCACAGTATGTCGCGGTTGATGTACCGGTTTATAACCAATATCCGATTAATCGCCAAATGCCGTTATGTGTGATCCCTGCTGAATTTTTCCAACAGCACTTAACTTCAGAGCAATTTGAAAGCTTTAGCATCGATGGTTTCCCCGTAGATAAACTAACAAACACCATCAATGGGCTTGAACAATGGCGCGATGATGAAAATGGTGAAATCACCTGGGCAAGCGATACTCCTTACTTAATTGGCCAGGATTCTCTTCGTTTGAAATCTATTGCTAACCGTATCAAACGATCACGTAATTACGCGCCATTATTGCATCTCGGCTGGCGACAAATGGGTGAAAGTAAAAGAAAATCAAAAGCGATGAAGTTATATGCTGGTGAGCATTTAGATTTACGCTACCAACAAGCAGTAGCTCAACAAGTGTCTGAGCAACAGGCACTTGAAATACAGGTAATTTTAGAACAAAGAAAACAAGCTGAAGAGCTGATTCGTAGTCAAATTAATTTAACTGGCAATGAAGCTGCACAAGCAACTACAAACGCTACCTCGTCCATGACACCTGATAATGTTACAAACAATGTGATAGAGAATTCAGCAGCGTTCAGTGAGTTAACGATAGCAGAAGAATTACGCCAACAAGCAAGACAGCAACAGCTTGACACTCTATTTCAGCAACTTTCGTTAGTAGACAATCAAAAAAGTAACTCTGCCAGCACAAATGTCGATAACAGCAATGAGTCCGTTAATAACGAAGAGAATATCAAAAATATGGTTGCTGAGCTGTCATCTGATATTATGGAAGAAACAGTACCATTAAGTGTAAATAGTACCACAGAAAATCAAAAGCAAACCACACCACCTATTCAGCCTTGGTCAATAGATGGGCTTTTCAATGTGCACTTAGATCATTACCTGTATATCGATACCGAGTTAAATATTATTGACTCATCTAATAACTCATCGATATTAACGGCAAAGCAAAAATTAGCAAATAAACAAAATACAACATCAAGTCGTAATAAGGTAATTTCCTTTAAACAAGATCGCCGTGTGATCACCGGAGAGATTCATTATTTTGACCACCCACACATAGGCATGATAGTGCAAATTAGACGTTTTGATCCGACAAAACCTGCTGATGAAGCGGTTAGTCAGTCGAAAAAATAAAGTATCAAAGCTTAAGATAAAAAAAGATAAAGTATTATCAACAAACAATCACAGTAAAGGTTAACAAAATGGATAAAGAAATAGAAATTCAAGCAGCAGTTTTTCGTCGTTTACTGGCGCACTTAGACTCACGCAAAGACGTACAAAATATAGAATTAATGAATTTAGCTGGTTTTTGCCGTAATTGTTTTAGTAAATGGACAGTGAGTGAAGCAGAAAAGTTAGGTGTTGACGTTGATATAGATGCTGCCCGTGAACAGGTTTACGGTATGCCTTACAGTGAATGGAAAGAAAAACATCAATTGCCAGCAACTGATGAACAGATGGCTAAATTTAATGAGTTAAATAAAAAGTAGACCTGTCGCTACCAGTGAAGTTGTAGCTGATACGCCAGTATTTTATCAAATACTGGCGATATGACTGTATGAGCTGCTCTAATTCGAAAGCAGTCCAGCAAAGCTATGAAAATTGAGTTATTTCATCTTCAGTTAATTCACGCCACTCACCTGGGGCTAAATCACCCAAGGTTATTTTTCCTATCTGTTCTCTATGTAAGCCCACTACCCTATTACCTACCGCTGCAAACATACGTTTAACTTGATGATATTTCCCTTCGGTGATAGTAAGTAGAACTTCACTTCGATAAGACGCTTCATCAACCAAATTATCTATTTCTACCCGCGTTAATATTGCAGGTCGAGTAAGTGAGTCTTCTCCTTGTAGCTGAAGTCCACTGTCAAACCTAGCGACTAATGCAGATAACTTATCATCGTCAATTTCGCTGCGTAGCCATACACGGTATGTTTTCTGGCACTGCTTTTTCGGCGAAATAACGTTATGCGACCAGCGACCATCATCGGTGATCAAGACCAAACCTGTGGTATCAGCATCTAATCGGCCAGCAATATGCAAATCGAAGGCTTTATCTACCTCAAGAGAATGTAATACCGACGGGTAGATTTCATCAACATTTGAACAAATGGTGTCTACTATCTTATGTAAAATATAATAGCGAGAGCCACGCGCGCTAAGTTGTTGACCATCAATAGTAATAAGATTGTTTTCATGTACTTGCATTGCCGCATTTTTAGCGACTTCATTATTAACACGTACCTCACCGCTTTTAAGCACTTTTTTAGCTTCGGTTCGGGTGAGTTCAGTACTTTTACAAATAAATTTATCTAAGCGCATATTGGCAAGCAAGGCCTTACTGTCAATGAAAATAAGCCGCTATTATCCGCATTGCTTATCAACAAGCAATAACTAATAACATTTAGTTGTAAAAATGGAAAATAAACAGCTCATATTAAATACAAAAAAAAATTGAAAATAAGTTAAGCTGTTATTATCAAATATAATTTTGTTGAAGGGACTTAGCATATTGAAATTTTTGCCAAAGCTATCACAGCACACTATTCGATTTACCGTAGTAAGTATTTTCATTTTAGCTACGGTTGTTACTGCCGTTATTGCCATCAGTTTGCAATATCACTTCAGTAAAAATATGGCTACTGAATCCGCTAGCCAACTATTTTCTTTATCGAGTCAAAAAACACAAGAGCATTTACAATCACTCGATAAAAGAGCTCAAAATATTACTCGCATGTTCGCCAAATTTGGAGACCTTGTTGAGGGTAATAAGGTAAGTAATTCTGTCGGGCCTGTTTTTTCAGAAGTGCTCAAGTCTAGTAGTGACTTTTATGCAGTATATATAGGTTTTGGAAATGGTGACCTCTATGAGTTAATCAATTTAGACGCGAGTCCAGCAATTCGAGCACAAGTCGATGCTTCAATTTCAGATCGCTGGCTTACCATTGAAGTTACTGGCGAAGCTAGCAAAAGAAAACGCGTTTTTAGTTATCTTAATGCAGACTTTACTGTACGGATAATCCGTGAAGAAAACACCGATTATGACGCTAGTGTTCGGCTATGGTATTTAAACGCTAAAATGGGAGAAGTTCATAAAACTGATCCCTATATGTTCCAAAATTTGCAAGCCCCAGGGCAAACCTATTCAGCTAAAATCCCTGGCTCTGATGCTGTCCTTGCGGTGGATATTGCGTTATCTTCTATTGATCAATACCTAACCAACCAAGGTTCGGCACATAACGGTAATGTAGAAAAAGAAGTCTATTTATTTCAAAAATCAGGGGAGATAATCTCAAGTAACCAAGGTAATGCACCTAAGATTGCTAAGATAAAAGTCAATAAAATCGCACTGTCCAATAAACAAAAGCAACTAATCGCAAACACTCCACCGCTAAAAGTATCTAATGAAACTGATTGGGCCCCTATTGATTTTTCAATATCAGGGCAACCAAAAGGTTATAGCATCGAAATACTGTCTTTAGTTTCTCAGATGACTGGCTTAACGTTTGAATATACCAATGGTTTAACATGGTTTGAGTTAGTTAAAGAATTTGAAAGCAACAGCATCGATATACTCCAACCAGTATTTAAAACAGAAGAAAATAATCAGAGAGGAATATTTTCAGAAAAATTTATTAACTTGCCCTTTACTATCATCACTCAGAAAAATGTAACTAAAATAAGTAATCTAGGTCAATTACAAGGCAAAGAGTTAGCAATCACTCAAGGCTGGTCAAACACCAAGCTCCTTAAACAACACTTTCCAAGTATTAATATTATTGAATACCCTTCGAGTAAAGCGATGTTAAAAGCGGTGGCACAGGGCGAGATCTTTGCTGGTTTTGACAACGAAGTTATTTTTCGTTATATCCAACAGCAATTTTTTATTAAAAACATTCAATATCACTCCGAGGTAATTTTTGCTCCAGCAGACCTAAACGACTCTTTACATTTTATGCTACATGATTCACAAACCGAGTTAATGACCATTATTAATCTAGCTATAGATAATATTTCGGAAAAACAAAAAAGTGCACTTAAAGCAAAGTGGTTTACTCAAAGTAAGGCACAAAGCAAACAAGGAGTAGTCCCTTATGCGGAATTAATATCGTTAGCCGATAATACCCTTCGTCATGGGCAACTGGTGCCATCAGTGATAAATGATATCGAGAGTTTTATCTACTTAACTCCTACTAATTTTAACGAAACAGAGTTTTTAGCCATAATAGTACCGCGTGAAACTATTTTGGCTCCCAGTGCTGCCAAGGTAAAATTATCAATCATCATCACAACAATTTGTTTATTACTGGTGCTGCCTGTGAGTTGGATTTTTTCCAGCCCAATAGTAAAACCTATTAAGTTACTTGCATTAGAGAATGAGAAAATTAAAAACAGAAAATATGAAGAAGTCAATTTAGTTAAAAGTAATATTAAAGAAATTGATGAGCTTGCCTATTCATTAGTCGAAATGTCTGTTGCGATTAAAGACCATGAGCTAAAACAGCAAGAATTGATGGACTCTTTCATACAACTTATCGCACAAACTATCGATGATAAATCGGCATATACCGGTGGTCACTGCAATAGAGTTCCTGAATTAGGCCTAATGTTAGTGAATGAAGTTGTTAAAGATAATAGTACCTTTAAAGATTTTTCATTTAAGTCCAATGATGAATACCGTGAGTTCAAAATTTCTGCTTGGTTACACGATTGCGGAAAAATTATTACCCCTGAACATATCGTTGATAAAGGCAGTAAACTTGAAAGCATATATAACCGTATTCATGAAGTAAGAATGCGCTTTGAAGTACTATGGCGAGATGCTGAAGTGAATTATTATCAGGCTTTAATCGAAAAACCTGAACAACAAAAACAACTACATCAGTTACTGATAGAGCAACAAAGGCAATTAACACAAGACTTTGCTTTTGTAGCCAATGCGAATGTAGGGAGTGAGTTTATGGCTGAGGATAAAATTGAGCAATTACACCTCATTGCTCAACAAACTTGGCAACGTCACTTTGATGATACTTTAGGTTTATCGCCAGTAGAAGAGTTACATTTAGCAAAACAAAACCAACAGCAAGGTCTCCACCAACCAACAGATGCGCAATCACAGAGATTTCCCGTAACTGAACAGTTATTGACCGACAAAGCAGAACATATTTTTAGACGGATTAATCCCGTAGAATTCGATGAAAAACTCGCTATAAAAATGTCTGCACCTGAATATATTGCTAATTTAGGTGAGTTATATAACTTATCTGTTTCTCGTGGCACATTAACAGCAGAAGACCGATATATTATCAATGAGCACATTATAGGTACGATCAAAATGTTAGAACAACTGCCTTTTCCTCCTGAGCTTGCTAATGTTCCACGATTTGCTTCAACACATCATGAAACCCTTATTGGCACGGGATATCCAAGACAGTTAACGGCTGACCAATTAACTATCCCTGAACGAGTATTAGTGATTGCTGATATTTTTGAGGCATTAACGGCTGCTGATAGGCCCTATAAAAAAGCAAAACCCTTAAGTGTATCAGTTAATATTTTGCATAAATTCGCCATTGATCAACATATTGACATTGATTTATTCGAGCTATTTTTAACCTCTGGCACTTATTTAACTTATGCCAATAAGTACATGAACAGCGAACAAATTGATGAGGTTGATATCACTAGATATCTGCGAGTGTCATCAGTGAATAATGAAACCGCTTGAAAGTAGAGTAATACTCTTTAAAATTTTACATTAAGCTAAGGTCAGTTAATTATTATTGTTAACTAACTATTCTGTGTCAGCTAAATAACAATAACCCTGGTTAGTTAGCTCTGTCGATAAGACGATTGATAGTTGTAAAAAAGGCTTCTGAGTTCATTCAGAAGCCTTTGATCAATTAGATAAACAACACCACTATATTAGTCAATAATAGTTATCTCACAACCTTAGTAAGTTCGTTAGTAAAGCACTGCTCAGTACGACAAATACTATTATCGTGCAAGGCTTGCTTGTAATCGTCATCACCTTGATGGGCAGTACCAAAGCTTCGCACAATAATAGGTTGAGTTGTTTCTATTATTGAAGAGAAAAACACTTTCATATCGTCATGTGTTAACTTTTCAACTTCAGTAACAATTATTTCTTTGCTATTAAAATCAAACATTTTTTCATTGATTTCTGACCAGTAATACCGTGTGCGCTCATTTAAGTTCTTATCTTTAGCTTGTAAATCTTTAATGAGCCCTTGCTTGTATTCATTAAATTTTTCAGCGGTCATCTCATTTAATGTCCCTCTAAAATCAGTCATGAATTGATCGATCCGACGTTTTAATTCTACCGGTCCTGCTTTGGGCGATTGAATTAAAAATGACAATCCAGGTAAATTTTCTAACTTGGTATTTCGGCCACTAACAATATAGCCAAGTTGTTGATCGGTACGGATAGATTTAAAGAAAGGAGCGTTTATCATGCTACCAAATAAGCCATATTTAGCTCGATTAGCGAATGAATCATCATTACTAATGTAACTTTCAACAATGGTCGAATCGTTATGATCTACCACTAATTCTTGAACTAACGCATGACTCGTGTTGTTTAACTTAACAACTTTATTAGCACGTTCTTTAGCTATAGAGTTGGTCATATTTAGCGCATAAAGGCTTTTGCCCAATTGTACCGACTCTGCTTTAAGCATATTACCGTGTACCAATACTTCGACTTCAATCGCCTTATGAAAATCGTTAATATATTGCGCTAACTGTTTTGTTGTTACTGTTGAAAGTGCACTGGCTAATGCTTTTGCTGAATAGCTTTTAGTACTTTGCATTTGGCTCAATGCTGAACGTGCTTGGCTATATGGACGGTCAAATTTAGCATTGTTCCATTTACGTACTAAGCGCTCTTTGTGTAAATTAAAAGCCGCTTCATCTATATCCAAATGTCGAACGCGTTTATTGATTGTACTTAACAGCATGGCTTGTTTTTCATCATAGCCATTTACGCCAAAGCCCATTCCTGCACTGGTAGACCAAACGTTATAGTATAATTCAGCTTCTTTGGCGGGATAACCAAACTCATTTAAACTGTCTTTTAATAACGCACTGTAAAGATAGTTTTGAGCGCGTGATAACGCACTTTTTCCTGCTTGGTCAGAGTAAATTTGTACATTAACAGATGCTTTAGGCACTCTAAACTCAGTGTCTTGCTTGTGCCATAAAGTAAAGCCTGATTTCTCAAAAGCAACGACTGGCTTGCTCGCATCTGACTCTAATTTTTTCATTGTTAGGTTCGTAGCAATAAATGGGTTAGGTGCTGGCAACGAAAATGCATCAATGGTTTTAGGTGATTGATAACGACTCATCTCTTCTGCATTGATTTTAGTCATTGCATAAGGCGTATTGTATTCAGGTTGCACTTGATCTGTTGTTAAACCTTTAGCAATTAACACTAATCGCATTTTTTCAGGTGTTATCTGCGCCAAGTATTCAGTGATCAATTGGTGAGAATAATCACTATACAAATAGCCTTCATTGAGAATGTTTTTTGGTGAAAAATACTGTAACTGTCTTGAAAGGTTGCTAGCGGTATCTGCTGCCCCCTGTTTTTCTAAAAAATCAAAACTATTTTTTGAGATAGCCGCTTGTTCTGTAAAGTACTGCTGGTTGTATTGCTTATTTGATAACAATTGTAAATATGCAAATACCGCTTCAGTGACTTGTTGATAATCAGCTAAACCTTTAGGTGTCAGTGTAATTCTTACAGTAAAACGCTCAAAATCATCTGGACCATAAGCGCTAGTACCTAAAGATTCTATTAATCCCTGGTTTTTTAGATGGCTATATAAGCTGCCTTTACCTTCTTGACCTAATAAAGATGAGATAATACTAAGTGGTTTTTCTTCAAAATACTGAGTTGACTTGTTAACAGGAAATGCCAACGTTAGCTTTCTTATATCTTTCATTGGCTCTATATTGATTTTTACGCCTAACTGCTCAGGTAAATAGGGCTTAACCTTAACAGGAGTAGATTTTGAACCATTATTTGGAATGGCTGTGAATTTTTCACGTGCCCATTTCTCTAAGGTGTCTAGGTCTTCACGACCTACCAATGACAGTGACATACGGCTAGCACTATAATTCTCTTTATAAAGTGCTTTTAAGTCATCAATAAGCACATCATTTTCGCGGTCCGCTAATGTATCTAAATTACCGACCGAAAATTGGCTTGATGGATGCCCAGGGTTTCGTGTGTCTTTCAATACTTCTCTAATACGGCGGGCATCATCTTTAATTTTCATGCTGTATTCAGAGTGAACCGCATTTTTTTCGCGGTCTACGTATTGTAAATCTAAACTAGGTGAAATAAAAAATTGCGCAAAACGATCAGTCGCTTCTTCTAATGAGTCTTGATTTACTTGAAAAAAATAATTGGTGTGTTCTTGACCTGTTCCAGCATTTGACCAACCGCCGTTCGCTTTTAAATATTCATTGTATTCACCCACTTTAGGGTATTTATCAGTCCCTAAAAACAACATATGTTCTAAGAAATGGGCAAGACCTTCACGGTCTTTAGGATCGGCCATATGACCTATATGTACATCCATTGAAGCAGCAGATTTATCAGCGCTACTGTCAGAAACGAGTATCACTTTTAAACCATTATCAAGTTCGACATAACGGTATTGGCGTTGATCATTTTGACTTTTAACCACGGTTTCTTGATTCACTAATACCGATTGAGTGTTAGCAGTAGACTCCATAGTGTTACAACCACTAAGAGTACTAACGCCTAATGTTGCGGCAACTAACGCTGCAATTAAAGTATAATTATTCTTTCTCATTGTTATCCTTGTGCTAGTGACTTTATAGCCACCAATATCCTATTGTTCGTAGTAATATACACACTAAAATAGGGTTAGTGAATGTATTAAATACGAAACAAGTAACATTTAATTTACCTAAAATTAACTTTAATTACCTTTTTTTTTGTAAGAAGTGAACTAAAAGGTTCTATTTGACTCGCCAGACTCTGTTTGGGACATTCATTTTTTACTTGAGCTTGATTTCCTGATTGGACAGATGTGAATACTAAATTTTTCATGTTATAACGAGAAATAAAGACATAAGTATGGAGTTTTCTGGTTAGCGCTGCCGTGGGATCCGATGAGCTAAAACTGCAGGTTAAATTTTGTCAGTTATCGATACTTGACGAATGCTTTTCCTTGCTCAATCTCAGTTCAATTAATGTCAATCCGCGTTTATGGGATATTTGTGACCTGTAGATGATGTAGCTATATTAATTTAGTCTTAATGTTTGCGGTGAACTTAGCAAACTATAAGTTTTATACTGGTCACTTTTTGGGGAGGTATCACTACAAGTTTAGTTTAGAAGCGCTTTATATTGCGTTATTGTTCAACAATAACGCAATATCGCTTTAGTTGATTAGCGTAATTTTTTACATACTATTCTGAATAACTATTATCTTTAATCAATTCCTTAAATAAAGGCGTTCCTAAATGCCGGTTGAACCCTGTATATTTAAAAATAACATAGCTATAACATAAACAGATAAGTGCCATTTTCAGAAGGAAAATTGACTAAAGCCAAGTTAGCTACTCTGCTTCAGCTAAATACCAATAACCTTGGTTCAGTAACTCTGTCGTTAACTCAACAAAAGCAGCATTATGGCTCCAGTCACTAAGATCGTCAGGTAACAACATCACTTTGTCACAAAGTAGTTTCACACCATTAGCAATTTCTGCTGAAAAAGCCAATTCACTACCATTGATATAACACAAACCCTGTTCAATAGTATCTTCGAAGTAAAAAGCACGTAAGCCGCCTAGACGTTTGATAGCATGACTGTTAAGCAAGTTACTCACTTCAGTAAGCTCAAACGGTTCATCCGGTATTAAAATATCTAGATCATGTTTCGCGGTAGTTAAAAACTGCCCCGTGAATTTTTTAAAGTTAATGTCATCATCAAGTAGATTCTGAACTTGCAACTTAATACTCGCGTAATCGTTGTTGCTTACCTCGCCACTATTACTAGTAACCAGCCTATTAGGATCGGTTAATAACTGGCTACCTTTTTCATTATCAATCAAATGATCAGCAAAAGCACTAAGTACACTTACCGCTGAATTACCTCGAAAACCGACAGAAAAGCTCATTGAGGTGTCAAGGGATATACCTTCATGGGGGAATCCAGGTGGAATATACAAGATATCTCCAGCGTCGAGTTCTACATCGATGATAGCCTCAAATGCCTCGACATGTAATAACGCTTCGTGGGCTGCAAATTCTACGTGCTCACCGCTATCTCCAACTCGCCAATGACGTTTACCTGAGCCTTGGCAAATGAAAGTATCGTAGTTATCTATGTGTGGACCAACACTGCCACCGGGCATAGCAAAACTTGCCATTAAGTCATCTAAACGCCAGTGAGGAATAAATCGGAATGCTTCAATAATTCCTGCCGACTCTTCAGAGAAATTATCAAGGGCTTGTACTACAAGAGACCAGTTCTCAGTGCCTAAATGTTCATAACTTTCAAATGGGCCAAAAGCAGCTTGCCATTGTCCGTCTTGTTTATGAACCAAACGAGACTCTATTTGCTCCTCCATCGCTAGACCTGCCAATTCGTCAGGAGCAATAGGGTCAACAAAGTCTTTAAATCCCTGCCGTATTACTACAGGTTTCTTTTGCCAGTATTCGTCTAAGAATTCTTGCTGAGTCATTTGGTTCAAGTTTAAGGTATACATAGTGTTCTCATTATTCTCATTTAATTATTGCAGCTAATTTAACTCTCGCTAATTTTAAGCTACGGACATGCCTGCAATCTTGTGCCAAAAACCATTACATTCTGTGACACCGTCGAGTTCTTTTCTCGTTGGGTTAACAAGTTGCTCTCTAAAGTTATCAAGTTGGGTAAAAGCTTCTGTGCTATCTGCACTAATGCGGGCAATATCAACCCCCATTGCATCAAGGGCTGGCATTTCATTGATGAGATTATACTGGTAACCAGACAAAGTTTGAATACCATTTAGCACAAATACTCGTTCTCCTTCGCGACTATTCATTCGGCGACCTTCCGGGTACTTAATGCAACAATACTCACAATCATCTTTTGCTTTATCTTCAGAGCGAGCGGTAAAGCAACGGGCAGAATAGGCTAACGGTAGGTAACCCCATGAAAAGACTTCACATTCGAACTGCTGTCGAATACCTGCCTCTGTCGCTTGTTCTAATAGTATTTTTAACCAATCACCACTGAGTTCAACAGGCATTAACCAGCGCGTCATACCTTGTTTCAACAAGACTTTAAGGGTTGATAAGTTATAACAATTAATCGCAGGCCCTGCGACAAACGGCATTTTAAGCTCATGCATAATTTGCACTGCGCTTAAATCATTGGCTTCTACCAGAAATTCACCGTTATCACACAAGCGCTTTAACACTTGTATTTCAGCAGGTGACTCAAGCAAAGTCATTGTTGAAACAACCACCTGTTTATTAGTATCTTGGGCAACGTCTTGCGCTAAGCCAAGCCAATCTTTAGCGCGAAGTTCACGCCTTTTTGAACAAACCGTTTCGCCCAAATAAATGACATCAGCACTCGATTCTTTCGCTTGTTGGTAGAAGTCTACCACCTCATTTTTCGGCCAAAAGAATAGGCTAGGTCCTAAAGAGAATTTCATGATTTTTCCTAAATTTTATCGCTATCGCTAATTTTATAGTTTTTAAGTTTTAAGATGAGTGACAATTATTGCCACTTTCTGTGATATGCACCTAACGTGGTTTGTGAACCTTCAGACAAATTAGCTAAGGTATTCATCCAAGCACCTTCAACAGTAAAGTTCTCTGGGTTCTGCTGATATCTGTCTAACGCCATTCGCCACGTTTTAGCTACTTGCTCGACATAAGCGGGGCTACGTTGTCTACCTTCAATTTTTACCGAGACTATGCCCATGGCAATTAGGTCAGGAATAAGCTCTAACGTATTCAGGCTGGTAGGCTCTTCTAAGGCATGATAAACATTATTATCAACTTCAAAGCGACCTTTACATAGTGTCGGATAACCCGCATTTTCATCTTCTTGGTAACGGTCTATAAGGACACCATTTAAGCGAGATTCTAAGCCTTTATCTGTTTCTTGCCATCTAACATATTTCGCCGGTGAACACGCGCCTACCGTATTAGGTGACTCTCCTGTCATATAGGACGACAAATAACAACGCCCTTCTGCCATAATACATAAACTACCAAAGGCAAAGACTTCTAACGGTACCGGACTACTTTTAGCTAACTGTCTAACTTGTTGTACAGACAATACACGCGGCAGCACAACTCGCTGAACATCAAAGTTGTTTTTAAAAAACTTTATCGCTTCAAGGTTTGTGGTTGAGGCTTGTACTGATACATGACGTTCAACATCAGGGTATTTTGTTGCGGCGTAATCCAGCACACCTAAATCGGCGATAATTAAGGCATCTGTACCTATGGCAACAGCATTATCAACGGCTTTGTGCCAACGTTCTTCACCACCTGCATGGGCGAAGGTGTTGATGGCTACATGCAGTTTTTTACCTCGCTGATGTACATAATCAGCAGCTTTGGCTAATTTACCATCATTAAAGTTAAGACCAGCAAAGTGGCGGGCATTGGTATCATCTTTTAACCCGATATAAACCGCATCGGCGCCATTATCTATTGCTGTTTTTAGCGCGGGTAAATTACCAGCAGGACAAAGTAACTCCACATCAACTCCCAATTGTCATCATTATTAGACATAAAAATTTTCAGCAGTGTATGTTGTTCATCATTCTGATTTATTGATGTGTATTAAAGAAAACTTGATCTGCAATATTAATTTATTTTTTAGCCTTGCTAGAATGCTTGCTAGTCAATAAGCAGCATCAGAGTAAATAAAAGTGCTAAAAATCCCTTCATTATTACCCTTTACACAATCGATAACGGCCAGTATTATTCCCTCTTTATCGTTAGTTGAGAAAAAAATACCGTTACGATTAAAGGAGAAATTGATCAAGGTAATGCCAAAAATATTGCAGCCAAGCTTACGTTTTGTACCGTTTAGCGCGCAAAAGTCTGTACTTATTCCAGCACTACATTCTATTTTTAGTGAAGCGATTACCGACGGTGACTTTGAGTTTTTACAAGACAAATGGCTAAAAATTTCCATCCTCGATTTACAACTAAATTGGTGGTTAAGCTTTGATCAAGACCAATTAATCATGGCCTCGCCTAAAGATAATATTGCTGAAGATGTCAGTTTTAGTGCTAACGGTGATGACTTGGTGCTCATTGCAGGGCGTAAACAAGACCCTGATACCTTATTTTTTCAACGTCGTTTAAAAATTGAAGGCGATACTGAACTGGGATTAGAAGTAAAAAACTTAATTGATGCCATTGATATTGAGCAACTACCGAGCTCTATTCATGGTTTAGTAGATTTTAGTGCCTGTTTTTTACAAAACACTCATGATGAACTTGCTGTAGCAAATGGCTAAACATTCAAAGTTTAATCATATCAATAAAAGTAAACCTGCCAGGCAGTAATGCCTCGCAGGTTTATTTTTACTGCTAAGAAGTAGACCGAAGGTGAAATTACACTAAGCTAGTCGCGTATGCTCTTGCTTTGGCTAAATCTTCTGAAGTATCAACACCTTCTACAGGTACGTGGCTATTTGCTACCGCGACGTGAATTCTCTCTCCTTGATATAAAACTCTTAGCTGCTCTAGCGCTTCAACTTGTTCTAATTCACTTGTGGGCCAATTGACATAATCTTTAATGAAGCCAGCGCGATAAGCATAAATGCCGACGTGTCTTAAGTAAAAATCACCTATTACGCGAATATTTTCTTCGGTAGTAGCATCTGAATTTAAAAAACGCTCTCTATCATAAGGAATAGTTGCTCTAGAGAAATATAAGGCATAACCATCTTTATCAAGTATTACTTTAACGGCATTAGGATTAAACGCTTCATCTACAGAGTCAATATTAATAGCCAAGGTCGACATGCGTGCTACATGACTACTTTGTTGCTGGTTAGCTAGATTATTCGCTACTTGTGCGATATTTTCTGGCGGAATAAAAGGTTCATCACCTTGTACATTAACAATGATTTCATCGTCACTGAATTGATATTTTTCCATGACTTCTGCAAGACGTTCAGTGCCCGATTGATGGTCCGCACGAGTTTTACACACTTCAGCGCCAAAACTGTTTACTACTGCAGCCACTTCATCATTGTCTGTCGCAACAATCACTTGACGAGCACCACTTAATTGCGCCTTTTCAACAACCCATTGGATCATAGGTTTGCCATTGATATCTGCTAACACCTTTCCTGGCAAACGAGATGATTGATATCTAGCAGGGATAACAACAACAAAGCTGGTATCGCCAGTAGCTGGTTTACTCAATACTGAAGGGTCACTAGCAGCCATGATTAACCATCCTGCTCAGTAGACTGGTTAGCATTAATTTCACGCGCTTCATTTTCGAGTAATACTGGAATGTCTTTTTCTATGCTATAAGCTAAACGGTCAAAGTGGCAAATAAGCTCTTGCGCTGCTTTATCATAATCTAACTTACCTTTACATACTGGGCAGGCAAGGATTTCCATTAATTTTGTATCAAAAGCCATGTTAACTTCTCTCTGGTTAATATTTAATCGATGAGCAATGTTTTCATTTACCGAATGTATTAGTGAATGTATTGCCACTTATATTGTTTACTGTATAACTGATTGTACTGCGATTTGAGTTCTATCGATGATTAACTGTCTATCTGCGTCACTAAAAGTGGCATCCACGGGTAAATACCACCAGTTTTCTTTACAAAAACCATGGCACTTAACGGCATCTTTTTCAGTCATTAATAATGGTATATTATCATCAAATTCGTTGAAGTCAGCAAGGACAAAAGCATGATGATCAACAAAACTTTGCTGATTAATGACCTTAAATTGATGCTCTTTTAGTGTATCGAAAAATCGCTGTGGCGCGCCAATGCCTGCAATGGCATTAACCGAATCATTTAATCTAATAAAATCCGTTAAATAGATGCGCTCACCGGTAAGTAGGTTACACAGCTCTGTTGCTGCCAATGTCATGTGCATACACGGATAATTCTTTTCCTGGTAATCCTGATCATTTTTACCATTATAAATAACTAAATCACTTTTAGGTAAACGCCACAGCCCTTCTCTCAATGGGCCCGCAGGTAATAATAAACCATTACCAAATAAACGTTTGCCATCGACAACCACTAGCTCTAAATCACGGGCTAAACGATAATGCTGTAACCCATCATCACTAATAATAATATCGCAGCCTTGAGCAATAAGTAACTTCGCACTCGCTATACGATCACTACCGACAGCAATAGGAACCTGACAACGTTGCTGAATAAGTATAGGCTCATCACCGGCTTCTATAGAGGTAGACTTTTCATCAAGCAAATAAGGATAGTGAGGCGCTTTACCGCCATAACCTCTAGAAATGACGCCTGGCGTTAAACCGAGTAAACGAGTCAGTTCAACCAAATATAAAACTATCGGCGTTTTACCATTGCCGCCAACACCGATGTTACCCACAACAATAACAGGCTTACTTAACTGACATGATTTTGATAAGCCAATTTTATAGCTGAGTCGTCTTAATGTACTGATCAGCCAAAATAACGCAGATAAAGGCAGTAACATTGGTACTAACAGCCATTTAGCCGGATGGTCATTAAACCAAACTTTCTCAATTAAGCGCATACCACCTATTCCTTATTCAAATTGGAAACTATGCAACTGGGCATAAGCACCTTGTTTGGCAAGTAAACTTTGGTGGTTACCTTGCTCGACAATTTTACCTTGCTCCATAACTATTATTTTGTCTGCATTTTCAATAGTCGATAATCGATGGGCAATAACAATTGAAGTACGATTTTGCTGTAATGTTTGTAGCGCATCTTGAATATGACGTTCCGATTCTGTATCTAACGCACTGGTTGCTTCATCTAAAATTAAGAATGGCGTATCGCACAATAAAGCGCGCGCAATAGCGACACGCTGACGTTGACCACCTGAAAGTAAAGCCCCATTTTCACCAATATTGGTTTCAAGCCCTTGCTCCATGTGTTCTGCAAACTCCATCACATGCGCACTTTTAGCTGCTTCGATAATTTCAGCTTCAGTCGCTTCAGGTTTACCATAAGCAATATTATTGGCTAAAGTATCATTAAACAATACGACTTGTTGAGATACATAAGAAAACTGTTTACGTAAATCTTTTAACTGAAATTGTTCGATATTAGTATCATCAATTAATATCTCACCGCGTGTGGCATCATAAAAGCGTAATAATAATGAACTGGCCGTTGATTTACCGCTGCCGGAACGTCCAACTAACGCTAAGGTTTCACCAGGCGCTAAGTCAAAAGTAATATCGCTTAACGCAAGTTTAGTGTCTTGTTCTTTATCGCTTGTTGTCATGGTGTTGGTATTTTTATAAGAAAAATCAACGTGTTTGAAGGACAAAGTTCCTGAAGCTCTTTCAAGTTGTTTGTCACCATTATCTTTTTCTTTTTCATGATCGAGTATCGAAAAGATACTGGTGCAAGCCGCCATGCCTTGTTGAAATTCACTATTGACATTAGTTAGCATTTTCAGAGGTCTTAGCAACATGGTCATATACGTGATAATACTGACAAAAGTACCTGGAGAGATACTGTCGCGTAAACTATCTGAAGTAATGGCATAGAAAACAAAAGCTAAAGCAAATGAGGCTATTACTTGAATAATGGGTACGCTGGCTGATTTTGTTGCCCGCATTTTCATGCGCTGCTGACGGTTATGTTTATTTATTTTGGCAAAACGTGAGAACTCTCGTTGTTGACCACCAAACGTTAATACCACTTTGTGGCCATTAAAGGTTTGTTCTGCCGCTGTGGTAACCTCTCCCATCGCCCCTTGAATATTTTTACTCACTTTTCTAAAGCGCTTTGATACCACACTGACAATCACAGCAATAATAGGCGTGATCAATAGAAAGATTAATGATAACTGCCAGCTGTAATAAAACATCAACCCAAGTAAACCAATAATAAAGGCGCTTTGCTGCACTATGGTTAAAATAGATTTACTCACCGAATTTAATACTTGCTCGGTATCAAAGGTTATTTTTGAAATAAGTGAGCCGGTAGATGTTTGATCATGAAAAGCCACGGGCATTGACATGATATGTTCAAAAAGTTTTTGTCTTAAATCAGCAACGACATTATTGCCGACCCAAGCTAGGCAATAATTAGCAATAAAGTGAGCTATACCGCGAACAGTAAAGGCCACAATAATAAACAATGGCGCCCACTTCATAAAGTTAGCATTAGCCCCAGAGAGACCTTCATCAACAAGCGGTTTTAACTGTGATAGAAAATATACATCGATAGCTGCATAACCAAGCATACCAATGATTGCGGCGACAAAGCCGAGCTTATAAGGTTTCGCATAACTAACCAGTCGTTTAAAGTTTTGCCATGTGGTTGCATTGGCTGAGTCGGAAGAAGATAAGGCGTTCGTTTTTGGAGATGATGCCATTAGTTAAGATTACTCAAGTATTTTAATTGCCTAAACGAAACGTTGATAAAACATTAACAATACTTACGTTAATCATAGTTACTTTTATCATGCTTACATTATCGAAATTGCATTTTACCGTGAATTAGCGATACAACCAACAAAAACTATAACCAGAACAAGTTCAACAGCAAGAACAATGAATAATTTAGTGCTGATATCGTTAGATAATCTGAAATTTCTTTACTACGAACAAATTCCAAAGATCTAAAATTCAAAAATTTTTATCGACAAATATTCCCCTAAAGAAAAGGTCTGAGTGCTATTAATGACTAAACCAGAACGGGCGTAAATCTTCAGTAAAGCTTTGTGTGCTCATTCCCTCTTCATCAACGGTTATGATGATTTGCCCCAGCTCCGCACTATTTAACAATTGAATTTTACTATCATGGTAACGCTGACGAACAATAGCGACGGGCATATGCCAACGATTTAAGTAACCTGCACTAACTAACGCAACGTCAGGTGATAATTGACTAAGAAATGCCTGACTTGATGATGTTTTAGATCCGTGATGAGGTACTTGTAAAATATCAGCATTAAGCTGGGGATAAAATTTTAGTAACTTCTGCTCAACTTTCGAGGAAATGTCTCCGGTTAAAAGCAGTGTAGTTCCCAGTTGATCACTAATTAAGATAACACAAGAGTCATCATTTTTTTGCTTGCCCCTATTAACACTTTCATTGGAAGGATCCCAAGCTAAAGGCCATAAGATGTCAAACCTTAACCCTTGCCAAGAAAAACTATTACGTGGCTGACAGTCAGTAAGTCGCCTATTACTAGGGCCTAAATTCGTAGTAGTTGAGAGAGCATTAAGTGATAAGGCTTTAGAATTAAAGAGTGTTTTATCATTACTGATTATTTCATCAATCGATATATGCTCTATCAAGGTCCTAAGGCCGCCAACATGGTCATTATCACTGTGACTTAATATTACTTTATCTAGCTTCTCAATGGCTGAGTATTGTAAAAATGGCAGTATCACCGCATCACTCATAGTAAAACCACTGGGGTAAGCTGCTCCGGTATCATATAAAATGGCCTGGTCATCTCGTTTAACTAACACCGATGTTCCCTGACCAACATCAAAAAAAATCACTTCCCATGAGCTAAAGCCAGACTCAGCTTGGAAATTAATGGCATCCTTAGGCGTTTTTACCTCTTTTGACAAAGCGTAAGTATTTAAAGAGGACATAATTGGCTCATGATAACTAAACACAATCGCGCTGAGGGCTAGCAAAACAAAAGTGATTTGTTTACCCCCCTAGTCCAGAGGCATGGCGACAGGTAAAGTATTGAAAAAGCAGCATTACCCACTAACAGTACAATCATTTGTTGAACGAATGAAAGTGAAATAATTGCATTAGGTAGCTCACTAAGTAAATCAAGGTAAAACCACAACCAGGTTAACGATTGCAGGGATAACATCATAAACCATTGCGCTAATGACTCACTTATCGGTATCAAGACCACTGACATGAGTGCTGTAGGTATGCTAAAAGCACTCATCCAAGGCACAGCAATGATATTAGCAAATAAACTAACTAAGGATATCTTTTGGAAAAATAATGCAGTTATCGGCATTAACATCACGGTAAGTGCTACTTGAATAATAAATAGCGTTTTGAAGAAACGCCAAAGATATGGACCCTTATTCATCCATGCTTTAAATCGCCATAGTGATACAAAGATAATAGCCACAGCATAAACAGATAACCAAAAGCTAGCGGTTAATAAGCTAAAAGGAGTGATAATCAACAAAATAAAGATTGTCACTAAAATTAAACGTTTCGCAGAGAATTTTATGCCAACAACGCGACTTAACCAGTACAAGTTTAACATCACCAAAGCACGTTGGGTTGGAAGAGAGAAACCCGCTAAATATGCATACGCAGTTGCAAGTAACAAACTCACAGCAATAGCAATATAACGGCTGTTAATGTGCTGCCAGCAAGGATTTCTCAATGGGATATATTGAAAAAAAAACATCACAATAAAAAACGCACTACCAGCAAGTAACCCTATATGTAAACCCGAAATAGCAATAAGGTGACTAGTACCAGTCACTTGTAGTGTCTGCCAAAGGTCGGTATTAAGTGAACTACGCTCCCCAAAGGCTAATGCCAATAAAATGGGGGTAAGCTTATGATTTGGAGTAAGGCTTTGATAGTGCTCAAATAGTGCTTGCCTCATTGTGATATTTGCCATTAGCAATTTATTCGCTTTTAAGCTTTTTAAGTCTTCCGCTTCTTGATAATTTGAATTTTTCTTCTTTCTCGGATTAACCACATAGCCTGTTGCGACGATGTTATGTGCTTTGAGCCAACTTAAATAATTAAACGTGCCTATGTTTGCTAATCCATGGGCTGGCTTTACTTTAACGTTAAGAGAGAGCCTTTGACCTTGAGCAAGGTCAATAGTCGACTTTTGCCAACTTAGCCTAATAGTAATTGGGCTTTCAAGTAGCTGTTGATTTATCTTATTAACGAGAAAATTAAAGCGTTTAGTGGAATTAGCTTTCTGTTGAACAGCGCTTTCCTTTATATGTTCGCTCAACATGATCGGTGGCTTAACTTGGATACTAAGTACCTCACCTTCAATAAAAAATGCTTGTTTATTTTCCATTAGTTCAATAAGAGGTGGCGGTAACAGGTTATGATAGAGGTAAGCTTGAGCTAAAATCCATAAAGCGCCAAACCATAATCCTGAGCTATAACGTAGTTTTTTATGGGAATAAAAGCCAATAGCGAGACAAAGAAGTAAAAATAGCTGAAAAAGCGCTGGCACTTCCTGCAAAAATAGGGACAATATAGCACCAAGAAAAAATGTCAGTAACCACCAATCCATAGTGATATAAATCCTTTTATGTTTAGTGGTTAAATTATCGAACGAACGCCTTATTGGCATTTACGATTGCTTTACTTAGCAACATATATATTTACTTAATATATATGTTGCTAAGTAAATTATTAATCACACTAATTTTTAGCTAAGGCACCTGTAGAAGTATATGCCCAAAAAAACCATAAAACGTATGATGCCAGATCATCAAACGATAAAAGAAAACAAATATCTGAAAGTTTTTGGCGATTTACTACACAATCCCAACCTTTGGCACTTAAATCGTCACTCTGTCGCTAAAGCTTTTGCTGTTGGTTTATTTTTTGCTTTTATTCCGGTGCCATTTCAAATGGTTTTGTCGGCCGGTATTGCCATTATAGTACATGCAAACCTACCGCTATCAATTGCATTGGTTTGGATAACAAATCCGCTGACCATGCCTTTCATATTTTACGCCTGTTATTTGGTTGGCACATGGGTATTAGCAGTCCCTGAAGAAGATTTTGCCTTTCAAGCAAGTTGGCAATGGGTACTCGATAGCTTATCAACCATAGGTCCTGCATTTTTAGTTGGCTGCGGTGTACTTGCTGTTATTTTTTCTATCTTAGGTTACTTCGTTATACATTCGTTTTGGCGTTACCAAACTATAAAAGCATGGAAAAGTCGTCCGCATCGTTAAGTCTTTCGGTGAACTGACCGGTCAGCCAAAATAAAGAGTTAAGAGTTCACACTATAGTTAATACTAATAAATAAGACAATAAGACAATAAGACAAGTATCACAGGGGTAACTCTATGGTTGCTATGCAACCACTGACACCTAGTCTATTTGTTAAGGTTATCTTGCCGCCATGTGCTTCAATAATTTGTCGGCATAAGACTAAACCTATGCCTGAGCCTTTACTTTTTGTGCTATAAAAAGGCACAAACAAATTCTCTAGATTGCTTACACCTGTGCCATCGTCCACTAATGACAAACTAAATACCTTTCCATTAACTTGCCCGCTAATTGCAACCTTACCTGCTTCACCAGCACTTTTTACCGCTTCTACGGCATTTTTAACCAAGTTAATAAGCACTTGTTCAAATTGCACTGCATCAATGACTAAAGTGATGTCGTCTATGTTTTGTACTTCAATGCATTCATCCGGGTATAAGGCTACCGTCTTATTAACTAATTCCAGTACCGAACTTGGCTGTTTTTTTGGCTCAGGTAAACTGGCTATTTGCTTATAACTATTAACAAACTCAGTTAAGCTATTACTGCGTTGTGAAATGATAGATAAGCCTTCAACCAGATATTCTTTATGGTTTTCAAGTTTCTCTTGTCGGGCAAGTAAGCGCCTTAAACTTTGGCTTATTGAAGCGATAGGAGATAAAGAGTTGTTTATTTCATGACTAATAACCCGCACTAACGCTTGCCATGCATTTCGCTCTTCACTACGAAGCATAGTGCTAACATCAGTAATAAACACTAACTTTTGTGGTTTGCCATTTTCGCGATATTCTTCAAGGTGAACATTAAACTTACCTTGCTGATTAGCAAAAGAAAGCGACATTACTTGGCTATTACCACTGTTCATTGCTGCGATTTGACTAAATTGTGAGAATGATTCAATTAAGTCAAATTCTTGCTGCTCAGCAGGTATTTGCAATAATTTTTTTGCGGCGGGGTTAGTCAAGACCAATTCATTATTCTCATTTAAAGCGAGAATAGCGACATCAATATGGTTAATTACAGTAGTTAGTAACAATTGACTTTCTGTCGTCTCAATTCTTTGCTTATTAAGGCGTAAACTAAGGCTATTTATCGAATCAACTAATTCATTTAATGCTTCATCACCATCACTAATACGGGCTCTCAGACTATAATCGCCTTGTACCATAGCATCGAGTAAATGACTTAAACTTCGAAATTGATAAGCTGACTTTTGGTGAAGTTTACTGTGACTATAAACAATCACTAAACTACTAATAAGCACAGTTAATAAAATCAAATATAGCGATATATTCGCATATATCATCACCCCAATTAGCAAGAAAAATAGCGGCAAAGAGGTAAATAAAAATAGCTGAGTTAACTGTACTTCAAATGATTTCTTATTTTGTTGATTCTGTTTCATATTGTCTTTGTTACACTCGACTACTTTGCCTGCTACTGACTTTTATAGCAGCTGGTTTAAATTTTATCTAATCGTCGATAAAGAGCACTACGGCTTAAGCCCAGTGATTTAGCTGCTTTAAGTACATTACCATCAAAGTGCTTCAATCTTTGATCAATTATGGTTAATTCTAAATCAGCTAAACTATCTAGGGTTTGCTTTTCTGTAAACTCTCCCTGCTTCACATCTACCTTAGCGGTATCAGTTTGCGTAGTATTAACTGATAAGCCCAAGTCATTTACATTGATAAAAACACCTTGGCATAGTATCTGTGCTCGTTCGAGCACATGGTTTAACTCCCTGATATTCCCTGGCCAATCATAACTAACTAAGGCATATTTCGCCTGTTCATCTAAAACCAACTTATTTCTGCCGTACTTATTTGCCCATTGAGTTAAGAAAGCATCAGCAAGCAAAACAATATCTTCCTTTCGGTGTCTTAATGCTGGAATTTCAATTGCAATAGTATTAATACGATATAATAAATCTTTACGAAACTCTCCCGCTGCTACCATTTGATTCAAGTTAGCGTTACTCGCACAAATTAAACGCACATCGACCGACTGGGTTTTACTCGCTCCCACTTTCTCAAACTGCTGATCTTCTAAAACACGTAATAATTTAGCTTGTTGTGAATAGGGAGTGTTGGCTATCTCATCTAAAAATAAGCTGCCACCATCAGCCAATTCAAAGCGACCAATGCGTGTCGATTTAGCGTCAGTAAATGCCCCTTTTACGTGGCCAAACATCTCACTTTCAAATAAGGTTTCACTCACTGCCCCCATATTGACCGAAATTTGGTTTGCGTCTTTTCGATTTGAGTGTTGATGGATATAACGGGCAAACATACTTTTGCCGGTACCATTTTCTCCTGTTAGCAAAATACAGGCATGGCTTTGAGCGACTTGTTCAATCAAGGCTAATGTTTTTTGCATAACAGGTGATTGGCTTATGATGTCACCTTTAAATTCGCTATCAAGGCGTTGCTGCAATAACTGGTTTTGTTGAGTGAGCTTTTGCGAGTTCTTTTCGCTGCTAGCTAACTTCAATTGATTATTGATAATACTGATGAGACGTTCAATATCCCAAGGCTTTTGAATAAAGTCGTTTGCACCATTTTGCATAGTACTCACGGCAACTTCTACCGTAGCCCAGCCAGTCATAACCACTATAGGTAAGTCGTCTTCAAGTTTTCTAATGTCCGCAATGAGTGTCAGTCCCTCTTCCCCAGAGGTGGTATCAAGAGAGTAATTTAAGTCCATTAATACCAAATCAAATTGCGTTTTTTTAATCGCAGCTAAAGCTGAACTTGGTGTTTGACAAAGGTTCACGCCATAACCTTCCGGTACCAGTAAAATCTTTAAGGCTGACAGAATATCTAGGTCGTCATCGACTAATAGAATGTTTTTATTCATCGTTTCTTTCTTTTAAATCCCATGGTCTTACATAAATAACAACACTAAAAAAATATAATTAAGCAGTTAATATATACTCTTAGCTGCTTAATTTTCAAAGTAGGTGTTATCTACCATTATTCATAGTGTAATGCTTGGCTTGGCTCTAACCTTAACGCATTTTTTGTTGGTAAGTAAGTCGCTACCAGCACAGTAGCAACCACTATGCTCACCATAATAATTACTATTAATACTAGTGACGAATATGAAGTACCAAACATTTGCGCCATAGCAAAGCCCATAAAACCACCGGCTACAATACCGGGTATACCACCCCAAAGTAATAATTTCACACCAGCAAAGACAAACTCTCTGCTGATTCTTTGCTCATCAGCACCTAACGCACGTTTAATGCCTATTTCCTGCGTTCGTTGGCTTATCATATTTGCCATAACACCATAAATACCACTTGCTGCTAGCACCACACCTGCAATAGCAAATATTGCCGTTAAGCTACTAATAAAAACTACCGGCGCTGTAATTCTATCGTTACTTGCTTGATAAGTTTCAATACGGTATGAAGCTAGTTCACTATCAATACCTTGTAAAGTCTTACGCAAATGCTGTACCGCAAGGCTTCCTTTTGAACTTAATTGCATTGCAATAGTAAGCTGATTTCGTGGTGCTTGAGTTAACGGTCTATAGATTGCAGGCATACTTGCTGCATCACCGTCTCTGTTACCTTGAATCGTATGCTCAACTATGCCGACAATAGTCACCCATTCAATGTTGTCTTGCGTTGTCTTCGCTAAACGAAACCTTTTCCCCAAAGCACCCTGCTCAGGAAAATGGCGCTTGGCAAAGCTTTCTGAAACCAAAGCTGTCGCTTTAGCCAAACCATCATCACTATTGTTAAAATAACGCCCTTGGCGTAATTCAACGCCCAGCTTTGCCAAAGAGCCTGGCATAGTGGCAATATCATTAGCACTCGGATAACTATTGTTACTATCCTTGCTATATTCTTTACCTTCTATAATGACTTTCGAGATTGAACTATAGTGCCCTGGTAACGACGTTGCTAACATTACCGCTTCAATTGAAGCACTGTTTTCTAAACGTGATTGCAACGTTTTGGCAAAGTGTGCCTTTTTAGCATCCGTATCATAATTCGCTGCAGGTAATAAAACACTTGCCACTAAACTATTTTCGGTATCAGCCCCCATATCACTATTGGTTTGCTCATAAGCAGATTGCACCATAACGGCAGAGGATATTAATACCGTCATAGAAATAAATATTTCACTAATAACCAGAAAACGATTCAGGCGACCTGCCTTCTTCCCTTGTGCGCCTCGAGTACCATCTCGTAGTACGGCATTAAAGTCACCCCCTGTACTTCTCCAAGCAGGCAAAAATCCGGTGACAAAAATAGTGCTAATAAGGATGGTTAAAAACAGTGTTACCGTATAAGTATCAATGCCAAAGTCCCACCAAAATGCTAATGGGTCTGCAAAAAAAGTAGCTACAATTGGCTCTGTAATCTCCAAGCCCCAGGCCATAACTAAAAAACCTATCATTCCGCCAAGCGTGCAAATTATGGTACTTTCCCATAACATCTGACTAATTAATCGTGACCTAGGTGCGCCTAACGCGACTCTAATTGCTGTTTCTTTCCCACGCTCTAATGCGCGCGATAATAATAAATTTCCAACATTTATCGACGCCAACAGCAAAATTAACAAGGCAACAGTATGCATGGTATAAATGACCGGAGCACCATCAGCGCCACCAACACCCGGAATTGATGTGACATGAGCACTAATACCAGTATTTGTTTGTGGGTGTTGATTCTCAATTCGTTTCATAACAACGCTTAGTTCACGATTTACCTCAGCCATAGTCACGCCATCTTCTAAGTGTGCTAAACCATGTAATGTTGTGCTATTTTCTCGGACTAATTGTTTAGGATCAATTTGTAAAGGTAACCATATCTGGGCATTTCGAGGGAACAAATATCCTTGTGGCATCACACCCACCACGTTGTGTTTTTCACCATTAATGCGCATGTTTTGTTTGAGTACATCATTTTCGCCGCTGAACTGGTTTTGCCAAAGATCATAACCAATAACAACAACCTTTTCAGAGCCAGATTTTTCATCTTCAGCCCTAAATTCTCGTCCTAAAATAGGCTTTGTGCGAGTCAGTTGAAATATATTCGCTTGTGCCATTATCGCCGGAAATCTTATCGCCCCTTCAGTTGCTGAAACAACAACATTAGCGTTGTTATAACCACCGTACTCTTTTAAACCCTTTACGCTACTTTTGATTTCAGCATAATCTAAGGCATTAATTCTATAAGCATCTTCTTTGCCATTTATAGAGCCACTGACCATGACGAGAGAGGCCCCATCTTGAAAGTCTAAGTCTTTAAACAAAATAGTGTGAAAAAACGAGAACATATAAACACTCAAACCTATGCCTGTTGCCATCACTAAAGTAGTAAGCGCAGTAAAGCCTGGCTTTTTTGATAACAACCTGATCGCATATTTAAAATCTTGCCATATCATAATCATTCTCCCTAAGCTGCTACCGTGTCATTTGATTTATTTTCTTTGGTTAACGAGTTATCACTAATCACCTGTCCATCTAAAATATCAATATTACGAGAAGCTCGCTGCGCTGAGCGAGGATCATGTGTCACCATACAGATAGTGGTACCTTCTGCATGTAATAAGTCTAAAAGTTCCATTACTGCTTCAGCATTTTTCGAATCTAAATTTCCGGTAGGTTCATCAGCAAGAATAATTGAAGGTTTCCCAACGATGGCACGTGCTACCGCGATACGTTGCTGTTGGCCACCAGAAAGTTGCGAAGGAAAATGCTTAGATCTGTGCGACATATTCACTTTTTCTAATGCTTCCTTAACCATTGCCTTACGCTGGTCTTTGCTTAGATCTTTACGATAAGTAAGTGGCAATTCAACATTCTCTTCAACATCAAGGTCACTGATCAAGTTGAAAGATTGAAATATAAAGCCAATTTCCATATTACGAATTCGGGCACGCTCTTTTTTAGATATATTAGAAACATCATGTTCAGCCAACTGATACAAGCCTTCAGTGCTAGCATCTAATAAGCCTAATAACGAAAGCAAAGTAGATTTTCCACAACCAGAAGGTCCTGAAATTGAGACATATTCACCTTTATTAATAGTTAACGTTATGCCTGCTAACGCATGGGTTTCTACTTCATCGGTAAAAAATACTTTTTGAATGTTTTCTAATTTAATTAATGTATTACTCATAATCTGTCCTTATGATGGTATATTTCTCGGTAAGTGTTTTTATAGCTTAGTATTAGTTAATTCTAACTTTTTGATATTTTTGCCAACTACTTGAATCTGAAATGATCACTCTGTCTCCAACAGCTAACCCTTCAATTACTTGTATTTGGTTTATAGAGCCTTTACCTAATTTAACCTGTGTACGCTGTGCTAAGTTGCCATCTTGATTTAACTTGTAAATGGTTGTGTTAGATTGCCTTTGCGAAAAGATAGGACGACTCACATACAAGGTATCAGCAATATCGGTGATCATGATTTCACCATCGACACTCAAATCGGGTCTTGCGTCACTGGGTAATGCTTCTGTGAAGGTTACATCTACTTGTACATTGCCATTAACAACGGCGGGGTCTACGCGAGCAACAATGCCACTTACTGTGTTATTACGTGTATCAATAGTGACTAGCTGGCCGATACTGACTTCGCCAATTAATAGTTCTGCAACTTGTAATTCGGCAATAAGTGAGTCTTGTTGAGCAAGTTTAGCTAAATTGCTGCCCATATTTACGCGCTGCCCTGGTTCAACAGAGACATCTTGAACAACACTATCTAGACTGGCATAAATCATCAGGTCTTTAACCTGTTGTTCAGCTCGCTCAAGTGTTTTGCGCATTTTATTGATACGTGAATTATGGGCATTGTCTTGAACAACAATATTGTCGGTCATGCTAACCAGCACTTCTTCTTGAATTTTCCAGCGTTGATTAAACTGTTGGGTTTCTAACTTAGTTTTTTCATAATCAATTTTTGAAACCGCGCCGGTTTTATTGTTAAATAACTCGCGTTGGGCATCGAGCTTTAACTTACTACTCTGATAGTTTAGCTTGGCATCGAGCATGCGTGCTTTTTGAAAAAGTAATCCCGACTTTTGCTCAGCCTGACTCGCTTTGCTTTCTGCAATAATAGCTTCAAGCTCCCACTTAGTTTCTTCCTGCAATTGTTTTAATCTTGGATTACTAAGCTCAATAATCAGCTCTCCTTTTTTCACCGATTTCCCTGGTTTTACAACAACACGTTCAACATGGCCGTCAACACTTGCTGCTAACCATTTAATTTTATCTGGCACCAGTAAACCAGCACCTCGAACTGAAATAGAGAACGGTCCCTGCTTAACTTCGCCATATACCAAGGTATCATTATCAATAACGTAGTCTGCTTGTAGCAAAAAGGCACTATAGTTTAAGGCTATAGCGAGAATGGCTATGACTAGAGCCAACGGCCACACTCTTTTAAGTAAGGTTTTCTTTTGTTTTTTAACGGCGATATCCAAGGGTAATTCTCCAACAAATCTTCTTACTAAGACTTACTGCAGTCTCTATACCACAATTAATAACCACTTGATAAATATCACTTAAATTTACATATTGAAAGGCTTTATACAAACTAATGTTCCATGAATGGGAAAATACAGCTTTTTTGCTTTCCCATTCATGGGAAAGTTCTTCTTATTAAGGGAAGTTTGTTAATGAGAAAGCGGTTACGGAGTTTTGAAGGGGAGTCGAAGTAGTCTCCGCCAGCATAGACACTGACGGATAAAATAACAACTTATAAGGAAGAGCAAAAACTATGGGGCTTAGTCTTTAGTTTGATCTTTAGTGATTCCAAAATGTTGGTAAGCTCTATCTGTTGCTATTCTGCCACGCGGAGTACGTTGCAAAAAGCCTTGTTGGATTAAAAAAGGCTCTATTACATCTTCTATAGTTTCTCGTTCTTCACCAATGGCTGCAGCAACATTGTCCAAGCCAACAGGTCCACCCATAAATTTATCAATAATGGCATGTAATAGCTTCCTGTCCATAATATCAAAGCCTTCACTGTCAACTTCTAACATGTCTAACGCAGCAGCGGCAGTTTGTTGACTAACCACCCCGTGCGATTTTATATCGGCATAATCACGTACTCGGCGTAATAAACGATTAGCAATACGTGGCGTGCCGCGAGAGCGGCGTGCAACTTCAAATGCCCCCTCCTCATCTATTGTTAAGTTCAAAAAATGTGCCGAACGGCTGACAATAGTTGATAAGTCTGCAACATTATAAAACTCTAACCGTTGAACAATACCAAATCGGTCACGTAAGGGTGACGTTAATGCACCTGCTCGTGTGGTAGCGCCAATAAGTGTAAATGGGGGTAGGTCTAACTTGATAGAACGCGCTGCAGGTCCTTCACCAATCATAATATCTAATTGATAATCTTCCATTGCAGGGTAAAGTATTTCTTCAACCACAGCACTTAAACGATGGATCTCATCTATAAAAAGAATATCGTTTTCTTCTAAATTAGTTAGTAGCGCTGCTAAATCACCGGCTTTTTCTAATACTGGTCCGGAAGTTGTGCGAATATTAACACCCATTTCATTGGCAACAATATTAGCTAAAGTGGTTTTACCTAGACCTGGAGGGCCAAAAATGAGCAAGTGATCTAAAGGTTCGCCACGATTTTTTGCGGCTGGAATAAATATTTCCATTTGCGCTTTAACATGCTGTTGCCCCGTATAATCTTGTAGCATTTTAGGACGAATAGCACGATCTACCCTTTCATCTTCTACTGAAGCAATTGGTTCAATTAAGCGATCTGCTTCTATCATAGGTTACCTAAGTTCAAAATGTGATTAATCCGTTGGCTATATCATTGATTTTAATGCATCGCGAATAATGTTTTCGCTAGACATGCCGCGATTATATACGGATTTAACCGCTTTATCTGCCTGTACTTGTTTATAGCCAAGTGAAAGTAAAGCATTAATAGCATCGCCTTTATTATCATTAACAAAAGTAGTTTCTTGGCTCAATTCAGCAGAGAGTTGTTCTGGTATCACGCCATCATCACTAACTAAGTGTATTTGTTGTGCTTGCCAATCTTTCAAACGATCACGCATTTCAATAAGCAAACGCTCTGCTGTCTTTTTACCAACACCCGGGATTTTTACAATGGCGCTAATATCATCGTGACGAACACAACTAACAAATTGATCAGCAGACATGTTTGATAAAATAGCTAACGCTAATTTAGGACCTACACCATTAACTTTAATTAATAACCGGAATAACTTACGTTCTACTTTATTGGCGAAGCCATAAAGCAATTGAGCATCTTCACGTACAACAAAGTGAGTATAAATAGTTGCCTGCTGTTCAAGCTCAGGTAAGGCATAAATACTCGTCATTGGCATGGTGACTTCATAGCCCACGCCAGCACATTCAATTAATATTTCAGGAGAGTTTTTTTCCACAAGCATGCCACGTAAACGACCAATCACAACAAGTACCAAAGGCTATTATTAATGAATCAGATACTACCACTATATATTTATACAGTAAAGTGACCTAGTTGAATTTTGCTGACGTTGCCTAATATTTAAAACGAAATAACTCACTACGAAGAACACAGAGGCTTAGCTTCACAGACAAAAAAACGACTGAAAACTAATCTTTCTGGATTCCCGATCAGAAACTTCAGGAATGACGGCTATGCTGATGGGGATTTATAGAAAAGCGGGTTAGCGTAAACGCCCTCTAACGATTTTTGTAGCTTGACCGGCTAATATGGCGGCACTGGTATGACTATGACCATGACATAGTGCTACCGCTAAGGCATCGGCAGCATCGGCCTGAGGAGTACCTGGTAACTTTAAAATACTTTTTACCATATGCTGTACTTGGTTTTTATCTGCTGCGCCTGTACCTACAACAGCTTGCTTAATTTGTCTTGCTGAATACTCTGCGATGGTTAACCCTGAATTGGTTGCCGCCACAATAGCTGCACCCCGTGCTTGGCCAAGTTTCAAAGCTCCGCCAGGATTCACCCCCATGAAAACTTGTTCAATGGCAAACATATCCGGTTTGAATTGAATAATTAACTCAGATACGCCAGCAAAAATTGTTTGCAAACGTGAAGCTAAATCTTCACCTTGACTCATCGCTTTAATGCAACCACTACCAAGGTAGGTAAAACGTTGCTTTTCTTGTTTGATAACGCCGTAACCAGTAAAGCGTGAACCAGGATCAATTCCTAATATTATTGTCAACAGCGAGCCTTTTGATTGATATCTTATTCTTCAATAGAGGTAAGTTATATTAATGCCATAAAAAATGCAGCTAAAACATACGTTATAGCTGCATTAACATTACTGATATACAGTAATCATAACAAACAGTAGTTATCATTTATCTATTGATAAACGGTTACCTAATTATGCTTGTTCTTCGTCTTTGTTCTCTTCAGCTTTCTTTACTGCAAGAACAGCAACGCCTAATTCTCTTAACTGTTCAGGGTTAGCTTTACCCGGTGCATTAGTTAATGGACAAGCCGCTGTATTGGTTTTTGGGAAAGCCATTACGTCACGGATTGAACTTGCACCTGTCATTAACATCACTAATCGATCAAGGCCAAAGGCTAAACCAGCATGTGGCGGCGCACCATATTGTAGCGCTTCAAGTAAGAAGCCAAATTTCTCTTCTGCTTCTTCATCACTAATGCCTAAAATTCTAAATACTGCTGCTTGCATATCTTGATTGTGAATACGTACAGAGCCACCACCAAGTTCACAGCCATTTAAGACCATGTCATAAGCATCTGATAAAGCGCCAACAGGATTTGCTTCTAACTGCTCAGCGGTTAAATTAGTCGGTGCAGTAAACGGATGATGAATAGCATGCATATGGCCATCTACTTCTTCAAACATTGGGAAATCAACTACCCAAAGCGGTTTCCATTCACCTTGAAGTAAATCAAGTTCTTCACCTAATTTAAGGCGAAGTGCACCTAAAGATTCAGTTACAACATTATATTGGTCTGCACCAAAGAAAATAATATCACCTGTTTTCGCATTTGTACGTTTTAATAAAGCGATAGCTTCATCACTTGATAAGAATTTTAAGATGGGTGACTGCAAACCTTCAACACCTGTTGAAAGAGCCGCATCAATATCATTCACTTTTAACCAAGGCATACCTTTAGCGCCGTAAATGCCAACAAATTTGGTTAATTCATCAAGGCCCTTACGTGAGAATTTAGCTGCACCTTGAGGTAAACAAATTACTGCAACACGGCCATTTTCATCGTTCGCTGGTCCTGAAAACACTTTAAATTCAACATCTTTTAAAATATCATCAACATCAATTAACTCTAATGGGTTACGTAAATCTGGCTTATCACTACCAAAACGTGTCATTGCCTCAGAGTAAGGCATACGCGGGAACTCACCTAAGTCAACATCAAGCAACTCTTGGAATAATTCACGGATCATTTTTTCCGTTACTTCCATTACCTGATCACTACTCATGAACGAGGTCTCAATATCTATTTGTGTGAATTCAGGCTGTCTATCAGCACGTAAATCTTCATCACGGAAACATTTAACTATTTGATAGTAACGTTCCATACCCGACATCATCAATAATTGTTTAAACAATTGTGGTGATTGTGGCAAAGCGAAAAATTGACCTTTATGAGTACGACTAGGAACTAAATAGTCACGTGCACCTTCAGGAGTAGCCGCTGTTAGTATCGGTGTTTCAATATCTAAAAAACCTTGAGACTCAAGTGAACTACGCACTGCAGAAGTTACTTTAGCGCGGAAACGTAAACGTTCAGTCATTTCAACACGGCGTAAATCTAAATAACGGTATTTAAGGCGAAGTTCTTCTGAGTTGACTTGATTAGAGTCTAAAGGCAATGGCGCTGACTTATTTAGAATGGTAAGTTCTAGACCAAGTACTTCAATACCACCCGTTTTCATGCCTTTATTTACTTGGCCTTCAGGACGAGCGCGCACTTTACCTTTAATTTGTACACAAAATTCATTACGTAAGGTGTTGGCTTTTTTAATCACCTCAGGTAAATCAGGATCATAAACAACTTGAACAAGACCTTCACGGTCACGTAAATCTAAAAAGATCACGGCGCCTAAATCACGACGTTTGTTAACCCAACCACATAAAGTTATTTCTTGTCCAATGTGAGATTCGTTCACCTCACCACAATAAAGACTACGCATGTATTTTTGCCTTATACCAATTCTATTAAACTTAGTAACAAACGCTACTTTACGTTTGTTACGATAATTTTGGGCATATTATAAAGCAAAGATTATTAATGTCACCCCAGAACAAGCGGATGGGTAAATTAAAGCACTACAAGTGGGTTTTAGTTAAAAATATAATGATTTTTACCTGCAGCTTTTACCTTGTACATCATGGTATCAGCAATTTTAAGTAGATCGGTGTCGTTATCACCATCATTTGGATACATAGCTATACCAATACTACAGCCAATAAAGGCATTGGTTTTCGATAGTTCAAACTCTTTTTGCATCATCCTTAATACTTTTTCGGCGACATAGGCCGCTTCATTAGGACTATTTAGACCGGTAAGTAGTAAAACAAACTCATCGCCGCCAAAACGTACCACCGTATCTGAACTTCTCACACAACCCTGCAAACGAAGGGCTACTTGTTGCAACAATTCATCCCCGACACCATGGCCATGAGTATCGTTGATATTTTTAAAACCATCTAAATCAATGAATAATACTGCCATTTTAAGGGATTGTCGTTGATGGAACGCTATCGCTGTACTTAATCTATCTTTTAACAATACCCGGTTAGCAAGCCCGGTTAGTTCATCATGTGTTGCCATATGTTTCATAATTTTTTCAAGCTGCTCTCGGTGTTTTATTTCAACTTGTAATCGTCTATTCCACATGACAATAACGCCGAGCACCAATAAAATGATGACACCAATTTGAGCCCCAACCTGTAAAACCACATTTTTATCAAGCCCAGTATTTATTGCTAAGGAAAACCAATTATCGTAAATGGCTTGTTTCTCTTTTTCAGTGATCGATAACAGCCCCTTATTAATTATTCCTTTTAATAGCGGCAACTGCTTGTTTATTCCAAAATGACTTTTCTCTAAGCTGACATCTTCCATCATTGATATCATCAAAGTGACGATGTTTTCCTGCTTCAATAATTGTGTCGCCGAGGCCATAGTCGTGATGAAACCATCAACTCGTTCCTGTTGTAGCGCAACAAGTGCTTGCTCTCGGTTATCCACTAATTTAAAAGTGATTAAGGGGTGTATTTTTCTTAGCTTGGCAATTAAATAATAGCCTTTGACGATAGCGACTTGTTTACCATAAAAATCTTCAAGTTTTGATTTTCTACCATAATATTGTGGATGTACCATTACCCATGGCATTTGCCAATAACTATCAGTGAATATCAGCAGTTTTTCACGCTCTGCTGTTGGCGTAATACTGCCAAGCATATCTATTTTATTATCTAATAATGCTTTATATAACTGTTGCCAACTATCAAAAGGCAGGTAGTTGAACTCAATACCAGTGCTATCACTAATTAAATGCGTAATATCACGATTAATACCTGAAAATTTACCTTGTTCGTCAATAAACTCAATCGGCGATAAATTCTTAATGATACCTAAGTTAATTTTTCCGTGGGATGCTAAGAAGTCTTTATCGGCATCACTTAACATAATTTTTTGTGCTTGTTTTTTATAATAGTGTTCTCCCGCGTTACCGTTCAACCACCTATCTTCAATTTTAATAAGGCTATTAATATCTAACTCGTTAAATCCTCTATTAACGATTTCCACAAGTTTATTATTTTTGTGATGAATAACAGGCGATAGTTTTAAAGTAATGACAGGGCTGTCTAAGCGATAAAAAAGTGTTTGCAAGTTACTTTGCACTAATCTTGCACTAATTAAATCAACTAATCCGACGATGCCTGATATTTCATCTCGCTCAGCGGCATCCAACATCGTAATCAAGCTACTAAAATAGCGAACATTCAACTGTGGGTATTGTGCTAACAATTGGTCTTTAAAAGTAGAGTCTTGCCAAATACCAATGACACCGCCGTTGAACTGTTGATTAAATTGCTCTAATGACTCAAATGGCATACCTTTAACGTCTTTAATTCTATTATTGAGAAAAACTTCCACTGTAGAAGAGTAAATTGGATTGGCAAAAGCTATATCATTAGATGTTTTAACATGATCAGGGTAAGCCAAGAGTATGTCGGCTTTTTGCTCTGTTATAAGATCTAACCCTTCAGTCATATCACGGGGAACAAACTCAACATTAATCCCTACTTTTTTAGACCATAAGCGCCAGACCTCAATCAATAACCCTTGCGGTTCACCTGAAGGGCTAACCCCCATATAAGGAGGGTAATGTGATGAAAAGGCGACCAATAAACTGTCTTTTTGCTTAGTTAAGCCTAACCATTTTCGCTCAATGGCTGCTCGCTCTTCTCTTGATACTTGTGCAAACCCTTGTTCAATTAAATTAAGTAGCGAATTATTCCCCTTAGCCACCGCTACCCCATAATCACCTTGCTGATATCGTAAAACCTTATGAGGAGGGAAACGCTGCCTTAAAGTATCGTAATCAGGAAAATTATCAGATAGTTTTTCTAAACCTGTAAACACTAAAATTTCGTTATTTAGGGCTCCTCTGTATAGGTCATGCCGATTATCATACGTTTTCAAAGCAAACTCAGGGTGATATTTTTGCAGGTTCTCAATATGAGCTGAGCCTTTCACTACCCCAATGCTGTAGGGTTTTAAATCTGCTAGGTTGTTAACATTACTGAGTTGTTGATTTACGTAAAGGTGGGTATAAATAGAAAAGAGTGGTTGGGAAAACTGTAGCGTTTCTCGCCTCGAATCAACAATTGATAAGCCACCATGAATATCAACATTACCTTTAGCTACTTCACTTAGTGTCTCTAGCCAAGGTAGCACAATAAACTGTACTTCAACTTGTTGCTTTTTAGCCCATAAACGCCACATATCTGCCATTAAACCAATAGCATTACCTTGCTCGTCAATAGAGTGATATGGGAAAGAAGTTTCATTAATAGCAATGGTTAATGGTTGCTTAACTGTTATGTCAGCCTTTTCTGCAAACACTGTTTGGCTGAAAATAACTACAAACAAAGTAATTAAAATAATGTAACTGGTCAGTTTATAAAAAAAATTCAAAAAAACACCCTATAAATATAGCGTTGCTAATAAGATCGGTTAAAATAAGCCATTATATATCCTAACTTAACATAATAGTGAATAGAACAAAGAAAATGCATGATTCTGATACCGATTTAATTTACTCACAAGCGCATAATCAAGTAAAAAACTTTACCTTTGATGCGCAAGTCGTTGAAGTTTTCCCCGACATGATATCTCGCTCTGTGCCCGGCTATAAAACTATTATCGATACCATAGGTCGTCTTAGCCAACGCTTCGTCCAAGATGATAGCAACATCTATGATCTTGGTTGCTCTTTAGGTGCTGCAACGCTTGCTATGCGAAAAGGAATTACCGCTAACAATTGTAAAATCATCGGTGTGGATAATTCTATCGATATGGTAAAGCGCTGTAAAATGCATGTAGATGCGTTCAAAGGAGATACACCCGTAACGATTATTGAAGGTAACATTCAAGATATCGACATAGAAAATGCCTCTATGGTAGTACTAAATTTCACTTTGCAATTTATTGAAAAATCACAGCGTCAAGCATTACTAAGTAAAATAGCCCAAGGTTTAAAGCCCGGTGGTTTATTGGTTTTGTCTGAAAAAATATCCAGTGATGATAACGTGATTGATGATGTATTAATTAACTTACACCATAACTTCAAACGTGATAATGGCTACAGTGAATTGGAAGTTGCTCAAAAGCGTAGCGCATTAGAAAAAGTCATGTTGACCGATTCACTTGATGTACATAAAGAACGGTTAACACAAGCTGGTTTTCAACATGCTTCATTATGGTTTCAGTGTTTTAACTTCACCTCACTTATTGCAATAAAGTAAAACTATCAAAAAATGTATTTATGCATATGCCTTAAAATTGAGTGTGATTAAGTAGTTACCCTCAATTAATACCATTTGTATTAAATAAGGTTACAGAATTCAGTGAGGATAAATTTTCAAGAACAAGGCGCTTGATTGAGCAATAGCTGGCTATTGGGATTGAAAGTAACGCTATTATTGGATATTTAAACCACCTGAAAATGATCACTTATTTAGTGCAATTGGTATAATTACTAACAAAATATAAAGTACGCCCATTAAAACGACTAATTAGAATCCTATGAAACAGTTCAACGAATTTTACCAAAAAATTGCTACCAATCGTTTAGGCCATTGGCTAAACACCTTACCTGCACAATTGAGCCATTGGCACGAAAATGAGCTACATGGTGAATTCAAGCATTGGCAGAAAACACTTGATGCATTACCGGTCGTAGATGCTAATTCAGCGATTGATATAACAAATACCGTTAAAGTGGGCGAATTAGGTGATTTAGATCAGGGACAATTTAAGCGCCTTGAAAATTTAATGAAAAAGTTTAAACCTTGGCGTAAAGGTCCCTATCATATTCATGGTTTACACATTGATACTGAGTGGCGGAGTGACTTTAAATGGGATCGTTTAGCTGAGCATATTAGTGATTTATCGGGTAAGTATGTTTTAGATATCGGCTGCGGAAGCGGTTATCATTTATGGCGAATGCGCGGCGCAGGAGCTAAATTTGTTGTTGGTATAGACCCAACTCAGCTATTTTTAATGCAGTTTAATGCCATAAAACACTTTATTGACGATAGCCCAGTGCATTTACTTCCTCTAGGTGTTGAACAACTACCTGAGCTAAAAGCGTTTGATACAGTATTCGCTATGGGCGTACTTTATCACCGTAGATCGCCAATCGATTTTCTTTATCAATTAAAAGCACAATTAGTTAAAGGTGGTGAATTAGTTTTAGAAACACTCATTGTCGATGGCGATGAGAATACAGTATTAGTGCCCGGTGAACGTTACGCAAAAATGCGCAACGTTTGGTTTTTACCTAGTGAAAAAGCCATGTGCGCTTGGTTAGAGCGATGCGGCTTTACTAATGTTCGCGTGGTCAATACTGATATTACAGCATTAGATGAGCAACGAAAAACCGAGTGGATTGATACAGAGTCATTGCAAGACTTTCTTGATCCAAATGATAGCAGTAAGACTATTGAAGGTTACCCTGCCCCTAAACGTGCCATATTTATTGCTAATGTTTAACTACTAATAGCTAACTACCAATAGCTAACTAATTGGTGTAACTTATAAAACTAGTGCTAGTGTAAAAACTAGTACGAATACTAAAGCCAAGGTAAAGGCTAAGCAGTTAAATTAAGATAAGGAACGCTATGAGTGATGTTTGGTTAGCAAGACGACTTAAAAAAGTGACAAACAGGCAGCAAGATCACCGTGACCCTTTCCAGCGAGATCGTGCTCGAGTAATGCACTCTGCCTCTTTTCGTCGCTTGCAGTCTAAAACCCAAGTGATGGGTAGCGGACAAAGTGATTTTTACCGTACTCGCTTAACCCATTCATTAGAAGCAGCACAAATAGGCTCCGGCATTACCGCACAACTGCGCTATAAATTTCCCGAACTCTGTAATGCCCTTTTTCCTACTAGCGATAGCTTAATAGAAACCATTTGCTTAGCCCATGACATCGGTCATCCTCCATTCGGCCATGGTGGGGAAATAGCATTAAATTATATGATGCGAGATCATGGTGGTTTTGAGGGTAACGGCCAAACACTTCGCATTGTGGCGCGCTTAGAAACATTTAGTGAACACTTTGGTATGAATTTAACCCGAAGGACACTACTTGGTTTAATGAAGTACCCACAATTACTAGAAACGCTTAGCAAAGAGATAAAGCCAACCCGTGTTGGAAACTTTCGACAACTTAAAGCCAACGAGTGGCATCCCGCTAAAGGTTTGTATAGGGACGATCAAGATATTATTGACTGGATACTTGAACCTTTATCAACAGCTGATAGGACTTTATTTCAAAGTATGAGTTGCCAAAGTATAGGCAAGCAAAACCTACGCTTGCAAGACAAAAGCACCCATCATAAAACCCGTTTCAAGTCACTCGACTGCTCTATCATGGAGTTAGCCGATGATATTGCCTATGGTATTCATGATCTCGAAGACGCCATAGTCACCAAAGTGGTTAACCGTGATGATTTTGACCGAGAAGTAATAAGAAAGTTACAACAAATAGACGATGTTTGGTTGCAAGAATACAGCATGACCTTAACAGACAAGCTATTCAGTGATCATCATCACTTGCAAAAAGATGCTATTGGCGGCTTAGTTAACTACTTAATTACTGCGATTAAATTAACTGATTTAAATGAGCAAGATGATATAAATTTTGCAGAGCCACTGCTCCGTTATAATGCAACCTTATCTGCATCCACAGCAGAAGCACTGAAGATATTTAAAGATTTCGTTTACTTTTATGTCATTAAATTAACCAGTCTTCAGCGCTTAGAATACCGAGGTCAGCAAATAGTAATGGAGCTTTTTGAAGCGTTATCATCTGACCCGATACGCTTATTACCCAGTAATAGCGCTAAACGCTGGCAACAAGCAATAGATAACAAAACAAACTCACAACGAATAATAGCCGATTATATTGCCGGCATGACCGATGATTACGCCACAAGACTTTATCAATCATTGTTTAATGCCCATGGCGCGTCAGATTACCAATTAAACTAAACATACCAATAAATACTACTATTTAAACATGAGATTAATGCAGTCATGCTAGAGATATATGCAGGGAAAAACGCTTTAAAAACTATCCAAGAGCAAGGTTTTAAACAAGAGCTATTTACTAACTTTCTTGGCGCGAGCGGCGGGCCAAAATGGTTTATCTTATTTGGTTTAGATAAATACCTCTTTGGAAATTTTTTCAAAAATAGAACGGCAGAGCTTAATTTAATCGGTTCAAGTGCTGGCGCCTTTCGCGCGGCAGCATTAACACAAAATGATCCGGTACAAGCTATTGAACGCTTAGCTTATACCTATGCAAATACGGTTTATTCCGCCAAACCGAGTCCACAAGAGATATCTAAGCAAGCTGTTTTTATTGTTGACCAACTATTTGCTGAAAATGGCGCTCGTGAGATCATCAACAATAATGTGTTCAAGGCCCACTTTCTAGTCGCTAAATGTAATGGTTTGAGCTCTTTTGATAATAAAATTATGCAAGGTGCTGGTTTAATTAATAGTATGCTGTTGAATAAAATTGATAGAAGGCTGCTCGGTAAGCAATATCAACGCTATATTTTTAAACACCCAAACAGTAATGTGATCATCAAGGATCCGTATAATTTCAGCAACGTATACGAAACGCTAACCCCTAACAATATTAAAAGTGCCTTACTGGCTTCAGGTTCAATTCCTATGGTGATGTCAGGTATCAAGGATATTGAGGGTTCAAAAAATGGTACCTACCGAGATGGCGGTATAATTGATTATCATTTTGACTTTTCATTAAGCAGCAACAGATCTGACAAACAAAGAACCAGTATACGCAGTCCAAAAAATGGCACTACAGAATCAAGGCACGAACTTACGCTTTATCCACATTTTAGCTCCGAGCCCAAAGCAGGATGGTTTGATAAAAGCTCAAACAGAAAAGTATTAGCCAGTAGTTATGAAGACACTGTTTTATTAGCGCCCTCAGAGAAATTTATTCAATCACTACCTTATGGGAAAATTCCCGATAGAACCGACTTTACCAAACTTGATGCACCAACAAGGATTAAATATTGGTTAAAAGTATTAGATGAAACAGATAAATTAGCCGATTGTTTTAATGAATTTGTGGGTAAGCAGGATATAACGAAAATAAAGGCATTTCAGCCTTAGTTTTTAGCATCGTCATTCCAAGTGATAATCTGTCATTTTCAAAGTATCTGATCGGGAATTCATGATATTTTCCCCTAAAATTGCTACTGAGTTTGCATTACACCGAAGCAGTAAGCTTTGAACGAGCTCTAAATCGGGCAATTAAACTCTGGCTAGAAGCAGAGAGTAAATCATCTTCAGCCCCATCTATAGCAGATAAGATTCGGGTTCCTAACTGCTTTCCTAATTCAACGCCCCATTGGTCAAAGGAATTCACTTGCCATAAAACCCCTTGAACAAATATTTTATGTTCGTATAGCGCGAGCAGAGAACCGATGGTTTCAGGAGTTAATAAGTCCATAACCAGCGTATTACTTGGAGTATTACCTTTCATGGTTTTATGCGGAGCAATGAGTGATATTTCAGCGATAGATAAAGCACTCATCTCTAGCTCACTTTCTACTTGTGTTAATGTTTTGCCCTGCATTAAGGCTTCACTTTGCGCAAAACAATTGGCTACGAGCACTTTGTGATTTTCGGTATATTGGCTTCGACCTTTTAAGGCAACAATAAAATCTGTTGGAATGATATCATCACTTTGATGCATTAACTGCATGAAAGCATGCTGCCCGTTAGTGCCCTCTTGACCAAAAACAACAGGAGCCGTTAACCAAGACAATTTATCCCCTGATTTTGATACAGACTTACCATTACTTTCCATGTCTGTTTGTTGTAAATAGCCTGGTAAAGCTCTTAACGAATGAGCATAAGGTAAAATAGCTAAAGTCGGGTACTCAAGTGCATTACGATTCCAAATGCCAAGCAATGCCATAATAACCGGCATATTGTTTTTAAAATCAGTTGATGTAAAATGCATATCCATCTCGTATGCACCTTGTTTTAACTTATTAAAATTATCATTACCTATAGCAAGAGCAAGAGGTAATCCTACCGTTGACCATATAGAAAAACGGCCTCCAACCCAATCCCACATCGGCAAAATATGCTTTACATTAATTCCGAACTCTTTTGCTGCTTCAATATTACTGCTCACTGCAAACCATTGTTTTTCAATGGCCGCTGTAACATTGTTTAGCTTCGTATTTTTTTCAGACGCACAAGATAACATCCACTGCTTCACAGCCTTTGCGTTTAGCATGGTTTCTTGCGTGGTAAAGGTTTTCGAAATCACGACAACGAGTGTTGTTTCTGAGTTTAGCTTCTTCAGCTTTTCTTCAAGTGCCCCGCCATCAACATTAGCAATAACATGAACAGCGATAGACAAGTCTCGATAATGCTCTAAAGCTGACAAGCTAACTTTCACACCATAATATGAGCCACCAATACCAATGGCTAAAACATCAGTAAAACGCTGACCAGTATGACTAGTTAGAATACCTTTTTGTACATCATTAACTACTTTAGCCATTTGCAGTTCAGCTGCTTCAACCTCATTGGCAAGTGTATCGCCGAGTATCTTTTGCTTAACTACCTGAGGAGCTCTTAATACTGTATGCAATACAGAGCGCCCTTCTGTATTATTAATCTTATCGCCTTTAAATTGCCCAGTAATACTTTCTGATAGGCCAACTTCTTCAGCTATTTCAATTAATTGTTCTAGTTCAATATCAGTGATATTTTGCTTGGAGTAATCTAAATATAAATGAGATGTCGACAAAGAAAAATTATTAGCACGTTCTTTTTGATCGAACAAAGAAACAATTGAACGTGTTTTTGCATTATTGGCTAATGAGGTTAACTTCTGAATATTCATAAATTACTAATTTTATTGTGCAATCTAGACCTAGGGAACTAGCGTTTGCTTTGTTATGATTATTGATAGAATAGACTAACACTGTATTTTTTATAACCTATTAGAGTCAGGTAATAAAAGGTGTCAGTAAATTAACTTAGTTGTTTAGAGGGAATATTATTAATTTCTGTAGTGAAGAATCTGATCATGAGGTGATTTTTTATCTTCTTACATAGTGTTTACATTCCCTGTAAACAAAGCTCCAGTTTCATTTAGTAACGTCATTCCCGAAGTTTCTGATCAGGAATCCATTAACTTATCTCATCACTGAAGTCTTTTTCATTTCTATTAGCGAAGGTTCTGTGTCCTCTGTGGTGATGTGTCACTATCACTGAGCACTTTCTTACGAGTCAATATTACTAAAAAGCAGACTCTTTCACACTTCTGTTTAACCTTTCACTATTTCTTGTAAATATGCTTTAAAGTCATCAGCCATTTCAGCATGTCTTAGACCATATTCAACATTAGCTTTCATATAACCAAGTTTAGAACCACAATCATGTGACTTACCTGTCATATGAAAAGCCTCAACAGTCTCAATCTTCATCAAACTAGCAATAGCGTCTGTAAGCTGAATTTCATCACCTGCGCCAGGGGGCGTAAATTCGAGCATATCCCATATTTTCTCTGATAGCACATAACGGCCGACCACCGCTAAATTTGAAGGTGCTTCATCAACAGATGGTTTCTCAACAACGGCAGTCATCGCTTTAGACTCACCTGCAACAAGTTCATGACCTTTACAATCGGCCACACCATAGTTGCTCACCATGTCCATAGGAACAGGCTCAACCATAATTTGACTGTGCCCAACCTCATAATAGCGTGTAAGCATCGCCGATAAATTTTCAGTTTTTAAATCGCTACTAGCATCATCTAAAATTACGTCAGGTAAAACGACGACAAATGGTGACTCACCAATAATCGGACGTGCTTTTAAAACAGCATGACCTAAGCCCTTAGCTTCACCTTGGCGTACATGCATGATAGTAACGCCTTTAGGGCAAATAGCTTGTATTTCATCTAATATTTGGCGTTTTACGCGTTTTTCTAGTGTTGTTTCAAGCTCAAATGACTTATCAAAGTGATTCTCAATTGCATTTTTTGAAGAATGCGTTACTAAGACTATCTCTTTAATACCTGCCGCCACACATTCATCTACTATGTATTGGATCATAGGCTTATCGACAATAGGTAACATTTCTTTAGGGATAGCTTTTGTTGCTGGCAGCATACGCGTACCTAAGCCTGCTACGGGGATTACAGCTTTTGTTATTTTGTATGTCATTTTTATCCTTAAATCCTTACAGATAGATAATTCTAAAGGGGCTAGCAAAATTGTTTCAAGGAAATACACTGTTCCATTCAATAATTAAAAATGATACCAGTAGTATCATTCCTTTTTTGAGTAATCTACTAACAGTATACAATCTACTTGCTATAAAACTCTCGATACCATTTTACAAATTCAGCCACCCCTTTTTCTACAGTCACTTGAGATTTATAACCTGCTGCATCAAATAAGTCATTAACTTCTGCATATGTTTGATAAACATCTCCAGCTTGCATTTCACGAAAATTTTTCTTTGCTTCTATGCCAAGTTCATCTTCAATAGCTTTAACAAATCCCATCAAATTAATTGGTGAGCCATGTCCTATATTATAAACAGAGTATGGTGCAGAGCTAGAAGCCGGAGAGCCTTTCTCAACTTTCCATGAGAGATCTCGAGCAGGAATAACATCCGCAATACGAACTACTCCTTCAACAATATCATCTATATGAGTAAAGTCACGCCACATGTCACCATTATTATTAATGTCGATGGTGTCGCCATCTAAAATCTTTTTGGTAAAAATATAGGGCGCCATGTCTGGGCGTCCCCATGAACCGTATACCGTAAAAAATCTCAAGCCAGTCGTTGGAATATCATAAAGGTGAGAATAACTATGCGCCATCAATTCATTAGACTTTTTTGTTGCAGCATAAAGCGATATAGGGTGGTCTACTGAGTCACTCGTCGAAAAAGGAGTTTTATTATTCAAACCATAGACAGAGCTGGAAGAAGCATATATCAAATGCTCTATATTATTATTCCTACAACCTTCAAGAATGGTTAAATGACCTATTAAATTAGAGTCGGCGTAAGCCATCGGATTCTCGATTGAATACCTAACACCCGCTTGTGCCGCTAGGTGAATCACACGATCAAATTTTTCACTGGTAAATAATGCAGCTATTCCTTCTCGCTCTATAAGGTCTAACTTTATAAATCGAAAACAACCGTCATTATTTTTGACATTGTTAATTGCAAACTTGCCTAACTCGGTTAAACGAGCCAGTTTAAGATTGACGTCATAATAATCATTTAAGTTATCAATGCCAACAACATCATGACCTTGTTCACATAAACGCTGTGTTACGTGAAATCCTATGAATCCGGCAGCACCGGTAACTAAAAACTTCATTCTTCTACCTCAATCTGAACCGAATAAATCACGTGTATATACCTTCTCTGAAACAGAACTCAACTCGACGCACATTCTATTTGAAATAATGACATCTGAAATTTGAGTAAACTCATTTAAATCCGGCATAACTTTAGAGTGAAAAAACTCAGCTTCTGTTAATTCAGGTTCAAATATTACAACTTCAATGCCTTTTGCTTTTATTCTTTTCATAATCCCCTGAATAGAAGACGATCTGAAGTTGTCAGAACCACTTTTCATAATCAGTCGATAAACACCAACTACCTTTGGGTTACGCATGATAATAGAATCGGCTATAAAATCTTTCCTGGTGCTATTTGCTTCGACAATGGCACGCACAATATTATTTGGAACATCCTTGTAATTAGCTAATAGCTGCTTAGTATCTTTTGGTAAACAATAACCACCATAACCAAAAGAAGGGTTATTATAATGATTACCAATACGGGGATCTAAACCTACGCCTTCAATAACTTGCTTTGAATCTAAACCATGCGCTTCTGCATAACTGTCTAATTCATTAAAATACGCTACACGCATTGCTAAGTAGGTGTTTGAAAATAACTTGACAGCTTCAGCTTCAGTTGAATCGGTAAATAAAATATTAATATTTTGTTTTATAGCACCTTGTGCTAATAAATTAGCAAAAACTTCAGCACGTTGACTTTTTTCTCCAACAATGATTCTTGATGGATGTAAGTTATCATAAAGAGCCTTTCCTTCACGTAGGAATTCAGGAGAGAATATTATATTTTCACAATTAAACTGTTCTTTTACACTTTGTGTATAACCCACCGGAACAGTTGATTTAATAATCATAACAGCCGTAGGATTATTTGCTAAAACATCTTTAATAACTGCCTCAACAGATGAAGTGTTAAAATAATTAGTTTCTGGGTCATAATCTGTAGGTGTTGCTATTACAACAAAGTCAGCATTTGCATATGCTGATTCTTTATCTAATGTCGCTTTAAAATTAAGTTTTTTATTAGATAAAAAATATTCAATTTCAGTGTCAGAAATTGGTGATTTTTTATTATTTAAGAGATTAACTTTCTCTTCAATTATATCGACTGCGACAACTTCATTATGTTGTGCTAACAGCATTGAATTAGATAACCCAACGTAGCCTGTACCAGCTATAGCTATTTTCATTTTTATTCCTGTTGTTTATACTTGGTAAAATTTTTAAACCAACGAACTAATTTAGTAACACCGAAACTACTTAATATTTCCATAAGCACAGATTTTAATGCTATTTATCTATAACGAACCACTTTATTATACCTAGTTAGCGTAGTAGATCGTATTTTAGCTTTTAAATTAGATGTGAATTATATCAAGGAATACCAAAACAAAAGTTGATCAACTATAAAAAAGCGAACTTGTCATATAGTCGCGACTTTTGGACTGATAACTTGAATTTCACTGAGCAGTTGTCGATTTCCACTATTTAATAAGATAGTTTTTAGTCCAAAATATTTATCCAAATAATTTTAATCGCTTTATCGAAGAATAATTACCAATATAATTTCTTTAAAATCTGCAGTACATACTGATTAATGATGTATTGAATAATTAGTTTATTGATAAAAGCGGTATTTGGGAATCATTTTTCTGGCTGATAGCATTATAGGGCCAAGGTCAGCTAAAGAGATTACAACTTTCGTTATTCTGTTGTTAAACTAAATTATTAAGCTTTAGCTTTAGCTTTAGCTTGCCAAACTAGATCACAAATACCATCTTTGGGAACAAAGCCTGTAGGTGCTTCTAAAAGTATTCTACGGATTGCTTCATGTGAGAAGTTGTGACAGGCATCATCAAGTCGAATGAGTAATTTTTCTAAAGCCTCCCATGTCAACAGTGTTTCGTGTGCTGACATAATTCGTCGATGATCGGTTTGTGTTACATCATCGCCTATCAATAACTCTTCAAACAATTTTTCACCTTGTCTCAGACCTGTGTACTTGATTTCTATATCACCATCAGGATTAAGCTTATCCTTAACATTCATTCCGCTTAAATGGATCATCTTAACTGCAAGGTCAGATATCTTAACGGGATCTCCCATATCTAAAACGAATACATCACCACCGGTCCCCATAGCTCCTGCCTGAATAACTAACTGAGCAGCTTCAGGTATTGTCATAAAATAACGAATAATATCTGGATGAGTTACGGTAATAGGGCCTCCACACTTTATTTGATCTCTAAATAAGGGGACAACAGAACCTGACGATCCTAAAACATTACCAAAGCGCACCATGCAATAACGTGTATTAGATTCTTTCCGAGCTAACGCTTGTAAAATCAACTCTGCCATTCGTTTAGTTGTACCCATAACATTCGTTGGCCGTACAGCTTTATCCGTGGAAATAAGCACAAATGTTTCAACTTTAGCTTCCATAGCCGCTTCAGCCGCATAAAGAGTACCAAATACATTATTTCGAACCCCTTCAACAACATTATGCTCAACGACTGGTACGTGTTTATAAGCTGCAGCGTGATAAACAGTTTGCACCTTAAAGGTGCGCATAACAGTCATCATTCTATTTTTTCTCTGGACGGAACCAAGTAAAGGTACAACCTGACAATCATACCCTAATTCATCAGCCTGCTTTTGCAGTTCTCCATTAATCTGGTATAAGGCAAATTCTGAGAGTTCAAATAAGATTAATTTTGTTGGCTTTTGTTTTAAGATTTGACGGCAAAGTTCTGAACCAATAGAGCCACCAGCACCTGTAACCATAACAATTTTTTCGTAGGTATTAGCTTTCAATAGACACTGATCAGGTTTGACTGGGTCACGTCCTAGTAAATCCTCGATGGAAACTTCACGAAGTTCATCAATTCTAGCTTTACCACTAACTAAGTCTGCAGAGCCCGGGATTGAGAGAATCTCAACAGGTAATGCTTCTATTTTGCTTAAAACTCGCGCAATGCGCTTTTTATTCTCTCTTGGCATAGCAAGTAAAAGACGCGAAACAGAAGAATCTTCAATCAGGCGAGAAAGATCATTACGTCTATAAACAGTTATTCCTTGGATAATACGTTTATGAATTCTAACGTCATCATCAATAAACGCAACTGGATAGTATTCATCCCCGTGTAGTAAAGACTGTGCAAGTTGTCTTCCCGCAGAGCCTGCACCGTAGATGATAACCTTTTCTTTATGCTTATTTTTTATTGGTGAGGATGCGATAAATGTTCGCATCAAAAAACGGCTACCACCGACTAAAACCAATAAGAAGGCCGAAAATATTACAGGAACAGTACGAGGTAAATCTATATTTAGAAAGAAAGATAAAAAAACTAAAGCTACTGTAGTAAAGCATACTGACAAAGCAATACTCACAGCCGCTTTACTATTTATATATCTGAGAACGGCCCTATATAGTCCAAGTTTAACATTAGCAATTAAGGTAATAGGCACTAAAAAAGCAAGTAGAATCCATGAAGGGGTATGAAAAAAGATAGATGTTGTATCTAAACGAACAAGCATTGCAGTCCAAAAAGCAACACTCACAAAACAAAGATCTGAAAAGAGAGAAATGATCCGCTTGGTAGGTCTAGAAGCTTTAAATAAAAAATCCATATAAAAAGGAGTCACTTGTTTAAATTGTGAATTAATAAAATATTTACGAATACGACATTATACACAATGTCTATGATTATGACATTTAAATGATGTTGAGTTTTCGTAACTTAAACAATAAATTACTAATATCAATAGAAAGTGAATAGTTCGAGCTAAGGTTTTACAGTTTGAATTATACATCAACTAACCCGATCTCCCGATCCACTACCACTTGCTGTTTGAATTATATATCTAAAGTATTTTTTAATTGTGAATGTTCTAATCATTTTCTGGTCTGTCTCTGCCAATAATTTAGGGGTAGACATATCAATAGTATTAACTTGTGCAAGTCCTGTGATACCAGGTAATACACTATAAACACCACAATTATCACGTTCAAATATTAACTCTTCTTGATTGAATAAATTAGGGCGAGGTCCTACAAAACTCATTTCACCTTTTAACACATTAATTAACTGAGGTAATTCATCAATTTTTGTTTTACGTAGAAAACCACCTAATTTAGTAATAGAAGTGGTACTTGCTAGGTGGCTAGCGACTGATTTTGTATCAACCGACATAGTACGAAATTTAATAAGATTAAATGGTTTTTTATTTTTTCCTACTCGCGGTTGGATAAAAATCGGCGATCTCGTATCAAAATAACCAAGGATAATAACAATAAGTAATATTGGAAAAGTGACAATCAGACCAAAAAAAGCCATTAAAAAATCGAGTATGCGAATTAAAATATGATTCATAAATATTTTATCATTTTTTGGTTAAACGACTGAAAGTATCAGCCATAGTAAAAGGAGGATTCCAATTAAGCAAATTTCTAGCCCTGCTTGAGTTCACTTGAAGATCACCAACTAGCTGGTCAACTTGAGCTTGTTTACCGGTAAGTTTCCCTAGCAATTTAAAAATAAAATTGGGGACTGGAAATTGCAACAAACGTTTATCTAAGCCTTTTGCAATTCCTTTGGTAAATTCTTTAATAGAAATATCCACACCATCTGAAATACAAAATATTTCGTTTTTCGCCTTTGGATGTTCAATACAAACCGAGATAAAATTCGATAAGTTATCTACAGAAATGAAACTGCGCTTATTATTACAGAAACCAAAAGGCAACACTGGTACTTTATTTATTAAATTAACTAATTTGCCAAAATTACCAGGCGCATTTTTCCCATAAACAAGAACAGGACGAATAATAACAACTTCTAAATCTGTCTCATCGGCTATTTTCAACAATGCATTTTCAGCAGCAAACTTTGACTGTGTGTATTGTGAATGTGGCGAGACAATTGAAGAGTCATCGAATATTTTTTTACCTGTAGTATCACAACCTAAAACCCCGATTGAGCTAATAAATATAAAACGTCTAACCCCTGCTTTGGCTGCTTGTTTGCCTAGGTGATCGGTACCATTAACATTTACTTCATTTAGTATTTTCAAGTCATCTGAGTTATTATGTGCAATTGATGCAAGATGCACAATAGTATCAATACCTACTAAATGTGAAAACCAATCAGTTTCCCCATTAATATTAAGTTCAATCTCCCGACTTTTTGAAAGTTTGTTTTTATCTATTTTTCTGACTTGTTTTACTATTGTACAACTGTCATTAATTGTTTTGCATAAACAAGAACCGACAAAGCCATTTGCGCCTGTTATTAATACTTTTTTTTTATTCATCTGTAATTATTCTTTCTTGCAATATATTGATTAAATTTTTAGTTTGACAGACCATATTGAAATGCTCATTAAAATACTTGATTCCGCTAGCCCCCATTTTGTTTCTTTCAAATTCATCCATCAAATGTAGTCGTCTAATATTTTTTTCAAGTTCATCAGAATTACCAGCTTCAGATACTAAGCCACAGTTTGATGCTTGAATAACTTTAGAGCCCTCACCATTTAGAGCAGCAATAATGGGTTTACCCGCAGATAAGTAACTTTGGATTTTACTTGGTATAGTAAGGTTAATAATTTCATTATCGGTTAAAGTTACAAGTAGAGCATCTGACTTATTATAAACAGAAGCCATAACCTCCATCGGGAGTCGGCCTACTATTGCAAGGTTATTCAAATTGCGAGTTTTCTTTTGCTCTTTTAACCATTCTAATTCACTGCCACTACCAACTAAAACAATTTTAAAATTGATAAGATCATTCATTTTTTCAGCGACATCTACAATAGTTGCTAATGATTGCGCTTTACCCAGATTTCCAGCAAAAACCACACAAAAAGAACTATCTAACAATGTACTTATCTTTTCAGGAAGCTCGATTTCTGCAATATTTCCTGGTATTTTTATTGAATTTGGGTAGTAAATAATTTTACTATTTTTTACATATTCAGAGATCGGTTTGTGAAAACCTTTTGACTGGATAAGTATTCCATCACAGCAGCTATAAATCCACCTTACCATTAACTTAACAATAGCTAATACAACTGTATTCTTTACATAACCAGTTGCTACTAGGCTCTCAGGCCATAAGTCCTGCACCCATAAAAAAAGTTTCTTTTTTGTTTTCCATTTATAAATTATTGCTGGAATGACTGAGGTTATAGGAGATAGTCCAAAAGAAAATATCACATCAAAGTCTTTCTCTTCAATTCGATTTAAATACCTCGTACCAGAAAAGACAAAAGATAAATAGTTTAATAATAAATTTTTAGCTCCTGATTTCCCACGAGGTCTTAAAGGTACTCGATACACCTTAACAGAATCATTAAAGAGTTCTTTCTTAAATCCCTTTGAAGAGAACCCTGAGTAGATTTCACCTTCCGGATAATTTGGCTTACCAGTATAAACTACAACTTCATGGCCCTCTTCTACAAGGGTTTTAACAAGATCATTGATAATAAAGGGCTCTGGATAAAAGTATTGTGAAACAAGCAATATTTTCATTACTTTTTCCAAACAAATTTATTAACATAATCTGTATAACTAGTAATAATTCGTACCACTTTATCTGATACATTTGGTGCAACGTAATCAGCGACTATATTCAGAGTTCGTTTATCACCATCGTTTTGATCTTCCAATATGTCAATAGCCTGTAATATCCGATCAATCTCCATACCAGTAAACATAACCGCGCCTTCTTCAAAACCCTCTGGTCTTTCTTGGGCTTCACGAATATTGAGCGCTGAAAAGTTCATAATAGAAGACTCTTCGGTAATAGTCCCACTGTCACTTAAGACTAATTTAGAATCACATTGAAGCTTTACGTAATCAGAAAACCCTAGTGGTTTTAACAGTTGAACCAATGGTGAAAACTGAAGGTTTAACGCTTCTATTTTTTTACGGGTTCTCGGGTGCGTTGAAACAATAATTGGTAAACCAAAGTTATCTGCAAGCGTATTTAACACGCTAACATATTTATGAATATTTGATTCTGAATCAACATTTTCTTCTCGGTGAACACTGACAACAAAGTATTTTCCCACTTCAAGCGCTAAACGAGACAATACATTGGATGAATTAATACTCTCTTTATAAAAAGACAGTACCTCATCCATCGGGCTACCAGTTTTGATTATGAATTCAGGCTTTAACCCTTCGCGTAATAGATATTCACGAGCAATATCACTATACGGCATATTAACATCAGATATATGATCAACTATTTTACGATTTATCTCTTCCGGCACACGCAGATCAAAACAACGATTTCCCGCTTCCATATGAAAAATTGGAATTTTTCTACGTTTTGCAGAAATAGCAGAAAGCGCACTATTGGTGTCACCTAAAATAAGTAATGCATCAGGCTGCAGATCAGAGAAAACTTTATCTGATTTACTGATAACTTGTGCCATTGTATCAGCGGCCGTTTCACCCGCACATTCTAAAAACACATCTGGAGCACGAATACCTAAATCATCAAAAAATATCTGGTTTAACTCATAATCATAATTTTGACCAGTATGAATTAATGTATGGTCGCAGTATTTATCTAATTTGGCGATTGTTCTAGATAAACGGATAATCTCTGGCCGAGTACCTACAATGGTTGCTACTTTTAATTTTTGCATCTGTATTTCTCATATCTATATTTATAGTCATCATGCATTTCTGAAATAAGTGCCTTCCACGAAGGTATTTCTAAATTTAATGCATCACGTAATCGATTTGAACTTAATGAACGATCTATATGTAGATCGGTTGATTCGATTATCTCTATCTTTTTACAGTATTTTTCTGCAATAGCATGGAGCAATGTAAATTTATCGATTGGCTCAACACTTAACTGATATAAGCCAACCAAGTCACTTGCAGGTAGTATTTTTTCAATAAGGAACCGAGCAATAACACAAGTTGGTAAGCCCGAAAAAATTGCTTTAGAAAAACCTTTTGTTCTACTTTCTTGAGATAAGAACCAGTCAACTAAACTTACAGTCGAGTTTAACTCATGACCTATTATTGAAGTTCTAAGCGTAAGATGAGGAGCATAATCAACTTCACCTAAACATTTTGAACGACCATATAAATCTAAAGCATCAGGTGTATCGTTCTCTGTGTATAAGCCTTTTTTTCCATCAAAAATACAATCAGTAGAAAAATGAATTAATTTGCATGAATAGTTATCACATAAACTCGCAAGCTGATGAGGCAACAGACTATTGATAGCAATTGCATCGACATGCTGCTTTGAAATACTATGTTGTTTAATTAAACCAATACAGTTAATAACTACAGCGGGGTTAATTACTTTAAAAACAGCTTCTATAGTTGCTAAATCACTGACATCAACACCTTTGAAAAGCCTCTTTTCACAATCACTGAAAAATGGCTCTTTACCCTCAATACTACGAACCGTACCATAAACATCTAAATGAGCTGCATCACTGAGGCCCTGAAACAGGCTATAACCAAGCATACCTGTTGCACCAATAATTAAAACTTTCATTTATACACCTTCTGGAACAGATACATTACCCGACTCTATTTCACGCATAAAATTGAGCTTACGTAGCAAGGTTTTCATTCCCTCAACATCTAAACGCTCAGTATTGTGTGAGTTATAATCCTCTACCGCAGATAAGTCTTGTTCACCTTCTTCAAAGTATTTTGAATAATTCAAATCACGATTATCAGCAGGTATACGGTAATAATCACCTTGATCTTGAGCGACAAACATCTCTTCACGACTACACAATGCTTCAAATAGCTTCTCACCATGTCGTGTACCAATCACATTAACCTGATGTTCAGGTTTGCTTATCATTTCGAGAATAGCTTGAGTTAAAACCTTGATCGTTGCAGCTGGTGCTTTTTGTACAAAAATATCACCGTTGGTACCATGCTCAAAAGCATGTAATACCAAATCAACCGCATCATCTAATGTCATCATAAAACGCGTCATTGACGGATCCGTAATTGTCAGTGGTGTGCCTTCAATAATTTGACGGATAAATAACGGAATAACAGAGCCACGAGACGCCATCACGTTACCATATCGCGTACCAGATATAACCGTATTAGTACCTTCTAAGTTACGGCTTTTAGCAACAATTACTTTTTCCATCATTGCTTTAGATATGCCCATTGCATTGATCGGGTAAACAGCTTTATCTGTACTTAAGCAAACCACACGACTTACACCATGAAAAATTGCAGACTCTAAAACATTTTCGGTACCGAGGACATTTGTTTTAACAGCCTCTAATGGATAGAACTCACAAGAGGGAACCTGTTTTAATGCTGCAGCATGGAACACATAATCAACGCCACGCATCGCGGTTGAAATACTTTGCGGGTCACGAACATCACCGATATAAAACTTTAAATTGGCATTATTAAAGGTTTTACGCATATCATCTTGTTTTTTCTCATCACGAGAGAAGATGCGGATTTCTTTTATCCCCGTATTTAAAAAACGTTTCAATACTGCGTTACCAAAAGATCCTGTACCGCCAGTTATTAACAAAACTTTATCATTAAACATCATTAAATATCCCAATCACCTTTAAACACATTTGAATTTTTTGAAATAGATTTAAATGATAAATTATAAAAAACATCATAAAAATTTTCCTCATTATAAAATAAATTAATATTTTCTATACCCTCTTTTTCTATAATTCCCTCTATATATTTTGCTTTATATGCTATAACAGGAGTTTCGCAGTATAATGATTCAAAAATAGGTAAACAAACAGTTTCGAAAGTAGATGTAATGAGCACAACCTCGCTTGTAGAGATTTGCCTGTAAAATTCACTCTTTTCCAACATTCCTATAAAATGAATATTATTAAAATCCCCCTCAAGTTCTATCTTTTCGGATGTAATATAAAAATTGAGAGATGAATTAATTTCCGCCAACTTATATACTAATTTGATATTTTTATGTTTATCTAATGGATTCGTAATAGGCACTAAAATCTTATTTTTCTCCCTGGAAGAATAAATGGTATTACTTATCCGTTTTATTCCTGGCCATTTGACATCTCCATCCAGTCCAAAGCCAAAAGTACGTATAAAATCATCTTTAACCATTTGTGTTTGAAAAACATATTTAACTTTAGATTGGAAAATTTTTAAGTATCCCCTAATAAGTTTATATTTCATATCCCCTGACTGAATAATTAGATAATTATGGAAGTAAGTGACTCTATTTTTAAAAGGAAAAATAAGATTGTAATTATTGAAGTTAATTGTTTTTATACAATCAAAATACACATAATAGAAACTTAATAAAAAAGCATTAAAAATGAGAGAAATAAAACCATTAGTTTCCTTTTTTATCCATCTATAGTTTTTTGGACATACTTCAGGTTGGTGTGGTGAAAGAATAATATAAAAATTATCACAGTTAACTTTTTTTTCACAAAATAATTCTAAAATAGCCTTCCCACCACCATATTTCGCAGCAGTAGCGCTAATTAGAACGTTACAATTTTCCATCTAACCTTCCTTTAAAAATTTTAATTATACTTAATGCTGATAGCATTAATATAAAACCAATAGAAAAATAATGTGTCGCTCGTACAAATATTTCTATAATAAAAACAACAATCCAACAGTGAGATAGAATCAAAATAGAAGGAATATTTTTATCATTTTTATGATTCAATATAAATTCAGAGGATACAAAGCATTGCTTCAAATATAGTAAAATCATTAAAATCCCTAACACACCAAATTCAGATATAGATTTAGCACCTAAACTACCACCATCTTTTAAGTTTTTATAAGAACCAACTAAATCATATATCCTTTCGCCAAATTCTCCCGTTTTAAAAGCAATACCCATTTGAAATATGCCTAAACCCAGTCCATTCGTTGCGATTAAAGAGTTTATAGCATCTTGCCACCCCATGAGAAAAACTAATAAGCTAACATTTGTAGTGTCTTCATCGTATGTCATCCGACTTGTAAAATAAATAAGAGTATCTGGGTTTGCATCTTTCAACGAATAGAACAAAAAAAACCCTATAGTGGTAAAAAATAAAATAATACATATTCGTAAAACCCCTGTGCCTACAAAAAAAAGATATAACATGATAAGAGAAACTACTAGCATGACACTACTTGGTAAACAAAAAGCTAAAAATAGAGTGCAGCACAGTATCAATACCCGTTGCTTCTGGTTATAAAGCACCCCTGCGGGGATCAAAAAATAAGCAGCAGTTAATGCAAAGTGGCTTGGCTCTGCGAATGGAAATATTGCTTTGTGTAAATTAGTATAACCAGGAAAAGGATAATTGAAGTTAATCAGGATTGAAAAAAATGCGATTATAATGAAATAATACGAGATGTTTCTAATTTGAATATTAAGTTCTTTGTCTTTGAATTTAACTAAAAATTTAGAGAGTAATAATGTAAATAAAAGGAAATAAAAAAATAAAAACCAATTTAGCATAGCTTTATATGATAAAACCTCATAATTCTGAACAACAGAGTTAATGATAGAAAACAGAACAACAAAAGATAATAAAAAATGAAGCCTAGTAAGCCTCACACGAAAACTAAAGATATAAAGCACATGAATTATCAGCATTGATAATACTAGTCCAATTGTCATTGAACCAACATTAAATGTAACCAACATGAAAGAAGGGAAAAAGCTAAGAAAAAACACAGGCAGATATATATTTTTTTCTCCTCTAAAAATAGAGCTTGGGATCACTTTCTAAACTTCCTATGTAGTTTATTTACAATTGGTGAATTTACTGAGAAGTTAAAAACAAACAAAAGACAAAAAACCAAGTCTTTATTCGTGAGACTGCCTCCTTTAAACTTATAGTATAAATACTGAGCGATACATTTCCCTTTACCTCCCACAAACAAGTCTAAAGAATGACTATATACAGAATTAAAGGTGGTATCAGTAATTTGTTTTCTCTCTTTAATCTCTATTAATTTTTGGAACAACTTTTTCCGCATATCATGACCAAAGCATGATTCAAAATATTTAATTGAAACCTCTTTTTTTATAGAACATTGAATCGCATTTTTTTCTTTAGTTATTTGCCCATCATGTTCTCTGTATAAAAGTAAAGTTTCAGGTATATTCCCAAATTTCACACACTGATCCGAAGATATTCTACTCCATAAATCGTAGTCTTGTGCCGCCGGTAATTGATTATATTTATGTTTCTGAAATATTTCTGTTTTACCAATAACACTTGGATGCGCAAATGGTGTTCCAACAATCATTTTAAAGCGTATATCTTCATTACTAATTGGAAGGCGTGTAATGTTTTTATTAATATTACGCCCTGTGAATGTTCTAAAGTATGTGCCACAAATATCTATATCATTATCTAACATATATTTAATTTGTTTTTCAATTCTGTCTAACAGGGCTACATCATCAGCATCCATACGTGCTATGTATAAGCCTTTAGAGCAATTAATGGCTTCATTTAATGAGTAAGCAAGCCCCTTATTATCTCTGCTGATTAAATTAATTCTGCTATCAGATTTAGCGTATTTTTTTAATATGTTTAATGTATTATCAGTGGAACCATCATCCACTATAATTATTTCAATTTCTTTATATGTTTGATTTATTATACTATCTAAAGCTTCCGGCAAAAACACACTACCGTTATACACAGACATTACTACTGAAATTAATGGGTTACTCATTCTCAGACCTTGAAGTTTTGATAAGAAAGGCAATCAATAAAATATTGATTATTGCAACAGCTGAAATTATCCAAGAAACACCATATAATCCTAATTTGTCAATATAAACACTCATTAAAACGAGTAAACATAAAGCAACTATAAGATTAGGAGCAATCAATCTAGATGTAATTCTATGGAAAATAAAGTATGAATTTAAAAAGCCGATAATAGAAAATAAAAAGTTGGGTAGCAACAAAGACGATATTAAATACCCATCAGAAACATATTGAATGTCTAAAAATAAAACAACTAATTGTGAACTGAAAGTATCAAAAATCATGTACAAAATAAAAAAAGAAATAATGCTAACCGCACATACATATTTAGCAGCCTTTTTAAAAGAAATTGTTTCATTGAATATTTTTGGCAAAAAATATAACGAAAAAACACTTAACAAAAAAGTTGGAACTAAGTTAGATACACCTTGCATTAACGAATAGGAGGCTACATCAGCAGCAGTTAGTTTCACAGAGAGTATGCTTCTTACTCCCATATCTCTTGACCACCCGATTAATGAAGTGATAATTAAAGGTAAAGATATTATATATAACCTTCTCTGGAAGATAAAATCAAATTTAGTTTTCGAAAACAATTGAAATGATTGTTTTTTAACTAATATAACAACCGACATCAAAATAATTATCAGCACCGAAAAAGCCTGTGCTGATATAGCTTGTTTATTGGGGAGAAGATAAATGAGAAATGGGACTGTAACAAACGAGATCTTCGTTATTCCCCCGAAGAAGTTTAGCCAAAAGAGAATTGCTTTATCAAAATTTTGATTGAAAAATCCTAAAAAAGGATCTTTTAATCCGAAAAGTATTACTAGAGTAGTAATTAGCGCTTTATTTTCAAAATCAATAACATAAATTATCACCATTGAGACTATAGCTGGAATTAATAAGAAAATAAGAAAATTAAAAATTGGAATTCTATTTAATGTGTGAAATTCTCTTTGGAAATATTGATTAAAAGGAGCAAATAAACACAATGAAAATAAAGTAGAATACGACATTATAGCAAAGTATTCTCCTACTTCTTCTTTCGAAAATACTTGTGCAATAATCTTATTAAATAGCAATAAAAATATCAGAATCACAACCTGATTAGCTGTAGTATATAATAAATTTTTTTTATTGCTTATCAAAGTACATTCCAGCCCTTCGGTATCCCTTTATAATTGCCTACATGATCATTTCGCCAGATCTTTGGACAATACACCACTTTTCCAGGTGTGCTATTGATCCAAGCAGCCCACCAACTAAAAGTAGAGTTTGCGGTTATGTTAATTTGGCATTTCGACATTAAAAACATGTCGTCGTATTCATCAACAGTTGAATCTACAAAAACAACATCCTTAATAAATGAAAAATTTTCTTTACACCAATTAATATCATTTGAAAACACAAAAAACTTGCACTCAGGATAATTATCATTAATTAGGTTTACCGCTTCAGAGTAATAATCAACTGTTAAATTTCGATATTCAGATAATGCCAAATAATCCCCTCTTCTTACATGAATAGAGACTGAATGTGGGGTATTGCAAATCTGCCTTAAATAGTTAGGAACTTTATTTGAAACTTTCCCTTCTAAATCGAATTCTTTAAGTAGTTCACATCGAAAGTCAGAAAAATATTCTTCAGTTTGCCAATACCCATCAAGATATTTTATACTTAAATCAAAAACAGTTTTATCGTATGTAGCTCTTTCTTTTTCTTTGTAATACCCTTTATGGATATTTATTGATGTTGAATTATTTATAAAATCACTAAGGTTACGGTATTTACTACTTTCCAAACCTCTATACTTTATTTTTTCAATTAATGTAGCTTGATCTATAATTATACCAAATCGTTCTAAACTTAATTTAAATTCAGTGCGACTAGAGTTTAATAACTCAGTATCAAATTTGACGGAAGCATTAACTTTATTTTTCAATGCAAAAGCTAAAGCATATTGAAACATTTGATTACCAAGACCGCCATTTATTTTTATAATTTTACTGTTATTCATTGAGAATATTCCTTTAATCAAACTACTTTATTACAAAGACTTTACACGATTTAGGTAACATGATTATTCATCGAAAAATACAGAGAGCCAACCAAGAGTAGGGTTATGCAACATTCTAGATTTAAATTTATAATTTCAAGTTCATTTATTTACAAAATAAGTAAATATGTGAAACAAGATGAACTACATATACTAGAATTCTAGTAGGAGTCTTTTTCCTAATCGCGATGGTTCTTCATCTATTGATACGCGTAGTTGATCATTCGAGTCGCAGCAGAGCTGCGACTATCATCACTAGTCAAAGAAGCTTTAATATCTAGCTTCGAAGAACTAAATCGCTATGCTCATATGTCTTTGCCATAGCTCCCTGTATAAGCAAGTATTTATAGCCCATACCATTCAAAGGCTAAATTACCAATATTATGCAGCCACACAGTTTTATATCTAATTTAAATTCAAGATAGCACCAAAAATTAACCACACAGTATTCCCGACAACAGGTTAATTTCTTTTACAATTTCATTCTGATGGTTACCAACGAACAAACCGTTCTCATCCAAGTATTCCGCTGCTTCTAAGCTACCTGATACTTCATAATCAAAATATTCCAGTACTTCTACGTTTTTTAAGAAGTTACCAGTAACAATAGGACGACACTCGATTCCATTATCAGATAATAGCTTAACAAGTTCAGCTCTAGTATATGGTGCATTTTTTTTGATAATCAAAGAAAAACCAAACCAGCTACTATTACCTGTCTCTTGCTGAATACTTAAGTAAGGGTGATTTGAAAATAGGCTTTGAAATAATTTTGCATTCTTACGGCGTGTTTCAATAAAGTCAGGCAATTTTTTAAGCTGCTCAATGCCTAACGCACCACTCATTTCTAATGGTCGGGCATTATACCCCGGTAACATGAACTTAAATGATTCTTCAAATGGGTCATCACTTTTCTCACCGCTCACTTTATTAAACTTTGGTAAATTTCGTGTCCAACCATGTGCTCGGATGCAAAGTAAAATGTGATAAAGCTCTTCATCATCTGTTACAACACAGCCACCTTCCATCGTCGCCATATGATGAGAAAAGAACGTACTGTAAGTACCCATCTCACCAAATGTGCCTGCTTGTTTACCATCAATAGTTGCGCCCATTGATTCACAGTTATCTTCCAAGATAAAGATATCTCGCCCTGCAATAATTTCATTCATTCTAGTGAAGTCATTTGGGTTGCCCAATAAATTAACAGACAGAATTGCGCGAGTTTCTCCTGTTATAGCAGTTTCTAGCTTATCTAAATCCATATTTAGCGTATCAAGATCGATATCAACAAACTTAACCTTTAACCCATACTGCTGAAGTGGAAAGTAAGTTGTAGACCAAGAAACTGCAGGCACAATAATTTCATCACCACGCTTAAGCTTTAATGACTCATTTTTAGTAAAGAACAATGCAGCAATCATCAATAAGTTCGCTGTTGAGCCAGAGCTTACCATTAGAGCATATTTTGAACCGAAAAATGTCGCAAAATCTTTTTCATACTCAGCAACTTCCTTTCCCATGGTAAACATATCAGATTCAATCACTCGTTGAATCGCAGAATATTCGTTATCATCCCACGTACTACTTGCTAAAGCGTAATTAGTCATTACAATACTCACTTAAATAAAAATCATAGGTCTTTTGAATGCCTGCTTGTAAGCTAGTTTTGTAACCCCAGCCAAACGTTTTTAGCTTTGCATCATCAATTAGTTTTTGTCTCATCCCCACAGGTTTACTTAGGTCATGCTTAAACTCTCCCGTATAACCAACCACATCAGATACTGCTTGATAGTATTCGTTAATGGTATAGTCTGTACCTAAGCCTACATTGAGGTTTTGTGGCATAGCTGCAAAGTTATCTAGTGCATAAAAAATAAACTCGGCTAAATCTTCTGCATACATAAATTCACGACGCGCTTGACCATCACCCCATATATCAATTTCTGCTATATTATTCCTCTTAGCTTCATCAATTTTACGAATAACAGCAGGAATCATATGAGAGTGATTAGGGTCAAATTTATCAAAACGGCCATATAAGTTACATGGAATAATCGTTTTATATAAACGGATCGAGTTTTCCTGACAGATGTATTCACATAGACGTGTACTTGTCACCTTAGCGAGAGCATAACCTTCATTAGTTGGCTCAAGTTCACCTTTAAGAATTAAATCTTCAGACAAAGGGTTAACCGCATCTCGAGGGTACATACACGAACTACTTAGATTTAAAAATCGTGTAACTCCCGCGTCATTTGCAGCAGTAAGGATATTTAGCCCCATCAGCATATTATCTACTAAAAACTTAACAGGTTTCGCCATATTGGCTTGGATTCCTCCAACAATACCAGCGGCATGGACCACCATGTCTGGTTGGTGCTTGTCAATATACTTATGCACTGAGGGAGCGTCTAACAAATTCAGTTCAGAACTACTTGGAGACAAAAAGTCATGCTGATAATCAGATGCAATGGCAAGTACATTTTGGCCAACCATTCCGTTAGCACCAGTTAATAAAATTTTCATTCTTAACTACTCAACCGCAACTGATTTGTTATAGCCATGATTTTTTAAAATTGCATGTTGCTTCGCTTTATTTAAATCATTATCTACCATTTCTGCACACATTTCTTCAACAGTAATCTGCGGAACCCAACCAAGTTTTTCTTTTGCTTTAGTCGGATCACCTAATAACGTTTCCACTTCAGCAGGACGGAAGTAACGTGTATCGACTTTAACGATCACATCACCTACTGATACACCTTTGGCATTATTGCCGGTAATTGCTATCACTTTTGCGATTTCATTTACACCTTCGCCAGTAAACTCTAGTTCAATACCCACATTCTGCGCTGACATACGTACAAATTCACGAACTGATATTTGCTTACCTGTAGCGATGACGAAGTCATCTGCTACATCTTGTTGCAACATCATCCACTGCATACGTACATAATCTTTAGCGTGACCCCAATCCCGTAATGCATCCATATTACCTAAATATAAGCAAGGCTCTAAACCTTGTGAGATATTAGCTATTGCACGGGTAATTTTTCGTGTTACAAATGTCTCACCTCGACGTGGTGATTCATGGTTAAATAAAATACCATTACATGCATACATTCCATAAGATTCACGATAGTTTACTACAATCCAGTAAGCATACATTTTAGCAACCGCGTATGGTGAACGTGGATGGAATGGTGTTGTCTCTTTTTGCGGAATCTCTTGTACTTCACCATACAATTCAGATGTTGAAGCCTGATAAAATTTTGTTTTCTTTTCTAAACCTAAAAAACGAATAGCCTCAAGTAACCGTAATGTACCCATTGCATCTACATCGGCTGTATACTCTGGACACTCAAAAGAAACAGCAACGTGAGACTGAGCGCCCAAGTTATATACTTCATCTGGCTGCACATCGTTAATTATACGCGTCAGATTCGATGAATCCGTTAAATCACCATAATGTAAAAAGAAGCTTTGATTATTTTCATGATTATCTTGATAAATATGGTCTACACGCTCAGTATTTAGCGAAGATGCTCTACGTTTAATACCGTGTACTTCATATCCCTTTTCTAACAATAATTCGGCTAAATATGAGCCATCTTGACCTGTAACACCGGTAATTAATGCAACTTTTTTTTTTGACATTTTTTAATTCCTTTACTCAATTTTAAAATATTGCCGCTTAGCGGAAAATAAAAATTAATTGTTTAATGTTTAATGTTTAATTGTAGCCATTTATGTTACAAACTTTGAATATTATTCAGACTGGTTTTAACACACATTGGCCTTTAAATAATTTCAAGCCTCTACGTGGTAGCGTAGCCAAGACGCATTAACAGATGGGCGTCAGTGAATAATTCGTCCATCTGTTAATGTGATTCTTAAACCATCCGTTTCATCAACGCTTTTAAAACCTAATTGTGCTAATAAGTTTGCAGGTTCTTGTATGCCCTGCACTTGAATGTTTATTAATACCAATGCGTTTACCTGTTAAAAAAGGCGTCGTAAATAAAGAGGTATAACGGGTGATGTATTCTTCCGCTGCGAGGTAATCCACTGTTAGTTCAACTGATTCGGCAAGTGATGTACATTCAATCTGCTCAATGGTAATCACTTGCTCATCGGCTTTACTGATTTCACCATCAGGACGGTAAAACTTAAGACCGTTACGATCAAAAGGTATATAGCTACCCGTAACCATAATGGCTGGTATTTTATCTTCCTGAGCAACGAAAGCTAATGCCGGTGTTGGTAATACACCGTAATAGATAACGTTACGGTTTAGTTGTTTTAGCGAACTGGCACATGATTGTGCCATCGCATTGCTGCTTGGGCGATTGTCTATGGCAATAGCAACCGTTTTAAAGTTGAAATTGCGTTTCATACCCGCGATGAATGCAACAGCAAAAGCTGCATATACATCAGAGGTAAATTGGGTTACTAAATCGCGGGCACCACTGGTGTCTAATGCAACGCCGCTTTCTGAGATAACTGTAGCGCTCACTAAATTTAACTTGCTTGTCATAATCAATGTTTATACTCGCCCGTAACGATCTTCAAAACGGACAATATCATCTTCACCTAAATATGAGCCTGACTGTACTTCTATCATTTCCAGTGGTAATTTACCTGGGTTTTCTAACGAGTGAACAATGCCTATTGGAATATAGGTTGATTCGTTTTCTGTGACTAGAAATGTTTTTTCTCCATTGGTAACACTTGCCGTGCCTGATACAACAATCCAGTGCTCTGCTCTATGATGATGCATCTGGCTGGATAATTTTTCACCTGGGTTAACAGTTATACGTTTTACTTGGTAGCGTTCTCCATTATCTATAGCGTCGTATTTACCCCATGGACGGTACACTTCTCGGTGAATTTTGAATTCACTGCGCTTTTCAGCTTTTAGTTTTTCAACGATTTTCTTAACGTCTTGCACTTTATCTTTACATGCCACCAATAAAGCATCTTTGGTATCAACGATAACCACATTGTCTAATCCTACAGTGGCTATAAGTCGCTCCCCACCATGAATTAAACTGTTGCTTGTATCTTGTAAAATAGTATCACCAAAGGTTGTATTACCTTCTTCGTCTTTATCATTGACTTCCCATAAAGCAGACCAAGCGCCAATATCGTTCCAGCCGGCATCTAATGGCACTACAACTGCATCGGTTGTATTTTCCATTACCGCATAATCTACTGACTCATCAGGACACAGTGCAAACGTTTCGGCGTCTAATCGAACAAAATCTTTATCGTGTGTGGTATGATCTAATGCTTTTTTACATGCCATAAATATTTCAGGGCGATATTTTTGTAGCTCTTGCAAGTAACGGCTTGCTTTGATTAAAAACATGCCGCTATTCCAGTAATATTCACCACTTTCTAAATAGTTCGCTGCGGTATTTGCGTCTGGCTTCTCTACAAAGGCGTTTACGTCATAACCACTTGAACCTAATACTGGATTGCCACGTTTAATATAGCCGTAACCTGTATGGGCTTGTGTCGGGACAATACCGAAAGTAACAAGCTTGCCTACTTCTGCAAGTGGGATCGCATTTTTAACAGCATCAGTAAAGGCGTCGGTATTTTGAATAACGTGATCTGCGGCTAATACCAGTAATAACGGGTCATTGTCATTTACTGTCACTTCAGCTGCCAATGCGATTGCAGGGGCAGTATTGCGACCAACGGGCTCTAGAATTATTGAGCCCGTTATATCTAACGCTCGTAACTGCTCCGCAACAATAAAACGATGTTCTTCGTTACAAATAACCAAAGGTGAATTCACTTCAAGGTTAGACAAACGTTGTACCGTTGTCTGAAGCATGGTTAGCTCACCGCTTAAGGCAAGAAACTGTTTGGGATATAACGAGCGACTAAGCGGCCACAAGCGAGAGCCTGAGCCACCAGCCATAATAACGGGAGTGATCATCTATATTCCTAACTTTAATGTTGTAATCAAGTTATCAGCTTGTTTATCTTTTTGAAAATACCACTTGGTATGAATATGGACGTCGTCATGATTTAACAACGCCATTTCTGAAAACCAGCGATAATCGTTATGTTGAGCAACAGGTAATGAAGATATGTCACCATTAAAGATAACTTCATAGGCTAACACAACGTAATGAGTTGTGAAGGGGTCGTCAGAAAAATTATCATCATAAAAATGCTGATAGACTCCCTTAAAACAACTTGGCGATTTATCCATTCCTAACTCTATTTGTAGTAAACGCGTGTATGCTTGTTCAATGGGTTCATCTTTTAAGACTCTGCCACCAGGCACAAACCATGCACGTTGTGCAGGTCGATTAACGCGTTTTCCTAATAAAATATTACCTTGGCTATCTCGTACCAGTAAATCGATCGAGACTAATGGAGTTGAGGCAACAACCGTCTTAAATGTATCTTCGGCTAACATCCGTATTATTTCTTTCCCATACATCAATGAAATGTTGAATTTTTTCAACATCAATACTCAGATCATTTTATCATTTTAGACAAATTATGTCGTGATTGAGACACATTTTTGACCTTTCAAAAACAGCTCTTTCCCCTATAAAAAATGCATCACCGGTCTTCCCGCCATACTATTTCTATTTTAGTCAATAGGTCGACTTATTTAAATAATTAATATTTAAATAAGCTTCCGCCCTTTGGTTTAGCTCCAATAAGCAAGATTTAGCATTTTTTGTATAATTCTAATTAATTAAAAATTTGTTAACTAACTTTGTCAAACTGATCGTTTTCAATGATTACTGTATTTTCTTTACCCAGCATATTTAAAAGTAAAATAGACCGTTCTAAACCATCTTTACATTGGTATATACCTTTTAGGCCAGTTAGGGGACCTTTTAAGATAACTAACTCATCACCTATACTTAGATTGATTAAGGTTTCTAAGTTAGTTAGCTCAGATTTATTATTTAAATCACTTGATAACTGGCTAATAAATTTAGTGGACACTTTGCCGTAATTTAAGCCAAAACGTACGAAATTACCCACACCTCTGGTGGAGCGAATAGCATTAAAATTATCTTTTTCAGTATCTAGCTTAACAAATATATAATTAGGAAATAGAGCTTCTTCTAGGATGACTTTATGTCCTTGTCTTTTTTTTAGCTTCTTGACTTTAGGAAAGTAAACTTCAATGTTTTGTGAAATTAAGTTTTCAACAGCCCTTCGTTCACTTTTAGGTTTTGTTGTTAATAAAAACCAGCTTTCGTTCATTTTATTTCCCATAAACTAAATACTATTAAGCATTTCTTTCTTTTCTCATCACTTTATTGACACAAAGAATTATACATAGATCTGATTGATTTATCAGTAATAAATAATAACCAAGTACTGTTGTTTATTATTTATTACTTATTCAAAAAATTGGGAGTAATAGATATATAAGTCTAGGATTATTCTTGCTTAATCAGTGGCTTGCTGATAAATCAATATATTATACTTCTGCTATATTGTGTCATGCACTTCATTTAACCGTAGCTTTTGGATTAGTAAAGTATCTCACTAAAACAATAAGTACAGATAACATGCCACCAAGAATAGTACCTAACACAACAATTAATGCGCGTTTGGGTTTATCTTTGGTATCAGGCACTTGAGCGGGGTCTATGGTTTTAAGTACATATTCTTTTTTCACCATAGTTAACATCATATTTTTAGTCTGTTCTTCAATCAACTGATAAAATACAGTTTCCATAGTAGCCACTTTAATATTAACTAATTGATTAGTTAAAAAATCTATTGATGCTTTCGCCTCAATTTGGTCTTGAGCACGCATAAATTCGTTAATATCTTGAATTAACCACGTTAACCATTGTTTAGCTAATGCTGGAGAGAAAAATTCAATGTCTATGTTAACCATAGATGAATCTTTGTCTTGAGAAATAGTTATCAACTCAGAAAACTCCTTATAAGCCTCCCACGAAGATGGTTCTGGTTTTTTCGGTGCTTTTACTTTTCTAATCCATTTATTGCTAACCTTATCATATAATTCTTCATCTATAATTAAAGTATCACTTGCTCTATCCCATTTTTTAGATGCCATCAAAGGTACTAATAAATCATGCTTGGTAATGAAATTTTCGATAAAAGAGCGAGAGTTGATAATTTCTAATGCAAGTCCCGTTTTACCACCACCGCCAAGGTTAATACCAGCCATACTGGCTAAACCACCAAATTGTCCTGCAAGGGCTCCTAGACCACTTGCTCCCCCCTCACTTGATGATGGGGCTAACATTACTGAGGCTTTATATATATCGGGTCTTGACAGTGAAAAAAACACCGAGGCTACCGCAAATACCATGCTTATAATGATAATAGTAAATTTACCTGCCCAAATTGCGCGCCAAAGTTCGGCTAAGTCAATTTCATCGTCTTGGTTTTGAGTGTTTTGTAGAAGTAATTGCTGTTGTAACAATTGTGTATTCACATCATTTGGCATTGCTTGGGTATTTTCTACTGACTTTGACACTTTTCACCATATCCAATTGGCATATGTTGAACGTATAGATTTAACGAACAACAATAAAATTTTCCGCATTATACGAAGAATTCGAACAAAATTAAAGGGGGAAGTAGTTCTCTTGCTTTTTATTTTGGGTTATTTGGTTGATGTAAAGCCTTAGTAAATTTACACCGTAAAAAAAAGCCTAAAATAATTAAAAAATTAAGGTAATAAAACTACCAACGATAATACCCTTGCTTGGCTATACTGAGAAAGTAAAAGTATTTAAATGATGTGAATAAATAATGGATTTCCGATCAAAAAAATCGGTAATGACGATTGTTTGATTTATTCACCATTGAGAGTAAAAAGAAAACAATCAAACATAAAAAACTCAGTGTAGCGTGAAACGCTTTTGTACTCTTTATAATGTAATTTCAACTCAAGCGACTACGGTATTTAAGAGGTTACAGGCTCTGACTAAAGTGACGTTCGGAATAACAACGTTATTGGGTTCATCAAAAAACTAAGTAAAAGCATCTTATTCCCTTTGCCAGTCAAGATTCTTTTCGCTGGCAAAGGGTAGTGAATATAATACAAAGCATAAATTCTAATTAATGTACTAACGAATAATCTGTGTTAAGACACTATTCATTAAGATCATATAGGTTTTATTTAAACTAATTATTTACTCGAATCCGATCCTCAACTTGACTAGTTCACTCAACAAATCTGCCAAACGTTCAATTTTTATATTACTCAGCTGACGATAATCAAAATATGGGCAAACGATAAGTTTATTATCTCTATCAATAGCAAATTCATCATCTAGCCAACTTAAATTAGCAACGAGTTTACCGCTATCGATTAACGCTTTAGCGTGACCTTTACCACAAATAATGTGCACTCTCTCTACACTTGGTACTAATTGTGGCGGTGAAAATAGTAAGGCTGTTTTACTCTGTGTTTGTAATAAATATTTATCTCGATAACCTTGCCAAGTAGGTGTTATATCTGAATAGTCGAAATGTTTTTTATCTAAAGCATAAAGTAACTTAGCATATACATTGAAGACTTTTCGCCAACCATTACCACACGCCTGGTTAATCACATTAATCTCACCTTTAACAAGTGAGGTAACTTCAAACAAACTTTGATATTCAAGCATGTTAGGTTTATTTGCAATATAGACAGCAAAACTAAAATCGTTGTCACCAAAACCTATATTCATCTTTATCATCCTATTTATTATCAATATTGGTTAAGTTCTATTAACTGTTCTGTTTTGACTTATGTTCTCGTCTTTTTATTTAAAAGTCTCTAAGGAAACTAAGTTTTGCGAGATTAAAGTAGTATTCATTTATCAACTTAATCAACTTCTAACAGTTGACCAATACATGTACTTATTTCACAGAACAATATACGCTATAATTATCCAATAAAAAGTTAGACTAATCATACAAATATATAAGTAATCTGAACATTATGGACATAAATACACAACCCACGATTCTTTGGCACGATTATGAGACTTGGGGGATCAACCCAAAGTTCGACAAACCGTCTCAATTTGCCGGCATTCGTACCGATCTCGATTTAAATATCATTGGCGAGCCAGAAATGTTTTATTGCACGCCGCCCGTTGATTACTTACCACATCCTGAAGCCTGCTTAGTTACAGGTATCACGCCACAAAAAGCGCAACGTGAAGGTTTGTCTGAGGCAGAATTTGCTGCACGTATTCATACTTTATTTACCCAGCCAAATACTTGTGTTGCTGGCTATAACAGTATTCGCTTTGATGATGAAGTGACTCGTTATTTACTTTATCGTAACTTTTACGACCCTTATGCACGTGAATGGCAAAATGGAAATAGTCGCTGGGATATAATAGATATGGTTCGCGCTTGTTATGCACTTCGTCCTGAAGGCATTAATTGGCCAACCGTTGAGCGCGATGGTGAAGAAGTTGTCAGTTTTCGTTTAGAGCTATTAACGGCTGCAAATGGCATTAGTCATGAAGCGGCTCATGATGCAATGAGTGATGTTTACGCCACCATAGCAATGGCTAAATTGATCAAAGAAAAACAGCCTAAACTTTATGATTTTATCTTTAACTTGAAGAATAAAAATCAAGTGAAGGATTTGATCAATACCGCAGATATGACGCCTATTGTGCACACTTCGAGCAAGGTGTCATCAATTCATGGCTGTACAAGTTGGTTTGCTCCAATAAATTATCACCCTGTAAACAAAAATGCGGTGATCTGTGTCGATTTAGCACGAGATATCTCACCATTATTAACCCTAAGTGCTGAAGAGATCAAAGCGCGTTTGTATACTCGTTATGATGATTTAGCGCCAGATGAACTACCAATTCCAGTAAAACTTATTCATGTCAATAAATGCCCTGTTATAGCGCCAGCTAAAACGTTACTACCAGAAAACGCAGAGCGCTTAGCAATACCGCGCGATGTTTGCTTAGATAATTTAGCTCTATTGAAAAAGCATGCTGAGTTAAGAGATAAATTAAGCGATGTTTTTGCCACCTCAGACTTTGATAATGATGACGTAGATGCAGAGCAAGCGTTATATGGTGGCAGTTTCTTTAGTCATAGTGATAAAGCGCAAATGGATATTTTACGTGGTCTATCACCTGAGCAACTCGCTAATCATCCATTTCAATTTCAAGATGAGCGTTTAAGTGTATTACTGTTTCGCTATCGAGCAAGAAACTACCCGTACACGCTATCTACAGAAGAACAACAGAAATGGCAGCAGTATTGTCAGAACAAACTGCAATATGGCGGGAAAGGTATTTTATCACTTGATGAGTTCATGATGAAGATTGAAAATCTAGCCCATGAGCATGAAACTGATAAAGCAAAAATGTCGGTATTAAAAGCCTTGTATGAATTCTTGCAAGGGTAACTCACTCTCAAAATAACTATTACTATTGATTATTCTGCTATGACTCGAGCAGAATAATCAAAAACTAATCTTAACTCTTAACCTTAGTTATCAACTAAGCTATTTACTAAAATGATTAACTGAATTATTAACTGAATTATTAACCCAGTTTATTGGTAAGTTGTTCGCTCTAATTCATATTTTTTCATTTTATCGTAGAGTGTTTTTCTGGCTAAATTGAGCTCTTCCATGGTGTCTTTAATACAGCCTTCATTACTTGCCAACGCTTCCTCGATAAGAAACTTCTCAAAAAATTCAACCCGTTGAGTCAAGCCCATACTGCTGTTCATTGAATTAGCGTTGGTATTCTTTTTAAGATTAAACGCTGCCGCCTCACCCAATAAAATGTAACGTTCAGCCAAGTTACGTAATTCTCTTACATTGCCAGGCCAGCCATAACTTAACAGTTGTGCTTTATGCTCTTGTGATAATGGAATTAATTCTTTTTTATAACGCGCTGAGGCTATTCTAGCAAAGTGTAAAAAAAGCAAAGGCACATCTTCAATACGTTCTCTCAAGGGAGGAATATCTACTTTTACTAAATTCAAACGGTAATATAGATCTTCACGAAACAAACCTTTCTCGCATAACTCTAATAAATCTACCTTGGTCGCAGCAATCACTCTGACATCAAGCTCAACACCCTCGTTAGCACCTAAGCGAACCACTTTTCTTTCTTCTAATACTCTTAAGAGTTTGACTTGTAAGGCCATTGGAGTACTTTCTATTTCATCAAGAAACAAGGTACCACCGTTAGCGTATTCAAACTTACCAATGCGTTTTTTATCAGCGCCCGTATAAGCGCCCTTCTCCGCACCAAATAGCTCACTTTCAATAATATTTTCTGGGATTGCACCACAGTTAAGTGCAACAAAATTACTATCTCTTCGAATACTATGGTCGTGTAAATAACGAGCGACTAACTCTTTTCCGGTACCAGTTTCACCATCGATCATTATATCTGCAGGTGCATCCATCACTTGATTTAGTATATTTCGCATTTGCACAATGTTAGGCGAATTTCCTAATATTCTGGGGCCTGGTAAACAATGTGTTTCTATTTCTTTTTTGAGTTGTCTATTTTCAAGCACTAAAGAGCGCTTATCTAGCGCTCTTTTTACCGTATCAACTAGGTCATCATTATTAAATGGCTTTTCAATAAAGTCGTAGGCACCATTGCGCATCGCTTTCACTGCCATTGAAATGTCACCAAAACCGGTGAGTAAAATAGTGGATAACTCTGAGTCAATATTTTTGACCTCAGCCATCAATTGATGTCCATCCATTTTAGGCATATTAATATCACTAATAACCACGCCAGGCCAAGTATCACTTAGCTGATTAAGTAATTGATGCGCTTGTGAAAAGGTTTGCACTTCAAAATTTCTTAATTCGAATGTTTGCTCAATAGCGCTTCGAATATGTTCTTCATCATCAATAACAAAGACGACACCCAATTTTTCGGTTTCCATATTATTTTCCTTACGTTATACAAATCCGCATAACTACCTGATCAATCTTGCTGGTTAAAACTGACGATAACTGCGTTGTTTTCAATCCCAATAGCCAGCTATTGCTCAATCAAACGCCTTGTTCTCACCAATTTTCCCTACGCAATTTTTAATCATTTAATTAAGCGAAATGGTATTACCTGTTTACAGGCAAGCTAATGGTAAAAATAGCGCCGCCATCTGGGTGATTACTTACGTTAAGTTGACCTTGCATTGATTCAATAATTCGGTGCGAGATAGATAAACCTAAACCTAAGCCAAAGTTTTCTTTCGTGGTGAAAAAGGCCTCAAAAACTCTGTCGATATTATCAACTAAAATACCGGGTCCGTTGTCTCGTATTTCAATGATAACGCGTTCTTTAACGTCATACACAGAAATCGATATTTGTTTGTGTTCTTGTTCACTAAGCGCTTGTATGGCATTACTTAATAAATTAACCAGTACTTGTTCAAACCGAATAGCATCGCCATATACATGCACAGCTTTTAAGCAAGGTTTATTAGTAAATTCCACTCTAGCGGCTTTAGCTTGGTGTTTTACAATACTCATCGCTGCCATCAGACTCATTTGAACATCAACAGCAGTCGTAACACCGGTGCTTTTTTTAGAGAAGCTATTAAATTGACTGACAATATCACTGAGTCGATCTACTAAACCAATAATGAGTGACAGGTTATTTTTTACTTTGTCTGTCATACTACGTTCTTGATACGCCAGCGCATTTTCTGAGTAACTACGTAAGGCTGTTAACGGTTGATTGATTTCATGGTTAATACTTGCTGACATACTACCTATGAGCGCCAGTTTTTCTGATTGAATTAGTTCATCCCGCATTTTATTCATTTGAGTTTGTGCTTGTTGACGTTGCGCAATTTCCTCATGTAACTTGACATTACTCGCACTTAAATCAGCCGTACGCTCTTTAACTTTTTTTTCTAATAACTGTTGAGATTGCTTCAGTCTTCGCGCATTTTTAAGTCGTTCATTAGCAAATAACAATAAAAACACCATCAAGAGATAACCACTAGCGCTGAGGATGATTAATAAATTTTGCTGCTTTTTCATTAGAGCTACAGAGCTCCACAAATGAACTTGCCAATTAGCCGTTTTCATCAGTTTATTCAGCGCAAAAACTTCTTCAGACTCTGTATTATTTGAAGTAACTTCTAATAACTCGCTGCCTAGGTCATTTGGAAGGTAGTGATTTGAAATATCTTCCACGTTAAGTGAAGATATCTCTTTATCGGTATAACGTTTTTCTGCAATTAAATTAAGCTGTTTTGCTTTAGATAAGTTACCAATAGTTTTTAACCGCCATTCTGGTCTATCTGAAATGAAGACCACATCATCGGGTGCAACGATTAAGAAGTTAAAGCTGTCATTTAATACCGTTTTTTTATACTGTTCTTCAATATCTGCAATACTTATTTTTAAAGCAATAACACCGGCAATAACACCATCAACTACCACAGGGTAAGCATAATAAAAGCCCCGCTTACCACTACTTAACCCTACAGCATAGTAATGGGAAAGTTTACCTTTTAGCGCATCTTGAAAATATGGTCTAAACATGAAGTTCATACCAACAAATGAATTAGGCAATTGCCAATTGCTGGCCCCAATAGTAATACCATTTTTATCAATAAGGTAAATATCTGACGCCTGAGTCATCGTTCTAATATCTGCTAATAACTGATTGAGTTTGGTTATTCTTGATTGTTCGTTAGGTGAGGTTAAGGCTTGTGACAGCAAGGGGTGTTTTGATAGTACTGTAGGGATCCTGTCAAAGCGACCAAGAATATTGTCTATGTAACCCACTAAGTTAGATAACTGTTGACTCGATTGTTGGTGCATTTGTTGGTATGCATTGCTCATACCTATCATTTGGGTCAGTTCAATAGTCAGGATTAGGCCAATCACTGCAACAGTGGCGACAATATAATTTTTACGCTCTGATTTTCCTTGATAGACCACAATTTTACCTTATGAATAAACTAATAGCAGTTTCATTAATTTTATCAGGTATTAGCTATCAATGAACGCCTTGTCTACTGTTATGCAATCGCTATTTGATATGAAACAACACATCGTTCCATATCAAATATTGCATTTGGTCAGACTAAATTAGTTTATATTGGAATAATTAAAAATCAAATCTCACACCTACTTGTGCTTCAGACATGTCTTCTCCTGTTGAAGGTAAACGTGTTGTATCATTATCTAACTGCTCAAATGATGCCCACATACGAAACTTCTTAGAGAAGTAACGAATATATTCAACTTTAATAGAGCTAACATCGCCTTTTATGTCACAAGAGTTTACCGCATATCTAGCATGGACTTGATTGTTGTCTTGACGCCACTTACCATATAAACCTACGGTTGAACGATCTTCATCAACACATGCGGTTACGCCGCCTACTTTACCAGATTCTTCTGCTGATACTAACCTCACGTTACCAGAAGAGTTACCTTTATAAAGATCAAAATCTTCTTCAGCTAAATGATAAAAGGCTGATACGGTAAACGCTTTTGAAATATCATACCAAGCACGAAAACCATATAAATTACCGGTATTTTCACCTTGCTGGTCTGCTGCTAATGCTGCTTGAAGTTTCAAACTTTGGTTTTTATATTGCGCTGCTACTTGGTATTGATCAATAGAGTCGCCATCTTGTTTCTCTGTTTGAATGGCTGCACCAAACTTCCAATTATTATATGTTTTTTGCCATTGCAGCATATCATCATCACGAATTGCGCCTTGGCGTAATGAGTCTAACCCATCAGAAAAGTAAGCACTGCGCACATACTGATGCCATATAATGGTTTGAGAGCCATAGGTAACAGTACCAAAATTTCCTTTAAGGCCAACATATATCTGTCGCATTCCGGCTTTTTGGTTTTGATTGAAATTAACGCCATCATCCCCGCGTAAACCATACTCAACTTTACCTAAGCCTGTTAAACCGTCAGCCAATTGAACTTCAGCCTTAACACCAATCCGACTCAAAAAATCTCTACCATTTGCAGCATCATCAGAAGTACCACTATCAACATAGTCGGCACCTAAACGGAGCGAGCCATAGAATGAACTCTCAACATCACTTGCATTTGCGCTTGCGCAACTTAATAACAGTACGTTTAAAAAAAATAGTTTGCTTGTTTTATTCACTTGAACACGTTTCATGTATTTCCCCTTTATTTTAAGAAGTTATTATCTTTATAAATCGTCAACGATGATTACGTTAAGGCGACAGTTTGTTATCGCAATGTTCACGCCAATTTATTTGTAAAGCTCCAGATAAAAATAAATAACAAAATAACAATCACTTACATTAAAAATAAAAAATTCGAAGGGGCAATGTTTGGGGGGGATATCACCCCCAAGACTCACAAGCGTATATAGAAATCCCCCCATAATGAAAAACTAAGGTATTTAAAACCAAGAGATAAAGGAGGACGATCAGCCACTACTCCCCAAAATGAACAGGGCCATTAGCAATAAGTCTTTCAAGTTTATTGCGGTATGATAATTGGCGGTTTTCCACACATAGTCATTTTTTTATGGGTGGATATTGATACGTAACATAGGCTAATATAATGAGTTAAAAATATAATTACCTTTATTAACAATAAGATGAAAACATGGCAGTGTCTTTGCAAAACATAAATTAGAACTATTATAAAAAACAACACTGTGAGGAAATTTATGACAGATATTCAAGACAAAGCAACGCCATTGCGTATGCTCGTATTAGGGCCAGCATTAATGCTGTTCACCTTATTAGTTCCTTCTCCCTTTGAAGGTATGTCTTCAGATGCATGGCACACCCTAGGTTTAGCATTGTGGATGGCCACTTGGTGGATATCTGAAGCAACCCCTGTTTCAGTTACCGCTTTTTTACCCTTAATCGTTGCGCCAATTGTTGGCATAGCACCCATTAAGGTAACAACATCGTCTTATGCACACCCTTTAATATTCCTTTTCCTTGGAGGATTTTTTATCTCCATAGCGATGGAACGATGGAACTTACATAAACGAATTGCCTTAAAAGCAATGTCGTTATGTAGCACTAAACCCAGCCACCAAATTGGCGGGTTAATGCTTGTCACTGCTTTCTTATCAATGTGGATGTCTAATACAGCAACCGCAGTCATGATGTTGCCTATCGCCTTATCTATTATCGAGATGGTTAAGCAGAAGCAAAATGGTAGTACCCCTGAAAACTTTTCAAAACCAATGTTATTAGCTATTGCTTTTTCTGCAAGTATTGGTGGCTTAGCGACCTTGATTGGTACTCCTCCTAATGCGCTGATGGCGGCTTATTTAGCTGATAGCTACAACATTGAAATCGGCTTTGCCCAATGGATGATTATCGGCGTACCGTTAAGTGCAGTATTGTTGGTATTGTGTTGGTTTATTCTTACCAAGGTTTGTTACCAAGTTAATGAAGGGGAACGAGTTGATACAAACAGTATGTTCAAAGAGAAACTTCAGGAATTAGGTCAAATGAATAAAGGAGAGAAACTCGTACTGTTTTTCTTTGCTTTTGCAGCCTTCAGTTGGATATTTAGACCGTTAATAGCCAAAATGACTGGACTCGCTATATCGGATACCGGCATCGCTATGTTTGTAGCTTTGTTATTATTTGTTGTACCTGTTGACCGTAAAAAAGATATTCGTATTTTAGCCTGGGAAGATACTAAGAAGTTACCTTGGGGTGTATTGTTGCTTTTCGGTGGTGGATTAGCCTTAGCCAGTTTAATCAAAAAATCAGGACTAGCGGGTTACATAGCCACGCAGCTTGAAGCAACGTCTAACATTCCTGTTATTGCTGCCGTTTTGGTCGTTACTATTACCATCTTATTCTTGACTGAAGTAACAAGTAATACGGCAACGGCTGCTAGTTTCTTACCTTTACTAGGACCAATAGCTGTGACCTTAACTGATGGTCCTTTAATGTTAGTTATCCCTGCCGCATTAGCTGCTAGTTGTGCCTTTATGATGCCAGTGGCAACACCGCCAAATGCTATCGTATTTAGCTCCGGAGAATTACGTATTGCTGACATGGCCAGAGCAGGTTTCTGGCTTAATATCGCAGCTATATTTATGATAGTTTTATTGATGTTAACTACAGTACCTATGGTCTTTAACTTATAAATAAAGTCTTTTAGATTCTCGATTTAAACACCAGACTAATAGTCTGGTGTTTAAATTACGCGCTACTCTATATAAGCAGTCCCTACTAATATCAATCGGACAAGTACGCTAAACGATACTAGTTATCACCTTACTAAAATTCAGAAAAAACTCTAAATCCACCCCTCTACACTGCTCATTTAGACGATCTACTTAAAGTAATTGCTAAAGTAATATCGCAATCAGCTACTCAATAAAAACATCAATCGCGGCGTAAATCTCATACTTTCCTCGTGATTAAAAAGCACAGGAAACATGTTCTGCAACAGTCTGGGAAGCAATTTGTCCGAGTAAAGCCTGCTCAGACTCAGTTCCAGGTAACTCTGCAATGTAAGGTAAAGTATCTGCTGTTTGACCACTAATTACTTGATACAACACCAAAGCGCTGAGTAAAGCCCCTAACTCCGTAGCATGATTTCCATCCGCTTGATAAAGATCCAAATCAGGCTCAATAGTTAACACTTTATTCCAACTTAATCCTACAGGGGCAATACAACTAGACTCTTCATCGGCAATATCAACATGTAAACTATGAATATAATCAGCTTCGAGAAGATTTCCTCGTTGCGGATGTTCAGGATAGAGTATTGGCGTAGCTCCTTTCTTCTTTGCACGTTGAATCCATGTTCTTGTTGCTTCTGTCGAATAAAGGACTGATTGACTCTGCGAATATTTCTGTCCTTGCAAAATTATATGAGTCCAAGGCCTTGCCTCAACTAATTCGACCAAACTTTCTTTATCAACAATGACATCTAGAAAAGCACCTACGCGCTTATCAATGTTTATCTCTTTTTCTTTGAGACCATTTTGAAAGATTAAGGTCAATAATTTTTGTATTGACTGAACGTGGCTATTGCCAATAACGAGTATTTGATACGTGTCGAGTGATCTATTATCTGGAATTGCCAAATTTTTAGACGCCGCAACAGACTCTGGTGCTTTAGCATCTGGGACTACCTGTGCTTTGGCTTCTCCTTCACTACCACTACCACTGCCGCAAGCAGAAAGTAACCATAATAATGGTAAAGTAAATAAATTTAATTTCATCATTCCCTCGATAAAAAATTCAATAAGTTATACCCAAGTCACTTGAAGATATGTGTTTCAGGTAGCTTGGGCAATACAGTTAATTGGTCGGTTTAGTACTACTTCTTAAAACGAGAAATAAGGCTTGATGTATCCCATCGGCTCCCGCCATTGTCTTGTATCTCTTGGTAATAACCATCAAGTTGCTTAGTTACTGTTAAATCAGCACCTAATTTTTCAGCTTCTGCAAATGCGATAGCCAAATCTTTTCTTACCCAATCAACGGCAAAACCAAAATCAAATTCGCGCGCACACATCGTTTTACCTCGATTATCCATTTGCCAAGAGCCTGCAGCGCCCTTCCCAATAGTATCAAGTAATTTGTCAGTATCTAATCCTGCTTTTTGGGCAAAGTTCAATCCTTCAGCTAAGCCTTGCACTGTATTGACAAAACAAATCTGATTAACCATTTTAGCTAATTGTCCTGAGCCAACGGGACCCATGATTTGACTAAAGCGAGCAAATGCAGCCATAACAGGCTCAGCTTTAGCAAAAATACTCTCATCACCACCGACCATAACTGTCAGCACACCATTTTCGGCACCCGCTTGACCACCTGATACAGGTGCGTCTAAAAAGTATTGGCCATTTTTATCCGCAACAGCAGCAAGCTCAACAGCAAGCTCTGCAGATGCCGTGGTATGATCGACAAAAATACTTCCTTTAGAAAGACCTGCGAAAATCCCTTCATCACCTAATGAGACTTGTCTGACGTCATCATCATTACCGACACAGGCAAATACAATGTCACACCCAGTAGCGGCTAGCGCAGGTGTTGTTGCAATATCACCACCAAACTCTTTTTGCCAAGCTAAGGCTTTATCCCTGTTTCGGTTATATACACAAACCTGATGACCTGCTTTAGTCAAATGTCCCGCCATTGGGTAACCCATAACGCCAAGACCAATAAATGCTACTTTCATGTTCCAACCTTTTAAGTCATTAATTTAATGCGATCAGTCTACTTCAGTTTTTTATTTTGCTCTAGCATCTTTTCAACACAACAATTTTACACTACAATGAACAAATATATTGTGCACAATCAAATTGCGAACCACTTAAATAGTCGCAGTATAATTATCCCAGATAGCTTTACATTTACTTTAAAGGAAAAATTAAGATGAGTAATATTTATCAGTTTACAGTGAAGAATAATAAAGAAGAGACGATCGAATTAAATCAATTTACCGATAAAGTATTACTCATTGTTAATACCGCGAGTAACTGTGGTTTCACTCCACAATATCAAGGTTTACAATCACTACATGATTCGTTTCAAGCAAATGGTTTTGAAGTATTAGCCTTTCCTTGTAATCAATTTAAGCAACAAGAGAGTGGTAATAACGAAGAAATACAGCAATTTTGCGATTTACACTTCAATATAAAATTCCCTTTATTTGACAAAATCGACGTCAACGGAAGTAATGCCCACCCTCTTTTTAGTTTTCTAAAGCAACAAGCTCCAGGCATTCTTGGTTCTAAATCCATTAAGTGGAATTTCACAAAGTTTTTAGTAAATCGTCAAGGTGAAGTAGTTAAACGTTATGCTCCTACAACAAAACCAGAAGCCATTACCGCTGATATTGAAAAGTTATTGAAGTAACCGATGAGTAATAATTTACTGCTAGAAAAACAGTTATGTTTTCGACTTTATAGTTTGAATAAATTAATGTGCCGACTTTACGCGCCCGTTTTAAAAGAGCTCGCATTAACTTATCCACAATATTTGGCCATGCTCGTTTTATGGCAAAACCTTGATGGAATTTCGGTTAAGGACTTAGGTAATAAACTTGATTTAGATTCAGGCACACTATCTCCCTTACTTAAAAGAATGGAAGCACAAGGGTTACTTACTCGAGTTCGACAACCGTCAGATGAGCGGGTAGTTATCATCAAACTAACTAAAAAAGGGATGGGATTACAACAAAGTGCAGAACATATTCCTGGAAAAATGTTTGCTGTAACGGGTTTAACACCAGATAAATTACTCAACTTAAATCAAGAACTTGATCAGCTTATTGCTAATATCAGCGATTGAACGCTAAACAACCCAGAGAAAGAAAAGAAAGAATGAAGCGTTTATCATTCTTTCTTTATTTATTAATTTAACAATGACGTTAACAGTACATTACCGTCAGATAGAAAGTATCAAGTAAGGTGTCCTGAGCAATCTATTAAGAAAACTAGGCTTAAGCGAATAAGGTATTATGTAATTTCTCAACCACATAATTTGCCTCATCTTCATTCACTAAAAAGCATAAGTTATTGGCACTAGCGCCATGACAAATTAAACGGATATTCACATCATTAATCGTTTCAAAAATGCTTTGACCAATACCTTTAGCACACGTTAAACCATTCCCAATCACAGCAACTAGCGATAAACCATGCTCAACGCTAACTTCACATAACTGCTCTAATTCTGCCACCACGGCATTAGTAATTAACGATTGCGTTGAACCACTTGGGTTATCAAAAGTTAAAGCGACACTAATTTCACTGGTAGTGATCAAATCAATGCTTAACTCATGTTTCGCTAATACGCCAAACACTTTTGCTAAGAATCCGCTAGCATGTAACATAGCCGGGCTTTTTACCGTCACTAACGTTTGTTCACGTCTTAATGCAATGGAGCGATAAGTGGGATTCGAATCAACTTTTTGCTTAATTTGCGTACCACCTTTTTCTGGCTCTTTACTTGAACCAACAAAAACTGGAATATTGCGGCGCATTGCAGGGATCAGTGTCGCGGGGTGTAATATTTTCGCGCCAAAGGTGGCCATTTCGGCCGCTTCGCCAAAGCTAATTTCTTTAATCGCCCGCGCTTGGTCAGTAATACGCGGGTCGGTAGTAAAGATACCTACAACATCCGTCCAAATAGATAAATTATTACCATTTAAAGCTTCAGCAAGTAATGCTGCGGAATAATCGGATCCACCTCGCCCTAGCGTAGTCGTATGACCTTGGCTATCTTGGCCAATAAATCCCTGAGTAACAATAACTTTATCAATCAGTTTTGGGGCAAGCAGTTGTGTGCTTTGTTCACTCAGTTGATTAAGATCTACTACCGCTTTGCCATATAAACTATTGGTTTTCATCACTTGTTGCACATTGAAATACTCACCTGGAATATCAACAGATTGTAAAACTTGAGCAAAAATTCGCGAGCTAAATTGCTCACCAAAGGCAAGAATGGCATCTGCTGTCTTAGTCGAGTATTGTAATAACTGCGTTAGTGCATGTTGAGTTAGTTCATCAAGTAAGCTGTTTATTTCTTGATTAAGCTGTGCTTCAACATCGCTTGATAAATGCTGAGTAATATTGACTTGAATAGCGCGGATATTTTCAACAATATCCTTTTGCTCAATGACAGATACATTTTTCTGACTTAAGCGAACTAGCAGGTTTGTCACGCCTGAACTAGCTGAAACAACCACTAGACGATTGCTGTTATCATTTTTAATAATATTGGCGCAACGAAGCATAGCTTGGTAATCGGCAACACTAGTACCGCCGAACTTGGCAACAGTTAAAGATGATGTAGATTGAACTGAATTCACAAAATTCTCCCATAAAAATACTAGTTACTTACTGAGCTCTTTGCTGAGTAAATTAACTATTGGAAGAGCATGACTGAGTAGGTAGCGAGTGGTGTATTTTGCACGTTTAAAGGGATATCTAATAAACTGCAAAAAAAACGAAACTTTTTCAGCCAGAAGCTCTCCACCTATTATTTAATGCTTAATGATACCTAATTAGTTAGGTATCATTTAACAAATACGTCAGGTGACAGCCATAAGGATTCAACCTTAGTGACCGAGTATCTAAATCCACTTTTAAATACTCTCGGCGATAACTTCCCTCAAAAACGGTATTTGGAATGTGGTTCCTCTCGTTTTCTACCTAAGTTTCGCACCTCTTCTGGTACATTATATTTTAGAGTATTGACCCTAAACCACAATGCGAAATCATTAGAACCGATTTAACCTTACATTGCAACAGGCTATTAGTCAGTTTTTATAAGTTTTTTGCCCTTATTATTCACTTTGATCGGCATCGTCCTAGGTACTCTACTACCTATTATCTATCTACCAAGCATAAGAAAACTTGCTAACTAATTACTTTACAAAAGCAAAATCGAGAGTCAAGGCTATACTTTACTCACTTAGGTCTTTGGTTTGTTTAATGATTAAACCCTGCAAAGGGGGAAATTATTCGCTAAACACTGTACAGTAACAATGTGTATACAAAGCCCGTTTTATTCAAAACTACTTACAGGAAGCCATAATGAGCAAAAACAAAGAAGATACAGATAAAGATAAGGAGCTTGTTGTTGAAAAGTCAGTTTACCGATCTGACCACGTGATTGGAGAGAATAACGTAGAAATAATGGGCATGGACTTACATAATCCTGTGTTCTTTTTCTCATCTACACTTATTGTTGTATTTGTTCTATTAACCCTACTATTCCCTGAATTAGCCAAACAATCATTCGATGCATCAAAAAGTTGGTCTATCGACCATTTTGACTGGCTATTCATTGTCAGCGGTAACCTTTTTGTCCTTTTTTGTTTAGCCTTGGTTGTTTCACCTTTTGGAAAAATCCGACTCGGTGGTACTGAAGCAAAACCAGACTTTAGCAAATTGTCTTGGTTTTCTATGCTATTTTCTGCCGGAATGGGCATAGGTTTAATGTTTTGGAGTGTTGCAGAGCCTGTTGGTTACTTCACTAATTGGTATGGCACGCCCCTAAATACGGTTGCCGGTACTCCCGAGGCAGCTAAAATGGCGATGGCGGCAACAATGTATCACTGGGGATTACACCCATGGGCCATCTATGCCGTTGTAGGTTTGTCTTTAGCTTTCTTCACTTTTAACTGCAACATGCCATTAACCATCCGCTCTTCTTTTTACCCATTGTTAGGCGAGCGAGTTTGGGGCTGGCCGGGCAATGTCATTGATATTACCGCGGTATTAGCTACTATTTTTGGTCTCGCTACTTCTTTAGGTTTTGGGGCACAACAAGCGGCTGGAGGTTTAAGCTTCCTATTCGATATACCCAATACCATAAACACTCAGATTGCCATTATATTTGGCGTTACCATGGTCGCCATATTCTCAGTGACTCGAGGCTTAGATGGTGGGGTTAAACTATTAAGTAATATCAATATGTCACTTGCGGTTGTATTAATGTTATTTGTTATTATTACGGGCTCTACTGTAGTGATTATTAATGGTGTTGGCACAACCCTGCTTGCCTATGCCGAAAATATTATTCCGTTAAGTAACTGGATTGGTCGTGAAGACGAAACGTTTTACCATGGCTGGACTGTATTTTATTGGGCTTGGTGGGTTTCTTGGTCACCGTTTGTCGGTATGTTCATCGCAAGAATTTCGCGCGGCAGAACGGTTCGTGAATTTATATTAGCAGTATTATTTGTTCCTACTTTACTTACATCAGTATGGATGGCAACCTTTGGCGGCATGGGTCTTGAACAAGTACAAAATGGTGTAGGTCAATTAGCTCAAGGCATTGGTGATAGCTCGTTAGCACTATTTCAAATGTTAGAGAACTTGCCTTTAAGCAATGTTACTTCGTTCTTGGCGATTGTCTTGGTATTGATTTTCTTTGTCACTTCATCAGATTCAGGCTCTTTAGTCATAGACAGTATTACCGCTGGTGGTAAAGTAGATGTGCCGGTACCACAAAGAATATTTTGGGCTGCTATCGAAGGGGTCATTGCTGCTGCATTATTATTCGGCGGAGGCAAAGATGCGCTGGGTGCCTTGCAAGCTGCAGCCATCACAGTAGGATTACCTTTTACCATACTACTAATTGTTATGTGTTTCGGTTTATTCTTGGGATTAAAAAGAGAGTATAAAAAACTAGGTTAGGGCAACTTAGCTTTCTCCCAACAAAGTTTAATTTAGCTAAGCAGCCTAGTGCAATACTTGATATAGTAAATAGATATCAATGCTCTAGGTAACTTAGCTGAACCATATGGATTTATTTCTTCTTAAAAAAATCATCACTGTATTGATCATGCCCATCAATATAGTGCTGTTATTACTCATTTTTGCCCTCATTGTTCATCGTAAAAAGCCTAAACAAAGTATTAAGAGCTTATCTGCAGCGATAGTCATTTTACTTATCAGCGCCTTCGCACCTTTTTCAAATACGGTTATGACCGCTATTGAGAATGATTACCCGCCTTATGTTAAAACCAACGTATCTATCGACTACATCGTGGTATTAGGTTGCGGTCATAATACCAACGCAGAGTTGCCAGTAACCAGCCAATTAGCTAATTGCTCCTTACAACGCATGGTTGAAGCTTTACGTATATATCAGTTACATCCAGAAGCCAGAATAATCACATCAGGTTATGGCGGACATAATCCAGTCTCTAATGCGGAAACGGTAAAACAATCATTGGTACTTTTAGGCGTTCCTGCGCAAAAAATTATTACTGAGAATTTTCCAAAGGATACTGAAGAAGAAGCACAACTCATTGCCCCACGGGTACAAGGTACCCAAGTGATACTGGTAACAAATGCTGACCATATGCCACGCTCTATCAATTACTTCCAGGCAGAAGGAATATACCCTATTGCTGCGCCGACTGGCTATTGGGTAAAGAACCCAGACAGTAGCAAAAACTGGGCTCATTATATGCCTAGTAGTAAGAAACTAGAACAAACCACTATTGCCTGGTACGAGAGTTTAGGGCTGATAGTGCAATGGTTTAAATCACTATTTAGCTAAATAAAATTAAGAAGGTTACTTGAATCGATAAAATAGATTCAAATAATGAACCGACGTAACCTGTCTCCGCTTAAACCTTAAGTTTTAAACGGGGTTATCGATATCAACAAATATTACTTCAAGTCCGTGCTTTTCAGCTAAATGCTCTCCTAAGGCTTTTATCCCATAACGCTCAGTGGCATGATGGCCAGCAGCAAAGAAGTGTATATCCATTTCATGGGCTATATGAGTCGTTTGTTCTGATACTTCACCCGTTAAAAAGGCATCTATGCCCTGCTCTGCAGCAAGTTCAATATAACCTTGACCACCGCCAGAACACCAAGCAATAGTTTTTATTGGCTTATTACTCGGTGCCGCAATATGTAAACATTCTCGCTCAAGCGTACTATTAATTAACTGGCTAAATGCTTCACCGCTACATGGATGCTCGAAACACCCTTGCATAGCAACGCTTAATGGATTACCTACTTCTAGCGGCTCTACATCGACAATATTAAATAACTTAGCTAACTGTGCGTTGTTACCCAGCGTCGGATGAATATCTAAGGGTAAGTGATAAGCAAATAAATTAATGTCATTTAGCAATAGTGCCTTGATTCGGTCATGCTTCATGCCACGAATAACGTAAGATTCATTTTTCCAAAAGTAACCGTGATGTACCAGTATGGCATCAGCTTGCTCTGCGATTGCTTTATCAATTAAAGCCTTAGAAGCTGTGACCCCGGTGATCACTTTACTAATGTGAGCACTACCTTGAATTTGTAAGCCATTAGGAGTGAAGTCTTTTATTTGTTGCGGTTTTAACAATTCAGCTAAATAGCTTTCTAGTTCATTACTTTGCATAGTTGGGTTACTTTTAATAAGGATAAAATAAAGGTTAGGTTGTCAGTTCACATAAACTATTTTTCTTGGGGGAATTATCTCTTCTGATGCCCTTTTTTGTGATCCACTAATTCTCGATGTGTGCTTAGACTAGGGACTTTTACAGGACGAAACCCAGATCGAATCTGCCATTTGGGTTTAATTGGTGTTAAGGGTAATACTCTTTTTTTCGCGACAATTACATAAACAGAGCCTAAGGCAGGTAAGTAGCTTTTTGCCAACTTGTGCCATCTATGTTCTAAGCTGTCGGTGCTCACCTTCCCCGTTAAACTACTATGTAAACAACGTTGGTCAGCTAAAATTTCAAAACCCATTAAATGTAACCAATCTTTGATTCTCATCGGCGAGAAGAAATGTTCATTCCAAGGTGTTTTACTTCGTCTATACGGTAATAAACGGTTTAAGCCAACAAGGCTTAGTGGATTAAATCCCGTTAAAACTAAGTAACCATTGGGAATTAACACTCTATTAGCTTCACGGACCACATGGTGAGGGTCAAGCGAGAACTCCAATGCATGGCTTAACAAACAAACATCAACACTATGCTCCTGCAAAGGTAAATCATCAATATCTCCAACCACATTAGCCAAGCCATTCTTAATGCTAATACTTACTTGATGATTAATAGTGCAGTCAGGTATCTCGATTTCACTACTTAATGCACCAAGCTTAATTAAATGATAACCAAAAAACTTTTGCCACCAAGGGGCAAGTTCTTGCTCTATTGCCTTTTTAATGACTTCTCCATTAGGCAATGCCTTCCATGAGTTAGGGTAATGTGGCTGTCGAAAAGCTAACGCAGGTTTCATAGAGTCTTCTTTTAGGCGTATAATAGTATTAAGTATATACCCGTTACCTTTCAAAGTGCATGATTTAGGTGGGAGTTAAAAATGATTTAGGCAAGGCATTTATTTTAAACAATGGTTATTCCCTTGTTCAAATGAATAACGCTGCTTAAAGCACTCTTAAACAAGCATCTTGAGTGGCAACGGGTATAAATCAAACTACAGGTAAAATCTCATATGACTAACTCTCACCAAATTGTTACTGCAATTAACGCGTTTAATGATAATTATATTTGGGCTATTTCTAGTCAAAATAATGATAAAATTGCACTGGTCGACCCAGGTGATGCAGTAGTGTGTATAAAGTACCTGCAAGAAAATAACTTGGCGTTATCTGCCATTCTGATCACCCATCATCACAGCGATCATGTCGGTGGTATTGAAAAACTCCTTGAATACTCTAAAGATAAAGCGTGGCCTGTGACTGTTTATGGACCCGCTACTGAAAAGATTGCTCAACTCGATATCACACTTAAAGAGAACGATACTGTTGACTTAACGGAGCTTGATTGTCGATTTACTGTGCTTGATTTACCGGGTCACACTAAAGGTCACATTGCTTATTATAACGACAATATGGTTTTCTGTGGTGACACCCTATTTTCAGGTGGTTGTGGTCGCTTATTCGAAGGGACTCCCCAACAAATGCATCACTCTCTGACTAAGCTAGCAAGCTTAGCAACTGATACGTTAATCTATTGTGCCCATGAATATACCCAAGCAAACTTAGCCTTTGCTTTAGCAGTAGAGCCTAATAACACTGACCTGCATAACTATGCAGAGCAAGTAAAAATGAAGCGTCAACAAAACCAAGCAACTATTCCAACTAATATAGCGCTTGAATTGCAGATAAACCCTTTTCTACGTTGCCATGAAGAATCTATTAAACTTGCTGCACAAACTTATAGTAATCAAAATCAGCCTAATGATAGTGAGGTTTTTTCAGCTATTAGGGCTTGGAAGGATAATTTTTAATCCGTCAATTTATAAGGCTTAGATGGGCATTGTTGATTCTAATTGGAACCGCCAAACAGGTATAAGTTATTATAAAGTTAGTAGAAATTATCCTGAACATACTTCCTAGGCTGATTATTCTCTTTTACCTATATCTTGCTTCTAAGCCGCTACATTATTGCTAACTAGCCAATAAATTAGTCCGATTGGTGTTAAACATGCTAATCTGCTCAATTATTTTTAATTCCTGCTGATTTTAACTGGTTATTCATGAAGTATTTATTATTACCCGTTGTAGTTCTTTTAGCCGGCTGTCAAAGCCTATCCCAAAGTGATGGTAATGCCATTACTGACAATTCAGATTCGCAAGTTGAAACTGCTCATCCAGTTGAGATTAATCAAGCGTTATTAGCAGATGAAAGCATTGACGTTATCCATCCTGTTGCTGATGTTGACTTCTCTTTAAATAATACCTTAAAAGATCAAAAATCCATTGATGAGAATAATATTTGGCCACGCATTCGTAGCCAATTAACCTTTGATATTCCAAATCAAAAACGTCTTGTCTCTCAGAGAAACTGGTATGTAAAGCACCCTAGTTACCTTAATCGAGTTGCTAAACGTGCCGAGCCTTTCCTCTACTATATTGTTCAAGAGTTAGAAAAGAATGATATGCCAATCGAGCTGGCTTTCTTACCTATTGTAGAAAGTGCTTTTGACCCCTTTGCTTATTCGCATGGTCGCGCTTCAGGCATGTGGCAGTTTGTGCCGGGTACAGGTGAACGTTTTGGTATGAAGCAGAACTGGTGGTATGACGGCAGACGTGATGTCGTTGCTTCAACCGAAGGTGCTATTAAATACCTAAAATATTTGCACAAGTTTTTCGATGGCGATTGGATGCTCGCATTAGCGGCATATAACTCTGGCGAAGGTCGTGTTAGAAATGCCGTAAGAAAGAACAAACGCCTAGGTAAACCGACCGATTTTTGGTCGCTTGATTTACCAAAAGAAACCCGTGCTTATGTACCAAAATTATTAGCCTTAGCTGATATTGTAAAGCGCCCTGAAGACTTTAATTTATCACTGTATTCAATCGATAATAAAAGTGTCTTGAGCCAAGTAGATATTAAATCACAGCTCGATTTAGCGAAGGCAGCAACGTTAGCAGGCTTATCGTTAGCTGAATTACAGCGTTTAAATCCTGGTTTTAATCGTTGGGCTACTGATCCTGACGGCCCTCACCGTTTATTGTTACCTTCGCACAGTGTAGAAAAGTTTGAACTAGGTCTGAGTAAACTGAGTAAAAAAGATCGACTCGCTTGGCAACGTTATAAAATTAAAAGCGGTGATAATCTAGGACTTATTGCTAATAAATTTAATACCCGCGTTGATTTGATACAACAAGTTAATAACATTAAAGGCAATCAGATACGTGCTGGAAAGCATTTGCTTATTCCTGTTGCGGCTAAATCATTAGATAGTTATGTTTTCTCACAAGAACAACGTATTGCTAAAAAGCAAAATAGACCACAAAAGGGACGAAAACTCGTTCACACCGTTAAATCTGGTGATAATTTATGGGACATAGGACGTAAATATAAGGTAAATAGCAAAAGTATTGCTAAATGGAATGGTTTTGCCCCAAGAGACACGTTAAAACTCGGTCAAAAGTTAGTGATTTGGCAAAAAAGCGATACTAAATCAAATAAGTCAAACTTTGCTAACAGTAAAACCGGTAATAATGTCGAAAACGCCATCATGCGAAATATTACTTATAAAGTACGCCGTGGAGACTCTTTCGCTCGCATAGCCGATAAGTTTAATGTTCGAATTAGTGATATTGAACGTTGGAATAATCTTGATAGAAAGAAATATTTACAGCCAGGTCAGCGATTAAAGCTTTCTGTCGATGTAACTAATAATATTTAAGAACAACTGCTTACTTTCATTGAACTAAGTATAGCGAGTTGAGAAATATATAAAAAGCGAGTCTCAGGCTCGCTTTTTTATTGTCTTTTTATCTGCCAAATAAGATGAACGTTAAAAACGTTGACTGGTAAAGTCGACAAAAAACGTCTGCTTTTTATCTATCAATTCCACCGTTATCCACAAACGCCACACCATTTGTTCTTCACTGCAATTAGCCAATAAACTTTCTGCTAAATAAACGTTCCCTTCATCAGTAGGTTCAAAAAATACCGGTACCTTACCCATAAACATATCTCTACCCTCCAGATAAGCAGATACTTTGGTAATACTTTGCAAAGGACTTTGCTGAGAAAATGGTGTCAGCTCAATAAAAAAGGGTAGCTCAGTTATAACCTTGTCTGATAATTGATGCTGAGAAAATTTAACCTTAAAATGAGCAAACTCGGTATTGATTTCGCACTGGCTCTGACTTTCAATACATAGTGCAACTAGGGCACTAGCGTTATTTACAGAGCTTTTTTCACTTACTGGCTTACAGGCACTAATGAGGAATAAACAACCAACAAGGGAAAGCCATTTTAACACGTTATTAAACCTCTTATTAGACACTGAAAAACCTACCTTTTGCTGCAAAGTTGTTATTATCCACTAACGCCAGTAAACTAGCTACCCTAAGTCTTAGTTAACTAATATCAATAAAACGTCTTGTTATTGAAAATTTATTCACCTTAAAGTTTACGCCATTAGTTAATTTAATTGATAAAACATACTCGTTGTAAGTAATGACCCTATCTAGTAAAACGACCAAGAAAAATACTTCTCAGCACAAGCATCCGCGATACGTTGACTGTGATAATTGCTCGATGCAAGCCATCTGTCAGCCGATCGACGCCGATAATCAGGCTATTGATTTAACCAGTAACTATCTAACTAGACGTGTTGAAGTTAGCACCGAACAAAGTTCATCACTGCCGCTAAATCAATCGGCTGGTGTTGCATTGTTTGAACAAGCTAGTCCACTTACCGCTATATTCGCAGTATGTTCAGGGACTTTTAAGTTGTGTCAGAAAAATGATGACGGCCTTGACAGAATTGTTGGTTTCAGGTTTCCTGGTGAACTGATAGGTGAAGATGCTTTATTTTTAGAAGTTTATAATTACAGTGCTGTTGCCTTAGGTGATAACTCAGTTTGTGAGGTTTATGTAGATTCGCTTTCTGCCTGTTCACAATTAGCACCAGAGTTACAGCAAAACTTAATTCAATTACTCACAAAACAAAGCTATGAGCAACAACGTAATGCTCACGCGATCACTGGTAAAAAATCGGCTGACTGTTTACTCGCTGCATTTTTACTTAATATTTGTCAGCGCAATGCTAAACATTCAGGCAATGAAACAGAAATAGAGTTAACCATTAGTCGTCAAGACATTGCCAGCTTCTTAGGTATGCGTCGTGAAACTTTGAGCCGATTATTGTCAAAATTTCAACATGAACAGCTAATTAGTCTCAATGGTAAACAATTATCCTTATTATCCCTAAATCATTTGAAGCAACTTTCAAATCAATAACGTTCATCGTGAAAAAAGCTAAATAACGCTGGTATTTAATTCTGTCAAAAAGTCTCTAAGTGAGGTGCCCTCTATCTCTGCTAAAATTTATCAACGAATAAAAAGTGAAAGTTAATAAATCTTTGCTAACTCATTGAGTTACTTTTATCTTTTATTGTTCAATTAATATCCACAAGCAATTTAAGGGCAATTCTCTTTTATTGATCTACATCAAATTTAAACGCGCATAGTTGTTGATTTATATCCTTGCCAAAGGGTAAAATTGCTGGGATTTAGACACATTTGCTTACACGGATGTGACATATATCACAGCTCATAGAGCAAACACACAGAGTTAGTATGAATTGTGTCCTATATCTAAGGCTTTTCATGTTTAGGTATTACAGCAAGAAATACTTTCTGATTAATAATAACACTGCGGAATCCTTAACATGACCACAAGTAATACGTCAGCAGTAGACTACAACTTCGATGTTGTACGTCAGTTTACTGTAATGACTGTAATCTGGGGAATCGTGGGTACACTAGTAGGTGTACTTATCGCGGCACAATTAATTTGGCCTGCGTTAAATTTTGATACACCTTGGTTAACCTACTCCCGTCTTCGTCCACTTCATACTAATGCTGTAATTTTTGCTTTTGGTACAAGTGCTTTATTTGCCACGTCTTATTACGTTGTGCAACGTACCTGTCAAACGCGTCTATTTGGCGGTAAATTAGCAGCCTTTACCTTTTGGGGTTGGCAAGCTGTTATCGTTGCAGCGGCTATCTCGTTACCTTTAGGTTATACCTCTACTAAAGAGTACGCAGAGCTAGAATGGCCAATCGACATTCTTATTGCTGTTGTTTGGGTTTCGTACGCCATCGTCTTCTTTGGTACCTTAGTTAAACGTAAAACCTCGCATATTTACGTAGCTAACTGGTTCTTTGGCGGCTTTATCGTTACCGTTGCTGTGTTGCATATCGGTAACTCAATGGTTATACCTGTTTCGGCAATGAAATCATACTCACTCTATTCTGGCGCTATTGATGCCATGATGCAGTGGTGGTATGGACATAATGCCGTTGGTTTCTTATTAACTGCTGGTTTCTTAGGTATGATGTATTACTTCGTACCAAAACAAGCTGAACGTCCTGTATATTCTTATCGTTTATCTATTGTTCATTTTTGGGCATTAATTTCTTTATATATTTGGGCTGGTCCTCATCACTTACATTACACTGCACTTCCTGATTGGGCTCAGTCAGTTGGTATGGTAATGTCTATCGTATTATTCCTTCCTTCATGGGGTGGTATGATCAACGGTATCATGACGCTTTCTGGCGCATGGCATAAACTTCGCAGTGATCCTATTTTACGCTTCTTAATTGTTTCATTATCTTTCTACGGTATGTCTACCTTTGAAGGCCCGATGATGGCAATAAAATCAGTTAATGCCTTATCTCATTATACTGACTGGACTGTTGGTCACGTACATTCTGGTGCTCTTGGTTGGGTTGCTATGGTTTCAATTGGTGCTATGTACCACTTAATCCCAATCTTGTTTAACCAAGGCCGTATGTACAGCATGCGCCTTATCAACATTCATTTCTGGTTGCACACTGCGGGTATCGTACTTTATATCGTAGCTATGTGGATTTCAGGTGTAATGCAAGGGTTAATGTGGAGAGCTGTGAATAGCGACGGTACATTAACATACAGCTTTGTTGAGAGTTTAACCGCTTCTTACCCATTCTATTTCATCCGCTTCTTAGGTGGTGTATTAGTGGTAACTGGTTTCTTATTAATGGCTTACAACATGTTTAAAACAATTGGTGCTAAAGACGGAAGTCTTAAGCCTCTTGAAGTAGCTTAAGGAGAGCCATATGAAAAATTCACATGAAAAAGTTGAAAAGAACGTTGGCTTATTCTTCCTATTTACTGTCTTTGCTATCAGCATCGGTGGTTTAGTAGAAATTACGCCATTGTTTTTCCAAAAAGAATTAGCGACGCCAGTTGATAACTTAAAACCTTACACTGCCCTGCAAATGGAAGGTCGTGATATCTACATCCGTGAAGGTTGTAGTAACTGTCACAGTCAAATGATTCGTCCATTTCGCGCTGAAACAGAGCGTTACGGTCACTACAGTGTTGCGGGCGAAAGCGTTTGGGAACATCCATTTTTATGGGGTTCTAAGCGTACTGGTCCTGATCTAGCACGTGTTGGCGGTCGTTATAGTGATGATTGGCATATTGCCCATTTAACAGATCCTCGTTCAGTTGTGCCAGAATCAAACATGCCTGCATATAGCTGGTTGAATACTGACACACTTGATGGTGAGTTAACGGGTAAGAAGCTAGCAACATTTAACTTCTTAACACGTAACCGTAGTCATAAAGACGAAAACGGCAATGCAATTCCGCTTTATACTCAAGCAGAAATTGACGGCGCTAAAGATGCTGTAAAAGGTAAAACTGAAATGAGTGCCTTGATTGCGTATTTGCAATCACTTGGCCACGCATTAAAGTAAGCTGAGCATCATGGATTACGGAACACTTAGAGGGTTTTTTGCCCTCCTTATATTGGCGTTGTTTATTATCATCGTTGTATGGTCCTATTCAAAAAAGCGTAAAGACTCATTTGATGATGTCGCAAACTCTATTTTTGAAGAAGACAAATTAGATACAGCAGATAAAACGCGCCATCCCGATAAAGAAAGCAAACAGGAGACGAATAATAATGTCTAGCTTCTGGAATATATGGGTTTGGGTTCTTACCCTTGGCTCGTTAGTAGGGTGTTTTTTACTACTACGTATGTGCTTAAAGAACTTTGCAGGCGTTGAAGAAGGCGAATCAATGGGTCATACGTTTGACGGCATTGAAGAGTTAAACAACCCTTTACCAAAATGGTGGAGCACGTTTTTCTTATTAACTATCGTTTGGGCATTTGGTTATATCGCACTTTATGGCTTAGGTAACTGGACTGGCGTTTTAGGCTGGAAAAGCTCTAACCAAGGCATTTTAAACCTTGCGGAATCAAAAGCTAAAACAATAGAGAACTTGCATAAAGACTCTGGTGTATTAGTACAATATGACCGTGAAGTTGCCGCTGCTGATGCTAAATTTGGTCCGATTTTTGAAGCTTACGCTGCGCGTAGCATTGAAGATTTGGCTACTGACGGCGACGCATTAAAAGTGGGTCAGCGTTTGTTCATCCAAAACTGTTCACAGTGTCATGGTTCTGATGCTCACGGTACTACCGGCTTCCCTAACCTAACTGATAAAGACTGGTTATATGGCGGCACACCTGCAGTGATTAAAGAGACTATTATGAATGGTCGTATTGCTTCAGGCATGATGGCTTGGGAAGGCGCATTAGGCGGCGACCAAGGTGTTAAAGAAGTTGCAGCTTATGTCATTAGCTTAAGTGGTCGTTCAGTAGATCCTGAATTAGCGAAAGCCGGTAAAGCTAAATTTGCTTTATGTGCTGCTTGTCATGGTCCTGATGGACAAGGTAGCTTAGCATTAGGTATGCCTATGGGCGCGCCAAACTTAACAGATAATGTTTGGTTATATGGCGGTTCAAAACGTGCAATTGAAGAGTCTATCCGCAATGGTCGTGCTGGTGTTATGCCGCCATGGAAAGATATTCTTGGTGAAGAAAAAGTTCATCTAATTAGTGCTTATGTTTATAGTCTTTCTCAAGATTAATAATCCATAATACTGATACTGAGCGGCTTAGTTCGGTCTTTGTCATTCATGACAGATTGAGCTATCCCTCAACATGAATATAAAACCCTTGTTACACTTTGTAACCAAGGGTTTTTTTATGTCTTTTAAAGAGCACAGAACTAGATGCTTGTTGAGAAAAAAGGTATAATCTTGCCCCATATTCTACCGTTAACGTAAGTACTTTTTTATGAAAGATTCTTGGTACCGCGAGCCTTGGGCTTGGTTAGTTTTTATTCTTCCTTTTACTGCTGTTGTAGCTGGTATTGCTACGTATATCATAGCTAACACTAACCCTGATACGTTAGTCGTTGGTGATTATTATAAAAAAGGTAAATCCATCAATTTAGAAGTGGGCAAAGTAAAAATGGCCCAAAAATTGGGCATGCGATTTGCGCTTCAGTTAAAAGACAATGAGTTAATAATTAAACCAACGGGTATTGAAAAAGTTTTCCCACTACTTAATGTCAGTTTTTTTCATCCTACCCTTGAAGAAAGAGACTTTTATTTAGCGTTAACTCAGGATGGTAATGGCTATTTCAGACACCATTTTGATAAAGATATTAGCGGCAAATGGAAACTGACCCTGACTTCTTTTGAAAACAATTGGAAAATACAAGATACCCTTAGCTTACCGCAAGCTGATTTTATCGATTTAATTCCTAACCCGATAAAAGCCCAATAAGTTAAATAGCGTTGATGAGCTAAATAAGTTAGCACGATTCTAATCACTATGGTGACATCTAAAAAGTTACCATAGTGCCTCCAGCCCTAAGAAAGTAGCCATGACCAGTCAATGTTTTCACTGTAATGAAGCCGTTCCCCGCGGAATTAACCTCTCGGTTGAAATCAGCCAAATTCAACAACCTATGTGCTGCATTGGTTGCCAGGCAGTAGCTCAAACTATCGTTGATAATGGCCTAACTCAATATTATGCAGTAAGAACAGAGCCGGCTCATAAAGGCCAATCTCTTGTCCCTGAACAATTACAAAAAAACAAATTACTTGATGAAGCTGTCTTACAAACCGAGTTTATTTATCAAGACAATGATTGCAAAGAAGCCATATTAACGATTGATGGTATTAGTTGCGCTGCTTGTGCTTGGCTTATCGAAATGCAATTGGAAAAGCTCAAAGGTTTAGTCAAGATAAACGTCAATGCGACTAGTCAACGAGCGACTGTAAGATGGCAAGATGATGCATTAAAACTCAGTGAGATATTACAGGCTATTGAGCATATTGGTTACCAAGCACTGCCTTTTAAAGCCAACGAAGCAGAACTGAGAAATAAAAAACAAAGCAAAGCATTTATCAAACGTCTAGGTATAAGTGGCATCTTAATGATGCAAATCATGATGATAGCCTTTGGCCTTTATTTTGGTGCCTTCTCTGAAATGGCTGAACACAATAAAGTTTATCTACGCTGGGTTAGTTTCATCTTAACAATTCCTATTATTTTTTATGGTGCCTTACCCTTTTATACAGGCGCAATAAAAGCGATCAAAGCAAAACGTTTATCCATGGATGTTCCCGTTTCTATTGCTATCCTTTTAGCTTTTAGTGCAAGTGCTTGGGCAACAATTACTCAGCAAGGAGAGGTGTATTTTGAATCGGTCTCCATGTTCACCTTTTTACTGCTCATCGGTAAATTCTTAGAATTTAGAGCCCGATCACATGCAGCGCAAGTCTCTGCAAATTTATTGAAATTAATGCCTATGACGGCAACTAAAGTGATTGTATCGAACGATAACATCGTCGCAGAAGCACAGAACAACGAATCACAAACTAGAGAAGTATTAGTTGCCGCGAAACAACTTATTCAAGGCGACCTCGTTATCATTAAACCAGGTGAAGTGGTACCTGCTGATGGCGTCATTATTTCTGGGCTAAGCCAACTCAATGAAGCCATGCTCTCTGGCGAACAAGTACCTATTAGCAAAACAATCAATGATAATGTCTTTGCTGGTACACTCAATGGTGACGGTAATATTACCGTGCAAGTAAAACAAGCAACAAATCAATCATTTTTAAGCCAGCTGATCCGCTTAAGCGAAGAAGCTCAAGCACATAAACCTAAAATAGCAAAATTGTCAGACAAGATTGCCCAATACTTTGTCGCCCTTATTTTATTAACCTCCATAGCAACCGCTATTTATTGGCAGCAACATATGCCAGAGGAAGCTTTTTGGATCACCCTTTCTGTCCTTGTAGCGACCTGCCCTTGTGCACTTTCATTAGCAACACCTACCGCCTTAACTTGTGCAACCACTCATTTAAATCGAGCAGGTATTATGATCAAAGGTGGTCATGTTATGGAAACCATGCCAAAAATTGACTGTTTTGCTTTTGATAAAACAGGCACCTTAACCACGGGTGAATTTACTATTGATAGGGTTGAGTTAATCAATAACGATTCAAGCTACAACCAAGAACAGATCCTTGCCATAGCTGCAGCATTAGAAGCTCATTCAGAGCATCCTATTGCTAAACCATTTGCCGAACATAGAGATTACAACTTAACTGCACAAGAAGTTAAAGTGCATTCTGGACAAGGTGTTACCGGTACGATAAATACTATTGATTATGCCATTGGTAAATACTCTTGGTTGGAAAATAGTCTTGCTGAAGAAGGCGGTCAAGCAAAGTCACTTAAGATTAATGTAAACGGTGCTAGCTGTATTTTAATAGCCAATAAAGAAATTATTGCCGTATTTTATCTCATTGATAAGATTCGTGACGAGGCTTTTGAAGTGATCTCTGAGCTTAATAATCACAATAAAACGCTGTTATTATCTGGCGATAGTCAAATAGCTTGTGACACTATTGCGCAAACATTACCCGTAAATACTGTATTGGGTGGACTGAGTGCTAAAGATAAAATGGAACAGATTAAACAGGTCCAAGCTCAAGGTTATACAGTAGCCATGGCGGGTGATGGCGTGAACGATTCACCAGTATTTGGCGCTGCCCATATTTCTATAGCAATGGGCTGTGGCGCAGATATCACTAAGAGTGGTGCAGATGTTATTTTGCTCAATAATAAACTGAGCAGCATCGATACTTTGATAAAAGTCGCTCACCGAACTCGTCGAATAATTTTACAAAATTATTTATGGGCTTTTGGTTATAATGCTATTGTATTACCGTTAGCTGTGGCTGGTTATATAACGCCTTACATGGCTGTTATTGGCATGTCAGCTAGCTCTATTTTAGTTATTACTAATTCATTACGTTTACTTAAAAAGTAAGCTAAGAAATAAGCTAAATAATCAGCGGGGCAATGAGTTAAAAGCAAAGTGCTGCCCTAGAGATAAACTTAACACGCGAATCAACTTAGTCATGAGTAAAATATGAGTATTATTTATATCCTAATTCCTATAGCCATATTATTAACTGCTTTGGGCATTTACCTCTTTTTCTGGGCAGTTAAAACTGAGCAATTTGAAGACTTAGAAAAGCAAGGCATGAGTATTCTTTTTGATGATGAACAACAAAATGAAGTCACCGAAGAAAAGCCAAAGAAAGAAATAGAAGACACTAAGCAAAGCTCAGATAACCAATGAGTTTAGATGTTTTTTCTGCCTTTATTATTGGTTTGCTTGGCTCTGGTCATTGCTTAGCTATGTGTGGTGGTATAACTACCCTGCTGACTTCTGCTATTAATAAACCGTCAAATTTGCCAACCACTAAAGAAAGCCTGCAAGGCGACATTCCTGTCAACGTAACCTCAGCACCATCAGGTTGCTCGCCCCAAGCTTCCCGTTTAAATCTAGTCTTCTTATATCATGTTGGGCGCATTGCTAGTTATTGCCTAATTGGCGCAATTGTAGGTTTTACTGGCTCTATCGCCGCTAAAAATGTAGGTTTACCTATTGCAGGGTTACGCCTAGTTGCAGCACTTTTTCTTATTCTCTTGGGCCTTTATATAGGCCAGTGGCTTTTATGGTTAAATAAGATTGAATCTTTAGGCAAAGGTTTATGGCGCTATTTATCTCCTTTAGCTAAACATGTCATCCCAGTAGATACTCCTAAAAAAGCGTTAGGTTTAGGGGCTTTGTGGGGTTGGTTACCTTGTGGTTTGGTGTATTCTACACTCACTTGGGCACTTGCCAGTGGTAGTATTTTAACTGGTGCAGCTATTATGCTTTGTTTCGGACTAGGTACTTTACCCGCATTAATTGCTTTATCCCTAGGTATCGACAGCATAAAAAATCTACTAGTCAATAAAGTCTTTCGAAAAATGATGGCTATTTCTCTTATTACCTACGGTATCTACAGTTTTGTTGTTGCATATCAAGTAATGTTCTAATAACATATACTTGTCTTAAAGTAGCGTAAATAGCTACGTCACAGAGTAATATTATGCAAAATAAAAGTTGTCCAACGATACAACATATCAAGTGTCAAAACTGTAGCATTAGTGAGCTATGTTTACCTTTCTCTTTAAATGATAAAGAACTTGATTCTCTTGACAATATTATTGACCGCAAACGGCCTATTCATAAAGGCGATAAAATTTTTCATGATGGCCAAGAAATGCATGCGCTGTATGCCATTCGTTCAGGCACATTTAAAACGTTTACCGTTAATGAACAAGGTGAAGAACAAATTACTGGTTTTCATTTAGCCGGTGATTTACTTGGCTTTGATGCAATTGCTGAAAGCCAACACCCTAGTTTTGCCCAAGCACTTGAAACATCAATGGTCTGTGAAATTCCTTATACAAATCTAGATGAATTATCTAATACTATGCCTAAGCTTAAAAAGCAGGTATTGCGATTAATGAGTCATGAAATTAAAACTGATCAAGAAATGTTAACCCTGCTAAACAGAAAAAATGCAGAGCAACGTGTTGCAACTTTCTTGGTGAGCTTAAGTGAACGATACCATGCCCGTGGTTTATCATCGACAGAATTTCGCTTAACAATGACTCGAAGTGATATCGGTAATTATATTGGCTTAACTGTTGAAACGATTAGCCGTTTATTAAATCGCTTCCATAAAAGTGGCTTAATTAAAGTCGATGGTAAATTAATTTCGATTATTGATATCGACAAGCTTTGTGATACTGCTGCCCTATAGTTCTATCTGCCTTCCTGTTATAGGTTTATTATCGCCCCAAAGATAATAACCCTATAACAAAATAAACTTGATTTAAAACAAGCATTAATTTGTCAACTTTGCTATAAATAAACTAACGTTATTATTTAGTTTGCCAGAGGTTGCCATGGACATGTATCAAAATATCCTTGTTGTGATAGATCCAACAACAGATGAACAAAAAGCCCTTAAACGAGTCATTGATCTCGCATCAAGAATAAATACTGCCGCTCCAGATCAGCAAACAAATATTACTGCTTTTTTTAGTATTTTTGATTTTTCTTATGAGATGACCACCATATTATCCAGTGGCGAGCGCGACACCATGCGCCAAATGGTTATTAAAGAAAAACAAAAATGGCTAGATGACATCATTGCTGTAAGTAATAGCCCAATAACTATTACCAGCAAAGTTGTTTGGCATAATCGCCCTTTTGAAGCCATTATCAACCAAGTCATTGAGCATAAGTATGATTTAGTGGTCAAAGGCACCCACCAACATGATAAATTTAAATCTGTAGTATTCACGCCAACCGATTGGCACATTTTGAGAAAGTGCCCATGTCCTGTACTACTTGTTAAAGAACATGAATGGCCTGAACAAGGTAATATTTTAGCCGCTGTAAATGTTGGTAGTGATGAAGCTGAGCATATCTCTTTAAACGAAGCCATTACTACACAAGCAAAAAATATTGCTCAATTAATCACTGCAGATGTGCACTTAGTTAATTCATTCCCAGGCACTCCGGTAAATATTGCCATTGAAATCCCTGAGTTTGACGCTAGCGAATATAATAGTGCTATGCAAGCACACCATAAAGAAGCTATGAGCAAGCATGCTAATAGCTTTGATATCCCATTAAGTAATACTTATGTCGAGGAAGGCTTACCTGAAGCGGTCATTGAACAAGCAGCCCTTAAGATTGATGCTGAATTAGTTATTTTAGGTACCATCGGTCGAACTGGTATTTCTGCAGCACTGATTGGTAATACTGCTGAACATGTTATTGACCAATTAGACTGTGATGTTTTAGCGTTAAAACCTGATGGCTATATATCACCACTTGATGTTGAGTAGTAATTAACTTTATTTACCTAACCTCAACTTTAATTATAAAGCTGAGGTTAGGAATAATTAATGAGCTTTGTTTGTGAGAATCGTCTCAAATTTAGATGAAACATATTATCTGCTTGTGACATAGAAATTGGCTCAAAGCGTACTTTATCACCTTGGCGTAACTGTGAAAGTTTAGCGCAATCTTGTGAGATAACGGCACCAATTTTAGGGTAGCCTCCAATAGTCTGTCGATCATTAAGTAAAACTATTGGCTGACCATCGGCTGGTGTTTGCACAGCACCATAACAAATCCCTTCCGATAAAATACCATCTACATCAGCCCTTATCGCACGACCTTGTAAACGATATCCCATGCGATCCCAATGTTGACTAATTTGATATTCACTTGAGAAAAATGATCTTTTTTCTATATTGGAAAAATGAGCTTGCTGGTAACTTAATACCGTATGTAATTGTACTTCATTAGTATATTGTGGTTGATCATTTTCGGCTAACATTAGCAGTTTTAAACTATCATCAGCTTTAGACACTGTTTGACAAGGTAATACATCATTATTGACCAGTTTATTACCATTAATGCCACCTACCGACTCTCGACAAACCGTGGCTGTGCTGCCAAAATTTGGCTTTATAGTAAAGCCTCCCGCTACTGCCAAATAACAACGCACACCAACTGGGGTGAACCCTAAACTAATAGTATCTCCTGCTTTAACCAGAAAACTTCGCCAACATGACTTTGGTTGACCGTTTATAGTCAGTGGCATCGGAGCGCCTGTAATAGCAATAACACAATCAACTTGCGCAATAAGCTCCAAGCCTCCCAGACTAATTTCAATAGCCGTTGAATTTATTGTATTACCACATAATCTATTGGCCCAATAAAAAGCTAAAGAGTCTGCAGGACCGCCATTAGTGAGTCCTAAATTAAAGGCACCAAAACGACCCGCATCTTGAATTAAACTTAAGACACCGCCATTGGTAACGATAAACCCTAAAGCATTCTTACTTATAGTCATTTTAACTCACTTGATTGGGTAAATTACCACCTAACTCAAGGTACTTCTGTTTATCTATCTCGACAAATTTCACCCTATCTCCCACTTCTACAAGCATCGTAGGCTCTGCTTGTGCGTTAAACATATCAATCGGGCATAAACCAATGAGATTCCAACCGCCAGGAGATTGCGCTGGATAAACGGCAGTTTGTCTATCGGCTATAGCAATGGCGCCTTTGGGCACTTTTAGCCGTGGCGTAGTTAATCTGGCCATGGCAATGCGCTTATCAACTTCACCTAAATAAGCAAAACCAGGGGCAAACCCTATAGCGTACACTCGATATTCCTGCGCTTGATGTAAGTTAATAACCTGTTCAACAGTTAATTTGGCATACTTGGCAATGCGTTGTAAATCCATGCCTGACTCAAGCGAATAATAAGCGGGTAACTCAATTAACCGACCCTGCTTATTATTTGCATTACCGCATTGCTTCAATAACCTTTTTAGTTTATTACGCAAATGGTGGTGATCTATTTCAAGTAAGTTAAACACCACTAAAATGGAGGCGTATGAAGAAATAAGGTCAATTATTTCAGTTGAAAAATTTTGACGAATAAGCTGTTCTGCCTGGTGAACATTACTGCTGATACTTGGAGTAATAATTGACGACTCTTGTCCTTTATCTGAAAAATATAGCATCAAGGAATTTTCACCGGCAATTTCAAGGCGAATACTGTCATTTATCAGCGTTGACATTAGCTCAGCAGCTCTTTAATTTCACGAATAGCCTGTACACCGGCAATATTATCACCATGAACACATAAACTATCTACGCTAATCTTGAGCACTTTACCTGAGATGGTGGTCACAGTGCCTTGCTGTGATAATTGTTTAACTTGGGCAAGCATGGCTTCTTTATTTAACACTGCCCCCGATTGACTACGTGCTAATAATCGACCTTCATCGTCATAACAACGATCTGCAAATGCTTCACTATAAATAACGAGACCAAATTTATTTGCCTGATCCCTATACGACTCAATATCTGCCGTTGCTTGTAACATCAACGCAAGTGTTTTTGGATATTGAGCAAGCGCAGTTAAAATAGCTTCAAACACTTTAGGCTCTCTCATCATGTCGTTATAGAGTGCGCCGTGGGGTTTTACATAATCTAGCGATAGCCCTTGAGCACTTGCCATACCGTCAAGTGCTGCCACTTGATAATGTATAAGCGCGATTATTTCTTCTGACGAACAAGCCATTGAACGACGGCCAAAGCCAACTAAATCAGGATAACTAGGATGCGCACCAATACTGACTTGGAATTGCTTGGCTAATGCCAACGTATTTTGCATCACTAAAGGGTCACCAGCATGAAAGCCGCAGGCTATATTTGCCTGATCAATATGAGGCATAACTTCATTATCGAGTCCCATAGACCAAGCACCAAAACTCTCACCTAAATCGCAGTTTAATTTCATACTCATGACCTTGTCACATTTCTTTATAATAAACATTTAGAATATAGCGATTATATACCCGTTACCAATCAAAGTGCAGAATTTCAGTGGGAATTAAAACCACTTTAGGCAAGGTAAATAATTTAAACATAGTCACTCAAATATTGAATGACAGGTACAAAAAAGCCGACGAGTTACACAAGTCGGCTAGGGAAAATAAATTATATACCCGCTCCACTTGAAGATGCTCGTTTCAGGAAGTCTGAGCGATTCATAATCAAGGCACATTTTTTTATTAAGGGTCAGTCCCTTAAAAAGAAATGTAACGCAGAGTATTATTTGCTCAGCCTTCCCCAAGGGGCTGGATTAGAAACGCTTAATGCTGCGTTATTGATTTCGACAATAGAATAACTATTCTCTTCAATCAATGCCTTGCCTAAAAGCGGTTCTGTTTCCAGCTGAATCATGCATCTTCAAGTGGAACGGGTATTAACTTAACTACATATTTAGTTAAACTTTAACACCCAACTCACGTAAACGTTCGAGTAGATAACTCGCTTGAGTATGCTTATCAGATAGCACCACTTCACTGCGAGGATGCAAAAACAACGGTAATGAAATTCTAGATTTATCACTGCCCTTGCCTGTTGGGTTGATAACTCGATGACTTGTTGATGGAAAATATCCAGCTGATGTTTCTTGTAACATATCACCAATATTAATAATTAGATTACCAAAGTCAGAAGGAACATCAATCCACTCACCATTTTGACGTTGAACTTGTAGACCAGGTTCATTCGCTGCAGGCAATATAGTCAATAAATTAATATCTTCATGTGAAGCTGCTCTAACAGCGCCAGCTTCTTCATCACCCGTCAGTGGTGGATAATGTAAGATGCGTAACAATGTATTTGGCGTCTCTTTAATCATATTAGATAAAGCTTCAGAATACTTATCTGCGATGTCCGCTGGACTGTACTCTTCTACCCAGTCAAGTAACTCGGCAGCAAGCTCTGATGCTAAACGATAATATTCAAGAATTTCATCATTTAGCTGTGCAGGAATACGTCCCCAAGGGTAAACATGGAAATACTCTTTTATATCTTTTTTACTATGACCTTTTGCCGTTTCAGATATCTCAGATGAGAAATAGCCATCTTGCTTTACAGGATCAAAAGCAAATGCATGTTTCTCTTCGCTTAAGAAAAATTCTTGCCAATTTTTGTAAATTGATTCAACTAAACTTTGCTTTATTGGATGATTAACAAGCACAGCAAAACCAGTTTCATGTAAACTTTTAACAAATTTTTCTGCCGCGTCTTTTGCGGTGTAATCTACAACTAGTACTTGCATAATTTGACTTCTCTTTGTCGATAATAATGAGATTTTACTCTTTTCTCGATTTTGTTCAACAGCTGCAAGATAAAAACCTGACCACTTGGTTCGTTTACTTTATGATAACTAATACCAAGTTGATTAAGTTATTTCCCACTCAGCGAGAATTAAAAGGCTTAAAGGTAAGGCATAGATTGAAGAGAATGGTTATTCCCTTGTCAAAATCAATAACGCAACATATAAGCCTTTTAAACTCGTCCTTTGGAAGCTAATTAGCAAACTGATAACAGCGTAAAATGAATAAAATATAGAATAACTATGTTTAACAAATTTTTCTTGCTCTAAGCTCGCTAATGTAGCTCTGAGTAAGGAATAAATTTAAACAAATTGGTATAACTTGCATCAATTCCCATTCTTCGCTAGGTTAGCTTTATTTCCTTTATTCTTAATTTGATTTTAAAAGGCTACTGATGACTTTCAGCATTTACACATGGAAAAAGCGTTGTTTACACATTACCTTTTTATTGCTTTCGACTACTAGCTCAACACTTTGGGCACAAACAGTGGTTGTACTGGCCGATACACCCTATAGCGATAAAGAAAAACAAATGATACAAGGGCCCGGAGGCATTCTTTATCGTCTTATTAATGCAATAAATCCTACTGTAGTTATGCATCTTGGGGACTTTAAAAGTGGTAGTAAGTCGTGTACTGACGACTTATTAAAAGAGCATAAAGCACTGTTAGCTCAAATCTATCCAGGTAAAATTATCTACACCCCTGGAGATAATGATTGGACTGACTGTGATCGTTCGTCATTACTTTACAGCTTTAATGAATTAGAAAGACTCGATTTCCTAATAAAATTGATGTTTAAAACGCCACCATTGTTAACCAAAAACTTACCTTCAATTATTAGTCAAGAAACACAAATAGAAAATAAGATATGGATTAATGACCGCCTAGCAATAAGTACTTTACATATAGTTGGAACCAGTAATGGTAGGGCTAATATCGATAAATCAAAGCGAGAGAATGCTATCAAAAAAGTTGATGAGCGAGACAATAATAATCTTACTTGGTTAAAAAACATTGAAGAAAAAGCAAAAGATTTTGATGCGATAATTATCGGTTTTCAAGCTGACATTTATCAACAGTCAGTATTAGAGAGTGGCTCATGCGATAATTCATCCTTAACAGCTTGTGACGCATTTGCTGTGTATCGCCAAGCGTTTAAAGATCTAGCAAAGCGAATCAATAAACCAATACTCATTAGCCATGGTGATACCGGAGAGTTCTGCTTTGAGAAGTTAGACAGCAACCTATGGCATTTAAATGCTGCGGGTGATTTTCAATATCTTGATGCCACTCAAGTTATCTTTAATAAGGAATCACCTGATAGACCCTTTATTATAAACGGTCTGATTAATCCAGATTTACCCACTATTGGTTGTTCAAATTAATGAAAGCATACACAGCAATAATTTTTTATACCTACAGGTTGTGCCTTAACGTAAAAATAGTGTAATGTTGCAAAATATAAATCCTGACCTAATGGTTAAGTAAAGCAATAACTATAAGTTTGGCTGATAGTTCATATTCAAACTAAACGTTGAACTTAAAAGAGAATTATTGATGAAAAACGTAATATTAACAACAATCGGACTGCTATTTATTCTGTTCAGCAGTTTTAAAACTCAGGCCGAAGAGATAAAAGTTGCTTCATGGAACATCGCTTGGCTAGGCTCTCATGAGTACAACCATCGTACCGACGCTGATTACAAAAAATTAGCCAAGTATGCCAAACAATTGAATGCTGATGTTATCGCTTTGCAAGAGGTTGAGAGTGAGTATTGGGCACGCAAAGTTTTTGGCAATGATTATGATTATTACTTTTCTACCAAAGACTGGGTTCAACGTGTTGGCGTGGCTATTAAAAAATCACAACACTTTACTGTTGAAGCTAAAGAATATAAAGCCTTAGATGTCGGTAAAGTACGCCATGGCATGGATATTACGCTAACAAAAAATGGTAAAACATTACATTTGTTAGCCGTACATTTAAAATCTGGCTGTTTTGCTGCGCCATTAGATAGCAGTAGTGTTAAGGCAATGCCGAGTACATCAATTAAAGAAGAAAAACGTAAAGAGGCCTGTACCAAACTTAGTAAGCAAATATCTCCGTTAGAGCAATGGATTGATTTACATGCAAGCCAAGACGCTGCGTATATTGTTTTAGGTGACTTTAATCGACGTTTTTCTCAAGATATCGCTTTAAAATACTCTGAAGATAAAGGTTTGTGGCAAGCATTAAATGATGATGGACAAGAAACGCTATGGACACCAACCATGACAGCTAATTCTGGTTGTTGGGGCGGTTATTATAAAGAATACATAGACCATATTATTTTTAGCCCTAAGGCCAAAGAAAAGTATATTGAATCTTCATTTGAACAACTTATTTTCAAACCTAAATACACTAAAGAATTATCTCGAAACTTAAGCGACCATTGCCCTATATCAGTAAAGGTTAAGCTTTAACTTTTAGAACACACTAATGAAGTCTATAATTAATAAGAATGTAACGTGGGTAATGTTCAAAATTCAACGGCATAATTTTATCCACAACACTTTCACTGCTAGGACAAACTTTTATCATGTTTAATAATCAACTTCCCCTCGTCGATTTACATCGTCATCTAGATGGAAACATACGCCCAAAAACTATTTGGCAGTTAGCACAACAAAATAATATTAAATTACCTGAAGACAACTTTGAAGCATTTATCCCTCACGTGCAAATCACTGACAGTGAAGCTGACCTGCTTGCCTTTTTGAAAAAGCTTGATTGGGGTGTTGGTGTGCTAAAATCCCTAGATGATGTGGTACGTATCGGTTTTGAGAATGTTGAAGATGCTTACAACGCTAATATTGATTATGCTGAATTAAGGTTTTCTCCCTATTACATCGCCATGACGCACAACTTACCAATAGAGGGTGTGGTAGAAGCAATTATTGAGGGGGTAAATCAGGGTAGAAAAAAATTTACCACTAAAATTAATTTAATGGGCATTTTAAGTCGTACCTTTGGTGTTGAACACTGCCAAAGTGAACTCAATGCCCTGCTCGCTTATAAAGATGATTTAGTTGCAGTTGACCTCGCGGGCGATGAGTACAATTTTCCAGGCAGCCTTTTTGAAAGTCACTTTAAACAAGTAAACGATGCAGGCCTTAATGTTAGTGTCCATGCCGGTGAAGCCGCCGGGCCTGAAAGTGTTTGGCATGCTATAAAAACACTAGGTGCAACGCGCATTGGTCATGGTGTGGCTTGTGCTAAGGATCAAGAATTAATGGACTACATGCGAGAAAATAAAATAAGCATAGAGTCTTGCCTTACTTCAAACTACCAAACAGGAACGATTAAAGATTTGGCAGTACATCCAGTAAAAACATTTTTAGCAAACGATCTTACAGTTTGCTTAAATACTGACGACCCTGCCGTTGAAAATATCGAGCTCGCTGGCGAATTTCAAGTAGCACGCGAAGTACTTGGACTCAATATAGATCAAATCAGCCAATTACAACGAAATGCGGTGCAAATGAGCTTTTTATCTGAACAAGAAAAGCAAACACTTCTCAATATTAAGAAAAAAACACTAAAATAGGCCTAAAATAATAGGGGCTACTTGAACGATACTTCACTTAGCATTATTATTAACTGTGCAATATTTATAGATGAATAAATACTGCGCAGTACTGTAAAAATCAGTAAAATAAATACTTAATTAAGTAAAAATTAACATCAACTTTATCAGTAAAAAATCCTTGATAGCAGCATGAATGATTCTGTTCTGGCTAGAAACTTACTGAGTTACACTTAACCTTAAAAGGATAACTCTTATGCCAACACCACATATCGAAGCACAAGCCGGCGAATTTGCAGAAACAGTACTAATGCCTGGCGATCCCCTTAGAGCAAAGTTTATTGCCGATAACTTTCTAGACGATGCTAAATGCATTACTCAAGTACGTAATATGCTTGGTTACACTGGTACGTATAAAGGTAAACGTGTCTCTGTAATGGGCTCAGGTATGGGCGTACCGAGCATATCAATTTATGCTACTGAACTTTTTAAAGATTATGGCGTTGAAAAAATTATACGCATCGGCTCTTGTGGCGCCGTAAGAGATGATATAAAGATTCGTGATATTGTTATTGGTATGGCTGCAAGTACAGACTCGAACGTTAACAGACAACGTTTTCACAATGTAGATTTTGCTGCTTGTGCCGACTTTTCTTTATTAAAAAGTGTCGTTGATACCGCTGATAAACTCGGTAAACCTGTACATGTAGGTAATATTTTTACTGCTGATTTATTTTATACGCCGCAACCTGAAATGTTTGCAACCATGGAGAAGTATGGAATTTTAGCGGTAGAAATGGAAGCAGCCGGCCTTTATGGTGTTGCTGCTGAATATGGTAAAAAAGCACTTACCGTCTTAACCGTTAGTGATCATATTAAAACAGGTGAGAAAACTACTTCTGAAGAACGAGAAACCACGTTTAAAGATATGATGGAACTTACATTAGAAAGCGTACTATAGCTTTCAAATTCAGTTTTCGTTGTCTTAAAGAAAAGGGTTAGCAAAATGCTAACCCTTTTTTATTTCTTAGATAGAATATAACTAAACTGTGCTAACTGTAAAAGTTACCATTAAAAGAAATTAGCTTTAAACTCCACACCAAAGAAGCGAGCTTCATTGGTGTAACCCGTTAAGTTATTAAAATCAATTGCACCGGTTAGCTTTTCTTCATCAAGAATATTTCGAGAAAAAACAGCAACCTCATATTCTGCATCGCCAGCAAACCATTCATAACCAACGCGTAAACCACCTTCCGTTATGGCATCACCCATAAATTCTTTAGATTCATATAGGAAAAAGCTGACTTCACTACGATAAGACCAATCGGTATAAACATATAACTCACCATTACCAATTTCTTTGGTCCAACGAGCGCTTAAATTACCAATCCACTCAGGTGACTGTGGTAATGAATTACCATCAATAATAACTTGTCCATCACTATTAATAGGATCTGTAATTGTACAGCCACCACCACATCCTTCAACAGAGATAGTATCATCCTGCAACTCTGTATGGTTGTAACTTAAGCTAGCACCAAAGACCAAGTCCTCACTAGCCCAAAATTCTGAGTCTAGCTCAAAACCATAACCTACGGCTTTATCGGCATTTAATAAACTGGCAACATTACCTGTGCCACCAACCGCTGTTAGCTGTTGGTCATCAACAACATAATAAAATACTGAGCCGTCGATACGCGCAGTGTTCTCTAACATAGTTGATTTAAAGCCAGTTTCAATTGACGTTACTAACTCTGAATCAGCCGTCGTATGAGAGGCAGAAAACAATAAGCTACGGCCTTGAATACTTGGCGCACGATAACCTTTTGCTAAACGGGCATAAAGGTTTGTTTCATCTGTCATACGGTAATTAACACTAACATCACCGCTAACTTGTGAATCATCAACGGTAGCATTTTCACTAAATCCAGGAGCACCGAAAGGTGACTGAACTAACGTACCATCCCAAACACGCTCATCATCTGAATAGCGAATACCAGCGGTTAAATTCAGTTTATCTGAAAGTTCAAAGTCCATAGAAGCAAAAACAGCCCAAGCCGTTGTTTCCATATTTTGAATCGCAATACCATTTTGATTACCACCGCCTAATGTATCAAAACTCAAGTTGTTTATAGTTAAATCCTCATTGAAATAGAAGAAACCTACTTGATAATCAAATTTACCAAGATCATTGCTAGACAACCTAAGTTCTTGAGTTATTTGAGAGTGATCAGGCATTTTCGCACCTGTTTCTGAGGTGAAAGGAATAAAACCAGGCCCCATATTTCCTGGATCACAGCCAGGAATTGCTGTGATCCCACAGCCATAACCGCCATCAATATCACCGACAGAGAACATTTCTGCGGATTCATAACCTGTTACAGATGTTATTGTATGGCTGCCAAAGTCATAATCTAACTTTAAGCTAGAGCCTTTCATTTCAATGGTTTGATTATTTCGTGAAGCAGCATCGTGATATACAACTTCTCGATCAAAATCATCGACTAAGTCATTAGTGCCTGGCTTAATTATATTGGCTCTAAAAACACGAGCATCTGCGTCTGCATCTCTAAAATGATAATTAAACAAAGCTGAAAAATTATCACTTGGTTCCCATAAAAGCTGAATTCTTCCAGCTGTTTCTCCGTATCCACCCAGCTGATCATCTTGCTCAAAACCTGGCGCTTTATTGTCTATCCAATCATCTCTATCTTGCTGTAAAAAAGCAACACGAGCAGACAATGTATCAGTTAAACCACCGCCGACAGCTACACGTAAGTCTGTCGAATTGTAACTGCCATATGAAGCTGAAACCGTAGCATCAAAATCTTGGGTTGGTTTTTTTGATTGGACTTTAATAATACCTGCAGTGGTATTACGTCCAAACAAAGTACCTTGAGGACCACGAAGGACCTCTACACGTTCAAGATCGAACATAGGCATGCCTTTGGTTAACGCATTTTCTAAAACAACATCATCATAAATTAACGATACGGGTTGTGAAGCAAGTAAATCAAAGTCTGTGTTACCTAAACCACGAATATAGAAACGTGGAAAAGTTCGTCCAAATGAAGATTCAATTAATAAACTAGGGACTTTTGCAGATAAAGAACGCACATCCATACCTGATGAGCCTAAAACTTCTAGTTTCTTACTTGTTAACGCTGAAACTGAAATTGGTACATCTTTAACATTTTCGGTTCTTTTACGTGCTGTGACTTCTATAACCTCAACACCAACAACTTTTGCTTTTGTGACCTCATCTGCTGCTAAGGCACTAGTAGAAAAACCAGTAACACTCGCAATGATTGACGCCTGCACACAAAGTGACAATGCACTTTTTTTAAATATTTTCATTTGTTTACTCCCAGGACTGTTTTTGTTTTTTATTATGTTTTATGCTTTTTATCTTTTGTTTTTATTATGTTTTATAGTGTAGTAGAACTTATACAGGTTATTGAATTAATTGCGCTAGAACTTCCCCCTACTATTCACTGTACTTATTACTTTATTATTTTATTACTTACTGTATAACTCTGACAGAAAGCTTGTGCCGTAGTCCATTGCTTCTACGTTAAATAACTCAGCGACACTTTGTCCTAAATCAGCGAACGTCTTACGGTTACCAAGGTTTACAGAGTCAATCTGATGATGGTAAGCAATAATAGGTACATACTCTCGAGTATGCTCAGTACCAGGCCATGTTGGATCACAACCATGATCAGCGGTTAAGAATAGTACATCCTCCGCAGACATCGCATGAAAGAGCTCAGGTATACGAACATCTAGTGCTTCAAGCTCTTTTGCATAACCGATAGCATCGCGTCTATGACCAAAATCTTGATCAAAATTAACCAAATTAGTGAAAATGAGTGAATTGTCTTGTGCGGTATTAATATGATCCAAAGTGGCATCAAATAGTGCATTAAGCCCAGTCGCTTTTGTTTTTTCATCAATGCCTTGATGAGCGAAAATATCAGCAATTTTACCAACACTGATAACATGAGTTCCTGACTGTGATATTTTATCAAGTACCGTAGGAGCTGGCGGTAACACTGAGTAATCTCTACGGTTACCTGTTCTAGCAAAGTTATCAGCACTATCTCCTACAAAGGGTCTAGCAATAACACGTCCTATATTTAAATCACCAAGTAACTCTCGAACCGTTTCACAGTATTTATAGAGGTTATCTAAACCAAAATGTTCTTCATGCGCAGCTATTTGAAAAACGCTATCGGCCGAGGTATAACAAATAGGTAAACCTGTTTCAATATGCTCTTGTCCTAAACGGGTAAGAATTTCGGTACCTGAAGCATGACAATTGCCTAACATGCCATCAAAACCCGTTTCACGATTAATATCGTCAATTAATGATGTGGGAAAGCTATTTTTTTTGTCGGTAAAATATCCCCAATCAAAAAGCACGGGTACTCCTGCCATCTCCCAATGACCACTGGGCGTATCTTTACCTGTACTTATTTCTTGTGCAAAACCATAAGCACCTTTATTCGGTTCTTGACCCTGATAAGGAAATGTTTGATTAGATGCTTGTTCACAAGCCTTTATCATTCCCAGTGCCGATAAGTTGGGTAAGAAAATCTCTTTACCTGTTTCTTCATAATATGCACGAGCTAGGTTAGCAAACGTATTTGCGCCCACATCACCAAAATCTACAGCATCTGGAGAATAACCGATACCCAAGCTATCAATAACTATAATTATTGCACGAGCCATAATGTTTCCTTTTTACATTTAATCACAATGATTAAAATAATTTGTCAAAAACTATGACCAACTGGTCAAGTTGTGTTAATTTATCATCTTTACAATTAAGGGTAAATAGAGCTTTATCTTGTCGCTGATTATTTATCTAAACTATAGAGAATATCTTGCGCCAATTACTAACAAAGCTCAAGATAGTAAAAAATTCTTAATTATTGATATTTGCTTTAACTACAGGCTGAACATTGAAATCAATTAAACCAACAATTATTGCTATCGCTGGCCCTTCGGCCTCAGGCAAGACACTTTTTGCCAAAACAATACATGATGAGCTTATTGATGAGCTTGGTGACAGTGGTATTTCTATTATGTATGAAGATGCTTATTATCGTGACCAATCTCATTTGTCCATGCAAGAGCGTGAGCAAACTAACTATGATCATCCCAGTGCATTTGAACACGAACTTTTATCAGAGCACTTAAAAAAACTCACTGAAAATCAGATGATTAATAGTCCTGTTTATTGTTACAAAACTCATACCCGGCTCGATGAGAGTAAAAAGTTTTTACCCACTAAAATAATTCTAGTTGAAGGTATATTACTTTTATCTAACAAGGAATTAAGAGAGTGTTTTGACATTAAGGTCTACATGGATACACCATTAGACATATGTCTCATTAGAAGAATCAAGCGAGATTTAGTTGAACGTAACCGTAGTATTGAATCGGTCACTAACCAATATTTAGCAACGGTTAGACCTATGTATTATCAATTTATTGAACCTTCTAAAGCTTGGGCTGATATTGTTATTACCCGAGGTGGTAAAAATAGAATGGCTATTGAGGTGATCAAAGCAAAAATTCGACAACTTTCACAATTACCCCCACAACAATAAGTATAATAATAAAATATAAGAGGTATTCATGGAATTAGGTGCTCTAAGAGGTGTGCTAGGCATTTTCGTTTTGTTAGCTATCGCCTACGCATTATCAAGTGGAAAAAAATCAATAAATATTCGCACAGTCGGTTTAGCTTTTGCACTACAAGTGCTGCTTGGCGCTTTTGTGTTATACGTTCCCTTTGGTAAAGACGTGTTGCTGTCTATGACTAATGGTGTGCAAAGTGTTATTGATAGTGCAAAAGTAGGCATTAACTTTCTTTTTGGTGGTTTAGGTACCGATGCCATGTTTGACAATGGTGTAGGTTTTGTCTTTGCCATCAGAGTATTGCCTAATATTATTTTCTTTTCGTCTTTAATTGCTGTGCTTTATTACCTTGGCATAATGCAATGGGTAATTAAAATCATCGGCGGCGCATTACAAAAGCTTTTAAAGACGAGCAAACCTGAGTCACTCTCAGCGACAGCCAACATATTTGTCGGTCAAACCGAAGCCCCTCTTATTATTCGTCCCTATATTGCAAAAATGACCCAATCAGAGCTATTTGCCATCATGGTTGGTGGCCTAGCATCCGTTGCAGGTTCTATTTTAGCAGGATACGCTGGCCTAGGTATTGAACTAAAATATCTAATTGCCGCTTCATTTATGGCCGCCCCAGGTGGACTATTAATGGCTAAAATCATTTGCCCTGAAACTGAACACGATAAAATAGTTACCGAGTCTGTCGATTATGATGACGAAAATGAAAAACCAACAAATGTAATTGATGCCGCCGCTTCTGGTGCAGCGTCAGGTCTTAAATTGGCAGTAAATGTCGGTGCAATGTTACTTGCCTTCATTGCCTTAATAGCATTGTTAAATTCGCTAATTGGCGGTGTTTTTGGCTTATTCGGTTATGAAGATATCACCATAGAATTTTTCTTGGGTTACCTTTTTGCACCGTTTGCTTATGTTATTGGTGTTCCGGTCAATGAAATGCTGCAAGCAGGTAGTTTTATTGGGCAAAAAGTTGTCGTCAATGAATTTTTTGCCTATGTTAATTTTGTTGAAATCAAAGATACCTTAAGCCCTGCAACTCAAGCCATTGTGACTTTTGCGTTATGTGGTTTTGCTAATTTATCATCAATTGCCATTTTACTTGGTGGCATTGGTTCGATGGCGCCGAGTCGTCGACATGACATTGCCAGATTAGGCATGCGAGCCATGATTGCAGCTACTTTAGCCAATCTAATGAGCGCGGCAATTGCTGGTATATTTATTTCCTTGTAGGAAGTATATACACAAAAACGATACACGAGAATTTAACACAGGAACAATACAATATGTCTGATATTAAAGCAGTAGCCCAACGAGCACTGTCACTAATGGATTTAACGAGTCTTACCAACACAGAGACTGACCAAGAAATTATTGACCTTTGTCGTCAAGCTAAATCACCTGCCGGCGAAACGGCCGCTATTTGTATTTTCCCACGCTTTATTCCTGTGGCTAAAAAGGCGCTAAAAGCGCAACAAACACCTCACATAAAAATAGCAACCGTCACTAATTTCCCACAGGGTAATGACGATCTTGATATTGCGTTGGCAGAAACAAAAGCTGCTGTCGCTTATGGCGCTGATGAAGTCGATTTAGTATTTCCTTACCGTGCGTTAATACAGGGTAATGAGACGATTGGTTTTGATATGGTAAAGGTATGTAAACAAGCCTGTAGCGGCAATGCTAAGCTTAAAGTCATCATTGAAACAGGTGAGCTTAAATCTGAAGAGTTGATACGAAAAGCGAGTGAAATTGCTATCAACGCTGGCGCCGACTTTATTAAAACATCGACAGGTAAAGTAGCCGTTAATGCCACACCTGAAGCGGCTAAAATTATGTTAACCGTGATAAAAAATAAAAATACCGCGGTGGGATTTAAACCTGCAGGAGGCGTTAGAAATGCCGATGATGCCGCTATTTATCTTGATTTAGCAGATAATATATTAGGTAATGAATGGGCAGATGCAAATCACTTTAGATTTGGTGCTAGCAGCTTACTTATCAGCTTATTAGATACACTCGGACATAAAAGTAATACTAAGTCATCAAGTAACTACTAAGTCCCCCTAAATCACAGCTAAGTTATTGCTGTTATTATCAGGCAACTAAATCCCATTACAACAATACCTGAACGTTGAACATTAATTTTCGATGCTCAGGTATTTACTACATAAAAAGAAATAACTAAAAATGGCACAACTTTATTTTTATTACTCATCGATGAATGCGGGAAAATCAACTCACCTCTTACAATCATCTTATAACTATCAAGAACGTGGCTTAGCCACCGCTATTTATACTGCGAAGATTGATGATAGATTTGCAAAAGGCAAAGTTGCTTCACGATTAGGTATTGACGCCGACGCTTTTTTATTCGACGAAAAGATCAATCTATTTAAAGACGTTGACCAGAAACATCAAGCTGAAAAAATTGATTGTGTACTTATCGACGAAGCACAATTTTTGTCAACTGAACAAGTTAAACAGCTTACTGATATTGTCGACCTATTGCATATACCTGTATTGGCTTATGGCATACGCACTGATTTTTTAGGACAAACCTTCTCAGGTAGTGCCGCTCTGCTCGCTTGGGCTGACAAACTGGTTGAATTAAAAACGATATGTCACTGTGGGCGAAAAGCTAACTTTGTCATCAGACAAGATGCCAACGGTAAAGCGGTACAAAATGGTGAGCAAGTAGAGGTTGGTGGCAATGAACGTTATGAGCCGCTTTGTCGTGCTCACTTTAAGCAACTCGTCTGGCTATAGGCTAATGCTGATAATAAAAACCTTAGCATTCTATATTAACCGCTAAGGTTCTTTATTGGTAACTCATTCCTAGCTAATTAATAGATTACCGGTGGTAGTTCAGGGCTCTCTTCAGAGTAACTAATCGCATTATTAAATTGCTCAATGGCTCTATTGGCTGAGTCTTCATCTTTAGCATGTAATCGTGCAATCACTTCGCCACGATTCACTTGTACACCCAGAGGTAATATCCGATCAAAACCAACACTGTGATCTACCTGTTGAGTAGGTGCCGTTCTCCCTCCACCTAAACCAACCACCGACATGCCAATAGCACGAGTGTCCATCTGCGCAATGTAACCATGCTGTGCTGCTCGCACCTCAGTAATAACATTTGCCTTTTTCATTGAGTCCCAAGGCTTTTCTATAAAGTTTTTCGGTCCACCTAATGCGGATACCATGCGATCAAATTTTTCAGCCGCTAAGCCTGAATTTAACACCTGATCAATTTTCTCATGGGCATCTTTTTCACTACTCGCTAGATTAGTATTAATAAGCATTGCACTAGCAAGTGCATGCACAATTTTATGTAAGCGCGGCTCTCGTTGTTTACCGGTTAAGTATTTAACTGTTTCATACATTTCTATGGCGTTACCGGCACTAGTACCTAAGACTTGATTCATATCGGTAATAATAGCCTGTGTTTTAACGCCCGCTCCGTTAGCAACACTGGTAATGCTTTGTGCAAGTGCTTTAGCATCGTCTAGGTTATTCATCATGGCACCATTGCCCACCTTAACATCCATCACTAAGACATCAAGTCCTGCGGCAAGCTTCTTCGATAAGATAGAAGCAGTGATCAATGGAATAGATTCAACTGTTGCGGTTACATCACGAATAGAATACAAACGCTTATCGGCGGGTGCTAAATTATCGGTTTGTGAAATAATGGCAACACCAACGTCTTTAACAATACGTTTAAATTCACTAATACTGGGTTGTACATTAAAACCAGCAATACTTTCAAGTTTATCTGAGGTACCACCTGTATGACCCAAACCACGCCCTGAAATCATAGGAACATAACCGCCGCAAGCAGCAACGATAGCAGCTAACATAAAGCTAACTTTATCACCGACACCACCCGTTGAGTGTTTATCAACAATAGGACCATCAAAACCTTCCCAGCTAAGAACTTCTCCTGAGCGCATCATAGCCTTGGTAAAATTGACTCTTTCATCAATCGACATACCCTGTTGAAAAATAGCCATGGCCATAGCGCCAACTTGGCTATCTGAAAAGTTGCCATCAACAAGGCCTGAAACAAAGCCATTTATCGCTTGTTCATCTAATATTTTACCATCACGTTTCAGTCGAATAATCTCTTGAGGGATGATTTTAGCGGTTACAGACATGAATTAAATCCTTATAAGTCTAATAAATCTTTTGGGGTGAATGCATCTGGTAGTAATTGTTGTACCGTCCAGATTTTTCGGTCATTTTTGTGGTTTACTGCTACCACTAGCGCTGATTGCTCGAAAAATTCAGCAATCACTTGTCGACATGCACCGCACGGAGGAGTCAGCTTGTCTTGCTCGGTGTAAATCATGATGAACTTAAACATCTGCTTACCCTGAACGACAGCATGACTAATACAGTTACGTTCAGCGCAAATGGTCAAACCATAAGAGGCATTTTCTACATTACAGCCGTTAACTATATTGCCATCCGTAGTCAGTGCTGACGCGCCAACATGAAATTTACTGTAAGGAGCATAAGCTCGTTGGTAAGCTTCTTTTGCCGCTGATAGTAGCTCATCAAAACGCTCTATTTTATTTTTATCCATATTTACATGCCTTTAGATAATTTACTGTATTTATTATATTAATATAGCATTACTGACCATATGGTCAAGTTATACATGAGATAAAATATACTGCCATACTGTTAGCAAAAAAAAAGCCATACTTTTCAGTATGGCTTTACTTTTGATTGACTAAATAGCGTTAACTCATGTCAGCTAACACACTTAATAATTAAGTCATTAAAAGTCGTAACTTACCCCTACGCGCATTTCCCAAACGGAAGCATCTTTGTAGAAGTTTTGATCTTCATTACCACTATTGAAGCCCTCATAAAGGTATTTACCATCATCTTGAACCGACATTTCAACCATACGATTACCAACAAATTCACCTTGTTTCATCACACCCCAATCATCATTTATCATGTTACCTACGTTTTTAATGATAAAGAATGCATTGCCTCGATGTCCTTCAATTAAACCAGGGATTTCTTGGTTAATTTTAATGTCAAAGCTTACATACCAGTCAGCATTTTGTGCGTTTCGACCAGTAGTTTGACCACGTGCAAGCCCTTCAGCGCTAACAAAAGCGTCAAATGCTGCTTTATCAAAATCAGGTCCATAAACAACATTAGCATCATCAACGGTTGGAATATAAACTAACTGACGGTCACCACTCCAGTTATTGTCACCAAAAGCACCATCTGAATCATCATAAGTAAATGAATAAGCTTGCCCTTCACTTGCTTGACCAAATAAGCTAAAGCGTGTTTCAAGCCCTCCAATGAGCTCAACACCATAACTAATATTCATGGTGAAACGATGCGGTATCTCATAATTAGATGTGGTAATTGGCGGATTAAGTGCATCCGTTGTCGCTAAGTTTCCGTAGTTAGATCCTGCAACCGCACTAGTCATTGGATTAGCATCTTCAGACTTAGTATAAGAATAACCAAATGAAGCATCTAAACCAAAATCAAAACTTTTGCTTAACGCAAGTGAAATAATAGTAGAACTACCATCACTCTTAGTATTCGTTAATACATATTCATTAGAGACATTTTTAACACCATCAGGATGAGTTACTTCCTTATAGGTAGGACGGCCATCGAATGTTTTATCGCCGTATTCTAAATTATAGTCAAGAATAGTCGCTGAATCTTGCTTACGGTTATGTAGGATATCTGCCGAAACAATATAATCATTATCGGTAGTGTAAGTAGCACCTAACGCATATTTCCACTCTGATGGTATTTCAAAATTTGGGTCGGTCGCATTAACAGAAGCATTACCACTTAGTTCGTCTAGATCTTGAATTGAATCTACCATCACTTGTGGTACACCAAAACCTGGGCCTCGAGGGTCCGAAGATGGTGTATTAAACAAATCAAATTGCTTACCAACCATTGTAATACTATCTTTGTGATACTTGGCACGTTCACTAATATTCACTAAACCATCGTTTGAATATGAGTTAGACAACCAAACGTTAGGGTTACCGCCAGAATAAAGACCGAAACCACCTCTAACTTCTAAATTATCTTGAACCGCCCAGTTAAAACCTACGCGGGGTTGGATTAAGTCAATACCATCCATATTTTTATCATTTCTGATACCGTAACGTTCTTCAAATTGAGCGTTATAGCGCGGGTTATCGCTACTGGTATAACGGTCATAACGTAAACCTACCGTTAATGTCATATCAATATCAGGTAATGTGTATTCATCTTGAATATAAAAAGTATGTAAACCATAAGTGAATTCTTGGCTCGCATCACTTGGTACATTAGTACCAGCAGAGTTATTGTAGTAAACACGATCCGCTAAACCATTCTCATATTCATCTATCGAACCAAAACGATACTCACCTACGGTGTGTTGCATAAATAAATTAAATGCAGTTAAACTTTCATACTCATAGCCAGCAGTAATGGTGTGTTCATCTAAATAGTAACTACCAGCAAGCTTAAATGTAGTTGTTTCCCAGTTCATTTCGTTCGATTGGCGAGAATCATCCGGACCTAAAAAGATAGTTGTACCATTGTGACGAATTTGCACTTCACCAAAACCGCTATCCGCATCTAAGGATTCTTGTCTATTCTCGAGTTCTGTGTGACCTACTCTTACTTCAGTGGAGAAATTATCTGTCCAATCAGAGTTGAGTGAGCCTACAAATGAATTTAATTCTGCACCTGATTCATAAAAGTGATTATCTAACGTCATACCCCATTCATCAGATTGGTCTAATTTAAAACCATCATTGTAGTTATAGACAAAACTAGCACGATGATCTTCATTAATATTCCAATCTAATTTAACAAGAATTTTTTCATCATCAACCGCTTTACTTGCTGGGGTACCACCCGCGTTATAACCATATTTATCTATCGATATTTGGTTTACACGGTCAATATCCGCTTGTGTAACTTGTGGATCGCTACCACTCATTGGCGAATATTCAAATAATTGCACACCATCTAATTTTTCATAAGAGGTATATAAAAATAATGTATCTTCAATTAACGGTAAACCAACATTAAAACCATAGCGCTTATCATCATAATCACCGTTGTCTTGGTCTTCACCTTCAATGCTGTCACCTTTCAATGAATCATTGCTGTAATCGTAAAATACACTGCCGTGCACTTCATTTGTGCCTGATTTTGTTACTGCGTTAATGTTACAAGAAGTGAAACCACCATATTTTACGTCAAATGGGGCGAGTTCAACTGATACTTGATCAATTGAATCATAAGAGAAAGGAATACGTGTAGTCGGATAACCATTATCATTTAAACCAAAGCTATCATTCATACGAACGCCATCAACAGTTAAACTGTTAAACCTTGGGTTACCACCGCCACACTGAATAGCATCGCTGCGACTTTCATCAATGTAAATACGTGGATCAATGCGTACAATATCTTTCAGATCACGATTGATTGATGGGGCATATTTTAAATCATCAGAATTAAAATGAGCGGCTGGTCCTGTACCGCCTGACTGCATACTGATAGAGCGACCAGTAACAACAATGGTTTCTAAAGCGCTTTCTGAGTTTAAAGCCACATTTAACGGGTATGTTTCACCTAAGGTTAAATAAATATCTTTTACAGTTGTATCCTCAAATTTATTTGAATCAACAACTACTCGGTAAGGTCCACCTACACGTAAGCCTTTGGCAACGAAAAGGCCTGCATCATTAACTGTTGCCGTTTTGGTAGTACCAGATGGTACGTGAACAATAGTTATGATTGATCCAGCCGCAGGATTACCACTTGGCCCTGCAACCCGTCCTTTTATTGCAGAGGTGGTAACATTAGCCATAGCCGCCGTAGAGAGTCCAAGCGCAAGTATTAACGCGCCAGTAATGCGTGAGATACGATGAGTTTTCATCTGTTATTCCTAAGTTATGTTATTAAATAATTATTTTTCTTATGGAAACAAATGATAAAAAGTTAACCATTTGCTCTGTTTTTATTTATATTGAAATTAGCAGACTTTTATGTCAGTTTCATTACAAATATTTACATATTGATAAGAATGTAAATGTATAGAGATGTAAGACCAGTAAAAATAAAACAACAAGTAAAGTATAAACCCTTTAAAAACAAATGGTAACGAGTTATTTTAGTTATAGGCTTGTAGAAGATAAAATAAATAACTTTTTTATATAAAATATTGTTATGAAAAGAGACAAGTTTAATTACATTTGGTTATAAAAACTTTCCAAACGGTCAGATAAATAAACATAAGCAATCCAGTTACAATAAAAACAATAACTTAAAGTAAACGAATAAAAGCAGTTCACTTGATAATATTTGAAGTAATAAAAGAATTTTATAAAAATATTTATAAAACATTAATTTTTAGCCATCTCATAATAAAATTGTAATCAAACAACGATATGATGTACTTTTTTAGTTTAATAAATTACATTCACTGTAGATATTGTTAATAAACATAATATGAGTAATTTTTCTAAAAAGACGAGAAAATTGACTAATAACAATTTAAGTAATGTGTAATTTCTACCAATACAAAACGTAAAAATTCACATAAAAACAATCATAAAAATACTAACGAACACCGAGCCTAAAGAATGACTAGTGCTAATCTAATAAAAAAAACAGGTAATATTCGAGTAAAGAGTCAAGTTAAGATTCTATCGGCAGCCAGAACAGAGTTTGTACTGCAAGGCTATAGGGGTGCAACAGTTCAGTCTATTGCTGATAGAGCTGAGCTACCCAAGGCAAATGTCCTCTATTATTTCAAAAACAAAGAGAATATTTATCATGCTGTACTAGAAAATACACTTCAAATGTGGGACGAAGGTATTGGAGATATTGAGCAAAACGAAGGACCTAAAGTTGCCATAGAAAAATTTATCGCCGCCAAGGTAAGAATGTCATTTAAACACCCTGAAGCATCAAAGATATATGCCATGGAAGTTATCCAAGGCGCGCAACACCTGAAAGATTATGCTCGAACATACCAACGCCAATGGGTAAGAGAAAAAGCTAAGTTATTTCAACAATGGATAGACAACGGTGAGATGGTTAATGTTGATCCCGTTCATCTTATTTTCCTTATTTGGTCTTCTACCCAGCATTACGCTGATTTTGACACCCAAATATTAACCATAATGAATCAAGCTGATTTCGAAGATGATGATGTTGAAAAAGTTATCGCATTTTTATCAGACATTATTTTACGTGGTTGCGGCTTAATTTAATTCATTGACGTAAAGAAAATCTATTATGAAAAAATATTCAATCATTGCCTTATTTGCCTGGGTGTTTCCCACTATGACTATTGCACAAGAGACGACATTAAAAATTGCGACCTTCAATGTTAGTATGGAGGCATTAAATTACGTTGCCCATAAACGTGGTGAAGCACCTAATATCTCCGGAAAAACACTTACCAAAGCTTTAGCTAGTGATCACCAACAGATAAAAAATATTGCGGAGATCATTCAAACAGTTAATCCTGATATTATTTTACTAAATGAATTTGATAATCAAGATAATGATCATCAAGATTTAAAAATATTTATTAGTCACTATTTAAATAAAAGTCAGAACGGTAAAACGGCCATAGATTTTCCATACTATTACCAAGGCTCTGTTAATACTGGAGTAAATTCTGGTATAGACATCGACGGTAATGGTGAAAAAGGAAAATTACCCGGCGATGGTTATGGTTTTGGCTACTTCCCAGGTCATTTTGGTATGGCCCTTTTATCAAAATACCCAATAAACGTTGATCAAATCAGAACTTTCCAACACTTTAAATGGCATGACATGCCAAATGCATTAATGCCTATAGATCCTGAATCAAATAAAGCCTGGTACAGCCAAGAGGTTTGGCAAAAACTTAGGCTTTCATCAAAGTCCCATTGGGACGTGCCCGTAGAGGTCAACGGTAAAACCATTCACATACTGGCAAGCCATCCAACACCACCGGTATTTGATGGTCCAGAAGATAGAAATGGTAAACGAAATCATGATGAAATACGTTTTTGGCAAGACTATATATCACCCGAGAAATCGAGCTACATTTACGATGACAAAGGTAATAAGGGTGGCATTAAAGCCAAGCAATCCTTTGTTATTCTTGGCGACTTAAACGCAACGACTGTGGATGGTAATGCGATTAAAGCCGGTATTTCATCGTTATTAAACGATGATAAAATTCAAGATGCTATGCCGCAAAGTCAAGCAGGCGAAAAGCATAGTCCTGAAAATGCTCATGGTAAGCACCATACGGCTTTTTGGCGCATGAGAGTTGATTATGTCTTACCCTCAGTTAGCGGGTTAAATATTAACAATTCTGGTATCTTTTGGCCTGCAGAAACCGACGAAAGCTACCGGTTGATAAAAGATAGAAAAGCGTCATCCGATCACCGCTTGGTCTGGCTTGAACTAACCACAAAGAATTAATCCCATTATATTTAACCACAAAGAACCAACATAATGAAAAAACTACTTTCCGCCGTTTTTGTCACCCTCACATTGGGTGCTTGTACTACCACTGAACAGTCTAGTGATATTTCATCTGATAACTCAGTAGCCCCAAATTCACAAAGCAGCCCTAAAAATATCATCATGATCGTAGGCGATGGTATGGGACCAGCTTATACCACTGCTTATCGTTATTTCAATGATGACCCGACAACAGCTGAAATTGAACAAAGTGTATTTGATAAACATTATGTCGGCTCAAGTAGTACCTACCCAGCAAAAATGTCTGGATACATCACTGATTCAGCTGCTGCTGCAACAGCGCTAGCGACAGGTGTAAAAACTTATAATGATGCGATATCTGTTGATACCAATAAAAAGTCGCTTTTGACTGTTTTAGAGTGGGCCAAACAGCAAGGTAAAAAAACAGGTGTCGTTGTTACTTCTCAGATAAATCATGCAACTCCTGCCTCTTATCTTTCTCATAATGAAAACAGAAATAACTATAACGCTATTGCTGATAGTTATATCGACAATGGCATAAAAGCCGATGTTTATTTTGGTGGCGGCTGGAAATACTTTATTCGAGAAGACCGTAATTTAGTCAACGAATTTAAAGCAGCTGGTTTTCAATATATAGATGATTATAAACAATTATCAACACTGAAATTAAATAAACCGGTACTCGGTCTTTTTGGCGATAGCGGTTTACCTTGGGCCCTAGACGATAAAGAAAAACATCGTTTGTCGTTAATGACAAAGGCAGCTACAAAACAGCTTAAAAATCCCAATGGTTACTTTATGTTAGTTGAAGCCAGTCAAATCGATTGGGGTGGACATGGACGAGATATTGGCGCGGCTATGGCTGAAATGGACGACCTTGCAAAAACAATCGCTTTTCTAGAAGAGTATGTCGCTAAAAATCCAGATACCTTAGTTGTACTTACAGCAGATCATAGTACAGGAGGCCTCAGTATTGGAAGAAAAACAGCTATGTCTAACAAAGACATACACAGTAAATATTTATGGCAACCTGAGATACTACGAACACTGCCCCTTTCTCCTGAAACGTTTGCTAAAACCTTTGCTAACAACAACCTGACTCTGCAACAGGTCAATGAGGTATTAAAGTTTGAGATATCTTCTGATGATATGGCGTTGTTATTACAGTCAAAAAAAGAGGGTATAAAAATATACCAACAGTTATCAGCAGAACAAAAACAAAAAAAATGGGCACCTAAAGCTGAAGGACCTATTTTGATAGCAATTAAAAAAATCATAGACATAAAGACAAACACTGGCTGGGGTTCAATTAGTCATTCGGGTACACATACCGCAGTGGATGTACCCGTCTATGCCTTTGGTAAAGGAAGTGAGCAATTTAAGGGGCAAATAGATAATACCGATATTGCTAAAAAGATATTTACTTTACTAGGTAAAAAGTAGGAGCAAAGTAGGTACAAAAAAGCCGACAAGTGGCCACACGAGTCGGCTGAGCTTATACATGAAAGTGTAAGCAAAACTAGTGAATACTTTTATATTTTATAACCATAGTTCCTTTGTTAATTTAGCTAGAATAATAACTATTTATGTACCCGTTATTCTGGCTGTTAATTAACTTTAGCAATGACCTCATGATTTTTATCTTTAATAAACCGTACTTTCTCACCGCTTTGTAAACGCTCTCCGCCACGAACGACCACACTATCATTTACTGATAAAGCGCCCGTTACTGAAACCCAACTCTTTACACCTTGTCCAACAAGCACAGCAACTTTCTGTGCTTGTTGATCAGCATCGATAGTTAATACATAAGTTTCATTTTCTCGCAGCATCAAAGCATCACGTGGCACTAAAATAGCTTCTCTTGGTGCTTGTTTAGGTAAAGAGACAGTAACAGCGGTACCTGCTAACATCGCTATGCCATCAGCAGCTAGCCTGACATCAAAAGTACGGGAAGCTTGATCGCCCGCTTGGCTCCATGTACGTACAGGTAGTTCAATCAAGGTTTGATTCCATTTGACCATCACCTTACTGCCTCGTTGTAAAAATGGTGCGATTGAAATTGGCGCAGCAATTTTAATATCAAGATTCTTAGTATCAATGAGTTGCACTAACGGACGGCCAACAGAGATTAGCTCACCAACATGGGCAAAACGTTGACTAATATTTCCAGTAAACGGCGCTCTAATAGTGGTTTTCTCTAAGGAAAGTAAGGTTTGCTCCACTGATATATTCAACGCAGCAACTTCATTAATAGCAATGGTTAAATCTTTATTAACCCGTTCAAGTTCACTTAACGCTGAATTGTTTTTTTCGCGCAACTTTAGAAAACGTGCCTTTTGTCCTGTGAGATAATCAACATCAGCTTGATGTTGATTCACTTGAGCTTGTTGACCGGCCAATTGCAACTTCAAATGGCGATCGTCAATTTGTGCTAACAGCTGGCCTTTTTTAACTTGGCTACCAACATCTTCAATCCACAACAATTGTCCGGTTTGTTCCGCAGATATTGGTGCATTTTTACGGCTGATAACATTGGCAGGCAACCAAATACTTGGGTTCACCTGTTCTTTTTTAACGGACTCAACACTGACCAAGTGTGCTGGCTTTTCTGGCGTTTCTGCCGCATTGGCTTCTTGGCAAAAGTTAAGTAAACCAATGACTGAGATAAACGTAAAAGTTATGAATGCTGAACTGAAAAGGTTTCCTTTAATCGACTTATTTCTCAACAGTGCCATTTTTGGTGGTACAACATTGGTTAGCATTAAATTATTCATGATTTGTTCCTTAATCTCTTGAGTTGTCGTTACGGGTTAACGCTAGCGTTTGGTAATTGTTGGACTGCACTTTGTTTACTCTGATTTTTACTCCGACTTAAGAAAAAATCATGCTTAGAGAGTCTTAACAAACATGGCAGTAAAACGATGGTAAATATTGTACTAAAGGCTAAACCACCGACGATAACCGCGGCTAAACCGCGATATATAACACTGCCGGCGCCAGGCATAAGTAACAGTGGTAACATGCCAAAAAAGCTGGTTGCTGTGCTCATAAAAATAGGCCGTAAACGTAAGGTCAACGCTTCCTCAATAGCTTGTGTCCGTTCAAGACCATCTTGTTGGCCTAAACGTGTTTGATGTACTAATAAAATGGCGTTATTAACCACTAATCCCAGTAAAATGATAAAACCTATCATAGTCAGTAAATCGAGTGGTTGAAAAACAGTGAGGTTAAGTAGTTGTAGCGCTAAAATACCACCAACCGTGGCTAAAGGAATGGTAATAACAACCAGTAAACTATCCTTGATGGACTTGAATAAGGCAGCCATTAATAGAAACAGAATAACTAAAGCAAAAGCAAAGTTCTCTGCCATAACACTAATCGCTTTATCTAACTGGTCAGCACTGCCACCATATTGAATATTGCCATCATCTGGCATGATATTGCGTAACTTTGGCTCTACCTGTAACTTCAATGCCGATATTGTTTCTTCCAGCGACCAACCTTTAGGCGGGTTAACATTCAAACTAATGGTACGTTGTCCATCAATACGCGTTAATCGGCTTGGTCCAACTGTACGTTGTATATCGACTAAGTTTGATAACGGTGTAACGCTGCCATTTCCTGTAACAACAGGCACATCTCCCAAGTTATCGGGATCATCCCAGCCGTCGGCACGTAAAATCATGTTCAACCGTTTACTGCCATTAAAATACTCACCAACATACAGCCCATCGCCCAAGGTTCTCACCACGCGACCTACATCTCGACGGTTCCAGCCTTGCTCTAAAATATTACGATCGTTCGGACTTAAGTTAATCTCTGGCTCTGACATAGCAAGACCAGGGTTGGCGTTAACATTCGCCCCTTCAATCGCTTCTTTTATCCAATCCATGCCTTGACGAGCCACTTCTTGCAATGCTTTGGTATCTTTAGATTGCAGGTGTACTTGTACTTGTCTACCGCCACCAAAACCACCGAATAAGTTACCTTGTCTTGCAAAGGCACGTGTATCAGGTAAATCTATGAGTATTTCATTCTGAACAATGTCAAGTAGCTCATCAACTCGATCTTGATCTTTAACCCTAACGCCTAAACTGCCGCCAAATGGTCCACCAAAAATATAATAGTTTTTTAATGCTGGCTCTTTAGTGCCATCCATATAAGGTTTTAATCGCTCAACAATCGGTTGGATAATTTCCTGCTCAATGGTTTTAACATTTGCTCCGGGTGGAAATTGCAAGTTCGCATCAATAGCATCGCGCTTTACTGGTGGTAAATAATCAAGTTTTGGTATGGCAATAATAGATATGACAACCGGTAATATTAAAAGACTTGCAGCGAGTGACAAGCGCTTAGCTCGACTACTGGTGCTGTTCATCACAAAACGGGTAATTCTCTGCCACAGTTTTTTATTCGGATCGTTCACTTCTTGTTGTTTGAGAAAATATTTTGCTAAAACAGGTAGCAGCACTACGGCAACGATAAGTGACACCGACACCGCAATGGCAATAGTTAACGCTAAATCACCAAAGAGTTGCCCTTCAATATCTTTTAAGAAAAATACTGGTAGAAATATAGCAACGGTTGTCGCAGTAGAAGCAAGTAAAGCGCCCCACACCTGCCCTGCACCTTGCTCCGCACTATCATGTTCATCTAAGCCTTTATCACGCATTCGTAAAATATTTTCTAACACCACAATGGCGGCATCAAGCACCATGCCTACTGCAAAAGCTAAACCCGCTAATGAGATAACATTGAGCGACCGCCCCGTTATTTCCAAGACGATAAAAGTACTTAACAAGCTTACCGGGATAGCGGTAGCAATAATGAACGTAGCGCGGGCTCGACGAATAAAGAACCATAAAACCGATAACGATAAAACAATTCCGACAAATAGATTACTAGTCACTAAATTAATGGCGCGATAAATAAAGACCGAGGCATCAAAAGATTGCACCATCACTAATTTTTTATCCGCGAGTAATTCATTATTAAGTAATGCCACTTCGGTTTTAACGCGATTTAACGTTTCTAATACATTAGCGCCATTGGCTCTGTCTATGCGCATTGAAAAAGCAGGATTACCATTTTGAACTGCCAGTCCTTGTCTATCGTTACGACGCACCTCAACAGTAGCAATATCACTTAAACGAATATTACGACCACCACGTGACTCAAGCATTAATTGTGATAATTCATCAACACTGTATTTACCGCTATATCGCAAGGTATATTGACGTCTGCCAACATCGACAAAACCACCTGAAATATCATCACTTGCCGAAACTAAAGCGATTAATTCTGGAATTTCGATACCATATTCTGCCGCTTTAATAGGGTCATATCGGATCTGTAGCTCTTCTCTATTTTGCTCCATAAAGGTTTGCACGCCAGCAACCCCTTCAACCGCTTCAAGGCGCGGCCTAATAACATCATTAGTAAAGTCGATATATTGATTAATATCTTGAGCATTGCCCGGCAAAGCTTGTAAAAAGAAATAAGTTAGCGCAGGAGTATTGCCCCCAAAACCGCCAAGCATTATTCGTGGCGGTCTGGCATCACGTGGCAAATTGGCCACACGAGTCATTCGACTTATTACTTCAATTAAGGTTTGCTCCATATTAGTGCCAACACCAAACGACAAGTTTATGTAAGCACTTCCTCTATTGGCAAAAGCATTCATTGACTCTATACCAGGGATACCTCGCAATACTTGCTCTTGGGGTTCAATGATTTCAGATTCAATTTCTTTAGGTGATGCCGATCGCCAAAAGGTTTGTACCGCTATTTGTGGACGTTCAATATCAGGAAAAAGCTGAACGGGTAACTTAAATAAACTGAGCATGCCGACTAGCAGAGTTAGGGCAACAACTACAGCAACGGCTGCTGGGCTAGTTAAGGCGCTCTTGGTGAGTTTCATTGTGATACCAACGTTGGGTTACATTATTTAACAATCAAGATACAAGTCCTCAGTAATAAAGAAAGGACGGTTGCGGTTAATCGAGATAAATACACGACCAATGACCAGAGCGAAATGCTTTGAAATTACCTGACATAATTAGACATATTTAGAGGGGGCTTTGAAATAAGTGAATAAAATGTTAATAGTTTGATGACTTACTGGGTCACTCTTGTGAACTTACGACGTTGAAGCGCTATTGATTTGTAACACAATAAGCTATAATCGAGACAAATTTTTAGTTCAAGTTATCGACTATTATGAGATCAGTATTTTTAATTGGGTTTTACCTACTTTTATTGTCACTTTCGATGAGCACACGAGCTTTTACACCTGAAAGTGATGACAACAGCGTCGACAGAACTCCTCACGAAACAGCCTTTGAAGAATGTTTATTTACTGCCATTAAAAGTGCCAATAAAAAGGCTACGCTAGCGCAAATAGAAAAACAATGCGAAGAACAGATAGCACGTATCATTCTCCAAGATGGCGAAGGCCAGAACATTGAACTGGGTGCGCTTTCCCATAGAATAATTAAAGAAAAAAGAACCGCTGCGGATCCTTATGTGCTTACACCTCATAAAATGAATTACATCTTGCCTTTTTCTTATGTTGATGAAATTAATCGTCAAGCTTATCAAGACGTTCCATTATGGGCCGATAATTTAAAAGATGCTGAGGCCAAGTTTCAAATAAGCCTAAAGATTCCCCTGCTGACTGGGTATTGGTTGAATGAAGGTGACCAATTATTTTTTGGTTTTACCTTAAAGTCATGGTGGCAAATTTACGCAGATGAAATTTCTAAACCGTTTAGAGAAACCAATTATCAACCTGAATTCTTCTATATTACGCCGCTAAATTATCATCCTTGGGGAGGAAACTCAGCCTTAATTACCGGTTTCGAGCATCAATCAAATGGCCGTTCACAGTTGCTTTCCAGAAGTTGGAATCGTGTTTATATTAACTACCTGTATGAAAAACGTAACTTCGCCCTATCTTTTCGTCCTTGGTATCGCATACCTGAAGGAGATAAGTCTTCTCCTTCGTCTGGCCAAGGGGATGACAATCCCGATATTTTAGATTACATGGGTCACTTTGAATTAGGCATGGTATACAAATACAGTAAAGATTTTGAATTATCTTTTAAAGGCCGTGAGAATTTCGCCACGCATAATGGCTTTGTTGAAGTCGGTGCTACCTTTCCATTGTGGGGAAAATTAAAAGGTTACGCTCAATTTAGTAGTGGCTATGGTGAGAGTTTGATTGACTACAATGTTAATCAAAAACGTTTCGGTATTGGCATAGCATTAACAAATATTCTTTAAATTAATCATCTATACCCCCACAACAAGATGACTGTATCTAGACTAAAACGTGTATTTCTTTACCTGTTTTCTATAACAGCTAATTCATCTGCATCCTACGTAGAGAGGAGCAGTAAGCTGTTATCTAACAGCTTACTGCTCCTTTTACTAAGCCCGCTTGAAGTCACTTTGATGCGCAATCCGATAAAGTATTGGCAATACAAGTAAAGTAAGCAAAGTAGACGAGATAATTCCACCAATCACTACGGTGGCTAATGGTCGCTGTACTTCTGCACCCGTACCTATATTAAGCGCCATAGGAACAAAACCTAGTCCAGCGACTAAAGCCGTCATCAAAACAGGTCTTAATCTGATCATCGCGCCATCAATAATTCCAGACATAAGTTCTCCGCGTTCTTTACATAAATAACGAATAAAGGAGAGCATGACTAAACCATTGAGCACGGCCACACCAGAAAGCGCAATGAAACCTACACCTGCTGAAATAGACAAGGGCATACCACGAAACCACAAAGCAAGAACACCTCCAGTAAGCGCTAATGGGACACCTGTAAATATAATCAAAGCATCTTTTAGATTGCCAAATGCCATGATTAACAGCCCTAAAATCAATGCTAAGGTGAGCGGAACAACAATGGTTAAGCGTTTACTTGCCGATTCTAACTGTTCAAAAGCGCCACCGTACTCCAGCCAATAACCAGCAGGTATCTCAACATTATCTTGGATTTGTTGTTTGGCATTTTTAACAAACGAGCCTAAATCAGTACCACGTACATTGGCGGTTACCACGATACGTCGTTTACCATTTTCTCGACTAATTTGATTAGGTGCAGCCGCTAGCTCCAATATAGCCACTTCAGACAATGGAATATAATTCCCATTAGGCAGAGCAATTGGCAACTCGCTTAACCGATTAACATTTTGTCTAACTTGCTCTGGCAGTCTTACCACGATATCAAAACGGCGGTCCCCCTCATAAATCACCCCTGCTTTCTCGCCACCAATAGCTGTAGATAAAGCATATTGCAGTTGTGAGACATTAAGACCATAGCGCGCAAGTTCAACCCTTTTTGGGTGTATCGATAACATTGGCAATCCTGTTACCTGCTCAACTTGAATATCGCTAGCGCCTTCAATTTTTTCTATCACTTCTCGAATGGCATTCGCTGATTTAAGAAGCTGGTTTAGATCATCACCAATAACTTTGATGCCAAGATCTGCCCTAACGCCAGAAATCAGTTCATTAAAACGCATTTCAATGGGTTGGGTTAATTCAAAGTTGTTACCCGGTTGGCCAGAAACTGACTCAACAATTTGCGCCGCTAATTCGCCATGACTTAACGTTGGATCTGGCCATTGGCTCCGAGGTATTAGCATTACATAAGTATCAGCAATATTAGGTGGCATAGGATCATTAGCTACTTCTGGCGTACCAATTCTAGAGAATACATTTTTGACTTGAGGGTATTGCTGTATTTTTAATTCCAGTGCTTTTTGCATTTCAATCGATTGGCTCAAACTCGTACCTGGAATGCGGATTGCTTGCAACAGTAAGTCTTCCTCATTGAGCTGCGGAATGAATTCAGAGCCAAGTGTGGTCGCTAACCAAATTGAAAAAGCGACCAAAGCAGCACACGCCAGTAAAATTATCCAACGTAGCTTCATTGCACCAATAAGAAGTGGCTTGTACACACTTTTAGCGGCACTGATCACTGGGCTTTCTTTCTCACTAATTTTACCATTCATAAATAAAGCAACAGCAGCAGGCACAAGTGTTAATGACAAAACCAGCGCGGCCATTAATGCCATCACTACCGTAGCCGCCATAGGGTGAAACATCTTTCCCTCAACCCCAGTTAAACTAAATAACGGGATATAAACGATAGTAATAATAAAGACACCAAATAAGCTCGGCCTGATCACTTCATTCGTTGCCGAATAAACGACATGTAACCGATCTTTTCGAGAAAGAATACCGCCTTGGAGTTTTTGCGCATCGCTTAATCGTCTAATGGAGTTTTCAACAATGATCACTGCACCATCAACAATTAAACCAAAGTCAAGTGCGCCAAGACTCATTAAGTTGGCTGAAACACCTGTTTTCACCATACCTGTGATCGTTGCTAACATAGCTAAGGGAATTACTGCTGCAGTAATTAATGCTGCTCGAACATTGCCTAGTAAAAGAAAGAGCACAATGATGACCAGTAAAGCCCCTTCAACTAAGTTTTTTTGTACTGTGTACATGGCTTTATCAACCAGCGTTGTTCGGTCATATACCGACTCAACGATAACGCCTTTTGGTAGGGACAATTTTATTTTCTCAAGCTTTTTAGCAACCGCTAAGGCAACTACCCGAGAGTTCTCACCCACCAACATCATGGCACTGCCGAGTACTATTTCTTTACCAGCAGATGTTGCAGCACCCGTACGAAGTGATTTACCGATAGCAACTTGGGCAATATCTGATATTTGCACTGGTGTATCATCAATGACTTTAACAATCACTTGTTCTATATCGTTGATATTGGCGAGTTGACCCGGCGATCTAACCGTAAGTTGCTGACCATTTTGTTCTATGTAACCTGCCCCTCGATTGCTATTATTATTACTTAAGGCAACATTGATATCGTTAAAGGAGATTGAAAATTCGAGCATTTTTTTAGGCAATGGCGTGATATGGTATTGTTTGTCATACCCTCCTATCGTATTTATTTCTGTAACGCCGGGCACCAATGCAAGTTGAGGTTTAATAATCCAATCTTGAATTTCCCGCAAAGCCGTTGCGTCATAGGGTAAACCGTCTGCTTTTACTGCCTGTGGTGATGCCACCACGCTATACATGAAAATTTCTCCCAATCCCGTTGATATCGGCCCCATTTCAGGCTCTAGACCTGCGGGGATTTTATTTTTAATGGTGCTTAACTTTTCGTTAATCAGATTACGGGCAAAATATAAATCGGTATCTTCACTAAAAACCACCGTGACCTGCGATAATCCATAACGTGAGATGGAGCGCGTGTATGACAAATTAGGAATACCAGTAAGCGCCGTTTCGACCGGAAAAGTAATGCGCTGCTCCGTTTCAAGTGGTGAATAACCTGGCGCACGGGTATTAATTTGCACTTGCACATTAGTAATGTCAGGCACTGCGTCTATGGGAAGTTTTTGATAACTCCAATAACCAAGACCGATGAGTACAAATATCATGGTCATCATCAGCCAACGACGCGCGATGGAGAAACGTAATATTGATTCAATCATGTTTATCTCCTTAGTGAGCGTGCGCTGCGCCAGCTTTACCTAAATCGGCTTTTAGCAAGTAACTATTGATCAGCGCATATTGCTCACCCGCTTTTAAACCTGAGATAACTTGACTAAATTGTCCATCAGTTTGGCCAAGTGTTAGTTCACGCGTTTCATATCCCCCTTTATTTGTTACAAAAATAATGTTTTTTCCTTCAACGGATTGAAAGGCACGATTATCGATAACTAAGTTAACATCCACTTGATGAGTTACTACACTGCCCGTTAACAGTTGTCCTGGAGCCCATGAACCTTTGCTATTATCTAATGGCACTCTTGCGATGATAAATGGCTGATTTTTATTGGCCATTAAATGCATGATGCTCGATTGAGTTGTGGCAGCTGTTGATGAAATAGTGACTTGTTGACCTGTGTGAATTGCTTGTCGTTGACTTGGGAATATCTTGTACTGAACCCATAACTGCTTATAGTTTTCGACAGTTAATAGCGGTTGTTGATTGGTCAAGTCGCCGGGGTTAGCGTGACGTTTGGTTATCACACCTGAAATAGGCGCGGTAATGTTATAACGCGTTAAACTATCGCTTGATTCTACTTGGGCAATGTTTTCACCCGTCGTAACATTATCGCCAACGTTAACGGTTAATTTAGTGATCAGTCCAGGAAAACGTGCGCGCACCTGACTTATTGCACTTGAGTCAATCACCGCTTTACCATAGACAGTGGTCGTTTGTTTTATTTGCCCTGCACCTGCTGTAGCGTTGATGATACCTGCTTTTTGCGCATTAACTTTTGTAATTTCAATATGCCCTTCTTCTTCACCATGTTCATCTTTGTGTTCGCTTTTATGCTCATCCGTGTGCTCATCTTTATGACCATGCGTATCTGCTGACATTGCATTGTTGCTGATGGCTATGCTGGCTAACGCCGTTACTAATAAGAATAAAACACTGGGATTGACTCTATTTTTAATCACTTTTTTGTGACCTTTTAGTTGGTGACTAGTTTCTCTTTGAAAAGTTGCCATGGAAAATACCTTAAAATGCTTTTTGATTGATGAAGTTATTTGGTTGCGCATGATTGCTCTGTGTCGCAGACAATGGCTCAGCGATAAGTTGTTCTATTTGTGTGCCATAGCGTAAAGCGGCTGCTGCTGATTCAATCATGGCGCGACGAGCAAAGAGCAATTCCTGCCTTGCACTTAAATAATCCAAATAACTGTAACGGCCACGTTGGTATGCTACCTGGGTCTCATTTAACGCTTCTGTTAATGTCGGTATGATGCTCTCTTTTAAATTTTTCGCAGTAAAAATAGCCTGTTTCCTGTTCGCATAAGCTCGATATAGCTGATGGTGTAAAGCCAGCATGGTCGCTTTCCTTTTAACAACTACTTCGTCACGTGCTGCTTGAGCTGCGCTAATTGCGCCGACATTTCGTTTTGAAGCAAATAACGGCATGCTAAAACCGGCGGTTAGTGCAGTATCATTTAGCGCTTGTATTTGTTTGATACCGACCGACCATTTTATATCTGCACTGGACTCTGTCCGGGCTAATCTTAACTCAGCTTCTTTTAATCGTTCTTCAGTGGCATAAATTAAAATTTCAGGGTTTTGTTTCACCTTCTCCAACAAGATTGTAAATTCAATATCCGTTGAAAACTGATATAAACTGCCCTCAACACGGGTAAATGAGGGTGTCGTTTCATTCCACATCATGGCGAGCGCAACTCTTGCGTAGTCCAGCTGTTGTTGCTCAGATGAGGTGGTAAGTCTGGCATTGCCTACTGCGGCTAGTGCTCGTTTTATCTCTGCTTTAGGTGCTACTCCCGCTTTTGAGCGTTTTTCAACTTCGGTTAACGTCTCCTCAGCGAGTAATGTCGCCTCTTTAGCTAATAACAAACGCTCTTGTGCCGCAATGATGTCAATGTACCGACGAGTCACTTCACCTAGCACATTTAGCGCTTCAATTTTACGCATCGCCGCAATTTGTGAGCTACGGCTATTAATCACATCGGCACGCGCTTTTCTTTTATCCCCTAATTCTAAAATTGAAGAAAGTGAAAGAGTGAATTCTGTACTTTTGAAGACACCTACATCATCCGTACCGGCGAAATTTTCCATTTCAAAACCGACTTCATAAGCCGGACTTAAACCCTGAATTTGTAATTGGCCCTCAAGAGCGTTCTGACGAAATTTAAATACCTTAAGTGAAGGGTTATCTTTAAGCGTTCGTTTGATCGCCGAAGACAATGTTAAGTGTTGCTGTTCAGGTGTTTTTACTTCATTTTTACTGTGCACCAAAGGACTAAATGCCCAACAAAGCAGAATAAATAATTGAAGGTAAAATACCTTCGCTGAAGATAACCACGACATGTTTACTGTCTTATGAGGCACATTACTAAAATAATGCATCTGTATTTCCTATTTTTTGATAATGATATTGAAGGTATTTTGTCAACTACCTACGGAGTTTTAAAAGGTTATAACGTACGTTTTTGGCGGACGAAGTCCTAAACTAAACCGGTTAGACCGACTTGATAACGATAAAAATATGGCTGAAAATTCTTGGGTAATGCACTCATTAAGTACGGTTTTTATCAGCTACTGCATCGCTTTGAATTGATACTTTCGCTTCATTAATAATAGCGAGACTAGAATGAATGACGATACCAGCAATGACACTGCCTATTACCCAATCAGGCCATGCTGCATCGAATTGACCGACTAAAACGGCTGAGATTATTATCCCTATATTGGCCAACATATCGTTACGTGTGCAAATCCAGCTGGCTTTAAGGTTCACATCACCTTGTCTGAACTGGTATAAGAGGACAAAACAAATCATGTTAACAATTAAGGCCATGAAACCAATCGAAAGCATCAACTCAGATTGAGGCTCACTGCCAAGCCAGATGCGTCTGGCGACATCGACTAATACGAGTAAACCAAGCGATAACTGCAAATAGCCATTTGCCAAAGCCGCACGACCTTTATACAACAAACTTTTACCAACCGCATAAAGGCTAAGTGAGTACACTGCAGCATCGGCAAGCATATCTAAAGAATCTGCAAGCAATCCACTAGAATTGGCTAACCAGCCTGCAATAAATTCGATAACAAACATACTAAAATTAAGGATGAGTACAATCCAGAGTAGTTTTCTTTCACTGGCATTCTTTGCTTCTGCAGCACAACAACTCGACATAATAAGCTTCTTTATTCTTGAATAAGGTATTTAATTACGTCATGATAAACCTTACTGTTGGAGTAAGGTCAAGCGTAATGAAAATAAATCAGCTATCTAAATTAACCAATGTGCTCAGCAAAACCATTCGATATTATGAAGACGTTGGTTTACTGCCTAAAGCATCGCGTAATAGCAATGGCTATCGAGAGTACCGTTCTAGCGATGTCGATAATTTGATTTTTATTCGCCGATGTCGAGAACTACAAATTCCTCTTGAGAAAATAAAAATTTTAATACAAGTACAAACAGACACCTCATCCTCGTGCAGTGAAGTAGACCTACTTATTAAGCAGCAATTGGAGAATGTTCGTGAGACGATAAACGAATTATCATTATTAGAGAAAACGTTGCATACGTTAGCGAAATCTTGCTCAAATGATATTGTTGGGGAATGTGAAATTTTGAAGAATTTAAAACAGTAAATTAACTAAACAGGCAACAATAAAATTATTACCTGTTCTTGATCACTAATACTTTATTCAGGTAAACCAAAGGTATCAACAACGTAATCGAGATCTTTATCTCCTCGACCACTTAGATTAACGAGTACAGATTTTTCTGGGAATTTCTGTGCAAGTTTCATGGCGTAAGCAACCGCATGGGCACTTTCTAAAGCGGGGATAATTCCTTCTAATCGACTCAATTCATAAAATGCATCAATACACTCTTTATCGGTAATACTGTCGTAGGTCACTTTATTCATATCCTTCAACATACTGTGCTCTGGACCAACGCCGGGGTAATCAAGTCCACTGGCAATAGAATGCACTGGTGCTGGCTCACCATTTTCATCCTGTAAGATATAACATTTAAAACCATGGATGAGACCAGGCTTACCGAGAGTCATAGTGGCTGCATGCTCACCCATTTTAAAAGATTTCCCTGCAGGTTCAATACCAAACAACTGAGTCTCATCATCTTCTAAAAAGGAAGAAAAAATTCCCATCGCATTACTACCACCGCCAATACAAGCAACAACGCTGTCAGGTAACTCACCTGTCATATCTAAAAATTGTTCCCGCGCTTCAATGCCAATAACACGTTGAAAATCACGTACTATCATTGGAAATGGATGTGGACCCACAACTGAACCGATGCAATAAATGGTTGAAATCGGATCTTTAAGGTACGCTTCAAAAGCACTATCTACCGCTTCTTTTAACGTTTTCAAACCATGCGTTACGGGGATAACAGTTGCCCCTAATACTTTCATGCGCAGTACATTAGGGTACTCTTTTTTTATATCAACTTCGCCCATATGTATTTCGCACTCTAAGCCAAAATAAGCCGCTGCGGTAGCCAAGGCAACACCATGTTGTCCTGCGCCCGTTTCAGCAATTAGCTTCTTTTTACCTAAGTGTTTAGCGAGCAATGCTTCGCCCATACAATGATTTAACTTATGAGCACCTGTATGGTTTAAATCTTCTCTTTTTAAATAAATTTGGCCTCCATATTTTTCTGATAAGCGTTGGCAATGATAAACAGGAGTCGGACGACCTTGATAATATTTTCTAATATCACGAAGCTCTGAAATAAATTTATGGGACTTACTAATAGCAAAGTAAGCATCATTAATTTTTTTCATTTCTTCTTCTAAATTTGGGGGAATAAATGCACCGCCATATTCATTAAAAAATCCGTCTTTGTTTGGGTACTTTTTAAAATAATTCTCTTTCATTTTATTCCTTTATGATTATGGGAAGAGTAAAAATAATAACCAGCGATAAATAATACCGCAAGGATAAATCTGCCTATTATCCCAATCTAAATCAAATAAATGGGAAAAATTTCATTAGGTAAAAAACTGGATGAAGTTTTTGAATTTTTAAATAATATTTATCAGAGTATTTTGGATGACATATAGATTATCTCAACGATTATTCTTTCCCTCTCCTTAAAATTAGTCGTCATAAGATGGTGCAATTACAGTGTTTTAGCCCAATTGTAAGTGCATTAAATCAGTGACTGGCAGTAAAGCCCAAAAAACACCTACTTTTAATGTTAATTAAACAATTACCTTGTGTTGAATCAAAGTAATTGTTTTAATTAATTTTATAATATCAGGTAATCCCCATTAATTTATTATTTATGAATCATCAGTTTATCGTTTTTCTAAAAGCATTATTAGGTAGTTGTAAAGACTTGTTACCTATTATCCTCGTTATTGCATTTTTTCAATTTGCTGTGCTGCAACAACCCATGCCTAATATTGGCGATATTTTAGTTGGTCTCGCATTAGTCGTTCTCGGATTAACCTTCTTTATTTACGGTTTAGAAATGGGCTTATTCCCCATTGGTGAATCGATGGCGCAAGCATTCGCCAAAAAAGGCAGCATTAGCTGGTTACTGACTTTTGCTTTTTGTTTAGGATTTGGCACCACTGTGGCTGAGCCTTCCTTAATCGCCGTAGCTAAAGAAGCAGCAATTGTTGCGGCATCAGGTGGAATTATTGCTGATACGTTAGAGTCACAACTTTCTTATGCCAATGGTTTACGTTTTACCGTTGCCTTTGCTGTTGGTTTTGCCATTGTTATTGGTGTATTACGCATAATTCGTGGTTGGCCTATACAATATTTAATTTTGGGCGGTTATGTTGTTGTGGTATTGATGACGTTAATTGCTCCTAGCTGGATTATTGGTATTGCCTACGATTCTGGCGGCGTTACGACGTCAACGATTACCGTCCCCTTAGTAACAGCATTAGGTGTTGGTTTAGCCTCAGCAATAAAAGGTAGAAACCCGATGATTGATGGCTTTGGTTTAATTGCTTTTGCCTCATTAACACCAATGATTTTTGTGATGATTTACGGCATGGTGATCAGTTAATGGATTTATTATTTGAATTTTTGACCACCTTAAAAAATACTGTTATTGATGTATTACCTATTCTGTCGATAATTTTAGGCTTTCAGTTGCTGGTTATTCGCAAACCTATTCCGCACATTAAACAAGTAGGCTTCGGTTTTATCTATGTACTTATTGGTTTAGCGTTGTTTTTGCTTGGTTTAGAAAAAGCCTTATTTCCGCTCGGAAAAATGATGGCAGAACAGCTAACCGCACCAGAGTTTATTCATGCTGGCGAGCAAGTGTTAACCAGCATTCATTGGACAGATTATAAGTGGGTTTATATTTTTGCCGCAGCTATTGGTTTTAGTACTACCATTGCAGAGCCCTCACTTATCGCCGTAGCCCTTAAAGCAGAAGAAGTTTCCGGTGGAGCGATTAATGCGAATAGCCTGAGAATTTCAGTGGCTATTGGCGTTGCTTTTGGTATCGCTTTAGGGAGCTACCGCATCGTCGTTGGTCATCCTATTCATTATTATATTATTGCCGGCTATATTGTTGTGGTCATTCAAACTTTTTATTGTCCTAAACTTATAGTGCCATTGGCATATGATTCAGGTGGTGTAACAACCTCAACCGTAACCGTTCCTTTGGTAGCTGCTTTGGGGTTAGGTTTAGCCAGTACTATTCCGGGACGTAGTCCTTTGATTGACGGATTTGGTTTAATCGCTTTCGCTAGTTTATGTCCAATCATTGCCGTAATGGCTTATGCGCAGCTTACTGAAGCGAAAACACATCGGACGCATAAAAGATTAGAAAAAAGAAAAAGAATTAAGGAAGAAAAACGTAATTTAAACAGAAATAACGAGGCTCCTTAACAGAGTCTAAAAGATAAATAAAACAGGTGATCATATGCAATTCAAACTAATTGTTGCCTTTGTTGACGACGCTGTAACAGACGACGTTATGAAAGGTGCAAGAATGGCCGGTGCAACAGGCGCAACCATAATAAACAATGCCCGAGGCGAAGGTGTTAAACGCCAGCGCACTTTTTTTGGCATGCAACTTGAGACACAAAGAGATGTATTGCTTTTTGTTGTTGAACAGCACTTAGCGAGAAAAATTCTTGAGCGAATTAGTAATATTGCTGGTTTTGATGAAGATCCAGGTAAAGGTATTGCTATTCAATTAAATGTCGAAGATGCAGTAGGAGTAGCTCATCAGGTGGAGCGCTTAAAAGGTAAAATTGAGGAAGAGTTATGAGCCATAAGTTTGTACAAGTTAAAGATGTAATGACCACCAACAACTATCAATTTGCTGATGGGATGATGACCGTTGCTGAAGGCATTAAATTAGCCAAAGAGCACAATATTAGTGCGCTAATTATTAATAAACGTAATGAACAAGATGAATACGGTTTAGTTATGCTTGCTGATATTGCCAAAGAAGTCCTGGCAAAAGATCGTTCTCCAGATCGCGTGAACTTATATGAAATAATGACAAAACCATTGGTCAGTGTATTACCTGACATGGATGTAAGATATTGCGCTCGATTATTTGAGCGCTTAAGTATTCACCTTGCACCTGTTATTGAAAATAAAAACATTATTGGTATGGTTGATTATACCAATATGGTTTTTAGCCAAGTTGAATAACACTAACAAAAAGACCCGCTTTTTGAGCAGATTCAATTTTCAGCCTACTGAATAATAACGTTTGCTAAGATAGATGATTTCCGCAGCATTGTTGCAGTAATGTAATGGCTCCACAATGCTGACATCTCAATCTTATAGGTAACAAGAATAATAGACGCAGAGCAATCAAACGTTCTAAATTTGATTGCTCTTTTTTCTGTGCATTTCACTATTTATACCCTCTTATAAACAGTCCCAATTACTCTTCTTCCTAAAATGCCAAGCAGCCACAAAATATGCTTTTTTGTCATTTATATTGCCTTAATCACAACACTTAGATAACAAATTGGCCATTAAAATTTAGTAGACGTTGTTCTTTTGTTGGTTATTTAATAGTTATGCGATTGATCAAGGTCAACATGACCATAGATAACTTAATTCATAATAATAAAGCGCAGTATTGTTGTATCTAAGGGGAGAAATACTTTGGAATTTTCTGACGAGGATCTATTCGAACAAGGACCTGTTATTTTATTTACCTGGCAACTTACGCCGGGTTGGCCTGTGGTGAAAGTAACGAATAATGTTCATCAATTTGGCTACGAACCCGAGGAGTTTTTATCAAAAAAGTTATCGTTTACTGACATTGTCCACCCTGAAGATTTAGGTCGTATTATCAATGAAATGATGGCTTTCTTAGAGAATGATATTGTTTATTTTGAGCAAGATTATCGAATCATGACCCGTAGTGGTGATGTTCGCTGGGTCTATGAAAAAACAATATTAAAAACAGATGCTACAGGATTGCCAACGCTCGCTAAAGGTTATCTGCTTGATATAACCGAACGTAAACTAGCAGAGCAAGAGTTACGCGAATCTTCAGAAAAATACTACCAACTGTTTGATAAAAATAAGGCTATTGAGTTACTAATAGATCCCAATACTCAAAAAATCGTCAAAGCAAATGGTGCTGCTGAAGTATTCTACGGCTATAACGAACAAGAATTCAACAACTTATCTATCAGCGATATCAATGTACTATCCGTTGAAATAATCGAAGCGGAAATAGAACTTGCAGTAACCGAAAAACGTGATTATTTTAATTTTAGACATCAGCTTAAAAGCGGTGAGATTAGGGATGTCTGTGTTTATTCAGGCCCTTTGATAATGGCTGGCCGTAAGGTACTTTATTCAATTATCCATGATATTACCGATCAGCGTCTGGCCGAAAAAGCTCTTTTGCAAAGCGAACAAAAATTCCGTTCATTTATTGAAACAACTTCTGAAGGATTTTTAATTCTTACACCACAATTAGATATCAATTTTTCTAATACCGCTATTTGCCAACTAGCAGGTTATTCTTTGTCTGAAATGAGGGAGAAATCTGTATTAGTCTTCCTCACTTCTGAATCACGTAAGCAATTACGTCAACAGTTGATTATGGCGCGTTCCCACTCGCATCTAGCCGCTGAGCTAACCTTAAAACACAAAAATGGCCATCATGTATTTATTCGTTTCAAGGCTACAGTTATGGCCGATGGTAGCGGTTTTTTTACTTATATTACTGACATTACCGAACGAAAGCTGAAAGAAGTTGAACTGAAAACATTAACTAGTGCAGTAAAACATAGCGCTAGCTCAATTATTATCACTGATAAACATGGCATTATCGAATATGTTAATCCTCGCTTTTGTGTGGTTACTGGTTACACTGAGCAAGAAGTTATTGGGCAGACGCCAAACTTAATTAGTACAACGACTACACGAAAAGAACTTCATAACGAATTATGGAAAACGATTCTTGCCGGTGATGATTGGCACGGTGAGACCTACAATTGTACTAAAAACGGTGAGTTTTATTGGTCAATGATGTCAATCTCACCGATTATGAATGAGAATGGAGAAATAAGTCAGTTTGTTAGCGTTAGTCAGGATATTACTGAGCATAAATCCAAGCATTTAAAAATGGAAGAATTAGCCCTGAGAGATCCCTTAACAGGTTTGGCTAATCGGCGTTTGTTTGATGACCGCCTTAACCAAGCGATTCAAATAATCAGCTATCAAAATAGAAATGGTATTGGAATTATTATGCTTGATCTTGACCATTTCAAAGATATCAATGATACCTATGGTCATGACGTCGGTGATTTAATATTAAAAGAAGTCGCACGCAAATTACTATTGTCTACTCGTAAAGAAGATACCGTCTCTCGTTTTGGAGGCGATGAGTTTATTATACTGTTACAGGATGTTAGTAAAGTCTCTGATGCTCAACGAGTGGCAGCAAATATTCTTAAGACTTTATCAGAGCCAATAGATGTAGGCGAGCATACTTTTTCTATCACCTGTAGTTTGGGTGTTTGTCTCGCACCTCAAGATGGCTGTATTCCAACTCAACTGTTAAAAGCCGCAGACCTTGCGTTATATCAGGCGAAAATAGCTGGCCGTAATAATATACAATTTTACAACACTGCTATGCAGCAATTGAGTGAAAGCAATAAATACTCAGAACAAATAACTTTTCCCTAGTAACAGAGTTATTTGTTCAATGTTTTGAATTTACTATAACGTTGTCTTTATAAGGGATCTGGACATCGTTAACGTTTATTTGAGCTATGTAATCAATCAGTATTAAGTGCAAGTTTTAATCTAGGTATTTCTATGGCTGGGCAGCGATTTACAATCATGGTGATACCGCTTTTTATCGCCAATAGCTCAGCACTTGCCTCAGTCACCCCCAGTTGAGTCCATATAGTGGTTATATTGGCTTGTGTAGCCTCAACAACTATATCGTACAGATACTTAGATTGGCGGAATACATCAAGCATATCAATAGGTGATGGTACGTCGCCTAAACAACCATAAACCTTTTGCTCCATGATTGTTGTTCCCGAAAGAAGTGGGTTGATAGGGAAAACTTGATAACCTTCATTTATCAAAAAAGACATCACCTTATAACTGTCGCGTTCTGGTTTTGAACTGGCACCAATTAAGGCAATCGTTTTAACCTTTTTTAACGTTTCAACAATTTTATGCTCTTCAAGATCATACCTATCATGAATAAGTTCAGTACTCACATTAAAGTCCTTGCCATTGCGGTGCTCTTTTATCAAAAAATGCACTGACACCTTCTTCACATTCATCAGACAACATAGCCTGCAACATAGCTTGACTTGCTGAAGTGTAAGCATCTTCAATTGACTCTTCTATTTGCTGATAGAAGGCAAGTTTACCTGAATGAATTCCAACCGCTGACTTTTGAGCTATCTTATTCGCTAACTTTTCAGTTTCGTTTTTTAAGTCTTCTATTTTTACTACTTTATTGACCAAGCCGAAACGCATGGCATCCTCTGCACTAAACATATCACCTGTTAATGCTATTTCCATGGCATGCTTACGATGCATATTACGACCAATGCCTACCAGTGGAGTGGTACAGAATGTTCCTATATTTACCCCAGGTGCACAAAATTTAGCTTGGTCTTGAGTAACCGCTAAATCACACATAGACACTAACTGACACCCAGCAGCACTTGCCGTGCCTTGTACACAAGCAATAATTGCTTTAGGAGATTTAATGAGTGACATCATCAATTGTGTGCAGTCATCTAAAACGGCTTTAACGCGTTTTTCATTATCAGGTTCACAGTGCTCTTTTCTGCCCGACATTTCTTTTAAATCATGACCCGCTGAAAAAACCCCACCTTCGCCTGTAATCACAATGACCCGAATGTCATCATTCTCACTCGCTTCTCTTATACGCCCATATAAAGCCCGTAACATAGCTGAAGATAATGGATTTCTTTCTTTCGGACGATTCATAGATAACCAAAGCACATGATTATTGGTGTTTGCTAACACATAAGGCTGATTTTCATTAGTTAGAGTCATGACATTCCTATTTATGTAAATTATTCCGTTTGATTACTTAATACTAAATCTGAAGCTGAATTCGAAAGTTAAACATTAAAACAAGTGTGATCACTACGCCTCTTTAGGCAGCTAAAAACAATGAACTTAACTGAGCGTTAAACCAGAAAACCTGAGAATTCAACATCGTTTTTTATCACTTTTAAACACATTATCATACATAACTTTAGCTTACATTGAATAGCGCAATCAATTCAAGTGACTGGTTATATACCCATTACCATTCAAAGTGCAGGATTTCAGTGGGATTTAAAATCATTTTAGGCAAGGAGAATAATTTAAGCATAGTCAGTCTATGGTTAAGTTATTTAACACGGCATAAAGTGATTTTAAACCCATCGAATAACCGCTTGAGCCATATCACTTCATCGTTGCAGTGACTGATAATGGAACAACCATTATTTCATCACAGCGCCTTGAATTGAAATAGCTCAAGCACTCTGAAACCTGCATCTTGATTGGTAACGGGTATAGTAGCCTATAGTGTCTCATTCAACGTCGCTAACAAAACGAACAATACTTAAAATTATGTGCTATTCCGCGTAGCCAACCAATAATAAAAGCCATTAATCTAGCCCATAAAGTCTTCTAAAAACCATGCAGCAAACTCATGTCGCCCTTCTACATTTGCTTTACTATAGATAACAGAGGCTTGTTGTCTAACCGTCTTTTCCTTGGTATTCCTAACGCCACTTATTTCTTTAAAACTGAGTCCCTTCAGTAATAACATGGCAACGTCTTGCTCACTAGGCGTTAAGACCCATTGTTCAAACTGTGTATGAATAACATTGCTATATTCATGACGAGCGCTTCTCATCTCTTCAGAGATATCTCTCAATTTATTATCTGAAAATACTAACTCTTGTTTTAATCGAATAGTATTTAATGTTCGAGCACGCATATCCCTTATTAAAAACAGTGCACCAAAACCTGAAACAAGAACAATGAGGCTTTCAGAGACAATATGCCAATTGGGTACGCCTAACGATATATCGGTGATCACATCAGAAAAATTTAATAACATTATTATTATCAAAACCAACAGTATAACTTTGTCCTTCATAAAACCTCTTTTAAATCAGACCATTGAGAAGTCAATGGACATATGTACCATACGTAAGAATAAGTATAAATTCATTAGATTACGACCTATGCCCAATGACCTGGCATTTCAATTTAGTAATAATTACTCTACAAAATTTAATTACCACTGAACTTATTATATGCCGTTTTTACAGCTAAAAAAAACACCAAATGTTTTTACTAACAACTTTGTATTATTAACTTTGTTTTTTATTGCACTATGTCAAATACCATCAGTATTCGCTTTTGAGAAAAAGGAAATTATTGAGCTATCTGTATTGGGTGATTTTGAAATTAAATTTTCAACAATAGAAAAAGAAACATTGAAAGTCGGTCAAAATTTAATTGGAGAAGTAACCTACAAGCCTGGGGAGAACTATTCTGTTGTACTACCGTTTGATGTTCAAAAAGTTACTTACCATATAAAAAATGGCAGTTATGTAGAACTCGGTGCAACCATTGCTACTGTAGAAGGATATGATGTCCATCACTTTCTCGACGAGTTTGAGTCAGCTAAAATAATACTGGAAGCGTCAGAAAATCATTTTCAAACCAATAAAGCTTATTTTGATAATAAAACCATAAAAAGCACCCAATGGATTGAAATTACCAAAAGCTATTTCAAAGCTAAATTAAATTTTGAACATTTCCAACATCAAATGTCTTTTTTACATATTGATAAAAATGAAAAAATCACCCTTATTAGCCCTAAAAATGGCATAGTGAAAATACCTAGCTTTCAGAATATAAAGTCAGCAGGAGATCTCGCTTTTGATGTTATAAGTACTAACTCGGTGAAAGTAAAGATCACCACACCTCTGTCCTACTCTGCCAACTTATCCCATTTTATTATGTCATCGACTTGTGAGCTTGAAATTAACAGCTTTGAAAGTATTGTCGATAAGTATCACCAAACAGTATGGGCTTCCCCGAAGTCTGAACAGTGTAAATTAACATTGGGTCAATCGGTAAAGCTGACCCCCATACTCAATTTTGTTGGTTATAAAGTCCCTAAAAAATCACTTTTTGAGCTCAATGACAAAGACTATATTGCCATAAAATCTAAAGATAAAATCTCACTTACTTCTATCGTTATTGTTGGTTCAAACAATAACGAGTATTACGTTACCGCTAAAGAGGATATCAGTAATAAGAAAGCACTTGTTAGTTCCGTAAGTATCCTTCAGGGAAAATTACTTGAGTTAGGGGCTGAATAAATGCTGAACTTCCTTATTAAATTTTCTCTCACTCAACGCTTGTTTGTCTGTATCTTTGTGGTAATTACTCTATTGGTTGGTGCTAAGTCTTGGTTAAGTATACCTATCGATGCCTTTCCAGAGATATCACCTACACAAGTTAAAATTGTGCTTAAGTTACCTGGCATGAATGCCTTGGAGATTGAATCTCAAGTAACACGAGTAATTGAAACAGAATTACTCGGTATACCATCACAAGAAATGCTTCGGTCAACAACAAAATATGCAATCACGGACATCACGATTGATTTTGAAGAGGGAACTGACATTTATTGGGCAAGACAACAAGTAAATGAGCGTTTGGTAAACATTCTCCCTTCCCTACCTTCAAACATAAGTGGCGGTATGGCGCCAATGAGCACACCATTAAGTGAAGTGTTTATGTTTACTGTAGAGAACCCTACTTTGTCTCTCACACAAAGAAGAGAGCTATTAGATTGGCACATTCGCCCATTATTACGAACGGTTTCAGGTGTCGCAGATGTAAATAGTTTAGGCGGCTATGTTAAAGCTTATGAAATAACACCTGACATATTGCTAATGCAGCAATACAACATTTCTTTTAACGAGTTAGAAATGGCTATAACAGCCACAAACCAAAATGGCGGAGTTGGTCGTCTGGTAAAAGGTAATGATACTTTAATACTTAGAACCGAAGGTAAATTTGAAAACATTGATTCATTAAAAAATGCAGTGATAAAAACAACTAATAATAAGGTCATTAAATTACACAATATAGCGACGGTATCGATAGGTAGTTTAACGCGTTATGGTGGCGTTTCTAAGAATGGTGAAGAAGCAGTCCAAGGTTTAATTATTGCGTTAAAAAACAGTAATACCGCTAAGGTAGTTGAGAATGTAAAAAGTAAGCTGCAAACGATTGAGGCATCTTTACCTACAGGAACAAAGATCAACGTTTTCTATGACAGATCTAATCTTATCAATACCGCAATTAATACCATTACCAATGCATTAAGCCAAGCCGTTATATTGGTCATCGTATTGCTTGCCATTTTTTTAGGTGATATTCGCTCATCATTAGTCGTTGCACTTTCTTTACCAATGTCAGCATTAATGACCTTTATACTGATGAAAGAATTTGATTTATCCGCTAATTTGATGAGTTTAGGCGGGCTAGTAATCGCTATAGGCATGTTAGTCGACTCTTCTGTAGTGATCGTTGAAAACATTGTAAATCGACTCTCAAGTAATCAACATTTACCTCGGTTACATGTCATATATCGTGCATGCAAAGAAGTCGCAACCCCGGTATTTTCTGGCACCATTATTATCATTATAGTCTTTTCACCTTTACTGATGCTTTCTGGCTTAGAGGGGAAATTATTCACCCCTGTCGCCTTGACGATTGTATTTGCCATGTTAAGCGCCCTACTTCTATCCTTAACTATTATTCCAATACTAGCGTCATTATTATTAAAAAACGAGCCGGTTAAACAACCCAAAATAGTCACTTTACTGCAGCGTTTTTATTCAAATACACTGCGTCAAACCATCAACAAACCAGCAGTCATCGTTGTGTTATCGGTAAGTACTTTCATCATTAGTATTATACTTTTTCAAGGCTTAGGTAAAAGCTTTATGCCGGTACTTGACGAGGGCGACATCATAGTTCAACTCGAAAAATCTCCTAGTATTTCTTTGTCTTCATCTGTTGATATAGATGAACAAATTGAGAAAGCGCTTTTAAAAAGTACGCCTGAAATAATTCAGATTGTCGCTCGCACAGGTTCAGACGAGCTCGGCCTAGATCCAATGGGGTTAAACGAGACCGATGTATTTATGGAGTTAGCACCAAAGTCAACATGGCGGTTTAACACTAAATCCGAGCTTATTGAGGATATTCGCAATACACTGACCAATTATCCCGGCATGAATATAGGTTTCACTCAGCCAATTCAAATGCGCGTATCAGAAATGCTAACCGGTGGTACTGGAGATATTTCTATCAAAGTCTTTGGCAATGACATTGCCATACTGACCTCCCTTGCTGAAGAAATATCAGGGTTGGCGAATAAAATCCAAGGCGCTTCAGATGTGCAAATGGCCTTAATTGAAGGGGGGAAATACGTAAATATTAAACTTATTCCTGAAGTAGCAAGTCAGTTCGGTTTATCCACCCAAGCCTTAAGTCATTACTTGAAATATCAATTAGAAGGATTGCAAATTTCATCCTTACTTGATGGAAATCATGCGATTCCTATCGTATTTAATCGAGCAAAAGAAACATCATCTACTGCTGATGAAATATCGTCCATTCATGCACTAAAACAAAAGCTAATTTTAATGCCTAGTAACGTTTTACTACCCCTTGAACAAGTTGCCAATATCAGTATGAAAAATGGTCCACTATTAATTGAAAGAGAAAAAGGCAACCGATTTTCCTCGGTAAGTGCAAATGTTGTTAACAGAGACGTTGTTAGCTTTGTTGACGAGTTAAACATGAAAATCCAGAATGAAATAACACTACCTAGTGGCTATACTTTAACCTTTGGCGGTGAGTTTGAAAGTCAGCAACGCGCGACAAAAAATTTATTATTATTAATTCCTATCGCGCTTATTTTGATCTTTATAATATTGTTCACCACCTTTAATTCTCTTTCTAAATCGAGCCTGATTATTGCCAATATCCCTTTTGCCTTAATGGGAGGCGTTATTGCGTTATATGTGAGTAACGAATATTTATCCGTACCTGCTTCCGTTGGTTTTATTGCATTGCTCGGTATTGCGGTACTAAACGGTATTGTGATGATAAGTTATTTTGAACAAACCAAACAGTTTGCCGAGAGTTTGCATAACCGGATAATTGACGGAGCAAAGCGCCGACTTAGACCTGTTTTAATGACCGCAACCACAGCAATGTTTGGTTTATTACCCTTAGTTTTTGCAACGGGTCCTGGCGCAGAAATTCAAAAACCATTAGCGATTGTTGTTATCGGCGGCTTAATAACATCAACCGTCACCACCCTATATCTATTACCACTATTTTACTGCTGGCTGGAGAAACGAAATGCCTGAACAAGTAATATTTACCTTAAATATACCAACGGATTTAAAAGATGATGTCGTTGATAAATTAATCACCTTTTCAAGCATTACCGGATTTAATTTAAAAACAATAAATGGCTACAGCAAAGAACATAGTCAATTTGATATCGCTGAGCAAGTCGAAGGGTATAGAGCTTTTTATCAAATAGAGGTGCTGATACCTTTAACAGATATTAAACAACTTAAGACAAGTCTCAATCCTATTTGCCAACCAGCCAAGTTAAAGTATTGGCTTACACCCGTTATAGAAAGTGCACACTTTTAATCCTGTAAAAAATAAAAGAGAGGTCGATATGAATATCAAAAGAGAACAGGTTTTCGTATGGAGTGGTAAAATTAGAATTTTTCATTGGATAAATGTTATTGCCATTTTATTGCTGATTGTTATCGGTGTTGTCATATTAAATGGCAAACTTTTTGGTGTAAGCACTGACGGAAAAATATTATTAAAAACAATACACGTGATTGTTGGTTATGTTTTTGCTACAAATTTAATTTTCCGTTTAATCATTGCTTTTATGGGTAAAACATATGAAAAATGGGGCAAGATGTTACCTTTTAACAAAGGTTTTACTGAGGAGTTAATTGAGTTTACCCAACAAAAAAGATTAACGTACAAGGGGCATAACCCAGCAGGTAAACTGATGGTATTAGCGCTGTTATCATTCATGAGTGTTCAAATGATTTCAGGCCTTGTCATCGCTGGTACTGATATTTATTATCCCCCCTTTGGTAACTATTTCATCCAGAGCATAGCTATTGATAAAGACAATTTAGCGGTGATAAAACCTTATTCAAAAGAAAATATCGATGAAGCCTCTTATCAAGCAATGAGAGATTTTCGAAAACCCTTTATTACCGCGCATGTGTATTCTTTTTACTGTCTTTTATTTCTCATTCCATTGCATATTATCGGAGTCATTGTTGCTGAAAGACGAGAACGAAGCGCTATTGTTTCTGCGATGTTCAATGGTTATAAGTATCTCCCTAAAGATGAGCCAACTGATCACTAGACATGGCAAGTAAATATTGACGATGCTCACTACAAAAATCGAAGAATTAACATAGTGGGCATATCAAACTAATTATTCGTTAAACTGCCATTTATCAAATTGATCCGCAGGCATAGGTCTGGCGATATAGTACCCTTGAGCTATGTCACACCCTTCGGCCGATAATAAATCCCATGTTTCTTTATCTTCAATACCTTCAGCAACCGCTTCCATATTAAGCTTATGCGCTAACATAATGCAGGTTTCGACAATTGCCATGCTTTCCTTTTCTTGCTTCATATTAGTAACGAACGATTGGTCAATTTTTAATTCGGTAAAAGGTATTTTGTGTAACTGTGATAATGATGAGTATCCCGTACCAAAATCATCAATGGATAGTTGAAAGCCCTTTAATCTAAAACGAGTAAAAATATCTAATGAAGTCACTTCACTATCCATTAATGCACTCTCTGTTAATTCTAAAACGATCATAGATGGGTCAATTTCATACTTTTTAACCAGCATTCTTAGCTGCTCAGGCAGTTTCAAGCTGGTGATGTTTTGTGCAGATATATTAATAGATAATCGAGTCGCTCTATTTAGTTTTTGCCAATGGACACTTTGTTTGATCGCTAAATGGATTACTTCTTCAGAAAGCTGTTCAATTAAGCCAGTTTGCTCTGCGAGTGCAATGAATTTATCAGGGTAAATCAATCCAAACTTAGGGTGTAACCAACGAACAAGTACTTCTGCGCCATGGAGACATTCGGTTTTCATATTAATTTGTGGCTGGTAATATAATATTAGCTGTTTTTTATCAATCGCTTCACGTAAGTCTTGTTCCGTTGGAATGAAGTCAAACGTGCCTTGATTTGCTTTATCATTATTGAAGCTAACAAGTTCTCTTTGTGCCTGCCTATTCGACAGAGAGGTCAAAAAGCACGTCAATACCTCGGTATTAATTGGTTTGGTAAAAGTGTTAATAACATTCAGGCCACAACTTAGCGCTAATGTTTCAGCCGAGTGCAATACACCACTATCGTAACCACTGATTAAAATCAAACTTGCCGGTGATTTATGCTCTGCTAAGTGACGAATCACTTCAATGCCATCCATATCAGGCATCATTAAGTCTAATATAATAATATCTTGCTTGTTCAAGCTTAACGTTAAAAATGCGCGTGGATGCTGAAATGTTTCAACATTTCCAAAAATAGGCTCAACGATAGTTTTAAGTAAATTGCACGTTAAGGTATCATCATCGACTATAAAAACTCTATTCATCATACATATAACCCTCGGTATTTCCTTTTAAACCGCTGCCTACTTGCTCTTTGTGTTTCAAAATATACTTATGCAAAGGTTTATCCATTTCCATGATATGTTCAACTAGCCAAGTGCTCATATCGGTAATTAGCCATCTTAGAATTTCGTTGTCTGAACAGATTAAAACCTTTTTGCTTAATTGTTTAGCAATCATGCGGTGAACCTCACAATGATTTTTAGCATAGGGATAGTTGATGTTATTCATCAATAATTCTTCGTTAACAAAATGGTCTTGAGTGTATTGCACTATCTCAGTAATAATTGCTTGTGCAGATTGGTGATCATCTTGCTCTTCTAACAATTCTTGACAACGATTGAGTAAAGAAAACATAAACTTATGGTCTTCATCGAGTTCGCCGCCATCATCAATGCTCATTTCATTCGTCCATATTATTCTTTTTTATTGGTGAGCTTTTGGGGACGATTAGGTTGTTATTTTGATTACTCCCTTGAATAATCTTAGCATCTTGTTTATCTAGGCACTCCCTGATGATACGAAGTAAACATTTGTTCTCGTAAGGTTTAGCTATGATAGGTTCATCCAAAATGATGTTGTTATCAATTTGATTACCTTGAAAGCCACTCGCTAATAATATCTTCAATTCTGGATACAGTTTTTGCGCTTTTTCAACCAAAATATAACCGTTCATTTTAGGCATAATAATGTCTGAAAACATCAAGTCTATTGAATTTTCTTCTAATACAGCTAACGCCTCTATCCCATTTGTTGCGGCTAACACTCGGTAACCTTTGGCGGCTAAAATTGTTTGAGCTAAAGCACGAAGTTGAGGTTCATCGTCGACAACAAGAATGGTTTCATTCCCAAAAACACTCGATTGATCCTCTTTATCTTCTACTTTATTTTCTGCTTTATAATCTTGTTTAGGTATGGGTAAATAAAGTGAAAACCTTGTTCCTGATCCTAGCTCTGAATACACATTAATAGCGCCCATAGAGGATTTAATGAATCCATAGACTTGTGCAAGACCAAGCCCTGAGCCCTGATCTCCTTTGGTAGAAAAGAAAGGTTCAAAAATTTTATCTTGTATCGATTTACTCATCCCTTCACCATTATCTTCAATCGATAACTGTACGTACTTCCCCTGTTCAATATTAAAGTTAGCTGCTTGTTCTTTTGATAACTCTACTTCACAAGTGGATAAGTTCAATACTCCACCATGGGGCATGGCATGCATTGCATTAATTGCCATATTTAATAGTGCATCTTCAAAAGAGTTCCGATCAATATTAATCTTGTGAATTGCATCATCAAGGTTGAGCCTTAAATCAACCGACAATAGAGTCTTGCGCAGTACGTCTTTATTATTTTTAATAAGCCGATTGATGTCTGACTCTTGACTCGCATCAGGTGTTTGACGAGAGAAAGAAAGTAATTTACGGGTGAGTTGGGCTCCTCTATCGCCCGCTTGATGGATTTGTTCGACAAAATTAAGCAATCCAGGTTGATCTTTTAGCTGGGTTTTTAAAATATCACTATAGCCAATAATAACGCCGAGCATATTGTTATAATCATGAGCAATACCACCGGTAAGTTGCCCAAGCGCTTCCATCTTTTGAGTTCTATTTAGCAGTTTTTCATGCTGTTTCGTCTTTGATAAATCATGACAAACCCCGACAAATCGTTTTCGCTCATCTTTATTTTTAGGGAGCTCAGCAATGGTTAAATGTAAAGGAAATGCCTTCTGATCTTTATTTTTACCGACAAGCTCTCGACCTCTTCCTATTATTTGATTTTCACCGGTTAACAAGTAATTATTAATGTATTCATCATGTTGGGCAGCTAACTTTTCAGGCATAAGTAAACTAACATTGTTGCCAACTAATTCCTCTGCTGCATAACCAAACATGAGTTCTGTCGCCCTATTACAACTCAGTATTAAACCTGATTCATCAATGGTAATAACCGCATCAAATATTGCGTCAAGTGTTTGCGATAACTCCTTTTGTTGTTTAGATATTTTAGCAAGATTAGCAATATGTTCAGTCACATCATGACCAATCCCTATCACTCCACCAATATCACCATTTTCATTTCTTAAGGGAAACTTTGAGGTCTCAAGTACTTTATTGCCATCAAGCGGTCGACGGCTTGGCGTAATAACACAGCTCCCATGCAAGACTTTCTCATCTTGCATTTTGAAGTTATTTATTTGCTCGTCGGTATAATTAAACTGTTGATCCGTTTTTCCAATTAATGACTGCGATGATTGCTTTAAAGAGTGGGCAAAAGCATTATTCGCTAAAATATATTGATGTTCTGTATTCTTAGCAAAAATTAAATCTGGTGTTGAATTAATAACATTTTGTATGATTGCATTCGATTGCTTTAATTTAAGTTCTACTTGTTTTTTTTCTGTTATATCAATAACAATACCTTGATAAAAAGTAACGTTATTATCTTCACCTCGTTCAATGGTTGTTCTATCTTCAACCCAATACATTGCTCCTGAAGGAGAAACAATACGGTATTCATGAATAAATTGTTTTACACCTTTTTCAGTAAAAGACCTAACTTCTTGCATCACACGAGCTAAATCTTGCGGATGCACCATATCGGTATATTTAGTTTTCCCCGAGAGTAAATCACTTGCCTTAACCCCCAATAAATCAACATTGCTTGATACATGTTCTACTGAGCAGTCGGGCTTCCAGCGAAAAGCAATAACTCTACTATTTTCAATAACAAGCTTTGATTTCTCGAGGTTGTCTTGATAGTGCTTTAGTTCGGTAATATCACGCGCATTTACCATAACACCATAAATATTACCGTCATTTTGATAATAGGGCGACATTTCTATATCGATAAACCATGCCTGACCCGAAGAGGATCTCATCCACTTTTCTAACTTAATAATTTCTCCTGCTAAACAACGCTCACTGTAAACTTTAAGCTCTGACTCAAAATAACCTTTACTATAAATATCACGAGGATGCTTACCTATAACCTGATCAATGGTTAAATTAAGTTTTTCTGCATAAGCTTGGTTCACCGCTAAATAAACAAATTTATCATCAAGCAACGCTTGCATGCCTGAAGATAAAGTCACCATAGATTTATATTGATGTAGATTTTTATTACTTTCATCTTGAAAAGACATCAATTTTTTAGTGACCAGCATGGCTATAAAACCACAAATTACCGCAAATAATATAAGAATGGTCGTCGATAAAAAAATAGAATTATTTACTGAACTGACTGCAAACATAAAGTGCTGAACAAGTCCTGTTATAAAAACACTGAATACCGTAAAAGGAGTAATAAAACGAATCAAAGCGGTAGAGGGTGACAAGTGAGTAAATGTTTTCATAAAATAATTTTTATTATCATTTACTATGAGTACTCCAGACACAGATAAAAAACCTAAACTGGTGGATAAAGCCATAGGTATTATATCTTGTGTATTATAAAAAACAGGTGAACGATAAAGGTAAGTAACTATAAATAATAAGGAAATTAACGATAGTAGTGTTGTGAAAGAATTTTTTATTAAACCAATAAAATGGCTGACGTCACTCTTTTTATTGTGATTTAATAGTATGAATAAAACACAACTGGTGAGAAAAAAGCACAGCCCTGTTACTGGAGACATTCTGGCGATGGGAACACCATTTAAATCGCCATAATTCGGCACTATATAACTCTCAAAATTAAGCTCAACGCCAGTGAAATATTCAACAATTTCTAACAGCCCAAAGAGCGAAACTATTAATAACATTAAGCCAATAGACTTTTTATAACGATAAAATTGACGAGTACAGTTAACCCAAATAAACAAAGCTAAAAAAGTCACTAAAAGTAAAGCAGAAGTTGACGGGGCCATTGGAATAAAGCCTTCATCAATACTTAAGAAGAATTCAAATAAAGGTAAATATGAAATCCCCCCGAGTACAGCGAGGCTAAATATACTTGCAAACATAATTAAGTTTAATTTTTGTTTCACTTGTACTCCTTTACTTTTTCTCAAAACATCTAAAAGTTATGACTTCTTTGATATATTTTCCATCACCACAAAGCACTTATGTTCATAAAACCGATTAATTTAAAGCCAATTGTTTTAGTAAAACAGGAATATCTATCGGTTTATTTAAACAAGTTTCTGCACCAATATTTTTAAGCTTTTCAGCATCACTTTCACTAGTATTTCCAGAAATGGTAATCACCCTAATATGATTTTGAAGAGGATTTTCCTTTACCGCTTGGCAGACTTGAAAACCATCGAGACCAGGCATTTTAAGATCCAACAACAGTATATTCGGAGTAAAATCGTGAAGTTTGTTCGCTGCATCGAAACCATCTAAACTAATTTCGACTTCAACATTTTCAATCTCTATTTTGAGCAGCGCCTTTAAAAATTCAGCAAAATGAATATCATCATCAACAATCAACACTTTAGGGTTTTCACTCATTTTTATATTAAGTTGTATGTTTTTTTTAGCCGCAAATTCTTTTATATCATCAAGTTTGAAGCGACGATGCCCGCCAGCAGTGACTCTTGCTTTTAAGTTCCCTTTTTCTGCCCACAAACGTACCGCAGCAGTAGAAACCATAAGTAATTCAGCGACTTCTTTAGGTGTTAAGTAGCTTTTCACTGACTTTTTCGATGACATGTAGATAACTTAATTGATAGTTGATGCATAATAATTATTCGCTAACATATAAGAAGCCCTTAAGCTTTTATATAGTTTTTTACCCTTTATGTGATGAAATGTGATCCAAATCAAACGCAGTAAAGTTTTGTTGCGTTTTTTGCGATTTTTATTGTTTTTATGATTCTATTCCGTAAACTTTACTTTCATAAATAACATGAAACATTCATAGCAGGCTCTAATGAGACTTATAGATATATCCTTTAATAAGAAAATTTTTATTTTATTATTTTTTCCTCTATTGGGCTTTTTAGGGATCGGATTAAATGCCATTGTATCTTCCCTTTCGACCAACAATGAAATGGAACAACTGAGTAAGTACACAAAACTGTCTTCTGTGTACAGCGAACTGGTTCATGAGCTACAAAAAGAAAGAGGAATGACAGCAGGTTTCCTTGGCTCAAAAGGAGTGAAGTTCGCCTATAAATTACCAAGCCAGAGACAAAACACCTCCAGTATTGCGGGGAAACGATTAGATTACTGGCAAAATAATCAATTTGATAATAAGCAGGTTCAACAATTAAATGACAATATTAATCAGCGTTTAAATATGCTCAATCAAATTAGAAGTAATGTTGACAGTTTATCAATCCCTATATCAGATGCATTATCCTTCTATACCAAAACCAATGAATTACTGTTGAGTGTTTCAACAATCATTTCTTCGATTTCTACTGATGCCAAAATCACAAAAGAAACGGTTGCCTATTATAATTTCCTTCAAGGTAAAGAAAGAGCCGGTATTGAGAGAGCCGTATTAACGGGTACTTTTGCTTCAGGTAAGTTTAATCCAGGTATGTACCAGAAATTCATTCGGTTTCTTTCTGAGCAAAATACGTATTTTTATAGCTTTAATGCCTTCGCGAGTAACGAAAATAAAAATTATTTTAGTCAAAAACAAAATGCCCCTTCAATTAAAGAAGTGATAAAGCTAAGAAAAATAGCGATAGATAATGCTACTTCAGAAAACCTTAATGTAGACGCTTCTTTTTGGTTTGAACAAGCAACTAAAAGAATTGGCGTGTTAAAAGAGATTGAAGATGAATTAACACGTTCATTATTATTACTCACCAAAGAAACCCAAGGTAACGCATTCAACTCGTTAATCTATTACCTAATATCTTCATTAATGATTCTTTTGTTAGTTGCTATTTTTAGCTTCTATATTTTGAAAGAACTACATAACCAAGTGACAGATCTTACCTGCGTTATGTCAAAAGTCAGTGATGGAAATGATTTAACCGTTAGAGCCAAATTTACCGGTAAGAGCGAGTTAGGGCTCATTTCTACGGCATTAAATTTAACGCTTGAAAAGTTTGCTGGTGCCATGAGTGAAATTTCTACTTCAAGTACAATGCTTGCAGCCGCATCAGAAGAAACATCACAAACATGTGAACATAATTCACGTTCTTTAGTTGAGCAACAAGATGAGATTACGCTTATTGCTACTGCGATAGAAGAGTTATCAGCAACGGTTAAAGAAGTTGCAGGAAATACTCAACTAGCCGCTGATTCAGCTAAAGAAGCGGATGAGCAGGCACAGGGTGGCGCGGGTGTTGTACAAGAGTCTTACCACTCAATTGAACTTCTTGCTGAAGAAATAAATAATTTAGCGTTGAGAATAACAAGCCTTCACGAAAGTAGTAACAATATAACTAGTGTGGTTGATGTGATTAAATCAGTCGCGGAACAAACTAATTTACTAGCCTTAAATGCAGCTATTGAAGCAGCAAGAGCCGGAGAACAAGGGCGTGGATTTGCAGTTGTTGCTGATGAAGTGAGAACTTTAGCACAAAGAACTCAACAATCGACCAGTGAAATAGAAGGTTTTATATCGGCGCTACAATCAGATGCTAACTCAGCCTATAGTGTGATAGAAAAAAGTCAGAAAATGGCAGTGAGTGCAGTGGAAAATTCTAAAAATGTTGAACAAACATTAGGCGCTATCACCCATTCAGTCAGTACCATTTTTGCGATGACCGAGCAAGTTGCTGTTGCGGTAGAAGAGCAAGCAATGGTTACTCAAGATGTCGCTAAAAATGTTGTCACTATTGAACATAAATCAATGGAATCGGCTACAGGTTCAACTCAAATTACCACTACAGCCAGAGAACAAGCGATATTAGCTGTAACATTACAAGATATATCGACGATATTTAAAATATCTTAATGTTTTGACGTTAATTGATAAAGGTTGAAAGTTATTAATATTTACTAGAAATTATTGATAACTTTCACATAACTTAAATCGATATCATAGCCATTGTCCCAAGCTTGAAAATTAGCAAGTCTTAAAGCTCTCACTGTAAATCCTGCCAATAAATAACTCAATTTTCTTTTATTTATTCAGTCAGTCCCCCTACAAAAAATTATTTTTTTTGAAGGTTTTAACATACCCATAAAATAAATCTAAAGGGGCTAAACATGATATTTAAGGTTAACCTCCAAGCCACTGTTAAAACTGTATTTTTTGAGTTTTTTTCATTAAATGCTAAGCTTACCCCATTGATGGTATTATCTGTAGAGAATGTTACCTATGCAAATAGGCAAGACTAGACAGTGTATGAACAAACCAAAATTTAAGGTCGGCGTACTCAATTCACCTACGTTACTCAACACTCATAAGTGTAATTATTTGTTAGCCATATAAAGTAGTTCTTAGTTTTTTTACCCATTTTGATCATTATTCTATAAGGAGTGTCTGATGACATATGAACAACTGGTAAATTTTTTAAACATTTCTATCGCTTCAATTGCAGAGCAACCTATCACTATTGGCGACATTTTGCTGGTCCCCACTTTTTTGATTATTGGTTTTTTCTTGACAAAATGGTCGGTAAAAATAATTACTCACCGCTTAACAACCAAAAATACCGATCCTAATATTATTCATTTACTGCAACGAGTATTCTATGTTGTGGCAATAACGATCATAGTGATCACCACGCTAGACGTTATCAATGTGCCCATCACTGCTTTTGCATTCTTATCGGGGGCTATCGCCATTGGTTTCGGTTTTGGTGCACAAAACATTATAAATAACTTTATTAGCGGTTGGATACTAATGTGGGAGCGCCCTATTCGCATAGGTGATTTTCTCGAAGTTGAAGATGCAAAGGGTATCGTTGAGCAAATTAACACGCGGTCAACACGGATAAAGCGTGTTGATGGCGTACATTTATTAATACCAAATAGTAAGTTAATTGAAAATACGGTGATTAACTGGACGCTTGTCGATAGCTTAATGAGATCAACGGTTAGAGTTGGGGTCGCTTATGGCACGTCAGCAAAAAAAGTGTCTGAACTTATTTTGCAGGCAACAACAGAGCAGTCACGAATATTAACTGATCCAAAACCTCTGGTTGTCTTTGAAGATTTTGGTGATAACGCCTTAATATTTGAAGTGAATTTTTGGATGAAGTCAAATGTTGAAGGGGGGTTGAGAGTGATGAGAAGTAACATTCGTTTTAGATTAGATGAACTATTTGAAGAGCATAATATTATTGTTGCCTTCCCGCAAAGAGATGTACATCTTGACGGTTCAATTACTATCCTAAACAAGGATTAACCAAGGCATTAATGCCTTATTTATAGTGGACTGAAAAATCAAGAAGCTGCTTCGCTGGTATCGGTTTACTAAAATAATACCCTTGCACTAAGTCACATCCCAATTCCTCTAATAACGTGAGTTGCTCCTTCGTTTCAACACCTTCAGCAACTACTGTCAGCCCTAAACTATGTGCCATTGCTATGATTGTATTAACTAACTCACAATCAGCCTTATTTAGCGGTATACCACGAATAAAGCTCTGATCTATTTTCAGTACATCAAAAGCATATTGTCTTAAATAGCTTAAGGATGAATACCCTGTACCAAAATCATCCATTGATAGTTTTATACCCAACTCACTAATTTCAACTAACGCATCATGAATATGAGATTGCCCACTCATTAATACTCCCTCTGTAATTTCAAGCTCCAGATGTTCAGCAATAACATTTGTTTCACTCAGTGAATCCTTGATAAAGCCAAGTAATGTTGAATCTCTGAATTGGCAAGGAGATAAATTAACTGCCATTGTGAATTTTTGCTGATGAATATTTTGCCATTTATTTAAAAAACCGAGGGCTTGCTTAATAACAAATCGCCCAATAGGAATAATAAGCCCAGTGTGTTCTGCAATGGGAATAAACTCATCAGGTGTTACATTACCTAGTGCAGAATTGTGCCACCGCAACAACGCTTCCACCCCCGTGATCTTTTGTTTTTTAACGTCAAATTGAGGTTGGTAATATAATTCAAATTCATTACGCTCCAAGGCCCCATGCATTTGTTCTTCAACTTCAAAACGACGGAGCATCATGGTATTCATTTTCTTAGAAAAAAACGAATAAGTATTTCGTCCTAAATCTTTTGCTTTATACATAGCGGTATCTGCATTTCTCAACAAATCAGAAGCACAACGGCCATTTTCAGGTGAAATGGCAACACCAATACTCAAGGTCAGCATTAATTCTCTACCATCTATTACAAAGGGTTCCCTAAAACTTTTAAGTAAATTTTCAGTAATAACTAACGCATCGTGATTTTCAGTTACACCGCGTAATAGCACAATAAACTCATCACCACCCAAGCGCCCTACAGTATCTCCTTCTCTTAATACTTGCTTTAATCTATGGGCTGATTGTATGAGTACTTTATCGCCTATCTCATGACCCAATGAATCATTAATTTTCTTAAAGTCATCTAAATCAAGAAAAAGCACTGCGATTTTTTCATTATTCCTTTCAGCTTCAGTAAGCATTTGAGATAAACGGTCGAGTGCTAAGAAACGATTGGGTAATGAGGTTAATGTATCAAAATAAGCCTGATGCCTTATTATTTCGGCAGATTTATATTGTTCACTAATATCACGAATGATGAGTACTATTTGATTATACTCAGGCAAATAACTCATTCTTGCCTCAAAATGCACCAATCCATGCGGCATAGTTAACTCATACTCAAAAGTTATCATCCCTTCTTTTTTTAATATTTTAGCAACATGAGCTTGAAATTTACTGACGACCTCCTGAGGTAATATATCTGTCATACGTTTACCAATAAACTGGTGTGGCGCAACGTAGAGATTCTTTTGGTCACCTGTATGATAATCAACAATAGTGCCATCTACTTCCATCAAGAAAAATAAATCAGGTATTGCATTAAAAATTGTCTCAAGCATATGCTCTTTAAATAGTGCTTGGGATTGGGCATGTTTCACATCAGCTAAATTGACGTCAATACAATACATTTGCTTTTTATTATATTGATTAGTAAATAGCGCATGACTTGAAAAAACATTTACATCATTACCATTTTTATGACATAAGGTGATTTCTGAAGCAGGAATTTCAATGCCTTTTTTGAGCCAATCACTGTGCGCACCAATAACTATCTCACGCATGGGCTTAGGGATAATTAAATCTTCTAATTTTTGCCCTAGTGCTTCTTTTTGGGTGTAACCATAAAGTAATTCACTTCCGACATTCCAATAAATTACCCGACGCTGTTCATCATATCCCTGTACGGAAACAATATTTACAGCATCAAATAATTGGTGAAGCGAATCATTAAGAACATATTGATGAGTTAGTTCCTTTTCAGCTTTGCTTGATTTCATATTAAGCTAAATCCAAGAATTCCTTTACTTTTATAATAGACTTACATAATCAATTTGGCACAACTAATTGATTATTTTTTAATCTACATCAAAATATTAAAGCGCTGCCCTGCTAATCCTTTGGCGTGTAAAACTGGAAATTTCAATTGAATATTTAGAAATGGAGATAGAAACTGCTTTGTCGATTTAGCAAAGCACCGAAACTTATATTTATGACATAGAATAATTGAGGTACTTACGTCCTCAATTATTGGAAGGAAAATAAAACTAACGCTTTAAATATTGATTAAAATCGATATCGCTACAGCCGAGTACTACTTTCACTCGATTAGATGCACCTAGCTTTTTAAGAATGGATGAAACATGTGATTTAACGGTTGTTTCAGAAATATGTAAATTAAAGGCAATTTGTTTGTTTGCTTCACCTTTAGTTAAGTGTTGTAACACAATCAATTCACGCCGAGTCAATAAGGAAATACTTTCAGGTAAGGCTTGAAACTCATTTTTAGTCACTGTTGAGTTCGTTGGCGAGCGCATAATATCTGATGGTAAATATACGTTGCCTTGAAAGATACTGTCTAGTGCATCGCCAATAACATCTTTCGAAGATGATTTGGCTATAAAACCAACCGCACCATAAGAAAGGGTTTGTAGAATTTTTTGTTTCTCTTGCTCTGCTGAAACAATAACAACAGGCGTTGTCGGGCATTGATTACGTAGATCTAGCAAACCGCTGAGGTTTGACATACCAGGCATATTCAAGTCTAACAATATTAAGTCAATCTCATCATTATCTTTAACGAAAGCGAGTGTCGATTCTACATCCTCAGTTTCATAGGTGGTTGAACCGGGATACTTTATGCCGATAATATTTACAATGGCATCTCTAAACAACGGATGATCGTCTGCGACTAAAATTTTATACATAAGGCTAACTACCATGCGATTAAATTAACTATTTAAACTTAACATGTTACAAGTACTTAGTTAACCCTACGTTAGTTGTAGGTAACTCATCTTTTAGTGCAACACTTACCCAACAATAGATCAATAAACACCCAAGCCATTTAAAGGTGCCTGTTGCTAATTATAGCTAAAATCTGCTTAACCATAACGCTTGGGTGTAAATTAATATTCATCACCTTCCCCACACACTAACGAGGAAGCATGATGAACTGCGCGTTAGAAAGTTACCACTGCGCCAATTGAGAAGGTGTTATTATCTTCTGCTATCAGTGAGTTAGTTGCATCAACTTCGGTATTGTTATATTCAAATACCGCTGTTACACCAGGAACAATCGTTCTAAAATAAGCCACACCGGTATTACTATGTACCGCATCACCAACAATGCCAACAACCTCAACATTACCAGCATTTGTTGTTTCAGATTCACCGTAAGTTAATACAAAACGGTTATCATCCATTGTGTAGGCTGCTTGTACTAGATAACCATCAGATTCAATCGTATCAACCCCAACAATATGATCTAAACCTGCAACATGACCTAAACCTTTTGAACTATAACCAGAAGCAGTTAATGATAAGCCTGAAAACATAACGTTAACGCCGTAGCCAATACCTGATTGATTTTGTTCAACATCATTTATTTCACTAGTTTGCGCTACACCACTAACCCAGGCTTTCATTGAACTGTTTTCATTAAAGCTTGTGTTGTACATTAATTCAGCTTCAAAACGCGGTAATTCTTCAGATGAGTCTCCCGCTGTTTTATTAGGGTCCATAATACCTACCGCTAATTTAAAGCCGTTCATTTCAGGTGTTCTATAAGTCATTTGTGCTTTTGGCATTGGGTAAGTGTAACCCGTAGCAATGTTACCGAAAGACACATTACCGCCATCAACTAAACCAAAAAAGTCAGACGTTTGACCAAAACCAAGTAACAGTTCATCACCTAAAATATTAGCACGGTTATAGAGACCAAAATCTTTACCAAGTAAAACTTCACCCCAGCTACCACTTACCGTTGCATAGAATTGACGCACATCAATTAGTGAACCTGTGCCCAAATCAGCTGGCGATGCATCACGATTATTATCGCTATCACTTAGAGAAACCCAAAATGAAGAGCGCATACCAATTTTCACATCTGATAATTGCTTAGCAAAATTAAAACCAATATTACTTGGTAGGAAGCCTGTGCGAACACGCGATTGAGTACGATCTTCTTCCATGCCAGCAGCATTGGTTGAATCAATTGAGCTGTTAGAATAAAAGACATTGACTAAGCCATCAGCACTAAATGACATGCCATCTTTTTCGTAAATTTCAACTGCTGCATTTGCGTTGAATGCTGCCATAGTCATTGTTGCTGTAATTAAGCTTAATTTAAATAGTTTAGTCATTTTCATGCTTCCCGTTTTATCGTTATTATTTAGTACATCCATGATAAAACCATCCAATAGAAAGAGAATGAGTCAACTTACCCAAATAGCTTGTTATTTAGTCGCATACAAAAGGCTTACTACTTTAGGGGGAGCAAGGATGAGAAGTGAGTAATTGCTTTTGTTAGTTGGAATAAACGGACTAATTTGAGGGAGTAATAGAGCTCTGAGCGGGAACTAAAAGACAAATAAATGAACAATATGACGACAAGGCTGACTTTATTTAATTGAGCTATTAAGAGTTTTTACTATGAAAAACTAAGTAAAGGTAAGTAAAAGTAATAACAGAGTCGACAATATTTACAGCACTGATTGTTCATCCTTTTAAATTGATCTTATTATTGCCTTACGCAAATAAATATCGCGCGTTAGTCAATTTGCCCCGCAAGTAAGCCTGGGTACTTAGATAAAAGCTTTGCTTGCCATGCTAACTCAGACACCCCAGACTCTTTACGCGGCCTAGGCAAATCAACAATGCTCTGATGAACTATGGTACTAGGAGAGTCACTCATAAAAATAATGCGGTCAGCTAAATAAACAGCTTCTTGCAAATCATGGGTTACAAACACAACGGTAGTACCTCTTTGTTCGCACAAATCAATTAACAGTTGTCGTAATCGTGCTGCAGTAGGCGCATCAAGAGAATTAAAAGGCTCATCTAATAACAGCAACTGTGGATTTATTGCAAAGGCACGCGCGATGCTTACCCGTCGTTGCATGCCACCAGAAAGTTGACTTGGAAAATACTCCCCTTCATTTGCTAAACCAACTTGCGCTAATAAATCATCAATTTTGTGAAACTGGTTCGGTTGTAGTATCAGCTCAATATTCTCTCGAACGGTAAGCCAAGGCATTAACCTGGGCTGTTGAAAAATATAGCCGAGTTGATGTAACGCTTTATTACTTTCACCCTCTTCTTGCAAAGCCCGTTCATTATAAGCGTTCTCATTATAAGAGATGTGCTGGCCCGAACAATTTTCAAGACCACTAATCATATTAAGTAAGGTCGACTTTCCACAACCCGACGGCCCTATGAGGGCAACAAACTCTCCAGGCTTCACAGTAAAATCCAATTGCGCTAATACCGCTTGGTCACTGTTTGCATAATACTTATTTTTTATAGCGACATTGAGTTCAATCAAAACGGGTTCCTCTGGCAACAAGTTTATCAAAGGGTTTAAAAATCAGCGCTTCAATGAGTAAAATAATCACAACAAAGACAAGGGTATAGGCAAGAATCCCTGCAATATCAAAAAATTGAAACAAGGTATTCAGTGCAAAGCCGACGCCATCACTTCGCCCTAGCAACTCAACCACTAATACTATTTTCCAAATTAAAGATAACCCTGAGCGGGCAGAAGCAATGATAAAGGGATAAAGTTGCGGTAAAAATACATTAAAAAAGGTTTTACTGGCTGACAGTTGGTAAATTTTAGCAACCGCCAATAAGTCTTTATCGACCGCTCGCGCTCCTTCTCGTATCATCACAACTACCGTAGGGATCTTATTAATAACCACTGCAGCAATGGCCGCAGATTCAACTAAACCAAACCAGATATAACAAAGTAAAATAGTCACCAAGGCTGGAATATTAAGCATGATAATAAGCAGCGAATCGCTTAGTTTATTAATCCGAGCATTAACCCCCATCATTATTCCAATAATGCCGCCTAACAGCATCGCAATAATAAAGCTCAGTAATACACGTCTAAGCGTAATCAAAATATTAGTCACCATCTCACCTTCATTGAGGTGAAACTGTACACTGTTAATCACGGCAAATAGTGAAGGAAAATCTGGGCTAGCAATTACCCATGCCAAACCCTGCCATAATGCAGAGATTACAATAATAACGCCGAGCCGCAATAATAAAAGTGAAAACAACTCCCTTGAAAATCTCATGGTCAAAGCGCCTTTGTGTAAAGGGATATTTTTAAAAAAGCTTTTTGGTGTTGCAACATTTTTGTTGAAAAAGAGTTTCATTGAAGACTCTTAGCACGACTCGTTTTATCCAGCGTATTGTTTCGCCAGAAAGTTCCCTCGCTTAATGCCGTCGCTTTACCAACCAAAGCACTGCCGCCCTGCTCTGCTAATATCTCAAAAACCTGCTGACTTGCCGCTATTTCTTTGTCACCAAATTCACGTAACAAACCTGCGCGATAATCTTTTTTCAATAGGGTAAATACGTCTTCATTTTCAGCTTTAATCAAGGGACGAATACGTTGCCACTCTTTATCAGATGATAATAATATTTGCTTGGCTTCTAGTGACGCTTGCAAAAATCGTGTTATCGCCTCGGGATGTTCATTTGCCCATGTTTGATCAAATACCCAACCTAACAAAGGTATTTTAGTTTCAATTCCAAGTTCCGCAAGCATTTGAGGCACAGTCACTAAGGTCTTATAACCTGCCGCTTTCAGTCTAGCGCCATAGTGCCAAAAGTTAATTGCGGCGTCTAAATCACCGCGTAGCATTAGTCTATTTAACAAAGGTGGCACGGCAAAAGTAGGTTCAGCTTGCTTCTTTAAATCAAGTCCATATTTTTTTTGACTGTAGGCTTGCAATAACAACCAACTTTTATCAACAGCTCCGCCAGCAATACCTACTTTTTTTCCTTTAAGGTCGGCCAAAGATTTAACTGCAGAATTAGCAGAAACATAAAGTCCTCCAGTCGCCATTGAGGTTGGGTACATGGTATACATTCTCTGTTCAAAACGCTGACGGTTCACCCAAAGCCAATCACTGAGGATAATATCAACCGCCTTACTTTGTAAGGCAACCGCAGAGGCATTTTTACTGGCTAATGCCATTACGGTTAAATCAAACTGAAACTTCTTATCGAGTTGATGATGTTTAATCACATCAATTTCCCAGTTAACCGTGCCGAACTTTAAAACACCAACACGTACCTCAGGTTGGGCAACGACATAAGAAGATAAGAAAAAACATACCATCAAGCCAATAAACCATTTACTCATCTTTTTTCCTTTTCTATCGATTCAATATTAATTCTAGTCTTAGTCTGGACTAAAAGTTGGCACTAACACCAAAGTGAATAGCGCGCGGTTGACCACCAAAGAAGCGATAAGAGCCAAACGCATAATCAGCACGACTAGCGTATTTCTCATCGGTTAGGTTCTCAATACGGGCAAACAAATTAACATGACGATTTATTTGAACAGCACCACGAAGTTGCCACAAGTTATGCCCTTTATACTTACGCTCATTAGCTGGGTCTAAGAAGTAGTCCCCCATATGTAACCATTCTAGTTCAAGGGTTGTGTTAGTCGTTGGTAACCAGCGTAATCGTGTATTGGCAAGGTTTTTAGGTGCGGTATCAATCTCATTACCTTTTACCACGCCACTGCTTGGACGGTCGAATTCGTATTCATGCTCGCCATAACTGTAATTAATAGCCAGATTGATGCTTTCAGTAAAGTCATAGTTAACGCCGAGTTCAAGACCTTGATGTGAAGTTTTACCATCGGTAACATTGAGGCCACTAGCATCGCGGAAGAAAACGTTATTTTTAGTCATGGTATAAATAACAGCTTCATAATGAAATTTGTCAGTTACGCCACGTACACCTATCTCAGTACTGCTAATTTCCTCTGAGTCTATTTCTCCTACCACTTGTTGATTTTGTAATCGATACAAGTCTGTCGTTTGTGGCGCCCTAAATCCTTGCGACCAAGCGCCAAACAACGCGGTATCATCAGCAAATTGATAATTAAAGCCAAGCTTGGTACTAGTATTATTAAAGTGATCATCGCTATCACTCGGTCTAAGATACAAACAAGGGGTCGCTTCGCCTGAGTTATTAACACAACTGCTACCATCAGCTTTAGTGGTGCCGTCAGCAATGAGATTATTGTAACGATACTCGGTGGCATCAAAACGGATACTACCGGTGAACTTTAAAATATCGTTCACTTGCCAGTCTGCTTGAATATAGGGCGCTATCGTTGAAGCCTCAACCTCATAATCATAATGTGTGCCTTGTTGTCGTGCTTTACCAAAACTAAAGGTATCTGGCTTTTGTTGCGTTTGGGTCAGCTCTCCTTCAGTCCACTCAGCATCAATACCCATGACTAACGCTAGGTTAGCTTCTAGTTGCCAATAATAATTACTGGTAACTCCGACACTGTAATGACTATTTTCTTCTATCGCTTTTGACGGCAAGTAGTGTTGGCGAAATTCCATTTGATTGACCCGAAAGTATGGGGTAATACTGAAGTGAGTTTTAGCACTTAATAGACGTTGCCAGTTAGTAGCAATACGTAATGATGACCACTTACGATAGGCATCATCATCACAATTTTTTTCCATTGCATTACGGTCTTGATAAAGATTTTCATCTGCATAGTCAGAACTATAACAATCACTTCCATTGTCACCTGAAGAGATAAAACCAGCGGTATCTTGATCTAGTACAAAACCTGAAATAAGCGTGCTAATTTTATCAACACCTTCTTCATAATCATGTCTGCCATTGACCTTAAATGAAGTAAAGCCACTATCATCTCGATAGCCCTCTTCGTCAATAACTTGAAAATTACCACTGACACCTTGCTGATCCATTTCCCGACCTAGCGTGCCTTGAAGTTGAACGCGTTCATTCGGACCAAATAGTAATAAAACGTCCCCTTCATCACTCGGGGCTTTTGTTAAGACATTAATCACACCATGCACGGCATTAGAGCCATAGACAGCACTAGCGGGTCCTCTGATAACTTCTATTTCACTGGCTTGCGCAAGGTTCAGCTCTGATAGACCATTATTATTGGCAAAACCAGCAGATCGCGTAGCAATACCATCTTCGAGGAACAAAAAGGCGCCAGCAGCTCCCGGTCCTGTTAGCACAGGAGAGCGCATTGAAGGCAATGATTCCATGCCATTATTAGTTTGAATATGAACGCCAGTTGCACGATTAAGAATGTCGCTAGGGTGAACAGCGCTAACAATGTCGATATCTTCAGTGGAAATGCGATCGACATTGCCGGCAAAACTCAACAAGTCAGAGGCTTGTCGACTGCCGGTAATGACAATAACCTCGGTATGAGATGAATTGTTTTGCTCGATTTTTATATCATCATCTGCCAGCGCTATCCCACTTAAGCTAGTTAGTGATAAGGCGCAATAAGAAAGGTAAGCAGGATAAGAGTTTTTGTACATCGATTTGATCTTATAAGAGATAAAATACATACCCTAATCCTATTCTCACTGCTGCAACAATGCTTTCCTCCTTTAGTATGACAAAGCTCGTCTTTTAGTGAGTACGCCAGTATTCTACCGATTCAAATAAATTTAGAACTGATAGTTAATACTGACGCTGATAGCACGTGGTCTTGATGGTCCGACAAAGTATTCATCAAATTCCGTATCTGGGTATAGTTCGCCTAACACTTCATCGGCTTCGCCATAGGTTCCAAACGTATCAAAATGACGGTCAAATAAATTATCCACTTTCGCAGATAAACGTAGTCGCTCATTGATTTGATAATTCAGATAAATATTGGTTACTGCATAACCCGGTATTTTCTTATTATCGTTTGCTTCATCACCTCGATAATAAGATGAAGAGGCATATAAAAATTCTGTGCCGACATTTATCTGGTCGTTGAACATCCAATTTATATGGAATTTAAACTGGTTTTGAGGTTGTCCTGGTATTTCATCACCTGGATTAACTTGTCTGTTCGGTCCTAAAGGATTAACAGGACTAAAAGAGACAAAGGGAGATTCAAACGTTGCTTTTAAATAGTTATAACTAGCACTAAAATCAACATCGCCAACTTGGGTGGAAAACGCAAGTTCTAACCCTTGGCGTTGAGTTTTATCAAGGTTGATAAAATAACCTTCATTAGACTTTTCTCCCGCCTGTTGGAAGATAATATCTTGATAACTCAAGGTTGAAAAAACCGTGGCTAGCGCTGAAAAATTGGTATTATCGTAATGCAAAGACGCTTCTGTTGTTTTGGCAACAACTTGCTCAAGAGGCGGATCGGCAACAAAAGCATTGGGTAATTTACACGGGTCTTCTTCATCCGCACAACTCAATTCAGCAGGACTGGGTGTACGTGAAGATTCACTGTAACTTAATTTCACCGTGTACTCTTGATTAAGCTTATAGTTAACAGAAATTGCCGGATTAAAACGATGAAAAACATGCTCACCGTTTAGTGAGCCTTTGCCAGTCTCAATTTGATCCTTCATGCTCACATCGGCGTAATTGTAACGACCAGCGAGGTTAAGGGTAAAATTCCCTCCGAATGTCATCGCATTTAAAAAGTAAAGGTATTGCTGTTGAGTTTTCACCTTTAAACTTACACGTGATTCACTATCATACAAACCAATACCGGTTACCGAACGGTCATCATCTACTGTTTCATTATTAAGTATGCCAAATTGGGTATCGCTGTTGAAACTAATTTGAGCTTGATCTACACCCAAGCCAAAAATAAATTCATTATCAACAGCGTAGAAAGATTCAGAAGTATCAAAATGACTTAATCCAACCCATTGCAGCGCAGCACCATAACTCTCGTTATCCGTGAAACCTGTGTTCAAAGTACCATCTATATCGTCTGCATCAATATCACTTAGTTCGCTTAACCAAGTATCTTCATCATAACCAACAAAATGAACTCGCTCTAAAGAGTCATCTTCACCCTCTTCACACAAGCTATAAAGCGAGCCAGACTCACACTCTTCATAATCACTGTCATCACCATTTAAGCTGTTAATTTCGTTTTGGCGATAATAAACATTTGCCTGCCATGACATTTGATCGTTAATAACATTGTCGGCCTTAACAATGAACTGTTGAAAACTCGTGTCGGTTTTATCTGGCTGGGTATAAATAGCGCTTCTACCCGCTAATCCAGCAAGTTTTTCTGGCACTGCGCCATTACCAAGCATTTCGTTATTATTGGCAGAAACAATAAAATCGATGGTACGACGTTCACTCGCATAAGTAAGGGTTGCAAGCATCTGTTGTAATTCACTTGCAGAATGATCTCGCCAACCATCCTCTTGATACTTGTTGGCAACAAAATAATAACCCCAATTGCTCTTATTACCGCCAGATTGCACCGTATATTGTTGTTGTCCAAAACTACCAAAACGAGCCTCAAGCTCATTTTGTGTATAGCTAAAGCCATTTTTTGTCTGTAACGCGAGCGCACCGCCTAAGGTGTTTTGGCCAAAAGCAGGGTTTGAACCAGAATATAAAGAAACAGTGTCAAGCGCCGCAAGAGGTATTAAATCCCAATTTACGGTATCACCAAAGGGTTCATTAAATCGTACGCCATTTAAATAAACAGAGATGCCCTGAGGTAAGCCTAATAGCGGTGAAGCGGTAAACCCTCTGTATTGAACATCAGGCTGAAATGGATTATTTTGCACGTCATTTATATGCAGACTGGTCAGCTGATTCTTCATATGTTCGGCTAAAGAGATAGCTTGCGATTGAACAAGCGCTTGCGCATCTATCGTTTGAACACTGCCAAAAGCACTGTGATCACTGACGACAGTACTCGACAGTGGCGTTTGACCATAAACATTAATTTTTTCCATATCATTTATATCTTGTCCTAATACGGGCAAGATAATAAAAAAGCTTAGACAGGCTGAGACGCTTTTCATAAACATTCCTGAGATCATAATTAACGCTGATGATGGTGCAGTCTTCGTCAAAAATCAATCAGAGTGAAGTCAATTACAAAGCAACCAATACACAATAAAGGATTACATTACAACAAGTTAAAAAACACCAGCTTAATCATTGTCATGCTAAAGTATGAGTGATTTACTCCTCTATGTTTATACCTTTATTAATTGAATATCTATTTAAGCAATGTCAGCTCAAGCGTAATCAGCCGTTAATTTCGTCTATTGTTATCGATGACTCTGCACTATTCACCTCCACAACCACCACAACATACGCCATCTTCGCCATGCACTTTTTTATTCTCTTCCTCTTCAGTTGAGTTATTTTTTACAGCATTATCGTGTTCGTTTGACTGTGCTGATACGTTATCGTTGGTTTGCGCTTTGTTAGTCTTGAAAATATTAAACATGATGTTTTCCTATTATTTGATTGAACGGTTAAGTAAGTTATTTTTAGCTATTTATCTGGTTTTAGTTAATTTAGTTAAGTTTGATTTGAAAAGATGAGCACTGAGACCATCTGATCTGCATTTATGCTATCTGACGGTAATCAATGATTAACTCAACATCTCTTCCAGTGAGTGTTCTACTCCCAATCGTTGATGTACTACCGGACTCGTCGTTGTGTATAACGTGGGAATACGGTCTTTCTCTAAAACGGTTTCGGCAATAGAAAACGCTGCTAACGCTGCCTCATGAAAGCCGCTCAGAATAAGCTTTCTTTTACCGGGGTAATAATTAATATCGCCCACGGCATAAATGCCAGTTACTGATGTTTGAAATGATTGCGTATCTACTTTTATTTGGTGTTGATGCATTTCAAGCTGCCAATTATCTATTGGTCCAAGTTTGGGTGACATCCCAAAAAGAACGACGAGTTCATCAAGTTCCACTCTGCGGTTAACGCCATCTTTTGAGGTAATAGTCAGTCCTATTAGCTTATTTTCTTTTTCTTGAAAACTGCTCACTTGGCCACATAAAAACTGCATTTTTAGTTGCTCACATAACTCATACATTTTATTAACGCTGCTTTTTACTGCTTTAAAATGACTACTTCGATGAATAAGAAGCACACTCTTAGCTGTTTTTTGCAGCGTTAAGCTCCAATCCAAAGCAGAATCACCACCGCCTAGCACAACCACATTCTTATCTCTGAAATGTTCGATATTACTAATACGGTAAAACAGTTGTGTATCTTCAAATTTATCGATTAACGGCAGTTTTAATTTAACAGGTGAAAAAGCGCCATTACCCGCCGCAATAACGACTGCACGGCAATGAATTTGTGTCTGTTTATGAGTCGTGACGATGAAAGAATGCTCTGAGACTTTCTCGATATGTTCTACCCGTTCAGCCAATAAAAATGTAGGGTCAAAAATTGCAGCCTGTTGCCAAAGGTTATCTATCACTTCACTGGCTTTTGCGTTAGGCAAGGCAGGAATATCGTAGATAGGTTTATCTGGGTATAGCTCACTGCATTGACCCCCTATCTCCGGCAAACTATCAATTACAACAGTACTTAATCCTTGTAAGCCAAGCTCGAATATCTGAAATAAACCAACGGGACCTGCACCGATAATAGCAACATCTGTAGTTAGGGTTTTCATAAGTACCTCCTTGGTACAGTTAGCATGTTCTCAGGGTTGCCTCAGCAACTTGAAGAATTGGTATTTTTTAAATAATGAAATATGTGGGTTAATTCATGGTGATTTTCACTTCTATCAAGTTCATTACCACAATGTTGAGTCCACTCATGTAACACATATTGCAGTAATGGTACTGCAGAAGGCATGCCATAATAATAAAAGCTTATAAATCATTAAGATAAATAAAACAGTAATAATAATATAGAACAAACGTGTCCATATAACTCAAGATACCGAGTCGTTATGACATCAAACTAAATTAAACAAATCAAAAAATTTAAAAAATCTTATAAAAACAAGTAGATATAATATGGCACAGTGGTTGCTATTATTTGACTAGGTCTAACATTAATCTAAGGAAAATTATGAAAAAATTACTATTGAGTTCAGTAACACTTGCACTAGTTACATTGTCTTTTAGCAGTTTCGCTGGAGATATTGCAGCTGGTAAAGCCAAATCAGGTATGTGTGCAGGCTGTCACGGTGCAAAGGGCAAAGCAATAATTCCCACTTACCCAAACCTGGCTGGACAGAACCAGCAGTATTTGGTTAGTTCTTTAAAAGCTTATCGTTCTAAGAAGAGAAATGGTGGTCAGGCGGCGGTGATGCAAGGCATGGCTGGTGCATTATCTGATAGTGATATAGAGAATCTTTCTGCCTATTTTGCCAGTTTAAAATAACTAACTTCTTTAAATAGGTGAGCTCTTGAAATAAGCAGCCTAAAAAAATGAAGCCAATAATAAACTATTGGCTTCATTTTGATTATTGGCTTCATGCTGTTAATTATAAAACTTAGGTTAACCCTAGACGTTTCGCTTGACGATATAAATTGCCTCTATCAAGTTGCAGTTGACGCGCAGCTTTTGCCCACACATGATCATTATCTTCCATTGCTTGTGTGATCAACTGACGTTGAAAATCCGATAGTATTTCGTTAAATGATTTATTGTCAGTAGAGATTACAGGAGTAATACTGCCACTTTCAACAGCGATATCCGCAACAAAGTCTGAACCTAAATGTTTAAGTTCTATCACTGCTACTTTTCCTTCTGCGCTGGCTGCCGCTCTCAATGCTGCACGCATAAGCACGTGTTGCAGTTCTCTAACATTGCCAGGCCAGTCGTATTGCATGAGTTGATGCATAGCCGTTTTACTCACTCTGACATTGTTGGTGCCAATTTTTCCTTTAATATTATTTAAGATAAAGCCACTCAACTGTGGAATATCATCAATTCGTTCACGTAAAGAGGGAACATTAAGCGGAAATACACTTAACCTGTGATAAAGATCTTCTCTGAATCGTCCTTGGGCAACTTCTTTGGATAAATCTCGATTAGTCGCAGCAATAATTCGCACATCAACATAGAAATTTTTATCCGCACCAACCCGCTGGATCTCGCCCTCTTGAATAGCTCTTAATAGTTTTGCTTGAAGATTTAAAGACAGTTCACCTATTTCGTCTAAGAATAATGTACCGTGATTGGCGAGCTCAAATTTACCCATGCGATCTTTATTGGCGCCAGTAAACGAGCCTTTCACATGACCAAATAATTCACTTTCCGCGATATTTTCTGACAGAGCCGCACAATTTATTTGCACGATTGCTTCTTCACTTCGACGTGATTGCGCATGAACAGTACGTGCGACAACCTCTTTACCCACGCCAGTTTCTCCGGTAATTAATACCGAAAGCTCTGAATTGGCGACTACCTTGATCTCATTTTTTAATTCCAGCATTTTCGGGCTTTCACCAACAAAATCATCACCTTTGGCTTTATGAGCGTCTTTCACCAATTCATTAGTTAAACACAATGCTTTCTCATTTCTTTTCTCTAACACAGCGATACAGTTAGCATTACGTATCGTTGCTGCTGCAAGCGCAGCTAAAGTCGCAACGGTAATATCATCGACATTACTAAAGGCACCAACTTGCAACGCATCCAACGTGAGTACGCCAACAAGATTCTCTTCAACATATAAACAGCAGCCCATACAATCATGAACATCAAGTACACGTTTGGGGTCTATCGATAGCAGGCCATCATAAGGGTCAGGGTAACTTGAGTCGGCATCAAAACGAATGGGTTTACGCGAAGATAAGATAGCTTTTAATCTTGGGTGTTCTTCAGGAGAAAAGCGCATTCCCAGTACTTCGGGTGACAAACCGTCAACCGCGACAGGAACCAAATAATCATCTTGTAATACCAGTAAGGCTACCGCATCACAGGGCATCACTTCATTAACGGCCAACATTAAACGCTGATAATGGGCTTTTTTAGGTAAACTTAAACTCAGATCTAAAGCAATTTTTAGTAACGTTTTTTCAAGCACAAGCAATATTCCAACGTGGGGAAAAAGAATAAATCATTAGTAATTCAATGATTATAGCGTGTTTAACTATACCCGTTCCACTTGAAGATGCATGACTCAGCTGGAATTAGAAACGCCTTTAGGCAAGGCATTGATTGAAGAGAATAGTTATTCTATTGTCGAAATCAATAACGCAGCATTAAGCGCTTCTAAACCAGCCCCTTGGGGAAGGCTGAGCAAGTAATACTCTGCGTTACCTTTCTTTTTAAGAGAATAACCCTTAATAAAAAAATGCGCCTTGATCATGAAGCGCTCAGACTTCCTGAAACGAGCATCTTCAAGTGGAGCGGGTATATATAATGATAGCTAATATCGTAGGGACTAAAATAGCGTAACTTAACAAAAGCCAGCGCCATTTAGCTTGTGCCCTCTTTAGCTCCATAAAAACATCGACGATCTGCTGGCCTTTTATCACTACTGACAGGGTAACTAATATCGCAACTAGATTTGTCTGACTATTTGATTGTGCCAATAAAGTACTAACCAGTGTTAGTACTATCAGAATAATTTCTGAAAAATGCACATTATTAATTAAGCGATTCATAATTTATCCTAGTGAATGATGTAAATAAGAAAAAAAACAATAATCCAAACAAGATCAACCATATGCCAGTACGAAGCTCCTGCTTCAAAACCATTACTATCCGTCGGAATATAAGAATCTTTGCGTGCTTTAAGTCCCATATAAGCCAAAATAATCATTCCTAATAAGACATGCATAAAGTGAAAGCCAGTAATGAAAAAGTAAAGGGTATAAAAGGTGTTCGTTGATAGGTCATAACCAAGCCCAACCAAGGTTGTATATTCACTCAGCTTTAAGACCAAATATACGGTAGCACTAAGTAGAGCAAGTATCAGTCTTCGACTTGCGACAAAATTCTTACCTTTCTTCACTGCTTCAACAGCTAAGGCAACATAATAACTGCTAACAATTAAAGCTAAGGTGCAAAATAGTCCGATGGAAGCATTAAGTGTGGCTCTGCCCTCAATAAACATTTCACTTTGTATCCGCTGCGTAACGGCAAAAGCAATGAAAAATATAGCAAAAACAGTAAGTTCCATAACAATGAAAATCCACATTGCTAAATCACCAGGCAACTTCTTTTCTGAAGCATGATTCGTTACAGCTACCTTGTTAATTTCATCAAAAAGTAGAATATTAGTCATTTAACGTCCTTTGGTTTAGCTTGAGTTTAGTTTGAGACTTTCACTGAAAATTTATTACTCATCAAAAATAACGAAGCTGTACTATTCATTAGTTTCAATCGGTATAGCTCTAAGTCCTACTATTTTGACTTTATCGCCCACTTGAAAAGTATAATTTGGCGAGCGAATTAACACCTCTTCCTCATTTTCTTGCTTCACTACGTAAGAGTTACCGCTAGTACCTGATAATTCTTGCACGCCACCACCTGCCCAAGCACCGACTAAGCCGCCTGCAATAGCACCTACAGGTCCGCCTAAAACCCCACCAATTATAACAGAACTCCAACCCCCAATAACTTGACCGACACTATTATCAGGTACGCTTTGCACAACTTCATCAGCATTTGAGTAACTACTTACTAGCAACATTGGGATAAGAAGCATTGATTTTATTGTTTTCATATAAGTATCCTATAACTTAAGTTTTTGTTTAATGTTTCTTATATAGCAAAAACAGAGCCAATAAAATAAATACTTACATATCAATAAGATAAAAAAAACACTTGTATTCATCAACTAAATCGATGTCATAAAAACATCAATGAGGCGTAAAGTAGACATCAAATACACATCGGAAATAGCGAGCTGTTAATTGCACAACATAACTTAAATAGAGAACGGTTTGAAAATCAACGAATCGCTGATCTGACAAAGCCTTCACAAGAATGATTTTTCCCATCTTCGAGTCCTGTGATTGCACGTCATACTGTCAATTTTCATTAATAACATCTTTTCTCCTAACAACAGTTGACCTTACTACCGTGGTAAGCTTTAACCTCAGCTTAGTTCTACAATTCAATTAAGATGAGAAGCTTATGAATACAACTACACAATTCAAAATTGACGGTATGACCTGTGCTTCATGTGTCGGTCGTGTTGAAAAGGCGTTACACAAAGTGGTTGGCGTGACAGATGTTACAGTCAACCTAGCTACAGATACGGCAACTATTCAAGGTACTGCCAGTCATAGTGAATTAATTACGGCTGTTATTGAGGCGGGTTATCAAGTGCCAGTAAAGGTAAAGCAATTTGGTATTGGAAAGATGAGTTGCTCCTCTTGTGTGAAGCGGGTCGAACAGGCATTGCTAAAAGTAACCGGTATGGTCAGTGCATCGGTAAATTTAGCCACCGAGCACGTACAAGTAAAAACTTTATCCTTTGTAACTGATGAACAAATAGCCCAAGCCGTGACACAAGCCGGTTACCTTTTTATCCCATTGAACAATGACAGCGTGATAAATAAACCCAGTCAACATCAGCCTTTTTATACTAAAGCCTTGTGGCCCGTATTGGGAGCAGGCCTACTTACCTTGCCACTGGTGTTACCCATGTTAGGCATGTTTTTTTCGCAACAGTGGATGTTACCGCCTGTTTGGCAATGGTTGTTAGCTACGCCAGTACAGTTCTATTTTGGCGCTCGTTTTTATCGTGCAGGCTGGGGGGCATTAAAAGCTGGCATGGGCAACATGGATCTTCTTGTCTCCATCGGTACCAGTGCAGCCTACGGACTATCTTTATATTTGTGGTCGAGCTTTGATAGCGCTCATGGCATGCCGCACTTATATTTTGAAAGCAGTAGCGCAGTAATCACCTTGGTTCTGCTGGGTAAATATTTAGAACACAAAGCAAAACGCCGAACAACTGATGCACTTAGAGCATTAGAAAATTTGAAACCTGTTGAGGCAACAGTGCAACGCTTAGGTAAATGGCAAAAAGTGGCCGCTTCATCAGTGCAATCAGGTGAAAAAGTTAAAGTAATACCCGGCGAAAGCGTCCCTGTTGACGGTGAGATTTTACAGGGGCAGAGTCATCTGGATGAAGCGTTAATTAGTGGTGAATCGATTCCGTTAAGTAAAAAAGAAGGTGATATTGTCACGGGTGGCTCACTTAACTTGGACGGTATTTTAGAGATCCGTGCCACTAATGTTGGTACCGAATCTACCTTATCTAAAATCATTGAATTAGTTGAGCAAGCCCAAGGTGCTAAAGCCCCCGTACAGGCAATAGTAGATAAAGTCAGCAGTATCTTTATTCCTGTGGTGTTATTGGTCGCACTTACCACCTTATTGGTGACAGGTTTAGTATTTGATGACTGGACCAATGGCATTCTCAATGCGGTAGCCGTTTTAGTTATTGCCTGTCCATGCGCACTTGGTTTGGCAACTCCTGCAGCCATAATGGCAGGCACAGGAACCGCTGCCAGATTAGGCGTATTGGTTAAAGATGCAGTGGCATTAGAGCAGGCAAAAAAAATCGATTTAGTGGTATTTGATAAAACAGGCACCTTGACCCAAGGCAAACCTGTTGTAAATGAAATGACGGTCATCAGTGGCAGTGAAGAAACAGTATTGCAGTTGGCCTATTCCTTACAAATAAATAGTGAGCACCCATTAGGCAAGGCAGTGGTTGAAAAGGCATTAACCAAAGGGACACAAGCATTACCTGTCAATGAATTTCAGGTTGTCGCGGGTTATGGTGTCAAAGGCAACATTGCTGACAATTTAGTATTGATGGGCAGTAGTCATTGGATGCAAGAGTTAGGCGTAACACTGCCAACCGAACAAATAAAAATAACGGGGGCTTCTGTTTCTTGGTTGGCTAGTCAGCAACAAGATCAAATAACATTACTTGGGTTGTTTTGTTTTAGTGATAAATTAAAATCTGATGCGCTGCAGGCTGTGAAGCTATTGCAACAACAAGGTATAAAGGTTGCTATGCTGACCGGTGACAATCAAGCGAGTGCAACATCGGTGGCGACAGAATTACAGTTAGACGATTTTAAAGCTGAGGTGCTGCCAGCAGATAAAGCAAAATATATTCTGCAATATCAAGAGCAAGGTTATCAGGTTGCTATGGTTGGTGATGGCATTAATGATGCGCCAGCGCTAGCACAAGCAGATTTGGGCATGGCAATGGCATCGGGTACTGATGTTGCGGTTAGCGCTGCGTCTTTCACTTTAATGCGCAGTAAGCCAAGCCTAGTACCCACGGCATTGATCATTGCAAGACTGACTTATCGCAAAATACAGCAAAACCTTTTTTGGGCCTTTATCTTTAATGCTGTGGGAATTCCTCTAGCAGCCTTTGGTTATCTTGACCCTATTATTGCGGGTGCTGCAATGGCATTTAGTAGCTTATTTGTCGTCAGTAACGCATTGTTATTACAACGTTGGACTCTTAAGGAGAAATAACATGGATAAACTTGTCACCATAGGCAAAGCCTCTAGTTTAACGGGGGTGTCAGCCAAAATGATCCGATACTATGAAGAGATTGGCGTGTTGAAAAAAGCGAGTCGCACAGATGCAGGCTATCGACTTTATAACCAAGCGCACATACAACAATTGGGATTCATCCGTCATTCGAGAAACTTAGGCTTCTCCATGACTGAAATTCAGTCACTGCTCAAGTTCTGGCTCGATACTGATAGAGAAAGTCGACACGTGAAGCAACTAGCACTGAGTCATTTACAAGAGATAAATGCAAAAATATTGGAGCTAGAGCAAATGAGAGAAGTATTACAAAAACTAGCGGATAAATGTGATGGTAACGATAACCCTGACTGCCCTATTTTAGAAGGTTTGGCTCAATTCTCATCCGAATAAAGCAGGACATGGAGATAAACCAACCATTAACTATCGTGTGCGGATAAGGACTTAGACACGATCATAATATCCAGTACATAGTAGAGTGACTCCCAACCCCAAGGTTGGCGACCCAAGTTATGAAATATCATGCCAGTAGCAATATCTTCAACAGAGAATTGTTGCTCATGTTCAGCAAAATATCGGGCAGCTTTTCCCATTTCAGTGTCCGTGAGTAATTTTGTCATAGCGCCAATCCCTGAGTGGTAAGATTGAACTAAAAGTATATCGAAGAGTGCTTGTTTTTTTGCCTTCTCAAGATGCCCAAATACCGATGAAAATACTGGTTGAAGATTTCGGCTAATCATCACGTATAACCGTACAGCGCAATCTACCTGTGCCATACGATGTTGATAGAAGCGTTTTGCAATACCACAATCATTCAAAACCTCAGGTTTTAACTGCAGCATCCCTAAAGCATTGTCACTTGAACGAACATGTTTTTTTGCACCACTTTCAATAATCAACTGGGCGACAAACAACCTTAATGACAAGGCATCTATTGGCTTAACTAACTGTGAACTGCGGTGTTGAAACATTAACCCGACCAATGCCTCTAAGCTAATAGGATTAGACTCTGTACCGGCCTTAACACCGTCCCAAGTGCCCCATACTTTCGAGTCCGGCGTTATGCCTTTTACTCGGTCAATAGCCGCACGAATATCAACCCATGGCTGATCACAACTCAGCGCAAAGGGATAACCTATGGTAGACATGCTCCCTTCAATCCAGCGGTTAACCTTTTTATTTTGATGTAATTGCAGACGAATTTTATTTAACTTTTCCTGTGTCGCTATGCCCGTATCTTCATTATCCATCCAGGTTAAGAATTGACCCCGTTGATCAAAAAACACATGTCGGTCAGGGAATTCGCAATAACCATTCGACAGTAATACCCAGCGGCGTAATTCTGCTAAGTTTTTGGACGCCCCTTTACTAAAAGAATAAGGAGTATCGCGAACAATTTTTTTCCAATCAGAAGTCGGCGCTGCAATAGTCATTGCACACCATAATAGAAAGAATATTGCTAAGGGATACTTTATTCGCACGATAATTAACTCACTAAAAAATCGACTATTACTATAACTATTCCGAGATGATAATAATAAATTTAATCTCTGTTCAAGGTTTAAATATTTTTATGTGTTGTCTTTAAACCAAAATTCGATTTCATCAGTATCAACGTCAAAATGAGCTGAGTGCTCTACATGTGCAGGCACATGATACCAATCTCCTGTTGCCACATGCGTCGTTGTACCATTCATTGTTAATAGTAATTCACCGCGAGTAATAACCCCATGATTATCAGTACCATGAGTATGCGATGGAATTGATGTTCCTGCTGGGTACGAAGCAAATAAGACTTCACTCTCTTTTGCTTCCAGTTTATAAGCATCAAACCTACCATCATATAACGGTAGACTCTTTATTCTACTTGGATAATTACCAGACATGAACTGCATCCTTTTTGAAATACATAACGCCGCGATAAGCGGATAAAAAACGTTGGCTAAAATGTGAAGCGAACCATAGCCAACTGTTGAAGTTCCTGCTTGAACTGCTTATTAGACCTATATTACACCGTTCAAATTCTAACCCCATAAGTAAAACTACAATAAGGAAATACATGATGTTTATCTACTGGTTTTAATTCTATTATCTCTACTTTACTTACTAAATCTATGTCTGTTTTTTTTTGTATTTCAAAATAAAATGACCACATTTTATTTGCAGATACTAATTTAATATACGGATAACTTGGTATATGCCATTTCCCTGTTAAGTGCTCTGGTTGACTGAAAGGAACATCTGAATATGACAATTGGTATGTCTCATCTCTATTTAAACGAAGCTTAACTGATATTTCGCATTTTTCTGCTTCATAATCATTTACAAGATCTTGAGATAGTAATTTGTCACTTTGCTTTAGTCCATCAGGAAGAAGAAGCAAGCCAACACTATTTTTTGTATAGTAATGATTACCCGCAAAGAGAGGTTTTACTATTGGGAGTCTCCAACCTAAATTTTCTAGCGAATCGATTAGTATATTTAAATTATCTTCCCCTTTTACAAAAGGAGAATAAAGTAAAGTCGATTGTTGAACATCATCAGGAAAAGATAATGTGTTAGCTATAACTTCAAAGTCATGTTCTTCAAGGATTTTAGTTATTTTACCTGTTTGTTGTTCAGACAAATAACGAGTGTAAAGATGAACTTTTGTAGAAGAACAAGATAATAGAAAGAAACATATTAATGCAATACTTAAAATTTTCATTTAATTCCAATCCTTTGAAATATTCCTAACGTCCATTCAAGGGGCTGATAATTGTTTGCCAAAAGTCCTCCAAAGTGATAAAAGATCAGATCGGAATCGAGCCAACTGTTGACAGTCCCGCTTAATTTTCTTGTTAGTTATGCTTAGCTCAATACTTTGATTTGGTTTAGTGATTTAACTCTTATGTGTGTTTGGAAATAATATTTTTCAGTTCTTTTACCATTAGAGATAAACCAAATTTTTATTTGTTTGGCTTTACCAGTAACTTCTACATTTTTATTAAGAAAGTAAACTTTAGGGGAAGTACCGTATTTTTTAGTAAACGCTGCAATTGTTTTAGGATGAAGTTCAATCGTAATACTTCTTCTATCCCTATAATCTAATTCAGTGTTTAAATAGACTACGCTATGCAACAAAGCTGAGGCTTTTATTGCAAATTGAAAAGTACCTTTAACACCTTCAGGGGCATTTTCTGCTGTTTGTTCAATTAATCGCATAACGTCAGTTGACGCTGGGTTTAGAGTTAAGTCGGGACTTGCAGTACATGCAGATAAAACTAAAATTGATAATAATAAAAAATACTTCATTGAAATGACATCCTTGTTTGTATACCTAACGCCGCTATAAGAAGACTAAAATAGTTGGCTAAAATAGCGAAGCATGAGCTCAGCCAACAATTTAGCGTCCCTTTAAGCATCTTGTTATATTTTTATGTTCAATTAACTCTATTTAATTTCCACGCTGATACAAGAAGGAGGTAATTGTTCCGGAGTGAGTCCCTCTCCATTTATACAACCCCAAATGATTTTTCCTTGATCATCTTCTGCTGGTGTAAAGATGATTTCCCCTTTTTTTGTATTTACAGAAAGTGCCATATTATTGGTATCGAGTGTCATCAAAGACCCATCGATTAACTCCGCCTTAATATTTAAAGCGCTTAAGGACTCAGGGATTTCTTGATTATTCTCATAGTAGTTACCAAGTGCATCTCGTGTATCTTGTGATTGAATAATATTCGCCGCCAAAACAGCTTTAGTTGTATATTGTTGATACGCGGGGAGTGCAATTGCAGCTAAAACACCGATGATATATACCAATATCAAAACACCAAAACCTGATCCCAAGCGACCAGCGAATGGAACAAAAGCAGCTAAAATATAAGAAATAAAGCTACGCTTAGGCATAGTAGCCTCTACGTCCATTACGCGTGCAGCACGTTTAGTCAACCAAGGATAACCTGCAGTTAATTCATGAAATGACATCCAAAAACCAGAGGTGTGATTAGTTTGCTTTACATATGAAATAACATCGAGGTCTTTCCAGCGTTCAACACCTGCAGCAAGAGCTGCAAGAGAACGAGCGGCGCCTTCTGGAGATTTACAACATGCTAGCCCATGACGATCACACGTAGTTTCGCGTGCACGAGAATATGCGGCTCCAAGTAATGGTAACCAAAGAACAGGCCATCGTAATAATCCACCACTTAAATGTTTCTTACGTAAGTGGCCAAGCTCATGACCAATATAAAAACTAACACCATCATCGTGCTTATCCATCGCATCGACAACGTCAGTCATTAGAACTACATATTGTGTGCCGAGGAATTTTGTTGCGAAAGCATTGAGGCCACCATTTCCATTTAATATATATGCCTGTGGTCGTGATTTTATTTCTAGTTGATCACAACATCTAATGAACTGTGAGTATAAATCGGGAAATTGTTTCTCAGATAACTCAACACCATTACCCTTGATATGTGCAATTAATGAGGATTGGGCAAATAAATATAGTACGAAACCCAGTGCTAATATAACCAGAGCGATTCCAAAAGAACCTATTATTAGTCCCAACCAAGCTATAAGACCTAGCACTAAGGTTATGGTTCCAAGAGTACGTTCTCGTGGATATGTAAGGTGATTCATTTTCAAGTTCCTTTTGAATAAATAATAGAGAAAACTAGTGCTCTTCTATTTTTAAAATATAACAGTTTATTATGAGGAAAAATTCCTTCTTTCTACAAGATGGGAAAAATCGTCCATAATTTTATAATGGACTGAGATTACTCGATTGTTATAGATAGATCAACGAGTTAAAGATATTGGGTTAAGTGGCTGATGTATTATGGAATCTATTCAGCCTAATAACAGATTTTATTCAAATGCTGTTTCTTTAAAGCTTAAACGTTTACTGATGTTACTACGCCAGTCCTCTAACTTTGTATAGCTATTGGATATTCCAAGTTCTGGTAATCTAAACGCTAGGTAATCTAAGGCTACGGCAACAGCAATATCACCAATAGAAATGGTTTCAAATGATAGATAACACTCTACATTGTTTTCTAAATGTTCAAGAGTTCGTTGAATTGCTCTTAAACGTCGTTGACTTAAAACAGAATCATTGGCCTCGTTATTTAAGTACTTAGCTGAAATTACCGTAGAAAAAGCAGCATCCATTAACCCAACACCTAAACCCGCAACATGAAGAATCTCCTCTTTACGATCAGCTGTAATGAGCGGTCGAACTGAACATTGTTCATCTAAATAAAGCGCAATGAGAAGAGATTCAGATATTGCCATACCAACCTCAGTCACTAGCGTTGGTATTCGCCCAATAGGGTTTTCTCTAAGGAGCGCTTCATCATCACTCCATGGATCGCACCAACACAGTTCAACGTTACCTTCTAATTGTTTTTCTAACATAATAATGCGTACCATACGAGCGTATGGCGAGGTTGCATTTAGATATAATTTCATCATAGTTTCATCTCATTAAGTGTTGTGGATTTATTTTGATTTGATTTGTTTGTTGCGATGACTATTTCTCCTATAAAGAGAAGAGAAAAACCGCAAACTATCGCTGTACTGCCTATGTAAAATAGATAAATATAACTTCCCCAAAGGTTATAAATTAACGACATACCATAGCCTGAAATCGCTTGCGCTATTGCGAAAGTAGCCGTAGCTAATCCCCAATACTGTTTGTGTTTTCGCGCTCCAACTAATTCGGCTATTCGACCTGAGGCAAGTGCAACAATTCCTGGCACCAAAGCGCCAACAATAAAAGATGATATTGTTAAGATAATTAAACTATCTGATAAAGTGGGAAGGAATACGGCAACGGCTTTAAACAAAAAAGCAATAAGAAGTGCATAACTTAGTCCGACTTTATGTGCAGTAATGCCAACAAAAATGGGGCCTAACATTGCGCCTATGCCAAAAACTAACCATTGTGTAGACGCAATATTAATTCCTAATCCTAACTCTCGTGCTAGATAGTCAGCCCAAAATACTGTGTGTGGGATAAAGCCTACGGCATCAAGCGCGTAAGCAGCTACCAGCAAAAATACGATAGTTTTAGTTTTAGTTTTATGGTTATCGGTGGTTTGATCAGAAGTTACCTCTTTTTGAAATGCTTTATTAGGCAGCTTTTTAAGAGCAAAATGACAGAGTATGCCAATAAAAATTATGATACCTCCAAGAGAAATCCATGTAATAAATAAATTAATCTGTAACAGTAAAGGCACAGTTATCGCTGATATTACAGCGCCTAATCCGATGCCAATAAAAACTAAGGTACCTACACTTGTACGGCGAGAAAGAGGTGTACAGGCCAGAGCTTCTGCTGGGCCAACGACCATAAGAATAGCGCCAGCTACCCCAGCTATAAATCGCCAGATAAAAAACCATTCGAAACTATTTGGCTGAGCACAAAAAATGAAACTCAAACAGATACTAACTAAACAAAGCCTTATCACTGATGAAGGAGCAAACGATTCCGATAGTCGAAAAGCAGAGAGAGCACCAATCAAATAACCTAACAAATTTGCTGCCCCTAAATAAGCAGCTTGACCACCACTGAACCAGCCTTGTTGAACTAACTCTGGTAATAAAGGGGTGTAAGCAAAGCGAGCGATACCAATCCCAGCAAGCGTTGCCATAATGCCAACCACTATTGCAGGGTGGTCTTCTTTTTTAATCATTTTTATAACTCACTATGATAGATGAAGATTATTGTTCTAATTGAAATTACAGGAAACAACTTACTGCACTTCAATTCACTAAATGCGACGACTCTTACCACGTTATTGTATTACGCCAACACCAAGCTTTAAAAGTGATTTGAAATGAACTCAAGTATCATATATTGTGATAAGAAAAGTTAATAAAGAAAGATAAGATGCAAATAAAATCACTTCGCCTTTTCATGGATGTAGCAGAGACTGGAAGTTTTGTTGCTGCAGCAGAGCGTCAACACACTGTTCAATCGAATGTAACAGCCCATATCAAGAAGCTAGAGGAAGAGTTAGGTGCTCTACTATTTCACCGTAAAGGTGGTGCTCGTTTGACTACAGCAGGTAGAGATGTTGTCACTTATGCAAAACAAATACTCAAATCTCATGATGATGTTTTAGGGTTATTTAAAGGGGATGAGTCTATACCTAGTCGACTGCGAATTGGCGCAATGGAGACAACAACAGCATTACGTCTACCCCCTGTATTAGCTGCCTTCCATGCCCGTTATGCTCAAATAGATATTACCGTTGAAACAGCTCCAACAGCCCAATTGCTAACTCAATTAATAGAAGGCGATGTAGATGGTGTATTTATTGCTGGAAAACCAGAGCACAAGCGCTTGCAAGTTATCAAAGCATTCTCTGAAGAATTGGTGCTTGTAGGCCCCAAAACCTTGCATAAATTTCCTACCGCAGAGCAATTCTTAGAAACAACTTTTCTCGCGTTTCGTCAGGGGTGTAGTTATCGCCAACGTATTGAGCAATTACTTTCAACTTGTGGAGTCAATGCAACGCGTATTTTTGAATTCGGTAGCATAGATGGCATATTAGGTTGTGTGGCATCAGGTATGGGTTATTCAATTATGCCCTTGTCCACAGTGGAGGCTCATCGCCATCGGTTCGACATTGGTTATCTCAAGCTGCCCTCGTCTATCGCTAATATAGATACCTATTTTGTTACAGCTAAGCAGTCAACTTGGACACCTTCCCTTACCCGTTTTGTAGATATTTTGAAAACAATTAAGTCTGATGTTAAGCAATGAGTAAATAGTGTTTAGATACTTATAATGAAAAGGGGTCGCTATTGAAAAATCAGCGCCTCTTAATTATTTAAAATAACCAATGTCTGACGTTTCACAAATATAAATACAAACCATTTAAACATTCAATACTAAACAGATAACCGCTCAGATAAATAATCAATCAACATTCTAATTCTTCGAAAGAGGTTTCGATTTAGCGGATATAAGGCTTGAGTCTTCCAGTTGCCCCACTCTGAGTGCAATATTTATCCCCTCTTCCACCAAATCTTCAATACGCCCACTGGCTATGACTTCAAGGTCTATTTCTGGATATTGAAGTTGAAAATCTATCAACAACTGGCTAAAACCAGAAATGATAAGACTTTGAGGCATGGTTATACGAATGTTCCCCCTTGGCGCTCCTTGGCTGTCCATGATTTCGGCACGAGCATTTTCAGCTTCAGCCATGATTACCTTACAGTGCTTATAGAATTGGCTCCCTTCATCAGACAAACTCAATTTTCGCGTGGTGCGGTAAAGTAGCCGAGTTCCCAGATCTTCCTCTAAAACCCAATTTTTTTTGCTGATAAATGATTTGGAAAGTCCAAGTTTATCAGCCGCCGCAGTAAAGCTTCCAGTTTCCACAACAACAGAAAAGGTTTCCATCAGTGTTAAAATATCCACATTAGTATCTGTGAGTGAACAATAAGTTGACGCTTAGCACATATATCAACCCATGAAAATACAATAAGCTATACATAAGTGATTACACAAGGCATTAGCTGCCAACATTGAATCTGAAAAGGTGACTTATGAATACTGAAAATATGAAAGAACAAAGCTATGGCAAGTTTGCTAAATTTTTGCACTGGGTAATGGCCCTGATGGTAATTGTACTCATTGCAGTGGGTACTTACATGGCAGGATTAGATAAAGCGGATCCCAACAAAATGCTACTCATGGGTATGCATAAATCTTTTGGCGTTATCTTCATGCAGTTCGCGATTCTCCGTGTGATTTGGAGTCGACTTAATAACTCACCAAAATTGCCAGACGTATTGGCGAGTTGGGAGAAATTACTCTCAAAAACAATAACAGGCTCATTATACTTATTAATGTTGGCCATTCCGTTTAGCGGCTATGCCATGACAAATTTATTTGGTTACCCTGTTAGCTTATTCGGCTTGATCGACCTACCTGTTTTGTTTGGTAAAAATACAGAAATGGCCCTATTAGCTAAACAAGCGCATTTTCTACTGGTATATACCCTAATGGCTGCATTATTTGCCCATATTACAGGGGCACTAAAACATCGATTTCTAGATAAGCCTGAAGCTGATGTTCTGCCGCGCATGATGCCAATAAAAGCCCGTATATAACAAACAATTTAACGTTATCTGCTCAACTTTCGAATCAACAGGAATTAACATTATGACCTCATTCATGCTTTATCATCATCCTTTATCCGTGTGTTCAATGAAGGTTCGACTAGTACTTGAAGAAAAAGGACTTGCTTGGTCGGGACGGGTTATCGACATTGTACAAAAGCAAGAACAACTAGACCCATGGTATTTGAAACTAAACCCAAAGGGAGTAATACCCACGTTAGAGTTTCGAAATGGCACAACAAAAGTATTGACTGACTCTGCTCGTATTATCCGGTTTGTCGCTTCTGTCTCTGAAGGTAACGTCTTGTTGCCTCAAGATAAAAGCGATCTTCAGTTAATGGAGAGATTAATTGATTTGGCAGATGATATTGATCTTCAAATTCTCAGTTACGCACGTCACCCTTCAATGGAAAAATCTGAAAAGATATTGAATGCTCGAGTTACAAAATCACTTTTAATGTCTAAACAATTTCCTGAACTTAGCGATAATTACCTTGTTTGTGCTGAACGTTCACAAAAGAGCAAAACGTTTCGGGTTGATAATACACATATCGAAAATATTGAACAAAGTGCATTGGAAGCCATTACATTTGTTGAAAAACTCTTACAAGATAATGCATTTCTAATAGGCAATACCTACACCTTAGCTGATGTAATTTGGACGGTGATACTCTCAAGACTAGATTTGTTGGGCTACAGTAAATGGTTAAACAATAATAGTTCTCCACAGATAGCTAGCTACTATTTAAGAATGCAACAGCGAAAAAGTTACACCCTTGCTCAGATCCAAAATGAGTGGTGGGACAAATAATCATCTACATTTATTTTAAAAGGAGTAGCTTATGAAAACAACAATACAAACAATCACCTTAATATTGGGATTGTTCATCTCATCATTAGCAATAGCATCGCCAGAATTTCCAACTCAGGAGCCTATGGGTGGGAAAACGTTTGGCCACAGTGTTAAACATATTGGTAACGGAATTTATGTATTTCGTTGGTGGGTTTATCGTAATTTTTTTGTCGTCACTGATGACGGTGTAATTGTTTCAGATCCCCTTAACCCAAAAGCAGCGAAGCTACTACAAAGTGAAATTAGAAAAATAACGGATAAACCCGTTAAATATGTTGTTTATAGTCATAACCATCATGACCATATTTCCGGCGGTAATATATTTAAAGCTGAAGGTGCGAAATTTATTGGCCATAAAAATCTATTAAAGCAGCTTAAAGACCATCCAAGTCCTGTATTGCCAATACCTGACATTGTTTTTGAAGATACCTACACCTTGACCCTAGGTAACCGAACATTAGAACTATCGTACTTTGGGCCAAACCACGGTGATAGCCTAGTTGTGATGCGATTCCCTAAAGAAAAAATTCTCTTTGTTGTTGATATAGTCACACCTCGTCGAGTTGCTTTTAGAGGCATGCCAGACTTTTGGCCTGATGAGTGGGTTCGTTCTTTAAAAGAAATTGAATTAATGGATGTTGATTACGTTATTTCTGCTCATGGTCCGGAGAATCAACCGGCCATTGACCCCGCCTCTGTTATAAAAGAGCAACGAGTCTACATCGAAGATTTAATGGCCGCAGTTAAACTAAAAATGGATGAAGGAGTTCACAGCCCCGATGCATTGAGAAAACAAGTAAAACTACCTAAGTATGAGCACTGGCAGTACTACGAACAATGGTTGCCAATGAATATTGAGCGCATCTGGGCTTATTACCATATGGGATGGTAATACAGAAAAGATGAATTGGAATTAAGTAGAACTATATAACAGGCAGTAAAAGGAAACTAAAATGACTAAACCTATAATTGCAGCGATAGCACCAAAGAAAGTGAGTCTAAATCAGGATGAGGAATATTATTTTTGTACCTGTGGCCGGTCAAATAACCAGCCATTCTGTGACGGTTCTCATGCAGGTACAGATTTTAAACCTAAGCCTTTTTCCGCCCAAGAAAGCGGTGATGCCTATTTATGCCAATGTAAGCATACCGCCAATAGCCCTTTTTGTGATGGTAGTCATAAACAATTTGATAAAGACCAAGTGGGCAAAGAAGGACCTGGCGTGCAAATTCAAGCAGTTGATGTAAGTAATATGCCTACCGCTAACGCAACTAAGGAAGAGCCAACCGTTGAATTTATTCATCAATTGGCTCGAGAGGGTTTATCTAAATTAGGACATCATGGTCCCATGACCTCTATGGGTGTGCCACGTTATCAACTACCTCACTGGGATGATCTGCAGGTAATGGTTGCACAGATGGCCACCAAACCGCTGATGGAAGATGTAGTGGTGAATACAGAGTTAGTGATTGGCCCTAAAGCGAAAAAACCACTTAAACTCCGTATTCCACTGTTTGTTTCGGATATGAGTTTTGGGGCTTTATCTGAAGAAGCCAAAATTGCCCTAGCAACAGGCGCCGAACTTGCAGGAACAGGTATTTGTTCTGGCGAAGGAGGCATGTTACCTGAAGAACAGGCGGCTAACTCAAAGTATTTTTATGAGCTGGCAAGTGCTCAGTTTGGCTATGACGAGTCTAAACTCAAGAATGTTCAAGCGTTCCATTTTAAGGGTGGTCAAGGGGCAAAAACGGGTACAGGTGGTCATTTACCCGGTATCAAAAATATAGGGAAGATTGCCAAAGTGCGAGGTATAGAAGCAGGTACTTCCGCTATATCACCTCCAACGTTTAAAGATTTAATCACAGTAGAAGATTTTAAAAAATTTGCTAACCGCGTACGTGAAGTCACAGGAGGTATTCCTATTGGATTTAAACTCAGTGCCAATCATATCGAAGAAGATATTCAATTCGCATTAGATGCTAGTGCCGATTACATTATTTTAGATGGTCGAGGCGGCGGCACAGGTGCTGCTCCTGAAATATTTAGAGATCACATTAGTGTACCCACTATTCCTGCACTTGCTCGTGCTAGAAAGTATCTAGATGAGCAAGGCGCTAGTGGTCGAGTCACGCTAATTATTACAGGTGGATTACGAGTGCCAATAGACTTCGTTAAAGCGTTAGCTTTGGGTGCTGATGGTGTTGCCGTTTCGAACAGTGCTATGCAAGCAATAGGCTGTGTAGCCGCAAGAATATGTAATACGAATAACTGCCCAGCGGGTATTGCAACGCAGAATAAAGATTTACGTCAACGCTTAAATATAGAAAAATCTTCTGTTCAGCTCAAAAACTTTTTTGAAGCATCTACTGAATTAATGTCAGTAATGGCGAGGGCTTGTGGTCACGATTCTTTTGAACAATTTAATAGTAATGACCTAGCTACTTGGCATAGGGAAATAGCACTACTTTCAGGAGTAAAATATTCAGGGATGGGTAATTAAAAAGCCATAGTTGTTTAATGATTTTTTGTTTATACCTTCCTTGATATAGCTTTATTTCAGAATAAAGCTTCCAGTGAAAAAGTCGCCCTTTCGAGGCGACTTTTTTACACTAGAAAAGTGTATGTGCTGACAAAGCTTAGTGACTGAATTGAGTTTGAATCAACAGACAGATACTTTCAGCGTAACGAGATAAGCTTAGATGTTATCACTTATAGCTCTCACTTCTAGCTTCCACTTATAGATAAAAAGAGACATAGAGCGTGAGTTATATTGCTCACCTCTCCCCTTACCTACGATCACCTGATAAGAAAATAAACCTAACAAAATTAACATCAGCCCACTGATGGTTCAATCAATAACTAAACCGTAATAGTACGTCTACATCGGTTGCATTTGAGGTTTAATATCGCAATTTTTAATTGTTACAGGTAACACCTTTTAATAAAAAAACAGCCATAAAGTTACATTAAATATATAAGACGTTTACACTTGTTGCTTTTTGTAATGTGATAATATAACATTATTTAAATTGTTATATTATCACATTGGAATCTAGTCTCAACATGAATAAGTTTACATTACTGGCAAGTGCATTTGCCTTAGCTACTTCAAGTACTCAAGTACTTGCTGAGCAAATAACAGGTTTGATTACCAACGAAGAAGGCAAGATTATTAGCGGTGCCACGGTTAAAGTTATGGGCACCAACATTGTGACTAGCACTGATAATACCGGTAGGTTTAACCTAACGGTTGAGCTAGGAAAGTATGAATTACATGTCGTTGCCAGCGCTTACGTACATAAAAATATTCAAGTCGACTTAGCTAAAAATCAGAATCCCGAACTCACGGTACAATTAGATAAATCAGCACTAGAAATTATTGATGTTAGTGCTACTCCTTTTCATAGCTCAAATATCGAATCAGCATTACCTATCACTGTATTACACGGTGAAAGCTTACGTATGCGCCAAGCGAATACCTTGGGTGATACGTTAAACAAAGAAGTGGGAGTTCATAGTAGTTTTCATGGCGGTGTAGCCAGTACCCCCATTATTCGTGGTTTAGACGGACCACGAGTATTAATTACACAAAATGGTTTAGATGCTGGCGATGCTTCACGTGTTGGTCCCGATCATGCTGTTTCTACTGAAACATCAACCAGTGAGCGCATTGAAGTGCTACGCGGCCCAGCAACCTTGTTTTATGGTAGTGGTGCTATTGGTGGTGTAGTGAATATTGTTAATGAGAGTATTCCTAAAAGTACAGAGACTTCAGGTGAATGGTTAACAGAATACAATAGTAATAATGAGCAGACATTAGCGTCTGGCTCGTTTACCAGTGGTACCGGTAATATTGCGGTACATGCGGATGGCTTTTATCGCGACAGCGAGAACTATCAAATACCTGAAAAATATGGTGTTGACGAAGTAGCTAATTCAGCAGCGGAATCAAGTGGCTTCACCTTAGGTACCAGTTATTTATTAGATAACGGCTTTGTTGGATTGTCTTATCAGAATTTAGAACAAGAATACGGTATACCAGGCCATAGTCATGGCGATGAAGACATAGAAGTTTCTGCCGACTTAACCCAAAATCGCTTTCAACTATTAAGCGAACTTAGCTTTGATAATAATGTTATAAAATCACTTAATACTAAGATTGGTTATACTGATTATCGCCATACAGAAGTAGAGTTGGGTTTGGTCGGCACTACCTTTGATAACGAGTCGATAGAAGCGAGAGTTGAACTATTGCATCAAGACTTCTTGGATTGGCGTGGTGGCTTAAGTCTTCACTATAAACAAAGTGATTTTACTGCAGTTGGCGAAGAGGCATTTACACCCCCATCAGAAACAAATTCACTCGGCTTAGCCTGGATAGAAGAACGTCATTTTGGTGACTTTTTAGTACAACTTGGTGCGCGTATTGAACGTACTGAAGTGACCGCGGCTAAAGTTCGTTTGCCAGAACTTGAACTCGTTAAGTCTGCTCATGATGATCACGGCGCAGACGATGATGCAGGACACGACTCGCATGATCATGGGGCTCATGAAACACAAGGTTATACCCGCAATTTTAATGTCGAACATGTTTTTACTCCGATTAGTCTTTCTGCTGGTCTAGTGTGGGATTTCATCGATGGTTATAATGTAGGTTTATCATTATCTCATTCAGAACGTGCGCCATCTGCTGCGGAACTATTATCTTTTGGTCCTCATATTGGTACCGGCTCATATGAAGTAGGTGCTTTGTTTGCATTACATGATGACCACGGCGAAGCTGCTCACTTTGGTTTGACTGATCATGATATTGTCATGGAAACCGCCAATAATATTGATCTAAGTTTACGTAAGTTTAAAGGTGACTTTGGTTTTATCTTTAATGTTTTTTATAACCAAATAGATGATTACTACTATGAGCAAGCGACTGGCTTGTCTGCTGGTGATGGTCATGATCACAGCGGACATGACCACGGCGGTGAAGTAGAAGAAGCTCATACGTTACCGCTTTATACCTTTACCGCTCAAGATGTATCCTTATATGGATTTGAAGCACAGCTTGTTTGGCAAGTGACTGATGAGTTTACTTGGCGAGTACAAGGTGATGTGCTTCGAGCACGTTTAGATGAAGGTGGAGAGTTACCTCGAACACCACCTGCCCGTATTGCGACCGAATTAAGTTATCAAGGCGAAAGCATTTCTGCCGACTTATTTGTCAGCCACTATTTTGAACAAACGCATACTGCCGAACTAGAAACCTCAACAGACAGCTATGTCATGGTTGATGCCAACGTTAACTATCACTTTTCTTTAGGATAGCATGACTTAGCTGTATATCTAAAAGCAATAAATTTAACAGATGAATACGCACAAGTGCACACCTCATTCTTAAAGGATTTAACACCGCTAGCAGGACGTTCAGTGGCGCTGGGTTTACGCGGTTCATTTTAAATCAGCTAATCAATTTAATCTTACATTCAATTTAAATTTAGCGCCTTTCAATAGATCGGCGCATCACTCTATATTTTAAAGGACATTCATGAAAATCATCTCGTTAAAAAGCTTATTATTGGCCTGTGCTGCGACAGCACTTGTTGGTTGTGGTGGCAGTGAAACTACTATTACCGAAATAGCAAAAACGCCAACACCTATCGATAATGACCATGACAATCACGAGGAGGAGTTAGGTAAAGGTCGCTTAGCTATTGCGGATAGTGAACAAGCTGTAGTACATATTTTTGACCTTGAAAATAATGCCTTAGTTGAATCTATTTCGATTACCAACCCTGCAGAATATTTATACGCGAGCCCTGAAAACCGTTATGCGGTTGCAGTTCAACGCTCGTTTGATACGGTTGAATTTATTGATGGCGGCTTATGGCAAGAAGCACACGGTGATCACTTTGATCAACATGCCGATGTACCTGAGCTTACAAGCTTTACGTTAAATGATGTAAAACCAACTCACTTTGTTCCTCGCGGCGAACAAGTAGCAATATTTTTTGATGGCAACAAAGATACAGGTGCTAATGCATCATTAAGTTTGTTAAGTGACGAAAGTATTGCGGCAGAAAAAACTATTGCGGAGCATCACTTTGAAACTTATATGCATGGAACTGCTGAGATCCGCGGTGAATTTGTATTAGCTACTCATCGAGAAATTGATGCGGAAGGTAGTTTGCCTGATCAGGTAGCACTGCTTGAAGTACATGATGATCACTTTCACCAAGAACAACTATTTGATGTTAAATGCCCTGACTTACATGGTAGCTTTCAAACAGATACCCATATTGCTTTTGCCTGTAGTGATGGCATTTTAGCTATAGAGCAGCAAGGTAGTGTATTTACAGCACAAAAAATTGTTAACCCTGCAGACATGCCAGAAGGTCTTCGCATAGGCTCACTAAAGGGCAGTTCAGAAAATAATGTGATAATTGGTAATGCACGTGGTAGTTTCTTTTTAGTTGATTTAATAACGCAGCAAATCAGCCCGTTTAATTGGCAACAAGAAGAAGCACTAACTTCAGTAACGTATGGCTTTGATGGTCATAACGAGCATATGCTTATTCTCGATAATACGGGACAATTAAACGTATTTTCAGCAGAAAATAATTGGCAATTAGATAGTCGTATTGAAGTATTTAGTGCCCTAGCGGAAGATTCAAAACCACTCATTATTTCTTCAAAAGCCCACGAGATTATTTATATCGTTCATGAGCAAGAAGTTACTGAAATTGATTTACATGAAGGTGTCGTAGTTGGGCACTTTGATTTAACATTCACACCTGGTAAAGCAGCGTGGTTAGGTGTTGCTGGTTCTGAGGAGCACGATCACTAAGGCTCAGATTTAACTTACTCACATTTTATTTGTTTTTATTTTAGCCACATTATATGTGGCTTTTTTTTAATTAATTCGACTCATATTATTAGACATATTCTAACTATGAAGGTGTCCACTAAAACGGGGGAACTTCA